>JAAFJX010000067.1 GCA_013299045.1 Cytophagales bacterium | reverse complement strand
ATTAATCCCGTCCAAAAAGATATTGAGGGGTTAAGAATGTTTTAATTCAAAGTCAATATTTGAGGTGGAAAAAAACGCCCCCCTCAGATGACAAACATAACCTAATTTTTGCAGATTATTTCAAAGTTGGACAGCTCAAAGTTCAAAAAATTGGTTGAGGCAAAACAAACAGATAAGTACAACAAAATCAAGTCAAATATTTTTTTTTGCTGGATTCTACTACAATGAACCTTCTAAAATATTGTACATAGGGTGCTTGTTTGAAAAACAAAAATGACACTCTGAATCAATCCTGAGGCAATATTTTAACAAATAAAAAAACGTTTAGGACGGTATTCATTATTGTACAGTTTAGCCACGAAGAAGAGACTTGTTGTTCTGATTATTTTCTCTATCTTTCGGTTTCTCTATCTATTCTGGTTTAATTTTTGCCAAATTTAAAACCGTCCATTGTATCCAAATTTGGAGGATAACGATATTTAAGCAACATTTGGAAAAGTACGTCAAGCATATTGTTTTTTTTATTCCGTTCTTGCTGAGCTGTTTGTTTGCATTAGCTCCCGCAGGAAAAGTGTATGCTCAAACAAGCACGTCTAAATTATTTGACAGCCTTGATATTGTTATAAAAACGCATAAACAAGACACAAGCCGTTTTTTTACTATCTTTGAGTATATACTAAAGTGCCATACAATGGCGCAGAGTAGGCGAAAAGAGGCCAATGCTCACTTTAAGACAATGGACTTGCTATATAAAAAGCTACTCGGAAATAAAAAACGCTCCAACGCACACACAAATTTTTTAAAAAGAGCTAAACCACTTTGGATTCAAACAGAGGGCTTGATTGCCCATTTGAATGATAATCTATTGGAGGCAGTCATGATTTATGAGCGTGCAGAATTGGCGTATTTACATGCCAATGAGGCAAATTCTGCTCATTTTTTTACACTTTATAGCAGCCTAGCTCTTACTTGGAACGGCTTAGGAAACTATACAAAATCCTTAGCAGTAACACTAAAGTCTTTACAATTAGCCGAAAAAAGAGGTCTAAAAAAACAAGAGATAGTCGCGCTTATCAATCTTGGCGTTTGGTATAGCGAACAAAACAAAGCAGATATGAGCATAACTTATTACAAGAAAGTGTTGGAGAAAGCTACTTTGATAAATTTTGGGCGTGCAGTTAGTGCCGCACTCAACAATCTGAGCGTCATTTATGCCGATAAAAAGAAATATGATTCTTCATTGATGTATTGCCGGCAGGCAGAAGCCCTCAAGCTCAAACTAGCCGACTCTGCCAGCCTTTATCTAGTTTATGTAAACATGAGCAGAAATTACAGAGGTAAAAATCTAGTAGATTCTGCCACCTTTTGCACTGAAAAAGTACGCCAATTGTATGAAGTATTGGGTATGCCGAACATACAAAATGCTTATCTTCAATCTAGAATGGAAATATGTTTATTAAAGAAAGATTATAAGGAGGGGCTTCGCACACTGTATGCGTATCGCAAAAACCATGAGCAAACCAATACTGCTGATTTAGGTTTCCGTCAGGATATTTTATCGTATGAATTGGCACTTTACAAAGGACTAAACAATTATAAAGCCGCGCTCGAAGCCCACGAAGCCCTGCAAGCTCTTAAAGACAGCATAAATGCAAACAGCAAAGAAGGCGACCACGCCAAACTGGAAATGCAATACGAATTTGACAAAAAGAAGCAAGAAGAGCTCATTAAGCAGAAAGAACAAGAACTTTTGCGCCAACAAGAGGCTCAAAAACAACGCTGGACAACCATAGCCATCGTAACTGTCTTGGTGCTTGTAACGGCTTTTGCCCTCTACATTTTCCGAAAACAAAGACAAATGAAAATGGCCAATACTAAAATTCTCATTCAAAACAGCGAGTTACAACAGCAGCGAGAAGAGATTTTAATCATTAATGAGCAACTTTCTTCCCAAAAAAGCGACCTAGAGAAGGCTTCTGGTGCCATTGAACTAAAAAATATAGAAATTACGAAGGGTATAGAATCTGCCCAGTCTGTTCAAACAGCTACCCTGCCTTCAGAGAGAAGCATCAAAAAGTACTTTGCCGATTTGTTCATTTTTTATAGCCCTAAAGACATTGTTTCGGGCGATATTTATTGGTTTGGTTTAAAAAACAACAAAAAAGTATTGGCCGTTATTGACTGTACCGGACACGGCGTTCATGGCGCTTTTATTACCCTGATAGCCTACAATTTGATGAACAAAATTGTACTTTCTAAAGATATAACCGAGCCTAGCCAAATTTTAGAGTTATTGAACTTAGAATTTATCAAGAACCTGCGCCAAGAAGAAAACAACAACAACGACGGCATGGATATTGGTGTTTGTGCCTTTGAAGCTCATGCAAGCCATTTTCAGTTTTCGGGCGCTTGCACTCATGTTATTGAAGTCCGAAATGGTATTTTGGTAGAAACCAAGGGTGTTCATAAGCATTTGGGTGGGAATCTAAAAAACACTAAAAACAAGCAGTTTGAAACGCATTTGCTGCAAGTAAATCCAAGCAGCACTTATTATCTTTGCACAGATGGCTATGCAGACCAGCATAATGGCAGCACCAACGCTCGTTTTACGCGCACCAAATTCAAAGAAATGTTGTCTGATATATCCGTTTTGAGTATGCAAGAGCAGCAAGCTGTGTTGCAAAAAACACTATTAGAATGGCAAGGGGCAGCCAAGCAAACCGATGACGTTACCATTGTTGGGTTTAGGCTGTAGGAATAGCCCTAAAACGAAAATGTAAATAGTCGTCCCTTAAAAAATATATAAGATATTTATTATCAGTAAATTAAGCACGCATTTCATCTTCAAAATAGCTTCGTTTTTAAAGATAAAAATATTGATTAATTTACTACCAATAAGTACTTTAGATGTTTTTTTT
>JAAFJX010000079.1 GCA_013299045.1 Cytophagales bacterium | reverse complement strand
CCGCGCGGCTTCCGACTCAAGACCAGCGTTTCAAGGAATCGCGGCGCATAGCGTAGACCACTAGACAAAACCACTGAATGTATTTATACTATTTAGCATGCCGAGTGGTGGAGCAAAGACAAAAAAAATAGTCACAATTTCCATTGATGCTGATGTTCACGAACGTATTACAAATATGTTTCGTTCTATTCCCAATTCTCCCACATTTTCGGGATTTGTTGAAGCTGCTGCCCGTGAGCTTGTGGATACATTAGGCGATATTCTAATCAAATCCAATCTTGCAACACCAACGGGTGCTTTGACAGCACTTACTCAATTAAATGTACTTGGCGCTCAAATGAACAAGCAGTACCTAAACGAACTCGAGGAGGTGGCTAAACAGGTAGCTGACCAGATGCTAAACATAAATACTCAAACCCCAAAAGAATCACCACCGAAAAAGAAGGTTAAGAAAGTAAAGTAAAATGCTCCCTTCGTGCTGGTAACACGTCGAGAGCCTAACATTCCCCTTTCCACAGGAGGTTAAAATGTGGCTTAATTATACATATGTTTCGCGGACTATCAAGTGTCCATCTTGGGTTGCGTTCGATGTGCGCGTGAGCGGCAACTCGAACGCGACGAAAGAGGACTCTTTTTTGTCGCTCAACCTTTTGGATTTTTTATCTCGGGTGGTCGTCTTATGACTCGCCCCGTTGGTATTACAGGGGCGCAAATTTCAAACCATGTCGGATTCTCTGTCGGATGGCTAAATTTTTCTCTACCTCTTTCGCTTGAGGAAGCCAATATATACACACTTGAGTTAGGTATTGATCTCACCAAAGCTGAAATTCTTAACATTCCTTACCGACGATTTGAGAATTCGGGAGTTGTTGGCAAAATTCGCTTTGGTTTTGATCCTGACCGTGTTCATGTTTCTGTTCCAGCTTCTCACCTTGAGACTCTTAACTGGTCACAGATTCGGGATGGTTTAGCCTTTATAAATGGGGTTGAGGGTCGGCGGTTCAGTCGAATTGATCTCACTGTGGATGATAAAAACCGTGTCACCTCGCTCGAGGATATACAAAATGCTTTGGAAGATGGAAACATTGTTACACGGTTCAAGCAGATTGACCCTCGTGTGAAAATCGTCCCTCGAGTTTCTAAAGATACAACCGGTATCACGTTCGGCGCTCGTAAATCAGATACTTACCTCCGAGTGTATGATAAATACCTAGAATCCAAATTTCGTGATAAAAAGGCTGTTAAATCATCAGACAATGACTTTTTGCGTTGGGAACTCGAGTTAAAGAATGAACGGGCAGACAGTGCCATACAGTGCCTCATAGCCTTAGATTCACACCAAGCCGTTTGGACTCTTGGACTGATTCGGGCTGCCGTCGATTTCCGTGTGATTGACAATGATAATGTCACACGTTGTACGACTCTTCTGGATTGGTGGCAACACTTCTTAGATGCTGCCGAAAAGGTGATACTTCCAATTGCAAAAGTGACAGATTCCTATGAGAAAGTCAAAGATTGGGTATTTCGTGCTGTTGCTCCTCTTCTCGCGGTGGTTGCTGCTCGAGATGGTGAGGACTTCCTAGCCGATATTGCAAAGTATGGCAAAGACCGCTGGAAAGCCCGTCATTTGAAGCTGATTGAATAAAAATCTTGGAACAACCCAACCCTTGTTTTACGCTCAAGGGGATGCCGAATTATCAGACAAATTATCTTCTTTCCTTCATTCCACATTGGTTTTTGGTGTGGTTGGCTTCTTCATTGCTTTTTACTGCATAGACGGGAATTGCACAGCACGAATGCGGCGCAGAGTCCAAGTCAGACACAGGTACACTCAAGCGTCCCCTCTGCTGGTAGAAATGTGCAACATTTCCCAGCAGGGGGGATGCGTCGCAGACTAAACCAACAACATCGCAAAGGAAGCGAGCGGTTGAGTCAAGGACAAAGACGGGCGGTGTTTTTCCGCCTGGCTTTGCTCGAGAGCGAAGCGAATCCTTGACCAACGAAACCGCGCGGCTTCCGACTCAAGACCAGCGTTTCAAGGAATCGCGGCGCATAGCGTAGACCACTAGACAAAACCACTGAATGTATTTATACTATTTAGCATGCCGAGTGGTGGAGCAAAGACAAAAAA
>JAAFJX010000061.1 GCA_013299045.1 Cytophagales bacterium | reverse complement strand
TTATTTGGGCGCAAAGAGCGAAAATTACGCAAAGAACTAGCCGAAAAGAAAAAAGAACTGAAAGAGAAAGAGCAAGCACTTAATGAACAAAAACAAGCGCTTAGTGAACAAAAGCAAGCACTTAGTGCAAAAGACCAAGCGCTTAGTGAAAAAGACCAAGCGCTTAGTGAAAAAGACAAACTCATAGAGGAGCTTTTGCGTAAACTGAACGAGAAGAAATAAGGCTCGTTGCTCTACCGCGCCTATTTTGATGACCTTTCTATCGCGCTCATGCTCGAACCCATCAAAGAAATGCCTACACTCGCCAGCGCAGGGCCTAACGTAGAGATGACTTTAGAAAAGATGCCTGCTCCAGAGCAGTCTGCGGGTGATGATGAGGGTGGCAACGCTAGCGGCGCTGTTGCAGAAGAAAATAGCATTGAACATCAGCTTAATGCGGCGAAAAGCTGGGGGAATGGGGGTGGAAATAATAATTTTCAAACACCAGACCAGCCTGCACCTCAAAAAAGGCTTTGGATTATTGCATCGCCCATGACCACCCTCCATGGAGTAGATTTGAGCGATAAAGCAGTTGATATAATTGCCTATAAGCTAGAGTTTAGAATTGAAACGTTGGCACATAATGGAAATCTCGCTACTGTAGAGGCCATTACGGTAAATGAAAATATCATCATGTTTGAATCTAAGAGCGAGCAGCAAGGAAAAAGAAAGGCCAATGCTTTTGTAAAAGAGGCCATTTACACGCTGATTCGTACTGATTACAACGACAGATTGGATGACAAAGAGTCGTTTAATCCTGAACCACTCCTTCCTGTGAACCAACCAAACGGCAAACTGGTAAAAATATCTAAAGGTGTTCTCATACATCCTTCAATGGGTTCAGACCACATGATTGGCTGCAAAAGCCTTGTCAAGCTAGCCGATGCTAATATCATTACTATTAACGGCACATCGCACCTAAATCCCACAGGGGACTTTAGACAGCAAACCAGTCATGAAGCATTTAAGATTATTCATAAATTAGTTGAACAAAATAAAATTTCAAGCACTTATCTCAAAATAAAGCCATGAAAAAAAGTCTCATAACCATCATTCTGCTTTTGTACGGAATAAGCACCTATGCACAAGATATCACCGATTCGGTGTCCAATTTGCTTTGTGGAAAACTGTATAAAAGACATATACTTATGTCAGTATCAACTAATCTTGACAGTACAGAGTGGAGTATTTGCCAAAACTGGATATGCACTTTTAACGTAACTAAAGCAGGCGAAAGAGCAAAAGATTTCTATAAATTTGATACCTGCGGAAGTAGACTGCTCAGTGACACGACCACTAGTTTACCCAAACGAGGAAACGATAATTTTCATATCTCAGATAAATCCATTGTCTATAGAAAGAATCGCACCTACAGGATAATTGCCGCCAACCCCTATCCTATATTTGAAATGACTAGCTTAAATACGGGCGATGTTTATACTTTTGAAATTGCACATCTGGACGATGACCTTTTTATCATGGTGGAATATGATGCAAATAATAACTGGTATTCTTTTTATTATTCTATCCGCGATGATATTCTATTCAAGGAGGCTTATTTTGGCGCATCATGCCCAGATTCTTGCTGCATAGCTTATTACATGACCGAATACTTTAAGAAAAAAAGCACTCTACCTTTTAGAGTTTTAGACTGCCCTTTCTATCGCTAGGAATAAATATAACTAAGTCTGTGAGTATGAAACCAGAAAAGATGCCTGTTGCAGCGAATCAAGATAATACCAAGGCTGTTAACAATGATGGGGCTGCGCCTAGTAGTAGCTCCGCTGTTAAAACTATTGCAAGCATGATTAGCCAGGTCAGTGAGACTACCGGTCTTACTTTTGTTTTCTACAACGTAAACGGTCAGTTGGATGCTGGAAATCAAAATGATGATAATGCTATTGTTATTGTAGAGAATGATAAGGGCGATGGGAAATCTAAATGGGACTTTTTGACATCAATCGCTGAAACAAATCGTTCTGGTAGCAGTAGTTCACGTGTTTCAGCATACATACAGTTTATGACACAAGGAGAACTATTGGATAGAGCAAATTGGGCTTTTGGCGAAGGGCAGGGACAAATGTTAGACGCATACGCATGGGCTATTTGCAATGCTAAAAAGTCGGGAGAAGATTCTGGCTTTCCCTCTTTTTCAGAAGAGCGGCTTAAAATGCGAGTATGGAAAGCAAATGGTGCTATAAACCAATATCCTGCAATCAAGGCGAATAGAAGTTATGCAATTGGGCAAGTCGCTGGGGAAAATATGACGTTTCAACAAGCGCGTCAAAGTGGTATGCTCAATAAATTTAGTTCTACTTACGGAACTGCTGACCAAGCTATTAGCGCAAATATCCGTGCCATATTGAACCTTTCAAAGAACCCTATTGGCGAATGCAATCGCTGGGTAGGCGGCAAAAGTAATGGCAACTTAATAATGGACAATGATTTAAAATATCAGGATAAATGTATGTTCAGAATAAATCGTATACTCAATCAAGTTAAGGCTTCACATACATTCTATAAATATGGAAAATGATTTTAAGCATAGTTTACGCTGGTTACTGCTCATTGTGTTTTTTTTGTCATGTAATCAAAGAAAAACTCAATCAAAACTCCCAGTATTGGCTAAGGACTCCATCTACAAGACAACCGAAAACATAATATATAACACCTCTGGGAATTTACATCTGGATGATGCAGAGGATTTCATTGCCAAACTTGTATCGTCCATTCCTCATGACAAGATTGGTAAGGATAAAATGATAAGTAAGTATGACAGTGTGGTATTGAGTAATAGCAGCGATACGCTGAATGTGCTTACTCTGTATCATTTTCAGTCCCAATATTTTCGTTTTACGAATGTACAGAACCGTGTTTGCAGTGAGCTAGAGCATGAACGCGATTATATAATTGTAGAGGGCAAAAAGTATTTTCTAAATGATTTGATAAAGAAAGCTAATTATGCATATGGTAAAGACTATTCTATTTGCTGGTGCATTGATGTTTATCATAATTATGAATTTGCTTTTGAAGGAAAATACTACTTAGCATCATTTATTGTCGGTTTTTCTAACACTTCTAACCCTTGCAGCGCCATTATGCTATTTGAAAAGACGCTTGAAGGAATAACGGAGTACCCTATTGATCACCAAATGAGTTCCTCGCCTATCATTTTTTCTGATTTCAACAATGATAAAATTCTGGATTTCGCATTTTTCAGCGACGATACGGATACTGTTCGCACCTACTCCTTGAAAAATGGCAAAAAGAAACTATTACCTTACCAGATAGCATTAGTTCAAATGGATGGGATATATCTTCGTTACATTGATACTCTGCGTTCTAATTGGAATTTTAAGAAATAGAACACGACATGACCGAACCCATAGCCAAAGCCGTACAAGAAAACCACTACGACCCTTTTGGTCTGAACCTGAAGGGCCTAGAAACGCAAGGGGACTTCCGCTGGCTCTACAACGCCCAAAACGAGCTAGAAACCCTGCATGAGCTAGACCTCTACGAAACGCCTTTCCGTTCCTACGACGCACAACTAGGGCGTTTCCACCAAGCAGACCCACTCGCCCCCCTCTACGACGGCATCAGCCCCTACCAATACGCCTACAACAACCCTATCAGTTTTAATGACCCCATGGGGCTGGAAGCGGAGGCGAGTAGTAGTAGCAGTACGCAACCAGCGGCAGGCGCAACGGAAACACAAGAAACAAAGAATCATCCAAATGGAAGCGGTAAGAGTATGC
>JAAFJX010000037.1 GCA_013299045.1 Cytophagales bacterium | reverse complement strand
GCTTAGTGAAAAAGACAAACTCATAGAGGAGCTTTTGCGTAAACTGAACGAGAAAAAGTAAAATATTTCTTCCAAATCCTTGCCAGAATACGAGAAATCATCTAGTCGTCCCTTAAAAAGGCACTAAGTTATTCTTTATGAATAAATTATCATTGAATTCATTTAGAAAAGACTGCCAGTTTTAGGATATTTGCCTTGTGAATCTTGCAAATAATCATGATGATTCCGAGCAAAAAAGCAGAAAATTCGCTTGATGGTGGGCTTGCTGATGCTCAAACATCTTCGCAATGTGTCTGATGAAAGTGTGGTAGAGCAGTCAGCAGAGAACATTATATTAAACCGATTATAATTTATTACATAAAAAGTATTATATTTGCGGCATGAAAAAGCTAAACATTACATCAAAAACTGCTGAGGAGATTAAAACTTTAATCAAATCGAAAGAAAGTTTTCAAATTGGGTCTCGATTGGTTTGTATTTTGCCCCTTGCTATGGGCAAAAGTAGTCGCCAAGCACAAGAATTATTGCTATTAAGCCATAATCAAATCTGTATTTGGGCAAATAGATTTAATGCCTATGGTATTGAGGGGCTGAAAGATAAAGTAAAAACGGGCAGAAAGCCACGTATAAGCACCGAACAATTAGATTGGCTTAAAAATTTAGTTTTAAATGAAAGCCCTACCAAATATGATTTTAACACCGAAATATGGACAGCACCTATGCTTGTAAAGATTTTACAGCAAGAGTGTAACCTAAAATATTCGGATGATGCTGTTTATATTCTACTGAAAAAAAAACTTGGATTAACTCATAAAAAAGGGAAAGGATTTTATGCAGAAGCCAACCAAGAAAAAAGAGAAGAGTTTATCGAAAATTTAAAAAAAAAGTCTTTTCGAACCCAATAGAAGATATTTTTTTATTCGAGGACGAATGCAGTTTAAGTAACACTGCCAGTGTGAGTTATGCGTGGAGTATTAAAGGTAAACAACCTAAAATAGAACAAAAACAGAGAAATAGAGAGAGAATTACCTTGTTTGGAGCGGTCAATCCTGCATCAGGAGAAGTTATAGCTAAACAAGCGGTGCGTGGAAATGCAAAACATTTAAACTCTTTTTAAAGAAAATATTACATCACTATAAAGATTGTAAAGGTAAGATTACATTGATACTGGACAATGTAAAATACCATCATGCAAAATCATTAAAACCATTTTTAGAAATACATAAAACAAAACTAGAATTTATGTTTTTGCCTGCTTACAGCCCTGATTTAAACCCAATAGAAAGGGTATGGTGGTTTATGAGAAAAAAAATATCGCACAATAGATACACAAGCACACTAGACGAAAGAATGAAAGCCTTTTGGAAAATGTTTTCACACTATCAAAATCCAAATGAGGAAATTATCAAAGTGTGTAATATTTCTTTTTCGGTTTAATGCAATTAGTGCCCCTATTTCTTTGCAAGTTTGAGTATTTCAGCGGCAATATCGGCAGCAGCGTTAGGCTTAGCAAAAGCAGCAATGGCCTGAGAAAAAGCCAGTTGTTTGTCTGAATCAGGTAATAACTCTGCCAAAACGAGACCTAGCCGAGAAGAAAGCTCTGCATCTGGTATCAAGATAGCTGCCGAGCAGGTGCTGAGCGCCAGCGCGTTCTTCATTTGGTGGTCGTCCGTAACATTTGGTGAGGGTACGAGAATAGCTGGCTTGGCAGCGAGCGCCAGTTCAGAGATAGAAAGCGCACCAGCCCGCGCCACAACAAGGTCTGCGCAGGCATAAACGAAGTTCATTTCGTAAATAAATGGTTTTATATAAAGCCCTTTACCTTCCAAATGCGCAAATTGCTCTCGGTAGGCTTCAAAATAAGAACTACCAGTTTGCCAAATAATTTGTAAGTCGCGGTTAAGCAATGCAGGCAGTTGCTCGGCGAGGACATCATTAATGCGTCTTGCCCCACCGCTGCCGCCCAACACAACCAGCGTCTTTTTGGCTGGCGCAAACTCAAAGAAACTGTAGGCTTTCATGCGAATACTGTCCAAGTTATGCAAGTCAGAGCGTACAGGATTGCCCGTCAATACAATCTTTTCGGCAGGGAAAAAACGCTCCATCTGCGGATAAGCCACGCAGACCCGCGTAACGCTTTTCGCTAAAGACTTGTTGCTTAGGCCAGCATAGCCATTCTGCTCCTGTATCAGTGTAGGTATGCCAGTCCATGTCGCTACGCGGAGCATAGCCCAACTTGCATAGCCGCCCGTACCCACCACTACGTGTGGCCTAAAACCCCTAAGTAAGCGCCATGCTAGCCAGAGCGACTGCACTATGCGGAAAGGCAGCGCCAAATTGACCAATATTTTACCGCGCTGAAAACCTCTTATGGGCAACCCTCGTATCTGATAACCAGCTTTTGGCACCTTCTCCATTTCCATTTTGCCTTTAGCGCCCACAAACAAAATACTTACCTCAGCGCGGAACTGCTTGAGGGCTTCGGCAATAGCTATGCCCGGATAAATGTGACCGCCTGTTCCGCCACCCGAAATAATGACGCGAAGACTCATCTTTGATATGTTTTGAACAAACTGCTCACTTTTAAGGTAATAACACCTCTAATAGCTTCTTTGATAATCTTACTAGACATTTTTGATTGCCCTTTAGTACGGTCAGTAAAAATGATAGGTACTTCCTTTATCTTGAAGCCGTACTTCCATGCCGTAAACTTCATTTCTATCTGAAAGGCATAACCAATAAATTTAATTTTTTCAAGCGGGATAGCTTCCAACACACGGCGGGCATAGCACTTGAAGCCCGCTGTTGCATCAGCCACAGGCATTCCTGTAATGATTCGGACGTAGTGGCTCGCAAAATAAGACAGTAAAACACGACTCATTGGCCAATTTACAACATTAACACCCTGCACGTAGCGCGAACCTACTGCCACATCGTAGCCACCCTCTGCGCAAGCCTGATAAAGCCGCACCAAGTCGTCCGGATTATGCGAAAAATCTGCATCCATTTCAAAAACATAGGCATAACCCTCCGCCAGTGCCCATTTGAAGCCAAGTATGTAGGCTGTTCCCAGACCTAATTTGCCGCTTCTGCATTGCAGATGTAAACGCTCAGGGAACTCTTTTTGTAGTTCTCTAACCATATCGGCTGTACCGTCGGGTGAGCCATCATCTACTATAAGTACATCAAAAACTGGAGTCAAGGACATGGCTTTGCGCACAATGGCCTCAATATTCTCTATTTCGTTGTAAGTAGGTATAATTACTAAACGCTCTTTCACACTGCAAATCTAGTTTATATGCTGCAAAGCGCAAATTTTTTAAGATTTTTTAAAGTTTGTAAAAGAAAAACTCATATTGAGAAATACCTACTAAAGTTCATAAAGCGGCTGACTGCTTAGTAAAGAGCCTGGTGCAAAAACACGAAACAAACAGTTTTAGCACTGCTGTTGTACAAAAGGCATGAAACAATATTTTCGTGCTAGTAGGCCAACTGGCGAGCAGTACATGAAAGCAGAAAATAAAAATTGATACCTTAATATTTGTTTTTTTGCTTAATATATGCTAGAATTGTACGTTATTGAATTTGGGTTTAAATTTTTAGATAAGCGCCTTTAGTCAATACCAACACGATGAGCTATCCTTACTAATGGAAATATTTACAGATGTTATGCTCCTATTAGGAGTATCAATTATAGTTATTCTAATATTACACCGCATTCATGTACCCACTATTGTTGGTTTTTTGATAACGGGAGTTTTAGCAGGGCCAGGTGGGTTTAGTTTGGTTGATGCAGCAGAAGAAGTAGAACTACTCGCTGATATTGGTGTAATTCTCTTGCTTTTTACAATTGGGCTTGAGTTTTCAATAGATAATTTGATGAAACTCCGCAAAACGGCAGCGATAGGCGGCACAGTACAAGTTGTGCTGACCATCATTGTTTTTGCAGCGCTAAGCTATTATTTTGGGTATGATTATTTGCCTTCGGCTATTTTTATTGGTTTTATGTTTGCCCTAAGTTGCTCTGCCATTGTGCTTAAAGTCCTTCAAGGAAAGGGTGAAATGAAAACCGAGCACGGCAAAGTTATCTTTGCTATCATGGTTTTTCAAGACTTTTCGGTGGTCATTATGATGCTCATTACACCCATGATGACTGGCGAAGCCACCAATATTTGGATGGATATTGCTATGCTTATTGCCAAAGTGGCCTGCCTTATTTTGGTATTGGTGCTTACTGCAAAGTATCTTATTTCTGGGCTTTTGTTTCAGATTGCACGTACCGAAAGCAAAGAGCTATTCATTACTGCTACCGTAGTAATTTGCTTTGCAATAGCATGGCTGACCTCTATGGCTGGCCTTTCATTAGCCATAGGGGCATTTTTTGCGGGTTTGGTTATCGCTGAAAGCAAATACAGTTACGAAGCGGCTGGCAGCATACTACCTTTCAAAGAAGTTTTTACAAGTGTTTTTTTTATCTCCATTGGCATGATGATGGACGTAAGTTTTTTGAAGGAAAATTATGCCACCATCATTTTTCTGGTTCTTATTACAGTCATTGTCAAGGCTATAATTGGTTTTATATCGGCCATTGCGCTCAAACTACCGCGCCAAACCATCGTACTGGTCGGCTTGGCAATATGCCAAATTGGCGATGAGTTTTCTTTTGTTTTGTGTAAAACAGGAGCCGAAACAGGTCTGATGCCCATCGAAATTTATCAATACTTTTTGGCCGTTTCTATCGTAACCATTGGGCTTACACCTATGATTATGACTTTTAGTTCACAATTAGTCAAGCGCTGGTTCATCAAAAAGTCCAATAAGTCGGAGCTTATTCGTAAAAGTGCAGAAGAGAAAAACTCTTATATGGCTTCGCGTTTTATGGCCACCGCTGGCACTAATGGCAATGTTCTTGAGGGCATGGACAGTCCGCAAATGCACGATAAGCCTAATAACAGCTCAGGCCCATATGATGATGAAGAATCTCTGAAGAACCACATGGTTATCATAGGCTTTGGGTCGCATGGCAAAAATATTGCATTGGGCGCGCAGAGAGCCAATATTCCTTATATCATTGTTGAACAAAATGCCATTATTGTCAAGTATGAGGTAGCAAATAAAGAGCCTATTGTTTTTGGAGATGCGTCCTACGAAGAAGTTTTACAAAGTGCGGACATTCAGCTTGCAAGAGCTGTGGTTATTACACTCGGCGACCCATTTGCTACCCGAAAAATAACCTACAGAGTCCGAAAAATGAACCCAAATGCTTTTATCATTGTGCGTACTCGCCACCTCAGCGAAGTAGCCGAAATGCGAGATTTGGGTGCAGATGAGGTTATTACAGACGAGTACGAAACCACTTTAGAGATGTTCACGCTGGCCTTAGAACACTTTTTTGTGCCTACTGAAAAAATCTATCAGATGGTCAAACTCATTCGTTCCTTTGACCAAGCCAAAGACTGAACTTTAAACGTGTTTTTAACTATAAAGGCGATTCTACCAGTCGCTAGACCAAATCATGCCATACTTGAATGCCATCGGCACGGCCAACCCGCCTTACTGCGTTCCGCAGAATGTAGCCGCCGAATACATAGCCAACGTTTTGGGTTTTGAGAACGAAGACCGTCGCCGCTTGCAAGTCCTTTATAGAGCCTCTGGTATAGAACAGCGCTATACTGTGTTGAACCCAGACCGACACGCGCCCGATAGTATTTTTGCCAAAGAAGCTGTGCCAAGTACAGCTCTGCGCCTCAAACTTTTTGAAGAAAATGCTCTGCAACTGTGCCTGAAAGCCATTTTGCAAATACCTGATTTTGAGCCTAAAAATGTTACACATCTTATCCTTGTCAGTTGTACGGGGATGTATGCACCTGGCCCAGACATCGCACTTATACACGCACTTGGGCTTAGTTCAAATGTAGAGCGTTTTTCTATCCAGTTCATGGGTTGTTATGCAGCCTTTAATGCCTTAAAGTTGGCCAATTACATCTGCCAAGCACAGACGAACGCCGAAGTGCTTATTGTGGGCATAGAACTTTGCACTTTGCACTTGCAGCCCGCCGCCGACACCGACAGCTTACTGGCCAATGCCATTTTTGCAGACGGCGCTGCTGCGGCTCTCGTGAGCAATCAGGCGCGACCTAAAGCGCTTCTCTTAGAAAAATTTTATTGTGACCTTGAGCCAAAAGGTGAGCAAGATATGGCTTGGCGAATTGGGAATCAGGGTTTTGAAATGAAGCTCAGTGGTTACGTGCCCGCACTGCTTGAGGCAGGACTGACCGAACTCGTAGAAAGGCTCTATAGCACCATGCCCGAAGGCACGCAGGCTGAGTATTTTGCCATACACCCTGGTGGCCGTAAAATCTTGGAAGCAGCACAAAAAGCCCTTTCACTCCCCAAAGAGAAGTTATCTTATTCTTATTCTGTATTACAAGAGCGTGGCAATATGTCCTCTGTTACAGTTCTTTATGTTTTACAAAAAATGATGAATGACTTGCAGCCACAGCAGCACCAAAAGCGCATTCTTTCTATGTCTTTTGGGCCTGGCCTTACGCTAGAGTCTGCATTGTTAGGCATACATTGCGTATAAATCTTTTTTTTATTTTATTCTCTTCTAAAACCAATATTCTCTTATGCAAATACGTATGCGAATACTGTTTCTAGGATTATCTTTCATGCTTTTGAGTATTTTTTCCGTTTGTGCTCAAAACAAATCGGAAGTAGAGCTACTCATTAAGCAAGGCGTTGAAAAGCATGATAAGGCGCTTTATAGCGAGGCCATTGCATTCTATGACCGTGCTTTGGCCTTGGAAAAAAACAATGTGCTTGCCACAGCCGAAAAAGCGTTTTCTTTGTTTATGCTCAAAGACTATGAAACAGTAGTAGCGCTCTGCGAAGAGTGTGTGCGCGTAAACAGGGGCGCTGATTTGCTCTACGAGGTTTATAATTGCTATGGAAACGCACTTGATATGCTCAAGCGGCCAGAAGAGGCACTGCACGTTTATGACGAGGGCATTCAACAATTTGCTTACTTCCAGTTGTATTTTAACAAGGGCATTACACTCTCTAAGTTAGGACGCTCTGATGAAGCCTTATCTTGTTTTCAAGATGCGATTGTACTTCAACCACAACACAGCAGCTCACATTACGCTATTGCACAACTGGCCGGCGCAGAAAATAAACGTATTCAGTCAATCATGGCTTTTGCGCGTTTTCTAACCCTTGAACCTACAGGCTGGCGTGCGCGTGAAGCGCTGGGGTATCTTCAAAGAATGATGAAAGGCAACGTGCAAAAAACGAGTAACAAAGAAATTAACCTCAGCATTAATGCGGAGGCACTAGCCGACAGCCAGTCAAACCCTGAAAGTTTTGGAATGACAGAACTCATACTAGACCTCAGTTCTGCCATAGAGCATGATTCAAAATTTTCCCATTTGAGCGATTTAGAGCATTTTATCAATAAGTTTGAAAAAATTTGTTCCTCTTTGGCCGAAAACTATTCCAAAACGCACAAGAGTTTCTTTTGGACGCACTACGCGCCATATTTCATAGAAATGAAACAAAAAAAGCAAATAAAAAACTTTGCTTACATAATCCATGCCTCCTCCAAAGATACAGAGGCGATGAAATGGCTCAAAAAAAACGACAAAAAAATCAGAACATTCTATGATTGGCACAATAACTTTAAATGGTCAAAATAAGGAAAAAAATCCACCAAACACCGCTTTTTCTGTTTCAATACACAGGCTTATATGGCTTTTGCTAATTTTCATCTATTTTTATGCAAGTGGGAGCTTTGTAGCTCATGCCCAAGCATGGAAAACATTAGATAGCTTAGGACAAGTTTTAATCAAAAAGCAGAGATTTGAGGAGGCAGACTCAGTTTTAAAGTTGGCTCTTAAAAATGTAGAGGCGCTGCATGGCAAAGACACGAACTATACAAAGGTAGTCAACAACATCAATCACATTCTTTTCAGCAAAGGGGCTTATGATAAAGCAGAATTGAACGCCCGTGAAATCATGCTCATTGACGAGAAGTATCACGGAAAAAAAAGCGGCTATTATGCACGGGCTTGCAGTAATTTAGGCATTTTGTATAAGTATCTAGGTCTTTATGAGAAGGCAGAGCCGCTCTACTTGGAGGCAAAAAACATCAGAAAGGAGATTTATGGCGCAACGCATACCGAATATGCCTTGTCATGTATTACATTGGCCTCATTGTATAAAGAACAGGGCGTTTATGACAAAGCAGAGGCACTTTACTTCGAAGTCAAACAAATTTACAAAGAGGTCAAGGGCGTACAGTATGCAAGATTATGCAATAATTTAGCATCTCTGTATTTTCAGCAGGGCTATTACGACAAGGCAGAGCAATTTATATTGGAAGCTAAGGCCATATTTGGGGCGAGTAGTCTAGGTAAAAAAGACCTAGATTATGCTGGGGCGTGCAATAATCTTGCGGCTCTGTATCAGATGCAGGGGCTTTTTAGGAATGCCGAGCCACTTTATTTACAAGCCCAAGATATTTGGGGGGCAGTGTTAGGCAAAAAACATCCCAAGTATGCAACAGTTTGTGATAATCTAGCCGATTTGTATCGTAATCAAGGCGCTTATGACAAAATTGAGCCGCTTCTTTTAATTGCAAAAGGCATTAGAGAGGAAGTTTTAGGTAAAAAGCACCCCGAATACGGCACTTCTTGTAATAACTTAGCTGTTTTTTATGAACTTCAAGGGTTATATGATAAGGCAGAATTATCTCACCTTGAAGCCAAAAAATTGCATGAGGAGGTTGTGGGTAAAAAACACCCATTCTATGCAAATTCCTGCAATAATTTAGGGCATCTGTATTACAAAAAAGGTGATACAGAAAAGGCAGAACAACTCTGTTTGGAAGCCAAGACAATTGTAGAAGAAGTTCTGGGCAAAAAGCACCCCAAATATACGCAGCTATGCAGTGGTTTGGCCAAAGTTTATCATGCACACGCACGCTATGATAACGCGGAGTGGTATAGTATGGAAGTCCTGGCAAATATGCGCGATGAAATACAAACCTTTTTCCCTAGCCTTTCTGAACAAGAAAAAAATGAATATTGGCAATCTGCAAGTGTTTTTTTTAAAGACTTCATCAAGCTCTGCAAAGATTATTCTGCACACAAGCCGTCCATTGTTGCTACGCTCTATGACCAGACACTCTTTACAAAAGGCATTATTTTTTCTTCTACTCAAAAAATGAAAAATGCTATCCTCAATAGCGGCGATACGCTTCTGGCAAATCAGTACCGCAGTTGGAAAAAGCAACGCGAGACCTATACGAAGCTCTACCAAATGCCGCTCGAGGAGCAGAAGAAGCAAAAAATAGACTTGGAAAGCATGAACACCGAAATTAATCAATTAGAAAAGGCGCTTTCTAAAAAATCGATGCTGTTTGGTCAGAATGTTCAAACAAAAAGCTATAAATGGCAAGAAGTAAAAGCTAAGTTGGCTAAAGATGAATTAGTCATAGAAATCATTGCGTCTGATTCAGCCTATATTGCCCTTTTTCTAAGTGCCTACACAGAAAATTATCCTGAGTTTTATATTTTTGAGAACGCCAAAGATTTAGAAAAGCGCTATCTGAACTTCTATAATAACTGCATACAGTATAAAATTGATGACAGTATTTCCTATAGTGCTTTTTGGAAGCCTATTGCCGATAAAATTCTGATTTTGAACAAAAAAGGCTTTAAAAAAATCTACTTTTCGCCTGATGGCGTATATCACCAAATTAGCCTGAATACTTTAAAAAACCCTAAAACAGGCCAATTCCTTTTGCAAGAAGCTGATATACAAATTATTGGCAGCAGCCGCGACTTGATTGAACTCAACAACGCAAGCAAGAATTTGAGCCAGCACACCACTGACTACCAAGCATATATGCTCGGCTATCCTCTTTACGGCAATCCTGAAGGCAAAAAGAATTTTGAGTTTGGCCGTGCTGCTGGTTTTTCAGGCGTGCAAGCAGCGCTAGGTGTGGCTGGTTCTGTGTCTTTACTACCCGGCACAAAAAAAGAAGTAGAAAATGTGTTTGCACTTTTCAAGCAGAAAAAATTAAAAGTTAATCTGCTTTTGGCCGAAAACGCCACCGAAGAAGCCGTCAAAAAACTAAAAAGCCCCACCATCTTGCACGTGGCCACGCATGGTTTTTTTATCCCTGAAATACCCGAAAGGGAGGTCATGAGCATACAAGATGCGATGAACAGAAATTTACTTAAAAACCCCTTGATGCGCTCTGGTCTTTTGCTTGCTGGCTGCCAAAAACCAAATCCAGAAGGCGAAGACGGCATTTTAACAGCAGAAGAAGCGATGAACCTGACACTTGATAATACGGAACTCGTCGTGATGTCTGCTTGCGAAACCGGCTTAGGCGATATACAGGCTGGCGAAGGTGTTTTCGGCTTGCAACGCGCTTTCCAGCAAGCAGGCGCAAAGTCCGTGCTGATGAGCCTCTGGAAGGTAGACGATGAGGCAACCCAAACTTTGATGACCAAGTTCTACACCGCTCTCCTCAAAGGCCAAAGTAAACGCCAAGCCTTTAAAACAGCCCAAATGACCCTCAAAAAGCGTTTCCCAGAGCCTTACTATTGGGGTGCTTTTGTGATGGTGGGGGAATAGACGCAAGGTATTGTTAAACCATTACAACGTTTTGGCTAGATAGTCTCCCTGAAAAAGGCTTGGTAAGGCATATCTGATAAATCATATCAATCAATTGATTTGTTTGTTCTTATGCCGACTTTTTAAGGAACGACTCGGTAAACTCAATTGGCTTAACGCCTTGTTTTAAAGGATAAGCAGGTAACACCATGGCCTTACCCCTTGGCATGAAAAAAACATGAAATTGCCAAAAATTCCTTTTAATTTCGTTACATTTGCATCAAGCCAAAGCAAAGTGCCAACACGGTTGCTTGCTTTGGGCTTACGCCAATTTATGAAAATGAAGATACTGATTTTCAAAGTGTTTTGCTTACTCTTTGTAGCACATAACGGCTCAGCACAAGACAGAACAGCGACTTTACCTACGGCTTTCCTGACAGGAAAAATACGCGGCGCTAAAACGAGTGAAGTCCTGTTTGTGTATCGCAGTAGCCCTATGCAGCTAAGAGCCGACACTATCAGAACGATTCTGGACATCAAAAAAAATTTTACGGTGCGTTTGGTTATCAGCCAAGCTACCGAAGTAGAAATGATTTGTGAAGGAAGTCGTTTGTCTTTGTACCTGCAAAGCAATGACAGCCTCTTTTTCGCCTCAAAAGCGCCTGAATTAGTAGCCAACGCCAGTTTTTTGGGGCGCGGAGCAGATAATAACAAGTGCTGGCAGGCCGTTCAAGCAGACTACCAAAAGACGAACAAAGCACCCCAAGAATCTGACTTAGAGAGTCTTTTAAGTCAGGCTGATGCGGCCTATCAGGCTACTGAAGGGATAACAGCATACAAAACAAGCAAAGAGTTCAGATACTTTCTTCATAGCGCTTTGTATTGGAAGCCCCTACACAATTTTCTGGCTACAAAGAGCGCCCTTTATAATGAGCAAACCCAACCGCTTTTGGCGCGATGGGTGTCGCTTATCTACAAAAATGCAGTAGAAGAGCAGTATCTGAGCATGAACTTAGATTTTGCCTTTCAGTGGCACTATCTATTATACGCTTACTTTTGTAGGTCTGCGAACAATCCTGTACAGCACGATATGGGCTTCTATCATTTTCTGAAGTCTGTTCCGGACAGAGCACTTTCAGAGTCCATGCTGGTTTACTATGCACTTTTTTTGAAAGAAGACGGACGTTTAAGTGTTTTAGAGGAGTTCAAAAACGATTTACGAAGCTATTTGATTGGAGCGGAAGCCCAAAAGATATTTCTCACTCATTTTCCTTAATATTTTATCCCAGCCACTATGCTTATTCTCACCGACCTTCAACAAATTCACCAAGCACTTTTGCCAATAAGTGCACTGAAATCTGTGGCGGATTTGCGCGTAGGTATCTGTAAAATTCAAGAAAAATGGGCGCAAATAAGCCAACAATCCGTTTATATTTGCACTGCACCCTATTTGCAGCCGCTTTATGAACGTGCGCACACAGGCGGGCTCTACATCAATGCAGCTTTGTGCCCAAACGCGCTGTTATGGGAGGCTATATACACCCTAAAGAATGAAGAAGCTCTTTGTACTCAAGAGGAATGGCTGGCCTGGCGTACCGATGCTGTCTTTGCAAATAATGCTGATTTTGAGCAAGCCTTGCAGCAAAAAAAGACTAGGATACTAGAATTGGATACACAAAAAGTCTCGCTTCGCCTCATCAAACAAGTTTGGCACATCTTTCAGCATAACCGAGCCGAACTGATTACTGATTTTGAGCGCCTCACCAAGAATCGGGAATCTGCACCAATTGAAGATAGGCACACTATAGTTTACAAACCACAAAATATTTTTTTGGAGGAGGGCGCACAAGTAAAAGCGGCCGTTCTAAATGCCGAAAATGGCCCCATCTATTTGGGCAAAAATTCGCAGGTAGAAGAAGGTTGTATTGTGCGTGGAGCAGCTGCGCTCTGTGAGGGAGCTACGCTCAACACAGGCACAAAACTACGCGGCGATAGCACCTTAGGCCCTTTTTGTAAAGTGGGTGGCGAAATATCAAACGTTGTCTTTCAGGCTTATTCCAACAAAGGGCATGAGGGCTTTCTGGGAAACGCTGTGGTGGGTGAGTGGTGCAATTTGGGCGCTTTAACCACTGGCTCTAACCTCAAAAATAATTACAGCGATGTAAAAGTATGGTCGGTAGTTGAAAAAATGCCACTGGATACAGGTTTAAAATTCTGTGGGCCTATCATTGGCGACCACGCCAAAACAGCCATTGGCCTTATGCTGAACACTGGAACTGTTATTGATGTGGCAGCGAACTTGATTGAAACCAACTTCCGTTGCAAGTACTTTAAGGCTTTCTTGTGGCACAGAGGCGAACATCTGACCCCCATTCGTTGGTCAGACTTTGAAGAGACCCTGCGTGTGGTCATGCAAAGACGCTCCTTTAAGCCCTCCGAAGCCTATATGGCTGCTTTGCATTATTTACATCACGAAAAATTAGCTTGAGGCAGGTCTTTTGTCTATCAAAATGATGGTTAAATATGGCATTTCTCTAGAATTGATGGCCAGCTTTCGCATCTATTTGTAGCCGAAAAACGTTTAACTTGACTCTAGTCAAACCAGTATTGCTATGCAAAATACCTACTATTTTATCGCCAAAGTTGCGGAAGCACTTCGCAAAAAACTGATTAACAAAGACTTATTGCTCTGCTTTAGCCAGAATAAAGACGAACTCATACTCGGCTTTGCTGATGCTTATGACGAATTTTGGCTGCGCGCCACACTCACGGACGAACTGACTTGCCTTTCTTTTCCTAATGACTACGACCGCGCACGACGCAACAGTGTTAATCTATTTGAGCAACTGATTGGCCAAAAAGTAATTGATATAGAGCAGTTTAGCAATGAAAGAGCATTCGGGTTACACTTTGGCGCTGGCCGTGTTTTGGTGTTCAAACTTTTTGGGCGGGGTTCGAACGTGGTGCTTTTTGACCAAGAAAAGGCCATAGAACTCTTTAGACACAAATTGGAACGCGACTGGCATCTAAAAATGCAGGAGTTGCACCGACACTTTTCGCAAACTCAGGCGGACTTCTTATCGTTGGGAATGAGTGCTTGCTTTCCTACTATCTCAAAAGAAATGCGCCTCGGCATGGGCTTAGAAGATTATGCCCAGGCCCCCCTTGAGCAGTGGAAACTTATTCAAGCCTTTTTGCAAAAATGGCAAGCCGAGCCTGTTTTTTATTTGTTGAAGGCAGAAGGCCAAGCGCCTCAGCTTTCTTTTTTTGAAGAAAAAAATACGCTTCTGGTGAGTAACCACGATGTTTTGCAAATTTCTAATGATTTCTATAAAGCATTCACAGGTGTCTTTTTTGTGGAAATTGAAAAACAAAACGCTCTCAAAGAACTTAACAAACGCCAAAAGCAAACAGATACGCATTTGCGCAAGAATCAAGAACGGCTCAAGTATTTAAAAGAGTTTGGGCGCTACGAAGAAATTGGGCACTTGATTATGGCAAATTTACACCTTATACCGCCACGTGCCAAGTCTGTGGAGCTCATGGACTTTTATAACAACAGCACTCTCCAGATTCCGCTCAAAGAAGATGCTAGCCCACAAAAAAATGCAGAAAACTATTACCGCAAGGCTAAAAATCAGAAGATTGAGATACAAAAAATAACTGAAGTTATTGCGAGCAGAGAGGCGCAGTGGCTGACCATAGAAGCTCAAAAGGAGCAGGTTCAAGCCCATATGCAGAGCAGAGAATTGCGTGCCTACTTAAAGCAGATTGGCCTCATAAAAGCGGACTCAAAGGATAAAAATAGCAAAGGACCTATCCCCTTTAAACATACTGATTATGAAGGATTCAATATTTGGATTGGTAAAAATTCGCAGAATAACGACCTCCTGACCCAAAAATATGCTTATAAAGAAGACCTCTGGCTACACGCCCGCGATGTGAGCGGCTCCCACGTCATTATACGTTATAAGGCTGGCAAGCCTTTCCCTAATTCCGTTATTCAGCGTGCTGCGGAGCTGGCTGCCTACTACTCAAAGCGCCGAACCGATAGTCTTTGCCCGGTTATCGTAACACCCAAGAAGTTTGTGCGCAAACCCAAGGGAGCGCCTGCTGGTGCGGTAGTTGTGGACAAAGAAACGACTGTTATGGTAGAGCCTAAAGGCTTGAATGATTCAGACTTTTAGGCCCAAACAAGCTAAGAAAAGCAGCCTACTGCCTTTTTGGAGCGCCCAAAACTTTATTTTTCTTTTCCAAACGCACAAAAAAAGGATATGAAAGAACAGCTAAAACAATAAGGGCAGCTCCCCAATAGAACCCCGCACTCATTTCTTCATGTTCGTTCATAAAAAGACTAGCCATAATTATTCCATAAACAGGTTCCAGATTGATAGCCAAATTAGACGCAAAAACGCTTATCTTTTTATACAATGCCACGCAGGCCGCAAAGGCATAAACCGTGCAAACAATGCTTAAAAATAACAGACCACCCCATTCTGTTGGTTTCGGAAAGACCCACCCTGCACTGTCTGCCGAGAAATGAGTGCTGCACAAAACTAAAAAAATAAAAATATTGGCTGCTACCATCTCATAAAAAGATAAAACGTAAGGGTGATTTTCTTGAACCAAACGACCATTCAATAATGAAAATAAGGCCCCACAAAAAGCAGAGCCTATGGCTAAGCCCAAACCTGTCCAGCGTGCAGTTTCATACTGCGCGATGACAACCAAGCCTACCATCACCAAAAGACCAAGCAAAAATTCGTACCATTTGGGCTTGGTTCGGTTAATGACAGGCCCTAAGATGGCAGTCCAAAGCGTGGTTGTAGAAAGCCCCACCAAACAAATGGACACATTACTAATTTTGACCGAAGCAAAAAACAAGAGCCAGTGCCCACAAACCACCAAGCCTGTAAGTGCCATAAAAAGCAGCGCCCTTCTTTGTACCTTGAAGCGAACACCGCTCAACTTAACCAAAATGCCAAGCCCTAAAGCAGCAATAAGCGTACGATACCACACCAGCCAAGTAGAATCTAAGCTAATCCATTTGCCTAACAATGCCGTAGAACCCCAAATGAGTACAATGAAATGCAACTGCGCTTGCGCTTTAAAAGAATCTTTTTGCAAAAATTTGAGCATAGAACTGGGCGTTTTTGAAGCGCTTTTTTTAAGAAACAGAGTGCAAATTTAATAAACTGACGCATTTTTTTAGATATGCTGGCCGCAGAAGTCCTCGTCTTAGCGGCAGTAGCTTACAAATGTACTTTTTAATTTATTTTTATATTTTACTTCATCATAGAATTTTTCATCAGGATTCGTATCAAAACCAATATTATCATTATTTATTTCAGAAAAACCAACACAATTATCAACATCAAATTGTATAACATAAAATTTATTTTTATACCAGACATCTAGCATTATTGCACCTGAATCAAAATTTGTATACTCGTGCCTTATGGCCATTGATTTGAGCAATTCGATAGTGTATTGAAATAACTTTTGACTATTTTCCATGTTTATTTGCTAAAGAATAGATTGCCTGTTTTTCTTTCAAAAATGCTGAACATACCATTAGACTGAATTTCTATACTAGGCACTTTTGTTAAAGCAGTAACACTTCCCTGACTATGATTTGTTGCATACTTATTATCTAAGATTCCAAATATTCTATCACTAGAACCAGCACGACTCAATTCAATATCATCAAATGTTTTATTGATAGGGTTTAAGGCTTCTTTAGGATTTGAGGAATAAGCTGCTTTTGATAGATTATTTTTAAACATTGACAGTCTTTCTGTTCTTGAAAGTACTTCCTTAGCGGCTTTAAAACATAAAAAAACAGCAGAGATGTTTACGCTGCTGTTTTTTTAAGCCGAGCCGTTTTGCTAAAACTTATTTGAATGCGGCAATACCCGTGATGTGATTACCCAAGATAAGCAAATGTATGTCGTGCGTGCCCTCATAAGTGAGTACAGACTCAAGGTTCATCATGTGGCGCATGATAGGATACTCACCCGTAATGCCCATTCCGCCAAGCATTTGGCGCGCTTCACGTGCTATGTCAAGGGCAATTTCTACGCTATTGCGCTTGGCCAATGAAATTTGGGCTGAGGTGGCCTTACCGGCGCTCATAAGTGAGCCTAAACGCCAGCAAACTAGCTGCGCTTTAGTAATTTCGGTGAGCATTTCAGCCAATTTTTTCTGTATGAGCTGGAAGGAGGCCAAGGGCTTGTCAAACTGAATGCGCTCATGCGCATAGCGCAAAGCGGTATCATAACAGTCCATGGCAGCCCCTAATGCCCCCCAAGAAATGCCATAACGCGCTGAGTCTAAACAGCTCATAGGCGCACCTAAGCCGCTTCGGCCAGGCAGCAAATTGCTTTTAGGTACTTTAACGTTGTCAAAGACAAGCTCGCCCGTTACACTTGCTCTTAAAGACCATTTGTCGTGAATAATGGGTGCGCTAAAACCTTCCATACCACGCTCAACGATAAGACCATGAATCCTGCCCTCTTCATTTTTGGCCCAAACTACAGCAATATCGGCCAAAGGAGAGTTGGTTATCCACATTTTTGAACCGTTGAGCAAATAATGGTCGCCCATGTCCTTGTAGTTAGAGAGCATGCCGCTTGGGTTAGACCCAAAGTTCGGTTCGGTTAAGCCAAAACAGCCCAAAAATTCGCCAGAGGCTAATTTTGGTAAATATTTACGCTTCTGCTCCTCAGAACCATACTTGTAGATAGGAAACATAACAAGCGAGCTTTGGACCGAAGCCACCGAGCGCATACCGGAGTCGCCGCGCTCAATTTCTTGCATAATAAGGCCATAAGCGATATAGTCCAGTCCGCCACCGCCATATTCGGCAGGGATAGTAGGGCCAAAAATACCCATTTCGCCAAACTTACGTACAATTTCTTGCGGAAAGTGATTATGTTCGGCGCAGTCTTGTATGATTGGTAAAATTTCGCGGCCTACAAATTCCCGAATAGTCGCACGAATCATTTTGTGTTCTTCGGTCAGCAAGTCGTCAATACCATAAAAATCAGGCGATTGAAAGGCATCTACAATCGTGCGGCGGCGTATCTTAGAGCTTTGCTCTGCTAAAATTTCAGACATATTGCGAAGGCTAGAATTTAAAGTTATTTTGAACAATTTTTTAAACAGAATATACTGTTTAACAAAAATTTTTGCAAAAATATGGAGTTTTTTTCATAATATTCTATACAGGCTCAAAAAAATGAATCCTAGTTGCTTTTATGAGGGCTTATAGAGTAAAAGCCAGTATGTCTCTAAAGGTTTTGGGTTGTATGCACACTAACCTGTAAACTGTAATCATATTTTAAGTTGTCGAGAACTTGCTCGCGTTTATAGCTTGCAAAGCTCAGATAATTGTGAAACTGGGTTTTGTTTAATGTAAAAATTGATTTAATAGCCTTCCCTTAAAAAGTACATTCAATAGATGTAAGCTAAACCAAGAGAATAGATGGGAAAAAATCAAGCCTCGCAAAAGGCCAATTTAGATGAAAAATAACTTTTTCATCTAA
The DNA here is from genome assembly GCA_013299045.1 of Cytophagales bacterium. GTDB lineage: Bacteria > Bacteroidota > Bacteroidia > Cytophagales > Bernardetiaceae > RDZD01. The sequence continues at coordinate 1,683 of JAAFJX010000037.1, read as the reverse complement.
ACCAGCAAATGGCTTTTTCTTTGATTGGGTGCTTTTATAAAACATGATTGCACAGAAAATCTCACCCTCTGACCTTTGAGCCATTCGCTTTTGTCTGATGCGAGGCATGGCAGGCCGTAAGAAGCACTTGAGACTTTGCCAGTTATTTGACAAAATAGGCTAAAAACTAAGATATTTTAAAGATGAAATTCTTGTTTAATTTGCTGACAATAAATGCCTTATATGTATTTTAAGGGACGACTAGATATTATAGTTCTCAGTCCCATAACTCAAATGGCATATCAATATCATACAAAATCTTGATATCAACATCATCTGCTATCTTTATAATGAACGCAGTCTCTATTTCGCAATTCATGCAATACATTCTGTTTCTTGCTGTAACGATAATGTATTTCATGCCATCTTTTTCAAAAGTATAGCTGCGGACAAGGTAAAAATACTCATGAAAACCATCTATGATATCACCTTTCTTAGGAAGATAAATAGGTATATCCTGTTTTCTTAAAAGACTATCTAATGAATAGTTCACTTCATTTATTTGAAAATATTCGCTGTGAAAAATAGTATAATAGTCTGACAAGTATTCATAAGTATAAAAAAAATACTCGCCTTCGCCAGTTACATCAATCGGCATGAGTTTGTTAGAGTCTGGGTTCATGGTATCAGAAAAACCCACGTGATAGCTCTTAATATCATGTTGGTTGGTCATTTCATAATCACGCAAATCAATGCCACGATTCTTCAAATACGAAATCAAAATTGCTTCATCTTCTTTGTTCACAAAACAGGACGACGAAAGCTGTAACAACAACATGACAACAATTAATTTTATTACTTTTCTCATTTGATTATTATTTTATGATAAATTCGTTCTACTGAAGTCTCTTTACCGTTTCCTGCCACATTAAAAAAGTGCCTGCTACCTAAAGAATTGAGATAATAAATGCCCTCATGATAGCCTTTTTTATACCCGAGCCATGAAGTAGTGCCTCCTGTAGGGTCTTTATCAGGAAGCATTTTTGATTTTATAACTAAAGCAATACAATCTTGCATCGCGGGCTTGAACAATCCTGGCGTGGCACGTAAAACCCAGAAAGGTATTCCTGCTTTATTTTCGTAGCTACCTTCTGCATAAATCCAGTTGGCTCTATCGAGTAATTGCTGATGATCTAAGTCTGTAAGCTCAAATTGGTCTTTTATTGCCCATTTCATACGGCCGTCCATCATAGGAGTTAATTTACTGGTTTCAACAACAAAAACCTTCCCATCGTTTTTCCCATCACTCCTCAAACACTTTCCGTCTGTTGAATAAATACTTCCTGTAACACCTGAATTACCCTCACCACTCTTGGAAGTTCCATTTCCGCCTTGCTGACTAGCATTCATAAAATCTCGCCCCGCGTCTGAAATAGTCATAACTGGTGGGTCTAAGCTAGAGTTGCCCTCATCATCACCCTCAGGCTGCTCTGGAGCGGGTATCTTTTCTAAAGTCATCTCTACGTTAGGCCCTGCGCTGGCGAGTGTAGGCATTTCTTTGATGGGTTCGGTCATGAGCGCGATAGAAAGGTCGTCAAAATAGGCGCGGCAGAGCAACGAGCCTTATTTCTTCTCGTTCAGTTTACGCAAAAGCTCCTCTATGAGTTTGTCTTTTTCACTAAGTGCTTGCTTTTGTTCACTAAG
>JAAFJX010000072.1 GCA_013299045.1 Cytophagales bacterium | reverse complement strand
ACATTTTTGTAAGCTTCTTCCAAAGTGGCAACTTCCTCTGGCTCTAAATAGATGTATCGGTCAGGTCTCATGCCACAAAACTACGACCTGCGAATAGATTTAAATAATTCAGGCCGAGTACTTACATAATTGGATTGAAGACCAATCAGGCCCTTTTACATGACCAGGTCGAGACTTTATTTAGCCGCTTGGAGTCTACTTTAAGTGCCGATGTAAGTCGGGATATAGGGCATGGTCGAGTCGAAAAGCGAACGGTTTTCGTAACCCAGAATCTGGGTCTGGTGGATGCCATCGCGGATTGGGTGGGCATAAAAAGCGTGATTTGTGTCTGCTCAAGTCGTTGGTTGAAAGGCAAAGAAGAGCATAGTAAGCGACTGTATATCAGCTCTCTATCGGGATGCAGTGCCAAACAAATGGGGATTTATATTCGTCGTCACTGGAGCATTGAGAATGAGTTGCATTGGCATTTGGACATGACTTTTGAGGAAGATGCGTGCCAGGTACGAAAAGATCATGCTCCGCGCAACTTGACAACGATTCGCAAATTAGCGTTGGGCGTCTTACGACGGGAGCCGAGTAAGATGAGTTTAAAGCGCAAACGAAAAAAAGCGGCCCGTGATGATGTTTATCTAAAAACGCTCTTGGGCCAACTTAACGTTTGATGCAATCCCCCTGGATTATTTGCGAGTGCATTTATGATGAAATTCGTTTCTTGTGGTGTGATCGCAGGGTGGTTCGTGTAGCTGATAAGTATGGTTACGTTAATGGACTAGGAAACATAACTATACCTATCATTTACGACATTGCCGATGATTTTAGACAGGATAGAGCTGCTGTATCTTTAAATGGTGCATGGATGTATATAGATATAAATGGAAAACCTCGCATTCAATCTATTTACAAGTTAATGCCTTTATTTTATACGAGGTTTTTTGGGGCAAATGGACTGGTAGCAGTTCAAAAAAACGGATTATGGGGAGCCATAGATATTAATGGCCAAATTATAGTCCCATTTAATTTTGATTTTATTTCTAGATACTATGAAGGTTTAGCTATCGCAAAGACTCAAGGTTTTTGGGGTGTTATAAACGAATTAGGTGAAACGATTATCCCTTTCGAGTATACCCATATTGATTCTTGTAGTGAAGGTTTATTTGGGGTTACCAAAAACTACTGCTCTGGATTTCACAACAGAAATAATCATTTACAAGTACCACTAATTTACGACAAAGTAAAGTCATTTAACAAGGGCCTAGCACCTGTCTGTCTGCAAAACCTATGGGGCTGTATAAATGCCCTAAATGAAATAATAGTTCCGTGTATTTATATGGAGGTAGAATGTAATTTTGGTGAACATAGCATTATTAAAGTGAGAAATGGAAATGGCTATGGCTATTTAGATAAATTAGGAAAGACTATCATTTCTGTGAAATACGATGAGATCGACAATTTCTATTCTGAAAATTTTGCTCTTGCGAAGTTTGCTGGAAAGTATGGTTATATCGACCATTCAGGTAATGAATACTGGGAGAATTGATAAATTTGCATCTAATCAGAAATAAAAGCAATGTCAGAATCTTTGATAAAAACAAAGCAGATTGAAGATCACCTTTTCGACTTAGTGCGTATAGGGAACTTGGCAAATGCAGAGCTTGGTCGGTTCAGTAAAATCTCAACAAGTACAATTACGGATGAGCAAAGAGAACAGGTAATTTACAGTTCCTTCTTCGGAAGACTATACAAAGTGCATCAGATAATCAAAAGCATTTTCGATTCTCCAGAGGCTGTTGAAACGAAGGAGTTTTCCATAGCTATTCTGATGCGCCCATTGCTATTAGATGCTATGATAGTCGCTTACTTGGAAAATTTAGACTCTACTGATTACTTGCAAGCCTTGAACGGCCTAGCTATAGATGCACCTGAATACTGGCTAAAATTTTTGGAACGTTATTTTTCTGAATCTACTGAATCTTGGGTCGAAAATGAGAAAGCACATATTTATTCACTGAGAGAGCGATTTCCAGGAAACTTTCCACGTAGTAATTTCAGTGCCATCAATCTTTTTACTCGCACTCAAAGCCTCCCGACAGATTTTAAAAAGCTGATGCGTCAATGTTACTTGTTATATGAGCGGTACTCGAAATACGACCATTTCAGCATTATAGGAGGCATAAATAATGAAAATGAACTAACCAAATTGAAGAATATTCAATTTGGTCTTTGCTGTACGACTACATCACTTGATCTTATTTGTAGCAGACTTGGATTAGCAAGTATATCAGATGAATTGAAAGTGCATCTTCAACTACTTCAAAGTCACGCTTAACTGTAAGAAAAGAGCAGTATCAAATCTATGGAAACACTACTGTTCTTCACTATTATGGCTCTTGCCGTCGTAGTGTATAGATTGTTCAATACCAAAGCGGAACCAGATGAGTCAATAGATGATCTGGATGAAGAGTGAAGTACTCCCCTAAATTCGGACAGGGTTTATGTTGAAATGAATGAGTATCTTTCATTTCTAAAACCGTATCCTTATGGGACATACAAGACGCACATTTAGTGCCAATCAGAAAACCCAAATT
>JAAFJX010000032.1 GCA_013299045.1 Cytophagales bacterium | reverse complement strand
TATGGTTGCGAAGCAGTACGACTCACTCATGGTGATAACCTTAAAAAAATCAAAGAGCTGATGGGCGTTCCTGAAAAACCTTGATGTTTACAAAAAAAGAGGAGACGTGCAGTAGCTCCTCTTTTTTATCGAGTCTTCCTTTAAAAAGTATATAAAATATTTATTATCAGTCAATTAAACAAAGGCTTCATCTTTAAAATCTACTAGTTTTTAGCCTATTTTGTCAAAAAACTGGCTTGCTTTTGTAGGTTTACAACAAACTCTATTGTTTTCCTATGATTTCGCCTTTGGCTAATTTTTTAAGGATTTCTAAGTAATAGTCTTCGTCTCCGGGCTGATAGGCGTTGTGTTCCCAAACGATATTACCGTCTTTGTCCAGAATGAAGGCATGGGGAGGGTTTGTAACGTTTAAAGCGCGTTTGAGGTTGCTGTTTTCGTCTAACATAATTTCACAGTCCCAATTTCTGCCACTGACCATGGTTGGCACACGCGATTTGCTACGCGCATCATCAATAGAAACCGCAATAACACGTACTCCTGTTTCGGTTTTCCACTCCTCTATATTTTCTTGTATAGCGTCTAGTTCGTTGATACAAGGCTTGCACCAAGTAGCCCAAAAGGTTATAAAAACTGGTTTGCCGTCATTGCTAAAAGAAGAGGCATCAACTGCTTTACCGTTCATATCACTTACCTGGACGGCGGGCAGTCTTTTGGCCTGAGAAAGTGCGGACTGGCTACTGAAAACAGCGAGTGCCATCAAACACAAGAACAGAAATTTAGACATAAGGTTTTTTTTGATTATAATCAATTTTGTATAAGGTAAGCTCAAAAACTATGCTACAAAAAAGCCGTGCAGGCTGTTTAAAAAACATTAACAATCTACACGGCTTGGTTTGGTGGTGCGTTTTATTTTTTATCTTCGCGCTTATCGATATGCACGTAAGGGCGCTGCGTAGCACCAATATAGACTTGACGCGGGCGGCCAATGGCTTGCTTCATTTCGAGCATTTCTTTCCACTGGGCAATCCAACCAGGCAGGCGGCCAAGCGCAAACATAACCGTAAACATTTCTTCGGGGATATTCATGGCCTGATAAATGATACCAGAGTAGAAGTCCACATTCGGATAGAGCTTGCGGCTGATGAAGTACTCGTCGTTGAGAGCGGCTTCTTCTAACTCTTTCGCTATATTTAGGAGCGGGTCATTGATACCGAGTTTATTCAATACGTCGTCGCAGGCCTTTTTGATAATTTTGGCGCGTGGGTCAAAGTTTTTGTACACGCGGTGGCCAAAGCCCATCAAACGAGCAGACTTATCGCCAGATTTCACTTTTTCTACATAGGCTTTTGTGCTGATGCCACTTTCTTTAATTTTGCGCAACATCACCAATACTTCTTGGTTTGCACCACCGTGCAACGGGCCCCCCAAGGCATTGATAGCAGCAGCAATAGCGGAATACAAGCTCGCCAAAGAAGAGCCTACAATACGTACTGTAGAGGTAGAACAGTTTTGTTCGTGGTCGGCGTGCAGAATCAAGAGTTTATTGAGAGCATCTACCAGCACAGGGTCTAGCTCATAAGGAGCAGTAGGCAACGCGAACATCATTTTTAGGAAGCGCGAGCAATAATCTACCGTGTTATCTGGATAGTTGAATGGGTGTCCCATAGAGGCTTTATAAGCCCAAGCCGCGATAGTTGGTAACTTGGCCATACTACGAACCATTGTGCGATACACTTCATGCGGCGGCCTGTAAGGGTCTAGTGAGCGCGGATAGAAAGAGGTCAGAGCAGAAGTCATGGCTGCAATTACACCCATAGGGTGGGTGGTAGAAGGTAGCGCATCAAAAAATTTGCGCATATCTTCATGCAAAAGTGTATGCTCAGCTACATCAGTCTCAAAACGACTCAACTGGGTGGCAGTAGGCAGGTCGCCAAAAATCAATAAACAAGCCACTTCCATAAAGCTGGCGTGTTCGGCCAACTCTTCAATATCATAGCCACGATAGCGCAAAATGCCTGTTTCGCCATCCAGAAACGTAATAGCACTTTGTGTAGAACCTGTATTTTTGTAGCCGGGGTCTAGTGTAATGAGGCCGCTGAGGTCGCGTAATTTGCTTATATCAATCGCAGCTTCATTCTCAGTACCGATAATGACAGGCAACTCATACACCTTGCCATCGTATTCAAGTTTTGCAATTTTTTTGTTTTGCTCTGACATAATTCAGTTAAACAGTAAATTTGGGTGAGTACTTATAAAATGGATTGACCACAAACATAGTGCAAATAATTAAAATCGCAAAATCTTATGCCTTTTTTTAGCAAACGCCTAAAAATTGCGCTTTTTAGGCAAGTCCTTTGTGAAAAAGCGCTTAGCGTTTTTGCACAAAACTTATCCTTGACGCACTTCTACTATTTCCAATGCTTAATACTTTGCTTTTCCTTCATTTCTTCTCTAAAAATTCCTATCTTTGCGCCTTAAAACAAACCTTAATGCTCATAGCGAACCCTATTTACGACGTTGTGTTTAAGCGCCTCATGGAAAATGAACGTGCAGCAAAGTTTTTTGTAGGGACTCTGTTAGACGAAACGATTGAACACCTGCAAATCAAACCTCAGGAGTTTACTTATCTCAAATACCTGAAAGCCCAAAATGTCAATGAGGAGGAGCTAAGAGAAGCTGTTTTGCAAGAGCACCTCAACGTGCATTTGTTCAGGTTAGATTTTATTGCCACCATCAAAACTGAATCAGGTGAGTTCAAAAAGATACTTATTGAAATTCAAAAAGCACAAAGAGACGTAGATTTGATGCGTTTCAGAAATTATCTGGGTGAACAGTACCGTCGCGAAGAGTGGATAGAAGGCGAAAAAATGCCGCTGCCCATCACCACCATCTATATTTTGGGATTTAAGTTACCTAAGATAGAAGCGCCTTGCCTCAAAGTGGCGCGCCAATACTATGACCTTGTGAACAAGCAACCCATTTATGAAAAAAATGATTTTATTGAAAAACTCTCACACGACTGTTATATCGTTCAGGTAGAGAGAATTACAGACCGCTACCAAACCAAACTAGACAAACTACTCAGTATCTTTGAACAAAAATATTTTATTGACGACAGCAAAACAGTAAAAAATTATACTCACTTAACTGATATTGAAGAACTTCAAACTATTACAAACATACTCCATCACGCAGGCACTGACCCCGAAGAAAGACAGAAGTTAGACAACGAAAACGAGGCTATGCGCACTCTGAACGCGCTTTTTCACAATACCGAAAAGCAGTACAAAAAGACCATTCAAGAACAACAAAAAGCACTTAGTGAGCAAAAGAAGGCATTTGAGGAACAGCAAAAAGCATTTGAGGAACAGCAACGTATTTTAGCCGCTAAAGAGCAAGCCAATGCCGACTTGCTGCGCCAGCTAGAAGAACTTAAAAGAAAAAAAGGCCGCTAAAAATGTTTGTTCCTGTCAATGCCTTTGAACTTGGCACAACCGAGCAAGAATTCGTTTTGGAATGCCTCAAAACAAATTGGATTTCTTCCGAAGGCCCTTTTGTGCAGCAGTTTGAGGCTGAGTTCGCTAAGTTGCACCAGCGCCAATTTGGCATTGCAGTAGCAAACGGTACTGCCGCACTAGACATTGCACTTCGCGTACTGGGCTTAAAGCCTGAAGATGAGGTTATTATGCCTACCTTCACCATTATCTCACCTGCTTCGGCAGTTTGGTATGCAGGCGCGAAAATCGTGCTGGTGGACGCAGACCCGCTCACTTGGAACATGGCCATAGAGCAGATAGAAGCCGCTATTACACCTAAAACCAAGGCCATTTTGCCCGTTCATATTTACGGCTTACCTACGGACATGAAGCCGCTACTAGAGCTTGCTCAAAAGTACAATTTATGGGTGGTGGAAGACGCAGCCGAAATGATTGGCCAAACTGCTTATGGACAGCCTTGCGGTTCTTTTGGGCATTTGAGTACTTTTAGTTTTTACCCCAACAAGCACATTACGACAGGCGAAGGAGGCATGATTCTGACCAACGACCCTGAACTTGCCGAGCGCTGCCGTTATTTCCGAAATCTCTGTTTTGAGCCAAATGGACGGCGTTTTGTGCACCACAACATCGGCTGGAACTACCGCATGACCAGTTTGCAGGCTGCACTTGGTTTGGCGCAACTCCCACGCCTGGCCGAAAACCTTGCCCAAAAGAGAGCACTTGGGCAATTTTATCAGAATAACCTCAAAATCAGCCAATATGCAGACCTCCCCCTTAAAAAAATGCACTATGCCGATAACATCTACTGGGTTTTTGGCCTTGTGTTAAAGCCCAATGCGCCTATTTCAGCAGAGGAGCTGGCCACAAAACTCGCTCAGTTAGGCATACAAACACGCCCTTTTTTTTGGTGTATGCACGAGCAGCCTGTCTTTCAAAAAATGGGACTTTTTGAAAATCAAAGTTTCCCCGTGGCTGAACGTTTGGCGCGTAATGGTCTCTATTTGCCTTCGGGCTTGGCTACTACAAAAAAACAGTTGGAATACGTTGTAGAGGCCGTTCATAAAATTTTTTGTATTGTTTTGTAAAAAAAAATGAATAAATTTGCAAAATGGCCTAATTATTTCTGAAATTGCTGTTGTATTATTCTCTAATTTAAACATCTATACAAAATGTCTAATTATTCAATTTCCGAATTTATCAAGCGAAACGCTTCTCCTACTAGTACAGGGTCTTTTTTTGAGCAAGAAAACCCTAATACGCTCCGAATTAATCTAAAAAATACGGTTCTGACCAAAATAGGTGCCATGATAGCCTACACTGGCAACATCCAGTTCAAAAAACAAGGCTCAATGGAGCAGGGTCTGGGAAGTATGTTCAAAAAAATGGTTACAGGCGAAGGCATGACCATGATGCGTGCGGAAGGCAACGGCGCGCTTTTTTGTGCAGACCAAGGCAAAAGAATACAAATCATACAACTCAACAACGAGTCTATTTCTGTCAATGGCAACGACGTACTAGCCCTAGAAGAAACCCTAACATACGAAATCAAACGCATGAAATCTGGTGGGGCTATGCTAGCTGGTGGTCTTTTTAACATGAGAATTTCAGGTACTGGCTTTATTGCCATTACAGTACACGGCAGCCCTGTTATGCTGAACGTAACCCCAGACAATCCTGTTTGTACGGACGGAGACGCAACCGTGGCATGGGACGGCAACCTTAGCCCTGAAATAAAAACCGACATTTCTTGGAAAAACTTAATAGGCAAAAGCAGCGGTGAGTCTATACAACTGATGTTCCGCGGCAGTGGATGGGTCTTGGTTCAGCCTTTTGAGGAGCACCCAGTTCCGGCAGGCACGCAAGCATCATAAAACGTACTTTTTGCTGCTTATATACCCCAAAAAACACGTACCCATTGCTGAGTACGTGTTTTTTTTTTGAGTTTTAAGCTCCTACCAAAGCCACTATTCAACAGGAATGCTATGGCTATTGTCTGCTTTTGTGGCTACTAGCTTCGGAATCATTACCAACAAAATACCATTGTGATACTTGGCTGTAATGTTCTGGCGTTCTGTATCCTTGGGCAACTTGAATGAACGCTCAAAGTAGGCATACTTAAACTCCTGCTTGCGGTAACGCTTGGTGTGCTCGTGTTCCGTGTTTGTTTCTGTGTGCTTGGGTGAGGATATTTTGAGAGTGTCTGCATCTAAATCAATTTTAAAGTTCTCGCGTTCATAACCAGGAGCGGCCAGTTCTAACCAATATGCCTCGTCTGTTTCGCTGATATTGACTGCCGGTGTGCTTCGAAAGCCTCTCAATGGCTCGTCTAGCCAAGAGTCCTTCAAAACGTTATTCATGGCTTCAGCAAAGTTGTTAGGCCATTCAAATTTGATGCGGTGTGGATTTTTACCGTTTTTGTGCGTGTATTCAGAATAACATTTCATATTTGTTTGTGTGTTTGGCGTGATGATTTTGTTTGTTTTGAAAGAAATAGTATCACAGCACCTGTGTTTTGTGTGTTTGTGGTGTGTGCTGCGCTGCTAAGTATTTTGCAAAGGAAAGACCACTCCATAACAAAAAGACATTTTGACATTTATTGCGTACAAAAGATTCACATTTTCAAAAAAATACGACAAAATAGCGCATTTTATTTTTCAAGGTGTTCGTCTTTTTTAAATATGCGTCTTTTTGTCTTATTTCCAACACACTTTTGCAGAAAGAGCTATATTTCGGTAGTTTGGTGTGCTGTGTTTAGTATGCAATGGGTTGTTCTTTGTATTCTGAATTGAGCAAACAAAGCAACTGCCCTTTCAACGCACATAAGACTTGCTTTTTTGTCAATATTCCATTTATTTTGCGTTTGCTTAAAAAGTACTTTTGCAGCTCTCTGCGCCGCCTTTATCCTGATGAATTAAATTTGTAAAAATATGAATAAATATTCTGTAAAACAACTACTTACGCATGAAGGCGCTGGCCAGAATGTTCACATCAAGGGTTGGATACGCACCAAACGAGGCAATAAATTTGTCAATTTTTTAGCGCTGAATGATGGCTCTTGTCTCAAAAGTATACAGGTAGTGGCAGATAATGAGAGGTTTTCAGAAGATTTAATGCGTAAAGTAAACACAGGCACGGCCGTAGAAGTCAAAGGTACGCTAGTAGCTTCGCAAGGTAAGGGACAGAGCGTGGAAATCCAGGCGCAGGACATTCTCATTCTCGGCGAAGCCGATGCCGAAGAATACCCTCTCCAAAAAAAGAAACACACCATGGAGTTCCTGCGTGAAATAGCCCATTTAAGACCCAGAACCAATACTTTTGGTGCTATATTCCGCATTAGGCACACACTCGCTTTTGCGATACACGAGTATTTTAATCAAAAAGGTTTTTTTTACTTGCATACACCCATCATTACAGGCTCTGATGCCGAAGGTGCAGGGCAAATGTTTCGCGTAACAACGCTAGACGCTAAAAATCCGCCACTAAACAGCGAGGGAGCAGTGGACTACAACCAAGATTTTTTTGGCAAATCTACGAACCTGACCGTTTCTGGCCAACTTGAGGGAGAGCTGGGCGCTATGGGCTTAGGGCTTGTTTACACCTTTGGCCCCACTTTCCGCGCCGAGAACTCTAATACCAGCCGCCACCTCGCCGAATTTTGGATGATAGAACCAGAAATGGCTTTCCACGACCTCAAAGATAACATGGACTTGGCAGAAGATTTCATTAAATACCTTATCAAAAAAGCCCTAGAGCGCTGCCCAGACGATATTCAGTTCTTGAACGACACCTACGACAACGCCCTTTTGGAACGCTTACAAAGCGTCCTTTCCAACGATTTTGTTCGCATCACTTACTCCGAAGCCATAGACATCTTGTTAAGTTCTTCGGCCTACAAAAAAGGAAAATTTGAGTACAATGTGAAATGGGGCATTGATTTGCAGTCCGAACACGAGCGCTATTTGGTGGAAAAGCACTTTCAGAAACCCGTTATTTTGAGTGATTATCCCAAAGACATCAAGGCCTTCTATATGCGCCAAAACAACGACGGTAAAACAGTGGCCGCTATGGACGTATTATTCCCACAAATTGGTGAAATTATTGGTGGCTCACAGCGTGAAGAGCGCTACGAAAACTTGGCCACCCGCATCAAAGAAATGAATATTCCTGAGCACGAACTGTGGTGGTACATGGATACCCGAAAGTATGGCACCTGCCCACACGCTGGTTTTGGGCTTGGTTTTGAACGCTTAGTACTTTTTGTGAGCGGCATGGGTAATATCCGCGACGTAATCCCTTTCCCACGCACGCCACAAAATGCTGAATTTTAAAATGAGTTTCAGCCCAAGGCATTAAGCCGCAAAAAAATAAGGTTTCTGGTGCTGTATTGACTCTTTTTATCAGTCCAGCACCAATTTGTAGCCGCTATGGCTGCTCCGCAAACGGCAGATGGCTCCAAAACCAATTTCTAGCTGAAAAGATTGCGCCAGCGGAATGTGCAGAACGTGCGCCAACAAGGCGCGCATATTGCCTCCATGTGTTACAATCCCTATGTTTTGTAAATTACCCGCTTGCATGGCTTGCTCTATTTTACCGAAAGCCTTGATGGTGCGTTCTTGAAGTGCCTCATAACTTTCGCCCTGTGGTGGTGCAGTCTTTACAAAATCCTGCATCCAAGCATTTAGCGCGTCTTCAGGAATTTCAGACCATTTTTTTCCTTCCCAAGCCCCAAAATTGTATTCCTGCAAATCCTCAAATACCTGAGGAAGAGGCAAAATCCGTTCCGCCAATACATAACAGCGCTGCAAAGAACTTGTCCAAACGGCATCAAGCGGAGGCAAACGTTTTAAAACCTCAGCGATGGACTCCTCTGCATGAGGCGCAAGTTCCACATCTAGCTGACCGTAGCAATGCGCTGCAGACAAAGCGACTGGTGTGTGCCGCACCAAAAAAATAGTTTTGGCTGTCTTACTCATCTCCCAAAGAAATCAAATTAGCCAAAAGCCGATAAGCGCCTTCCACATTGGCCGGTAGCTGCCTAAAAAGCGACAAACCCGTGTAAATGAAATGCCCTTTGCCGTGCTTAGCCACCAGCAGCGCACCTTTTCGTTCTGGCTCGTTGTTGTCTTGCATAGCCAAAATCGGTGTAAATTCGGCAGCCCACTCGTTCGGAAAATATAGGCCGCGCTCTTGTACCCAGCCCTCAAAATCGGCTTCGGTAATCTTATTGGGGCTGCTGAGTAGCTTATGTTTAGGCTCAAGAAAGCGCACTTTGGCGTTTTCTTCTGTAACGCGCTCTCTGGAAATCTTGAGCGAAAAGGGTGCTATTTGTTGCGTTACTAGCTCAAAATTGGTGTTGTATTGTACCAACATCACACCGCCGTTTTGTACGTAGTCAAACAAAATTTGTGCTTTAAACTTCAAAAAATCTATGGTATTGAAGGCGCGCACACCCAGTACAACAGCCTGAAAACCAGCTAAAATTTCGGGTTTTATCTGATTTTCTTCCAGCATAACCACTTCGCAACCGAGCTGTTCTATCGCTTGCGGCAACGCATCGCCCGCGCCTTTGATGTAGCCTATGCGCTTTGCTTTCACTTCTATCGGCTCAAAGTTGATTTTGGTTTCCGTTTCAGGATAAAGATTTTGGATAGGAATATGCTTGTATTCAATTCTAGTAAAGGACTTTGCCGCCTCAAAACCTTGATGGTCTGCCAATTTTAATTCGGCTTTGATAGTCCCTTCGCTGCTCTTTTGAGGTGGCTTCACACGGACTGTAAAAATTTGTTCACCAAATTTTTCTTTAATATCAAAGTCTAGGTCTGTGAGAGAGGCCGTCCAACCCTGCGGGAATTTAAGCTGAAAAGTGCCCTTTGCATTCTTTTTGTGTGCTTTAACAGTTACTTTGAGTGCTCGTTCCGTGTTTTGAGGCCAAGTATAAGCCTCTTGTTCAAAGTTAAGCGTAGCGGCAGGCGCAAGGCTTACTTGTCTATACACTTCGCCGTCCACGGGGTCTGTCATTTTGTGCAAAAGAGGCAAAACCAATTCTATACTGACACCCTGAACATCAAAACTATAAATAACCTGAAAAATGGGTTTGTTTTGGGGTAAACCGCGTTGTAACTGGTCTTGTACCTCAAACATTCCCGGCGTACTTTTTTCTTTGAGCCAATAGGGGTGGGAGTTGTCGAGGTTTGTGGGCAACAAAATTTTAAGATTGGCAGCAGCTATTTTGTTCAAAACAAACTTTTGAACGCTGAAGTCGTGGCTTTCAAGGCCAGTTTTGGTCTGAATTTTCAGTTGAATACCTCTGAGAGAAGCCTTGCTCTCGTAGCGCATAAGCGCGGGAGCCAGCACCGTGAGCGAATCGCCGTTGCAGAGCGAATAATCCGGCGAAACAGCCTCTGCCCAAATGCCAGCACAATGCAAAATGATTTCCTCTAACTGTTTTACTTTGTAAGCAACCAGCACATCTTGCGGGAGTTGCCGCATAGCAGTTAGCGCTTCTAGCAAAAGCGGCACAGAAGCCAACGGCTCGGTGGGTTTAAAATTCAGATAGGCTTTCTGTAAGAGTTGCGCCACTTTTTGGCTGTTCGGGACGCGCTGCCAAGTCCAATCAATACCCTCATCAATTTGATTAGACTTGAGGCTATCCCCAGCCAAAAACTTGAAGTACTCCAACTGTTCGCCCCGATTGGCTGCTGCACCAAAACCTTGCGATTTGTGCTGAGAGCGGCTTTTGGCGGCTATTTCGCCGTAATGCTGACCAAGGAGTGGGTTAAAAACGCCTACATCTATGGTGGGATAAGCGGATTTATCCAAATTGGGTTTGTCGCGAAAGAAAAAAGCAGATGTATTCCAAAAAATACGTTTGCTGCGGTGCGTACTGACGTATTTCAGTTGCTCTGGGAAACGCTTAGGGTCGGCAGCAGCGGCAAAAGCCTCCACGGCCAACTGCGCCGAAGCAATGTGGTGGCCGTGGGTGTCTGCATAGTCGGGGGCAAAGCGGGTGATAATCAAATCAGGTTTAAACTGCCTAATCGTCCAGACCACGTCTGCCAAAACCTGCTCTTTGTCCCAGATGCGCATCGTTTCATCAGCAGTTTTTGAGTAGCCAAAATCATTGGCCCTAGAAAAAATTTGCTCGCCACCGTCCGTAAAACGCGCTGCCAGCAACTCGTGTGTGCGTATAAGCCCCATGAGTTCGCGCTGCTCCTTGCCGATAAGGTTTTGGCCGCCGTCGCCACGCGTCAGCGAAAGATAAGCCGTTCTTGCGCCCACCTGATTCGCGTAGTAAGCTATGAGCCGAGTGTTTTCATCGTCTGGATGGGCAGCCAAATAAAGCACATTGCCCACGGTTTGCAGCTTGAACAAATCATGCTGGATATGACTGGCAGACTTAGACTGAAAAACAGGTAGTTGAGCAAACAATATTGTATTTGTACAAAAAAATAGCAAAAACAGAAGGTGTTTCATGGCAGAGAAGTTCATGGTATTGTGGGCGCAAAGTTAAGCAAAGGATTTCATGCAATGAAATAAACAGTTGCTAGCAAACACACAAGACTTTGAGGCAGTAAGAAACCAAGCGCCTATTAAAAAAAATCTTGAACAAAAAAAACACCTAATTGTTTTTGTATAATTTCTTGGACGTTCCCGATTCGCGGTCGTTCGTCTTTGGGCTTCGCTTCGGTGCTACGCACTAAACCCGCCGACTCTCTAACGCAAAATACAGGCCTTAGCCGTAGTTGGCCGTACTTTAAAAGTAAAGTCCCTATCTTAGAAAAATACAATTATTCCCTTCTCAAAACTTACATCTCTTAGAGAGGTTAATTAAGAGGTTGTTTTTAGCATAAATTCCGTAAAATATTTTCGGGGTTAGGGGTTAAATTTTGTTAAACAAAATTTAAACAGTGAATACATCGTTTAATCGGTGTTTCAAAATTTACAAAATACAGATATACAGTCCTTCTAGATAAAAAAATGACCAGTTTTATCTTCAATATTTGTTGTATTAATTTTTTTATCAAACAGAATAGACTTTCATCGCTATCTAAACTTTGCAAGATATAAAGGCAGAAAGTTCTCCAACAACCTAATCCTAATCTCAATTTTCATTAAGAGCAATTTAAGCAAGAATTTTTTTTATCCCTATTCCGCTAAAAAAACGGATAGAACCCCAAGGCTTATCTTGCCCTTTTGCGAGGCTTGATTTTTTTGCTATGCCCTACGGTCGGAACTTTCAGCTCGCGCTTCAGTTCTGCATTAAGGCGAAAAGTAGCTAGGAAGAGAATATTAAAGCATAAAGGATTTTGCTAAAGTAGGCAAACCATGCTCGTCAATTTAGCTTTTGATACGGAAGCCTCATATCAAAAAAATTCTTTGTGCAAAATTTTCAATAAATTCCTATCTTTGCAGCCAAACTATTGATTTTAGCGGTCTTATTCCCATGATGTCGTCAGAAATTCCTAAAATATATCAGCCCCAGGAGGTAGAAAAAAAATGGTATGCGCATTGGCTCAAACACAAAATGTATGAAGCCAAGCCCAATCCGAACAAAAAGCCATTCACGATTTTGATGCCCCCGCCCAACGTAACGGGCATTTTGCACATGGGGCATATTCTGAACAACACCATTCAAGACGTTCTCGTACGCAAGGCGCGTATGCAGGGCTTTGAGGCGCTCTGGGTGCCGGGCACTGACCACGCATCTATTGCGACGGAAGCCAAAGTGGTGCGTATGCTACGCGAACAAAACATCAGAAAGGCAGACCTTACCCGAGAGCAGTTTTTGGAGCACGCTTGGGAATGGAAAGAAAAATACGGCGGCATCATTCTGGAGCAGCTCAAAAAATTGGGTGCTTCCTGCGACTGGTCTCGCACACGCTTTACCCTTGAGCCAACCTATTACCGCGCCGTCATCAAAGTATTTATAGACTTTTATAAAAAGGGCCATATCTACAGAGGGCTACGCATGATTAACTGGGACTGCGAGGCCAAAACAGCTCTTTCAAACGAAGAAGTTCTTTACAAAGATGAGGGTGAACGCTCCACACTTTACAGCATTCGCTACCCCATCAAAGGCACAAACGATTTTATTGTCATTGCAACGCAGCGCCCCGAAACCATTATGGGCGACGTAGCGGTGGCTGTTAATCCTAGCGACGAGCGTTATACGCATTTACTTGGTAAAAAGGCACTTGTTCCTTTCATCAACCGCGAAATTCCTATCATTGCAGACGATTACGTAGATAAAACCTTCGGCACAGGCTGCCTCAAGGTTACGCCCGCTCACGACATCAATGACTATGAAATTGGCCAGCGCCATCATCTAGAGGTTATTGATACCATCAACGAAGATGGCACCATGAGTCCGTTATGCCAAATGCCCGAATACATTGGTAAAGACCGCTTTGAAGTGCGCAAACGCATTGTCAAAAAATTGGAGACGGAGGGCTTCATTGTGGAGTCCAAAGAATTTACCACGCGCATAGGGCGTTCGGAGCGCACCAATACTGTCGTAGAACCTAAGCTCTCCTTGCAATGGTTTATCAATATGCAAGCCATTTCTAAGCCCGCATTAGAGGCCGTAGAGAGCGATTCTGTGCGTTTGCACCCAGCCAAGTTCAAAAATACCTATCGTCATTGGATGGAAAACGTCAAGGATTGGTGTATTTCGCGCCAGCTTTGGTGGGGGCAGCGCATACCAGCCTACTATTTGCCTACTGGTGAGTTTGTGGTGGCCGAAACAGCCGAAGAAGCCTTGCATGAAGCACAAAAATTGAATCCTACATATACTGCCAAAGACCTGCGGCAGGACGAAGATGTGTTAGATACTTGGGCTTCCTCTTGGCTCTGGCCTATGGCTGTTTTTGATGCCTACGAGGACTACGACCTTGAGAATGTAAAATTTGCCAAAGAAAACGCCGATTTGGCCTACTTCTATCCTACTGATGTGCTGGTTACGGCCCCCGAAATCTTGTTTTTCTGGGTGGCGCGCATGATTATCGCGGGGCAGGAATATATGAAAGAAAAACCCTTTAGCGATGTCTATTTGACAGGCATAGTCCGCGACAAGCAAGGCCGCAAAATGTCCAAACAACTAGGCAACTCTCCAGACCCCCTAGACCTCATTGACAAGCACGGCGCAGACGGTGTACGAATTGGTATGCTCTTTTGTTCGCCTGCAGGCAATGACTTGCCTTTTGATGAAAAACTTTGTGAGCAAGGTCGCAATTTTTCTAATAAAATTTGGAATGCTTTTAGACTCATTCAGGGCTGGCAGGTGGATAAGGCCGAGTCGCCGAGCAATCCGAAAGCAATGGATTGGTTTGAGGCAAAACTAGACCATACGCTTGTGGTTGTGGAGCAACTTTATGGACAATTCCGCATTTCGGAAGCACTCATGGCCATTTATAAGCTCGTTTGGGACGACTTCTGCTCTTGGTATTTGGAAATGATTAAGCCTGAACAAGGTGAACCTATTGATGAGGCCACTTTCCTTAAAACCAGAGAATTTATGGAGAGCATTCTCAAATTATTGCACCCCTTCATGCCATTTATTACCGAAGAAATCTGGTCGCTTTTGGCAAAAAGAAGCGAAACTGACTGCATCACGCTGAGCGCCTATCCCGTTCCTAAGAACTTAAACAGCACCAACCTTTTGCAACGTGCCGACAAAGCCCTAGAAGTTATTAGCCAAATTCGCAACTTCCGAAGCAAGCACGGTATGTCGCCCAAAACGGATTTTAACTTGCAAATTCGTGCGCAAAAAACCGACCTTTATGTGGAGTTTGCTGCCGAAATTCTCAAAATGGCTAACCTGAGCGGCATTACATTCTTAGACGAAAAATCGGCTTACCCTTTGAGTTTTGTGGTGGGGCAGGACGAGTTTTTTGTGGCTGTAGAACTTCAAAAGGATAATGACAAAGAGCGTGAAAGTCTTGAAAAGGACATTGCCTATCAGAAAGGTTTCTTGGAGTCCGTACTAAAAAAATTGAACAATGAACGCTTTGTACAAAACGCCAAACCCGAAGTTCTTGCTGCCGAGCAGAAGAAAAAAGCCGATGCCGAGGCTAAAATAAAGGCTTTGGAAGAAGGTTTAATGGCTTTGAGTTAATCAAAAAAAAACAGGTATGTCGGGCAAGAACAGTATTTTAGTGGCGTTTGCCTTGTTGGCTTTGGCGGTGGTGGTGGGCGCTTTTGGCGCTCACGCCCTCATGCCTATACTCAAACAGCACGACACACAGGCCACTTTCCAAACAGGTATGTCCTATTGGTTTTACCATGCGCTGGGGCTTTTGGGTTTGGGCTTACTGCGGCTCAAATACGACCATAAACTTTTGGGCTGGGCTGCCCTGAGTTTACTGCTGGGTATTCTGTTTTTTTCGGGCTCTTTGAGCATTTTGAGCGTAACTGGCGTAAAAAAATGGGGAGCAGTTGCACCTGTTGGCGGTTTGGCTTTTGTGCTGGGTTGGGTGCTTGCTATGGTGGGCTTTTGGCAAACTTCCCGCGATGATGCTGCTCGCTAAAAACTCAACTCTAAGCAATCTGAAAGCGTGGAAACTCTACGTCTTTTCAGTTTCTGTTGTGCTCGTTTTAAGATTTTTATACAGCTATACAGACAACGAATCTCTCTCTTTTTTGCTTTTGCCAACGGTTTTGGGCATCAGTATTTTGAGTGGCTATCCCGCCTACACAACCCCAGACCATGCCTTTCATTTTAGCCACTTCAACGTGCTGATAGAGCGTTCTTGCTCGGGCTATAATTTTTGGTTATGTGCTTATTTGGTGGCTTGCTTGGCCTGTATTCCTTATCTAAAAGCCTCAAAGATAAAGTCTTACTTATATCTTTTTTGCCTGCTTTTTGTAGCTTATGGTCTGACCATCTGGGCAAATGTTTCACGTATCCAATGTGCTATCTTAGCGCGGCAGCATCTCCAACACCAACTGGATTGGCTCAGCCCTGAGGCTTTACACCAATTTGTGGGCGCGTTTTGCTATCTTTTCCTGCTAGCGTTGTTTTATGCGGTTCTTATACTTTGGTTAAAACGAACAAAAAAGCGAAGCGCTTTGATTCAATAAAAGGTATTGCTGCAAAAATATTTGCAAGGTTTAGAAAGCAGAATTACAAAAATTTGTAGTTTTTTCCAAATAAATTCAACAATAATTTATTGATAACGAATAACTTATTGCCTTTTTAAGGGAGACTAAATGTATACTCAGGGACAACCAGCTAGTGTGCTTCTAACCAGTTATGCCCAGCCCCTACGCTCACCTCTAGTGGTACACCTATATCCACCGCTTTGCTCATTAGGTCTTCAATATGGCTTTTTAACCCTGGCCATTCGTCTTTGTGTACCTCAAAAACCAATTCGTCGTGTACCTGCATAATCATTTTGGATTTCAGATGTTTGCTTTGCAGGTGGTGATGTATGTTGGTCATCGCAATTTTGATGATGTCTGCAGCGCTGCCTTGTATGGGTGCGTTAATGGCGTTGCGTTCTGCAAAACCGCGCTGCGTAAAGTTACGTGAGTTGATGTCGCGCAAATAACGACGGCGACCCAGCAGAGTTTCTACATACTCTTGGCTACGGGCTTTGTTGATAACCTCGTCCATATAACCCTTAACAGCCGAAAACTCCTCAAAATAAGCCTTGATGATTTGGCTGGCCTCAGAGCGCGAAATGCCGAGCCTATCCGCCAGCCCTACCGCCGAAATACCGTAGATAATCCCGAAATTCGCTGTTTTTGCTTTGCGGCGCATATCGCTTGTAACCTCTTCCAAAGGTACTTTGTAGAGCTTGGCGGCTGTGGCTGCATGAATGTCCTTACCAAGCCTAAAAGCCTCTAGCATACTGGAATCTTGACTAAAAGCCGCCATAATTCGCAGCTCTATTTGAGAATAATCCGCAGATACTATGAAATAATCCGAACTTTGAGCTACAAAAGCCTTGCGGATTTCGCGGCCTCTTTGAGTACGTATAGGAATGTTTTGCAAGTTTGGGCTGGTAGAACTCAAGCGCCCAGTAGCCGCAACCGCCTGATTATAAGAAGTATGTACACGCCCATCACGCTTACTGATGAGCAAAGGCAAAGCATCTATGTAGGTGGACTTTAGTTTTTGAAGTTCGCGATACTCCAAAATAAGACCTACCACCGGGTGTGCGTCGCGGAGTTTGCTCAAAATTTCTTCGCCTGTGGCATATTGCTTGCTCTTTTCGGTTTTTTTGGCCTTGGGGTCTAGCTTTAGTTTGTCAAATAGAATATCTCCGAGTTGGCGCGGGGACTGTACGTTGAATACTTCGCCCACTGCCTCGTGAATTTGCTTTTCTAGTGTATTCAATTCCTGCTCTAGCTCTTTTGAATAGACTTTTAGGCTTTTTACGTCTATGCAAACACCTTCTCGTTCCATACGCGCCAGTACCTTTATAAGCGGTATCTCAATATTCTGTAGCACTTCTCCCATTTTGTTGTTTTGCAGGCGCGGCTCAAAAATTTGCTTGAGTCTGAAAGTAACTTCCGCATCTTCGCAAGCGTACTCGCAAATTTTTTCTACGGGTACGTCGGCCATATTGCCCTGATTTTTGCCTTTTTTGCCAATCAACTGCTCAATAGGTACGGTTTCGTAACGCAAATAAGTTGCGGCCAAGTAGTCCATGCCGTGGCGGAGGTCTGGCTCAAGCATATAGTGGGCGAGCATGGTGTCAAAAAGCTGCCCTTTTACGTCCAAATTATAGTTTTGAAGTATGCTGAGGTCGTATTTGAGATTTTGGCCTATTTTAAGGGTATGTTCGTTCTCAAAAAGTGGCTTGAAAATGCGTAGTATTTCGGCAGCGGCTTCTGGCTCTTGTGGCACAGGCACGTAGTACGCCTCACGCTCACGCGCACAAAAGGACATTCCTACCAAACTGGCCTCTGTTGCTTCCAAGTCTGTTGTTTCGGTATCAAAACAAAACTCTGGCTGCTTGTTCAAGTAATCCACCAACTCTTGCATGAGTTCGGGCGTGTTCATAAGATAAAAGTGGTGTTTGTAGGTGTCTATCGTCTGCAAAGGCACAAACTGCTCTGTATTTTCTGTACTCTCAGGGCTGCTTGTGGGCGTAAGCGCTGGGCTTTCTTTTTCGGCACTATCGCCAAAAAGCGATGCTTGGGCGTTTTGTGCCGCTTTACTGGTATTTGTTGGCGTGTTTGCAGCACTTTTTATGTTGCTCTCTTCGCCAAAAAGCCTTTTGCTAAAAGTTCTAAACTCTAGTTCCTGTAAAAGTGGTTTCAAAAGATTAGCATCAAATCCTTTGTTTTCAAAGAGTTCAGGCACAAACTCGGTAGGAACTTCTGTATGAATAGTGGCCAAATGCTTAGAAAGGCGACCTTGTTCGGCAAACTGCCTGATATTTTCGCCCATTTTGCCCTTCATGTTATCGGCATCTGCCAGCAGGGCTTCCAATGAGCCATATTCCTGAATGAGCTTGATGGCTGTTTTTTCGCCTATGCCTGGTATGCCAGGAATATTGTCGGAGGCATCGCCTTGCAACCCAAAAACGTCTGTAAGCTGCATAGGATTTTGCAAACCCCAGCGGTTGCAAACCTCTTGAATCCCCCAAACCTCTGTACCTTGCCCACCTGCAAAAGAGAGTTTATAAAACAAAACATCTTCTGTAACGAGCTGGGCATAGTCCTTGTCCATGGTCATCATATACACTTTAAAACCCTGTTTAGCAGCTTTGTGCGCGAGTGTACCCACCACATCGTCCGCCTCATAGCCTTCAATGCCTATGGCAGGAATGCGCATGGCTTCCAAAAAACGCAGAATATAAGGAATACCCAAACTAATATCTTCGGGTTGCTTCTGGCGCTGGGCTTTGTAAGGTTCATAAGCCTCATGCCTGAAAGTAGGGGCTTTGGTATCAAAGGCTACGCCTATATGCGTGGGCTTTTCTTTGTTCAAAACCTCAAAAATGCTATTGGCAAAGCCAAAAACACAGCCTGTATTAAGCCCATTGGAATTGAGGCGTGGGTTTTTCTGAAAAGCAAAATGCGCTCTGTAAATAAGCGCCATGGCATCAACCAAAAAAAGAGTAGGCATAAGGCTTTTTGTGTAGATAGTTTTGGGCTGCAAACTAGTCAAAATTGTAAAAAGAACCGAATTGCTTGTTGTTTTTTTGGATAATTGCTTTGAAATTTGGCAAAGGGACTCTATACTTGCAAAGCTATAATCTAAGCCAAATAAAGCTAAACCTTGTTTGAGACAATCATCACGAATAACCCAAAAACTTTATGGTAAAAATGGTATTGATTAGCCTATTTCTTCTCTTTTTTGTTTCAATCAAGGCTTCTGCTCAAAAAATTGATGAGCGTTTATTGGTTAAAGAGGAAGCAAAGCTCAAGGCGCTGTATTTTCTAGATTTGATTCCAGAAGGGCAAGAAAAAGAATATGGTTTTAAGACAAGAAACGATTTTTCAAAGATAAAAGTTGAAGAGCCTTATCAAGTTTACCATCTAACCTTAGAAAACAATGAATTAGCGTTTGTGCCGATTTATGTGTGGCGAGTACCTATTTCTGTTGATAATCAATATGCTACCTTACTCACGGTTCAAATCAATGAAGACAAAGCTGAGGTTGTTGGGCTTGGTGGACAGGTGCTTGCCAAAAAAATTCAAGAGTTTGAGCTACTTTACCCCAATACGACGAGCCAGCGTGTGATGATAAGAAATACTTATTTGAAGAGAGATTATGTAACCACAAATTTTACCTCTCTTTGCAGACCGAATGGACCTGTTAATTTGATAAGCATTGATACTGATGCAGTGGAGCCACTTTATCAAGTGAATGAATTTGTGCCCATAAAAACAAGTGTGGCAGACTTTCAAAAGACAACGATGGAATTCATTCATAACATCAAATAAAAACTGAAACACAATATGAAAAAGATATTTTTACTGGCCTTAATACACGTTTTTTTTGCTTTTAGTGCCCAGGCCCAAGTTCTGAAGGTCAATCCAATTATCCAAGAGTATGACCAATGGTGCTGGGCAGCTTGCTCCAAGGCCATTCTTGACTATTATGGATTTGTACATCGCCAATGCGAAATTGCCGAATATACAAGAACAAGGGCTACATTTGCTGACTTTGGTAGAGTAAACTGCTGCACCAATGCCATTCAAGGTTGTAATTATTGGAATTATAATTATTATTTCGATGGCAGCATACAGGACATTCTGATTCACTTTGGCAATATTCAGAACACAGGTTTTGAGACCCCCCTAACGCTCGCCGAGATTGTTACCGAAATCCGAAACAACCAGCTATTTCTCATTCGCTGGGGCTGGTCTACTGGTGGTGGGCACTTCGTTGTTGGGCATGGTGTCAAAGACAAGAACGTTTATTTGATGAACCCTTGGTTTGGTGAGGGTTTACAAATTAACACTTATAACTACGTTCTTAGTGGTAGAAAAAGCGGAAGTGCAAGCCATACTTGGACGCATACCAACAAAATTAAAAGAACTGTAACAGGGCTAAATGACAAAAATCTGCATGGTACTCTGTCTGCGCAGCCCAATCCACTGGTATTTGAAACCGTCTTGCTAGCAGACAAGCGCTTTAATAATGCCACTTTGAATATTTATAATGCTTATGGACAAGAGGTTAAAGAAATAAAAAATCTTAGTGGCCAGAGCATAACTTTACAGCGCGATAACTTACCGAGTGGTCTTTATATCTTGCGTCTGACAGAAAACAAGCAGAGCTTCACCACCAAGCTAGTGATTGCAGACTAGTTCTAAAGTGGTTGTATAATTTTAGCCCTAAACATTGCTTGAATACAATTTTTTAATAGATTTGTGCCATTCCTTCATTACACTCAAACATAAACTATCAAAATCATGCTGAAAGAAAAGTATTGGTTGGCATTTTTGCTCGCTGGGGCTGTCAATTTGCCTTTGGCTGCTCAGAATAAAGACAAGGGGGTCTTTATGGAAAATAAGGGTGGTTATTATCAAAATACCATTCTGCGCGACATAAACGCCTACGACGACACGCAAGACCAAAAAGAAGCAACGCCTAAGCGCTACAAAGTGGATTTGAGCCAAGCCCAGCTGCCTACCGAACCCGACAAGTACAAACAAGTGTGGCACAGCAAACCTGTTTCGCAGGGTAGAACAGGCTCTTGCTGGTGTTTTTCTACCACTTCTTTTTTTGAAAGCGAGGCCAAGCGCCTAAGTGGCAAAGAGGTGCGTATTTCAGAAATGTTTACCGTTTACTATGAGTACGTGGAGCGTGCTGAGTATTTTGTAAAAACACGTGGTAAAATGCACCTTGGCGAAGGCAGCGAAACCAATGCGGTTTATAAACTCTACAAAAAATATGGTGCTGTGCCTTGGGAGGCTTATAATGGTCTTAAAAATGGCCAAAAATTCCATAACCATGAGCAAATGTTTGTAGAAATAGAAAAATATTTGGCCTCTGTCAAGGAGCGCAACGCATGGAGTCAAACTGAAGTGGTAAGTACTGTACGCTCTATTTTGGACTTTTACATGGGTGCGCCGCCCACGAGCGTTAAGGTGAACGGCAAAGACCTTACGCCTAAGCAGTATTTAGAGCAAGAACTTAAGCTGAAACCAGACGATTATGTGGACGTAATGTCCTTGTTGGAAGTGCCTTATTACAAACAAGGTGAATACAAAGTGCCCGATAACTGGTGGCGCGACGCTACCTACTACAACGTACCGCTGGACGCATTTATGACAGCCGTGAAAAATGCTATTGTGGCTGGTTATAGCATTTCAATAGGTGGCGATACCTCCGAGTCGGGCTTTGAAACAAGCAAGCAGGTGGCTATGGTACCTACGTATGATATTCCGTCCGAATACATAGACGAACACGCTCGCCAGTTCCGCTTTTTGAACGGCACCACCACCGACGACCACGCCATGCACTTGGTGGGTTATCAGGAATTTAATGGCAAAACATGGTATTTGGTCAAGGATTCTGGTGCAGGCTCACGCAACTGCGGCGAAACCTGCAAACAGTTTGGTTACTACTTCATTCATGAGGATTACGTCAAACTCAAAATGATGACTTTCACTGTTCATCGCGACGCTGTTAAGGATTTATTAAAGAGTTTTACTGCACAGCCTTAACTTTTCAGAATAAAAAAAGCATGACAAAATTTGAAAGTTTTTGTCATGCTTCAACCCAAAAAAGGTCAGACTAAATCATGCGTTTGGCCTTTTTTTTATTTTAGAGATTTCCGCGCAGTTCTTGTTCGCGCTCAATGGACTCAAAGAGGGCTTTAAAATTGCCTTTGCCGAACGAAACCGCACCTTTGCGTTGTATGATTTCAAAGAAAAGTGTAGGGCGGTCTTCGAGCGGCTTTGTAAAAATTTGGAGCAAGTAACCCTCTTCGTCGCGGTCGACCAGAATGTTCAGTTTGCGAAGCGCCTCAATATCCTCGTCAATGGCCCCTACGCGCTCTTTGAGGTCTTCGTAATACGTTTCGGGCACGTAGAGGAAATCTATGCCGCGGCTGCGCAACTCCGCAATGGTTTCAAGTATATCGTCTGTAGCAATGGCAATGTGCTGTACGCCAGCACCTTTGTAGAAGTCTAAATACTCTTCTATTTGAGATTTCCTTTTGCCCTGCGCGGGTTCATTGATGGGAAATTTGACGTAACCGTTACCGTTAGAAACCACTTTGGACATCAAGGCTGAGTATTCAGTAGAAATATCCTTGTCATCAAAGGTAACCAAGAGCTTAAAGCCCATCACTTTTTCGTAAAACTCCACCCAGCGGTTCATTTCGCCAAGTTCTACATTCCCTACGCAGTGGTCTACAAATTTTAGCCCAACTGGCTTGGTTTTAAGTGTGGACTTAACCGCCTTATAGCCAGGCATAAAAACTCCTTTGTAATTGTTTCTTTCCACAAACGTATGGATGGTGTCGCCGTAGGTATGGATAGACGATAAGACCACCGAACCATGTTCATCGCTCATAGTGTGTGGTTTCGCTGCCTCTTTTGCGCCTCTGCTCACGGTTTCGTAGAAAGATTTTTCGGCATCATCTACCCACAAAGCCAGCACTTTAACGCCGTCTCCGTGTTTGTGAATATGTGCCGCCATGTCGGAATCTGGTTGTAGTGGGGTTGTCAGAACAAAGCGTAATTTGTTCTGTTGCAGGACATAAGATGCACGGTCTCGTATGCCTGTTTCAGGGCCAGCGTAGGCCACCAACTCAAAGCCAAAAGCGGCTTGATAGAAGTAAGCGGCTTGTTTGGCATTACCCACATAAAACTCCACGTGGTCTGTACCCTTAAGCGGCAAAAAGTCTGTCGTTACATTCATAGCGCAAATTTTTATTTGTTTTCTGGTCAGGAATCTAAAAAAAGATAGAGGCAAATAAACCACCCAAAGCACAAAAATAGGCTCTTGGCCAACTCAGATTTGCCTCATGCAAAGATAATAAAAAATACATAAAGTCCAAAGATTGGTTTTTTTTGTGCGCTCTAGCTAAAGAAAAGGCGGAGGTTCAGGAGCTAATAGCCGCAGCACTCCAAAAAGTATAGCCCTATGAAAGCAAATTGCCTATGGCTTAATTCTTTTTGGAAAAGCAGGTAGTTTGAGTGCCATCAATAAATTTGAGCCCTAATTTTTTTACACGATTTTTATATACCTTTGCTCTATAGTAGTGGAAACGTTGGTCTTTCCATACATAACACAAAAAAAATTCCTTTTGGAACGGTATTCGCCTTACAAAAATTTTGACTCTAAATTTAAAAAAAAATACTGCACCATGCAGCAATACCACGATTTACTCAAGCATATCTTGCAAAAAGGACAAGACCGTCCAGACCGCACAGGTATAGGCACACGCGGCATCTTTGGTTACCAAATGCGCTTTGACCTCAATGAAGGCTTCCCGCTCATAACCACCAAAAAAATTCACCTCAAATCTATAATTCACGAACTGCTCTGGTTCTTGCAAGGCAGCACCAACATTGCCTATCTCAAAGAAAATGGCGTTCGGATTTGGGACGAATGGGCAGACGAAAACGGCGACCTAGGCCCTGTTTATGGCCAACAATGGCGCTCCTGGACAAACCATGTCCCTGAAGGTGAAGCCAAAGGCATAGACCAAATCAGCGAAGTGATTGCACAAATTCAGCAAAACCCTTTTTCTAGGCGTTTGATTGTGAGTGCTTGGAATGTAGGCGCTCTGCCAGAAATGAAACTGCCGCCTTGTCATTTGCTGTTTCAGTTTTTTGTCAGCGCCGACAACCGTCTTTCTTGTTTGCTGTATCAGCGCAGCGCCGATGTTTTTCTGGGTGTCCCCTTCAACATAGCCTCATACGCACTCCTGACCATGATGGTAGCCCAAGTCTGCGACCTTAAACTCGGCGAGTTTGTGCATACTTTCGGCGACACACATCTCTACAAAAACCATTTGGAGCAGGCCTCTTTGCAGCTTGAACGCGAGCCACGCCCATTACCCAGAATGCGCTTGAACCCCAATGTCAAATCAATTTTTGATTTCCGCTACGAGGATTTTTCGCTTACTGGCTACTATCCATACCCACATATAGCCGCCACAGTGGCAGTCTAACAGCCCCCCATAACAAAATTTTCTTAGACCTCTTCCATAAATGCAGGGGCTTCTACGCTGTACGTCAGTTCTTTGAGCGCCTGAATCCAAAGTGGGTGAGTGTTCAAACAAGGAACAAGCTGCCAGCGCTCGCCTCCTTTTTCTACAAATTGTTCGTTGTATGTTTCGCCTATTTCAATGACCGTTTCTAGACAATCCGATGTGAACGAAGGAGATAAGGCCAATACTCTTTTGATGCCTTTGGCCGCTAACTCGTCAATAATAAGGTCTGTATATGGTTTTATCCAAGGATTCTTGCCCAAACGGGACTGGAAAGAAACCGTGTAAGAGCCTTCTTTAAGTCCTAATTTTTCTACCATACGGCGCGTAGTAGCATAACATTGAGCACGATAACAAAGCCTATTCTGAGGAGTGAGGGTATTGCAGCAAGTTCCATATATGCAGGCATTATTTTCCTTTTTAAGATGCCTCTCGGGCAGGCCATGATAAGTAAACAAAACGTGGTCATAATCATCTTGCTCCAGATAGCTCTGCGTGATGGTCGAAAATGCCTCAATGAAACGCTGATGCTCAGGATAATGGTCAATAAAATGCACCTGCGGAATCAGCAAGCGTTTGTTGAGTAAACGCATGACTTCTTCGTGCGCCGAACCTGTTGTAGAGGAAGCATACTGAGGAAACATGGGTAAAACTATCAACTTTTGGGGCGAAGCAGCAAGAAGTTCGTTTAAAGCACTCTCTATACTAGGGCTTTGGTAACGCATACCTAAGCGCACCATGTAATCTTTGCCAAGTGCTTTTTGGAGCAGTTCAGCAGCATCTTGGCTGTGAAACAACAAAGGAGAACCTCGCTCTGTCCATAGCTTTTGGTATTCTTTGGCAGACTTTGGGGCACGGAAAGGAGCAATAATGCCATTTATCAACAAAAAACGCTGCCAGTAGGGAATATCTATCACGCGCCCGTCCATTAAAAACTGCCGTAAATATTTGCGTACATCGGGCGTTTTGGGGCTATCGGGAGTGCCCAAATTGACTAATAAAACGGCTGTGTGTGTGGAGGAGGCCATATAAAATTCTACTTTTTGATTGTTTTGTTTGAGTACAAAAACACTTGATACTGTCTTTTGTTTTTGATAGTTACTCGCAAAGGTACAACTCTATTCGTTTGCTAAAACCTTTGTGGCTAATCTTTCATAACCCTCCATACACTTTTTACAATTTTCTTATCCCAATATTGAGTTTTCCACATAAAAAAAACTGATAATCAGACACTAAACAGACTTTATCAACGAATGTGTATAAATTTTATACATTCCACAAAATGACTCTTACCTGTGGATAAAACCTCTTTTTAAACATTTCGTGTGTATAAGTCTGGCTCACTATATATTTTATGGATTGTTTATCCACAAGGGGTCGCCTTTTTCGAATCAATTATGAACGAATTATGAACAGTCCTTAATTTGTGGATTTTCTTTATACACAGCCGTTCAAAAAAGATTTATTTATCTATTTATCAATACTTTATAACTTGACAACTTCGCGGATATGAACGTTGATAAACGATGAATTAGAAGAGTTATTCGCCAAGTCCACAGGCTTACTATGAGTTTTAATTTTATTCTTAAAATTATTTTAATAGTTAAATATAAAACAAGCTCTTTGTGGATAAAATAGAACAGCTAATATATCAAGGAACTTTATCAGAAAGAGATGGCGCATCAATTTGCATGATTGCACTTATTTTTGTATGTTTGTGAACTCTTTTGCTGCCAAACCCAAACACCATGAGCCTCTCCGAAAAAACAATTCAGGAACACGATAGCCAGCTTTATCAGCGTGTAGAAAATGCTTTAGAGAGCATTCGTCCTTATCTTAAAACTGATGGTGGTGATGTACGCTTGGTCAATATCACGACGGACTTTATTGCCGAAATTGAACTGCTCGGTAACTGTAGTTCTTGTCATATTTCGGGCATGACTCTTAAAGCAGGTGTTGAACAAGCCGTTTTGAATGCTGTACCCGAAATTAAGGCCGTTGTTCCTGCTCTCAACTTCTAAAAGAAATATACCCGCAGAAATGAACCAGACCACGCAGACACCTGTCCTTATACCCAATATGCCAGACGACGCACAGGTCTGGATTTACCAAGCCCATGTACCTTTGAATGGCCAAGCCCTCGGCATAGTCCACGAAAAATTAGGGGCTTTTGTGGCGCAATGGAAAGCACATGGCAAACCGCTCCGCGCTACCTATGCTGTTTTTTATGACCAAATTCTTGTTTTGGCTGCGGATAACAGCATAGAGCAAGCAAGCGGCTGTTCCATTGATTCTTCGGTAGCTTGTATCAAAGAACTGGGAGAAGCGCTGGGCATTAACTTTTTTGATAGGCTTCAAATTGCCTTTTTGGAAAATGGGCATTTGCATACCTTACCGCTAGCAGCCCTCAAAGCAAACATACAGAGTGGCTATTTTAGCCCAGAAACGCCTATTTTCAATAATTCTCACAACACACTGGGGCAGTTAAGAGCAAATTGGTGTATCAGAGCAGGCGACTCTTTTTTGGCGCGTTTTTTTTAAAATAATCGTCCCTTTCAGGCGCTTGGAAAATGGGTTTGCTCTGTTTTGTGCAAAATGCCCTTGAAAATACCTATTTTGTAGCCGCTACTGTGTGTGATATGCACGAGGTAAATGGCTGTTCGGCGGGTATTAGATATTTCCTCTGTTTCTGCTATGATTTCATCGCCTTCTTTGGCTGGTTTCAAATGACTCAAAGAACTTTCCAAAGTAACGCTGATTTGTCCATAACCATTAGCTGCAAATGCCAAAGCGCTATCTGCTAGTGCATAAGCTATTGCCCCATGCGCAATGCCGAAGCCGTTAAGCATTTCGCGACGAATGCGCATATGCAGGCGCACGTGCCCTTGTTCTACCAACTCGGTTTCTATGCCAAGCCATTGGCTGAACCAATCTTTGTCAAGCATTTTCTGAACAACAGCCTTCGCCAAAGCATTTTTTTCTGAAGTATCCATGAGGCTTTTCTGTAAAAATTATGGACACAAAACTAAGATAATTTTTTATAAAGGGCTTCCGTGTTGTAAAAAACTCAGATAATCGTCCCTTAAAAAGCACTTTCAACAGATGTAAGCTAAATTTAAGGAGGATAGCTTGCCTATTTTGGGAACACCTTGACGGCCTTTGATAGACTTCTCTTCTCTACTTTTTGCCTTGATGCAGAACTGAAGCGCGAGCTGAAAGTTACTAGGGCATAGCAAAAAAAGCAAGCCTCGCAAAAGGCCAATTTAGATGAAAAATAACATTTTTTCATCTAAACCAGCGAATGGCTTTTTCTTTGATTCATTCTCTCACAAAACATGATTGCACAGAAAATCTCACTCTCTGACCTTTGAGCCATTCGCTTTTGCCTGATGCGAGGCATGGCAAGCCGTAAAAAGCCCTTGAGGTTTTGCCAGTTATTTGACAAAATGGGCTAAAAACTAGTAGATTTTAAAGATAAAAATATTGGTTAATTTTCTGATAATAAATGCTTTATGTTCTTTTTAAGGAAAGACCAGATAATCGTCCCTTAAAAAGTACATTCAACAGATGTAAGCTAAATTTAAGGAGGATAGCTTGCCTATTTTGGGAACGCTTTTGCGGCCTTTGATAGACATCTCTTCTCTTTTTTTGATAAAATAGGCTAAAACCTAATAAGTTTTAAAGGCAAAATATTTGTTTGATATTTTTATAATAAATGCTTTAGATATATCTTCAGGGACGAGCAGATAAGGTTTTGAATATTTTGAGTCTGGCTAATTTTTTACAACTACCAAGTGTAAAAATTCTTCGCCCTGTTCCCAGTAATAGTCGGCTATCTCGTTTTCAAAATAATACAAAAAATAAAAAAGTGCGTCGCGCAACTCGTAAAAAGTGAGGGCTTGGCCTCGTCTATTGGTTTCTAGGTCTGTTAGTCTATATGAAATTTTGATTTTGGCAAGAATCCTGTTGGCAGCGGCCATGTAAGGCCCTAGTCGGCTCTGTTTAGTTTCAAAGAGCTGAGTGCTTTGTTTGAGAATCAAAAAATCTCCGCTATTAAGCAGCATAAAACGCTTTACCCACCCTAAAAGTGCATACTCAAGCGGGAACTCAAAGGTATAGTTGGGTGCTTCATTTTTGAGGCAAAGTGCGGGTCTTCCGTTGGTAGCTAGCAGCCTACCCCAGTTTGCTTTAGGGTTTTTGAGGTCTTTGGGGAAGGTTTTGGCATGGTAATAATCCAACATCTTTTGTTTCCAGTCAGCAGGCATATTGCTACGAACGTCTGAGGCGGCATGCCATTGATGAAAGACAGGTGCATCTTTAGTTTGCAAACGCTCATTTTTGAGGCCGTATGCCACCAGCCGTGTGCGCATATCCAAATCTTCTACACCCCA
Organism: Cytophagales bacterium; assembly: GCA_013299045.1. Lineage (GTDB taxonomy): Bacteria > Bacteroidota > Bacteroidia > Cytophagales > Bernardetiaceae > RDZD01. Next base: position 12,007 of record JAAFJX010000032.1, on the reverse strand, counting down.
TACTCTAAAATATTCATCAAAGCCCCCCACTTCTTGCATAGCAGCACGTGGCGCAACAAAAATACCAAGAGCAGCCGCATCGCTTTCGGGAAGGTCTTTTGGGGTTTGCGTGTGCAAGGTGCTATAAGCCTGAAAGTTTTGAGGCAGATAGTAGCAACCATAAAATAGCAGCAGGTTGGGTTGTGCTCGCGCCTTAACTGCGGTCAAAAAGTGCGGACAATAAATCATATCTACATCTAAAGTAATGATATAAACTGCTTCTGTAGCGTTTAGAGCGGTATTAAGAGCATGAGAACGATTCCAGAGGTGTCCTTCAAAATCGTTGTAAATCAGACGCACGAAGTTGTAGTTTGCACAAAGTGCAGCTACTTCGGCAGCCAGTTTTTTTTCTGTGCCGTAGTCCACCAACACCAGCTCAAAATCATTAAAGTCCTGAGCACTCAATGATTCCAAGCAACGCTTCAAGCGCAGCATATCGCGGTTTCGGTATGGCAACAAAAGGCTAAAAAGAGGCATTTGTATTTAGTACTTTAGAGTTTAGGCACTTGGATAAGCCACAAATATAATAAAATTGTGCTGGTTTGGAAAGTCAAAAGCGAGGGACTATTGGGGAGTGAAAATTGTAAAAAAAAGCATTCAAACAAGTTTTACATGGCTACTTTTCAGTGCTTACATCAATAAGATAAGGTTTTAAGGGAAGGCCATTCTGATTAACAAATGCGTCTGTAACCCATAATTGATAATTTTTATTTGATATTAAGGGCTGTATTTCAATGGTATATGATGTTCCATCTTCAGAGAACCCAGTTCTTTTTTTAATCCACATGGTATTTGCGTTGCCTAAGGGGCCGATGTCAAAATCAGCTGAGTTTTTACGCATTGGCTGCGAAAAGTAAATAGTAACAGACTTTACTAAGGTATCAATATTGTTTTGACCATTCATAAAAGGCTCAATTTTTGTTACAAAAGGCCTTGCATTTTCAAAGTTCTGTTTATAGGTTGATAACGCATCGCTGAAATACTTACTTTCTTCCACAAACGCAATCAATTCATCTTCCATGTTATAATCCAACTCTATCATTTGTTTAATCGCCAACTTTTTATCTATGGCTTTGTTATAGTAACTTTCACAAATGGCGTATCCAACATAATAGGCCAAATCTCTCATTTTAAATGGGTTTTCGGTGCTGTTCCAGAGCCAGTTTTCAAAATTTGTAGAAAACATTTCTTGTGTAAATGCCTCCTTAATTCTGTTGTCGTTTAGCTTTCCGAAAGCAATTTGTGGATTAGGCGAGTTTACTTTTAGCGCCAGTGTAGCAAGGTATTCGCAAGCTCCCTCCAAAACAGTTTGCGCAAGAAGGTTATTACCTATTGTTGTTTTTTGTTGTGTATGCACAAATTCATGCACGTTCAAAAAAACGATATTGTCTAAAGGATTGGTTTCAAAATAAGGCGGTAAATGAGAAAATCTTTTACCAAGTTCGCTTGTGTTCACTCGTTGATTTCCCATGGCAATTTCACTTCCTATCAAAACCTTATCCTTCAAAGTTGTTCCGTTGGTTCGCAAAGCCCCCACTGTAAAATAAATTTGTGCGGGTTTTAGAGGTGGATAAATTTTTTTGAGTCTTTTAATACCATTTTGAATATCCTTTGCACAAGAATTAGCCATCAGAGTATTTTTTCTAATTGAGCTCCAGAATAGCGGATATTTTTCAATGGCCGAAACATAGTCATTGGCAGTATATTGCCTGGCCTCCATAATGCCTTTTAGCCCTTCTGTGCCTTTATCAATGTACTTTTTTTGAATTATCTCAATTTTTTGTAAACTATCTTTGGTTCTGACAATCTCGTCGTAAGCAATCCAAAAGTTGTCTATATCCTTTGTAATCACCAATTGGTTTTGTCCAAAGGACTTGATATAAATGAACAGGAATAAGCATAGAAATAATTTCTTCATACAGCGCGCCATTAAGAGATGATAAAAAGAGATTTTTTTTATAAAGTATCAGGCCTTTAGATGCTCACGTTTGCTGTGTAGGCGGGTCATGTAAATATCATTAACGCTTATTTTGAAGTAGCGGCGCATATTTTCTACTTCATCTATTTCTGCACGGCTATTGGCTTTGCCGAGCAGCGTACTGAAGGTGATGATGTCTGGAAACTTACTTTCCATTTTGTATTGCCGCTCGCATTCCATAATAAAGTCTAGCCCTTCTACCAAATTGCCTGCTTTTTTGAGCATGGAGTTAAGCGTAATTTCATTAGGTACATTGGCCACATACATGACGGCATCGTCAGGGTTTGAAACCGACTCTAAGAGCGCTTTACAGTCTTGGAGCGAGTTCATGCGGTTCATCAGCGTTGTAACCGTGATAACGTCAGTTCCTATTCGGAGTTCGTCCAGAATGGCCACAATCTCTTGGCACTCTTCCAAGGCGAAGGATACCTCCTCTTTGATGCGCAAATTAACGTGGTAGGTGCGGTCAAAATCGCGGTATTCTGGATTGTCCTTTACCTTCAGAAAGTCTTCTTTTAAACGCACAATGCGCGGCTTATTATCGGTGGGGCTTGTGTTTGCGCTTTGCATAAAGGACGTAACACTACCTACCATTGGCGCTGTGTTTACAAGAGCGTTTTGGCTTTTGCTGGCTCCAAAACCAGACCTATCCAGATTGTGCCAGCAGTCCTCGAGCTTGATGCGGGCATTGCCAAGTTGTTCGCCAAGGGTGTAGGGAGAGTGTGTGGCTATCAAAATTTGGCAGTTAGGATTGAGGTTTCGTAAATCTTTGAGTATGCGTTTTTGCCAAAAAGTATTGATGCCGAGCAGTGCTTCGTCCAGCATCAAAAAAGCAGGGGCTTGGTGTTGTAAAAAAACGCTTACAAAAATAAGGAGTAGCTGTTTTTCGCCAATAGAGAGGCGCGTTTCGTCTATACTTGGCGCAACAAAGTGAAAAGGCTGAGTGTCGCGGTTGAGCTTTTTGTTTACGTCGCGGAAGTATTCTTCCAGAATGTCGTAGAAAGCATCAATGCGGTCATAATTGCCGCCTTCAATAGGTTCGCTTCTCCTTGCCTTGCGTACAAAATAAGCATCGTTGGTGCTTTTAAAGGCTGAAAACTGCTGTACGCGCTGTAACAATATTTTGTCTATGCCTTTTTGAGGTTTTTTACTGATAAGGAGTTGCGTCCATTCTGCAACAGCATGGTCGTTCAGGTCGTTCACTTCGGGCACTCCTATCAGTTGCCCTACTATGTTTTTGAACTCTTCGGGTAGCAAATTTTTGTAGTCAGTACGTCCGTTTTTAGGGTCCCAAAAAACTTGTCCATTATCGGAGGTATGAATAGAGACTGCATCACAGAGCAAGGTTTGCTCTTCAGTGCCCATGCGGCGGTGTAAGGCTGCTTCCAAAAGGCTTAGCACGGAGCTTTTTCCGCTGCCATTTTGCCCACTCAGCAGCGTTACGTCTTGCGCCAAATTCAACACAAAATCATTTCTTTTCCTAAAGTTGTGTATGCGAACGGTGCGTATATACATAATATGTGGGGATTTTTTTAAGCTATGTTTACTATTGTCTATTGAACTGCCTCATTAATGCTTTATTTGAGTGCATCTTATAGGATTTTGACAAATATATAAAATCTTTTTTGTAGTAAACAAAATAAAAGAACTTTTTTTAACAGTTATAGAATTGACAAACAGCCTTTTTTTGCAAAATAAGCAAATACAATTATATCCAAAACCATATAAAGTAACGAAGTAACCAGTAAAGCACCACCACACCAGCCATAAGAATAAGAACAAGCGGAGTATTAAGTTTTGCTATAAAATGATTGCTTTTAGTTGCTAAAGACTTGGGAGGGCTGCGGCGCAAAAAAGCCTCCGAAAAGTTTTCAGAGATAATCTCCAAGCTAGGCTGCGCGTGCTCATCTATATCATAACCGCCATAAACGAGTACTTCAACGGCATTCTGAGGGCTTACCTGTTGCTGTATTTTATCCAAATCCCAGCTTTCATTTTCAGCGCCAGTATGCGATATGTATCTAAACATTAAAAAATTACCTTCAAGCCATACTTCAGCAGGCATGGCTTCGGACGAGTAGCCGCTAAAATAGCGTGCTTTGTAATAAACTCTATCTACAAAATGTTCCACAATACAAAATCTTTTTGGTTCATTGAACGCATTTTAAATGGCAGATGTTTTATGTTAGAGTTTATGAAAGAGCAGACTGAGCGGCTTGCTTCATATTTTGTATCAGAGAAGCAAAACCATTGGCGCGGTTCATAGAAAGCATACTACTCAACCCAATTTTTTCTATAAAACTCAAATCAGCGCCCAGAATATCCTGAGGCTTCTGCCCTCCTAGAACGCGCACCATGATAGCCGCCAGCCCTTTTACCAAAACAGACTCGCTGTCCGCCAGATAATGAACCTGACCATTAGATACACGAGAAACCAACCAAACTTTTGACTGGCAGCCTTTTATAATATAAATATCGTTGTAGCAGTCTGTTGGAAAAGGTGGTAAGGAAGCACCAAGTTCTATGATGTAATTGTATTTGTCCGTTTGGTCCTCGAGTAGCTCAAAAGCGTCTATCAAATCTTGCTGGGCTTCTTTGATGCTCATAAATTTTTTTAAAATAATGAATAGTTGTTGCTAATCTGCTTTATGCAGAGAATAAGCCCACAAAATTACACAAAAGTTCAACACAAATAGGGCATTGGTTAAAGCGCAGGATACTAAATTTTTTTTGGAACAAAGCTACTATTTTTATAGTTTATTGCCATCTTATGTTTACATTTGCTGCTTAAGGTATAGCATTGCCAAGATGTTATTCTTTTAAAATATAAACACACTAAGAATTATAGCCTACCATTCCAGATGAAGACGATAGCCTTTGCTTTCGCCATGCTATTTCTGTGCTTACAGAATACGGCGTTCGCACAAAAAAGCCAGCAGGATAGCCTAATGGATATTATGGACGAACTTCATAAACAGCAAAAATTCAAGAAGTTACTGCCCATAGCCGAGGCTGCTTATAGCGATACCATCACCTCGCAGAAGACAAAAGACTCATTCTTTAGCTATTTGCTTTGGGCGCGGGTTTATGCAGGGCAAGCTGAGGTAGCTGAAACGACTATCAAAACGTATTTGCCTGCTTCAGAAAAGCGCTACGCGGATAATCCAACCGCGAATAACGCCAAACATTTGGCAGATTTTTATCTGCCAAGCGCTATTTACTACTCATCGGCTTTTCCTGGCAATAAGCCGCAACAAGCGATTGATTATTTAGAAAAAGCGCTAGACTTGTGCAGAAAATATGAAAAAGGACTCCGAAATAGCTACTCAGGCATAATGAATGCCTACTTCTTGATTATGCAAGATATTACGTCAGACAGGTTAGTGCTAGAGCCTATTCTGAAAGAGTGTTTTGTTATCCGCGAAAAACTATACGGCAAAAAGCACTTGGAATATGGCAGGATACTTTCAAATTCGGTTTCTTTTTATACAGGTTTGGGCGATTATTCTTTGGCTGAGCGCGACGCACTAGAAGCCATTAGCATTTATGAGGCGACAATTGGTAAAAATAATACAGATTATGCTTCTGCCATTTTCAATTTGGCTATGGTTTACAGTAGCTCTGGCTTGTATGAAAATGCAGATAAGCTCTACTGTGAAGCCCTAAGCATTCGCAAAGAAGTATCGGGCGAAAAAAGCCTCCGCTATGCCGCTTATTTGAATAACCATGCCATCAACTTGAAGTACTTGGAGAGATACAAGGAGGCAGAAGAGGTTTATAAAAAATGCTTAGAAATAAGAAAAGAGCTATTAGGAGAAAAACACAGCTTATATGCGTCCTCGCTTATGAACATCGCTAATTTATACAAATCAACCCAACGTTATGAAGAGGCTACCCAACTCTACAGAGAAGTTATGAGCATCAAGGAGAATCAGGGGCAAGGCCAATCAGAAAGCTATGCAGGTCTTTTATGTAACTATGCCTCTTTGAAAAGAGAACTGAATGAGCTAGATTCTTCGATAACCTATTTTGAAAAAGGTTTTGCTATTTTTGATGAAACCGGCTACTCGGACGAATCCAACCACATGAGCTGGAAGCACCGCTACGCCAACACGCTCTATTTGATGGGAAAACATGATTTGGGATATGTACAAATTCATTTTTGCTATGAAGCTGTCAAACGAAAGTTGTGCACCAACTTCCAAACTTTTAGCGAAAAAGAAAAAGCGAAGTACTATGAGAAAGTTGTTGCACCTATCTTCAATGATTATTACCAACATCTGCTCTACAAAAGCAAGCAACAAAATGCAGAGGGTAATGAGCTTGCCCAACTCTACGAGGCAGTGCTCTTCAGCAAGGCAATTATGCTGGATAATTCCGTAAGAATGCGAAAAGTTGTGGCAGATTCCAAAGACGAAAATATCCTTAAAACATACAGACATTGGACAAGCACCAAGCAATTACTGGCAGAGTATCACCAAAGAGGCAAGGCCGCACAAAATCCACAAGAGCTAGACAGCCTTGTGTACAAGAGCAACCAATTGGAAAAAGCGCTTTATAACATGGCGAATATAGACCCAAACGACAGCGCAACGAAATGGGAAGTTATCCAAAAAGAACTCAAAAAAAATGAAGTTGCCATAGAGTTTATTAGATTAGATGGGCTTTTGGAACGCGCTAAACTAGACATTACTGATAAAGGCCAGGTTATGTATGTGGCCTTGGTCATTAACAAAACCTGCCAACAACCCTTGCTAGTTATTCTGGAAAATGGCACAGAATTAGAGTACGATTTCAAAAATTATTATCAGAATACCTCTTATTTTGAAATCAAAGACACCATCAGCTATGCCCAGTTCTGGAAGCCCTTTGAAAAAGTACTTTGGGGAGTTAAACGCATCTATTTTTCTGCCGATGGCGTATATCATCAAATTAGTCTAAACTCCCTCTATAACCCCGAAACCAAAAAATTTCTGGGCGAAACAGTAGCCATCAACCAGATGACAAGCACACGCAATTTACTGAAGAAACGCTCCGAGAGCCCACTCAAAAATGCTTTTCTGTTAGGAAGGCCAAAATATACACTCCATGACAGCCTTAAAAGTCCACAAAACATCCGTTGGTGGCACAAGGCCTCAGACCTACCAGGCACAGAGCAGGAAGTTTTGGGCATTGCGCAACTTCTCAAAAAAGACAAAATTATTACCAAAACCTACTTGCACGAACAAGCCAGCGAAACAGCTCTCAAAAACATAGAGGAAGTCAATATTCTGCATTTAGCCACGCACGGCCTCTACTTGGACAAATCGCCCACCAACGAAGAGGCTATGTTCAATTCTTGCTTATTGCTAGGCCCCAACGAAAAAGATGACGGCCTACTGAGCGCTTATGAAGTGAGTTGCCTAAACCTAAAAAATACGGAATTGGTGGTGCTATCGGCCTGCGAAACAGCTAGAGGCAAGCTAGAAAATGGTGAGGGCGTATATGGTTTGCAACGAGCCTTCAAAGTGGCGGGCGCTGGTGCTACGCTCCTTTGCCTTTGGCCAGTGGACGATGCCGTAACCCAAAAATTTATTAACCAGTTTTATAAGATTTGGCTCGCCAAAAAGGACAAAAATTTAGCACTCAATGCTGCCCAAGCCTACATTCGCAAGACTCACCCAGAACCTTACTATTGGGGGCCTTTTGTGCTGGTAGAATAAAAAATACCACATCTTTTAGGTTTAGGAAAAACTATAAGCCTTCAAATTTAGCTGCCCTTTCTATTTTTTTATACAGGTTTTCCGCATCAAAATTTAGGATAGTAATTTCAAGAGATAGAGGTTGTCTCGGTGGGCTTTTTTTCGTTTTCTTTTTATACTTAGTCTTCCCTTAAAAAAGATATAAAGTATTTATTTTTAGTAAATTAAACAAGCGTTTTATCTTCAAAATCTCTTAGTTTTTGGCCTATTTTGTCAAATAACTGGCAAAATCTCAAAGGCTTCTTACGGCCTGCACTGCCTCGCATCAGACAAAAGCGAATGACTCAAATGTCAGAGGATTAGATTTTCTGTGCTATTATGTTTTACAAGAGAGTGAATCAAAGAAAAAGCCATTCGCTGGTTTAGATGAAAAAAAACTTTTTTCATCTAAATTGGCCTTTTGCGAGGCTTGATTTTTTTGCTACTTTTTGCATCAAGGCAAAAAGTAGAGAAGAGAAGTCTATCAAAGGCCGTCAAGGTGTTCCCAAAATAGGTAAACTATCCTCCTTAAATTTAGCTTACATCTATTGAATGTACTTTTTAAGGGACGACTACTTGTTTTTTTACGAAAATCTTGGACGACACTAAAATATGAACTTATAGGCATAGGTAAAAGTTAAGCCTAAATATACAAGTATTTTTGATGCGGAAAACCTATTTTTTATAAACTTACTTTGCAGATTCCTTTTTTCAGTATTAGATTTACGCCATTCTTAGCGGAGTGGAGTTTAGGCCATGTTTTCTATAAGAAAATACATTTTTTTATAAACAGCTTTGCCAAACACCATGTTTATTATAAAGTTATTCAATCTATACGAATTTTTGAGGGTTTAGGCTTAAACAAAAATCTAACAATGAAAATTGACATCAATCACGCAGAGCATTTTGTAAAACGACACAATAGCCCCTCTGCTAGCAGTACCGAAACCAACGATATGTTGGCGTTTATTGGCGCAAAATCGCTAGACGAACTCGTGGCACAGACAGTACCAGCACATATTCGCCTCAAAAAGCCATTAGCGCTTCCGCCTGCCCAAACCGAATTTCAATTTTTGAACAATCTCAAGAAAAAGGCTGCTAAAAATAAAGTGTTCAGGTCTTTTATGGGTATGGGCTACCACGAAAACATTACGCCTAACGTCATTTTAAGAAATATTTTAGAGAACCCAGGTTGGTACACCGCCTATACACCTTACCAAGCTGAAATTGCGCAAGGCCGCTTAGAGGCACTCTTGAACTACCAGACTATGGTCATAGACCTGACCGGTATGGAAATGGCAAACGCCTCCCTGCTAGACGAGGGCACTGCCGCTGCCGAAGCAATGCGTATGCTGCACGTTACGCCGCTTAAAGAAAAAAAAGAAGCCAATACCTTTTTTGTGTCCGAACTCTGCCACCCACAAACCATTGCAGTACTCAAAAACAGAGCAGAGCCAGTAGGTATTAAACTCATAATAGGCAGCCACAAAAGCATAGACCTGACAAATCCTGACCTTTTTGGTGCACTTTTACAATACCCCGGTACGGACGGCAGCGTAGAAAATTATAGCCATTTCGTTTCGGCTGCCAAAGAACAACACGTCCGTTGTGCATTCGCTACCGACCTCCTCGCACTCACCATGCTTACACCGCCCGGTGAAATGGGGGCAGAGGTGGTGTTTGGCTCTTCGCATCGTTTTGGCGTACCTATGGGCTTTGGTGGCCCTCATGCCGCATTTTTTGCTACCAAAGAGAGCTACAAGCGCTTTATGCCAGGCCGTATTATTGGCGTTACGAAAGACTCTGCTGGCAAAAATGCCCTAAGAATGGCCTTACAGACCCGCGAACAACACATCAAGCGAGAAAAAGCAACCTCCAACATCTGTACTGCACAAGTACTTTTGGCCGTTATGGCTGGTATGTATGCCGTTTATCATGGCCCCGATGCCTTACGAAAAATGGCTGGGCGCGTACATGGCTTAGCCAAACTAACAGCTATCAGCTTAGAAAAAATAGGCTTTGGAATTGCTGCAGAACACTTTTTTGACTGCATCACCGTTAATGCACACGATAAAAAAATGCAGTTCGCTATCCGTGAAATTGCAGAAAGACGTGGTTATAATTTCCGCTACTTCAACGACCAACATATTGGCATTTCCTTTGCCGAAACCTCTTCGCTAGACGACGTAAGAATCATTACTTACATTTTTGCGGAAGCCACAGCCAAATTCAAGAGCGTAACACCTGGCGTACAATCTAGCGTATTGCCAAGCCTCAGCGACTCTCCGCTTGGTGTAGAACATGGCACTCTACTGGCGCAAAGTGTTCAAAACGAACTGAACACACTCATTAACGAAGCCTCTAAAGGCTTAGAACTCAACTGGCCAAACGACCTCTGTAGAAGTTCGGATTTCTTGACGCACCCTGTTTTCAATAAGCATCAGTCCGAACACGAAATGCTGCGCTATATGAAGCATCTTGAAAACAAGGACTTGTCCCTAGCACATTCTATGATTGCCTTAGGGTCTTGTACCATGAAACTGAACGCTACTGCCGAGATGATTCCTATCACCTGGCCCGAGTTCTGCAATATGCACCCTTTTGCGCCTCAGAACCAAACCGAGGGTTACCGAGAAGTTCTAGATGAATTATCTGCTTGGCTTTGTGAAGTTACAGGCTTTGATGCCGTGTCTTTGCAGCCGAACTCTGGCGCACAGGGCGAGTATGCTGGCCTTATGGTCATACGTGCCTACCACCTCAGCAGAGGAGATGCACACCGCAACATTGCCCTGATTCCTTCTTCAGCACACGGCACAAACCCTGCCAGCGCTGTCATGGCGGGTATGGAGGTCGTCATCACAAAATGCGACGAGCATGGCAACGTGGATATTCCAGACCTGCGCGAAAAGGCTGAAAAGTACAAAGACCGCCTTTCTTGCCTCATGGTTACTTATCCATCTACGCACGGCGTTTATGAAGAAGGCATACATGAAATTTGCGACATCATTCACCAGAACGGCGGCCGTGTGTATATGGACGGCGCAAATATGAACGCCCAAGTGGGACTCACCAGTCCTGCACGAATTGGTGCAGACGTATGCCACCTGAACCTACACAAAACCTTCTGTATTCCACACGGAGGAGGTGGGCCTGGCATGGGGCCAATCGGCGTTGTCAAAGACCTTGCGCCTTTTTTGCCTGGCCACCCACTCGTCAAAACAGGAGGTGCATTGGCCATAGAGCCAGTTTCGGCAGCGCCTTATGGCAGTGCAGATATTTTGCTCATCTCTTATGCCTATATTGCCATGATGGGCGGAGAGGGCTTGACCGAAGCCACGCAATACGCCATTTTGAATGCCAACTACATTCAAAAACGTTTGGCAGCACATTATCCTATTCTTTATGTAGGTACGCATGGTCGCTCAGCGCACGAAATGATTGTGGACTGCCGTGCTTTCAAAAAAGTAACGGTTGAAGACATTGCCAAGCGATTGATGGATTATGGCTTTCATGCCCCAACGATGTCTTTCCCAGTGGCTGGTACAATTATGATTGAGCCTACCGAAAGCGAAACAAAAGCTGAACTAGACCGTTTCTGCGAAGCCCTTATTGAAATCCGCAGAGAAATAGAAGAAGTAGAAACAGGACAGGCCGATGCGCTTATGAATGTGATGAAGCAAGCGCCGCATACCTTCCATATTATTTGTGCCAACGAATGGACTCGCCCTTACTCGCGTGAAAAAGCAGCTTTTCCGCTTGAGTGGGTACGCGAGCGCAAGTTTTGGCCTTCGGTAGGGCGCGTGGACAACGCTTACGGCGACCGTAACTTGGTCTGTGCTTGTTTGCCAATAGAAGCCTATCAGCAAGAAGAAACTAACGCTTAAGTAAGGAGTGCGTTTTTTTTAACTTAAACCGCTTATAGGATTTTAAAGTCCTGTAAGCGGTTTAAGTTTGTAGAAGGAGAACGTTTTGTATACAAAAAATTGCTTTTAAGAGATGCTGGCCAATACCGATGCCAAAATTCTATCGAGGAGTTGGGCTTTTTGAACAAAAAGATATTCTACACATAAGAGATGACAAAACAACCCCACAAAGCCCTAAAAGCCTGATGAGGTTGTTCTTATTTTGTCTTTGAAATAGAATAATTTAGCGATACAGCATGACTATGTAGGTAAAATAGTAGGTGCCGTCTTTCGCTCTGGCCACGCCAAGTTCTGCAAAATTATATTGCTTAACAGTACATTCTATAATTTCTTTGTGCTTAGGGCTG
>JAAFJX010000012.1 GCA_013299045.1 Cytophagales bacterium | reverse complement strand
TGCCCTTTTTAGGCATTATCTGGTACGTTTCCATAGAAAAACCAAATGTTATTCTAAAAAAATTAAAATGATTGAGCTAAGCGTTCGTTTGCTTATTGATATGTTGAACAATAGGAATAAAATAAAACTATCTTTTGATTAGCAATCCCAAATAATTATCTTTTTTCTTTAAAAGCACTTATTTAAAAATGTTAAGACGTACATTGCGCCCAAAAAAACTGGCTGATAATTCTCAAATACTCATGAAACCTCAAGTTAAAGTCAGAAATGCCGTTGAGGCAGACCTCCCAAGCGTGGTTAGGCTTGTCAATGAACTTGAAAATAGTTCTTTTGAGGAGGCTGCCCTGCGCCCTATTTTTCTGAATAACCTCAAAGACCCACATACCTTTTATTTACTAGCATATCTGCCTGAAAATCAACAAGTAGTTGGGTTTATAAGCCTTTATGTTCAAGACTTACTGCACCATGCAGGCCGAACTGGGCAAGTTCAGGAAATGATTGTTACTGAAGGCTTTCAAGAATATGGTATCGGTAAAATTTTGCTGGAGCAGGTAGAGCAAATTGCGCTCAATCTGGATTTGCTAGAGCTAGAGGTCAGTTCAAACCGAATGCGAACACGGGCACATGGCTTCTACCAGCGAAATGCCTATGAATTTTCACATTTCAAATTCGTTAAAAAAATGACACTTCTATAAAAGCTCAATGAGCTATATCCATTGAAACACCACAAAAAATGACAAAAAAAGAACGTATTGAGGCTTTTGCAAAACTAGGCGCATTCATGCGAAGCAGCGACCTCCCAGCCCTAAAGCAGCTCTTCCGCAAAGCCCATATTGAAAACCCTTGGTTTACGGAAGAATATACTGAAAGAGCCTGGCAGAATGTTGCGCAACTTTTGTGTGCCGAAACGCTCAGTATCTGGCTTACTAACGAACCTGAACAGCCAGAAAATAAGCTGACTGTAGGTGTGGTGCCAGCCGGCAATATCCCTTTGGTTGTTTTCCACGACTGGCTCTCTGTACTGATAACAGGGCATAACTTGTTACTCAAAAAAAGTAGTAAAGACAGTGCCTTGATACAGTTCTTGAGCGAAAAACTCTGTGAAATCGAACCCCGTTTTACCAAGAGTTTGCAAATGGTCTCTATTCTCAAAAATATTCATGCAGCCATAGCCACTGGTAGCGATAATTCTGCACGTTATTTTGAACAATACTTTGATAAATATCCGCACATTATCCGCAAAAACAGAGTAGCTGTGGCGGTGCTAGATGGTCAAGAATCTGAAAACGAATTATTTGAACTAGCCACCGATGTATTCTTGTACTTTGGTTTGGGCTGCCGCAACGTTTGTAAATTGCTAATTCCTTTGGGGTATGACTTTAAGCGTTTATTGGATTGCTGGCAACCCCTGGCCGCTCAAATGCTCACACACAACAAGTATGCTAATAACTATGACTACAACAAAGCCATTTTACTGCTAAACCGTGAAGCCTTTTTTGATGGCTGCTTTTGTTTACTGAAGCCCTCTGAGGCATGGGCAGCCCCTACTTCTGTCATTTTTTATGATTTTTATCAATCCAAAGAGCAAGCAGAAAAAAAGCTAGGTGCTAACAAAGACCTTATTCAGGCTATTGTTGGTAAAAATTATATCCCTTTTGGCCAAGCGCAAGCTCCCAGCCTAACGGATTATGCTGATGGCATCAATACGCTAGCCTTTTTGAAAAGCGCTCAAAGAAGTGTGCAGAATACAGGAGCCTAGTTGTTGCTTTGTTCTCTTGAAAGGCAAAAAGCATCATGCGCATTGCTTGCATACTGTACTTGATGAATTATCAATGAAGCAGTGCTGTTTTTCTTAAAAAAAAAGACACCAAAAGAATGATATTATAATTTTTTGTATTTATTTACAGCGTACTTTCAAAGGCCAAAAAAAACTATACTTTTGATAGTCAGATACTTTACTGCATTTATTATCATACTGTACATCATTTTAGAATATGTCCATTTATCAACCCGAGCGCGCCAAAAAGGTAACAACGCACCAGTTACAAGCCATGAAAATGCGTGGTGAAAAAATAGCTATGCTCACCGCTTATGACTACTCCATGGCTAAAATTCTGGACGCGGCAGGCATAGATGTACTCCTTGTTGGCGATTCAGCCTCAAATGTCATGGCGGGGCATGAAACCACTCTTCCAATTACGTTAGAGCATATGATTTATCATGCGTCGGGGGTAGTACGCGGCGTAGAGCGTGCGCTTATTGTTGTTGATATTCCCTTTGGGTCTTATCAGGGCAACTCTCGGGAAGCACTGACATCAGCCATTCGTATTATGAAAGAGTCCGGTGCACACGCCGTTAAAATGGAAGGTGGTGAGGAAATCAAACAATCTGTTGAGCGCGTTCTATCGGCTGGTGTGCCTGTTATGGGGCATTTAGGGCTTATGCCACAGTCCATATACAAGTTTGGAACATACAACGTAAGAGCAAGAGAAGACGTAGAAGCACAAAAACTGATTCAAGATGCACAAGTCCTCGAGCAGTGTGGTTGTTTTGCTATTGTATTAGAAAAAATACCCGCCACATTGGCCAAAATTGTTACCGAAACAGTCAAAATCCCTGTTATTGGCATTGGTGCTGGGCCACACGTGGACGGACAAGTGCTTGTAACGCACGATATGCTAGGCATTACAAAAAACTTTGCGCCGCGTTTTTTAAGGCGCTATGCAGAACTGCACGAGATAATGACAGCTGGTGTGCAAGATTATATACAGGACATCAAAAACAAAACTTTTCCTACTGAAAAAGAGTCTTATTGATTAAAAGCCGAATGGAAGACTCTACTAACGAAGAAACACGTGATACTTTGTAAAAATGGCATACAGACCTTGCTTTGCCTATGTCTGTGCGTCTTTGCTGCTACGCTACACGCACAGGAATTACCACAGCCCAGTACGCTCTCTTCAGTAACAGCCGTTGTGGGGCTTACCGAAATCAAAATGTCGTATTCTGCGCCTGCGGTCAAGGGCCGCAAGATTTGGGACGGCCTCGTGCCTTACGGTAAACTCTGGCGCAGCGGGGCCAATGCTGCCACTACACTCACCTTTGCAGACCCCGTTACAATCGCGGACAAAAGCGTTCCTGCTGGTATCTATTCATTTTTTACGATACCAAGCCCCAAAGCATGGACGCTTGTTTTGAACAAAAATCATGCTTTAAACGGCACTACAGGTTACGATTCCACCCTGGACGTAATTCGCTGGCAGGCCAAACCATTCGCTTACTGTGAATTTCGTGAACGTTTGAACTACTCCATTGTGGCGCTAAATGACGAGGAGGGTGAAGTTTCCTTGCTTTGGGAAAATATTAAAGTAAGTTTTATAATCAAAACTGACCCCGAAGCCAAAGCTCTCGCTAACATTAAAAGTAAAATGGACGAGCTATCTGGCGCATGGTACTCTTTGGCGCGTTCTGCCGAGTATTTTTATGACAATAACTTAGACCTCGCCGAAGCCAATAAGTGGGTAGATATGTCTATACAAATGCAGGAACATTTTTATAATCGCTGGGTAAAAGCACGTATTCTAGCCCGTCAGAACCTTTTGCAAGATGCACTTGTTCTGGCTCAAGAGGCCAAAGTTCTAGGTGAAAAAGGTAAAACAGCTTTCTATGTTGCTCGCAAAGAGGAGCTGCAAAATTTTATTTCTACATTACAAGAGAAAATAAAAACGGGCAGTAAACAGAAGTGAAAAAACTAGCAGAGCTGAACAGAGAAAATCTGATACTTTGGAAAGAAGCCATGCAGCTCTATGTATTGGGCTTTCCGCCTGCTGAGCGCGACAGCGTAGCAAATATGCGCTTGCGCTTTGAAAACGCTCATTTTAAACTCTACTTTGCCCAAAACGGTGCTGATAAAATGACGGTTATGGGCATTGTCTATGAATTGAAGAAGTCTCAAAGCATTTTGCTAGAATATTTTTCCGTAGAGGAGAGCGAACGCGGCAAAGGTCTGGCGAGATATTTTTTAAATGCTTTATATACCGATGTTTATAACTCAGCAAAAAACCTGATATTGGAAGTAGTCAATCCTGAATTTTCTGCTACACCCGCCAAAGAGCTGCGAAAGATATGCCTTTTTGAGAGCTTAGGTGCGCGCTTACACCCAACAATTTATTTTGAATTACCTTTTGGAAATGAATCGGGACGAACGAAAATGCGGTTGCTATACAAAAAAGGTTCTTTTCAGGGTGAATTTGATGCTGAAAGCGCTCTAGCTGAAATTTTTGAAGAAATTTATAATAAAATTTAATCTGTGGTAAATTCATGCCTGGCTGTAATGCAAATGTACCAAAACATATTGTGCTTGTTCTTGTGCCAACTTTTTAAGGGACGGCTACTTAAATGCGTTAATAATAAGCACTTTAAGGAATTACAATAACAGGCTACCAAGACGGTTCAAAATGTGTAAAGCCCTTATTCTTTTTTGTTTAGCTTGCGCAAAAGTTCCTCTATGAGTTTATCTTTTTCACTAAGAGCTTGGTCTTTCTCACTAAGAGCTTGGTCTTTCTCACTAAGAGCTTGGTCTTTCTCACTAAGAGCTTGGTCTTTCTCACTAAGAGCTTGGTCTTTCTCACTAAGAGCTTGGTCTTTCTCACTAAGAGCTTGGTCTTTCTCACTAAGATCTTGGTCTTTCTCACTAAGAGCTTGGTCTTTCTCTTGAAGCTCTTTGGTTTTATCTGCCAGCTCCTTGAATAATTTTCTTTCTTTTTGCCCAAACAAAGCATTGACAGTGCGCCACGCTTCCTGCTCGTCTTCTATGAGTTTGCGCTCTTCTGGTTCTGTGCCCACATAATGCAAAATATCTGTAATTTCTCTGATTTCTTCCAAATCTGGACTGTGGATATACTTTTTCGTAATTTCTTTGTCATCGGTGAAGTTACTCTGTTCAAAAACACTCAAAAGCTTGTCCAAACGGGTTTGGTAGCGGTTTGTGATGCGCTGCGCCTGAACCACAAAACAATCGTGCGTCAGTTTTTCTATAAATTCGCTTTTCTGACTGATGGTAGTCTTGTTGATGAGGTCGGTGTATTGGCGTTCTACACGCACACAAGCCGTTTCAATATCAGGCAATTTGAAGCCAAGAATGTAAATAGTAGTGATAGGTAAAACTGCGCTTTCGTCATTAATTTTGTCCTGTTTTTTGTATTGTTCGGCCAGATAATTACGGAAACGCATCAAATCAATTTGATTCTGTGCCTTTTGAATTTCTATGAGTACTTTTTTGTATTCGCCTGTTTCTGTTCTGATGGTGGCGATGAAATCTAGGCGATAGACCCATATAGAAAAACGTTCTCTCATGCGTTCTTCTACAGCTTTTGTGCCTTCAGGTGTATCTAATTCACCTTTGTAGGTGTATTCTTGCGGCTTAATTTCTAGTGTTTCAACGTGTTGGTCTAGCAGCGTGCCGATAAAAAACTTAGCCACACGCTCATTTTCCATGAGTCGTTTGAAAACTACATCATAAATCGGATTTGCAATAATCATAGCTCTTTTCATTTTCCAAAAACAAAGATACAGCTTTTTATTGCTTTTGGTAACTAGAAAATCAAGAAATATTCTCTGAAGGTTATCGAAACAAAGAACAATGTGTAAGCCTACCCTACTACAGCCCGTTGCTCGTATCCAGAACTTGAAGTTGTAGCCTCAAGAGCGGCTAGTCTTTAAAAAAAATAGAACGCAACTCAGTGGCTTCTTCAGGCTTCATGCGGCCTGCCAGCACCAAGCGAAGTTGGCGACGGCGCAACGCACTCTCATAGAGTTCTTTTTCAACAGGTGTTTGAGGGACTACGGCTGGCACAGCTATTGGGTTTCCGGCTTGGTCTACTGCCACAAAAGTTAGAAAAGCCTTGTTAGTAATGAGCTGCTTACCCGACATAAAGTCCTCGCCAGTAGCCACCACAAAGATTTCCATAGAAGAGTTAAAAGAGCGTGTAATTTGAGCTTCTAAAGTAATAATTGAACCCAGCTTGACTGGGTGCTCAAACGATACATTATCCACCGAGGCTGTTACCACAACACGGTTGGAATGCTTGCGTGCAGATATGGCCGCCGCTACGTCCATTAAATGCAGCAAATGCCCACCCATAAGATTGTGTAAGGGATTTGTGTCATTAGGCATAACTATTTCGGTGGTAATAACGCGGGACTCTGCCGCAAATTTTTGTCTTTGAAGGGCCATTTTTTATTGTGGTTGGGCAGTGTTTGGTTTGCCTACAGAAAATTCATTTTGCTTGAGAACGTCATCAATCAAAACACGTTCAAAATAAAGACCATCTTGCCTCCAAGTATAGCGTTTAACGCCATTTACTGCTTGTATATAGATTTCATCTACACGAAGGTTGCCCTTGCTTTTGTCGGGGTTAATGAGGTTAGCGTCCCAAATAATTTTAAAGTCCAAGTCTACGCTGTCAATTTTAGCACCCTTGCTGGCGTTCGGTACATACATCTTAGCACTCACACAGGCAGCACCCAAACTCATAACCTTCAGCTCAGCACGGTTCACTTTGGATACCTTCAAAAACCAGAGGTGATTGGCTATTTCGTCTTCTATTTCAAAATAAATTTTCTTTTTAGACGCAATCTCCTCTTTATGATATTTTTCTATGCAAAGCGAAACCTTGTAAGGGTCGTTCCAGAGTGTATCAGGAATGCTTGCTTCCGTGTTGTTTTCCACAGTGGTTTCGCCGCCGCTTTTGCCGCCACAAGAAGCAAAAAAGGCAATAAAAATGCAGATAGATAGGCCAAAAACAAGATTTTTCATAACTAAGCTTTGATACAAGATAATAAGGATAAAACGTTACTTTTGAAAAGACCCGCAAAGTTAGGCTATTTGAACGATTTTAGCACCAAATCATTTCATAAAAAATGCTAAAACATTCAGCACCTCCCCTAAAAAAGCAGGCCTTGGGCGAGTTCAAGAGTCGCAATGCCCAATGTAAGGGGGTTTGCAGCCAATGCGTTTGCTCGCTAGACTCCCGTCTTAATTTGGATATAAAAAAAGTTAATGCTTTATTTGGCGTTAGAATATCGCTCCTAAAGCGCATAACCGCATAAATACAAGGCTACTCTGCCCTAGAATAAGAGTGTTTCAGTAAAAAGAAATAAGATTGTCTTAACATAAAAGATTACTTTTCGTTAAAATAGCACACAAAACGTGTTTAAATTCTAGTGTCAAAAAAAATGGAAGACCTGAACTACAATTCTGATGCCCTCAAGCCTGAAACCATCGAGGGCGCACCTGTTATTCCTTCAAAAGTGGCTGCAAAACCAGCCTACACACGTCCAATTATTTTGCTACCAACGCTTGTTGGTTTAGCGCTCATGTTTGGTATGTTACTCGGCGCAAAAATGTTTGGGACTAGCCAAAAGCCTGAAAGAACAGAGGACTTAGGACAGATGCTCGAAAAAATGCGGCAAGTCATGCTCTACGTAGAACATTATTATGTTGATACAGCGAATACGGAAGAACTTGTTGATCATGCCATTACAGAAATGTTGATGAAACTAGACCCCCATACAACCTATGTGCCGCTACGCGATATGCAAGTCTCTAATGCACAACTAGAGGGAGACTTTGATGGGATTGGTGTAGAGTTTAATATTTTTAGAGATACTCTTGGCATATCATCGGTTATACCAGGAGGGCCTTCGGAAATAGTAGGCTTACAAGCTGGCGACAAAATAATAGAAATCGACGATAAAAAAATTACAGGCATAAAACTCACCAACCGAGACGTTTTTGGTATGTTGCGTGGCCCCAGAGGAACGAAAGTACGGGTGGCTGTTCTGAGAAAATCCCAAAAAACACTACTCAATTTCACCATTACTCGAGACAAAATACCTACCCACACCGTTGATGCAGCTTATATGATTGATAAAAATACAGGCTTTATCAAAGTGTCGCGCTTTGGCGAAAGGACTTTTGAAGAGTTCCATGAGTCGCTCTCAAAGCTAACAAAGACTGGCATGAAGCAACTCGTACTAGACTTGCGAGGGAATCCGGGCGGCTATATGGACAGAGCCGTAGATATGGTGGATGACCTTCTGGGCGGCAAAAAGAAAATTGTTTATACAGACGGCAAAGTGCCACAATTTGACGAAGTATATTATTCAGGCAAGCAGGGTTTGTTTGAGCAAGGTGCTATTGTGGTTATCATTGATGAATTTAGTGCCTCTGCCTCCGAAATTGTATCGGGTGCGCTCCAGGATAACGACCGCGCTGTGGTCATTGGTCGTCGTTCGTTTGGCAAAGGCTTGGTTCAAAAGCCTGTTCAGCTCATTGATGGTTCTCAGCTTAGGCTCACCATTTCACGCTACTACATTCCGAGTGGGCGCTGTATCCAGAAACCTTATGATAAAACCAAAGACTACGATATGGACATTATAGACCGCTACAATAATGGCGAATTTTACCACAAAGACAGCGTTAAGCTGGATAAAAGCAAGGAATATTTTACCAGCGGCGGGCGCACTGTTTATGGTGGCGGTGGGGTAATGCCCGACCTCTTTATTCCGCGCGATACAAGCCATTTCAGCAAGTTTTTAGAGTCCGTCTACTTTGGCTCTACACTCCTGCGCGAATATTCTATTGACTATGTAAACAACAACCGTGAAAAACTCAAAAACATGGGATTAGAAGGCTTTGTACGCGATTTCCGTACTCAGGGCGAAGTAGAAGATGAATTTTTGGCAAAAGTAAAAGCGGCAGGCATCAACTATAATCAGAAAGATTATAATACTTCTCGCAGCTTCGTGATGACAGAATTAAAAGGGCTTATTGCTAGAATCCTTTGGCAAAACGAAGGCTACTACCGCGTTACGAATGACCTAGACCGCGAAGTACAAGAAGCCTTACGCGCTATGGAGCAGGCCAAACGTATTAATAAGGGAAAGTAAGTCTATAAAAATCAAATGATAAAAACTGGCCATGCACGCTGCATCATGTTGTGTATGGCTTAGTTTTAAGGCTTTGTAGTATATTTGAAGGCAGACAAAATGACTGATAATGAGATACTTGCTTTGGTTTCTCTTTTAGAAGATGAAGACCGAGATATTAGGGCGCACGTGCAGGAACGCATACTTGCTCTTGATATAAATGTCATTAATTTACTTGAAAAGGCTTGGCTAACGCTACAAGATGAGGCTGCCAGAAACGTACTCAGTAATCTGATACATCAACTTCACTTCGTTCAGCTCAAAACCAGGATTTTGGATTGGAAAGAAAATAAACAAAACGATTTGCTATGGGGGCTTTGGCTCGTAGCCACCTACGTTTATCCTAACCTCACCTACGAAGAGCTGCGAGCAGAGCTAGAACAACTCTATTATGACGTTTGGATTGATTTTCGGAAAGACCAGTCTTTTTTTGAGCAAATCAAGATACTGAACAGTGCTTTTTTTGACAAAGTACGTTTTAAGCCCAACACAGCCGATTTTCACGACCTTTCCAACTCTTTGATAAACGACGTATTGCGCTCTCGTAAAGGCAATCCCATTAGCCTTTGTTGCGTTTATATGCTTATCGCCCAAAAACTTGAACTGCCTGTTTATGGAGTTAATCTACCCCAGTTATTCATTCTCACCTTCAAAAGCGAACATTTACACTTCTATATCAATGCTTTTAATAGAGGAATAACTTTTACGAAGCAAGACGTAGAAAAATTTATACGCGAAATTAAACTCCCCTTGCAGCCAAGTTTTTTCGAGCCTTGCAGCCACCTCGAAATCATACAACGCTTTCTTAGAAACATGGCACTTTCTTACCAAAAACGCTTAGAGAACGAGGAGGCTACAGCCAAAAATAGTGCAGATTCGTATATTCAAGACATTAAGGAACTGCTACTTTTACTCGGCGAGCCACCAACCGAGGATTGGCGCTAGGGAATCATTTTTTCTATCGGAACAATCAAAATACCCTCTGCACCAGCTGCTTTCAGTTGGTCAATGATTTCCCAAAACGCATTTTCATTGATAACCGAATGCACCGAACTCCAGCCCGCCTCTGCTAGCGGAATGATAGTCGGGCTTTTCATACCTGGTAGAATCTGTGCAATTTCTGCCAGTTTGTGATTGGGAGCATTTAAGAGAACATATTTGCTGTTTTTTGAGAGCTGCGAAGCGTTGATTCGGAACAAAAACTTATCCACTGTTGGCTTTAACTCCGCGTCCATAAGCGGCGAGGATACCAAACAAGCCTCTGATTTGAGCATCACTTCCACTTCCTTCATACTGTTTTGAAAAAGTGTACTGCCCGTACTAACAATATCGCAAATGGCATCAGCTAAGCCAATTCGGGGGGCAATCTCCACTGAACCAGAAATGTAGTGAATCTCTGCTTTTAGTTTGTGTTGGTCTAAATACTTCTGAACTGAATTGGGATAGGAAGTTGCTATATTTTTGCCATTCAGCCAGTTACGGTCGTTGAACTCTATTTCGTTCGGTACGGCCAACGACAAACGGCATTTAGAAAAACCCAAACGCTTGAGAATAGGCAACCTGCCTCCCTCTTCATGTACCAAGTTTTCGCCTATGATGCCTAAATCCGCCACGCCGTCTTCCAAATAACGCGGAATATCAGCGTTTCGCAAAAAAAGAATATCCATCGGAAAGTTCTGCGTTGGCACCATGAGTTGCCCCTCCCTGATGTTCTCAATATAAATGCCGCATTCTCTTAAAAGTTTGAGAGAGGCTTCTTGCAAGCGGCCAGATTTCTGAACCGCCAAACGAATTCTTTTGCTCATGGTTTCCTGTTTTAAACGAGTATTCGCAGCAAAAGTAAAGATTAAATACACAATTATCAAGATACAATGGGACTTCCGCCTCAAATAGGTTTTTTGCAAAGACGCTGACACAAAAAAAAAGATTCTGGCCGCCACTTGGGAAGCTATCCATCAGAAGAGCGGATAATTGCAGTTGGCTCAAAGGTCAGAGGGGGAGATTTTCTGTGCTACCATGTCGTTTATTAAAACTGTCCTTTCCGCAGAGTTGCGGGGGGGGCTGAACGAAAGCAAGCGCTTAAATTAACCTCTCTTGAGTTCTAATTGCCCTCTTTTCACCTTTGTAGAGGCCATTTTCTCGCGTTTTCAAATAACTGTTTGCCAAATGCCTTATATCTAACTTTTTGACTAATGATTGTTTTTCTACAATTTATTGGGCGTTCCCGCTTCGCGGTCGTTCGTCTTTGGGCTTCGCTTTGCTTCGGTGCTACGCACTAAACCCGCCGCCTCTCTAACGCTAAATACAAGCCAATAGACGCACTCAATAACAAAAAAAAGGATAAAGTCGCAAACCCGCTTGATGCCTAAAAATTGCTTTTGTCCTATTTTGCCTCAGCCATAGCATAGCCGTATCATAGCCGTATGATAGCCGTATCATAGCCGTATCATAGCCGTAGTTGGCCGTACTTTAAAAGCAAAGCCCCTGTCTTAGAAAAATACAATTATTCGCTTTCCAAAACTTACATCTCTCAGAGAGGTTAATTAAGAGCTTGTTCTTTTTTTATCTAAATTGGCCTTTTGCGAGGCTTGATTTTTTTTGCTATGCCCTACGGTCGGAACTTTCAGCTCGCGCTTCAGTGCTGCATCAAGGCAAAAAGTAGAGAGAAAAAGCCCCAAAAAATCATGAGGGTGTCCCTAAAGCAGATGAATCATATCAATCAATTGATGCGCTTGTCCTTATGCCGACTTTTTAAGGAACGACTAACTAGTTGCCTGAAAAAATCACGTAGCGGTTGTCTAAAACTAAACCCAAAGCGCTGGTCTTCAAAAAAAACGGCATAGTTTTGTATATTACCTTAAATGGTCTTATTTTTGAACAAAGGAGTTCATTATCCACGATTGGCCAGTCAGCATAAAGCCATATAAAATAGCACTTTAAGTGAAATATTCCATTAAAATCATATACCTTAATCTCTGGGCTGCTTTGTTTTTTATGCCGCTTTTACCGCTCTGGGCACAAATGAGCAGTATGCAGTATAAATTTGACAAGCTGACTTTCAAAGATGGGCTATCGCAAAATACTGTTACGAGTTTGTGCCAGGACGAGCGTGGCTTTTTATGGTTTGGTACGCAGGACGGCCTTAACCGCTACGATGGTTACTCTTTCGTCAATTATAAAAACGATGCAGAGGACACCACTAGCATTGCGGGCAATTTTGTAAGGGCTATTCTAAAAGACCGCGACGGACAAATGTGGGTTGCTGCCAATGGTCTTAATCTTTTTGACCGCAAAAAGGAAACTTTTAAACGCTTTAGGCACAATCCTAAAGTTAAAAACACCTTGCCTAGCAATGTCATTTTTTGCATTTATCAAGACCGAAAGGACAATATTTGGATAGGCACCAACAATGGCCTCTCACTCGTACAAAAGCACGCCTTGGGCAATTATAGCTTCAAAAATTTTTTCCATAACCCTAAAAAAACGCAGAGTTTGGCGGACAACAGTGTTTACTGCATTTTTGAGGACAATAAAGGGCGCTTATGGGTTGGTACGGACGGAGGGCTGAGTTGTATGGATACACGTGGCGAGTTTTTTAATAATTTTAGGCACGACCCTACAGACTCGAGCTCATTGGTGCATAAATCTGTCCGTAGCATTTGGCAAGACCGCAGCAATACACTCTGGGTAGCCACACCACAGGGCCTTTCGCGCATGAATACGCACAGTTTGAGCGCCGGTATTTTTACAAATTACAATAGCAAAAACACGCCCAATCTGCTAAACGATAACTTTTACAGCGTTTTTTCTGATAAAGACAACAGTATATGGCTTGGGTCGGCTGAGGGCTTGTTTAAGGTGTTGCCTATTTCGGACAGCCAGATTGATGTGCAACATTTTTTGACCAATCCTAGCAATAAATCTATGCCGTACGACAATATTCGCTGTATGCTAGAAGATAAAAGCGGCGTGTTGTGGTTTGGGACTTACAATGAGGGCATCAGAAAGTTAGATAAGAACAGGCTCAAGTTTCAGCTCTATGAGCATAACCCCTATTTGAGCAGTACGCTTTCGCATTCCGACGTATCATGCCTGTATGAAGAGGGCAATACCCTTTGGGTAGGCACAAACTATGACGGCTTAAACCTTATGACAAATAACGAAGGCAATATCAGTTTTCGGAAACTGCCGCAGGTGGGCAACATAGGCATACGCTGCCTTGCACGCACACGCGACGGGCATGTATGGGTAGGCACAAATGGCAACGGCCTTTTTGAAGTGAATGCTCAGAACAGCGCAAAACGTTATGCCTTCTCGGGTGGTGGTGGTATCAGCAGCAACACCGTACAAGCCATTTTTGAAGATTCTAAAGGCAATTTATGGATAAGTACTGCCTCTGGTATAGACTTACGGACGAACGGCGTACAAAATTTTATCCGCTTTGCCTCTTTTGACCAAAAAAATAGGGGCTTTGAGGGCGGCGAAATCATACAATTCTATGAAGACCGAAAAGGGTACGTTTGGCTCGCAAGCAGCAATGGCCTTTATCGTTACGACCGCAGCAATGACAAGTTTAGCTTGTTTAAGCATGACCCAGCCGCACCCAATAACAGTATTCCAGGCAATGCGGTTAGGACAATAGCCCAAGACATTTGGGGCGACCTCTGGATTGGCACACAAACCGGACTTTGTAAATATCTGAGTAAAACGGGGCAGTTCATCGTTCTGGGTACAGAAAGTGATAATCTGCTGAGCAATGAAATCATGGGCATTATTCCTGACGAAAAAGGCTTTTTATGGATAAGCACTGCCAAAGGACTTATAAAGTTTGACGTACAGTCCGAAAATTACCGACTCTACGACAGCTCTGATGGTTTACAGGCTGGCGAATTTAATACAAATGCCTACCACCGCGGGCGAAGTGGGCGTTTTTATTTTGGTGGCACCGCCGGCTTTAATGCCTTTTATCCCCAGCAAATTAAAAACAATACGGCTAAAATGCAGCCCATTATTACAGCTCTTTATGTGTTTAACCACCTCATTGATTTCAAGAAGCGGAAGGATATACTAGACGCTAACATCACAGAGACCGAAGTGATAGAGTTAAATTATGACGACCGTGCATTTTCTTTAGATTTTTCGGCCATGCAATACGCCGACCCCGAAAAAAATTCTTTCTTGTATCGCTTAGACGGCTTTGAAGACAGCTGGGCTTTTACAGGTGCCGACAGCCGTTTTGCCTCTTACGAAAACCTACCGCCTGGCGAATATACCTTTCTGCTCAGAGCTTCCAACAGCGATGGTGTCTGGTGCGATGAGGCCACTTCCCTAAAAGTCATTATTAATCAACCTTTTTGGCAATCTTGGTGGTTTAAGGCACTTTTGCTTTGTTTACTAGCCCTGGTGCTTTGGGGCGGATTGCGTCTGCACAGCCTAAACCAGATAACAAAACGGCTCAAAGACGACCTACAAATGAAAGATTATGCGCTTAACATTGAGCAAAGGCGTTTTAGGAATCAACTCCAAACTCAAGAGCAGGAGCTTTTTTATGCCAAATACATACAAGAAACTATTTTGCCGCGTGAGCAAGACATTACGCGCTTCTTTGACGACTGCTTTGTGCTATATAAGCCGAAAAATATTGTGGGTGGCGATTTCTTTTGGCTGACGCAACAAAACGGAAAAGTGATTACGGCAGTGGTGGACTGTAGCGGCAGCGGCACTCCTGGTGCATTTATAAGCCTTATCGTGAACCACCATTTACACCAAATTGTTAGTCTGCGCGAAATTACAGAGCCTGCGCTCATTCTCAAATTTCTGCATAGGTCGCTACAAATGTCTATGGTGCGCTCACCCGAACACAGTTTTGAAGGTATAGATATATCTGTTTGTACGTTAGACTCCAAGAGCCGCAAAGTGCTTTTTGCTGGTGCAAAACACCAATTTGTTTACATACAAAACGATAAGGTTACTGTTCTTAAAGGCAACAAACAACCAGTTGGCGGCGGCAGAGGCTGGGAGAAACTCACACACTATGATTTTGAGCAACACGAACTGCCCTACCAGAGTCGTGCGGTTTGTTTTATGTACACCGACGGCTATGCAGACCAGTTTGGCGGCGATAGAAGCAAAAAAATTAAGCTCCAACCTTTCAGAGATTTGCTCAAAAAACACGCTGGGCTTAGTATGCAGGAGCAAAAAGAGCACTTAGAAAATTATCTTTCTCAATGGTCGCAGAATAAACGCCACGAGCAGACTGACGATATTCTGGTAACAGGTTTTAGGCTTATGTAGTCTTCCCTTAAAATATATCTAAGATGTTTGTTATCAGAAAACTAAACAAGCACTTCATCTTTAAAATCTCTTAGATTTTAGCCTATTTCGTCAAGAAACTGGTAATACCGCAAGGGCTTTTTAAGTCCTTCACTGCCTCGCATCAGACAAAAGCGAATGGCGCAAAGGTCAGAGGGTGAGATTTCCTGTGCAACCATGTTTGGCAAAAGCACCGAATCAAAGAAAAAACCACCCAAAATCCTGAGAGTGTTCCTAATGCAGACAAATCAATTGATGTGCTTACTTTTTAAGGGACAACTATGTATCTACCCAGTATAGTGCTTTAAAGTTTACAGAGTTAAGCCCCTTACTGAATAGGTAAAGTGCGCAAAACATACGCTTTGAATGACTACCTTTGCGCTTTGAGTTACTAAACTAGTTTGTGCTTTTATGCGTATTTTCTTTCTATTGCTTATTCTCTTTACTGCCAGCGTTATTCGCGCACAAAGCTGGCAAACCCTAGATAGCTTAGCCACTCTGGCCATTGCAGGCAAAGATTTTAAACGTGCAGAACTTCTGCTGAATAGGCTAGCAGATACAGTTGTATTGATAAAACCTCAAAACGATTCTATTACGGCACGAGCGTATCGGCGCTTAGTTACATTTTACAATCGTAATGCCGACTATGAAAAGGCCCTCGAATGGGGACTAAAAACCAAAACCGCGCAGGCAAAGCATAGCAAGCTAATAGATTACTGGGAGGATTGTAGTAATCTCGCTAGCTTTTACCGCATTAACTCATCGTACCTAAAAGCAGAAGAAGAATTATCAAAACTTTTAAAAGATTTAGTAGAGGCAAAACAAGACAATACTCTCATTTATGCGAGAGCGAAGAACTCATTAGCTGATGTGTATCAAGAGCAAGGGCTTTATGATTTAGCTGAACCTATCTACGAAGATTGCATGAAAATTTTAGAAGATAACAAAGCTAAGACGAGCAGTCTCTATGCCAATATTTGCAACTCATTCTCTGCTCTCAAAAAAAGGAAAGGCGACTATGTTTATGCTGCCAAATTACAAGCAACAGCGCTTGAAATTGCGGAAAAAATACATGGCAAAAAATCATCTATATTTGCACATTATGCTAATAATCAAGGTCTTATTTATTTTGAATTAAGAGAATATGACAAAACGGAAGAGTATTATAAAATGGCTTATGAAATTAGAAAGGAAATAAACGGCACTAATCACCCAGAGTATGCACAAAGCTGCAATAATTTAGGAAGCCTTTACCGCCGACAAGACAAAAAAGCACTAGCAGAACAGCTTTTGTTAGAGTGCGTTGCTATTATGGAAAAGGTATTTGGGCCTCGCCATGCCAATTACGTATATCCTATCACTAATCTGGCAGGATTGTACAATACCACTGGGGACTTGGCCAAAGCGCTAAATTATCATTTGGCGATATTAAAAAACCGCAATTATCAAATTCAAATTACACTGCCATTATTAGCAGCAAAAGAAAAAATAGCCTTCTTGAACCAGTATCACAGTTACTATAATTTCTTCTATGCCTTTGCTATTGAATTTGCTAAAATAGAACCAAGCATCATGGCTACGGCCTACAATCAAGTGCTTTTTAGTAAAGGTGTTGTTTTTAACTCTGCTCAAAAATTGCGTATGGCAGCAGAGAATAGCCAGGATAGTGTGCTTAAAAATACCTATACAGCCTGGAAGAACGCACGCCAAAAGCTCTCACGGCTAGCCCAAACACCGATTGGCAGTAATCCTAATCTGGACAAGGAGCATCAGATGCAAGAAATAGAAGTGAATAAAATAGAAACAGATTTATACAGAATCTGTCATTTAATGACAGAAAAAACAAGAATAGAAGAGTATGATTGGGAGAATTTAGCGGCTGCTCTCAATAAAAACGAGGCTATAGTAGATATTCTTAGAACCAGCTATTTTCAGGCTCTGAATCCAGATAGGCGCGACACAGTTTACATAGCTTTTATCTCGACACCTGAAAGCACCACACATCCTCACTACGTCATACTGCCACACTCAGCGGATTTAGAACAGAAGTATTTAACTTACTATAAAAACTGCATTTATTTTGAAATCGAGGACAGGATTTCCTATGAGGTCTTCTGGCGGCCTATAGCAAACAAACTGAAAGAACTTGGCCTAAAAAAAGGTGCTAAAATATATTTTTCGCCTGATGGTGCTTACCACCAAATCAATCTGAATACCCTTTTCGATTCCACGCAAAATATTTTTTTATTGAACGAAGCTAATATTCAGCTCATAGGTTCTAGCAGCGACCTCATCTATCTGAAAAAAAACAGTGGTGATTTGAGCCAAAACAAAAAGAGTTATCACGCCTGTATGCTCGGATACCCCCTTTATGGTGGCAGCCGCAAAAACGATAGGTTAGGTAGAATTTCTGGTACAGGTTATTCAAATGTACAAGAAGCGGTGGGTGTAGCTGGTTCAGTTTCCCTTCTGCCAGCAACTCAAAGAGAAGTACAAAAGATTTTTGAGATGTTTAACAAAAAACAGCTGAAAGCGAGCTTGCTAATGGCGGAAAATGCTACAGAAGAGGCCATTAAACGGCTCAAGAACCCTACAATTCTGCACTTAGCCACACATGGTTTCTTTATTCCAGAAATTAAAGACAATGCTGTAAGAGATATACAAAGCGCTATGAACAGAAATTTGCTCAAAAACCCTTTTATGCGCTCAGGCTTATTGCTAGCTGGTTGCCAAAAACCTAATCCTGAGGGCGAAGACGGTATTCTAACTGCCGAAGAGGTGCTAAACTTGAGTTTAGACAGCACAGAGCTTGTCGTTATGTCTGCTTGCGAAACAGGGCTGGGAGACATACAGACCGGCGAGGGTGTGTTTGGGCTACAACGTGCTTTTCTGCAAGCAGGCGCAAAGTCAGTCTTAATGAGCTTATGGAAGGTAGATGATGAAGCCACCCAAACCTTGATGACCGAGTTTTATAGTGCGCTTCTTAGTGGTTATGAAAAGCGTAAGGCCTTCAAAATGGCTCAAATGACACTCAGAAAACGCTTTCCCGCACCATACTACTGGGGTGCTTTTGTGTTGGTGGGCGAATAGTTTTTTTAAGTCAAGCCAGATTTTTCTTTGCGCTCTTATTGCATAGAAAATCAATTTCTACTACAATTTGGCTATTCAGCTTAGTTTGTTTAGTTTTGCACGGCACTTCATCATACGCTGCGCTGTTTAAGAAAAGCATGGTTGGTGCTAGTTCGCTCCCCAAAAACTAAAATTAGGCATTATCCATGAGTTGGCTCAAGATAGACCCCAAAAACACCCGAAACTTGTTTCAGGAGTTGCATTTAAAGCAGCTCACGCAGGTACCCTTTCTTGGTGTGGTGCTCAATATTGGTATTGCCTTGAGCCTGGCGGGCATTCTGGGTCTTTTTTGGATTTTTGCCGACACCCTAAAAAGCAGCGTCAAGGAGGCCTTAGAAATCCGTCTTTTTTTGGAGCGCGATATTTCTGAAACCCAAAAACAAAACCTTTTTAAGCGGCTTTCTGGCGCACCTTTTATTGCGCAAGATATTGATGCAAAGCCTTTTATTCGTTTTGTAAACAAGCAAGAAGCTGCCCAGCAAATGACCGCGCAAACAGGCGAAGATTTTGTCAAATTCTTAGGCGAAAACCCCCTGCCCGATACTTATTACTTACGCATCAAGGAGACCTACCAACAAGAAAATCGTCTGAAAGCTCTTGTTGAAGAACTTCAGGCCTATGAAGGCGTATTTGAGGTTTTTTATGAGTCTGACTTTGTCCGCGAGATAAATAGCAATTTGGCTAAGCTCGCTTCCGTTCTGGTGCTTTTGGCTTTGATTTTCTTCACCACTACCGCCCTATTGATAAATAATGCGGTCAGACTGACCATTTTTGCAGAAAAAGAGCTTGTCCGAACGATGCAGTTGGTGGGAGCTACCTCCTATTTTATCCAAAAACCGTACTTGTGGCGTGCCTTGCAGCATGGTTTATGGGGTGGGCTTTTGGCTGCTCTTTTTGTGTTTTTATTCAAAATTTTGCTCAGTAATTGGCTGGAAGACCTTACTCTCATTCTGCCTACAGCATCTTTTCTTACTCTTTTGTTGGGCTTAGTACTTTTGGGCTGTATGCTCTGTGTTGGAAGCACCTACTTGGCAGTACGCCGCTACATTTCTTAGAGATGGTTCTGCGTGCTTCCTGAAAATGACTCTACGCTGCTAAGATGAACTAAGGCATAGAAGGTGCTTAGTCGCGAACTTTTTTTAACTATTTGCGTATCTCCAAATGAATGGTAACAGAATTGGTGCTAAATTTGAATAAATTTACGTTTGCTATTCTACACATCAAATTCTATCTGAAAGCCTAATTTTTAAAAATAATGAAAAGAAAATATCTGCTTTTTGGAGGCACTCTCTTGGTCTTTTATTGCTACTTAATATCAGATTTAACCGCTCAGAACCAACATTTCGTTAAAGTTAATAACTTTCCAGATAAGCCCGTTCATCAAATTGTTGTGGACAACCAAAACGATAAGTGGTTGGCCACTGAAATTGGTCTGCTCAAAATGCAGGTTACAAGCCCCAACACATATCAGAGCGAGTCTCTTTGGCAGGAAAGTGCTGTAAGCGCCGTAGTTATTGATGCTAAACAAAGCAAATGTATTGGTACTTATCATAACTATTTTCTTGACCAAATTGAAAATAAGTTTGTTAGGCACAACCTTGCCAATGAAGACGGCTTTTTTATATCCTGCCTAACCTCTGAAAGCGATGGAAGCCGATGGGTAGGCACGATGGGTAAGGGGCTATGGCAGGTTAGTGCCGAGGGCGAAGTCAAACAGCATCAAGCCAATAATTCACCGCTCCTTTCTAATGACATTAATGCAGTGCTTTGCGACGCTAACGAAACAATTTGGATTGGCACCACCAGAGGGCTTAATAAAATTGCAAAAGGTAAAAAGTGGGGCAGCCCGCTTTCTCTGAGACAAAGCACGGCTATCGCGCAGGCTGAAAACGGGATTGTTGTAGCCGGAGCAAATGAAGAGGGCAATACTGAACTCTGGTATTATGAAAACTATAAGCACTGGCGTATGTTGCCCATTCCTAGTGTTCTGGAAGACTCTCGCATAGCAGACCTTGAGTTTGACCTCAACGGAGTCCTCTGGATTGCTTCGGACGTTATAGTGGCCTTGAATATAGCAGACAACAGTAGCCAAGTGTATACGCATCAGGAAGGCTTTGAAAGCAGTTATGCCATCTGTTTGGCCGTTGATAAAATGAACAACGTTTGGGTAGGAACAGAAGGCAAGGGCGTTTTTTTACTCCTCCGACAAAAGTTTGAAGCGCTTACTGCCGAAACCAAGGAGATTATGGCGGCCAATTTAGCCACACTCAAAGTTGATGATTTTTTAGCTTCCGAAAAAACAGATGCGTCTTGGCTGAATATGGCATTTAAGCTCAATATTCAATTTGAACGCGGAAAATCAGATATTCTAGATGAAGCACTACCCGAAATTGACAAGCTGGCCGAACTCATGGTTAAATTCCCCACCTTGCAAATAGAAGTAGCTGGCCACACTGACAATGTTGGCGATGCCGATAAAAACATTTATCTTTCGCGGCTGCGCTCCGAAGCTATCAAAAAATACTTGATAGAAAAAAAGCCCCAACACATTACGGTAGCGCGCATTAGAACCATAGGGCATGGTGGCAACAAGCCTATTGCCGACAATAGCAAGGAAAATACCCGTGCGCTGAACCGGCGGGTAGAAGTTCGTTTTATAAAGCTGGACTAAAACTAAAGCATGGGCAAGGGAGGAGTTGTAGGTTTTGATGCCAGAAAAGGGGCAGTGCGGTTGTCTTCCTATCAAGAATATGATGCGAAGCTACCCTTTGCGCACTTTTCTATCAAATTAGTTATTGAAGGCCACGAACGATATACCGTCAATGGGCAAAAGTATGAAGTTGATAAAAATGAATATCTGTTGGCGAACCACTTGGTGGAAGGCTCTGTATTCATCGATAGCCAAAATTGGGTTAATGGTCTTTGTATTGATATAGAAATGGGTATTCTTTCGGAAGTGGTGAGCAGTATTGTGCAAAGTAATGCTATGGAAGCAGACCCTTTCTTGGATAAATTTTTCCGAACTAGCCACTTTTTAGAAAATACTTACCGCTCCAGCGAAACCCAGCTTGGGCTTTTTTTACGTGGTTTGGACAAAGAAAAAGTAGAAAATTTGGCACTGAACGATGAATTTTACTACGTACTTTCCGAAAAAATTGTTCTTGACCATCTACCAACCGTTAAGATGTTGCAAAATATTGCAAGCGTCAAAATCAGTACCCGCAAGCATTTGTATAGACAGGTGCTGCGCGGTAAAGAATTTATTGATTTTTGCTTCCACGAAGACCTAAGTGTGGCAGATATGGCGCGGGCTGCTGCTATGTCTGAGTACCATTTTTTTAGGCTTTTTAGAACCCTTTTTGCTCAGAGTCCTTATCAATACTTACAAAAAAAGCGTTTGCAATATGCCAAACAGCTTTTAAAAGCTGAGCATGGGTCAGTTTCGGAAGTGGCCTTGTTGGTTGGTTTTGCCGATGTTCAATCTTTCAGCAAAAGTTTTAAGAAATACTTTGGGTTTGCGCCTTCGCTAGTGCTGCGCTGAAACTCACGCAATATGCTCCACTTCTCTGATAACATACCTAGCCGACACGTAACCTGATAGTAACCAGCTAGTTGCTAGATTAAACCCAGCCCCTATCGCGTAAGCAGCAGGCAGGCCCACCAGTTCATCAATTATCCATAAGTAGTTGTTCCTTAAAATACATCTAAAATTTTTACTATCAGTAAATTAAACAAGTATTTCTACTTTAAAATCTCTTAGTTTTTAGCTTATTTTATCAAATAACTGGCAAAATCTAAAGGGCTTCTTGCGGCCTGTACTGACTCGCATCAGACAAAAGCGAATGGCTCAAAGGTCAGAGGGTGAGATTTTCTGTGCAACTATGTTTATAGGAGATTGAATCAGAGAAAAAGCCATTCACTGTTTTAGATGAAAAAGGTTCTTTTTTCATCTAAATTGGCCTTTTGCGAGGCTTGATTTTTTTGCTATGCCCTACGGTCGGAACTTTCAGCTCGCGCTTTAGTTCTGCATCAAGGCAAAAAGTAGAGAGAAAAAGCTACCCAAAAATCATGTGGGTGTTCCTAAAGCAGATAAATCATATCAGTCAATTGATGTGCTTGTTCTTGTCCAGACTTTTTAGGGGACGACTACTTATCTCTTTGAATAACATAATCCACTAAACCATATAAGGCATTTAGAAATGGGGTTGGTGGCAGTTTTTGGAGGTAGTTCAAAGCATTTGTTTTGTACTCATTCATTTTTTGAATAGTATAATCAATACCGCCTGATGCTTTTACAAACTGAATAATAGCTTGCACTACTTCGTTTTGATGACTTTTGTTTTTTATGAGATTGATGTAGTGCCTTTTTTCAGAGCGTTGGGCTTGGTTTAGCGCATAAATAAGGGGTAGTGTCATTTTTTTTTCTTTGATGTCTATGCCGAGAGGCTTGCCTATTTGAGCCGTACCATAGTCAAACAAATCGTCTTTGATTTGGAAGGCAATGCCAACAAGTCGTCCAAAGAGCTTCGCATCAGCAATTTGTTCAGCATTTGCGCCAGCGGAAGCCGCTCCCACGCCGCAGCAAGCCTCTAAAAGAGTGGCTGTTTTTTGGCGAATTATCTCAAAATAAACAGCTTCGGTAATGTCCATGCTTCGGGCTTTTTCCATTTGTAGGAGCTCGCCCTCGCTCATTTCACGAACAGCCTGCGTAACAAGCCTCAATAACGCAAAGTCGTTGTTGTCCACCGAAAGAAGAAGCCCCCGCGAAAGCAAATAGTCGCCGACCAGCACCGAAATTTTATTCTTCCAAAGCGCATTGATAGAAAAAAAACCGCGCCTTTCGTTAGAGTCATCTACTACGTCGTCGTGTACGAGCGTGGCCGTATGTAAAAGTTCAATCAGAGCCGCTCCACGATGCGAGGCATCGTTAATGCCACCGTGTGCCCCTGCCATCAAAAAAACAAACATAGGCCTAATTTGCTTGCCCTTGCTCCGCACAATGTAGCCCATTATCTTGTCTAATAGCATGACATCGGTACGCACATAGTCCATGAAACGCTCTTCAAATATCTGCATTTCAGACGCAATGGGCTCTCTGATGGTGTTGATAGAAACAGGCTGGCTAGAGTTTTTCATCATGCAATATTACAGCAGTTTTGGGTATTCTGCTAAAATATGGCTGTTTTTTTTGTATAGGGCTAGAATACTAAAGGTTCTCCTCTACCTGCACTAGCTTAAATCCTGTACCGTGTACGTTGATGAGCTTGATGTTCTCATCTGCTTTCAAATACTTGCGCAGTTTGGTTATATAAACGTCCATACTTCTGGCATTGAAGTAGTTGTCGTCTAGCCAAATGGTCTTGAGCGCTTGTGTACGTTCAAGGGTCTGATTTTTGCTTTCGCAAAGCATCTTGAGTAGTTCGGCTTCTTTGGAGGTTAATTTTACGTCTTTTTCGGGCGTTTTAAGTATCTGCAAGTCATAATCAAAGTGCATTTTTCCTATTGGATATTTGCGTGGCGTGCTAGAGACGGTGCCAGGGCTACTTCGCCTCAAAACAGCCTTGATTCGCATAAGCAGTTCTTCCATACTGAAGGGCTTGGCAATGTAGTCGTCTGCACCTATTTCAAAACCATGTAATTTATCTTCTTTCATGGACTTTGCCGTAATAAAAATAATAGGAATAGTTCGGCTGCGCTTTCTAATTTGTTCGGCAAGCGTAAAGCCGTCCATGATGGGCATCATTACATCGAGCAAGCAGATGTCAAAATGCTGATTTTCATAGGCTTTGAGTGCCTCTTGGCCATTCTGACAAAGCACTACTTCATATTCTTTCATACTCAAATAGTCCTTGAGCAAAAAGCCTAAGTTGTCGTCATCTTCAGTGAGTAAAATGGAGGCTATCGCATTGTTTTCCATAAAAATTGTTTTTGGGCCAAGAAGGTTTATAATAAACTGTTTTGAACAGAAAAATTAACTTTTGCAAAAATACGCTCTTTTTGACTAATTTGTTTACAAGAAAAGAGCTTTAGAAGGTTTTTTAGGTTTTTTTAACGCTTTTGTACTGTTGATGATTTGCAAAATGCCAAGCCCTTACAAAGTTTTGAGGCTCTGCAAGGGCTTTTTGTACTAAAGGCTTAGTTTTTAGGCTTTAAGGCCACGCTCTGATAGCCTATCTTCTCACAACAAACTGCTTGATAACTAAGCCGCCAGAAGTTGGTATCTTCAGAAAATATGACCCAGACGGTAACATCATTACGTTAAGGTGCAAATAGTGCTTGTCTCGTGCCCATATTTCTATGCTAAATTGCTTGCCAAGTGCATCTATGACCGATATGGTGGCATCTTTATCAAGAATAGCGTTTTGAGGGAGTAGAATAAATATTTCCTCTGCCGTTGGGTTTGGATAAAGCGTTGTTGCTTTGCTTAACGTATTATCTGCAAAGCCCGTAACCCCAAAAGGTAACGTATTGGAAAGGTCGTCGCAGCCCAAGCGGTTAATAACGCGAAGAGTGTAGGTGCCATTCTTGGTTGGTGTGTAGATAGCCGTTTTTGCACCCTCTATGGCTTTCCCGTCCAGAAACCATTGGTAAGTCCAGTCGCTGCTTGTAGAGTCTGCACGGAGCGTGAACCCGTCCTGCGAAATGCTTACATTAGGAGCCAGCACTACACGGACTTCCAATTCGTTTGTATAAGCCAAGCAGCCCTTGTCGTCGCGCATTTCTACAAAATAAATGCCCGCTTTTGCAACCGAGAGTGAGTCATTGGTGGCGCTGAACAGCTTTTCGCCATTCCTGAACCATTGCAGGCGAAATCCAGCCGCATTTTTTATATTCAGCAGTACGTTCAAAGGCTCGTTGTCGCAAACCAAGTTTGGCGTAAGCGCTACCAAAACAACATTGTCGGCAATGCGACAACCTGGCTGCAAAACAACAGGTTTGCGCAGCAAAACAAGGTCTGGAAACTTTGCATTGCGTACTTCTGCCACATAAACACCTGCATATTCTTCACGGAAATCCGTCATAATCATTTCTGTTGTGTTGTATCCGTAATGCGTGGTGATGGGGAGGCCACCTTTGAGCCAAGTATAAGTATTACCACTGCCCGCAGCCGAAACGCTTAGCGTGATGGTCGTCCCTAACCTGACAATGCTGTCTATGGCCACATCAAGGTCGGCCTGCGGGGCATAAACAAAACTGATGGCTTTACCTTTGAGCGGCGTTAAATCTGCAAAATCAAGTGCGTTAGACGATATGTCCAAATGTTCTAGTGTTCTGATAGCCAAAGATGTTGGTAGTGCAGAAAGTTGATTGTTCCTAGCGGAGAATCTCCTTAATTTGCTGAACTTGCTGAAGTCCAGAGGCAAAATCTTAAGCGCGTTGTTGTTCAAATAAAAATCTTGCAAGTTGGTAAGATTACTAAAAGCACTCGGCAAGCTGCTAATCTGAATATTGTTGGCATAAAAACTACGCAAGGCACTTAAATTAGCTATGGTGGTTGGTAGTACTTTTATTGGGTTGTCGCTCACATCCAGTACCTGTAACTTGACAAGGTCGCCAATGCTATTGGGTAGTTCCGAAAACTGATTACCAGCCAACCAAAGTACCTCCAGGTTCTTCATGTTCCCGATAGCGCCTGAAACATCGCCCTTCAGTTGATTATAGCTCAAGTCCAAATACTTGAGTTTATCTAGTACAAAAAGTGTAGCGGGTAGCTCCTCTTTGAGCTGATTTGAGAATAAATTGAAGTACTCCAGCATGACGAGTGCGCCTTCTGCTCCACCAAATACACTTGGCAGTGTGCCGTCGAGGTTTTTTGAAGGCCAGTCAATGCCTCGCACACGGCTACCGGCCATACTGATTCCGCTCCATTCCCGCAGCGGTGTGCGTATATCCGCACCCCAAGGCGAAGGTGTTTCAGATGTTTTGAGAGATTCGTGGATTGCCAAAACAGCGATAGAATCGGCTTTGTACGGTGCAGAGATAACCTCAAGGTGAATTTTACGCCTTTCAATAACGATATCGGGCACAATTGCATTTGTTACACGACATACATACGTGCCGCTGTCCGAAGGCTTCAGATTAATCAAAGACAAACGCTTGGAAGTTGCGCTGGGTATAGTCAGCAAGGAATCGTTCTTGTACCAACTGTAAACATTGCTGCTGCCGCCGATATTTACTTCAAAGTCAATATCCTTACCTTCATCGCGTGCCGTATCATACTCTAAATTCACATTCTCTTGCGGATTGTATTTGAACTCTACGAGCCCTTTGGTTTGGAAAGGCTCAAGGCTGGCGTAATCTAAGGCATTACTGGCTACGTTTACTCTATTCAGGCGCGGCATGAGATAAACTGGCTTTGGCACACGATTGCATAAGCCTCTGTTGAACAGGTCTAGCGCCACCACTCGCCCACGTGCCGTGTAAACACCCGCCCATGTTTTGATAGGTTGGTATAAATCCCAAGGACTGCTCCAGGTTGAGCCACAAGTACTATCATACAAAGCGACTAGAGCCAAAGAGTCTGACTCATCAATTCTTGTAACGACTCTAACAGTCTGTGTGTCTGTTAAAGTTGCTGTACACCAAGTTGTCGCGTGCATAGCCCCTATAGAGAAAACAGTAGATGCCTTCAGGCTATCGGTAGAAAAAACAAGTGTATCATTACCGACAGAAAGCTGTGCCGTGCCGATAAATGCACCTGTTACGTGGTTTTTTAATCGGTAATAAACGCCAGCTTGGCCGCGCCAAACTTTTATGTCGGTTTTTTCACCATACATGACTACTTTTTCTACAGCATCTACCTCTAAATTTTTACGTGGCACAATTTTGGGCTTGCAACGCATGGTATCGCCTAAATCATAGACAGAGGAGGGGCAGGAAGGGTCAAAAATATTCCTGATTCGGATATAACGCCCTATTCTGCGCGAAGGCCCCACGCCATAATACAAATTCTCACCAAGCAAGAGGGCGGTCATGTCATAAGAGCCATTGTCTTCGAAATCTATGGCATACAAAGAGCCTGATGCAGGTGTTGCAATCTTGACAACCAAATTGGCGGTTGTATCCTCGCAAAAGAAAGGTTGATTGAGTGTGGCAGCCAGAATAACTGGTTTTGGTTCAATAATAGAAATGGGCGAACCAATAACAAGTGTATCTTTGCAGCCATTCGAATCTGTTATAATAAACTTGTCATAAAGGCCGGTAGGAACACTTGTTGCGTTCAATATCGTTGGGCCTAGCAAGCCTGTACGGTCTGCTATGCCGTCATAGTTCCAATCAAGGCTGTAAGGTGCTGTGGTGGCTGCTGAAAGCGTAATAGTTAGCGTACCAGTACCAACAAAACAACTCGCCGGTGAACTTCCCGATACACTCGTTATGTTAGGTTTAGGATTGATAGTTAATGGCGTAGATGTACCTAGCGTAGCTGGTGTGGTATAATAGACACGAACGGCCATAGCACCTGAAGCAGCAAGCGGTATAAAAACAGGAACACTGCCTGTGGTTGTACCGCTATAAGAGAAGCCAGTACCAAAGGGAGTAACCGTAACATCAGTAAAGGAAGCAAAGCCATCAGAAGATATTTGTACCCTAAACTCGCCTCCTATGTAGCTACCAGAAGCTTGGAAAGGCACAGAAATATAGCCTCCTGCGCAAATAAGTGCTGGCACAATCGGCTGGGTTTGAATACAACCATTAACAGTCAGTGCATCGGCACTTGAGCTACCAGGTATGATAGAAACAGGGTTAGATGAGCGCATACGCAGACGGTAACCCGTACCATTAGGCGTTATACCGGGAATAGTTACACCTGTTATGGTGTATGCACCTGGCGCTGTGCCCACAAGCGTAGGTGAGAGAAGAGTAGGCGAAGCAAAAGAGCCAGAAGCATCTGAAAGTTCAACAGAAAATATATTCCCAGCATTAAAAGTACCGAAGGCTGTAAATGTAACATCAACATTGCCGCCGGCACAGGTAGCAAGCGGAGCAATACCGCCCCCATTGATATTGATGCAATGGCTGATAGTGTAAGGCCCTATTTCATTACTTGTTTTAGAGGGCACTGGTGAGCAAACCACTCTGAACTTGTAACCTGTCCCTTGTGCGGTGCTGGTGGGTATAATCACGGGACTTCTTGTTCGGGAAACATCACCCGAAATCGCCGTTGCGAGTGTTTCAGAGTCAATGATTGTTGGGCTTGCGAACGAACCAGCTGCATCAGACATTTGAATTTGGAAGATTGTTCCCACAGAATAGTTGCCATGTACATCATAGCTAAAACCTGTAGAGGCACCAGCGCAGTTAGGCGAGCCGAGCGTCGTGGTCAAATTATCAATCCGTACCCGCTCATAAACTATGTAGCGGAGTAAGTCTGTTCTTAGAAGAGCAGCCCCCGAGGTAGCTGCTTGCGAGGCTGTTATTGTACCCGTCAGAGCTGGTAATATGGGAAAATCTGTTCCTGCTTCTCGTCTTGCAATGCGCATTTCTGGTAACTGCCAAGTGCCAATTACATCTGCTGGCTGCCAATTCATTTGCACATCATAACTGGTAGCATCAGTTTGTGCCTCCCAGCACATTTTTGTCCTATCGCTAACAGGGCTTCCAGAAACAGCCTCTGGGTCATCATATAAAGTAATATCTATGGCCTTAGCTTGGTTGCTTATAGAGGCAGTTAGGCTGGTATTAAAAAATGCAAACGGGGCATATGAGCTTGTTGTGCCAATAGGAAATGAAAAGTTGCCCAAAGCTGGTATAACTGCTTTGCGAAAATAACCTCCTCCATTCGTAATCACGTAGGAATCTATGCTTGGTGGCTTAGAGCCATTTATAGAGGCCGTTGGGGTGAGCAATATGCTGTAAGTGCCAAGAATTAGTTTGGACGGTGCGGGGCTAAAACTAAGCAGCCCCTCCATTCTCACGCTAGTAGACAAAGTTACGTCAGCGCCGCCGCCAAGCTCTAAGTGCCTGATATTCCTCAGAAGTCCATCAGGAATTTCAAAGGTGTTCATTAATGGTGTGGTATTGGTATAGAGGTAATCCACTCCGTCGTGCGGGGTAGTCAAAGGGTCTGTGAGATAGCCTGCAGTACGCTCAACCAAGCCACCTGGACGTACTTGCGGATGTCCAGACGCATTTTTTAATTCTCCTGCCAAAAGACGCAAATTATTCTGAACCTCTATGGGATAATCTCTGATGATTAGCTGTGCAGCGGCATTATTTACACCCAAAGAACCGAGCAAAGGGAAAGGCGCTACTGTCGCTTTAGACCTTAGCGCTTTTGTGCCAGTAGAGAGCATTATAAGCGCATCACTGTTCAAGTCTGCATGGGGGTCTATATTCAGTTGCCAAG
Organism: Cytophagales bacterium; assembly: GCA_013299045.1. Lineage (GTDB taxonomy): Bacteria > Bacteroidota > Bacteroidia > Cytophagales > Bernardetiaceae > RDZD01. Next base: position 107,201 of record JAAFJX010000012.1, on the reverse strand, counting down.
TATTAGGCATGATATCAAAAGCATTTTGTATAGGCACACCCATATTGGTTTCATCAAACTCGGCTTCGTTAAGCGGCTGAAAGCCCGGAGTGCCTGGCGCATTATCTGTGTCGCTGGTTAGCCACACGCCGCAGCGTACACCCATACTGGGGCTTGTTAGAATAGCAATAAGACCAGCAAGGCCAGCACGCACATCGCCACCTAGCCCTATGCTGGGGCCGCTTGGGTGCGAAGACCAAGAGTTGAGTTCTGCATTTGTAGAGGCGCTACCGCTCACAGGGGTTATATCTTCTATAAACAAATCGCACTCAGAGCCGCGTAGCTTATTGAAATTAATCTTGATGTGCCCATCGGGATAGTCTCCATTGCGGATAGTGATGGCACGGCTGCCACCTATCGCACTCACCATGATATCATTTTCGGTTATTGTATTTAAACCGTTCGTTTCCAATGCTGGTGTTAGCAAGCCTATTTGTATGCCATGCACGATATTGCTTTCGCCCAGCGTAGGGCCGCCAATAACGTTTCTATGAATAAGATTATTTCGGAGAGTGCCAGAGCCGCCAGTCGTATTGGTTAGCAATATACCTCTATCAATTTTGTTGGCGGCTTTGATGATGTTATTAATAATGCTCATATTTTCTGCTCTGTCTGCACCAATGGCGAAGTTAGAACCACCAACATCCTTCAAATCAATGATTCTGTTATTGCTAATGGTACTTGTACCACAACTAATGTTTCGCACATCAATTCCATTCGCATAATCTGTAATGTAGTTGCCTTCTATGAGGTGAGAGCAAGTGGGCGCACCTATCACATTAATCTCAATGGCTATACTAGTAGCAGACGCGTGGCCATTAAAGACGTTGTTTTTAATAGCAATGCCATTATAGGCAGAGGTCATTTTAATGGGTTTATCAAAGCTAGGCCCACCGGTTAGCAAATTATTAAAATATATGCCGCTAATCTCTACATTTTCTCTGGCTATACTAAAAGTAACAATGCCTCCCAAAACTGTTTCCTCGGTAGACCTTAGCGCGTTAGAAGTAGGTAAGTCTGCACTATGGCGACCTCTAATGGTAACTCTTTTGTTGATAAATATTGTTACAGAACTGCAATTATAGGTCATACCGTCAAGTATAATATCATCCCCATCTGCTATAAACGCAGAGGCGATAATTGCATTCAAGTCCTCGATGTGCCAAGGGTCAGCAAGAGTTCCAGCACCACCTATACCTACACCAGAGGTAGCTGCTGCCGAGCAGTAAAAATCGTCTGAAGTTACGCCATCATTTATGTAAAAAGTGGCAGCATGAACGTTAAAAACAATGATAAAAAAAAACACAAAAAATATGGGTAGATGTATTTTCATAATATTCATAATCTTAGGGTAGATGGTTTAGGGTCATAGTTGATGCAATGATTCGCTAGCATAAGGGCAAAAATCATACGCTTTTTGTCGTGTAATTATACAAGAAAATCTACTAATAAGATAATTTTTAAACCCAAAGGTTTAATAGGCCTCTGTTTTAATTGCATTATTGCCAATCGCCCTAATTTTGTTTTGGGCTAGAAGCACGATGTCTGCCACCTGCTGCTCAAAGGTCAGCTCAGAGGTATCCAAGGTCATCGCATCGGGGGCTTTGGTAAGTGGACTGTCTGCACGTTGGGTGTCAATTTTGTCGCGCTTTTCTAGATTTTTGATAATCTCCTCAATGGCCACACTTTCGCCTTTGAGCAAGAGTTCGGCTCTTCGTCGCTGCGCTCGGGCTTTCATACTGGCGCTCATAAAAATTTTTAGTTCAGCGTTGGGAAAGATAACTGTTCCTACATCTCTGCCATCTGCTACAAGCCCTTTTTCTTGGCCAATAGCCTGCTGTTGCTTCACCAAAAAAGCCCTTACAACACTTATGGCACTCACCTCACTGACATAGTCGGATACGCGCATGGTGCGTATTTGGGCTTCAATGCACTCATCGTTCAAAAAAATGGCATTTGGGCCGTGCTGTTCGTGTGGCGCAAAGTTCAGATGAATGGCACAGAGCGCATTTTTTATTTCCTCGGTATCGTTCAAAGGAACGAGATGCTCCAAAAAATAGTGGGTTACAGCCCTATACATAGCGCCAGTATCTAAATAGCGATAGCCGAGTTCTCTGGCAACAGCCTTGGCGGTGCTGCTTTTTCCACAACCAGCAAAGCCGTCTAGCGCGATGATAATTTCGTTATTATTGTTTTGCATAGCCTTTTATCATTTTCTTTTTCGTGTTTAACTAGTTCCGAGCATGACGAAAGCACCCCAGTAAATAGGCTGTGGATACTCTTTGCGAAGTTCTTTCTTGGCTTTGATGAATGCGCCGCGTTTATCATTGCTTTCAAGCCAATAGTCATAAAAAAGCACCATAAGGCGCGTAGTGGCCTCATCGCTCACTTTAAAAAGGCTCATGGTTAGGTTTTTGGCACCAGCAATAAAAAAGGCTCTTTGCAAACCATAAACGCCATCACCTACTTTTACATCACCGCGTCCTGTTTCGCAGGCCGACAGCACCACGAGGTCTGTGCCGTCCAGTTTTAAGCGCGTAACCTCGTCGGCAGTCAGTATGCCATCTTCGCGATTATACTCATTGACACTGCCCGATGCCATGAGGGGGCCTGCATTACTAAGCAAAATGCCTGACCGAAGCAGTGGGTTTGAAAAAGCCTGTTGCTTATCCGATAGGACAGAACTTGTGGCGCTTATATCCGGTTGAAAGAAACCATGCGTGGCTACATGGAAAATTTTGGGGCTATGTGAATTCCGAATCTTTGCCTCCGTTGCAGTTTCGCCTATTTCGGTATCCGTTTTAATGCCTTGCCGCGTGAGTGTAGCATCAATAGACTCTACTTCTATTTGCGCACCTGGCAAGGACTTGATGGAACGGCGCTGTTTATCATAGCCATTGGGGTAGAAAGACGGATTGCCTACCAATAGAAATTCGCCGTTGTTTTTGCTGCTAGAAGGGTTCTTTTTGGACTCTACCAAGTCTTTGCAGCTCGTAACGAGCGCTACATAGTTGTTGTCTATAACATATTTTTCGCCAGATTCATCTACACAAAGCGCCTCCACGTTCAACTGCGAAAATACACCGTCCACAGACAGTAAAATTCGCAGATTATCGTCCACTTGGTCATCTACTGGCTTCCAATACTGCTTATAGGACTCCAAATCCAAGATTTCTAACTCGGTGCAGTTGCGATAGTATTGCAAATACTCATTTTCTAGCATATTACCGCTTGGGAAACGAATAAGTTGCGGGTTGGTTGTGTTAGGACGACAAACCAGTGCCACATAGCTAATTGAATCTGTAAAATCTTTTTGAAAATGCCTGAAACGCAGAATTTCAATGGCTACCTCGTTGGGTTTTAGCACAGCGCGAAGGTCATCGTAGCTAATAGGCTTCTCTTTTGTACTAAAGAAATCGGACTGCCTACTTAGTTCTTTTTCTAGTGTTTCTATCTCTTTAGAAAGCTCTTTGGGGTCTATGCCCGCTTCTGCAAGTTGTTCGGCACTTAAACCTTCTACTAACCGTAATTGTTCCTGTTTAGCTTGCCATTTGTTGTAGTTGTTGATGAGGGAGTCATTTCCACTGCTCAAGATATTGGCACGCATTTTTATTGAGGAGGATAATAGCAGGGGCTTGGTCAGCATGGCATTCTCGAACATAGTGCGCAATGCTTTTCCGTTGTCTTTCTTGTGCATAGCAAAGCTATTGTAAAACTCAAAGTCAGAGCGAATGAGTGCCCAAAATTTGCTTCTTTCGCGGTCGCTGAGGGCAGCAAAGTTGTCCTGAATGTATGTTCTGTAGGCTGCCAAAACTGTATTGATATTCTTTTCTGCTTTTACCAAATCGCCTTGCGCATAGTACATACGTGCCATTTTTGAGAGTGTGGCAATGTAAGCGGGGTTCGTTTTGCCGAGGCTTTTCTTATATGTTTTTTTAGAGTCTTTGTAGATGGCGGTGGCCTCGCTGTACTGTTCCTTTCTGGTGGCTAAGTCTGCAAGTGCTACGTCAATCTCTGTGATTTTGATAGACTGGTCGCCTTCTAATTTTTGGCGAATGCTTTTGGCTAGGCGCAATTCTGTTTCTGCCTTATCGTACTGGGCGTAGGCTGTATAGAACAAGGCCGAATTTTGAATAGCGCTGGCGTAAACCGGGTTGTCTTTACCAAGATTCTGCTCAATAATCTTTTCTGCTTCGTTCAAGAGTGGCTCTACGGCTTCCGGCTTCGCGTTATTGTAAAACAAAACAAGTGCATATTCGTTGATAGCAGCAGCCAAACTGATATGGTTGGCCCCCAAGGCACGTTTTTTGGTTTCAATGGCTTGCTTTAACTTGGTTTCAGCCTCGTCAAAATCGCCATTGGCAGCCAGAATTTGTGCCAAGACAACTTCCGCATCAGCCACCTTCAAAGATTTTTCGCCGAACTGCTTTTTTGCAATCTTATAAGCCTTTTCGGCTTGGTCTTGAGCAGCTATAAAATCGCCACTGATAAGAGAAAGGCGGGCATTCAAACTGTAAGGCGTAATCAAAAAACGGCTTTCTTCTCCATAACGTTTTTGCCTTTCTTCAATAACACCCTCCAAAATAGTTTTGGCATCATTAAAACGCTCTGTTTCTAAGTAAATAGAAGCCAGTTGATCTGCTTTACTGCTGTTCGCAAAACTGCTTGCATCAAGGCCCTTGAGCTTTGTGGAACGCAGAATGAGCGAACGCGCTTCGTCATACACGCCCATTGTAGCGTAATAGTCTGCGGCAGTTTCTAGCACATCGGCATAATCAGACTTGAGCGTAGGGTGATATTCCGTTTTAAAAATACCTAGTGAGGCATTAATTTTTTCAAAGGATTCTTTGTAGTCCCCATTTTGCATTTCAAAAGAGGTGAGTTTTTGTTGCTGAATGGCATAATACACGTGGTTTTTTCCATACTGGCTCTCTACGGTAGCCAAAGCAGCATTCAAAAGACTATCGGCAGCAGTGAAACGCTCATTGAACACCATGTAATCAGCAAGCTGGTTTTGCATGGTGATGTAACTAGGCTGTGTAGTTGATAAACGCTGTTTGATGACAGCGCTGCTGCGTGGATAAATACTATCAGCTACAGCAAATTTGTTGGAATATTTGATGTAGAATTCAGCCAGACGCATTTGAGCTTGATGGTAGGCCAAAGCCTCCGTGCCTCTAATGTCTTTTTCTAGGCGCACAAGCTCTTGCAAATATTTTTCAGCCTCTTGTATTTCTTCAAGTGTGAGGCATATTTCTACGAGTTCGGTGAGTAGAACGGTGCGCTGGAAGTGCATGGAAGGCAATAAATTGACGTTTTTATAAAGCTCAAACAACTCTTTTTTGGCAAGGCGTAGTTCAGACTCACGGAGATTCCGTTTGGCATCCATGCGTTTGGCGATAGAAAATGGGAAACGCTCTTTGGTGTAATAACGCGAGGTATTTTTACGAAGCTCCCAGCGTTGCTTCTTGTTGCGCTTGAGGTCGCGCCTATCCATATACAGATTGATAAAAAAGCCTTGTAAGTTTTTTGAAAAGTTCTTTTTTTGAGACTCTTTGGCGTGCTTGAGATAGTTACCCTCTACATAAAAAGCAATCAAACTCTCATGCAGTTTAAGGTATTCCTTGTGAACCGTTCCAAAACGTCTTTCTGCTCTATAAAGGTTTTTTTCTAACTGTTTGCGGATATCCTCCCGTACTTCGCCTTTATCAATAGCAGTTAGAATTTGATAATGTTTGTTTTTGATACTGGCAGCACTACGCCCCGAAAGATTTTCCTTTATCCAAGTGTCGGCGCTGCCCAACAAACTGCTAGCCTTTTGGTAGTCGCCATGTCGGCGAGCGGCCTCTGCTTTGAGGTTAAGTATATCTGCATAGTTATTTTTGAGGCCAATGACCTCTTTAGCTGTATTAGGGCGTGTTGTAAAGGTTTGTGAGGCATCATCAAAATAGCTTTTATCAGTATTAATCAGGCTATTTGCCAAAGTCTCCCAGCGTTCGGACTGTTCCAAAAATTCTGTGTAAAAGCCTCTATGAAACAAGGAAAGGCATTCAACTTGCTTCATGGTGCAATAAGCGCTTGTGTTCTGAGGCTCCTTGCCCAAAATAGCCTGCGCTTGTACCAAATATTGGTTAGCTCTGTTGATTTGTCCATACTCTAAGTAAAGCATACTAATGTCCAGCAATCCATGTCCATATCCCTCACTGGTAGTTCCTTTGATAGCCTTGTGTTTCAAATAATCGGCTATTGTTTCTTCAAATTTGGCATAGTTGCCCGTTGCTTCATAATACTTAGCCAAGTATGGTTCGGCACGCATCCAAACAAAGGTTTGGTTTTTTCGCTTGTATTTTTTAACGAGCGCGTTGCACCGCGAAAGGGCTTTTTTATAGTCTCCGTCCTCGTAGTAGCGTTCACAAATGGTCAAAACTTTGTCGAATTGCCGTTGTGAAAATACTAGCGAAGTTGATAAAAAAAGGAAAGAAAAGATGATAAAAGAGAGCTGGCGCATTGTATTGGTCGTTTTTTATGTATTCCTGCAATACAGCAAAACTGAAAACTGTTGTTTGCTGAGTTTAAAAAACACGTCGTGTGCATAGTTGCTGCAAAGATAGTCAAAAATTTAACCTAAGATTCCGAAGAAAGATTTAATGCCCCAAAAAACGCGAATCTAAGCCTAATTATTGCTGTATATTTAGGGCGGCAAACTGCGGCGAAAATTTGGCAAGCACCAAGAACACTAGAGGTGGCCTCTAAAAACAAGCTCTTACTTAACCTCTCTGAGAGATGTAAGTTTTAGGAAGCGAATAATTGTATTTTTCTAAGATAGGGACTTTACTTTTTAAGTACGGCCAATTACGGCTATGATACGGCTATCATACGGCTATGATACGGTCGTGCTAGGGCTGAGGCAAAATAGGACAAAAGCAATTTTGAGGCATCAAGCGGGTTTGCCGCTTTATCTCTTTTTTTTGTTATTGAGTGCGTCTATTGGCTTGTATTTAGCGTTAGAGAGGCGGCGGGTTTAGTGCGTAGCACCGAAGCAAAGCGAAGCCCAAAGACGAACGACCGCGAAGCGGGAACGCCCAATAGAATTGTAGAAAAAGAAGAAATATTGAAAAGGCCAGATGTAAGAGATGAAGCGTGGCAGGCCGCGAGTAGTCTTTACAATTTTGCCAGTTATTTGACAAAATAGGCTAAAAATTAAGAGATTTTGAAGGTAAAAATATTGGTTAGTTTTCTTATAATAAATACTTTATATACTTTTTAAGGGAAGACTAGATAAGACATGATACTTATCCGTAAGTATGCCCTTACAGATTGCGAGTGTGCATAATCAACAGCTGATTGACAGCCTTCTGTTAGATTATGTCTGAAACTCTCGGCAAAAGAAGAAATAAAAAAAAACTACCCTAATTCATATTAGGTTATCAATACCTTGTTCAAATCATCAAAAAAAGAAGGGTACGATTTATAAACAGCCTCCTGGCCTTCTATAGCAAATGGCAGTTCTTTGGCAGCTATGCTCATAGCCATTGCTATACGGTGGTCGTTATGTGCATTGAAGCGAATTACCTGGGCGGGCTGAATGAGCGTTTCTGCTGGTTCTATGTGCATCGTGTCGTCGTTTAAAAGAATGCGAACTCCCATTTTTGCAAACTCTTCTCGCAGGGTTAGGGCGCGGTTGCTTTCTTTGTGTACGAGACGCAAACAGCCTTTAATGCGGCTTTCACCTTTGCAATGAGCAGCCAAAGCCGCCAAGGGCGGAAATAAATCGGGGCAGTGTGTGGCATCAAACTCAAAGGCTTTTAACTGCTCTAACTGCTTAACTTCTATGCCGTTCGCTGTCAGTATAGGCATTGCGCCAGCCAGTTCTAAGGCTTGCAAAATAGCTTTATCGCCTTGTATAGAGTTCAAATTTAGTCCTATAATGCGCAAATTGCTGTTTAGAGCTGCCGCTACTAGCCAAAATGCAGCCCCACTCCAATCGGCTTCTATGTTATAACTTTGGGCCTGAAAGGGCTGTATGCCTTCCACTTCAAAAGCATCATTGGGTAGCATGGTTATCTTTACCCCAAAGTCTTGCATAACAGCAACGGTAAGCTCTAAATAAGGCTTACTGGTCAGATTCTCAATACATAAATGCGAACGCCCATGCACCTGCGTCAGTGCAATAAGCAGACCTGTAAGATACTGCGAACCAAGACTTCCGTTGAGTGTAACGTGAGCGTGTTGTAGAGGGCCAGTTATTCTAAGAGGCAAATAACCATTTTCAGAAGAGGCTTTTACGCCAAAGTATGGCATATTTTCTTCAAAAAAAGTCATGGGGCGTTTGCGCAAAGAACCCTCGCCCGAAAGCGACAGTTCAGTACTTGATAGGGCAGCCAACATGGCAAAAAGCCGAACCGCCAAACCTGATTCTCCACAGTTTAAGAACTTCTGGCGCGGATTAAAGCCTTTGCTTTTGATGTGCAAGGTTGATTTAGAGGTATAATGGAGGTCTGCCCCAAGTGCTTCAACGACGCTTGCAGCAGCAAGACAGTCGGCACTTTGCGACACGTTGTTCAAAACGCTCTCGCCCCGTGCCAAAAGAGCAAAAGCGAGTGCTCTCTGCATAACGCTTTTGGAAGGCGGAATGCGAATTTCTCCGCGCAGGTCTTTGTAAAAGAAAACTCTATCCAAGTTTCAAGGCTTTAGCAAGCGGTGAAAGGCAGCATCTTCTTTCATAAAAGGCGCAAGCTCTTCCCATGTAATAGATATTTCGGTGTAGCCGCTAGCGTATGGTAAAATTTCATACGGCACGTAAGTAAAACAAATTTGAGAAGGTGTGATGTGAAAATTCTCATTTGCTTGCAGGGGAGTCAATAAATACTCCACTTCGTCTGGCCGTAACTTTTTGAACTTGGCGTTTAGTAATTCATCAAGCGCATTTTTTTTGCTAGGTTCTACCCAGTCTGCCAACTGGATTATGTTTTGTGTAGCTAAGTCCCATACTACTGCTCCGCTGCTAGAATTGGGGTGTGCGCCGCCCGTGTAGGTATAAATAAAAAGCCCCATACAAAGCAGTTGTCGGTCATTGTAGTATAAATAATTTTGTATTTGGGCATCATAACCAAAAAAGAAGTCGCTTTCTTTGAGCAAATCCTTGTACTCAGTGATAAAGCTATCCGCATTACATTTAAGAGCTGCTTCAATAGGGAGGCCTTGCTTGAGGCCATTGATGTCAGCCCATTCTTTCTGCACTCTTTGGGTGAGGGCAGCGTTTTCAGGAAAAGTGGGGCAAATGATGTTTTGGCTGTAAAAGGCTATACAGTTTGTTTTCTTCCGTTTTTTTTGGAAACCGTGCGTGTAGCGTTGGCCTATAAAAACGGCTTGTCCCATATCCTTGACGGGCTTTCTTTCCACAAACTCACAGGGTATCCAGTCTTTGACACCGGGTTTTAACCACTTTCCGCTCAGTGTTTGGCCTTTGAATTGAGCAGAAATAGCCTCTTTGGGAAGTTCGTCGCTATAAACTGCCATTTCTAACTTACCGTTCTTGAAAGAGCCATTCAAGATAAAACTCTCTTTTTTATTCGTGTAGTAGCAATTCGCATCAGCAACCGTATCGGTCAGGACAAGGTGCATAACGATGGCATCGCCTGCTATGTTACTCTCAAAAATATGTACGGGGTAAGTGCCTTTGCTGATACTTTCTTGTGCCAAAAGCGCGTTTGTAACACTAAAAAAGTAGAAGAGAGCTTGTAAGGAAGCGAAGAGAACTGTATTTTTCTTTGTAACCATGTTGTTTATGCGGTTGAGCTAAATAAACAAGGGCTGCAGCACCCTTGTCGTTGATGATATATGTAAGCCCAAAGTTAGTTGTTTTTAGAGAAATTATTGCATAAAAATTGTAAGCTATTTTTTAGTTCGTCCACTGCTTCTTTAGCTGCGGCAAAATAGATGACAGCCTTTAGGGTAAGTAGTCGCCCCTTAAAATATATCTAAGGTATTTGTTATCAGTAAATTAAACAGACACTTCATCTTTAAAATATCTTAGTTTTTAGCCCATTTTGTCAAATAACTGGCAAAATCTCAAGGGCTTTTTAAGCCCTGCCCTGCCTCGCATCAGACAAAAGCGAATGGCTCAAATGTCAGAGGGTGAAGCAAAGAAAAAGCCATTCGCTGTATTAGATGAAAAAAGGTCTTTTTTCATCTAAATTGGCCTTTTGCGAGGCTTGATTTTTTTGATATGACCTACGGTCGGAACTTTCAGTTCGCGCTTCAGTTCTGCATCAAGGCAAAAAGTAGAGAAGAGAAGTCTATCAAAGACCGTTGAAGTGTTCCCAAAATAGGCAAGCTATTCTCTTTAAATTTAGCTTACATCTATTGAATGTACTTTTTAAGGGACGAATAAGTATAAGTAGAGCGCCAGAACATTATTTGATTATTTTGCTTTATCATTTCGCTTTTTTCTTTTTGCGTTCTCTGTGATAGTCCTGAACGGACTGCATAAGTGCCTGCAAATCATCACCTTCATAGTCTTTATTGGCCGTATGCAAAGAACCCTTTGTCTTGATTGCAATCTCCATGTAGTGTGTATTGATATACGGAAAGCCTTTGGAGCGCCCTAGTATGATATGGACGGGTTTAGATATCTTGTCAAGAAGTTGAATATCACGGACATCAGCGCTGTTATCGGCTATCATTAAAATTCTTTCGGCTTCTTTGTAGGTAGCAATCGCTTCTAAAATAGCTTCAATGTTGTTTTCTGGAATATCACCGCCTTTGCCATTGGTTGCACAAACCTTCATGGTTTCAAAAGCGTCTTCAAGGCTATTGGACTTTGAGTGATAGATTCCGCCGGCTGCACCAAGTACTTTGTCTGCATCTTCTTTTTGGTCGCCATCATTAAAAAAAACAAAGCGCACCACATCAATTTTGGCTTGCGGTGCGCTCATAGCCCAGATAAGAAGCTGGGCAGTATAGGGGTACATACTTGAAGTCCAATCGCTGACAACCACTGTTCCGCTCCATTTATTGGCGTTTCTGTCCAAAACGCGGTATGTGGTAGAGTCTGCGCCTAATCTATTGTAGGTAGTAGATGCAAAGTGATTATCGTACAGACCTTTAATTAGTTCTGCTTTTTTTTTGCGGGGTCTGGCAGACCTACTCGGGCATGGTCTTCGTCTGTACTGAGTTTTATAGAAGCCTTACCATTCGGCATTTTGTAATGTATAACAAAACCATGGAACATTTCTTTGGCTTGTTCTGCACTACTGCAGCGTGTCTGTGGTACGAGTTCCCATACAATTTCGGGCTTGAAGAGTGCAGGAAGTTCTTTATATAAAACGGCTAAGCGCTGCTTATTAATTTCTACTTGCTTGCTGCTTTGGAATGTGCCGTCATTAGGATAGAGCGTATAAACCAACTCTACTTTTGTAACTTTTACTTTTGAAACCAAGCGAAGGTCTGCTGCATTAGCAATAGCGTAGGTTCTATAAGCCATTTTGAGAAGTATCTGCTCTGAAAAACTTTCGGCAAACTCATAGTTAGGAATTTTACGAACTGTAGCGCGGTTCAGAACAGCGTCTATATCGGCTTGAGCCAGAGCGGTCTGATAAATGCTTGCTGTTAGAAACAAGCCAACAACTAACAAAAATAACTTAAAGGGGTTGTTCATTTTAGATTTTATAATTTGTAAAAGGCACGTGAGAGAGTAATATAATTTTGGTCAGAATTTTACGTCAAACTCGTTGATATGCTTACTAAATGCAACGAAAAGTAAGGCAAAAGTATTGTTTTTGAGCCTGCAATAAATTTATTGCTACCCTGTAACCTACTTTTCAAATTTGCTGCCAAACTTACACAAATGACACCGTATAATCAATTTCCGAATCTACGCCGTGCCAATTTTATGACGATTCAGCAACATAAGAAGGATAAATTGCACACCAAAAAGCAATGAACCGAAGAGTAAATGCACGGGCTGCAAATAGTTGGGCAGGTCTAGATAAACCAAAAGCAGCCCCGATAGTACCTCCAAAAACAAGACCGCGCCTGCCACTAAAAACCAAGGCCATACTTCCCCGCAGCGTTTAGTGTAGGCTGCTGCCAACCAAAAAAGATAAGCGTTGAGACCAATAACTGCCCAAGCCAAACTGCGGTGCAAAATAAACCAAGTACCAATTTGCTCAAGCCATAAATGCCTATTGGTGTTAAGCGTTTGAACTGCCAAGTGGTCTACACCTTCCCGAACTTGTGTACCGAGCATAACTTGTATTAAAGATAGGGCTAAGCAGAGCACCAAGACCGTATTCATTTTTATCAGACCTCCCTGTGTGGGTGCAGCTCCCATATCCCGCGTGTAGGAACGTGTAACGGCATAAATCAAGGCCATAACTATTACCAAGGCCAGAACCATGTGTAAAGTAATGATAAATGGATTCAAATTAGACGCTACTACTTTTGCTCCCAACCAGCCCTGAAAAGCCACCAATACGAACGCGATGAGGGATAGCCAAAAAACAGGACGGTCTTTTTTCCAATAAACAAGAGAACCCAGCAAAGTCAAAAAAATAAAAAAGCCAATCAGAACACCAATCAGGCGATTGACGTACTCTGTCCATGTTTTGAAGGCATCAAAGTCTGCAATTTCTTTTCCGACAACTTGGAAGCGCGTTTTATAGTCGGCTGGTAGCTCGCTAATATGGGTGGGCGGCACCCACTGCCCAAAACACTTGGGCCAATCTGGGCAGCCCATGCCAGAACCAGTACAACGAACCACCCCTCCTACGGCAATAAGTAGATAAACCGCTATGATAGTTACTGTCCCAAATTTTTTGAATATATTTTCCATCTGTTCCTAAGAAAATTTGCGCCACATTGAATGCCACAAAAGTAATGAAAATTGCCAAATATTGGCAGTTTTCACTTTCTGCCATCGCGGGCAAAATACTGCACAATGCTTCAAAAAGATGCAGGATTCTTTGTTTTCAATAACTTGATTATAAGCGAATTGAGCATAATGCGTTTGATAGTAGCGTTCTTGCCGCTGCTCTTTTTCAACTCCAAAAATCTACATAGTTGTCCCTTAAAAAGTGGCTAAGTTATTCTTTATGAATAAATTATTATTGAATTTATTTGTAAAAGACTGCCAGTTTTAGAATATTTATCTTGTAAAACCTTGCAACTAATTGCAATGATTGCAATGCCTACTCTAAGCTCACCTTCTTGGTTAGAATGCCTTTGCTGGTAGAAAGTTCTACCAAATAAAGTCCTTTAGGTAAATGAATTACGTCAAAAAACAGCGCTTCACCCTTGCAGACTTTAGAATCTATGAGTGCGCCTTGTGCATTGCGGAGTGCCGCGCTTTGTACCTCAAGGCTAGGCGCAATATGCAAGTTCAGTTGTGCGCTTGCAGGATTAGGATAAAGCTGCCACAAATGCGCTTTAGCTTCTTTTTCGTTAAGCCCAGTTATCTGATTGGTCTTTAAAACAAGCTCAAAGCGCTTGTCGTCTATTTTTTGTATGTAGTCAAATGTATAAGGAGCGCTACGCAAATCATGCTGAATGCCAGCTTTAAGGTCGTTTAGCAAAATATCCGTCCCCTCATCAAAAAGCTCTAATTCTGGCATAGAGAAAGCCATACGTCCATTTTGAGCTAATGCAATATCCAGAGGTTGTCTATATTCTTGGCTAAAAGTAGGCATGGCGGCAATAGCAAGCGCTAGTCCGTCGAGACTATTAACACTCAAATTGGGCGCAGCTTTCGAATTGCGCATTTTATAAGCGTCTAGCTGCCCGTCAAAGGCCAGAGTTGCATTATCCTGAAAATACAAAATACACTCGTCCTTAAACACATCATATTGCAAGCGCAATTTGAGCAGGCCCTGGCGGTAATACTGCTGCCTGTAAAATAGTGGGTTCTGATAGGTCGTTGGCCTCATGGTGTTATTGAACTGCAAAGAGCCAGCAGCATTGGCCTGCACAAAAAAACCTTGTCCGAGCGCAATATCCCGTGTGGCATCGTTCGTACCACCCACACCCGGCACATAGCTTGCCCAGGTTACGTTATTGAAAGTACCGAGCGGAATACGGCGATAAACGGCAGCATTCAAGATGCCCATATTGGCTCCATGAAGCGCCTCCCAGTCTAAAGGCGAGGGGTAAGGATTTCCCACTAAGTTCCAGCCCTTATAGGCACAAGCCCCCCCGCTAAAACTCAAAGGGAAATTGATATCACCGTTATTCAGAGCGCCTTTTAAATCTACAATAGCATTTGTAGGAACATAAAGAGCATAACCGCGCCCAGTTTCAAGTGTTTCGCTGAGGTCATTGGGGCAGCGCCAGCCCTTCATACCAGCCGCGTCTGAACCGCCTTCAAAACCGGTGGAATTAGTGCCATTATCGCAATTATCCCCGCTTTCTATGTACTTAAATACATTTGGGAAGGTCGCTGCATTGGCATAAGCAGGATTGTACCAATAGTAGTCGGGGTAGATACGGACGTTCATTTCGGGTGAAAGCTGGCTGACCGCTGCGTTTTGGACGGGCGCAGCTAAATAATGGTAGCCTTCGGGGGCAAAGCCCAATGGGTGGCCAGTAATGTGCCTTTGCACACGTACATCGCCTGTAACGGTTACACTGTTATCATTGCGGACTAGAGCTGTGCTGTTAGCGCTAGAGTGCAAAACAACTTCGCGACCAGCGGGTACTGAAAGGTCGCCCTCGCTGAGGTGTAGTGTATTCATAATACCAAAATCTCCGTTCAGAACAGCCGTTTTGCCAAGCCCATTCATTTGTAAATGATGAATCTTGGTTTGAGAGTTTGGATTCAAAAATAATCCGTCTGTCCTAAATTCAATGTTCTTGGATACCACAACAGGTGTGGCATAACGGTAGGAGGTTATATCAGTTGAATTTGAAGCATTGTAAACAGAATCAGATTTTTGCAAATAGATTTTCCAGCCATCTTGAGCTATACGAAGGGCGCGGTTGATGTTGGCGGCTTCAGAGAGGTCATAACTAAATGAAAGGGGGGTTACATAGGCTGTGCTGTCGCGGACTTTCACGAACAGACCATAAGCATTGTAAAAATATTCTGTAGGGTCATAGCCGTCTATGGTGTGCAGAATGCGGTCTTCAATCATAAAGGCTTGGGAGAGTACATCGGGGTTCAACCCAGCTGGATAAGTAGGCGTAATAAATTTACATCTACTGGCATTTATAACTCCTCTTTCGGCTTGTGAAGAGGCAAAGTAGGTGCGAACTTTTGTGCTCAAATCAAAGTCAGGCGAAATAACTAGCTCTGTATCATTCAAATCCAATTCTCCAGGCGGCGTGATGCCGTCAGCATAAGCCCAAGTGGCAATACAGGCGCGTTCTACGCTATCGGGGCGGCCAATAAGCTCTAAGCGGCACTGTTTGCCAGGCTCAGAGGGGTTGTTGTATTTGAAATTACTGAGTGTGCGATAATGCGACATAAAATGACAAGCTCCGCGGTAGTTTCCTTTGATGCTAAAGTTTGAAAAAATGATTTGGCCTGGGTCTAAAATAGAAGTACGCGGAATGGGGACGGTCAAGTCCACAAAGCCGTAAAAGTGAATGCCAGCCAGCGAAGTTCCGTTCATATTCTCGATACGGACATTTTGCAAGACTGCATTGCCATTGTAATAAACAAAATAAACATCAAACTGATTGTAAGTAACGTTGTTATGCAGCACTTGGACGTTCAGTAGGCGCATATTATCTCCGCGATGATGCCCCTTTACGGCTCCCACGGGTACGTCATGGACACGCCAGCCTCCGTAAATCAATATGCCTGTTCGGTTGTTTCGGTAAACAGTGGTATGAATAATGGTGATGTCGCGCATCATACCACCCCAGCGGCCATCTATCAGAATGCCTGAATCTTGTATGGCGCTTGCATTCAAATTATCGTGTATGGCCAAGTTCTCAAGACGCACACAGGCCACCAATACTTCCCCAAGTTTTCCCATACGAACACCACATTGTCGTGCGCCTGATATCGTGAAATTCTTAACCAAAATGTATTGTGAAATAGTATCTAAACCGCTGTATTTGATATAAATAGCATCGCCAAGAGAAGAGGTAATAGTGGTGGTGGCGGAGTCCTCACCCACAATTTTGAGCCGCTTATTAATCACAACACTTTCATCATAAAGCCCAGCTGCCACATTGACTTGGTCGCCGTCCACAGACCTTGAAATGGCGAAATTGATTGTTTGGCAAGGCATACCTGGTATATTGCAAGAGCCCGCGTCAGTGCCAGTTGGAGACACATAACGGTCCATGGCATTGCTTTTAGAGCAAAGCGAAATAGATATGCTCAAAAAAAGGGCAAGGTAAATCAAGTATCTTTTCATGGTATTTTGGCGAAGTTTTGTATGCAGAAACGCAAATTTAATGATAATTTCTTAAAAGCGCCTATTCAAAAACCATGCACTAAAATAATCTTGCCACTAAAAAGAAGCATCGCTAACCTTCAATAAAAAAAATTATAGAAGATGCGTACAACCAATAATTACAAATTTTTTTTATTAAACTCTACCGAGAGATGTTTTGTTTAACAAGCGCTTACAAGGTCTTCAATGGGCGGGAGTGTGATGGCATCAAGCATTTGATTTTCAAGCATACTTGCCCACGTGCGTAAATAAAGTACAACGTGTTCGCGTTGATTGTGGCGCAGATGTATACCAGTGCCAATTTGGCGCAAAATGTGTGGGTCTGAAAGATATTCTAAACGCTGGAGGTCTTCCAAAAGTAAGCCACTCTTGAGAAGTTCACTGATGACAAGGTCAATTGGATAATTGCTTGTGCTACAATACTCATTGACCTGGTCGTTCCAGTCGCCGCGCCCTGTGTTCATGGCGTACTGATGTATTTGCGCTTTACTGAGTTTGGTAATTTCTTGCGCCAAATGCCCGCAGTTGCAAGAGCCACTATGTCCCCACTGATAAGCAGCGCCATTTTGAAGTTTCTGAGCAGTATTGCGTAATGCAGAAACAAGAGATAAAGAAGGTGTTGCCATAAATTATTAACAGATTACTTTTTAAGGAACTAAATCATTCATGACATACTAGACAAATTGTTTGCGCATTTTGTTTGCCGAAGTATTCGCTTTCTTTGATGCAGAAGCAGCCCAATAAGACTGCTATTTTAGCATTTTTATGTTTAAACATTCAATGGAACTCGGTCAAATCTAAGCCCAAATCTTGAGCAGCCTCTTCTAATACTTTTTGTTTGTAGTGCAGCGGAATATCTTGTATCTTTAATTTGTCAGAAATTATTTGTAACAGTAACTGCTGACTCAAAAAGTTAGGAGCGGCATATACGCCATAGCGCTGACTAAGCCATTGTTGAATGGGTTTCGCTATTACCTCTTTGAGCCTATTGCCTTTATTTTTTTGTTGTAAATAAAGCCGATAATCCTCCGCAGACATACGCCTTTGGTTTTTGTCATGTGCCAGTTCGTTTTCTTCGGCTTGCTGCGAAGCTATGGCATAGACTTCGCTCAGGGCGACCACCCCCGAAGCGGAACGCAGAGTGCGATGTATGCCATTTGTAAGCAACAGTTGATTAATAGACTGGCCTTCCGTGTTGATAATTTCGTAAGCAAATTCTTTTGAAAAGACCTGAAAGGGTGGCTTATTGTATTTTTTAGCAAAAGCATCTCTAAAAATATAAAGTTCATTTAAGATGTGGCGCTGAAACTCACTAAACATTTTTTCTTCCTCTTTGGATAAAAAATAGCCCTCAGCGTTCTTGGTAAATATCTTGCCTTCGGCATATCTGTTCTCCTCTTCTACTATCTCCAGAAGTTTTTTTTCACGAAGCGCTTCCACCAAAATAGCTTGTAGCTGGTGTAAGTAAAGCACATCGTTGGCGGCATACAATATTTGTTCAGGGCTTAGTGGACGGTTAGTCCAATTACTTTTTTGTAGTGATTTGTCCAGCTGCACTCCAAAAATTTGTTCTAAGGCAGCACCTAAAGAACTTTTTTCATAATTTAAAAAGCGCACAGCCGTTTCGGTATCAAACACATTGCTCGGAAAGCAGCCAAGAGAGTGAAACAAGCGCAGGTCTTCGCCAGCTGCGTGCATAATTTTAAGGCGCGTTGTGTCTTCCAGCATCTCAAAAAGCGCTTTTAAATGCTTAACCGCAAAGGGGTCTATAACTAAGCATGACTGGGCGGTAGCTAGCTGTATCAAACAAAGCGTAAAGCCATATTGGTATCGGTCTTTGTCAAACTCTAAGTCTATGGCTAGTGATTCATGAGGCTTTATATTGGCCATAAAAGCATCGAATTCGCCCTGTGTGTAAACGAATTGAACTTGTTGGCTTTTGAGGGTAACTGCTTTGTGGGGCATGATTGCTATCTAATAACTGTCAAGAGCGTTTAGGCGAAAGCGTTGGCCATAATGCTCCCTCAAACGCAAAAGTAGCTAGAAAACGCGGTATTTTCAATTTCAACCATAGTGTTCCAAAAAAAAAAAATTATGCCACTGATGGTTTCTGCTTAGCGCAAAAAACTGCCCAAAATATGTTCCACAAATCTTTAACAGGCAAACAAAGCCGGTTAAGTTTTTAATGAACGATATTTGGGGCAGTCGGGTAAAGGCACAGATTAACCCGTCATTGAATTATTTGTCAATAATAAAGCGTTTTGTTTCGCTGCCTTTTGGGGTGCTGATTCGGTAATAGTACACGTCGTTGTTGAGAATACTATTATCCACCTCAATCGTGTTGGGGCCTGAAGGTCGCTTTTCATTCAAAACGTTTTTCAATACCAGCCCATTTTTATTGAGCAAATCAATTTGTACATGGCCACTTTCAGCAAGCTCAAATGTAATCTTGTTACTGATGCTGCTTGGGTTAGGAAATACTTGGGTGTTAAAACCTGAGTTGTTCTTGTTTGGCGTTTCCTCGCCCATAATGTTTGCATCTAAAAGCAGAAAGCCTACTGGGCGAAGTATTCTAGCTACGTGGCCTCCTCTATTGGCTTTGGTACAATCTTCTTCACCACCTTTACAAGCACTGTCTTTATCTTTGTCGCAGCCTTCTTTTTTATCGCCATGTCCTTTGCTACCTTCACGGTATTTATCCATGATGGCTTTCAAGTCTGCCTTCCAAGTTTCCTTTTGTGCACTCACCTCTGCTAAAAGCTCCTCAATATTCGCTTTCTGAGCTTCCGCAATGGCTTTTACTGGCTCAAGAGCGGCTTGTCTTTTCTCACGCAAAGCCATCATTTTAAGCTGCAAGTCTTCCGGAATAGGCTTTTGTGCTTTGCGACATTCCTGCATCTGTTTGCGTAAGGTTTTACATTCTGTGTGCAGAGTTTTCAGCGCAACTTTGCTAGCGGCAATCGTGCTTTTCTCGCTGTCGTTTAGCTTGGTTTCCAGGCGTTCACGGAGCGGGAGCATCACGGGCAGAACGTTGTTGTGTATGTAATTCCGTATTTCAGTACGGGCTTCTTTGCGCTTTTTGCCATGGTGCTTTCTTTGCGCAAAAACCTGACCGTCTGTTATAAAAAGAATCAGCAATAACAGTATTCCAATAATTGTTTTGTTGCTTTTCATAAAGTTTTTTCTTTTTGAATATCAATGAATGAAAACGCCAGAGCTTAGGCATTATGCTTTTGCTCTGTATCAATTAGAGTTCTGTACATTCAATAGGTTTAACAAACAAAAAAATTATTGGCTTCCCCACTCGCTGCGGTCTAAATTACGGTACTGTATAGCCTCTGTAACGTGTTCGGTCTGTACGTCGGCAGAATTGTCCAGGTCGGCAATGGTTCTAGACACCTTCAAGATGCGGTCGTAACCACGGGCAGAGAGTCCGAGCTTTTCCATGGCCATTCTAAGTTTTTTCTTGCTTTCTTCGTTCAGAACGCATATTTTCTTAACCATTTGCGAGGGCATCATGGCGTTTGAGTAAACCTGTTCCATGCCATTAAAGCGCTCTGCCTGAATATTTCGGGCTTTTATGACACGCTGCCTAATTTCTTGGCTGCTAACGGTGCGTCTGTTTGCCGTCATCTGGTCAAAAGAAACGGGCGTAACCTCAACGTGCAGGTCTATACGGTCGAGCAATGGCCCACTGACCTTGTTCATGTAACGCTGTACGCTGCCTGGTGGACACACACAAGCCTTGTCCGGGTGGTTGAAATAACCGCAGGGGCAAGGGTTCATGCTGGCGAGTAGAATAAAACTTGCAGGAAAGTCCACGCTTTGCTTCGCACGGGAGATACAGACACGGCGCTCTTCAAGAGGCTGACGCAAAACTTCTAGAACAGTCCGCTTAAACTCTGGGAGCTCGTCCAGGAATAGAACACCATTGTGCGCCAAAGAAATTTCGCCCGGCTGTGGGTTTGTACCTCCTCCCACAAGCGCTACATCGCTGATGGTGTGGTGCGGAGCGCGGTAGGGGCGCGTGGCTATGAGGGAAGAATTGCTGCCGAGCTTACCAGCGACAGAATGAATTTTGGTAGTTTCTAATGCCTCAAGCAGGGTCAGTGGCGGTAAAATGCTAGCAAAACGCTTGGCTAGCATCGTTTTGCCAGCACCAGGCGGCCCTACCATGATGACGTTGTGTCCACCAGCAGCCGCTATCTCCAAAGCGCGCTTAATGTTTTCCTGGCCTTGTACGTCGGCAAAGTCGGTATCGTAGTCGTTCTGCTGTGCAACAAAACGCTCTCTGGTATCGTAAATGAGTGGCTTAAGCTCTGAGTCGCCTTCCAAAAAGGAAATGGCATCAGCCAAACTTTCTACAGGGATAACGTCCAAATTATTGACAATGGCAGCCTCATAAGCGTTTTCTTTGGGCAATATAAACCCTTTGAAGCCCTGTTTTCTGGCCTCTATGGCTATCGGCAGAACACCTTTGATAGGCCTCAAGATGCCGTCGAGCGCTAGCTCGCCCAAAATGATGTACTTGTCCATGTTTGCTGCATGGATTTGGCCAGAAGCCTGCAAAATACCAAGAGAAATAGGCAAGTCATATGCAGAACCTTCTTTTCGTACATCAGCAGGAGCCAAATTGATAACTGTTTTTTGGCGAGGAAGTTTAAAGCCCATGTGCTTAATGGCAGACTCCACCCGCTGCTCGCTTTCCTTAACGGCGCTGTCGGGCAGGCCTACAATGAAAAGCCGCGTTCCTGCCAAAACATTGACCTCCAGAGTAATAATTCGGGCATCTACGCCTAAGACGCTACCGCCATAAGTTTTGGCTATTGACATGACATACTTCTTTCAAAAGGGAATGCGTCTAATGGCCTTGCCATCAGGCTAAACACTACTTGTTATCTTTGAAAAGGGAAATGTGCTGATTAAGGGTCATGGCTTTTTCTAAATCATTAAGCCCATGAACGCGCTCAGTCAGTTCTTTTAAACTATTTAACAGCGCACTATTGATTTCTTCTGAAAAGTTCTGTACAGATATGTCCAGGCTTTTATTTGTATTTTTATGCTGCAAATCTTCTAAATTTTGAGTCAGACGCTTGAGTTTTCGCTTATTTTCAAGCTGAAACTTTATCATCTCGTGCTCATGGATAATTTTTGTATAATAGGCTATTCTGGTTTCCACCAAGCTCAAGTTTTTGCTGGCAGCTTCAATGAGCAAACGTCCGGTTTGAATATTGTCGTCGCCCAAATTGGGCTTGTAGTCATTTTCTAATACAAAAGCCACAGTATTGTCCGGATTTCGGGACTCATGAATGATACGCACGGTGTCTCTGTCCATGAGGCTAACCTCGAGGGCATCACGCAAGAAGTAAATGGTTCGGTAAGTATCGCGCAGGCTGTCCTCAAGGTCTTTTTTAAGACTTAACTCATCTTTAAGATAGTTTTTGTTTTGCTGCAAGAGTTGTTCATTTTCGTCAAGAAGCAAAGCTATTTCGTCTTTTGGTTCAAAACGACGATGCAAGCGTGCTTTGGCTTCACTTTCTGTTTTAGCATTTTGTGGCAATCCCTCAATGGCCACATGATAGGTTTCTTGGAAAATATCTAAAAACTCATCAAAATCGCCTTCATTAAAGTACTTAAATGCTATTTCTTCTCTTCTACCAGAAGACAGCGTAATGACACACTTGGCCTCTGGGTGCCACTCGCGGGTACGTTCTTGCTCACGCTCTAGCAGAACTGTGCTAATTTCGTCGTAGCGCTTGCGCTCATAGCGGTGATGACGGGTATTGCGTTGTTTTTCAACTACTTCAACGCGCTTTATTTCATTCAAATAGACACGAACAGTTGATTTGCTAGCGCCCTTGCTGATATCCAAATAATCTCGGGTTAGTTTCAAGCCCTTGATTTGTCTTCCCCAGATATCCATAAAAAGTGGGCCAATTGTGGTTACGGCTACGGCAGCAAAAATGATCTTGAGCATAAAAAACGGCATCCATGACACGCTGTACGCAAAAGCCAAACCCATCATAAACTTCCCTAAGAAGTTACTACCCATTTGCCTCATATAAGGCAACTCATAGATAACCTCTTCGTCCTTATCGTGTAGTCTTGTATCCCGCTTAAACATATTCTTCTTAATATCCAGTTTTTAAAATTCCTAAGCGCAAACGGCCGCTTTTGTGGATAATATAAAACCGCATTTCTTTGAGGCCAAATAAAAACAACCTTTGCAGTAAAAGCAACGACTTGTACACTTTTTGTACGTTTTTTTTACTAAAATGTTACAGTTTTTAACACTTCTTATCCATTTAAAGTTTTTATAGTAAAAACTTAGTCAAAGCCTCACGCGCATATTCGGGCAGAGCAGTGGGTTTGCGTGAGGTCAGATTATAGGCTACCATGGCTACCTGAGCTTCGGCGTGTAAGAGCCAAGTCCCATCTTTGTTTGCGCTACAAACTGCAGACTTGAGTATAAAACTGGCATTTTTAATGCTTTCTACACCCATAAAGACCGTAATTTTATGTTCGTAGCGAATTGGAAATTTGTAATTGATGGTTATAGAGGCCACCAAAGCGCCTAGCTCTACCCAATTCCAGTTGAGCTTATCCAAAAAAAAGGCTGCTCTGGCTTCTTCACAATAGGTCAGATACTTGGCATTATTCACCATACCAAGTTCGTCTAGGTCAGACCAACGTATAGGCACAGCGCTTGCAAAAGGGAAATCTAGGTAGGTCATGGGCAGCCACGCAGCAAAAACTAGCGCTTTATTTCTACAATTTTAGTTTTATCTTTATTCGCATTGCGTATGGCTATGTTTTGCGCCAGAGCACCCGCCAATTCTTTAAAAGCCGCTGCAACTGGCAGTTCGGGTTGCAAGATAGCGGGCGTGCCTTCATCACCAGCCTCTCTGATGCGCTGTACTAAAGGGATTTCACCCAAAAATGGCACATCATTACGCTTAGCCAATACTTTACCGCCGTCTTTTCCGAAAAGATAATACTTGCTATCAGGGAGTTCTGCTGGTGTAAAGTAAGCCATGTTTTCTACTACACCCAGAATAGGGACATTGATTTGCGGCATCGTAAACATTGCAATTGCTTTTTGTGCATCGGCCAAAGCCACCCGTTGAGGTGTTGTAACCACTACGACTCCCGTAACGGAAACCGTTTGAACGAGCGTTAGATGAATATCGCTAGTACCGGGCGGTAAATCTATCAACAAATAATCCAACTCGCCCCATTCAGAATCGTTTATAAACTGTCGCAAGGCTGAAGTGGCCATAGGCCCACGCCAAACTACCGCATTGTCTGGCGGTGCAATGAAACCAATAGAGAGTAATTTAATGCCATAGCGCTCTAGTGGCATCAGTACGTATTTTTTATCTTCTGGCTTGCTTCCTGGCCTTTCAATAACACCAGGACGCATATTCTCGCAGTCAAACATCGTAGGAATAGATGGCCCAAAAATGTCTGCATCAATGATACCTACCTTAGAACCGCTCGCAGCTAAAGCCAAAGCCAAATTGCTCGTTACTGTAGATTTACCCACACCACCTTTACCAGAAGCCACTGCAATAATATTCTTGACTTGCGGCAAAGCAGGGTTTGCATTGATTGTGGTAACCGTCGCTGTCATTTCAATTTGTAGCACAACCGCTTCACCAATAACTTTACGTACAGCCTCTTCGCAGTTTCGTTTGATAAGCTCCTTGAGCGGACAAGCAGGCGTAGTAAGAACCACCGTAAAGGACACACGCTCCGAACTGACGCTCAGGTTCTGTATCATGCCAAGTGTTACCAAATCCTTTTTGAGGTCAGGGTCTTCCACGGTACTAAGAGCCGCAAGAATGTCGGGTGCTGAAAAAGCCATAAGAAGTTTTACAAACGAGTTTGAAGCCGCAAAAAAGCGCCTTTTTGTTTCAAAAAACAAATATTTGAGAGAATTGTTTTATCTCAATAAGGTCAGAGCGCCATGTACCTTTTTTACTGGTTCGCGCTCGCCCTCAGCTTGATATTTGATGATATAAACGAAATTGCCATCTTCAAGTGGGCTACCTTTATAAGTGCCGTTCCAGAAGTCTTCCTTTTTTAGGTTTCTAAAATCTTGGGTGGATTTATAGTAAACCACTTGATTCCAACGATTAAATATCATCATTTCAAAGAATTTGATGTTTGCACCAAACACTTCAAAGTGGTCGTTTAGGCCGTCGTCATTAGGCGTGAAGGCAGTAGGGACGAAAATACGGGCTGGGCAAGCCTCATCAACGTTCATTTGCAAGTCAGTATCGCAAGTAACGCTATACTTTGCCATGATTTTTAGGCTGTAACGCCCCCCTTTCCTGATTTTGAGCACTGGCTCATTGCCTACAATTTGGCCTGTACTGTCCGTCCAAACGTAAATGTATTGAGCAGCAGTGTCTGGATTCAACAGTTTGAATTTAAGTTCGTGCTCTATAATTTGGCCTTGGTTAGGGAATGCCTCAAAACAAAAAACGGTGTCTTTGACGTATTCAATTTTGGGCTGTGCCTTGAAGCTCACTGATACGTTACGCTCATAACTACACTCGGCAGTCTTTACTTTGACGATGTATTTGCCAGACTTTGTAACCTGAATGAGCGCTGTAGTTTGGCCAGTAGGTAACCATTTGTAAGTGGCCGTTGTGTCGGTGCTTATTTGTCCCAGTGTGAGAGTATCGCCCATGCAGGCCACTTGGTTTGGCCCTAAATCTACCGTAGGGCTAACTTCCACGTAGAGAGAATCTGTGTTTTTACAACCAAATTTGTCTGTACCAATGACATAGTAGGTCATTGACTTTTTAGGACTTACGCGAATGGTATCGCGTGCTAGCGGGTCGTGCCCCCACTCGTAGCTGAGACCACCTCGCGGCAAAAGTGTGATGGAGTCATCGGCACAAATTTTGATGCTATCCATTTGATTCACGGCACTTAATTGTATTGTAGGCAAAGGACGTACACGCACAAAGAGCGTATCCATGGTGCTTGCACACAAATTAGCAGCATTAGCCTGAACAATAAAAGTCATAAATCCTGGCTTGGTAGCCTTTATACGAATTTGTGCAGTTGTATCGCCTGTATTCCAAAGATAGCGCGCCGCCCCTTTGGCTTGCAAAACAATGGTGTCATTCAAACAGACTTCTGTGAGCGCGTTAGAGTCAATTTCAACGGCGCTACTTGGCTCAAAATCAATAACAACAGTGTCCATAGCCAAACAATTTGTGAGACTATCTTGCACGCTAAGCCCTACTCGGAAGCGGTCAAAACTAGGTGTTGTTAGGCTGTCAAAAACAAGGGTCAGTTTGGCTTCTGTGCCTAGTATGGCATTGCTTTCTAAATTTGTCCAAGTATAGAGCGTGCTAAAGTCGTGGCTAAAATTTGCGCCGTTCAAAACGATTGGCGTATTCTGGCAGGCGGTTATGAGCGTATCGGCTATGAGTGCCAAAGGCTTAGGTTTTACCTGTATCTCCACAGTATCCTTGCTTTGGCCACAAGTGGTTGCAAAATCAGCGCTCAGAACGATGGCATAAAAACCGGGCGCTTTGCCTTCAAAGGTAATCAATTCAGTTGTTTCGCCAGTACTCCAGCGGTAACTCGTGCCGCCTGTACCGCGTAATTGCACTTTTTCGCCTATACAGAGTGCCAGTTGGCCGTTTTCAATACTGATTTCTGCATTGGACTTTTTCTGAAAAGTAACAGCTGCGGTATCGCGACGGCTACAACCCGAATTAGGGTGCGTAACCAATACCTCATAGAGCGTTTCGGCATAATCGTTTTCAAAGCTTAAATTCAAGAAGCCCTCAGTGCCTACTACTTCTCCTGTTTTAAGATTTCGCCAAGCATACGTTGCGTTGGAGGCGTGTGTGGGGTGCAAGGCATTTAAGCGAATACTTATTGTATCCTCACAAATCTTGTAGTCTTTTAGAGCAGGCTCTATGAGCGGAATATCGTTGATTTTTACATCAATGTATTTAACCGTTCTACAAAGTGAGGCTTTAGAGGTATCTGTTACAATAACCGTAACTACGCCACTTTGCGTAACAATTCGGCTACGATTATCCGTACCCAAAGGCAAAAGTCCAGCCCCTATCCAAACAATCTGCATACTGTCCAAGTTTGACGCGTCAAGTGTGAGTGTATCGCGACCCTCGCAAAGTGGCTTATCGTGGCCTTTAATTTCAAAATCAGGGTTTGGATTAAAGGTTACTCTGGCCAAATCGGTTCGTGTACACCCTGTTGTGGTGTCTTTGATAACAACGCGGTAAAGGCCAGCCACACTAACAGCCAAAGTACCATTTGTTCCGATAACCGTTGTGGGAGTGGCGGTATTGAACCATTGGTAGGTGATGGCCGTACCATGTGTGAGGTCTTGCGCGACCAAAATAGCGGGCCTATCATTCATACAAACCACGGTATCACGCACGTTTAGAACTGGTGGTGCTTTGAAATTAACTTTGATGGTGTCGGTTCTGTACTGGCAGCCTGTTACGAGGTTTTCTGTAATGATAAGAAAATAACGCCCTGTGTCGGTTACAGAAAGGGTTGCAGCGCCCGTACCTACGGGTATGGCTGTTGTGCCAGACACCTTACGCCAATCGTAAATGAAAGAGCCTGTTGGGCCAGTAAGCGTAGAAGTGAGCTTGAGCGTATCTCCACCTGGGCATATTTCTCGTGGCGAAACCCCAATAGAGGTTACAGGAATACGGTTTACGGTCATCGTGATGACGTTGCTTGTATCTTTGCAGTCTGTAGGCGGATTAATTCCTGTTGCCCAGACCAAGTCTCCTGTATTCAGAATGCCAGTTGTTGGGGTGAAAGTGGCTGCTGTGCCTTCTTGCATCAAAACACCATTGATGAAGAATTTATAGTAGGCGGCACCCGTAGCTGTGAATTTAATAGGCTGGTTGCGGCAAATTTTATTGTCAAAGTCATTGGAAGTGAGCGCCACGTTCGGGATAGGAATGACCCTTATTCGAGCGCTATCGGTCAAATCAGCGATGGCAGCCGAACAGCCTACTGCGCTGGTGAGTGTCGTAATTTTGTATATACCAGAATCTGATACATTGATAACAACAGGGCTTGCTGTTATGCCGCTTATTGTATTGGTAGCCACTATCACACCTGTTATAGGGTTTCGTATGGTGTAAGTTAGTGTCATTGGGAAAGTTCCAGCCAGTGTAAAAGTTACTGGTGTGGTTTTGCCTGCGCAAATATTGGCCGTGCCTGAAGTTCTACCTGTTAAGCGTGGATAAGCGCTGATGGTGATATTGTCCGTGGCGACACAATTAGAGATGGTGTCTGTAACGGTAAGTTGGTAGGTGAATGTTCCAAAGAAGGCATCAGTAACGGTAATGGCAGTATCTGAGCTGATTATTGCTCCGTCCTTGCGCCATTGGTAACGCACGTGTTTATTACTGGCGCTGAAGCCATTTAAGCGAAGCGAGCCAGAACCACTACAAAGCACATAAGAACTCATAGAAACACCGTTAAGCCTAATTTCGGCGGCAGGGGTTGGCCTGAAAATAACCATGATGGTATCTCTGGCCTCACAGGTGCTGATGGTATCACGCAAGAAAATTTCATAAACTGTGGTGTCCGAAAAATTAGCTGCTGTTAAGACAGACGTGCTACTGACAACTGCTCCTGTGCCCAAATCTTTCCATTGATAAACCACCGAAGGGCCGTTGAGGGGGTCAAAGGCATTGAGCGTTCGGGGGCCGTCATCATCACAAAACCTAAAAACATCTGAAGCAGAGCCACCACTCCGCACATTGGCTGCAAAGAAAACAACGAAAATGCTGTCTTTGCTCGTACAGCCTGTTAATAAATTCGTAACCTCTACCTCATAAAGCGTGTTTGCGCCAAAAATATTGGCTGTTTGCGTTACGGCTGTGCCCAAATCAACATCGCGGGTGAGGTCGCGCCATTGATAAGAAACGCTGATGTGGCTAGGGTCGGCAGCGCTGAGTGTTTGAGCACCGTCGTCATCGCAGAAAACTACGGTATCCTTAATGACTCCCAAATGCCTAATGTCCACGGGCAGGCCTTGGTTATAAACCACGGTAATGGTGTCGGCATCAAAGCATACCTTAGAGGTATCCGCTGTGTTGTAGGTGTGCAAAATATATTGGAATGAGCCTAAAAGTGCTGGCAGAGTTTGTGTAAGGCCATTGCCGAGTGTATCTCCGCTCGCTACGTCCAGCCAATAGTGCTGAACAACCAAGCCTGCATTATCGGGGTGCGTGGCTGTAAACCTTTTGGCGCTATCAGCCAAGCAAAAACGATAAGTATTTTTGGTAGAGTCGCCTTGCGAGATACTTGCCGTTGGCACTTTGTAAAAAATGACACGGAGTGTATCTTTTATAGAACAGCCGCCTGTTAAGTCATTGATGGAAAGCTCATAGTCGGTTGTAGCAGAAAAGTTATTGGCAAGGAGTGCATCAGTAGTACTTACAACAAGCCCTGTGGTCATATTCTTCCAAGAGTATGAAAGCGTTGAACCAGGTACGCTATATTCTGCAATAAAAGTTTGAGCGCCTTCGCTATCGCAGAAATCTTCTACGTCATTGTCCACCGAAGCTGTTCCAAAAAGAAAATTGAGTTGAGGAGTGAGATTGACACCTGCCGCATAGCCATAAGACTCAAAAGGCCCATATCCGTATATATTGGCAGAAAAACCTATGCCGCTGCCATTGTTTGTAAGCCTGTGTGTACCTGCAACAATATCCAGTTGTGCACGCGAATAGATAGTGCCAGGAATAGCCACAAAACTAATGGGTGCAATAGGTGCACCGTCATAGCGCATATTGGATACGTTGGTAGTTTCTGTTAAGATATTCAGATAATAAGCCGTAATGACAGATGAGGTAAAAGCAACAAAAGTGATGTCTTCAACAGTTTGCTCAATAGGGCTCAAATTTATCATAAAAGGGTCGGCGTTGCCTACTGCATCTGCATTGGTGGAGGTACTAAACTGCATAACCATAACAGGGTTTGTAGCCGTAATCTGCTTAGGAACATTAGAACCATTGGTGTCGAACTCATAAAATTGGCCTTCGTTGAGAGTGGCCACTGCTGTCCCACCAATGCTTACCACTGTTCCATCAATACGAGCTAAGACTCTGAAAACGTCCCATAACCTTGTTTTGTAGGGAACGGTAATAAATTTTTTGCCCCAAACAGAAATAGGTGCCATTTGTTCGTAGAGGTGGTCCCAACAACAGGTATTTATATTCGGTACTACGGTTGCTATATTAGCGCCAAAGACCGCGATGGGTTTTGTAGAAGTAACTTTTGAGCCTGTTAAATCGCCTTGTCCTGCTGGCAAAGCAGAACCAGCACCGCTGAACTCACCTGATTTTACTTGGTAGGACTGGCCTTTGTTTAAGGTTATCGTAAATGGTACATTAGCGGGCTTGAGAGCCGTAGTAATCTTATTGGGGGTAATGGTTACATTGGTGCCATCTTGTGTCGCTACAATCAAAAATTCACTATTGCGCACCTGCGTGTTGGTCAGGGCGGTTGCCTGTGCGTAAGTCATGATGTAATACTCATCGCCAAGGCTGGGGGTAGGATAAATAAGGGTAGCGTCAGCAGAGTTGCGCTGATAGCTGAGGGCATAGACGTTGCATAAGTCTGAACACTCTACTCTAATTCCTTTGTTTTCAATAACTTCTGTTGTTTCGTTTTCCCATGCCTCCGTAACAATCGTTGTTGTAGAACCACCTGCTCCCACCAAAAACGTAGCCAAGAGTGTGCTGCCTGTTCCGCCAAAGATACTCACCGTAGCACCCACACGCGAGGTTACAGTGATGCTCAACTGCTCGTCCGTGCCATCACGTGCATCAGCAAAACCCAGCCAAAATTCGCGGCCTTCTGTTGTGCGTGTACATTGCGCCAAACTTGGTGCTATTTGACCGATGCTGGTTATGAAAGCAATACTAAGCAAGCACAAAATATATGAAACTGGCTCGTAACAGTACCTAAATTGTGTTTTTACTTGTTTTTCGAGAATGTAGAAAATTGTTTGCATGGCAAAGCATATAGAGGTAGAAAGTGGAACAACAGCATCGCAATTATATCTTTTTCTGCTCTCAAAATTTTGGGAGAGTCTTTATAGTAGTGTGCTGCTTTAGAGCAGATTGAACGGCAATAGTTTACTGCTAAACGATAATAAAACTCGTTTTGATGTAATCTGTTTTAAATAACTTGTACACAACGCAATCTGATTAAGTAATGACGCTCAAGAATCATCATTAAAGCAAAGAGTGTCGATATTTTAGGCATAAATGTAGGCAATATTTCTATCTTTCATGCTAATTCTCTTGTTTTTTTATCATTTGCATACTCAAAGCAGTCATTTTTTGATTATAAAATATTTGAATGAACCTATTTTTATTGTTATTCCAGAAAAAACGCTGTATCATTGTGGGCTACTAAATGGCATAATTTGCTGCCGAGCTTATACGGATTTTTTTTTAACAAAGCGCAGTTTGCAAATGGAGCAGATATTCGTAGAATCTAGTCAGTCGTACAATCATGGTTTCATATTGAATGTTCAAGATGTTGAATATCTTGTAGAACTCATGGATAAGCAGTTCCGTAAGATTTCTAACAACGATGTTGTACATGAATTTAGAATACGTTATAGAAATGGCGTAGTGGCGCGAACTTTTGACCTTGAGTCCGTCCTGGAACAAGAAAACAAGGGGACGGTTGAGATTGTCAGCTTGCGAATAACCAGTAAACTACGGAAGCCTGAATTTGACCCCTTCAAAAACGACGAGGACGAGTCTGTTATTGAACTAGAGTTTAATAATCCGAAGGCGCTGCGCCATACAGTAGAAGCACCCATACATTATTCCATACATGGGCAGTCTCGCGACTGGGCTTTTGTGGCTAGCGCGGCTCTTGATGATAAGATAACCCTCCTAAAACGGAAACAGATAGTGCCTACCAGTATGAGCAGCCTCAAAACGTATGAAATCATTTATTTCATACTCTTTTGTGCCTTTATAGCTGTTTTGCTAGTTGCTCTGCCCGACAGTAGCCAAGACCTTTATTCGTCCAAGATAAAAGCCATTACTGAAATAGAGAACGGCTGGAAGAATAAAACCATTACAGACCCTGTGCAAGTGGCTATCATGCTAGAAAAGGTAGCAAATGACAATCATTCTGCCTCTGATGACCTTTTGAGTTTAGGAAAAAGGCTTCTTTCAAAGCCACGCTTGCTTGTTCTTATAGCGGCGGCCTTGTTCAGTGCAATTCTTTACAATTTTATTAATTACTATCCACTCTACAACTTTTGTTGGAGTGGTTATATGCAAGTTTTTGAAAAACAAGAGCGTACCAGAAAGGCGTTCCTCATAGGCACTGTCGTTGCTGGACTCTTGCTAGCAGCAGGCTTATACTTGTTTTGAAAGTAAAAGCCCTATAAAGCATTAAAATTCTTGCACAGATGAATCTTGTGCGGCTGAGCCTTTCGTTTTTGTCTGATGCGAGGCATGGCAGACCGCGAGTAGTCCTTACAATTTTACCAGTTATTTGACAAAATAGACTAAAAACAAGCTCTTAATCAACCTCTCAGAGAGATGTAAGTTTTAGGAAGCGAATAATTGTACTTTTCTAAGATAGAGGCTTTACTTTTAAAGTACGGCCAACTACGGCTATCATACGGCTATCCTATGGCTGAGGCAAAATAGGACAAAAGCAATTTTTAGGCATCAAGCGGGTTTGCGACTTTATTCTTTTTTTTGTTATTCAGTACGTCTATTGGCCTATATTTGCGTTAGAGAGGCGGCGGGTTTAGTGCGTAGCACCGAAGCGAAGCCCAAAGACGAACGACCGCGAAGCGGGAACGCCCAATAAATTGTAGAAAAACAATCATTAGTCAAAAAGTCAGATGTAAGGAATTTGACAAAAAGTTATTTGAAAACGCGAGAAAATGGCCTCTACAAGGGACAAAAGAGGGCGTTGGGAACTTAAAAAACTCAAAAATGGCTTTTTGACGACTCAAGAGAGGTTAATTGAAGCGCTTGCTTTCGTTCAAAACCCCCCGCAACTCTGCGGAAAAGACGGTTTTGATAAACGACTAAGATATTTTGAAGATGAAATTCTTGTTTAATTTACTGATAATAAATACCTTATATATTTTTTGAGGGAAGACTAGCTATACTTACCAACGAGCCTACCCTTTAAAAAATATCCAGCGGCCAATTTCTTTAAAAGTTACTTTTTTGCCATACATCAAAATACCGATTCGGTAGATGCGGGCAGCCAGCCAGACTGCACCTAAAAAGCCCAGAACCAACAAAACCATAGAGAGCGCTAACTCCCAGACCGGAACACCAAACGGAATCCTGACCATCATTACGACGGGCGAGGTAAGCGGAAACATAGAAGCCCAGAAGGCCAAGCTGCTGTCTGGTTCTTTAATCACGCTCATAGAAATCATAATGGCAATGATAATAGGCATCGTAACTGGCAGCATAAATTGCTGGCTGTCCGTTTCGCTATCCACTGCTGAGCCAATAGCACCAAAAAGCGCACCATAGAGCAAGTACGCACATAAAAAGTAAAAAAGTAGGCAGCCTACAATCAGTGGAACATTGACAGACTCAATGGCCGACAAGACCGCATTGACTTCCATAGCATTTTGAACCTCCTCTGGATTGTCCATTTGGCTGAGGGTTTGCTCTAATTGCGCATTAGAAAACCTATCCATTTTAAAGACAGAGGTAACCACCGTGCTAACCGCAAAAGTAAGCACAACCCAGAGCAAAAACTGCGTCATGGCCACTCCTGCAATGCCTATGATTTTACCCATCATCAACTCAAAAGGTTTTACTGAAGAAATAATCACTTCCACTATGCGATTGGTTTTTTCCTCCATAACTCCTCTAAAAACCTGCATACCAAAAAAGAAGATGAACATATAAATCATAAAAGCCGAAAAATAACCTATCACGCTGGCTGCCATGCTGTTGCTGTCTTTTTCCCCTTTTTCGCTGAGGCTTACTGTTTTGATGCTAACGGCAGTACTGATAGAATCTAATGTACTTTGAGCTATCCCAGATTTAAGCATTTTTTGCCGCTCTAGTTCTTTCTTTAGCATACTTTCAATCTGCTTTTGCATATAAGCCGAAATGCTTTTTTCAGAAAAGAGCCTAATGCCCTCTGGTTTTTCTAGGCTCAGAGCCGGAATATAGAGAAGACCGTCATAAACACTTTCTTTGACTTTCTTTTTGGCCTCCTCCGCGTCCGTGCTTACTGGCACAAAAGTTAAGTTCTCATAAGGAATTAGTTTGTCCTTGAAATAGCCGCTTTCGTCAATCACTTGCAGTTTTTTATCATCTCCGTCCAGCGAAGCAAGCCAAGTAGGCACAATAAGCATAGCGCCCATCAGCAACGGCCCAAGTATAGACATGATAACAAATGACGGTTTGCGAACGCGCGTCCAGTACTCACGCTTAATGATAATCCCTATTTTTCCCATTTCTTTGATAAAATAAACCACAAAGTTAAGCAGAATATCCAAAGAATGACAAAAATACAATTATTTCTGCGTCATAAAAACTTTGAGGTTCTGGACTCCCACTAAGCGCCAATGCCCGTTGTGCTTTTCAAATTGAAGTTCTATAATTTTTTTGTCAGTTCCTTCATTTGACTCGTTAATCTCTATGCCTGCTATCAGTAAGTTACCTTGCATTTCTTTGTAGGCGATTCCGCGCAGTTTGTCTTTAGACTTCTCAATGCCTTTTTTGATAGCCTCCTCAAGGTTAGGCATGGTTTGCAAAATATCAATTTGTAGTAAGCCAGTAGCGTTTTCTTTGGCTTCTGATACGAACCTGCCCGTTTCAAAAAAAGATTTGAGTGCAGTTTCAAGATTTCTGGAAAGGATTGTTTTGTTTCGTTCCAAAAGCAACTTGATAAACTCAGGCATGGCTGTTGTTTGAGATTCTGCATAGTCTTTAATAATACTCTCGGACAGCTTTTTGATGTCCACATACTCACTAAAGGTATCAAAATCTTTGGCTTCAATGGCATCTCTGGCCTGTTTTAAGGCATATTCAGGCGAGTTGATGTAGTTCCAATACGCAAAGCCACCACCCAAAACGAGCAGTAATCCTAAAAGAATACCAGCAGTAATTAATCTTTGTTTCAGCATACCAAAAGCCCCATTTATCAGTTGCAAAAGTAAACAACTAATTTGATTCCAAATTGATAAACTAGGCTTATTTTTACAAAACTTTAGCTTAAACTTCACAAGTGTAGATAATACGGCCGCAACAAGTTTTTAAAGTCCGTGCTATATTCATCTTTGGCATTATAAATCACAAGTTCCGTTCTTTGAACCACCAAAGGCGTATTGGTTTTTTGCATGGTGGCTATTTCTCTGAAAACAGGAGCCTCTTTAAAATTTCTTACAACCAGGTTTTTAGAGAGCATTAAGCCTTTTTTTGCTGCCTCTTTCAAAAAAATTTGCATTTCGGCAGTGGGCAGCAGTACTTCTGTATAGGCCTGAGGCTTGAGTAAGCCTTGCAAGACCTGAGCCAGCGCTTCAAAAGAAAGAAAATTCTGATGATGTGCGGTTGTTTTACGGTAGCTTTGTGGCACTGAGGCGTGTGTATAAAAAGGGGGGTTGCAAATTATATAATCAAAAAGTTCGCTCACATCTGTCCATGTGCGTACATCAGCATTTATCAGTGTGAGTCGCTCTTTCCAAGCACTTTGCAAAAAATTATCTTGTGCTTCGGCTGCTGCCTCCGAATCTATTTCTATAGCCACAATTTGAGCTTGACAGCGCTGCGCAAGCATTAAGGCCAAAAGCCCCGTACCAGTGCCTATGTCCAAGATGCGTTGGGCGTTATGTGGTTGAGCATAAGCACCAAACAAGCACGCATCAGTACTTATCTTCATACCGCTACGTGCTTGTTGTACTACAAATTCTTTGAACCTAAACGTTGTTTCACGCATTAAATTAAAGAAATAAAAGAGTGCTTACTGTACGCCCAAGAGCTGGTCTAGCTTCATTTCTAGCTGGCGGCCTTTGAGCTTGCGTGCTACCACATTGCCTTCCGCATCTACTATAACGGTGTAAGGAATGCTATTAACTTTGTAGTCCTCGGCGGCTGTGGAAGTCCAGCCTTTTAGGTCTGACACGTGTGGCCAAGCTAAGTGGTCTTTGGCTATGGCTTGCACCCAGTTTTCGCGTTTATTATCTAGCGAAACGCCCAAAATTTCAAAGTTTTTATTCAAGCCTTTGTATTTTTTGTAGAGACGCACCACTTCCGGATTAGCCGCGCGGCAGGGCGCACACCAGCTCGCCCAAAAATCTACCAGAACAACTTTACCACGCAAACTAGAGAGCTTGAGGCTATCGCCTTTGGGCGTGGTCAGGGCTATTTCAGGTGCAGGTTCGCCAACAACAACC
The DNA here is from genome assembly GCA_013299045.1 of Cytophagales bacterium. Lineage (GTDB taxonomy): Bacteria > Bacteroidota > Bacteroidia > Cytophagales > Bernardetiaceae > RDZD01. The sequence continues at coordinate 71,315 of JAAFJX010000012.1, read as the reverse complement.
TCCGAAGCCAGAGAGCGCTCCGCCCATGTGTTGGCAGACATACTGGTTGAGTTGGCCGATGTTGGCTTAAAGAACCAATAAGCCACAAAAGATAGCAATAGAACCCCCAAACTTATATTTATGATATTTTTCATGGTTTGTTTGTATTTTAATTTTTACAGAGAGCCTGTTTCAATATAAGAATACACTTAATAAACTACAAAGGAAATAACGTTCTTTGCTCGTGCTTTGTTGTAAATATTTGAGATTAATTTGCAAAATTCTAATTTCTATTTTTTTTCAAAAAAAGGTTTTCCATAAACTGCTTTTTGATAATTTTGCGCATTGGCTAAAAAGATGCCTCCTGGCGGTCATTCTCTTTCACATTCTTTCAAGAAAATTTTATGAAATCTCTTTTTGCAATATTGTTTGCATTTTTACTCCCCCTGGCTACCTTAGCCCAAGTAAATGACAACTCAGATAAGAGCAAAGCAGGCACTCTAACAGGCAGTTTTCAGTCTGACTTTCAGTATTATCGCAAAGATACTGTTATTGACGCAGCCCTGCCCGACGAAAAAATAGGCTCGAACTCTTATCTAACGCTCATGTATCAAAAAGGTAATTTTCGTGGTGGTGTGCGCTATGAGGCTTATTACCCAGCGCTTTTGGGCTTTCCATTGAATCTCACAGGGCACGGCATCGTCAATAGGTTTCTAACCTATCAGAATGACCTTATTGAAGTTACAGCAGGCCATTTCTACGAGCAGTTTGGCAATGGGCTTGTTCTGAGAGCCTTAGAGGAGCGCCCGCTCGGCATAGACAATGCCATTGACGGCGCACGCGCTAAGCTGAATCTTAAAGACAAAGTACGCATTACAGCCCTGGTTGGCAATCAGCGCGACGGTTTTGAAAAAGCGCTCGGAACGGTGCGTGGTGCTAGTGCGGAGTTTGCTTTAGACAAAATACTCAAGCGGAAAGAAGGCGCAACAGGTGCATTAAACCTCAGTTTGAACTATGTGAATAAATTTCAGCCTTATGACGGCGTTCTGGACAACGTGCCCAAAAATTCAGAGGCTTATTCTGTTCGTCTTTTGGCTAGCAAAGGCCGCTTTGGTATTAATGCAGAGTACGTACGTAAGCAAAAAGACCCTTCTAAAGTGAATCAATACAGTTTTGCGGGTGGCGATATGGCCTACGTTAATCTTTCTTACAATCAAAAGGGTTTGGGTATCAATGTTTCTGCTCAGAGCCTACATAACATGAATTTCCGCTCAGACCGCGACGCTATTGATAACCGCACTATCATCAATTTTGTAACTTCTAATACCAAGCAGCAGACTTACCGCTTACTCACGCTTTATCCCTATACGACTCAAATCAACGGGGAAGTGGCTTACCAAATGGATTTACTCTATACTATCAAGAAGGGTTCATTGCTTGGCGGTAAATACGGTACAAAAATAGCCTTTAATGCCTCTGTATGCTATGAACTAGATACGACAGGCATCTACCTAAGGCCGCAACAGTCCGAAATTTTTAAAATGGGTGATAAAAACTATTATCAAGATTTTAACCTTGAAATCAACAAAAAGTGGAGTCCTAAGCTCAAAACTATTCTCTATTTGGTGCATTTGCGTTACGACAAAGACCAGATTGAAGGCCGTCGCGGTTTTGGTGTGGTTACTTCTAACACCATTGTTCTAGAAAATACCATTAAATTAGCCAAAAAGCGCTCTTTGCGTATAGAATTGCAACACCTTTCTACTAAAACGGATTTCGGTAACTGGGGCATGGCGCTCGCAGAACTGGGTTTGGGTGGCAAATGGTTCTTGTATGCTTCAGACGAGGTGAATTACGTATCTTTTGATACTAACAAAAAAGCCAGGCATTTTTATGCAGGCGGCCTTGTGTATGTGCGTGGGGGCACTCGCCTTGCGCTCAACTATGCGCGGCAGCGTGAGGGCTTGGTGTGCGTGGGCGGTATCTGCCGCTTAGTGCCAGCTTCAAACGGTTTCGGTATGTCCATAAACACCACGTTTTAAGCAACAAATGGTATTCTGTCACTCGTATTAAACTTTAGAGGTTTAGTACGAGTGCAGAATAAGGTTGTTTTAGTCTATTTTTAGTATATCGTTCAGCATATCCGGCATTCCGAAAACACCTCTCCTATTCAGCAGCCATTCTGCAGCCAAAACCGCACCTTGTGCATAAGCCGAGCGGTCTAGAGCATGGTGCTTGAGCGAAATGAAATCTTGTTCTGAACTGTATGTAACTTCGTGTATGCCTATTACCTCAGCTTCGCGGTGTGCATAAATCGGAATTTGGTCTTGCGCATAAGGACTGCTGCTGGAGTTAAGCGTCCATGATTTTTTATGTGTGAGATGTGCCAAAATATTCTGAGCAGTGGTAATAGCCGTTCCGCTAGGCGCGTCTTTTTTGTGAATATGGTGTACCTCGCTTATTTGCACGTCATAGTTGGTGTATTGCGCCATGAGCTTGGCCAAATAAGCATTGGCTTTAAAAAATAGATTGACACCTATACTGAAGTTAGTGGCATGAAAAAAGCTACCATCTTCTTCGTTGCAAATGGCATCTGCCTGTTTTTTGAGTTCCAGCCAGCCAGTAGTGCCGCTCACAACAGCTATTCGGTTTTGTAAACAAAAACTGATGTTGGTGAGGGCTTTTTCGGGTACCGAAAACTCAAAGACCAAGTCCACAGCCTTTGTTTTAAGGCTTTGCAAATTGTCTGCCCTACTGACAATACAAACTACCTGATGGCCGCGCTTTTCGGCAAATTTTTCAATCAAACGTCCCATTTTGCCGTAGCCAATAATGCCTATTCTCATGTCAAATCTTGGTTTTAGTTTCAACGGTCAAATGTAAATCTTTTTATGGCTTCTCAAATTCATGACTCAATAAATTTTAGTACTCTTAAATGCTTTTTGGCAAAAAAAGCATGAAATTTGTTGCTAAATTCAAACAATTCACTTTATTTGCAGCGCACATGAAGAATCCGTCTCTATATCAGATAGGTTTTTCTGATGCCTCTTGCTACATACCTAACGCCTATCACCAACTGCATTCACCTATTACAACTTTTGTCCCGCAATAAAAATGATTAACGACACTGACAAAGACGCATTACAACTTTTGATTGACGAAGCAAATAAGAAAAATCAAGAATTGTCTGCTGAGCTAGAGAAGTCGCGCCGAGAAGTAAAACGCTACCATGAAGAGGTGATGGCGCAACGAGAGTTTTTGTTGATGATAAACGATGAAATGAAGCAGAAGAACAAAGTTCTGGAGAATAAAAATGGCGAAATACAACAAAAAAGTCAAGAAATACATCAACAAAACGAAGAAATACAGCAGCAAAACGAAGAAATTATGATGCAGCGCGACTATCTCGTGCAGCTTAATGAAGCGATTAGCAAGCAAAAAGAAGAGTTAGAGGAAAAATCAAGCCTTTTGCAAGATAAGAATAACGCTATTACGGCAAGTATCAACTACTCTGCGCGTATTCAAAAAGCGATGCTGCCCGAATTAAATACTTTTGAGCGCCTTTTTCATGACTACTTGGTGTTTTATGTGCCGCGGGACATCGTGAGCGGAGATTTTTATTGGCTACATGAGTACATTGATGAGCACACAGGTTCTACCAAAGTCATTGTAGCGGCTGGCGACTGTACGGGACACGGCGTGCCGGGGGCGCTTTTGAGTATGTTGGGCTATCAGTTATTGAACGACGTAGTCGTAAAGCGCGAAATACACCAACCCGCACGCATACTCACCGAACTCAACATAGCCCTTGAACGCTCCCTCAAACAGACTCTCTTGTCGGGTCGCGATAGTATTGATATGGCCGTGGCAGTTTGGGACAAAAACAATGATGTACTGACCACAGCAAGTGCCAAATCCGCTATTTATTATTTTCAGGGAAACCAAACAGATTTAATAGAAATTAAAGGCGACCGCTTCAGCGTAGGTGGCAACATTGATAATAAGCGCGTGGCTTTTAGCGACCACACCATTGACCTCAAGAAAGGTAAAGTTAATTTTTACATGACCTCGGACGGCTACCGCGACCAGTTTGGCGGGCCTTATGACAAAAAATTCACAGGCAAGCGTTTGCGGCAACTCCTAATAGATAACCAGGCACGCACTATGTATGAACAGCGCAACCTACTTGCCGAAGAACTCAGAGAATGGATGTCTTCCAGCGTACTCGGCTATCGGCAAACAGACGACATCATGCTCATAGGTTTTTGTGTAGGCGCAACCTAACCAAATTACTTCTTTTACTTTTTTTATTATTGATAATGAAATCTTGTATTCAAAAGATAAATGCAGCGTTTGGTATCAGTCAATAAAGAAGCGATTTGCCTATGTATCTCACCACATTTTTTGTCCCTTTGGGTCTTTCATACCCAAAAAAGGCAGCGAGCACCTGCCCGACGCACAAAAACAAGGCTATATTTTTGGGTCTATCATAGTGCCAGAGCTTATTGGCGAAGAAGTTTTCTACCACTCTGAAATTTGGCTCTTTGATGGCCTGGATTTGGCCAGAAGTCCTATTTGTAAGCTACGGCACGACGACCTCAAGTGCGGCTCACATTTACACTCGGCTTGGATAGAAGAGGCAGAAAGTAATCCTATTTCTTATTTTGTGGATGTCCCTGAGGACTATAAGAAAAGCATTAAGGCAGCCCTTTTTGGCGGAAAGTTTGGTGGATTAGTCATGCGGAAGCAGCGTGCTCAAATCAAGAAACTATTTGAAAAATATATTTATCCAAATTTTCCTAGTCCTTTGTTGTAATCTATTTTTTCTGTCTTATATTTGGCTGGCTTTTCTGCTTTTGAGAGCCTGCTGATTCCGCTAATACCCTCAAAATCATGGCGCAAGACCCAAAGAACAAATACTACATGGACGTTGATAGAAAAGAAATCAACGTAGAATTGAAAGTAACCGAAGGACAACTGCCCACTGACATCTACGGGGTGGTTTATGTCAACTCCTCGGTGGGTACTGTAAACTCTGGGGGACTGCCCTTTCCGACGCAGCGCCCAGACGGCACCTATAACCCTGAATATGGCAGCCCACTGCTGGCCAACGACGGCATGGTTTATAAGTTCGACTTCAATACAGCAGGAAAAGTGAGTGCTCAGACAGCCCTGATGAAAACCCCTTGCTACTACGCAGACTTGGCCACACAATACTACTTAGAAGACAAAAAAGAAGTTAATCCACTCTTCAAAGATTTTGGATTCAGAAACTGGGGCATGGCGCGCTTGTCGTATATGCTCGGCACACGCAACGAGCTTTGTACGGCCATTACGCCCATGCAGTTTGAGAACGACCAGTTTCCGCGTTTGCTTGCTAACTATGATGCAGGCCGTCCCTACGAATTTGATTCCAAAACTTTAGACATTATTACACCCATAGGCGGCAACGACGAGTGGATACCCGCTACGCCCCCTTTTATTGACTTCCCTTTTCCGATTGTAGAAAGCACGGCTCACCCCGCTTTTGACCCTGTTACGAAAGAACTATTTACGGTCAATTTTACCAAAAATATGAAGGTCAGTATGGAAAACTTCAAAGTTTTCCAACTCCTTCGCAAAAGTCCAAATACTTTCCAAGAAGCGCTTTTGAAGAAAATAAGGGCTCATCAGGACAAAAATTTGAACGACAGCACCACACAAAAAGCTGTTTTGGCAGACTTTCAAGATTTCTTTCAAAATATTGAAAAGCATATTGATTTGCATGAGCCTTGGTGGAAAGACTTGGTAGATTTCTTGGGAAAACTCTTACAAAAGTACATCAAAGACGAAACCAGTACTGAAAACAATGTCTATTTGATGCGCTGGCTCGGTCAAGGCAAATGGCAGAAGTGGAAACTGCTCAACAGCGACAAGCAATCTATTGCCATCATACAGTGTATGCACCAAACAGCGCTCACGAAGGACTATATTGTTTTGACGGATACTGGTTTTAAGCTGAGCTTGGACGTGATGTTCAACAATCCCTTTCCTGAAAACCCTGAGATTGATGCCTTTTTCCGTCAAATGACTACGGCTACCTTGTTGGACTACACGAGTGTTTATTTGGTAGACCGCCGCCAGCTAGACCCCAGCAAAGACACTGCTCTTTATACACAGTTGCAACAAAACCTGCCCTACGAGGTCATTCACTACTCGTGCGACTACGACAATCCTAACGACCAGATAACCCTACACGCAGCTCACAACTGCACAGGTTGCTTTGCAGAGTGGGTACGTACCTACGACAGAACCCACCCAGGAAGAAAGCCCGTAGATGCTCTCAATATTGGTATTCCGCCTGCTGGCATTACGGACATTAACCGTATTGGCAAATATTTTATTGATGGCATAACAGCCACCATCAAAGAACAGTTTATTGTGGCTGAGCCTGGCAATGTAGATGATATAGCCAATGTGGGTGCAAATACTTGGGGGCCTGTTTTATATACTTTTCGGAATATAATTTCGCCTGAAAAGGCTGCCAACAGAATAGACCATATTTATTGGCAAACATTTGGATTAGATAAAGATTTGCTTACCCAATTTATCTTTAACCTTTACAAAGATTATCCTAAACGTGGTATGCCGCTAGACCAAGTAATGGCACTCTACGACAAAGGTGTTCCTTTCGTGCTTTCGCGCATGAATATGCAAAGTATGAAGTTTGAAGATGCTTATACCTTTGCCAAAGGCTATATTTTCAGGGCCATACAGTTTGTGCCCAAGAAGAACAGCGACAGCCTGCCAGACGCACAAAAACAGGGCTATATTTTTGGCTCTATCATTGTGCCAGAGATTGTTGGGCAGGAGGTTTTCTACCACTCCGAAATCTGGTTATTTGACGGCATGAATCTAGCCCAAGGACCTGTTTGCAAAATGCGCAATGAAGAACTCAAATGCGGTTCACATCTGCACTCTGCCTGGCTAGAAGAAGCCGAAAGCAACCCTATCTCTTATTTTGTGGACGTACCCTCAGACTACAATCCCCTCATTAAAGCCTCACTTTTTGGAGACTTTCTGGGTGGTATTTTATTCAAAAAACGCCGCGCACAAATTCAAGAGATTTTCAATGATTTTGTGTATCCGCACTTCCCGAACCCTCTGACTTGAATTTATCTGCACCATTTCATATCGTTCATTATCTATTTATTTCATTATGGAACTTCTTGTAAACGAAGATTTTTTTAAGCTCTACTATGTAGCTGATGGCCATTATCTCAAATCTATCTGGGTGGGATTCCCGCCTAGTGATGGTTTCAGGAATGCCTTTGAGTCTATACTAAAATCAGTTATAGAAAAGAAAACCTCTCGTGTATTTGCAGATGGTCGCGAATCTCGCATGGCTACTACCGAAGACCAAGTTTGGTTGGCTACCGACTTCTTACCTAGAGCAGCGCCTCAGGGTTATAAGTACGTGGCGTTTATATATCCACATGACGTAGTAGGGCAGCTTACCTCGCAAAGAGCAGTACAAAATATACAGGAAGAAAAAGACAAACAAGATTTGCCTCTTTATATGGAGATTTTCTCTGATGAAGACGAGGCTCTTGCGTGGTTAATAAAACAAAATTAAAACTATGTAAAGCACAATGTATCCGTTCATAGTGCATTGTACTTTACTATTCCCTGTTGGTTTCACTTCTTATTCTTCTTAAATTAAAATCTAATCATGGAACTTCTTGTAAACGAAGATTTTTTTAAGCTCTACTATGTAGCAGATGGTCATTATCTCAAATCTATCTGGGTGGGATTTCCGCCTAGTGATGGTTTCAGGAATGCCTTTGAGTCTATTCTAAAATCAGTTATAGAAAAGAAAACCACTCGTGTACTTATAGATGGTCGCGAATCTCGCATGGCTACTACCGAAGACCAAGTTTGGTTGGCTACCGACTTCTTACCTAGAGCAGCACCTCAGGGTTATAAGCACGTGGCGGTTATATATCCACATGACGTAGTAGGGCAGCTTACCTCGCAAAGAGCAGTACAAAATATACAGGAAGAAACAGACAAACAAGATTTGCCTTATTATATGGAGATTTTCTCTGATGAAGACGAGGCTCTTGCTTGGTTAATAAAACAAAATTAAAACTGTGTAAAGCACAATGTACTCGTTCATAGTGCATTGTGCTTTACTATTCCTTGTTGGTTTTACTTCTTATTCTTCTTAAATTAAAATCTAATCATGGAACTTCTTGAAGACAAAGATTTTTTCAAACTTTATTACGTGGTAGATGGTCATTATTTAAAAACCGTATGGATAGGCTTTCCGCCAAGTGCGGGCTTCAGGGCTGCTATGGCATCTATTCTTCTAGCCATAGAAGACAAAAAAACAAACCGTGTGCTTGTTGATGGCCGAGACGCTCGCATAGCAACCGCAGAAGACCAAATTTGGATAGGAACAGAGTTTTTGCCTATGGCTGTTCCTAGAGGCTATAAAAACATAGCGTTTCTTTATCCTCTGGACGTGGTAGGGCAGCTTAGTGCCAAGCGCGCTCTAGATGGCGTTGAAGAAGTAGCAGAAAAGCAGGAGCTGGACTATTTTATGGAAATTTTTGTTGAAGAAGAGCCTGCAATAGCTTGGTTGGTAAAACAAAACTGATACTACAAAATACAAAATGCTTTATTTGAATAATATTTGTATTTTGTTGCTTGTATTATGCGCCACAAAACAATCTGTGGTATTGTGTGTTTAATGTTTTGTTAGTAAAAAATACTTCAATGGAATTAATCGCTGAAATCAATACTTTTAAGTTGTATTATGTTGCAGACGGACATTATCTTCATTCAGTTTGGACGGGCTTTTCTATTCATGAGGAGTTTAAACAAGGCTTTGAGCTTATCTTAAAGGCCGTTATAGAACGAGGTGTCAGTCGTGTTTTGGTGGACGGTCGGGAAGCAGTTATGGCTACCAAAACGAATCAGGATTGGATGAACAACAATTTTCTCCCTCAGGCTATTCCTTTGGGTTACAAAATTGTAGCTGTTGTGTATCCACACGATGTCATAGGACAAGCCACCACCGCCAAGGCTATGGAGAGTTTTCAAGAAGAAACACAAAAAATAGATACTGGTTTCTGTTTAGCCGCTTTCACGAATCAAAAAGAAGCCCTTAGCTGGCTAAAAGCTCAGAGTTAAGCCTATCGCAGGGTGTCTATGGCCGCCCCTTCTATACCGGCATGGTAAGTATGGTAGGCGGGGAAATCTTGAAACGGCTCATTTAATACACAAAAGCCGCGCATTAATAAGTAAGAACTTTCGCTATTAAGCTGACAGTCAAAAGTTTTGAGTGCTATCGCGAGTTGTGGTAGTGTTTTTTTTCTATCTTTTCGTGCTTGCTCTGTTTGTCTATTGTGTAGCAAGCAAAACCCAAGTAGTCCCCAAACAGCCATTAGAATAACAAATGCTTTCACCTAATATCAGTCTTGAAATTCAATGTAAACTGTAGCGGAGGTTTCTGATTCAACCTTGCCCACTTCGCGAATAACATACACCAAAGAGTCTGTTTTGGCAGCAGTAGGCCCGCTAATTCTATAAAATATCTGTGTTTCCGTAAAAGATGGATAAGAGGCTATAGACGTAGTTCCTGAAACAGGCTCTTTTAGAATAAATAATTCATAGTTTTTATCCTTACAAATACTATCGTTTCTAACCACTGAAAACCCAAAACTAGCCAGACCCGAATCTTTTTTGATATTGTAAGAGTCATGGAATGCAACAGATACACAAGGTGGCAACACACTCGGCAAAACTGCTACTGAGGCAAAACGCTCTTCACCTCGGTTATTGACGAGCGTGTACTCAAAAACATCAGGCTTGGTGAGCGTTGCGGCTGGGGTATATAGAACTTTCTGGGTTTGTTCATCTATTTTTACTGAACCATATTCTGGCGTTTTTGATATTCTAAAACTCTGCCACTCTATCTCGGAACGGCATAGCACATCGTTTGCCAGAACGTCTATAGCAAAAACTGGCTTGCTTGGCAGCGAGCCAACCAAGAGAGGTTCATATTCGTCTGGATTAAGAGCAAAGTTATCTGTGCAAGGCAAGGCTGCTCCTACAACAATCATGATGTTGGCATAGGCCACTTTGCCTTCGTTGCTCCTTTGCTGATAAACAAGACGGTCTGTGCCAATAAATCCTTCCTGCGGAGTATAAACAATAGAGCCGTCGGCTTGAATACTGACTATTCCATACAAAGGCGGAAGGGCTATGTTCAAAGGATGTGCCGATTTTTTGTAACAGCTTGGGTCGTTGTCCAAGGGCTTTAGAATACTCAATTGATTAATCGGTACTTCAAAAATATCGGGCTGAAGACCAGCAGTGCAGTTATCTGTTGAAAAAAGCATAGGCCATACCACATTGACCGCATAAATTTTGGTGGGCATGCCAACAGCACTTACCGAAAAATAGACTGACTCGGCGTGCCCAGGCTCAAAAGTCTTGGACGGTACATACACCAGATAATGGTCATGGAAGTACGCCTTTCCATATTTGGGTTCGGTTTCAATCCTGACAGTGGTTGGCTGAACCACTCCAAATTCTTGTGTTAGGTCCACAAAAACGTGCTGGCGCTGGTCAGTTATTTGTTTGGTAATTTCGTTTTCAAACTGAACATTGGGTGCTTCCACTGCTGCGTCCATACTACAGGCTTGCAGCAAAAACGATAAAAATAAGAAAAAGAGTAGGTAATTTAGGTTTTTCATCATGAGAGGTTGAGTATTCTACATAAAAGACAATCATAGGTGGTTAAAAGTTGCATGAGTCTTGTTCAATAAAGTACATTGCCATAGAGCTTGCCCAAATGTGTGATTTGACGCTTTATTTCTTGGTGTACCATCAAATGAAAACGGACATCATCTGGTTCGGTTTTGGTTTTTAGTTCTTGCAAATGCTCATGCTCTTGTTTTTGGTAGTATCGTAGCTTGAACAAGACCAAACTCTTGAAGACAAAGCTAGCCAAATCAACTTCTTGTTCCTGAATTTGGTTTTTAATTTTCCACTTTTCGCTCAAATTGTGCGAAAAAAGTAGGAGAGCAGCCGTCTGGCCAATGGCGGGGTCTTCGTGTTGCAGAAAATAGTCTGGTTTGGGCACTTCTCCATTTTCTATCGAGGATTTGTAGAGCATGACGATTTTATTCAACACAGGCTCGCTGAGTTCTACGCCGTCACACTCTTCCAAAACATACTGAAAAACAGGCATATCTTCCTGAATCAGATGACCATATTTGAGGAGAAGTTGCACGATAATAGCCTCGCTTTTGTTAAAGATGTCTGCTACCTCAAAGGTCGTTTCAGGCTCAGCGTTTGGGTCATTATCTTGGTTATGAGGTAGTTTTTCGGTATTCTTTGTTGAAGGAGCGTCGCCTTCGGCAGGTGCGCGGCCAGATGCTGCCTGCCCTTCTAGGTCTTTTTGTTTCTGAAAAACCTCTTTGCGTTCTTTTATCAGAATTTTGTTGCACTCCGCCACGATAATCTGCTCATCTATCCCAAAGCCAAAGGCTATTTCTTTGCAAAAAACAGCGCGCTTGAGCGGGTCTGATACTTTCGCTACGCTTGCAATGATGCTTTTCAGCGCCTCAGTTCGCTTAATGGGGTCGTCTTGTGCTTCTTGGAGCAATACTTTGGTTTTGAACTTGATAAAGTTGGTAGCAGACTGTTTGAGAGCATCTTGCATGGCCTGTGTGCCGTGCTTGCGAATGTAACTGTCAGGGTCTTCATTGTTGGGCAGCACCACCGTAAATACGTTCAAGCCCTGCTCTAGGAGCATATCCACGCCACGAAGCGAAGCGCGTATACCAGCGGGGTCGCCGTCAAAAAGCAAGGTAATATTTTCGGTAAAACGCTTGAGAAGCTGCACGTGCTCTTCGGTAAGGGAAGTGCCCGCCGAGGCCACTGCGTTCTTGATGCCTGCCTGCCAGAGCGCGAGTACGTCCGTGTAGCCCTCGGTTAGGTAACAATTATTATGCTTGCGTACCTCGTTTTTAGCCTGAAAAAGACCATACAAAGTTCTGCTTTTGGAATAAACCTCCGACTCTGGTGAGTTTAAATATTTAGGCTTGTCGTCCTTTTTGAGGGTTCGTGCTCCAAAAGCGACTACCTTGCCGCCTACATTGTAAATAGGAAACATAACTCGCCCCCTAAAACGGTCATAAGTTTTATCTTCTTTACGAACGATAAGGCCAGTTTTCTCCAGTAAATCTTTGTTGTATTGTTTTTTGAGTGCGCTACTTTCCAGAGCGTGCCAGTCATCTTTGGCATAACCCAACCCAAATTCCTGAATAGTTTGAGGCGAAAAGCCGCGTTCACGGAAATAGGCTTGCCCTATACTCATGCCCTCCTCGTCTGCGCTGAGTACCTCGGCAAAGAACTTTTGGGCGTATTGCAGCACAATGAACATACTCTCACGCTCTGCCTCAGCTTGTATGTGCAGCGGGTCTGCTTCTGCCTCTTCAGGAATCTCAATATGGTATTTTTCTGCCAAAAAGCGCAATGCTTCAGGGTAAGTCTTGTTGTCCACTTTCATCACGAAGTTGATTGCACCACCGCCCTCACCGCAACCAAAACATTTGTACATTTGCTTGGCCGCCGATACCGAAAAAGACGGAGATTTTTCGTTGTGGAAAGGGCAACAAGCCCAGTAATTTGTCCCGCTTTTTTTAAGATTTAAATACCAACCAACTACCTCCGTAATTTCTATGGTGGACTTAATTTGCTCTATGATAGCAGCGGGGATAGCCATTGGCGAGTTTAAAAGGCTTAGCAAAAACAACAAGCAAAATAAGTGAATTTTGTGAATCAAAACAAAGTTTGAGTGGATAAGCTACTCAAAATAGAGATGCGTCTAATTGTACGCTGTGCCGTTCTGAATACAAGAGTTTTTATTTGTTCTATTTCTGTTGCCTTACTGAATCCTGTTTTAGGAAATTGTCATTCGGGACGAAGTATAAGTTTTTGGTATTCTACGAAGAAATGTCCGTTGCTGTGCTTATAGCGCCAATAAGGTCAAGTTAATATAAGTTTGTTTGATTGCGAAACTACTTATTGTCTGGAAATTATTGATTGAGCACGCAACCGCCGCTTCATTTGAGGCGCACCGATGACTAAAAAAAACACCCAAACGGGTAGGAGTTGCTTTATTTAATCCAGTCGTAGCCCTTTTCTTCAAGCGTAAGTGCAAGTTGTTTGTCCCCTGAAGTTACTATTTGGCCTTTATAAAGAACGTGTACAAAATCGGGTATGATGTAGTCCAAAAGGCGTTGATAGTGTGTAATAACCACCACAGCTTTTTGAGGATTTTTGAATAAATTAACACCCGCCGACACCACCTTGAGCGCGTCAATATCCAGCCCTGAGTCTGTTTCGTCCAAAACCGCGAGCGTGGGGTCTAGCATAAGCATTTGCAAGATTTCATTGCGCTTTTTTTCCCCGCCCGAAAAGCCTTCATTCAAAGCCCTAGAAAGCATAGCCACATCAATTTCCATAAGTTTGGCTTTTTCCTTAATAAGCTTCAAAAAATTAACAGCATCAAGAGGATCTTGCTGGCGATATTTGCGCACCTCGTTCAAGGCGGTTTTCAAAAAATTAGTGTTGCTAACGCCAGGTATCTCTACTGGGTATTGAAAAGCTAGAAACAAACCTTCGGCAGCGCGTTCTTCTGGGGCCAAATCCAACAAATTTTTACCATTGAACCATACTTCGCCTTCATTTATCTCATAGTCTGGCCTACCAGCCAATACAGAGGCCAGAGTGCTTTTGCCTGAACCATTCGGCCCCATGATGGCGTGTACTTCGCCAGCCTTGACCTCTAAATTTAGCCCTTTCAAAATGGCTTTGCCGTCTATTGAGGCGTGTAAATTCTTGATAGATAACATCTTTGCTAATTAAGTTCTGTTTGTTGCATCTTGCCAAAAAAAATACTTGGTCAGGACTATATCTTGTGTTTTTAAGCCGCAAAGGACGCTGTTTTGTCTTAGAAAAACAAATATAAACCTTAACCAGTGTAAAAAACAGGAAAATACTTGAAATTGTTTAGAAAACCCCTCATTGTCTCGTAACTCAAAAAAGTATTTCTTTGGACGCTTTATTTTTGTCTGCCTTACTTGGCTTCGGTCAGATTCCCGTCCAGCGACTCTATGATGAAGTTATGGTTGGTATAAATACAAATATCGGCTGCTATGCCTAAGCCTTCACGAACCATGTCGGCTGCGCTGAGGTGGGGTGCGTGCTTTTTGAGAGCCAAAGCCGCCGATTGCGCATACATACTGCCCGAACCAATAGAAAGAACGGCTGTATCTGGCTCAATGACATCGCCCGTACCAGAAATCAAGAGCATTTCGGTAGGCGAAATAGCGATAATCATGGCCTCTAATTTCCGTAAAAAACGGTCTGTACGCCAATCTTTAGCCAATTCTATGGCAGCGCGCTTCAAATTACCATTATAAGTATTTAATTTTTCTTCAAAACGCTCTATCAAAGTAAACGCATCGGCAGTAGCACCTGCAAAACCTGCAATGATACGCCCGTTGGCTAGTTTTCTGATTTTCTTAACATTGCTTTTGGCTACTACTGCCTGCCCCATAGTGGCTTGCCCGTCTGCGCCTATTGCTATTTGACCATTGTGCGCCACGGCCAAAACGGTTGTAGATTTAATTTCCAACATAAATTTTTAACAAAGCTGCTTTTTACAAATTTATATAATAATACTGCTGCAAAGATAGATAATTTTAATTTTGTTTGAGAAAAAGTTTAGAACGTAAAGCAAAAACCTCTACTTTCGTAACTTCAGACACACTACCGAACCACTATAATTGTTCAAATAATTGATTATCAATACTTAAACACTAATTTATTTATGAAAAAAATACTCTTAGCATTCATTATTTGTTTCTCGTTTGGAGCAGGTCAGGTGGTCAGAGCAGACGAAGGTATGTGGCTACCTTTATTGATTAAGCGCTTGAACTACGAAGACATGAAGAAGCAAGGTCTGCAACTAACGGCAGATGAACTTTACAGCGTTAATAATTCCTCACTCAAAGATGCCATTGTATCTTTAGGTGGTTTTTGTACTGCCGAAGTCATTTCGCAAGAGGGGCTTTTGCTTACAAACCACCATTGCGCTTTTGACTTGATTCAGAGCCACAGCTCACCTGAAAAAGACTATCTGACGAATGGTTTTTGGGCAATGGACAGAAGCCAAGAATTAGCTAATCCGGGTTTGTTTGTAAACTTTTTGGTGCGTATAGAAGACGTAACTGAGCGTGTGAACAAAGAGCTCGGCGGCCTAACTGGCCCTGCGCGTAAAGCCAAAGCGATGGAAATAGGCCAGCGCATTGGTGAAGAGGCTGTAAAAGGCTCTCATTACAATGCAGTAGTTAAGGACTTTTTACATGGCAACGAGTATTACTTGTTTGTTATGGAAACGTTTACGGACGTGCGTCTGGTTGGTGCACCTCCGTCATCTATTGGCAAATTTGGCGGGGATACGGACAACTGGATGTGGCCGCGTCATACTGGCGACTTTTCGCTTCTGCGCGTGTACATGGGGCCTGACGGCAAGCCCGCTCCTTATTCCGCTTCAAACGTTCCATACAAGCCAAAACATTCTTTGCCAATTTCTATGCGCGGCATTAAAGAAGGCGACTTTAGCATGACTTTCGGCTATCCTGGGCGCACGCAGCGTTATCGCGTTTCCGAAGCCCTCAAGCTGGACTATGACATATCAAACCCTACACGTGTAGCCCTGCGCGAAACCCGACTGAACACTTGGAAGGCTGACATGAATAAATCTGACAAAGTGCGCATTCAATACGCCGGCAAACACGCCTATATTGCCAACTATTGGAAATTCTTTATGGGTGAAAACAGAGGTCTGAAGCGCTTAGGCACTATTCAAAAGCGTCAAGAAGAAGAGGCTATCTATCAAAAATGGGCAGACCAGAACGGCACCACAGAACAGAAGCAAGCCCTTGCAAACATCAAAGAGGCCATTGCCAAGATGAGAACCGTCGAAAAAACCCGGCAAACTTTCAACGAGGGTGTCAATGGTATAGAAATTTTTGAATTTGCACGCGATGTTTGGCCTATTTTTGAAAGCCCCGAAGGACTGGCAGCTTTAAACAGCCCAGAGCTAAAAGAAGAGTTCAAAAAAGTAGGCGAAACCTTTTTTAAGGACTTTAACTTACCTACGGACAAAAAACTCTTTGTCGCCTTGATAAAAATGTACATGGAAAATGTGCCTAAGGAGCAACAACCAGCCAGTACTTATGCTTTGCTTTCTAAAGGAGGTTATGAAAAAATAGCGGACAAAATTTACGCAAAGAGTATCTTCACTGATAAAGCGCGCTATATGGCCTTTTGGAATGCGCCAGATGCTAAAAAAATGGCCAAAGACCCAGCCATACTCTTCTGGAAACCTATTGCAGACTTCCATAACCAAAATATCATGGCGCAATATGCGGCTGGTCAGGCAG
The DNA here is from genome assembly GCA_013299045.1 of Cytophagales bacterium. Classification (GTDB taxonomy): domain Bacteria; phylum Bacteroidota; class Bacteroidia; order Cytophagales; family Bernardetiaceae; genus RDZD01. The sequence goes on along the minus strand of JAAFJX010000012.1, from coordinate 54,825 downwards.
TTTTAGATGAAGCCATGCGCCACTATGTAGCTGGTCTGCGCGTTTTGAACGCAAACAAAAAGTTCTATCCCGATGCCAACTCAACCATGCGTATGTCTTACGGTACAGTGCGCGCCTACGACCCTGCTGACGGTACGTCTTACAAGCACATTACAACCATAGACGGTATCATAGAGAAAGAAGACCCGCAAAACGAGGAATTTATTGTGCCATCAAAACTCAAAGACCTCTATAAAGCCAAAGACTTTGGTCAATATGCTGAAAACGGTACAGTTATCACTTGTTTTATTTCTGATAACGATATTACGGGCGGCAACTCTGGCAGCCCTGTTATCAACGGCAAGGGCGAGCTTATTGGTTTGGCCTTTGACGGCAACTGGGAGTCTATGAATGGCAACTTGGTATATGACCCTAAGCTCAAGCGTTGTATCAATGCGGATATACGCTATGTACTATTCGTAATTGACAAAGTGTGTGGTGCGGGGCATTTGGTGAAAGAAATGAAGTTAGTTAACTAAATTCTTTTTATGTCTCCATTCATGTCTTGAAAGCACAAACAACACCCATACAGTAGTTCTTGTATGGGTGTTGTTTTGAGCAAAGCACCTGCTCTTATTTTTTTACCGAGATAAAAGTTTCTACTTCGGCGTTGTCTCCATCATAGTATTTTTTGCTGTGAACAGTAAAATCAGCTTTGTAAGCGCGTATTTTGTTGAGCGCTTCGTTTTGCCAAATTTCTATCCAAGTGTTGAGCACAGCCTCTGGCATTTTGCCTTTGGATACAAATTTTTCGTACGTATCCGTGTCAATCGTGATGCCTATGAAACCGTCTGGAATAGTTGCCAAAGAACTGACCGCCAAGCCTACTATGGTCGTGTAAGGCTTAGTAAAGTCTGACTCATAGTCCGTATAAACAGCGTATATGTCGTCGCTGACCTTATTCGGAATTTGTTTTTGGATTTGCTGCCCCCAGAATCGTCCCCAAAGCGTTTCTATGTCTTGAGCAGATTGTCCATTTTCGTTGGTTGTGCGGGTAGCAATTCCAATGATGTAGAATTTTTGAATAGTTTGAGTACTCATTGTATTTAGAATTTAAACGTGAGCCACAAAAGTAGATGCTGCTTATGACAGCCCTATGTCAGGGGGTAGCGCTTTTTTTTACACAACGTTCAAAATAGTCTTCAAAAGTCATTTGATGTGGCGTAAAGGTTTGGTTTTGCACGCTGAGTGTCTCAATTCTATCTAAACGAAAAGCACGATAATCATTTCTGAGCCTACAAAAAGCGATGAGCAACCAATTTTCTTGAGACGTGTAAATTGCGAAAGGTTCAATAGTCCTTTCCGTTGTTTGTTGATTATCAGGCGAATAATATTTTACTTTGACAAGATTAAAATTCGTCAGTGCTAGTTGTAGGATTGATAAGTTATTACTGGTGCGGCTGTGGCTTGTATTGTGCCCTGAGGCAATTCGTCTGGAGAGCAAATCTACCTTGTCTTTAGTGTTGCTGCGTAATACTGCTTTTATCTTGCCAATAGCCTCGGTGTAGTCCCTCACGAAAGACGCATCTTTGTTTTTCAAGACCAACTGTTCGGCAGTTATCAGGGCGTTTGCTTCACTTTCAGAAAACATGATGGGCGGAATCCTGTAGCCTTCCATAAGCATATAGCCTTTTCCGTCTTCGGTAAGAACGGGCACACCAGCCTGCTCCAGCGCTTTGAAGTCCCGATAAATTGTTCTTTTGCTGACCGAGAATTTTTTAGCGAACTCAGCAGCAGTCATTGTTTTTTTTGTTTGCAGATGAGTCAGCATGGCGGTCAGTCTTGAAAGGCGCTTGGTATCCTTAGCATCCATCTTTTTCGTGTTTATCTAGGGTTGTATGCTTATTGACCCATTTTATTTTAGTTCCCATTTCCATATTTTCCCATGTTGTGGGTCGGTTATCTCTGTTATTTTTTGAAACCCACACTTGACCAAAATGTTTGTTGAGGCGTTGATTTCACCTAAAGTATGCGCTTGAATGCACTGGACTCTTCCTGAAGCAAAAGCATTATCAATCAAGGCTCTGACCAGTTCGGTGGCCAGGCCTTTAAGTCTATAATCTGCCTTTATTTCATAACCAATTTCTACCAACCCCAGTTCATTGGGCTGCCCTTTGTAGCCACAAAGCCCAACCAACACACTATCTGCCTTATGAATGACGAAGTAGCTCCACCAATTTTTTTCATTTTCTGAGGCATTTAGTTTATCAAGTGAATATTGTAACGCCCTTGTTCCAAATGCAGTCCAGTTAGCAGGCACTGTTGCTTGAATGTAGTCCGCTAATTCAGGACTTCCGCTTATTGCTCGTTCCAAAGTTTCGCGGTCGCAAGCCATGAGCTTTAGCCTCGTCGTTTCAATTATTTTAACCATTGAAAAGTGATGTTGATAAAATTTAGTAGGTCAGTACACTCTATGCTCTGCCTGAAACCGCTTCAATAAAATATAGCCTTACAGACAAAACCACCGTTGTAAAGTTCTGGTCGGTTATATATGAACGGTTTTCCTTTGAGGCTCAATAGTTGTCCTCCCGCTTCTTCCACGATGAGTTGGCCAGCGGCAGTATCCCATTCCATTGTTGGCCTAAAGCGGACGTAAAAATCGCCCTTGCCTTCGGCCAAAAGCCCAAATTTGATAGCACTGCCCATTTTTTCTATGCGCTCAATATCGTAGGGGGCATACCACTGTGCCTCTTCGGGGCTGGCATGGCTGGCGCTCGAGAGCACAACGATACGCGGCTTGGGCATCAGTTCATGACTACGCACTTGTAAGCGTATTGTGCTATTTTGTGTTGTTTTGAACGCCCCTCCTCCCTTTACTGCCCAGTAACAGCAGTGCTCTAGAGGCACGTAAATCCATGCCACCTCAGGGTGTTGTCCTTGCATGAGGCTTAAATTAATACAAAAGTGCCCTGTTCTTTTTATAAACTCCTTGGTGCCGTCTAGGGGGTCTAGCAGCCAATAGCGTTCCCAATGCTTACGATGCACGTAATCCGTTTGCTGTCCCTCCTCCGAGAGAATAGGCATATCAGGAAACTCTGCATTCAAATAGTGGGTTAGGATATGGTGCGAAGCCTTATCGGCTGCCGTGAGTGGAGATTTATCTTCTTTGAATGATATTTGGTGCTGAGGACTTTCATACACATTCAAAATGGCCTTAGCAGCTTCCGAAAGCACAGGAATTAAGTTTTGAGGCATCATAAGCAGCTCAATTAATCAGTTAAGAACTTTTGCAAAAGTGCAAGGCATTCGGGTATGGCTTCTAAATTGAGCGTATGCCCTTTGCGTGGCAGACAAACAAACTCTGAGTTGGGTAAGGCATCAGCCATGGCTTTGCCCATAAGCGGCGTAGTAAGGGGGTCATAATCGCCTTGAATAACAAGCACTTTCTGTTTTACCTTTTGCAAGTAAGGCCTATAATCACCGCTGGTTTCGGTAGCTTGCATCAGTTTGAGAATAGCCTCCTTGTCTTCATTCAGGCCAAGGCGCATTTGCCTCATTTGCTCGATAGGAATAAGCGGATTTTCAAAATAGGTGGGCGCAAGGACAGAAGGCAACATAACATCAAGCATGAGCGGATAGCCACCAGCCTGTAAAGCGCTTTTCCAAGAGTGCCCCAGTGCATCAAAATAAACTGTTTTGTGTGCGAAAGAAGAGATAATGACGGCCTTTTCACAATAATCATTATGATTCACCAAAAAGCGTTGCGCCACCGCTCCACCATAAGAAATTCCTATAGGCACACACTTCGTTATGCCAAGTGTGTCCATCAGACTCCGCACGTCTGCCGCGTGTTGGTCAAATGAGCGAAAGCTCCCTTTTTTGTCTGAAAGTCCTTGAAAGACCAAGTCCAGCAACAGAATATTATGCGTGCTTTTTAGCGCATTTAAGAAAAAAGCCCATGACATTGTGGACTGTGTGAGGCCGTTCAGAAAAACCAAAACGGGCTTTTGGGGGTCTGGGAGCGGATAATACTCATAGTAAATTTCTAATCCGTCTGAGAGGCGATGTTTCATTTTTATAGCGGGGTGTTTTGATGTATAACTTAATGTTTAAGTGCCGCTTTGGGTTCTACAAAGTTTGGATTGATAGCATCTTTTTCCACAAGACCGTCGCGGAGGCTCACAATGCGCTTGGCATGATTGGCAATATCGTCTTCGTGTGTAACCATGATGATGGTGTGGCCTAGGCTATAGAGTTCAGCAAAAAGCTCCATGATTTCGTGCGATGTTTTGCTGTCTAAGTTTCCTGTTGGTTCGTCTGCGAGCAGAATACTCGGCGTATTTACTAAGGCACGTGCAATGGCCACACGCTGGCGTTGTCCACCCGACAACTCATTGGGTTTGTGCGTGGCGCGTTCGGCCAGCCCCACTTTTTTGAGCATTTCATAGCTTTTTTCTAGCCTGTCTTGGCTACTCCAGCCCGCATAAATAAGAGGTTGAGCAACATTCTCAAGCGCAGAAGAACGCGGCAGGAGGTTAAAGTTTTGAAAAATAAACCCAATTTCTTTGTTTCGGATATCTGCCAGGGAGTTTTCACTCAAATTGCTCACATCATGGTTATTTAAAACATACTGCCCAGCAGTAGGTGTGTCCAAGCAACCAATAATGTTCATGAGCGTTGATTTTCCTGACCCCGAAGTACCCATAAAAGCCACATACTCACCTTTCTTAATATCAATGGAAATAGATTTAAGCGCATAAATAACTTCTGTGCCCATTTTATAGACCTTAGCTATATTGCGCGTTTGAATAATATTTGGTGTTTCTGGTGTGTGTGTCATTTTTTTTTGATTTTAGCCACTTTTATCATCTGTTTTAGCCAAACAGCAGCTGTATTGGAGCGCAATTTACACTTTTTTTACGAGTATTTATGCTGCATTGCTGTTTTTTCCTTGCAAGCAGCTAGTTAGGTCTATAAGATATTTTTTACGGAAATATTTCTTGACAAAAAAAAGCTAAACTTATAGCAACCTTTACAGAAACGATTGCTCTTTAGGTTATCAAAAGCGTATGAGACGCTTCATACAAAACACTTTAAAACAAACATTTCTGAAAACATGAAAAAGTTTTTTTTGCTTTTTGCTTCCTTTATTTTATTGAACCAATTAACGGTTTTCGCGCAATTTGACTCCACAAAGTCTGAAAGGAAAAAGGACGACGAGGTCAGAACCCTAATGAGTAGCAGCCGTCATTTTGGCTTTTATGCTTCGCCCATGATTAAATTTGGCAGGGTGGTAGGCAACAATGCCATTATAACGGGCGGTCGCTTGGGTCTTATTGCTGGTCGCGCCTTGGGTTTTGGCTTTGAGGGTTTTGGCTTAGTGCCCGAGGGCGTAAAAACAGACAATGCTACTGGCAGACGTATGCGCAGCGTGGGCGGTATGGGTGGCCTTTTTTTAGAGCCTATTGTGGCCTCTAACCGTGTGGTGCATCTTACTTTTCCGGTCGGTATAGGCTTGGGATGGCATGGCTACTTTGACTACATAGACAACACTTGGCAGGAAGGCGAACTTATTGAAGGAGACGTTTTTGGTTATGTAGAGCCATCTATCCATGTAGAGTTAAACCTGACGCGCTTTTTGAGAATAGGCGCTACAGGAGCTTATCGCATTGCCTCCGCCATAACCCTGCCCGACACCGACTCTAATGCTATGAATGGCGCTAACTTTGGTGCTTACATTAAAATAGGTCGTTTTTAATAGATATTTAGCAGAAGTTCTACGCAAACCTATAAGGCTTTTGAAACCTTGTAGGTTTGCTTTTTGTTTGAGTCTTCAAAGAAGAAAAATCTTATAGAATAAGGAGACTTGGATATGAAATGGCTTTTTTTTCAGGCTAAACTTTGATGATGAGCAGCTTATTATCCACAAGCTAATCCAAATAAAAGGCTACAAACCAAAAACTTACACGCTATTCTTTAATGTTTTTTATTCGCCATGCCCTTTTGGCGTTTAAAGGACAATGTTTTATCTTTGTAACCTTAATCTCATGTTCTAAATAAAGAATGTTCTTATGTGGTTTTTGTGTAAAGTGAGTTATTATCGTCAGCACGAGGACGGTACTTATAAAAAGCAAGTAGAAAATTATTTGTTAGACGCTATCAATTTTTCGGAAGCCGAAACCCGTGTGTTTGAAGAAGTAGGAAGCGGGTTAGAAAACTTTACGGTAATGAGTGTTACCAAATCCAATATCCACGAGGTGTTCCGTTATACCGATTCCGAAGTTTGGTACAAATGCAAAGTTCAATACACGTCCGTAGATGAATCAAAAGGCAAAGAAAAGCAAGTAACAGAAACTATTATACTAACGGCGGTAGATTTGCGCCAGGCCAACGACCGCCTTACCGAAAAACTAAGAGGTATGCAAGTACCCTACGAACTCGTGGAAATCTCAAAAAGCCCTATTTTGGAAGTATTCCCATTTAAAGCGGCTGACGAGCGCGTTCGTGTTGGTTTAAAGCCACTAGAAAGCACAGAATCTTAGGGTATGAACCCCTTGAGTTTAAACTGCCGCGGACGGTTGCTTTCTTTAGAAAAACCCTGCGTGATGGGTATTCTGAATAGCACCAACGACTCTTTTTATAGCCAAAGCCGTGTACCTAGCCTGGACACGGCCTTGAGCGTAGCGGCGCAAATGCTCAAAGACGGTGCTACCCTGCTGGATATAGGCGGCTACTCCACCCGGCCTAATGCTGAGGACGTGCCTTTACAAGCAGAGATTGACCGCGTTTGCCCCATCATTGAGCAACTGTCTCTTAATTTTCCGCATATTTTTCTCTCCATTGATACTTTTAGGGCGGAAGTGGCCGAAGCCGCCTTGCGAGCTGGCGCACACCTCATAAACGACATAAGCGGAGGCCAGCTAGACCCAGCAATTTGGCAGATAGCTGCCAAATACAAAGCGCCTTACGTGCTGATGCACAGCCGAGGCACGCCCAAAACGATGATGCAACTAACTCAATATGAAGACTTAGTGCCCAATATTTTTGACTTTTTTACTGAAAGAATACAAACATTGCATCAGCTTGGCCTCACCGATATAGTTCTAGACCTTGGCTTTGGCTTCGCAAAAGACGTAGCCCAAAACTATCAACTTTTGGCCAATCTTAATGTTTTTAAGGCTTTTCATCTCCCTATCTTGGTTGGGGTTTCGCGCAAATCTATGATATGCAAACCTCTGCAAATTAAGCCAGAGCTGGCCTTAAACGGAACGACTGTACTCAACACACTCGCTCTAACACGGGGGGCACGCATTCTACGGGTGCATGATGTACGCGAAGCTAGCGAGGCTATACGCTTACATCAGCTTTTTGAGGAAAATTTCCCGTAATTTTCTTAATCTTTGTGGCAACGCTTTGATAACCAAGTCGTCTTTCTTCCGTTAAAAAAAAAATCAAACCAATGATTGTTTATCCCTAAGCCATGAAACAGACATCAGTGAGTATTCCAGAGCCTTGTTCTGTAGGTTGGAACAGCATGACCCCACGCGACAATGGCCGTTTTTGCGGCAGTTGTCGCAAAGTCGTCGTAGATTTTACAAAAATGAGTCCAATAGAGGTGTTGGCCTACTTGGACTCACGTACCAATGAACGTATATGCGGTCATTTTTTTGTGAGCCAACTACAAGAAGACAACAAGGGCACAAACCAAGCATTTTGGTCTGCTTTTTATCAAAAGATAAAGTCCAAAAAAGTAAAGGGGACTCTTAAAAGTAGTAGTCGTTTCTTAATTCTATTGCTCGTAGGTACTATGCTCTTGGCCTCTAATTGTAAAGGAGGCAAACAGAAAACTGGCGATGTAGCCCCTGATGACACACAGAAACGCGGTAAAACAGAAACCAATGCAGCACAAGAAGTAGATGGTGCGGTACAAACGGAAGGCGAAATGCAGATAGACGTTATCACGGGTGATACTGTTGAGACTAGAGGCAAAATAGAAAAAAAGACTGAATAGCTTTTACTAAAAATATACCTCTTTAATAATTGCAACCCAAGACAAAAAAACCTACAATGATTTTGAAATCTTTGTAGGTTTTTTTTACGTTCTATTGCAAACAAAACGTTGCTAACGAATCATTTGGCCTATCGTGAAATGGAACTGGGTGCGGTTTGCACCAGCTGAGCCTGGTAGGCGGTCAAAGCCATAAGCCCAATCTACACCCAGCATACCGAAGGCTGGCATAAAGATACGCGCGCCCACACCCGCTGAACGGCGAACATCAAATGGGGCAAAATCCTTGAAGGCAGACCAGTTATTACCTGCCTCTGCAAAGGCCAAAACGTAAATGGAAGTGGCTTGGCTCGTTGTGAGCGGATAGCGAAGTTCTACCACCATTTTATTGAAGATAGTGCCGCCTTCTTGCTGAGATTGTGCGTCCGTGGAAGGCACTATGGAGTTGTTGGGATACCCACGCAAGCCCACAATGTCTTGGCCAAGAACCATATTGCCAAAAGAAAGACCATCACCGCCCATAATAAAGCGTTCAAATGGCGTTGCCACTGCTCCCGCACGGTATGTACCGATGTAGCCAAAGTGCATACGGGTCATCATGACTAAATTTTGAACAATGCGCAAATACCACCAGTTATCAAACATCCATTTGTGGTACTCTACCCACCTGAACTGCTCTTGTATTGGGCGGCCTTCTAGGTTGTCGCGCCCCAGCAGAGAATAAGGCGGCGAGAGGTTCACGCTCAGAGATATATTTGAGCCTTCACGTGGATAGATAGGGTTATCTATGCTGTTGCGACTAATGGTCGTATTAAAGACAATGTTGTTGAACTTGCCTGTACTAATGCCTCTAAAACCTAAATTGCCATAGTTATCCAAATTATAACGCAAGTAGCTGAGTGTGTAATTAACAGCAAAGTAGTCATCAGGGAAGGTGAGGCGCTTACCTATACCCACCGAAGCACTTGTAACTTGGAATGTGCCTAAGGTCTTACGACGCTGTTGGTCTAACTGCCTCTGCACAGAATGCTGTAAATTAAGGCTGAAAAAGTTAGGTTTTTTGCCACCTAACCATGGTTCGGAAAAGGAAGCCGAGTAGGTCTGAAACGCACGTCCGTTGGCCTGAAAGCGGATAGACATACGCTGACCATCGCCCTGTGGCAGCGGCTGCCATTCTTTGGGCTTGAACATCTTGCGAGCCGAAAAGTTGCCTAGATTCAAGCCGAGCGTGCCCACAAAACCCAAAGCGCCACCCCAGCCACCTGAAAGTTCAATTTGGTTGTTGGAGCGCTCCGCCACCACATAGCCAATGTCCACGGTGCCGTCCGACATATTTGGGCGCGGTTGTGCATTCAAGGCTTCAGGGTCAAAAAAGCCTAAGTTCATGAGTTCGCGTTGTGAACGCACCAACAAAGAGCGATTAAACTTTTGGCCAGGCAAGGTACGCACCTCTCGCATAACGACGTGGTCGCTGGTGGTGGTATTTCCGCCAAGCGTTACGCGGTTAATACTGGCTTGCTCCCCTTCATAAATGCGCATTTCAATATTTACAGAGTCGTTCGCTATGCGTACTTCTACTGGCTCTACCCCAAAAAAGAGATAACCTCTGTCCATGTACATAGCCGAAACGTCTAGCCCTGTTGGGTTAAAGTTTAGGCGCTTTTGTAGTTCAGCAGGATTATAAATATCTCCTTTCTTGATGCCTAAAACCTCGCTCAGGGCCGAGTCAGGGTAAAGATAATTGCCCTCCCATGTAATGTCGCCAAAGTAGTATTTGCTGCCTTCGTCTATGGTCATTTCTATGCCCATTCGTTTCAAGGAAACATCATAAACGGTGTCGTAACTTATAGAAGCATCGCGGTAGCCATTTTTATTATAAAAAGCCACTATCTTTTGCTTATCATTTTCATATTCTTTGGCCAAAAAACGAGACATTGTAAATATCTTCCAAGGGCCTGTGGCTTTAGTCTTTTTCATTTTTCGGCGGACTTTCCCTTCCTTAAAGGCCGTAACTCCAGTCAGCTTGATATGCTCTATTTTAACACGGTCGCCCTTGTTGACGTTTATTGTGAGCAAAGCGCTGTTATTGAGTAGTGTGTCTTTTTTCTGCACAATATCTACTTTTGCATTCTTGAACCCTTTATCCACAAAGTGCTTTGTAATAGTCGTTTGTGTATTTTTAATCATTACGTCTGTAATAATTTTACCTTTTATGAGCTTAATTTTTTCAGTAAGGGTTTCTGCTTGGCCTTTTCGGATACCCTCAAACATAAAGCGGCTCAGACGCGGTCTTTCCTGAATGCGAAGAATCAAAAACACTTTTTCGCCTTCAAATTTTTCTACCAAAACACTTGCATCGCCCAAAAGCCCTTGTTTCCAGAGCAGACGAATGGCGTTGCTAATTTCGTCGCCCGGAATCATAATCTTGCGGCCAACGCGGAGGTCTGTCATTGAAATCAAGATACTGGGGTCTGCAAACTGCGCTCCCTCTACCTTAACGCCGCCTATTTCGTATTGTTTGGGGGCGGCATAATCAATGGGGTCTCCGCTAAGATTGGTTACTTTCTTGCGATTAATGCCCAATTGAGCAGAAGCGGGTGCACTAAAAAATAAAGAATAGATGCTTAGAGCAAGAAAAAAAAGAAGAAAGAATGTAGGGCTTGGCTTGACGAGGCGCATAAAACAAACGGAAAACAATCGTGGATTTGTGGCCGCAAAGCTACGCAAAGTTAGGCGCTAAGGCAAATTTTTGACGGATTAAAGCAACAAACAAAGCGTTAAAAAACTTTAAATCAAGCGCCGAGAGGCTCATAAATTTGCTTGAATTTTACTTGCTTTCATAGAAAACCAAAGCAAATACTGCGAATAGACTTTTTATTAAGGTTTGTTCCTGAGCTATACTCGCATTGTTTCTTGAGTATAAGTTTATAGAAACCTACAAGTTCTTTGTAAATTGGTGGGCTTCTAGTACATACCTCTTCTTAATTGTAGATGCAGCATTTTTTTTATGACTGACTGCCCCCAGCAGTAAAGACCGCCATCAGGCAAACCTTGCCAATTACTTTTTGGGCCAAAGGCTTGAGTTCCGAATAGACGCATTTACTATAGCGGATTGTTTTTTTACACCTCAAAGATATATTTTAGGCTAAAATATGCCCACCCACCATATTTATTTAAGACGGGATTGATAAAAGAAATGAAATTCTATAAGATGTTCGGTTTTAAGGCTAAAAACGCCTATCTTTGCACCCGTAAAAATCCGATTCGCATAGAACATGGAAAAGACTGTAAGAGTCCGTTTCGCGCCTAGTCCTACAGGTGCGCTGCATATAGGTGGTGTCCGTACCGCCCTATTCAACTATCTTTTTGCCAAGAAGCACAAGGGGCAGTTTTTGATTAGGATTGAAGACACCGACCAAACCCGCTTTGTGCCTGGTGCTGAAGCATATATTATTAAGGCTTTAGAATGGTGCGGCATTGTGGCAGACGAAAGTCCACTTGTTGGCGGGCCTTGCGCTCCCTATCGCCAGTCTGAACGCAAACCTATGTATGCGCAGTATGCTTACAGAATGGTAGAAGAGGGCACTGCTTACTATGCCTTTGATACAGAGCAAGAACTGGACGAGATGCGTGAAAAACTCAAAGCAGCGCGTGTGGCTTCTCCTCAATATAATGCCATTACGCGAATGCAGATGAAAAACTCGCTCACTCTGCCAGAGGAAGAGGTAAAAGCCCGTTTGGCTAGCGGCGACCCTTACGTTATCCGTATAAAAATGCCTAGAAAAGAGGAGGTGCGCCTTAATGACCTCGTGCGTGGCTGGGTGGTCGTTCATACTTCTACGCTTGACGATAAGGTTTTGTTGAAATCTGATGGAATGCCTACTTATCATTTGGCCAACGTGGTTGATGATTATTTAATGAAAATTACACACGTCATCAGGGGCGAAGAATGGCTGCCTTCTGCTCCTCTACACGTATTGCTCTACAAGTATCTGGGCTGGGAGGCTCAGATGCCACAATTTGCGCACTTGCCTCTCTTACTTCGCCCAGACGGGAATGGAAAATTAAGCAAAAGAGACGGCGACCGTCTAGGTTTTCCTGTATTTCCGATGGACTGGCAAGACCCGTTTAATCCTGAAGACAAAGCAAGTGGCTATCGTGAAGCGGGCTACTTCCCTGATGCTTTCATTAATTTTTTGGCGCTTTTGGGCTGGAACCCAGGCACTACCCAAGAAATTTTTACGATGGAGGAACTCACGCAGGCTTTTAGTATTGAGCGTATTAACAAAGCAGGTATCAAGTTTGATATTGATAAAGCCAAATGGTACAATCAGCATTATTTGAGGCAAAAGCCTGATAACGAGCTGGCTATCTACCTGACTAACGAACTGGAAAAACAACAAATTAACTGCTCTTTGGAAAAAGCAGCCAAGATTGTGAGCTTAATGAAAGAAAGAGCCATCTTTCTTGCCGATATTTGGTCTGAAGCGCAATATCTCTTTTTTGCACCAAGTAGCTATGACGAAAAAGCTGCTTCCAAGTGGAGCAATGAAGCCTCCATCGTTCTGGAAGATTATGCTCAGCAATTGATTCGTGCAACTGACAGCATTAGCAGCGAACAGGCTAAGCAAATTTTGCATGATTGCACTGAAAAGTTACAAATGAAAATCGGTAAAGCCATGCCCGCTTTGCGTTTGGCGCTTACTGGCCATGCGGCTGGACCAGACCTCATGGAAATTATTAGCTTGCTCGGTGCTAAAGAAGCCACAAGCCGCATCAAAACTGCCCTTGCAAACTTTGAAAAAATGCTTGGATAATCGCCCACATTGCATTTCTTTCATAAGATTTGATTGAGGCTTACTTTCAGGTGGCGCTTGATGAGTTATTTCGTTTATGGCCACCTCGCATCAGACAAAAGCGAATGGCTCAAATGCTAGACGTTGAGATTTTCTGTGTAAAAATATCTTGTAAAAACACCAAATTAAAAAAAAAACCATTCGTTGGTTTTGATAAAAAAGCTATTATCTCAGCAAAATTGGCTTTTTGCGAGCCTTTATTTTTTTTGCTACGACCTACGGTCGGAACTTTCAGCTTGCGCTTCAGTTCTGCATCAAGGCAAAAAGCAGAAAATCAACCCTTTGAGGCAGCATTATTATCATTTGCAGAATACTTCCAAAGAAAAACAGGGATTGAATACGCATAAAAAATATATCCAAAATAAACAGAATCCGTAAAAGAATAAAAATTCTATTGTTAATTGCGAATGTATCAAATACACGCTTACCCAAACGCTCTAACGTTTTTACATTTTTGGCATGAACCTGCAAACTGCTTATCACAATAGACTGCTTGAAATAAAACAGTTAATTGCCAGTAACGATATAAATTTAGCCACACGCCGTCTTCTAGACCTCGTTAATGATTATGACGTACCGCTTTCAAGCCGTCAGGAGGCTATGCGTATACGCAGTAAGTTCAATATTTTTATGCAGCAAAGCCAGCCCAGCAGCAGCGAAAGGGAGCAAATATATGAGCAACTGAATGGGCTGATTTTGCAACTAGGCCAGCTTTCCTGGGAGCGCAGCCTCAGTCCGGAAGAATCCAACAAAGATGTTGATGGTCAAGAATTTAGTAAAAAGCAATTTGCTTTTGTAGGAAAACATTTAAGTAAAACGTATAAGTCTGTGCGTTTTGCGTTGCAGGCAGTTAATTTACAACTCAAAACTTCCGAGATAACGGGCTTGGTAGGCGAGAATGGCAACGGAAAGACAACGCTTTTGCGTATCATTGCGGGTGATTTGGCCGCCGATTCAGGGGATTTGGCATACCCAAGCATAGGCCACGCCGTTCCGGATTGGTACAGCATCAAGCAGCAAATTGCTTTCATTCCCCAGCATTTGAAGGCATGGCAGGGCAAACTCAAAGACAATTTGCACTTTGCGGCAGCCAACCATGGTATTTATGGCGACCAGAACGAAGATTATGTAGAATTTATCATACACCGTTTGGGGCTGAGCCGCTATCATAACTCTAGCTGGGGCGATATTTCAAGTGGTTACAAGCTGCGTTTTGAACTAGCGCGTGCTTTGGTGTGGCATCCGAAACTACTCATTCTAGACGAGCCGCTCGCTAACTTGGACATCAACACAAAACTTCTTTTTCTTCAAGACTTGCGTCTTTTAGCCGATTCCATTCGCTACCCCATTTCTATAGTGCTTAGTTCGCAGCAGTTACACGAAATTGAGAGCGTGGTGGATAACATAGTGTTTCTGCGTGAGGGAAAAGCCATTTACAACGGCAGCGTCAAAGAATTTGGGAAAGACCGTCTTACCAATACCTTTGAAATGAACTGTAATGCAGACCGACAAGAACTGCTGGACTGCCTGCTCAAACTGACACCAGAGGCCAACTTACGCGATACAGGGCAGTCCTACATGATAGACGTACCTACGGACTTTACAGGCAACCAAGTCTTAAAACATCTTGTTGCATTCTATAAAATTGAATATTTCCGAGACATCAGCCAGTCCACAAGAAAGCTCTTTCAAGACTAAGTGTAAGCCTTCGTTACAAAATTTTAAACTCAATTCTGCGGTTCTGGGCGCGGTTCGCATCGTTGGTGTTTGCTATTTTGGGTGCGGTTTCGCCATAGCCTTTGGCTATAATTCTGCTTTTATCAATGCCTGCCTTAATGAGGTAGTCCACTACTGTTTGGGCACGTTTTTCAGAAAGAGTTTGATTGGTATCGTTCGCTCCCACATCGTCCGTATGGCCAGAGATTTCTATTTTTAAGTTGGCATTATTTGTCAAAAATTTTACAAGAGAGCCTAATTCGGTTGCCGACTTTTCTAACAAATCCCATTTAGCAGTCTCAAAAAAGATATTTTTCAGAACCACACTAGAACCTTTTTCTACTGGTTCTAAGTATATATCAATGTCTAAAGATTTGTTCGCTTCGCTTTGTGTGCAATCAAAAGTAAGGCTCTGAAATAGATAGCCCTTTTTAGATACATTCAGTGCATATTCGCTCCCTTTGTTTACAACGAAAAGATAATCGCCCGCTTTTTCGTCTGAATTAACGATGGATTCTGTTTGCTTATTAGTAAGGTTCGCTAATTCTATGCGTGCTCCTAGTAGGGCTTTGGTTTTGGCATCAAAAACACGGCCCCGTACATAGCTACTAAAGACTTTGACTTGTATGGCCTCTGGCACTTCAAAGTAATAGAGCTTAGAGTTGGCAAACTTCTGAGTAGCTTCTGTGTTAGTTGCTGAGTAATAGGCCTTCTTGCCATCTGAACTAATACAAAGACCCTCTTGGCGCTCATGATTATTAATAGGGTAGCCTAAATTTTGGGGTGCTCCAAATGTACCATCAGGGAGTTTGTCCGACCTAAAAATATCTTGGTTACCATAGCCTACATGGCCGTCTGAAGAGAAAAAAAGACTCACCCCGTTCGTATGAATGTATGGACTTGAATCATCTTCGGTGGTGTTGATAACTGGGCCTAGGTTGGTAGCAGCGAGCCATTCATCATTTTCAGTCTTTTTGCTGCACCAAATATCCGATTTGCCATAGCCGCCTGCTCTGGAGGATACGAAATAGAGGGTTCTGCCATCAGCCGAAAGAGTGGGTTGTGAGTCCCATTCTTTTGAGTTGATATTGATACCCATGTTTACTGGATTTGTCCAACGGCCTGCCCGGAAGTAGGTAATAAAAAGGTCGCACGAACCAATGGTCATACGGCCTTCTATATTCTGGCATGAAGTAAATATAAGGCACTTTCCATCAGCAGAGATGGCACACGTGCCCTCATTGCCGAGTGTACTAAGCTCTGCAATGATTTCAGGTTTTTGCCATTGGCCATCTTTGCTAAGGCTAATTACCAAATCCTCATGTCCAAGTGGTTCTGTTACCATTGTGTAGAAGAGTTTTTGTTTGTCTGCCGATACGTTGGGATAATATTGCAAAGCATAGGCATTGATGAGTTCAGGCAGTAATTCTGGCTTGATTTCTAGCGGTTTTTTCATGCCTTCTACGGCATAGTCGCAGCATTTGAGGCGCAACTCGGCCAATTTTAGCAGCTTTTTATCTGTAGGATTTGCACTGACAAATTTGCTGTAGCTGGTTTTGGCAGCTTCATAAAGCCCTTTTCCAAAATCAAGTTCGGCTACGTCAAAGTGCAAAGCAGCATAACGCGGTTCAGAGCCTTTGATGTCGGCACAGCGCCGCAGATGGACTTCCATGCTGGCAGGGTCTCGCAGATAGTTATAATTAACGACCAGGGCGCGGTGTGCCTCAAAAAAATTAGGGTCTATCTTGATACACCTTTTATAATTCTCGGTAGCCTTTGCTAAATAGTCTTTGTCAGAACGCATTTTCATAAGGTCTTGCGCTTCCATAAAAAGGGCAATGGCCTTTTTGTTGGTTGTGCTGAGGGGGAGCTGTGCCCAAACCGAGTTGGCTATTAAAAACAAGCCTAGAAACAGAAAGGAAAAATAACGCATAAAACTCTTTGCTGGTGTTGATAAAGTTGCTGAAAATTGTGTTATAAACATCATAATAAAACTACAAAAATACTAATGCTTTTTGCAGTTTAGTGTATAGATGCAACACAAACTTTAAATAGTTATAAGCTATTTTGCAGCCACTCAATAACGAATAGACCAATACGGGTTGCGTTGTGCCTTTATAGAAGACTTGATATGCTCTTTTATGATTGTATCAAAGCCTTGTTGGTCAATTTTTTTACCTTTTGCGCTTGGTACTTTGAGTTCAGCCGCAATATTTTTTTGTTCTACTTTACTGGCCGCCACAATCACATCGCCTTCGTTGATATCTAGCTCCAGAATCATACCTGGCAGTCCAGAATAGCGCTCTGGGCCAGCCTGCAAGGTGAGGTCTTGTGCAAACCATGCCGCTATTTTGAAGTTTGTAACTGGGTCTGTTGTGGTTGCCTTCATACAGATATAGCCAGCCACATCTTTGATTTGGTTTTCTATTCGCCATTTTACTGGCCTAATACTATCTTGCATGATGTAGAGCTTACCTAAAGTAGTTTCTACATTGACGGCCTTCTGTGCCTCAAAATCTCGGTAATAAGCAAATGGCACTTTGCGTGAAGACCAATTTTGTACTTCGGTGGCGGCAGCGGCTTTTGCCTCTTCATCTTCCAAATAAATGCTCTTATTGGCTGAAAACAATAATTGATAATATTCGGAATATGCCTCGTTTCCCCAACTGAGAAGCGCACGGTCTTTTTCCTCCTGGCTCAAAAAAGGCAATTTATTGCGGATTTGTACCCAGTTTGTGGTGCGAACAAAATGCACAACTCCTTCATTGATAGAGGTTTGTGCATAATTTGGCAGCGCGCCGAAGCATAAAATGAGGCATAGAAAGAGCCTTGCAACATAAATTTTCATAAATGCGAATAGTGTTTCATGTGATTCTGGCCGTAAATTTAGATAAAAACTACGGCAGAGTCAAGAAAAAAAGCGTTCATAAATTGGGCGACGCATGAAAAACTGCAACCAAAAGATGGGATAAAGCAGCCAGTCTAAAACGCGATAAGGACTATAAAATGTTATGTCATCAATAATGGTAGTACTTACGCCGTTATGACGAACAATGTGCCTATGCTTCCAATAGCGCAAAAAAGAAGGCAACTCCACGCCTTCGTCCACAAACTCAATTTCGTCTAAACTTTCGGTTATGGATACAATACGCACTATCCAAACAATTTTAAACAAAAAGAGGTTCATCTCAATACCCACTCGGCCATCCACGCGCTGTCCGTCGAACTCAAGCACTTTTACTGGCGGAAAATTGGGCAAGAGTACGTCAAACAACTTACGGTCAAAGCCTGCGAAAACAGTTTTATAGTCTTGATTAACTTTTGTTTCTAGTTGTAAATGCGGCATGGTGTGCAGAATATCTTTCATGCCAAATAACGTAAAGAAATGTATAAATGTTTCTTCTTAGATTCAACAGATAGAAAAATTCTTATCGGACTTGTTTAGTTAAAATTAGTGCATTTTTGTATCCAAAAGAATAGTATGAACAAATTATCAGTTTACATTCCAGAGAGAAACTTTGATGAGTATGCTTTGCCTCAGCAGTTTTGAAAAATTATTTTCAACTACGCACCAAGTCATGGAAGCCCGTTTAGCTTTAGAATATATGCAATGAGATGGTAGTCAAACCTTCAAATCTTGGCTCTACTTGGCAGCAAAACGCATCAATCTACGAACAATACCCAACTAAAGATGTCCTTTGCCAAACGTTTGTGGTGCTCCAGACCAGCTAAAAATTAAATAACGAATTGATACGAAACAAAAAAATAACTAAATTTGCACTTAAAACCTCTTTTCTTTGTGTTTTTTGATACCCTATAACAACAGGTAAACCCCAAAATTATGCTCCAAGACCATTCCTTACAAAAGGCAAGCCTTTGTTTTTTAGCTGTTCTAGTCGTTTTTCAGGTAGCAAGTTGCGGTTCATTCGTAGAGGCTTATCATTGGTCTTTTTTGAGTACAGATGTCCGTAACAGCAGCGATAATACATTGGCAAACACACTTTTATCTACCAAACCCGAAGGGTTTTATTTGGACGTAAAACTCAATGCGCGATTGATTAGCGCACAAAGCAGCCCTGGCGCTCAAGGCAAAGCCACCATAAAGCCAAATGCCTACATTGATAGCATCGCTGTTTTTAGCCTCGATACTTTCAACACAATTTTACCCAATCAGGCACTGAATATGTACTTTAAGGCATCATATAAAAAAACTATTCCTGATAAAGTATTGCTATCGGAATTTATTCGTATGTTTGCTCGCAGCGCTGGGCAAGTGGAGGACGAGTTTTTACTTTTTCTTGAAAATAAACCCACACAAGCTAAGCAACGTTTTGTGGTGAGAATAGCCACCTCCGACCGACGCATACTACTCGATACTTTGCCTAAGCTCACTATTGAGTAATTTTTGGCATAGTTTTCTACCAATCTTCATCAAACTACTCAAAAAAATAAGCGCCATGTACGACAAGAATGCCCCAAGTTTGCTGGAAGTCAATAATCTGACCGTAGAGTTTGGCAAGAACAAAAAACTTGTTAAGGCCGTTGATAACATCAGTTTTAGCATTAAGCAAGGTGAAACACTAGGCATTGTGGGGGAGTCTGGTTCAGGCAAAACGGTTTCGTCCTTGTCTTTGATGCAGTTGATTCAAACCCCACCCGGACGCATAAGCAGTGGTGAAATCCGATTCAAAAGTGCGCTTTATCAAGACGATACCCACCCCCAAAAAATGGTCAGTCTGCTAACCTTGCCCCGCAAGGACATCAGAGAGATTAGAGGCAAAGAAATTTCTATGATTTTTCAAGAGCCTATGACCAGCCTTAATCCTGTTTATACTTGTGGAAGTCAGGTCATTGAAACCATTTTGAAGCATGAAAAAGGCGTGGACTCTAAGCGTGCCAAAGAAATGACCTTGGCTGCATTTGACCAAGTGCATCTGCCAGACCCCCACCGAATTTTTAATGCTTATCCGCATGAAATTTCGGGCGGGCAGAAGCAACGCGTTATGATTGCTATGTCTTTGGTTTGCAATCCATCGCTGCTAATAGCCGACGAGCCTACTACTGCACTGGACGTAACCGTGCAGGCGGCTATCTTAGAAACCATCAACGAGTTGCGAGCCAGTTCGCAAATGTCTGTCATTTTTATCTCGCACGACCTCAACGTGATTGCAGAGGTAGCAGACCGCGTTCTGGTCATGTGGAAAGGGCAAATTGTAGAGCAGGGCTTTGTGGAAGATGTGTTTACGAACCCTCAGCACCCCTACACAAAAGGATTGTTGGCTTGCCGCCCACGCCTCGATGCCAAGCTAAAAATATTGCCTACAGTTGCTGATTTTATGGGCACTGAAGACGGCAAACAAAAGTTTCAGTCAGTAGGCCAAGCCATATTGTTCAATTATGAAAGCGAAGAAGAACTCCGCGAGCAGTACGAAAACTCTCTCAAAAGAGAGCCTATTCTGCAAATAGAAAATTTGAAAACGTATTTTGCAAAAGAAAAAACGCTCTGGGGCAAAGCCAAATCTTACGTAAAAGCAGTTGATGACGTAAGTCTTACAGTTTACAAAGGCGAAACTATAGGTTTGGTAGGAGAGTCGGGCTGTGGCAAATCTACCTTGGGTCGTTCTATTTTGCGCCTTGTTGAGCCGCAAAGCGGGAAAATAATTTTTGATGGCAAAGATGTTATTGGAATGAAAACCAAGGAGTTGCGTGCTTTTAGACGGAATGTTCAAATCATTTTCCAAGACCCCTATGCTTCCTTGAACCCACGCATGAGCATAGGCGAATCCATCATTGAGCCAATGCGGGTACACGGTATAGGGAAATCGGATTCCGAAAGGCGGGATATTGCCATAGATTTGCTGCAAAACGTTAATTTGAGCGAAATTTATTATGACCGCTATCCGCACCAGCTTTCGGGCGGGCAGCGCCAAAGGGTATGTATTGCACGCACGCTGGGTATTCAGCCCAAGTTTATTATTTGCGATGAGTCTGTTTCGGCGCTTGATGTATCCGTGCAGGCACAAGTATTGAACTTGCTCAATCATTTGAAACAAAAATACGACCTCACTTACATCTTTATCTCGCACGACTTAGCCGTTGTTAAGTTCATAGCCAGTCGTATTTTTGTGATGAACCAGGGGTGCATTGTGGAGGAGGCTTTTTCGGAAGATATTTATACAAAACCTCAGTCCGAATACACTCAAAAGCTCATCAACTCCATTCCAACAGGCGACTTTGAAAGCAAACGCAAAGCACTCATCAAAGCTAAGATACACCACAGTCATTATTCGCCAAAACCCTAATGCTACTCCCTGATACAGAAGATACACAAAAGCAGTTTTGGCAAGTCATAAGTTCCTGCCGCGAACTATTTGATAAAAAAAACAAAGATTATGGCACGTCTTGGCGTATTTTACGACCTATGGCCATAACAGACCAGATTTTTATCAAGGCCAAAAGGATTCGTACTATACAAGAAAAAAAAATACAGCGTGTTCAAGACGGTATCCAAGACGAGTTTACAGGTATCATCAATTATGCCATCATGGCGCTTATTCAGTTAGAGCTTAGAAAGGATAGCCGCATAGAGCTGAACACCGCGGAGGTACTACAACTCTATGAAGCCCAGGTGCAAGATATTGCTGGCCTACTTCAGAATAAAAACCACGACTACGGCGAGGCCTGGCGCGATATGCGCGTAGAAAGCATCACAGACATTATCTTAATGAAGCTCTATCGCATCAAAAGCATAGAAGCCAATAATGGCCAAACTATTGTTTCGGAAGGTATAGCGTCTGGTTATAAAGATATTTTGAATTACGCTGTTTTTGCGCTGATACTCCTCCGCGAAGCCCAAGCAAGAGAATAGACTGGTCTATTTTTTGATTTAGCCAAGCTAAATTTGCTTTAGAAAAAAGAATTTACTACTTTTGGCCTGTAGCCTATCAAAAATGTACTAATGGCAAGCTAATGAATAGTGATAACAATCTGATAATTAAAGCCACTCCTTTTGCTGAAGCGGTATATGGTCTCAAGGAAGCTACCTTTGAGTCTTGGAAGAACTATGCTTTTGCATTAATGACCATAGCAGGCGCAGACGGGCTTTCTACCGATGAGTTCAACTGGTTGCTGCGCGATATTGGCCTCAAATTGACAGAACCCAATGGCGTTATTGCTGCCATGAAAGATTTTGACTATAAGAACAAAGACTTAAAAGCACTTATATCTAAAGTTTATTTCTTTGCTCCGCTCAACTTGCGCCGCGCCTTGCTTTATGATGCCGTGCGTATGTCTAAAGCAGACCTCAAATATTCGGACGAAGAGCAGCAAGCCGTAGAAAAAGCAGCAAAATTCTTGAACCTGCGCGAAGACATTGCGCTAGAGGTAGAAGGCTTGATTGATATGGAAACCAATGTACACAAAACCAAAGTTCAGCTTTTTGAGGCAGACTCACACGCCCCTTATCCACTTGTTGTAGAGCTTGTTTCTTCTAACATGATTCTGGACTATGGCAAAGCATTGCTCATCATTGCAGGGGCAGACGGCAAGGTCTCTGAAGAAGAACTCTTATGGTTCATACATGACTTTAGCATAGAAAAAGGTATTAATAGTGATTTGCTGAAGGATTTGATGCACTATGACTACCATACTGAAGCCTTCGAAGATGTAGTTAATAGAATTAAATTAAAGTCCAGCTTGAATTTGGCGCGTTTGCTTTTGTATGATTCTATCAAGTTTGCGCGCTCTGACCAAGACTATGCTTTTGAAGAAGAGCAAGCCGTAAAACGTGCCTCACGTGTATTGAATGTAGAACTATCCATAGCTACTGCCTTGGAGCGCTTGGTAGAAACAGAGAATATGGTCGCTAAAAAGCGCCGCAAGATTTTAGAAAATTAAATGCCTAGTAGCGCATTGCCTATGACAAATATTTACGAATAAACACCTAAAATAGATGGCATTAAGCTAATGAACTGGCCTAAGATTACGATTGTTACGCCCTCTTTGAACCAAGCTTCTTACATAGAGCAAACAATTGATTCCGTCTTGAGCCAAGATTACCCTAATTTAGAGTACATTGTAATTGACGGCGGCTCACAAGACGGTAGTGTTGATATTATAAAAAAATATGCTAAGCACCTAACCTATTGGGAAAGTCAAAAGGATAGAGGGCAGAGTCATGCTATTAATAAAGGAATTTTTAGAGCCACAGGCACTATTTTTAATTGGCTCAACAGCGATGACTGGCTCGCACCAAAAGCCCTTTTGGAGGTGGCGGCGGCCTTCAAAAACGAAACCGTAACGCTTTATAGCGGAAACATTCAGTACTACGACCAGTCCAAAAACCAACTTTTGCCTGCCGAAGGCTCGCGAATGGACGTGGACTTAGTCCGATTCATAGCTTATGGAGCGCAGGTACAACCTTCTACGTTCTATAAGATGAGTTTTGTGCAGCGCGTGGGTGGGCTAAATGAACTTTTGCATTTTTGTATGGACAAAGAGTTGTATCTGAAATACTTATTACTCAATGCCACTTCTGGCATTTATACCAACACAGCCACCATAGCCAACTTTAGACAGCACAGTGCAGCCAAGTCTGCCAACTATAAACCTTTTTTGGAAGAAACTGCTCTCATTTACTGGGGACTTGCCAGTTTTTTAGACCTCGACAAACAACGCAAGCTCCTGGCTGGCTTTGTAGCAGATAAAAACATACTTAAAAGCTACCAGTTTTCGGTACCAGGCCTATCCGAACTGGTAAGACCAGAAGATTACGACAGTATTTTTGCCCATTTTATTTATGCTTTGGCCGAAGGTTGGTTCTATTCCAAGAACTATTGCCGCGCACACCGTATTTTTATGAAAGTAGATACCAAGTGCTTGCCGCCCGAAACCGCTCGCCTTACCCGCATATACAGACGCGACTCTCTTTTGGCTGCCCTGGGTTTGATTGATAAGTTTAAGTAGTCGTCCCTTGAAACACATATGTGCAACTCTGTTTTGTAAGAGATTGAATCAAAGAAAAAGCCATTCGCTGTTTTAGATGAAAAAAGGTTCTTTTTTCATCTAAATTGGCCTTTTGCGAGGCTTGATTTTTTTGCTATGACCTAGAGCCAGAACTTTCAGCGCGCGCTTCGGTTCTGCATCAAGGCAAAAAGTAGAGAGAAAAGCTACCCAAAATCATGAGGGTGTCCCTAAGGCATTTGGCAAAAAGTTATTTGAAAACGCGGGAAAAGGGCATCTACAAGAGACAAAAGAGGGTGTTTGGAACTCGAAAACCTCAAAAAGGGCTTTCTGACGACTCAAGAGAGGTTAATTTAAGCGCTTATCTTCTCATTCATTTATCGATGGCCTTTTAACACTGAAATTGTCGTATTGGGCATGTTTCCAAAAATTTTCTATACCAATTTGTTTGTAAATAGGTATTTCGGAAGCATAAATTGGGTAGAGAGAAACAAAGTTGATTCGGTAGGGCAAACCGATGTCTATATCGCTATAATCCTCTGCTTCAAGAATGCTAGGCGCAAAGAGGAAGAATGAGTCCATAGCGGAGTCTTCGCTTACCTCTTCTTCCAGCTCAAGAATCTCGCCATAAGAAAACGAACACTCGCCACCCAGTTCGCTAGCCCAAAAACCTGGAATGAGCGCCCAGTCTAGGCTATCGGATTCTACCGAAATACAAAGTTCTGGTTTTGTCCCTTCTAGCCAGTCGGGGTGCTCCATAAGCGAAAGACCATAAGTAAAAGCTGTTATGTAGCCCTCTTCGGGAATATTTCGGTACACAATACTTAGAATGCCCTTGGAATCAGCGCTCGCAAGCTCACTCTCATAAAATTCTGGCTCTACTTCAAAAATATCGTCTAGATATGCCAAATAGCGCTCTAATGGCGATAGCGCTTTGGGTGCTTTTATTCCACCTTTTTTTTCAGACATGATGGTTTTTTTTGAATAAAATGAAACTGTATATTAATTAAAACGCTCTAAATCAATTTTATACAGCGCCAAAAAGTCTTCAAAGTCTTGTTTGAGTTGCGGTAACTCAGCTTTGATAAGTTTTAAGTCGTTCTGTTTGGCATGAAGCTCGAGCCTAGAGGCGCGCTTGTGCATACGTTCGGCCCCTACCGTTCCTGCTGAACCTTTTATGGTGTGAACATTCCTCTTAAATTCCGACAAATCGTTGTCTTCAACAGCAGTTACAGCCAATTGCAATAGCTCTCTGGTTTCCGTATTGAATTGCACAAGGCTTTCTTCAAGTAGTTCCTTGCCGCCATACTTTGCGAGTTGTTCAATAGCTTTTTTATTCAAAACAGGCAGTATGTCAATGGAAGCCTCAGGACTAGGCGACGGCTCGGCTATCCCCTGGGCGAGTTTTCTGAAAATCCATTCTTGAACTTTGTTAATCAATAAATTTGCACGAATAGGCTTGGCCAGAAAGTCTGTCATGCCTTCGGCTAAAAAGGCTTCGCGCTCTTCGGGCAGTGTAAACGCCGTTAGGGCAATAATGGGCGGCAAATCACTCTTTTTGGACTTGAGAATTTGGGTAGTGGTTATGCCGCTCATTTCTGGCATTTGAATATCCATGAAAATCAAGTCAAATTCTTGCTGCGTGGCAATCTCAATAGCCTCTACGCCGCTGCGTGCCGTTTGTACTGCACAGCCAGCAGTAGCAAGGATTTTTGAAGCCACCATGAGGTTCACCTGATTGTCATCAACTACTAAAATTTTCGGTGTAACGTCCTGAAAATGATTCATTAACTCTTCTTGTGCTTCTACGAGCGGCTGCATACTCTCCACGTCCTGCGCATCACAAATGTTGATGCCTACCGTAAACCAAAAATTACTGCCTCTGTGTGGTACAGACTCCACACCAATGTCGCCATTCATTAAGCGGCAGAGCTCCTTGGAAATAGCCAAACCCAAGCCTGTACCACCAAAAGACTTGGTATAATTGCTCTGAACTTGGCTAAAAGAACGGAAAAGGAGCTTGAGGTCTGCCTCTGCTATGCCTATACCTGTATCTATGACTTCAAACTTGAGCCAATTATCAGCATCTTTGCTCACCAAACTGACCAACACCTCCACCTTGCCTTTTTCCGTGAACTTGATGGCATTAGACGTAAGGTTAGAAAGCACTTGCAAAACACGGGTTTCGTCCATCAACACACAGGGAGGAACGTTGTCATGAACCCGATAGTTGAATGAATTTTGTTTACGGATAGCTTCTTGTACAAAGAGCGTATGGATTTTTTCTAGAATGTTTTTGACTGCTACTTTAGTTGGGCGTATGGTGGCTTGCCCTGCTTCAATTTTTGAGAGGTCAAGAATGTCGTTCAGGATATTCAAGAGGGTTACCGAAGACTTTTTAATGGTACTGACGTACTGGCCTTGCTCTGGCTGCAAGTCTGTAAGTCCGAGCAGGTCAATCATACCCATAATGCCATTCATGGGAGTTCTAATTTCGTGGCTCATGTTAGAAAGGAACTGCTTTTTTACTTCTAAGGATTTTTCGGCGAGCTCTTTAGCCTTTACAAGCTCTTGGGTGGTTTGCTTGAGTTCCGAAATATCTCGAGCAGTGCCCTCTAGGCCATCTATTTGACCATTTTCGTCCAGTAACAATCGGAAGTTGGCCAAAAGGTATTTGCCCTGCGCCGAAGCCCCTATTAGTATTTCGCGGTTTTTGATGCTCAAATTACTTTTGGTACGGAGTTCTGCCAAAATTTCTTCAAAGCTCAGGCTCTGGCGAAAGAGGTCATCTATATGCAAGCCTACGCTCTGGGTTTCACTCATGCCAAAAAAGTCCTTCACAGAGGGGCTAATCATGCGTAGAAAGCCATTGCGGTTTGTATTAAAGTAAAGGTCTTGGAAGGATTCAAAAATAGTCCGAAACTTACGTTCGCTTCGCCTCAGCGACTCGTCTTGTACTTTTTGTTCAGTAATATCTTGCGCCACACCAGCCACTTCTATAACATTTTGGCCTTCTTTATCAAAAATAGGACTAAGGACTATTTGATGCCATATTGAACCCAATTGCTCATTCTCCATACGTATTTCAAACTTTTGCTCCTCGCCCATCAGAGCGGCTGCATATTTGGTTTGCCAAAACAAAGTTTCACCCTGAGAACTTTTTTGATAAAAACTTAGAATTGGGGCGCGCTTTTCGGTTTCTAAACCGTATTGGAGTTCAATAAACGCGGAAAAGTTATTATTAAATTCCATGATTTTGAGGTCATTGTCCACAGCCCAAACGAGCAGGGAGCCGCTCTCAAAAATAGCGTTCAAGTTGGCACTTTGCTTACGTAGTTCTTCTTGGTTTTTGCTGCGGGCAATGGCCGTACTGAGCTGCCCTGAAATAAAGTTTAAAACTTCTAAGTCATTCAAATTGAACTGCTTGGATTCATCAAAGTATTGCAGAATAGCCATGCCAATTTTCTCTTGCTCAATAAAAAGCGGCACGCACATCCACACACGGGGCAAGTTCTTTAAATCTTTGATTTTGCCATGCTGCACGAGGTCTGTGATGTTGGCCATAGACAGATATTGTGTTGTATCAAAATGACGAAGCGCATATTCGGCCAAAGCCTGCCCGTGTATGCCAGTGTCGTTTACAAGCTGGGAGTTCACATAAAACGGAAATTCAAACTCCTGCTCCTCGTTGAACAAAACCACCAGGAAGCTATCAATGGCCAATTCATTTTTTAGCTCTTCATAAACGTTTTTATAAAGTTCCGAAAGCCGCATTGCATTCACGCTGTGCTTGGATATCTGATAGTAAAGACGCTGTGAACGTTCTGCAATGGTACGCTGGGTAGTATCTTTTAAGATGGCTTTGAATATTGGTGGCGCATTTTTTTCTTCATTGAAGCTAAGACCACCTTCGGCATATATTTTTTCGCCAAATTTGTTGATGAGAATAAAGCTAATTTCTTGTGTAAGACCACTTTCTTTAGATTTGAAGAGGAGCTTTTTTGTGGACTCTAAGTAGTCGGGGTGAAGCACGTCATAAAAGTTGGTTCGTGGATTCATAGGGTCTAGGCTTTCAAAAGAGCGCTTCCATGCCCTGTTTGCAAAAAGAACGCTGCCGTCTGTTCCACTAAAAATGGTGATAAGGTCTGTGGCGTTGTCAAAAAGGTCGCGCAGCATTTTATGGCCTCTCTGCATGGTTTCCATCATTTTGAGCTTTTCGGACTTATCCTCTGCTACAATATTAATGGTGTTGATTTCCCCAGCAGGGTCGTTTAATAAAAGTGCCTTGTAACCCACTGGCAGTAGTTCACCGTAAGAGGTTTTGAGATAGGCCTCCGAATTATCCGTAAACTGCTCTATATCTTCTACTTTTTTGATGCCCTCCAATTCAAAAAAAGTTTCTAGAGGTTCGCCAATAACATCTTCTGGATTCCAACCTGTCAGTTTATAAAAAGTTGAATTGCAGTATGTTATGTTATATTGTAGGTCAAGCGTTAGGGTAACAAATGGAGAATTTTGCAGCAAGTTTTCTAGTTGTAGTTTGGCGTGTGCCAAAAGGGCTTTTTGTTGTTCGGCCACTTCGCGCTCTTTTTGCATCGTAATATCAATGGCAGAGCAAACGTAGCCTTTAAATTTGCCTTTCTCGTCGTAGTAAGGTGCACCATTTTCTAGAAGCCAGCGGTAGCTTTTTTTTGCGTTGCAGTTAAGTCGGTAGGTTACCTCATACTTTTCGCCGTTTGCGAATGCTTTGCGGAGCGCATCTTCTACATTTTTAAGGTCGTCTTGATGAACGGCCCGCACCCAAGCTGCGTGTGTATCCGTGCTACGTGCTTTAGCGACGCAGGTGTCCCAAAGTTGATTATAGAACACAATGTTACTCTCGCTAGCGCGCAGGCATATCAGGGCGGGCGAGTGGTCTGCTACGGTTCTAAAGAGGTTTTCGCTCTGGATAATTTTTTTCTGAAGATGCGAGCGCGTGAGGTGTGCGCTGAGTTCTGATGCAAAAACGTTCAAAACAGCGTTTGCATTTCTGTAGAAAGGGTCCACCTCAATAAAAAGGGCAAAGGCTACTTGGTCTTCAATTTTAATAGGCATGAGCAACAAAGGCCGCTCTTGCTCTGCATGAAGCGAAAAAGGCTTGAGTTCTGCCGACTCGCCATTTACAAAAATAGTTCTATAAGTATTCAAGTCTAGCTTGCGGAGCAGTGCAATAAGGCTATTTGGTATATTCAGGCAGAACTTGAGCGTGGCGCAATGCTCCTCTTGGTCTATTTCCCAAAAGCCGCCAGCCTTGACGTAGTTCAACTGAAAAAGCCGGTTGATAAAGCGCAAAATAATGTCTTGTAGGCGATTATCGGCAGTTAGCAGCCGTGCGCCTTCATCGTCGCGCTGAATGTTCTGATAAACATCTTGAAAATCGGACTCGCCGAGCGCCGATACCTCCTGACTGTAAACAATAGTAACTTCTTTGCCAAAGAAACGACTCTTGCAAAGGCTTATTTTGAGCGTGCGGTTTTTGGGTGCAAGCGCACGGTCACGCAATAAAAAAATAACTTCTTTTTCTAGCCTAGTGCGCTTAAAAGTGCGTTCTAACTGAGAGCGGCTGAGGTCTGTAAACTGCCAGAGTGTGAGTAAATCTTGCCCTATGAGGCGTTGTCTTTCTATCTTGTATTGTTGTTCGGCGGTATGGTTGGCTTCAATAATTTCGCGGCGTTCGTTCACTACCAAGATGGCGGAACTGTCGTTATCATAAATAGCTTTATAGAACGCATTGGACTGCTTCAACCAATGAGAGGCATGGCGAAGCGCTGTTACGTCTTGCGCCGTGATGTGGACTAACCTATCCTGCGACGATTGTACAAGCTCACTCTTAAAATCTAAAAAAAGCAAGTTTCCATGTTTATCAAGGCATTTGACCGTTCCTCTTGCCACTTTAAACTGACGCAAATTATTGAGGTAAACATCTACATAACGGGCTTCATCTGCTGTAAGCAAATCCATCAAATATGCTCCTTTGTTGTCCGTACTGAACACCTTTAGGGCAGCATCATTCGCCCACAGAATACGCCCCGCCATGTTATGCTTAGCTTCAAAACGCATAAAAGATACTTGCGTTTCTGCCTCATCATTTCCTTGTATGGCTTCGGGGGCAAATTGCTGCACCAGCGCCATGAGTTGTATGTTTTGCTGCTGTAGTTTATAAATTTCGTCGAGCAGATGCTGCTGCGAAAGAATATTTTGCATGATAAAAGTATAGATTACGACTTGCCTAACAACAAAAGCAAATGTAAGCCATTTTGAATTATAAAAACACGAAGTGCACCACAAATTTTAGTTTTGATAATAAACTATCCTGCTTTGTTGGCAACAATATCCTTAACAAAAACACCTTACGAAGTTTTTTTGAAGCTCCGCAAGGTGTTTTTATGCTTAGCACAGCCATCGGCACGCATTTAGCCTTTTATTTCTTTCTTTTTGGGCAGAATTTTAAAATTATAAGTAACCGAAGGTACTATGCCAAAAAGGGTAGTTTGAACAGCCTCCATATTGCCAGGATTATTTTTGCTTTCGCGGAACGTGATAGAAAAAGCATTTTGGCGGTTGTAGGCATTGTATGCAGAAATATTCCAAGAACCAACCCAAGCACGATTTTTCTTGTTCTTTCCGTCAATGGTTACGCCCAAGTCCAAGCGGTGGTAATCAGGCATACGGTCGCCATTACGGTTTGCAGGGTCGTAGTAGGTTACTGGCATTCCGCCTACATCATAACGGCCTGCTGGAAAGGTTACGGCTGCACCAGTGTAATAAACCCATGTGGCAGCAAGCGTTGTGCGCTTGTTCAGTCGGTAACTCGCCACAACTGATATGTTGTGCGTGCGGTCATAGCGCGGGCTATAGCTTTTGCCTAAGTTTATCTCCTCTATTTGACGCTGGGTACGCGAGAGCGTGTAGCTAACCCAGCCAGTGAGTCTGCCGCTGTTCTTCTTGAGTAAAAATTCTGCACCATAAGACCACGCCTTGCCGTCTGCAAGTGTTTCCTCTATGTTGGCATTCAGAAAAACATCTTGCCCGTCTAGAACATCTGCTTGGTTTTCCATTATTTTGTAATAAAGTTCGGTAGAAAACTCATAAGCGTCATCTTGGAAGTTATGAAAATAGCCCAAAGAAAACTGGTCGCCAATTTGAGGCGCACGATAGCGGTCAGACGGAATCCAACGGTCAAAAGGTAAAGAAGCAGTGTTGTTAGAAACTACCTGAATGTACTGTCTTGTGCGTGCATAAGCGGCTTTGATAGAGTTGTTCTCGCGCAGACTGTACTTAGCACTAAAGCGTGGCTCTGCACCATGATAAGTGTTATAAAACTCTCCAGCTTTGTATTTGAGCGTGTCAATAATGTTCTTATCGGTTAGCTTTTCGCCGTCTGCATATACATAAACCTCATCTTTGCCAACATTACTAAAGAAGGAGTAACGCAAACCGTACTCTAGACTCAACTTATCGTTTACGCGCTGCTCATTGCTGATATAAATGGCGTTCTCGAGCGCTTGACGATTGCTAAGCGAAAAGGGCACAAAGATAGAGTTTTTGTCTTTAGGGGTAATTTTGGGTGGTCTAAAGGTATGCAGTGTGGTTTCTATGCCAAAATTAACGTTGTTGTTTGGATTAAGAAAGTAGTCAAAATCAAATTTTAAGGTTTTGTCATCAAGCCCAGAACTCCAGGTAAAGTTTTGTGCGCCGTCGTTGATATCGAAACCATAATCAAACTTGCTATAAATGGCAGTTGTATTCAAAAATAACTTGTTGCTGAAGATATGATTCCAGCGCACTGTAGCGGTAGAGTTGCCCCAGTCAAGGCCAAAGGCAGAACCAAAAGCAAAAACATCGCGTCCAAAATAGCCTGAAACAAATATCTTGTTCTTTTTATCAATGGCATAGTTCCCCTTTATGTTAAAATCATAAAAATAAAGCACATTATTGTTGATGTTTTTATTACTAGAGAGGCGCAAAAACATATCGGCGTAGGTACGGCGGCCAGACACTATAAATGAGCCCTTGTTCTTGACAAGCGGGGCCTCCACAGTCAGGCGCGACGAGATGCTACCAATACCGCCAGTTATAGCTGTTCTTTGGTTATTGCCGTCTTTCATGCGAATATCAATAATTGATGAGAGACGATTGCCATAACGAGCAGGAATAGAGCCTTTATACATACGCATATCCTTAACTGCATCAGGGTTAAAAACCGAAAAAAAGCCCAAGAGGTGGGAGGCATTGTAAACGGGTGCGTCATCTAGCATAATAAGGTTCTGGTCGTTGGCACCGCCCCTCACAAAAAGCCCAGTTGTGCCTTCACCAGCGCTTTGTACCCCAGGCAGTAGGGTAATGGTACGAATCACGTCCACCTCGCCCATAAGTGCCGGAATGCTCTTGATTTGGTCTATGCCCAGCACAACTTTGCCCATTTCGGCCTTGTCCACATTGTCTGTGGCGCGCTTTTCTGTAACAATGACTTCTTCAAGCTCTTCGGTATTAAGCGCAACGTTCAACTTTTGGTCAGCTTTTAGTTCTATTGTTTTGACAACCGCAATATAGCCCGCATACGATATCTTGATGTTGTAAGTGCCTTGCGCAAGTGTTAAAGAATAGTAACCGTATTCGTTGCTAAGTGCGCCTGTTTTAAGTTCTTGTACATAAACAGCCGCTGCAATGAGCGCCTCACCGGTTTGGGCATCTGTGATGGTTCCATCAATAGTCAGTTTGTTGTTTTGTGCGCAAAGCCACGAAGGGAGCAAGCTGAGGCAAGTGAAAAATAAGATTGGGAATAAATTTAATGATTTTTTGCTAGAAAATGGCCTATAAAAGGCTTTTGAGTATTGCATTTCTTACTATGAGAGAGATAAAAGAATCAAATAGGGTATTTTGTTTGGGGCAGCGTCATGCGTTGAACAATTTGTAAGTAAAGACTCTTTTTTTCAAAAAAGGTTGCTCTCGTTCAAACAAAAATATTGGATTCAGGAAAAGTGCCTAGCTCTATAAATTT
Organism: Cytophagales bacterium; assembly: GCA_013299045.1. GTDB lineage: Bacteria > Bacteroidota > Bacteroidia > Cytophagales > Bernardetiaceae > RDZD01. The sequence continues at coordinate 22,265 of JAAFJX010000012.1, read as the reverse complement.
TAGCCAGGCATAAACAAACGGTTTGGCTAGTGCGCTTTTCTCGGTAAATTCTTTGTAAACAAAAGCGTACAGTTCATAAGAAGCCTTACTTCCGATGGAGAAACTAATCAAGAATAGTTTTTAATTGCGCGTTACAATCATGTTTAACCATTAGAACTGCAACTGGTACTATGAAAGGCTTTTTATCCAATCTGATTAAGCAAGCGAAAGACCTCAATCTTGACAAAAAACTTGAGGAGATTAAAGGTATTATAGAAGAGCATAGCAAAGAAGCCACTCCGCCTGCTCCCAAACCCTTTGAGCAACTCTTTGATGACCTCAACGGTGCAGTATTAAAATTCAGAACGCCCAGCGGCAGCATCATAGAAACACGGAATCAAGCCTATCTGACCAATGAGTCGTCCGCAAACGCACTTTATTATGATTTTGGCCCCAACTCTCTCCAATCGCTCCTCGTATGGCTGGATAGCAACAACGAAAAGATTGCAGAAGTATGGCAGGAAGAGTATGCCTATCATAACATCGATACGGCCTCTTTTCATAAATTGTATCTGAGCGAAGAGGGAAGAATCCAGTTGCCTGTCCTGCATGGCTCACACCGCACTCAAAAGTACCGAATGAATAGCGCGAACGTAGAAGCATCTAGTTTTGATTCTAATCTTATTTATTTGAATACACACAAAGACACACAGCGCTCGTTTTATGTCGTGGACGAGTTGCTGAAGCACCTGCCTGCTTATGCCACGGAGCAATACCAGGCCAGTAAAGCGCAACGGGAGCTAAAAACAAACGAGGTCATTGCTGTTCAGCAAGCCAGAGAAGCCGAAATCGCGCCTATCAAAGCCTTAGCCACCCAACCCATGCTAGGTTTACAAGCCGTTATCAATCAGCATGGCTTACCTCCTCAAACATCGTTTGTTTCTCAAAGCGGCCGCCAGATAGAAATAACAGGAGAATTGGTCTTTTGGAATCCGCCCTCCCTCGAAACAAACAAGCGTAGTTATGCCCACTATCTGGCCTTGAAGATAGACGCGAATGGCGAACACGCTGAAATGAGTATCTGGGAAGTTACTTACAATGCCAACACCCAGATTACTCAGGTAGAAGAGAGCAAAATGAATACAAAAAATTTGTCATTTTACTTTGTTACAAAGGATTACAGCGATTACTTTCCTCTATTTTTTAAGAACGGGTCTGCTACTCAGAATATTTATAAAAGCGAAGAAAGTGATGTAATTGGTGCAGACCCTGATAGCTACAACCTAGGATTTAACGTGCATATTTTTGAGGACTTTTTTCCTGTGGCAGCCAGAATATGCTTGCTCATGAACGAATACTATAAAAAATGTTTCATGGACGATATCATAGCGCACAAAAACAACACCTTCTCTAGTCAAGAGACCACTTCGGATAGCTCCTACGGCTCAGAATCCTATGAGTCAATTTCTTATACTGCATCATCGCCGAACTCTAGCAGCAACAGCCGCGATAAAAAGGCGAATGATAAGCCTGCACCTGCCCCTAAAGGCAAAGCAAAAAATATTAACATCAAAATCAAAAACGATACGGACGATGCTCGCACAGTACACAACTTGGGTAGTGGTGGCACTTACAAACTCGCCAAAAACGTAGTTACGACTATAAAAATGGACGAGGACGACAAGTTGGTGGCTTATGATGGCGGCAAAAAAGGACGTTTACTCTTAGTAGCAGAGTCAAGCATGGAGGGCAAGGTGCAGAATTATAGCAAGATATGATAAAAAGGCACTCATTCCCAATTTTGCTTTTAAGGGTAGATTTTTTAAGCATAAAAAAATACTAGAAAAACATTTTTTAACAAAATTAAACGTTTATTGCATAGAAAATCAACTATCCGCACCACGAACGAACCTGTAAATGTTCACGAACAGCACGCATCATTGCGTAAAATATTCTATTATTACTGTTTCATTGGTGCTTTTTATAAGGACTTTGTCTTTTGCTAGTCCTGTAACAGACAGTCTGCTCAAAGTACTTGTGCAAACCAAAACGCCACAAGAAAAGGCACGTTTAAACAACAAGCTGGCTTATTTGTTCATCAGTAACCAAAATGAAGAGGGGCTTCGCTATGCCATTGAAGCCCTTGAGCTAGCCCAGAATCATAGCCTTGATGATGCCAAAGCCGATGCACTAGACAATATAGGCTACCACTATGCGCAAAAAGGATTTCTGGAAAAAGCCTACGAACACTATCTGCAAGCCAAAAACATCAATATCAATTTGGCTAGAGAGAAATCCCTCATTAGTCAGTTTTATGCGCTAGCTGACATTCATTATAAAAAAAATCAATACAATCAAGCCTTGCAGCTAGCCTTAGAAGCCCTCAAAAGAGCTGAAAAGCATCAAGACGAGGGTTATATAGGCGCTACCACAAATCTATTGGGACTTGTGTATGCAGACCTTAATCAATATAAGCTGAGCATCAAATATTTGACGCAGGCGCTGCGCATAGAACAAAAGTACAGTCGCCATGTCAATATAGCCTTCTTGTTGTCTAACATTGCCGGTATTTATTTGGACTTAGAACAGCCCGACTCTGCTCTCAAATTATATAAAGAAGGCATAGAGTTGCTTTACGCCGACGAGAGTGCCCGCCTTGATGCCCGATTTTTGCACGCTGGCATGGCAGAAACTTATTTCAAGCACAGTAAGCACGAACGCGCCTTGAACCAGATTCTTACAGCTATCAAGCAGAATGAGGAAGTGAATGACCAAGAAGGTTTGGCAAGAGACCTTGCGCTGGCCGCACGCATTTATTTAGCACTGGGCAAACCAGAAAAGGCTATTCAGAGCGCCAAAAGTTCCGAAAAAATAGCTGAAACCATTGGTCTAAAATTTGTTCTCTGCGAAGTTTATCAAGTATTGGCTGACATTTACCGCGAACAAGGCGCATTAGAAAAAGTCATAGAGTACCAAAAACTTGTTTTACAACTCAAGGAAAGTATTTTTCAAGAAACAAACGCCAAAGGATTGGCCGAGGCAAATGCTATTTATGAGCTAGATAAAAAAGAAAAAGAAATTCGCCTTAAAGACCAAGAGGCAGACCTACTCACGCAAAAAGCTGAAAATGAAAGCCTTTGGAAACGCTCTTTCATTGCCATAGCCCTCCTTATGCTGGTAGTGGCTGCTATTATTTGGGCGCGCTATAATGACAAACGAAAATCAAACGGACTGCTTCTAGAAAAAAACAATCAGATAAATGAAAAAAATACTGCCCTAGAAGCTAAAAATCAAAAAATTACGCAGCAAAGCGAGGAAATTCGTGCCCAACGCGACAGTATAGACTCCCAGAATAAAGAACTAGAATCCGCCTTTATCAAGCTCACTTCGGCCAACGACTTGCTCAAAAAGAACCATCATCAAATTACGGCTAGCATCAATTACGCACGCCGCATTCAGGACGCAATGTTGCCTCATATTGACGATATACGTGAGAGTATTCCAGAGTTATTTATCTTGCACCGCGCCCGCGATATTGTATCAGGCGACTTTTATTGGTTTGCTCAAAAAAAACAACAACTTTCCTATAATGACCCTAAAAATGAGGCGCTAACCCCACACAACATGAGCCTTTCTCAAAGCAACACTGGGCTTATGAACGCATACAATCCCGCAAAAGTATCTGAAATTGCCATTCTGGTCGTTGCTGATTGCACGGGACATGGCGTACCGGGTGCGTTTATGTCTATGGCAGGCGAAGCCTATTTAAACCAGATTGTAAACGTACAAGGTGTGCATTCGCCTGGCCAAATTCTCTCCTTATTACATCAGAATATCTTTAAAGCCTTGCGCCAAGACGAAACCGACAACAAAGATGGTATGGATATAACTATTGCACTCATTGACCTCACAAACAAAACATTATGCTTTGCGGGCGCAAAAAATCCGCTTTTTTATGTGTGCCCAAGCCAGCCCGAAGGCACACTTATCAAAGGCAACAAGTATTCGGTGGGGGGCAAAACGACTGGTCTAGATGCCAATTTTGAGGAGCATAATCTGCCAATAGACGAAGAAACCATGTTTTATATGTACACAGACGGCTACGAAGACCAATTTGGTGGTGGCGAACCTCCACGTAAATTTTTAGGAAAAAATATGCGTAAACTTCTGACACAGAATGCTAATAGGCCACTTGCAGAGCAGAAAGAAGCGCTTGCAATAGCCATAGATGCTTGGCAGAACCCCAGTAACGCTCCCAAGCAAACCCAACTAGACGATATTTTGGTGGTCGGGTTTAAGTTGCAGCCTTAGCTTCATTTTATTTAAAATTTACTTTTGCTGAAGGCTTCCTTACACTAGAAATCCTGAAATGAGTTTGTAACATCAAACGACAAAACTTCGTTAAAGAACTAGCGTATTTATTGTTCAATTCTATACATAAAACAGTAAATCTATGTTAGACGAGCCTTTGAATCAAGAGTCTGAATTCGAAAGCGGACATCTTTTGGTTTCAGAACCTTTTATGGCGGACGAAAATTTTGAACGTGCGGTGGTTTTGCTTTGTGAGCATAGCCCTAAAGGCACGTTTGGCCTAATTCTAAACAAGCCTACACCTCTCACGGTAAGCGAAGCCACCGATATAGAACTACTAGATTATACGCTTTACATGGGTGGGCCCGTAGAACCAAACACCCTACATTATCTGCATAGGTTTTCAGACGTGGCTGGGGCAGTCGCGCTCAAAAATGGCCTTTTTTGGGGCGGAGATTTTGAACAAATTTGCTCAAAAGCAGTCATAGGTACGCTAAATGACGATAACTGCCGCTTTTTTATGGGTTATAGCGGCTGGGAGCAGCTCCAGCTAGAAACCGAAATCAAAGAAAATCATTGGATTGTTTCGCGTATTTCTTTGCAACAAATCTTTCAGACCAATCCAGATAAACTCTGGGCACGCGTGTTGCAAACTATGGGTGGTAAGTACAAAATGTTATCGCATTTCCCTACCGACCCTCGCGTTAATTGACACTAATTCACCCTTTTGTGTGAATACCGCTTAGATAGTCGTCCCTTAAAATATATCTAAAGTATTTATTATCAATAAATTAAACAAGAGTTTTATTTTTAAAATCTCTTAGATTTTAGCCTATTTTGTCAAAAAAACTGGCAAAATCTCAAGGGCTTTTTACGTCCTGCCATGCCTCGCATCAGACAAAAGCAAATGGCTCAAATGTCAGAGAGTGAATCAAAGAAAAAGCCATTCGCTGGTTTATATCAAAGCGCATATTATTTTTTGCCTTTCTATGGAACTAATGCACACAAAAAGCCTATTTTTGCGCTCAATAAGACAATAAATATGACTAAAGTTTATCAGAACCCACCCCAATCAGAATGGCAGATGATTCTGGCTAGGCCTGCTTCGGCCTCTGCACCTCAAACGGCTATCAAGCAAATTTTTGACGCTATTCAGGCACAGGGCGATGTTGCCTTAGTGCAGTATAGCGCCGAATTTGATAAATTTGCAGGTGTTTGGCCGGTGAGCGAAGACGAATTGCTGCGGGCAGGAGGGCAGCTCTCCGAGGCGCTCAAAAGTGCGATTGAAGTTGCCTATCAAAACATTAAAACCTTCCACGAAGCCGAACTCCCTAAGCAGATACGTCGCGAAACAATGGCAGGCGTGGTCTGTGAGCGTCGAGCATTCGGTATTGAGCGCGTAGGGCTTTACATACCAGGCGGCACAGCCCCGCTGTTTTCTACTGTGCTTATGCTTGGCATACCCGCCCTGCTCGCTGGCTGCGAAGAGGTGGTTCTATGCACACCTCCCCAAAGCAATGGGGCTATACACCCAACTATTTTGTACGCGGCGGCTCGTTGCGGCATCAAAAAGATATTCAAAATTGGCGGCGCGCAGGCTATTGCTAGCATGGCTTTGGGTACTGCCACTGTACCGCAATGCTATAAAATTTTTGGGCCAGGCAACCAATGGGTTACAAGTGCCAAACAGTATGCTAATGGGCTGGGAGTGGCGATTGATATGCCCGCTGGCCCCTCAGAAGTGCTTGTTTTGGCAGATGCTGCTCTGCCCGCATTTGTGGCAGCCGACCTTCTTGCACAGGCCGAGCACGGTAACGATAGCCAGGTGATGCTGGTTACAACAAACCCAGCACTCCCCGAACAGGTTTTGGCAGAAATGGATAGGCAGCTCAAAAGTTTGCCAAGAGCGCATTTTATACAAGAAACCCTCAAAAACTCTTGCTTTTTACTATTTGAAAATAAAGAAACAGCCATTGAAGCCGTTAATTTTTATGCGCCCGAACACCTTATAGTACAGTCAGAGTACGAAGATTGGTATTTACCGCGCATCAGAAATGCTGGCTCTGTTTTTATAGGACAGTGGTCGCCTGAAAGCGTAGGCGACTACGCCAGCGGTACTAACCATACGCTGCCAACTTCGGGCTTTGCAAAGGCATGGAGTGGAGTATCGGTAGAGTCTTTTATGAAGTTCATCACTTTTCAGACCCTGAGCGCGGAGGGCTTAATAGCCATTGGGCCTGTTGTAGAGGAGATGGCCGCTGCCGAAAGCCTCGACGCACACGCCAGAGCCGTTTCCATTAGGCTTGCATTTTTGAATGAATAAGTTTTGGTTTTAGCTTTAATTGTAAAGCTCTAATTCACTGATATCGGTGCTGTGCTCGCGGAACGCAATACCACAAGATTCTAATTCGGATAGAATAGGGCGGTATAGCTCCTTAACGAGCGGCATCAAAACACCTTTGAGCATGATTTTCTTTTCTAAAAACAGCTTGGTTGCTATACCCAAGGGCAATCCTACTGTCTGAGCCATAGCTGTTTGAACATTATCCTGACCAATGACAACCAGAGAAGAGCGTAAGCAGCGATTCTGACCCTCTAGTTGGTACTTAAAAATGTGCTGCATCAGTACCATATCTTTATCAGAAGGTTCTAAACGCCATTTTTCTTCAAGCAGTTGCTGCAAAATTTGTGCAGGGGTTGCCTTATCTAAGCCTATAATATTGTCCTCAAGAATACCCGTGCTATTTATACGCTCAAAAACATCTTCGCGCATGGAGGCGTGCAGCATCTTCTTGAGTTTATCCTCAAGCGAAAGATGTTGGTCATATTGAAAATAACTGTTCAGAAAACTTCTGTAAGTTGTTTCGGCGCTGTTCGGATAAATGTAACTGTCGTCGGTCAGTCCAAGTTGTACAAAGACATTCCAGGCATCAGAAAAGCCTTTTTTGCGAATAGTTCCACGAATAACCGTAGGCACTTTTTGGATACGGTAGGCTTGCAGATAAGAAAGGGAGTCGCGGTTCGGATAGCCCTCAAAATCACCAATTTGAGAAAAATGGATAGGTTCTGTATAAGTAAAAAGACGTTGGTAAGGCACAAACTTGGTCTGACCATTTTGCATAAACTTAGCAGTACTCTGTCCGGCTAAAATAACATTGCGTGGATTCCACGAAAATTTATACCCCCAGAGATTGGTGTCAGAGTTAGGCGCTACCAAGCCCCCGCAAAAAGATTTGAAACAAGTTATGTTTGCGCCAGCCTCGTTGAGGTCATCAAGTACTTCCATAGCAGAGAGATGGTCTATGCCGGGGTCTAGACCAATTTCATTCAAAATCATAATATTTTTGCTCTCTGCCTCATTGTGCAAGGCTTGCATGGCGGGTGAAATATAGGAAGCCGTCAGCATAGAAACTCCTGCCTCAATACAGGCTTGTGCTATGGGTACGTGCAGGTGTGCGGGGAGCAGAGAAACAATGACAGCAGCGTTTTGGACGGCACTTTGGCAGTCTTCATATTTTTGAACATCAAAAGCAAAAGCCTGACCTCTAGGATGGTTACTTATCTTCTCTTCGGCCACGCTGAGATTTTTGTCTCCTATTCTTACAAAAAAATCATTTTCTGATGCCCATTTGAGCAGATACTGAATAAGAGCAGATGCTGAACGCCCAGCACCAAGCAATACGATGTTTTTCATTTAAGGGCTAAAAAAAATGAATTTTATGCCTCAAAGATAAGTAGTTTTGCTATACTTCATTCTAAAATACAAGAAGTTCTGTGCAAAATTTTAAACGAACACTCGCGAAAGCCACCGCATTTTAGCCTAAAAACTAAAGCGCTGCAATAGATTTTTCTTCATATTTGGAAGGGCATTTGAGCAGAATCTCATCGGCCAGAAAGACTTCGGCAGACGTACAGCGCCCTATGATAACCACTTTTTCTGACTTTTTAAAATCGTTCATATTGGGTGGTGGATTCGTGCAAACCACACGTTGCGCATTTTTTTTATCGTCTAGAAGCCTGAAAGCAAGAAAATTAGGGTCTTTGAGTGGTTCGTATTCTATGTTCGTAATCTGACCTTGCGCATCTTTAGTAAGTTCGCCTACAACGTGAACTTTGTCGTCATCGCCCTCTGCTGCCATCGTTTGGGCAGTTTTAAAATCAACGTACTCGCTTGCGTCATCGGCAGATACAATAACTACCATCATTGCCACCGCAATAACCACAAGCCCAATGATATAGGAAAGTTTCATGTTTATTCTTGTTTGAACAGAGATGAATACTACGTAATTTTTGATGCACAAATTTACACGCAAAAGTATTAAAATCATATTTCTTGGGCTTTTTTTAACTGAGAGCAGTTCAAGTTGCAAAATCTAGATAAAAAAAACGATGGCACGCAGTTAAGCAAAATACCCATACTCAAGGCGTTAAACTTATTTCAGCTTTCATTGAATAGTCGTCAGAGCGCACTGGCCTATGTAACGCGCCCTTAATCTTTTGTTTTTGAACCACAGGCCACTATTCCAGATAGTAAAAGAACAGAGTCAAGCTCATAAAGCATTTTTAGTAAATCTAACTTTTGAATTGGAATCTCTTGACAGGCAGCTTGCGGTTTTTTCTTGAAACCGTTTCAGACAACATAAATTTAAGTGTTTTTGATACCTAGACTCTGGACTCCACTAAGGGAATATCGCTTTGTATTCAAAAAAAGTTTACCTTTGTGCGCATTTTTGAGTGGTGCTTCGGTATCATTTGTGTAAAGATGTGGTTTTCTAAAAATTTGGTCTTGCCCTCATAATCCTTTAAATATGAGTTTATTAGTAGTTGGTTCGGTGGCTTTTGATGCTATAGAAACCCCACTTGGTTCCACCAATGGTAAAATTATTGGTGGCGCTGCCACTTTCATTGCCTTGGTATCGTCTTACTTCTGCCCCAAAGTGAACCTGGTGGCGGTTGTTGGCGGAGACTTCCCAAAAGATGCTATCGCGTTGTTCAGAGCGCGCGGTGTCAATCTGGAAGGGCTGCAAATTAAAGAAAATGAAAAATCCTTTTTCTGGGCTGGCAAATACCACAACGACCTTAATTCCCGCGACACGCTCATTACAGAACTCAACGTACTTGGGGATTTTGACCCCATTGTACCCGAATCTTACCAAGACTGTGAGTATTTGATGCTGGGTAATTTAAGCCCAGAGGTACAGATAACGGTACTCAAGCGCCTTCGTAAGCGTCCGAAGTTGGTAGTCATGGATACCATGAATTTTTGGATGCGCCCCGAGGTGTTGCCAGAGCTCAAAACGGTTTTGGCGCAAGTGGACGTGCTTTCTATCAATGATGAAGAGGCACGTATGCTTTCGGGCGAGTACTCTTTGGTAAAGGCATCTAAAGTTATCAAGGCGATGGGACCTAAAACCCTTATCATCAAAAAAGGCGAGCATGGCGCTTTGTTATTTGGGCCTGACAACGAACTCTTTTATGCACCAGCTCTCCCGCTTGAGGAGGTCTATGACCCCACAGGCGCTGGCGATTGCTTTGCGGCGGGTTTTATTGCGCACATGGCCGCTTGCAAGAGCACCAGCTTTGAGGATATGAAACGCGGTGTCATCAAAGGCTCTGCTATGGCTTCTTTTTGCGTAGAAAAATTTGGTACTGAGCGCATTGTCAATCTTTCTGAATCAGAGATTGCAGACAGAGAGCAGCTTTTCTTTGACTTGGTAAAAGTATAAAATTAGAAACTAAATAGCTATGGCTTACGATTAAAAATCTTGGCTATCTATTTTCATCTTGCGCAGTGCTTCCCAACAAGCCCTTTTACAAAACCACTTAAATTATTTAATTTATTTCTTATTCCATTCAATTATGTTTAAAATCAGAAATTTGGCCATAGCATTTATCGCTGTGTTTGCTGTATTTGCCTCTTTGTCAGGCTTCGCACAAGCCATTTCTACTCCCGCCCCTAGTCCCGCTGGTTCGGTTAGCCAGAAAGTAGGTTTGGCAGATGTAAAAATTGATTATTCAAGACCCTCTGCCAAGGGACGTATGATATTTGGCAGCACTGACAAGCACGTTGTTGCTTTTGACAAAGCGTGGCGCACTGGCGCAAATGGCGCTACTACCATCAATTTTTCTAAGGAGATGAGCGTGAACGGCACTAAGGTAGCAGCAGGTACTTATGCCATTTATTGCATTCCTGGTGCAACCGAATGGACAGTTGTTCTCAACAAGAATACAACACTTGGCGGGAATACTGATGGCTACAAAGCAGAAGAGGACGTAGCGCGCTTTAAAGTAACGCCTACGAAATTGAACGACAAAGTAGAAACTTTTACGATTCAGTTTGGCTCTTTGACGGAAACTGGCGCACATTTAGAAATGTTATGGGAGAATACAAAAGTGGCTTTCACGCTTACACACGACGTAGAAACTGAAGTAATGGCGCAAATTGCTAAGTTTGAGAAGAATCCTATGTCGGCAGTTGCCAACAACTTCTGGAATGCCTCTCAGTATTACTACAACACCAACAAAGACATGAACAAAGCCTTAGAGTGGGCAAACAAAGCGATTGAATACCGCGGCGGTGAACCTTATTGGATGCTGCGCCACAAAGCACTCGTTCAGGCCAAACTCAAAGACTACAAAAGCGCTATTGCTACGGCAACGCTCTCGATGGAAAAAGCAAAAGCTGACGGCGACGACGCTTATGTGAACATGAATAAAACCTCTATTGAGGAGTGGTCAAAAATGAAGTAGATTTGTTCAGACAGCAGCCAGTAGTTTTTTAGTGAGTGCTGGCTGCTGTTTTTGAGGCTTTCCACCCCAAGGTTTTTGCAGCCTATACTTTTTAAAGACACAACATTTTTTATAACTTTGCGCTTACTTATTTAAGAGAACCCAAATAGCCAGTCAAATGTCTGAAAACGCGCTAGATAAATACGAAATTGTCATTGGTTTGGAAGTCCATGCACAGTTGCAAACGCTTTCTAAAATGTATGCCTCCGACTCTACCGAATACGGGCAGCTGCCGAACACCAACATCAGTGTCATAACGCTTGCTCACCCCGGCACACTCCCGCGTGTGAATGAAAAAGCAGTTGAATATGCCGTGAAGATGGGCTTGGCTTGCAATATGCAAATTACCGAATACAACCTCTTTGACCGCAAAAGCTATTACTACCCAGACCTTCCGAAGGGGTATCAAATTACGCAAGACAAAACGCCTATTTGCACCAAAGGCTATATGCTGATTGTGCAGCCTGATAAATCCGAAAAAAGAATCAATATTCAGCGAATACATTTGGAAGAAGATGCGGGCAAATCTATGCACTTTGAACAAGAAACCGATACATTGGTGGACTATAACCGTGCGGGCGTTGGCCTCATTGAAATTGTGTCAGACCCAGACCTCCGTACAGGCGAAGAGGCATATCAATACCTTACTGAAATCAGGCGGCTTGTTCGCTATCTTGATATTTGTGATGGAAATATGGAAGAAGGCTCTTTGCGCTGTGATGCCAATATTTCTATTCGCTTAAAAGGCAGCACTACTTATGGCACACGCGTAGAGGTTAAAAACATGAACTCTATACGCAACGTACAACGCGCCATAGATCATGAAGCTGCACGCCAAGCCGAAGTTCTTGACAAAGGCGGTAAGGTGCTGGCCGAAACCCGTATGTTTGATGCCGCTACTGGCCTCACGCACGCCATGCGCTTGAAGGAAAGCATGAACGATTATCGTTACTTCCCTGAGCCAGACTTACAGCCGCTCATTGTTACTGAAGCCTATATCAATCAAGTAAGAGCTAAATTGCCAAGTTTGCCACGGGCACTCAAACAAAAGTTTACCAAAGAATTAGGACTCCCAGACTATGATGCTGGTGTTTTAACCGACAGTAAAGACATTGCGCTCTATTTTGAAGCACTTTGCGAACTGACCAAAAACTACAAGGCTGCGTCCAACTGGGTGATGGGGCCTATCAAGTCCTTTTTGAATGAAAGAGCTTTGCGTATTGCTGATTTTACACTTTCACCGCAACACATTGCCGACATTATTGCTTTGATTGACGGCGGTAGCATCAGTTTTTCCTCTGCCGACAAGCAACTCTTACCCGCTATGGCTAATGAACCACAAGTTTCAGCCAAAGACATGGCAGAGCGCCTGAGTCTTACACAAAGCAGCGATGATAGCCTCATTATACCTCTTATTGATGAACTGATTGCGCAATTTCCGGACAAAGTTCTTGAATATAAGAACGGGAAAAAGGGGATTGCAGGTATGATTATGGGCATGGTGATGAAAAAAAGCAGCATCAAAATTGACCCAAAATTGGCCAACGCGCTTGTAACCCAAAAGCTAGACGAAGCATCAGCCAAGTGAGTCGGAATATTTGAGTAAGAATGTCAATATGACCTCTAAGCCAAAAAGCCTGCACAAGAACAAGCACATCACATAATTGCACAGAAAATCTCACTCTCTGACATTTGAGCCATTCGCTTTTGTCTGATACGAGGCATGGCAGGACGTAAAAAGCCCTTGATACTTTGCCAGTTATTTGACAAAATAAGCTAAAAACTAATGTATTTTAACGTAGAAATACTTGTTTAATTCATTGATAGTAAACGTCTTATATGTATTTTCAGGGACGACTATATAGTCTATTTCTACTACGCACATACCTTTTAGCCTCGCAGCAGCTCAATGATGGTAATTTCTGGTGGCATACCAATCCGGCCAGGAAAGCCCAAATAGCCAAAGCCTTTATTGACGTATAAATGCTGACTGCTCTGTGTGTAGAGACCTGCCCATTGCTTATACACATACTGAACAGGACTCCATTTGATACCAGGAATATCAATACCAAATTGCATACCGTGTGTGTGTCCTGAAAGGGTTAAGTCCACATCTTTATACATTTTAAGCACTTCTGCCTCCCAGTGGCTTGGGTCGTGTGAAAGCAGAATTTTGACTGCAGCCTCTGACCCACTCGGATAGGCTTTGCTTAGGCTACCATACTTTGGAAATTGTCCTTTGGCGCTCCAGTTTTCAATTCCAATAAGCGCAATGGCCTCTTCTCCACGCTTGATATAAACGTGTTCATTCATAAGCAAGCGCCAACCCATCTTTTTATGAACTCCCATGAGTTTTTCAAAATTAGCAGTTTTGGCCTCATCGCTATCCCATGGCACATAATCACCATAGTCGTGGTTGCCAGTAACCGAAAACACACCCATTGGGGCAGTTACCTTAGCAAAAATTTCCCAGTAGCTGTCCATTTCATCGGCAATGTTATTGACTAAGTCGCCAGTAAAGCACACAATATCAGGTTGTTGCTTCAATAGGAGGTCTATGCCGCGCTGTACTGCTTTGGGGTTATAAAAACTGCCTGAGTGTATGTCAGAAATCTGTGCTAATTTGATGCCGTCAAAACTTTTTGGTAAATTGGGTAGCTTGAGCTTTATGCGCTTAACCCGGTAGTCGTGTGCACCGAAAGCAACACCGTAGCCCATACCAAGAAGTGGCACGGCGGCAAATGCGGCGCTTGTCATGGCCAAAAATTTTGAGCGGCTTATCATATTCACGCGCGGTGTACTTTGCGGTTCACTCATTTTACTACCTAAAAAACGCGCTAGCCAGTTAATAATGCGCCAGGCATCTTCTAAGAGAAGAGGAACTAGACCAATGAATTTACAGATAAGCAAGATAAAAAGTATGAAAGGAACCGTTCTGCGCATACTGTTGCTGAAATAGCCCTGTGGTATTAGACGAAAAAGCATAAAAATTACCACAGAAAGCACAGAAAATAAAGCGTATCCGCGCTTCCACCAAAGCTGTATGGTGGGTTCAGAATCTCGCAACAGGGTTTTAATCCCTTGAAAAAAATAGTAATCAATAGCTAAAACCAACAATATGAAGGTTATAACTTCTATAATTTTTTGCATTCTTGAAGTCAGTAAAAAAGAAAGTGGTAAATAGCCTATATAAGCTGGTTATTTGCATCTACAAACGCAACACCTGGCTTAAATGTTTTGGCAACTTCAAAATCCATAAGCGCATAGCTCATAATAATCAAAACATCGCCTACCTGCACTTTGCGAGCGGCAGCACCATTTAAGCATATCATACCGCTCTTTCTAGGCCCTTTAATGACGTATGTTTCAAGTCTTTCGCCATTGTTGTTATTGACGATTTGTACCTTTTCGCCTTCAATGAGATTGGCAGCGTCCATAAGGTTTTCGTCTATCGTGATGCTGCCTACATAATTAAGTTCAGACTGCGTAACAACAGCTCTATGAATTTTTGATTTGAGAATCTGAATTTGCATGGTGTTTATAAAAAGTGCGTTCTATGCGTATGAACGTCGTTTATAAGATGATAAAAACAAGAAATGATTAGACTTAGATGCTGTAAAGTAAACGCAAAGATACACAAACACATAATTCTATACAAAAAAAGGAAGCAACTTAGCTGACTGGCTTTAACTAACGCATACAACGCAAAAATGCCCTTAGCCATATCCCATTGGGGTTGGGGCGGTCGTATTGGTTCATGTACCAATCGTGGAAAATGTATTTACAAAACCAATTTCTGAGCCTAATAGTGCTTTTGCGCCAATAAAATAGCTGGCTCATGCCATAACCGCTCACATCTAGGACATCAAAGCCCATTCGCTGCAAGAATTTCTCAAAGTTGCTGAGACTAAAAAAAGACGTATGACCTTGCAAATCCAACCACTGCTCAGCGATATAAGGCGAATAGGCTGGTATTTCAATAAATATGTAGCCTGCCTTTGTTTTGAGTTTGTCCATGAGTGCTTCTGGCCGCATTAAATGCTCAAAAACATGACTCATACAGACCAAATCTTGTTGCTCCATGTTCAGAATATCTGCCTCTTCGCTAATCTTACTCACTTTTTGATGCAACACCTCCGTTGCATGGGCAATACAGCGGTCATCGTACTCTATACCGCGTACTTCTGAAGCATATTGGCCAAGTTCCTTAACAAGCCAGCCATAGCCACAGCCTATATCTAAAACACGCTTGTTTTGCAGCGGTATAAATTGTTTGATATAGCTTACTTGCGCAATGGCACGTTTGGCCATGATGCCATGATAGGTTTCATTAACATAATCTGCTCTGTTTTTGCTATACTCACCTTCATAATAACGCAAAACAGCTTCCTGTGGCGGTTCTTGCTTGAGTTGTATGTGGGTACAGGTCGTACAAATTTGGAGAGGCTGCCCCAAAAAATTATCTTTGATAGTCCAGTCTTTAAGAGGTGCGGCGCAAGCCATACAAATAGCAAACATGAGAAGGGGAGAGTTGATGACGATAAAACTCAAATTCGCCACAATGATAGCGCATTACACAGGAGAATGCAAAAAAAGATATGATTTGCTTTTTACCGAACAAGAAAAAACAGAACTTATGCGTAAAATTGAACCTATTTTTATAACCAAAACAGTTTTTGCGCGTTTATACGCTGAATGTAAAACAACACCCTTATCGTTATGGTTAAGATTGCTCAAACCGAGTACCCAGTGCTGGAACTTATTAAAAACCGCTGGAGCGCACGCTCATTTTCAGATAAACTAATCAAAGACAATGATTTAAATACGATACTAGAAGCCGCTACATGGGCTTTTAGTGCGAATAACGCCCAGCCATGGCAATTTGTTTATGCGCATAGAGGTAGTGCAGAATTTGAAGCAATATGGGGCTGTTTGGCAGGCGGTAATCAGCCTTGGTGTAAAGATGCAGCGGCTCTGGTGGTTTGTATCTCGCAAGATGTTTTTGAAAACGGGAAACGCAACGATTGGGCTCTCCACGATTTGGGCGCTGCCAATGCAACGATGATGCTCCAGGCAACCGAAATGCAGATATTTGGCCACCCAATGGCAGGTTTTGACCGCGCTAAAGCGAGCACTTTGCTGGGCTTAAATCCTGAAACGCACACGCCATGGGTTATTATGGCTTTAGGCTATTTGGACTCTCCTGACAAGCTGAACGACCCTTATAAAACCCGCGAACTCACCCCACGAACACGCAAAGCTCTTAAAGAGGTTGCTAAGTCAATGAAAATTAGCTAGTTAAATGGCCGCTTTTCCTAAACTTGCCCTTGATATTGGCAATACGGCTATTAAGGCAATTCTTTGGCCTCATGCAGAAACTGAATGGCAGTTTTTACATTTTCAGAACATAGCAGAGTTTTTAGCCTTTTTGCAAACAGGCGGTATAAATACTTTGGCTTTTTGCAAAAGTGGTCGCCTTGAAGAGAGCGCCCGCCAGAAATTTTTTGCATTTGTGCCTTATGTTCGGGAGTTGTCGTACGAAACCAGCACACCGCTGCGTAATCTCTATAAAACACCCCAAACCTTAGGCATGGATAGGCTAGCGGCGGCTCTGGGTGCAACGGCTCTCTTTCCGAAGCAAAACTGCCTGATAGCCGATGCAGGCACCTGCCTGACTTTGGACTTTGTTCATGCAGAAGGGATATTCATGGGGGGTAATATTTCGCCAGGCTTGGATATGCGCTTTAGAAGTTTGAACGAGTACACTGCAAAACTCCCGCTTTTGAGCTTGGAGCAGGAGAATGCGCCTCCCTTGCCTCAAATTCTTGGACAGAGCACCGAAGAAGCCATTTACCTTGGCGTGGTTAATGGTTTGCTTTATGAAATAAATAGCGTTTATACTGCCATAAAAACTCAATACAATGCACCTCTTCGTTTATTGCTCTGTGGCGGCAATGCTGCTTTTTTGACCAAGCACCTCCATCATAATCAACAAATTTTACCTGATTTGGTTTTGCGTGGGCTTATGCAACTTCTTGATAATTAGTTTTTTTTATTTTTGGAATGGTATTAGCTCCATGAGCTTTATGACTCAGAGCAAAACCGTTACCAACAATGAAACAACTCACTTACTTTAGCTTAGGTTTGCTTTTTCTTTTTTTGTCCTCAAACGCATTGGTTTGGGCACAATCTAAAGGCCATTATTTCAGAAACATGAAAACTGTACCAAACGTCATAGAGAATGGCGTGCAAGGTATTTCGGTTAAGGGTGAGGTGGTTCTTCTCAAAAATGGCAAAACTCTGCGCGACTCCCTCAAATCCGAACATTCCATTACCATAGACCTAGAGCTTTCTGTTTCACTTTGGGAACAAGCACGCACGCAACGCACAGCTTTGGGGCGCTTTAACCTCACCGAAATTTTACAAGATGCGCAAAATAAGGTCAGTTTTTCCTACTTTATTCCCTATGCAAGTTTACCTATTTGCTATGGTAGCCAAATACTCATAACTGATGCTGTTGCGAGCTTTGATAAAGGTATTCTGTGCTACTACAATGGCGAAAAAATCACCTCAAAAGTGCCAGAAAAGGCCTTTTATGACTTAGAACTGGTCAGCATGGAGGCTTTTGGTAGCAACTGGGACATTAGCGGGGTGGGCTTTTCGTTCAAGCGTGGCGGCATTCATAGCAAACCGGAAGACCAGGCCCCTGATGCCTTTATAAATGCCAGTCTGGGAAGCACGCATCTTGATGGCACAGGCCAGTTTAAAAATACAAGCAGTTTGTCAAACGTGATGATTTTTGAGCAAAAAGCAGTTTGTATCGGCGACCTTATACAAGTGAGCGCTTATGATGAGGATACATTTTTCCATGATGAAATTGCCTCAACCAGCATCAAAGCGGACACAGAAACTGAAAAAGTGCAATATCATAAAGGTACAAAAGGTTCTCTGAAGTTAAAACTAAAATTTAAAGGCCGCCAGCGTGTGGAGTTTTTTATTAAGAAAATAGCCGAAAAACCCGATGAGGAGTTTGTTACAGTAGAATTTACACATAAATCGGCTGGTTATACACAATTCAAATACAATCTTTTGCAAGGCAAAACGGGCAAACTGATTAAAGAGTTAGTTTTTGAGATGAAGCAAAGCAGCCAATTAGAAGAACAACGCCGAACCTTGAACCTGAGTTATGAAGAGCTAGGTGCAGAGGCAGGGCAAAAGCCTCAACATTTGGTTGCGGTGCCAGAAACAGCCATTGCACCAGCTTTTAGTATTGGCTTTTCTGAAAATGCACCGCTTGGCGTAGTTTGCAACTTGCTTCCGCTATCCGACGCAGAAAAATGGACTTTTATCAATCATAAAACCGATTGGTATGTCGCTTATCAGTTCAAATACAGTATACAGAATTGGCGCGACGAAACCCTTACCTTGTATGCAGAGGCTAAGAGTAACGATAATTTATTGAGTCTGTTCAAGTTAGAAGATGACAAAATGTTGCCTTTGGCAGGCAGTGCCTTACCCAAGGATGGGACGAGCGTTACGCTTTATGTGCGTATGAGCGAGGCCATGCAAGAAAGAAATATATCGGCGCTTGATTTGAGTCTCAAAATATTGAAGACAAGCAGTAAACATCTTAACGCTAAAGAGATTAAGCAATGGGCAGAGCGCCTTGCTGCACCAATACCCGACCATAAAAAAACCAACTTGCGTTTTGAAACTGCTACGGAGCTATCCAAAAAGTTGGCTACAACTACTCCCCTGCTTACTTGGGAACTGACCACCGAAAAAGGGCGTACTATTGCGATGGAAACTTTTTACCACTACGCCGTACCGAAACCAATAAAGGCGAACTTGATAAAGACCGCGCGCTACCTCTTGATACTCAAGAACCAACAAAACATTATTTTTGCAAAATGGGAGATACATATTCAGAATGAAGCATTTGTCATCGTCAATACTTTTAGGGATAAAAAAGCCCTAAAAAAACTACCACAGCTCACGGCAGAATGAAAAGATAAGCTCTTAATTAACCTCTCGGAAGATGTAAGTTTTAGGAAGCGAATAATTGTACTTTTCCAAGATAAGGACTTTACTATTTAAAGTATGACCAACTACGGCTATCATACAGCTATGATACGGCTATGCTAGGGCTAAGGCAAAATAGGACAAAAGCAATTTTTAGGCATCAAGCGGGTTTGCGGCTTTATCTCTTTTTTTTGTTATTGAGTCTTCCCTTAAAAAGGCACTAAGTTATTCTTTATGAATAAATTATTATTGAATTTATTTAGAAAAGGCTGCCAGTTTTAGGATATTTGCCTTGTAAATCTTGCAAATAATCATGATGATTCCAAGCAGAAAATTCGCTTGATGGTGGGCTTGCTGATGCTCAAACATCTTCGCAATGTGTCTGATGAAAGTGTGGTAGAGCAGTCGACAGAGAACATTGACTACCAATCTTATGAAGAGTGATGAACAAATGGAAAGCATCTTTTTGGCTCTTATTCCAAATAATTTTCCCGCTTCACAAAGCGATTCCCTAACAGTTAATTTATTTTATCACGACCTAAAACGTGCTTTTAAGGGAAGACTAGGTAAACTATTCTCCTTAATTTAGCATACCGTTATTGAATGTACTTTTTAAGTAACGACTACCTTATAAAATCAACAAACTACCTCTAAATTAATGGATTTGCTATAGAACAAAGTAAAATATTTGAATCAGTGCCACTGGCTAGAACGAAGCACTTTTTACCCATGCCTCAGCGCAATGCAAAGGCAAAATACATAGTTCAGGGTAGTTTTGAAACAGCGCATGAATCTTATCAATATTGGTTTTAAGGGCAGCGTAATCATCAATAAAGAGGCGTACCAGTGAACTGGGGTAGGCTTTTTTCTGAAAGGAAATTGACAACCAACAAGCATCTGACACCACAAAAACTGGCTTTTGATTTAAAAGAGGGATAAAAATGCCTATTTGTCCGGCAGCATGCCCTTCTAGCATAACAGCAAAGGCGCTGCCATCGGCAAAAATGTCTGCCCATTTCTCAAAAGGATACAAATTGGGTAATTTTATGCTAAAATCTTGATTTTTTAAAAGCAGAGCGCGCTTTGCAAAGTCAGCAGGAATTTGCGCCTTCAGAATACCCTTACGAACAGCATTAAGCCCACTGCGTGCCTTTGTATGTAGCCATGCGCGTTCAGAACAAAAAAAGGTAGCGTCTGGAAAGTCCAATAAGCCGCCTGTATGGTCTGCGTGAAAGTGGGTAGCCACAATCTTCTTGACATCTTTCGCCGAAAAACCTAAGCCTTGCAGTTGTCGCAAAGCACTTTGGTTCTCCTGAATATCTACGGCGGTAGCCAGAGCGTAGAGTTTTTCAGGAAAATACTTGGTTATCTGTAAGAATCGCGTTGTATAGCCAGTATCAATGAGAGTGATGTGCCCCTGCGCGTCCTCGAGCGCTATACAGAGCACCGGCAATTTTTGCTCTGCCCAACTTTGTCCCGCGGCCAAAATACGACCACGTGCCCAGCAAAAGCCTGTATTTAATATGTGAATGTTTTTGAACATTTTGTTAAGCGCACTGTTAAGGCACAAGACTTGCTCTAAATATTTTGTAAAGTTTTATTCGCGTTTTCACAAACCCAAAATCTCCTGCTATGCGTTTTCTCGTATTAACCCTTTTGTTTTTGAGTTGTTCTTTGTTTGCTTTTGCTCAAAATAACAAAAAAATACCGAAAGAATACACTAAACTCGCCAAAGAAAAATTCACGGACGGCATATTTGAGTCCGTTTTTAGCCCCAAAGGCCGCTACATTGTCTGTCAGAAAATACATGGAGGCACCGTAGAACGCCCCGAAACCACCGTGCATTACTTCGTCTATGATTCAAAAACTAAAAAGAAAGTTTATGAAAGTACCATAGCAAATGGCTCTCTCAAATGGATTTCGGAAGAAGAAATTGAAATACAAAACATACCCGGTAACCCGCGTGCATTCACAGGTGCTGACGATTATGCAAGCATCTACAATCTCAAAACGCAAGCCATGCGTAAAAAAGTTCCGATGAAAGACTAATGACTAAATTTGGCTTTGCACTATGGCGGGTTGGCTTCTGTTTTTGTAGAGCCATAACAAACCAGCGCCACCCGCTACTAAACTCAAAAGTGCCAGTTGCCAAAGCGGCTCTTCCAAGTTTCTTGTTGCTTCTGCCCCAAGTGCTTTTTGTTCTGCTAAGTAAGCCATAACAACTACCGTTGCATTATTGACAAAATGTCCCAGAATCGGCAGCCAGATATTCCCACCCCACACATAAATATAGCCCAAAAGAGCGCCCAACAAAAAACGTGGCAAAAAACCATAAAACTGTAGGTGCATGGCACTGAATACAAACGCTGCCAGCCATATAGCAGTGTGCTTGTTGTTCGTAAGCGCGTAGAGCTTGTTCTGAATCAACCCTCTAAATATCATCTCTTCGCCTATTGCTGGTACTATAGCTAGTATCAATACAACAACAAGGAGGTTCTCAAAACCTTTGATAACAAGCAGAGCCTTGCTTAAATTCTCTGCATTTTCCTCCATGCTTTTTATACTTTGCTCTAGGTTACTCAAGAACTCTGGAAGTACCAAGGCTCGGTTGATTGAACCTGTCCAGCCAATCAGCGGGATAAATAACACCATGACTAATACAGTAAAAAGGGCATAATATAGCGGCAATTTTTTATCAAAACGCAGGTCTTCTGTCCCAATTTTATTATCCATAAACTTCCAAAAAAAGAAAGATGGAATGATGAACCCAGCTATATGCGATACGCATAAACCCGCTAACAGTAAATAACGATGCTCAGGATAGCGTATCGGCATTTCTATAAGCATTTGTGCGCCTTCTGCATTTAAAAAAAAGGTAAGAAGCCCCAACATGAGCATTTGCCCTAGAAACAAACTGACAAAAATAAATAGGCAAAGCCACACTAAGGAATGCAAAACAAGACGAGTATTGGACATAGACAAGAGTGGGTCGTATGATTAAACATACAAAAGTACATAAAAATTAGCGTTCTTGAAATCCCCCCCCTTCTACCACTTATTTTTCCACATCATTGATTCGGTTGGTTTGTTGGAGATTTGTTGGTATTTGGCGGATTTTTTGAGGTTGTAATAGTTGTTAATTTTTCCGGACACTTTGAAGTAAA
>JAAFJX010000064.1 GCA_013299045.1 Cytophagales bacterium | reverse complement strand
TTTGGCTCTGCACGGCTATTTTTTCTAGGCCATACATATCCTTGATGCGAATATCCAGGCCACCTTGCGCTATTGGTATTTCACTCCTGACCGTTACTGTTACTTGGTTTTGGGCAGGGTTGGGCGCGAGGGAAGCCATGCGTTTTACGCCGCCTTCACATTCGTCCACACCGTATTGCTCAAGAGCAGACCATGGAGACCAGCCGCAGCGGTTGCGAGCGCGTACCTTGATATGGTAAACGCCAACATTGCCCAAATCACCTAAAGCATTGATACAAGAGCCGTCTATGAATGTAGTTTCTATGGGCGTTGCTCCTCCACCTGGAAAATATTTGATGTACCATTCGTAGCCATCAAATTCAAATACGTCTGCTGCCATTGGGGTAGTAGCAACTATATCGCTGGTATAAAGACAGGGAGTATGATCAGAAGTGCTTTTAGGATTACGAACGCTCAAGACAGGTGCCTTGGGCGAGCCAATCCAGACATTATACGAGACTGACCTAGAAGGCGCTGCGCTGCCATCGCAAAAGACTTCTAGTTTAACAACAGCCGCGAAGCCATTGCCGCCATTTGTCGTCGCGATGTAAGTGCTTGTGGCTGGCTCAATCAAGCCTGAGCTGCTCAAAGAAAGGCCTGGTGTGGTGCTGCTCCAAACGGCATTGCACTCAGCGACGATGCCACCCACCATGAAGCGGTCGTCCACACATACAAGCATACCGTCGCCAATATCCGTGGTATCACCGCCCGAACCGATAATACCCGTGCCAAAGTCGTCAAACTCTTGGTCTAGACTAATGACTAGAAAGTAGTTCATGTCATAAAACACTCGGCTGTTTTCTATGTGCAGATAGTAATCGCCAGCAGGCAGCGTAACATCTAGCATAGAAAAATTCAGCGTGGGGTGGTCGTCCACGTACAGCGGTGTAGGGTTGATGACTGTTGTCGGCATTGTGGAGGCGATTTCATGCAAACTCAACTTGGTATTGGGGTGGGACTTACCCGGCACCTCAGCAGTGCGTATGATGACACGGCGCGAACTTGCCAAGGAAAAAGTTACCCAATCCTCATCGCAGTACTGCGACTGCCCAGTCGCTGGGTTTGGCATCTGATGAAAGGTTCTGTGTTGTCTCTTGGTGTTCAGAACATCATAGAAATCAGCATTCTCAAAATAGTTGTCATTTTCATAGACATCTAGCTCGAGGTTGGTGTAGAAAGGGACAGCATTGTACAGAGGCACGAGAGGCGAGCCGGCCAAACGCTGTTCTGTAAAGCGGTACATCACGCTGGCCTGCTGAGCCGTAAATTTTCTTGCGCACTGCCATTCTGCATAAGACATGATGTTGTAGTAGGCGTTGTAGTCGGGAGGGGAGTCCCAGAGCCTGCCCTGCTGCTTGTCTTGCTTCTGGTTGATGTCAAAGCCCGTGTAGTTGTAATAGCAAACAGGCTCATCAGCAGATGTTAAGGTTACTCGTTTTCCTCTACCCAACATATACGGGTCGGCATGGGTATCGCAGAGCAAATCGCCCCTTGTTTCGCAGGTGGGCTTAGCAGTTATATCGGGCGGCACAAAAGAACAAGTAGGAGCATCAGACAGTTTCCTTACTCTGCTAACCGTTTCTTGGTCGCATAAATCAGCCATACCATTCGTGGTTGTACTAGGGAAGCCACCAATAAAGCCTTGATGGGTATGCCAGAGACCCAGCGTATGGCCTATTTCGTGAATGAAAATCTGCTCTCTAAGTCCCTCATCTAAGTTATACGCCGACACGAACATATAGGGATTGGTATCCCAAGGAAACCTTGCCAGTCCCGAACTCGGGAAGGAGGTTAGCATCACCGCATTGAGTACGTTTGGATAAGCATTAGATACTTCAGCAGATAGCGCTTCAAAACCAGGCAGCGTAAGATTCAAACTTATTGTGCTGGAGTTGATGTGGACGGGATTGCAGAGCAAATAGAGGAAAATACTGACCCCGTTATCTTTGAAAAACTTATTGGCGCGATTGATGAGTTTCTCAAGTTGGGCATCTGTGCAGCCACCGCTCCCGTCGTCTTTGTGATAAATCGTACCCATGACGGGTATCTGGTAGAGGGTGCTCACCTTGCCCCCTACGACGGGCAGCCTTAGCGCGCTGGCGCTGCTACCACTCGCTCCACGCTCGTGGGGGGGGGGGGGGGTAGATAGAGCAAAGACCGTGCCCTAACGATGCTGTCCGTGTAGGATTTGAGCCAGGCATTGTTGCCGAACCAGGGAAGGCTATGAATCAGAGCCGTATCAAAGTGGCTAGAGGTGCCGCATGGTTCTATGCTCTGTTGTGCCGAAAGCCGATTGCTGACAAAAAAGAGCAGCAAACAGGCTAAAATCTGAGATATTTTTTTCATAATGCACTTTGAATTTTAGCGTTCTACTTCAATGCGGAGGGTGTCGGTGAGGCCTGTAATGGGATAGCTCTTCCTGACAGCAAACTTTTCAGAAGAATTCGCTTTCATGTAAGTGTACTTGGTCAGAACTCTGCTGTGGCATTCGTCGATAATTTCGGGTACTTCTGTGCAAGCAACCACTACACTGTCCGTGCAGGAAGGGATTGGACTTCCGGCCCTATACCAATAATTATTTTCCACAAAACGAAAAAGAACGTAACCACCACTTAGTTCTATTCGCAAAGGCCCGAACAGGATATCGCCCGTGCTTGGATTAACAGTAGCCTTGGCGTTTCCGTTTCCGCCGCCCTGCCCATATCTTTGTGAATAGAAAAATTGAAGTGCCGAGAAGTAAGCCACTTCGTCTCTATGTACACGATGACCTACAATATGTACCCTATGGAGTGGAATTTGTCCTGCACCATCGCCAATAAAGGGCTTGCCCGTCTTTTTATCTACCAGATAGACGTAGGTGTTTAGCATAACAGATGGTGGTGGTAAGCCACTGTTGGGGTCATAATTAGGGTCAGTATTGGGGTCAGCGATAGGATTTACGTAAGTAATTTTTTCGTCCTCACAGCGTTTTTTGCAGCCAGCCAAGCTGAGGCCAGCGAGCAGAAAGGCCGCCGCCAGCAAAAGTTTCATGGTTTTTAACATGAATTTTGTTTGTTTTTGGGTTAAAATTTAAAAGAAAAAGCCGAAACAAGAGCGTTTCAGTCCGCAAAGATAAAACCTTGCTTAATATATAGACCCAAAAAGTATGGTAAAAGAAATAGAAAAAGTAAATTTTTTTTAATAGTTACATGAAGTCTTTATTTAGAGAGCCTCAAGCTATTTTTTGAGTTAAAAATTCTTTGATGAGTGCAGTTTTGTTTTTAGGCCACTCTGTGCGCG
>JAAFJX010000041.1 GCA_013299045.1 Cytophagales bacterium | reverse complement strand
AGAAATAGAAAAAGTAAATTTTTTTTAATAGTTACATGAAGTCTTTATTTAGAGAGCCTCAAGCTATTTTTTGAGTTAAAAATTCTTTGATGAGTGCAGTTTTGTTTTTAGGCCACTCTGTGCGCGAGTAAACAGAACGAAGAAGAACGCAAAATGGCAAAAATAATCAGCCTAGAGAGCTTTCTGTGCCATAACTTTAGGTCTTTGTTTCAGCCGCATTGCATTATATTTGTAAATTCTATGAGAATACTCTATTTTTGCAGTTGAAACACCTCGTGCCCCTTACTAAGAGCCAGCTTACTATCCTAGAACTATACAATTTTCACTAACCAATATGGCGGCAGAGCATTCCGAATCTATCCGTTTTTTTACAGAATATTCGCTTTGGTGGACGCTACCCGCATTACTTGTAGCGGCGCTCTATTCCTTTTTGCTTTATAGCCGCAAAGCGCCCTGGTCGCCTGTCTTGAACCGTATTTTGGCGGGTTCTCGCTTTATTTTGGTTTTTCTGATACTGCTGTTGCTTTTGGGTTGGTTTATCAAGCAAATTAATAACCGTTATGAAAAGCCGGTTTGGGCTATTGCTGTTGATGATTCCCAATCTTTGGGCTTGGTGCTGGATTCTGCCAAGCTGAATGCCTACATGGCAAAGATAAAGGATGTGGCACTAAAATTACAAAACTTGGGCTTTGAAGTGCACTTGCATACTTTGCGCAGCCAGGCCGAACAGACTGCCGACTCGCTTGCGCAGTTGCGCTTTACGCATGAGGGCACAGACCTAAGCGGACTGATGCGCCGCATTCGTAACCGCTATGAAAACCAGAACCTTGCTGGAACTTTGCTCGTCAGCGACGGCATTTATAACCAGGGCGCAGACCCTAGTTTTCAAACTTACCCTTATGAAATTACAGCCTTGGGCTTGGGCGATACCGTACCACAGCGCGATGTAAGCCTAAAGGCCATTTTTCATAACAAAATTTCCTACATGGGCAATAAGTTTCCGCTAGTAGCGGAAGTTGCACACAGTGGTTTTGGCAATCAAGATGTAACTATTGGCATTACTAAGAATGGCCAAAATATTGCTAGCCAAAGAGTTAAACTTAGTGCGAGCGGTGCTATGAGCCGTGTAGAATTTTTGATTGATGCCACAGAGAAAGGTACGCAGCACTACGTTGTGCAAGTGCAACCTTTGCAAGGCGAATTTACCACCAAAAACAACCTTAAACACGCTTACATTGAGGTTATTGACAGCCGAGAACGCATTTTATTGGTAGCCTCTTCGCCACACCCCGACATACGCGCCTTCCGCTCGGCAGTAGAAAAAAACAGCAATTACGAATTTACTTTGCATATTCCGGGCATTCATCAAACCAAATTTGAAGACAGGTACGATTTGATTATTTTTCACCAAGTACCAGACCGTAAAAATATGACAATCAATTTGATGAATGAACTGATGCGAAAGACCGATGCCACGCTTTTTGTTGCGGGGGTTTTGTCAAATTATGCAGAGCTTAATAAAGTTGGTACGGGCATAAAAATTCAAGCCTTTGGTAATCAAACAGATAGGGTAGTTCCAGCATTTAATCCAACTTTCAATAAGTTTGTTTACGAAGATGCGCAGCGTGAGGCTTTGGCCAACTTTCCGCCTTTGGTGGTGCCTTTTGGCGACTTTCAGGTACAAGGCAGCACACAAGTTGTTCTTTATCAGCGAGTAGGGCGCGTACAGACGAACAAACCCCTCTTGACGCTCCAAGAAAACGAAGGCAAAAAAGTGGCTCTGCTGCTAGGAGAGGGCGCTTGGAGCTGGCGTATGCAAAATTTTGAAGATGTAGAAAATTTTGCTGCTTTTGATGACCTCATAACTAAAACAATTCAGTATCTTTCGGCCAAGCAGGACAAACGCAAATTTCGCGTAACGCCCACCGACACTGAGTTTTTTGATACCGAACCCGCCATTCTGGAAGTAGAGGTTTATAACGACATCTACGAACCTATCTTTGGTCAAAAAATTGATTTGCAGCTAATAAATGAGCAAAAACAAACCCGTAGCTATAGTTTTATAAACGGTTCGGCAAACTACAAACACTATTTGCAAAGTCTTCCTCAGGGCATTTATAAATACAGGGCGAGCACCACGCTAAACGCCAAGCAGGAAGTAGTCAGCGGGCAATTTATTGTGAAGGCATTAGACTTAGAAGCGGTCAATACAACAGCCGATTTTGGTACTCTTCGTACGCTCGCGGCCAAAAATAAAGGTCGTTTTTATATGGCTAATCAACTAGACGCACTCGGTGCAGACTTAGGCAAACGCCAGCCGATTAGCCAGATTCACAGCAGCGAAGTTTTTGCAGAGGTTATTAATTTGTGGTGGTTACTAGTCCTTTTGCTGCTCTTGGCTTTTTTGGAATGGGGCACGCGCAAATACAAAGGGGCTTATTAATGAAAAAAATATTGTTTGTAAAAAAGATTTGGATTTGAGCGATTTTTACAGAAAAGTTGGCATATTCTTTTGTTAAAAGAAGAATTTTGTTGCACTATTTAAAGAACTGACAAAAGGTGTATAATTTTTGTACGCTCATAGATTCAGTGTCGCGTCAAAGTAAACCAAAGAAACTTTAGCCCCCAAACATCAATGCTATCTCTTTTTAAACGCAAATTTAAGCTCTACGGCAGCATAGTACCTATTTCGGTAGATATGCACGGCCACCTTCTGCCAGGTATAGATGACGGCTGTAAAACTTTTGAAGAATCCGTACATCTCATTAAGGGCTTTGTTGAGCTAGGGTACAAAAAGCTCATTCTGACTCCGCACATTATGGGAGGCTTTTTTCCAAATACACCAGAAATTATCGCGACCAAGCTCGACGAGCTACGCGACATTATTCGTGAACTTGGTATTGAAATACAGCTAGAAGCCGCTGCCGAATATTATCTTGATGAGCATTTTATGAAACTCCTCGCCAAATCAGAACCTCTGCTTTCTTTTGGCAAAGAGCGTTATTTACTATTTGAAACGTCTTACATGAACCCTTCGCCTTATTTGAATGAGGCTATTTTTGAGCTACAAGCCAAAGGATACAAGCCAGTCATGGCACACCCCGAGCGTTATGTCTATTTGTTTGAAGACAGCAGCTTGCTCTATGAATTGGCGGAGAAAGGCGTTCATTTACAAGTGAATATCAACTCTTTGATAGGATATTATTCCAAACCCTCCCAGCAGCTTGCCCAAAGGTTGATTGAGGACAAAATTGTGTCTTTTTTAGGCTCAGATTGCCACGGGCAGCGTCATTATCAGGCTCTGCTAAAGGCTCGCGAAACTGACCACTATTACAAAGCTATGCAATTTGGCACATTGAATAATAGCCTTTTGTAACTCTTTTTATGTTTTGAATGTTGCCTCAAGTTTGCAATACTGCTTGAAATATAACTACTTTGTGCTTTGATAGCCCAAAAATGCTTGTATTGCATGCCTAATTTAAAACACCTGAGTTGCTTACTACCGCTCTGCCTCACACTCATAGTTTTTGCGTGTGTTTGGGTTTTGCCAACTCCTTATTGGTGGGTTTGCTCGGAGTGTTCAGGTACTTGGTCTGGTTTTGGTTTATTGTTGGGGCATTCAGAAAAGCGCTTTTTTTTGATGTTGAGCCTTGTAACCTTGGCTACTCAGACTTTTGGCTTGGCTTATACACAACAGAAAAAAGGGCAACTTAGGCTTCAGATTGGCCTTTTTTTGTTTTTTATTGTTATGTTTGGCTTTGTAGTTGCGCAACATCTGCTTGTCTTGCTTTTCTTTTGGGAATTACTTAGTATACTTTCTTTTTTCTTAATTGCCTTCAAGAACGACGAAACAGAAGCTGTGCAAAGTGCAGTTTTTGTCTTTGCTTTAACAAAAGTAGCTGATTTAGGCCTCTTATGCTTTGTTGGTGGTTTTTGGCTGCACTTTGGGCGCTTGGACTGGGCTTTTTTGCAGAAGGAGAGTATCCAAAACCTGCCTGCATGGCTAGCCTGGTCGCTTGTTCTGGCTGGCTTGGGCAAGTCTGCCCAGGTAGTATTTTTTTGGTGGCTTCCTGCTGCCATGAAAGCACCAACTCCTGTTAGCGCATTGCTACACGCTGCAGCTCTTGTAACTACTGGTATTCTGCTTTGGAGTAAATTTTACATTCTACTTGTTACTAAATCTCATTTTCTGTTTTATAGCGGTTTAGTTACGGTTTTGATGGCTACCTTTTTTGCCTTATTTGAGAAAGAGGCCAAGCGTGTGCTAGCGCTCAGTACTGTAGCTTCTATGGGGCTTATTAGCATGACACTTTTCAGTAAAGACAGCCTGCTAGCGCAAGAGTGGCTTTTTTATCATGGTTTCGGTAAAGCGTTGGCCTTTGTTTGTGTGGGTATTTTATGCGTCAGGCCCAATTCTTTTGGTATTTTGACAAAAAGAATAACCTATTGGGCTTTTCTTTTTACAATAGCCTATTTATTGGGGCTGCCTCTGAGCGGCATATCTCAATCTAAGAGCCTTTTTATGAGTGTATTAAGCATGAACTTTCAAATACTTTTTGGCTTGTGCTTGGCCTGCTCTGCACTGATACTTGGAAAGTGCTTTGCCTTACTGCCTGTGCCTAAAGATAAAAATAAACAGCCTGCAACCTCATTTTTCATGGAGGCTCTGCCAATCTTTGTTTTACTGACCTCTATTCTGGCTTTAGGCTTTGGGTGGTTAGGTACAAATATGTCTGCAAGGTTTATGAACGACGCAATTTCCTTCCTATTCATGTCTGGGTTGTCTTTGCTAGGCTATTTTATAGCTCAAAAAATTCCTCCTGCCGCATTTTTCAACAATACTCTAGCGCAAATAAAAGCGGCAATCGCCACGCCACTACTGCTTAGCCAAACGCTGGTACACTTAGAAAATACGCTTACGCGCAGCGCAGTAGTGCTTATGAAAAGTGTGGTAGTTTTTGGGCACATTGCCAAGCGCATAGACACTTATTTTATTGACAAGCTCGTTCATATTCCTGTTTGGGCTATCTTGCAGTTTGAAAAGGGCGGCAATCACAGCCTGGGCATGGCCGCTGCCGCTATGTTATGGAGTATAGCTGTTTTTTTATGTGTTTTGGGGTGTTGGTGGCTTTTATAAGAAAATATAACAAAACCTTCATATAATTTATTTGATTTTCCGATAGACTTCTCTTTACCTTTGTGCTTAATTAACAGAAAGTTAGCGGACGGTTCTATTAAGATATTTGTCAAAATACTATTTCTACCACCATGAAAAACATTTACCGCAGTATATACATTGCACTTCTTCTGTCTTTTTCGTTTTTTGCCCAATATTCTTTGGCGCAAGGGCTTATTGTAAACGAGATTTCCAACGGTCTTACAGGTGCTCGTGAGTACATAGAGTACGTGGTGGTTGGAAGTTCTGCTACACCGCTTGCACCAGTAAACCTCACCAACTGGATACTAGACGATAACAACGGCAGTTTTGAGGCTGTTGGGGTGGGCACTGGCATTACGTCTGGGCACATTGTCATTACAGGCACTTGCTTTTCTGCTATGCCGCCTGGTGCCATTATTGTGCTTTATAATGCTTCAGACCGCAACCCTGCTATTCCTGCCGACGACCCCACCGATTCAAATGGCGATAATGTATATATTCTTTCTACAGCCAATGCTTGTTTTTCAGTTTGCAACACCAACCCAAACACTTCTAGCGGGAGCTACCTACCCTGTACGGGTGGCCTTGTGGCGGCAACGGGGGCTTCGTGGGCTGCTTCACTTTCATTAGGAAATGGTGGAGATGCCGTGCAAACCCGCAGACCAGACGGCACATTTTTTCATGGTTTTTCATACGGGGACGTAACTGCCCCTTTCCCAAATTTCCCAAGCGGTACAAGTTCTTTTAATGTTGGTGCTGGTGGGGGTGCATCTTATTTTTACTTTGAGTGCGGCGGCTATGAGTCTGCTACTAACTACAATGCGGCCATATTACCCGCAGGTGCAGGCCAAACACCTGGTGCTGCCAATACAGCCAACAATCAAATATTCTTAAACGAAGTACGGGCTGGTAGTTATAATTACAGCGACTTGACGAACTCCGCCAACTGCGACAATATTCTTCCTGTTGAGTTTTGGCTTGTCAAAGCACAGTTAGTTCAGGGTGATATTGAAGTTTTTTGGGCTACGGCTTCTGAAACCGACAATAGTCATTTTATTGTGGAGAGAAGCCAAACCGCAACGCAATTTGGGTCTATCCTGAACCCCATAAAAGGCCAAAAAAATTCTTCTAGCAAGCATTTTTACCGTGTATTGGATACAGACGTGCTTCCTGGTATAGTTTATTATTACCGCATCAAGCAAGTAGATTTAGACGGCGATATTACCTACTCAAAGGTTGTAACGGCTACACGGCACACTCCTAGCCATGGCATTGTGGCTACAGTTCAAAAAAATGCTTCTAATCTAAAACTTCAAATTAGTTTTGATGAGGACTCTGAAGCCATGCGTTTTTTGCTCTGCAATACGCTTGGGCAAGTATTGGTTCAGGAAGACCTCTATCCAACGACTGATTCATTTTTTAGAGAATGGCCTATCAATTTTCCTGAAGGTATTTACTTTTATCGCTTAGAAAGCCTAAAAAGTGAGGCCAAGTGGCAAGGAAAAATTATCATTTAGGCGTTTGAACTTATGCCATCATTACATCAAGAAAGAGAGAACTTCAAAAACCAAATTTTAGACAGTTCAATACCAGATTTTGAAGGTTTGGCGCTTGAGCTTTTTGAATTTCAAGCAGCAAACTGTAGTGTTTATAAGGAATATTTACATCTAATAGGTCGTAAACCGCACGCCGTAAAGTCTTTGTCAGATATTCCTTTTTTGCCCATAACGCTTTTCAAGAAGTATGAAGTGCGTTCTACCGATGCCCCTGTTCAGGTTTACTTTTTGAGCAGCGGCACAGCCGGCCAAGAGAGCAGCCGCCATGCTCTGAGCGACCCTGATTTTTACGAGCAAATTTCCAAACAAATTTTTGAAGAAAACTACGGGCCATTGTCCAATTATCAAATTTTTGCGCTTTTACCTTCTTATCTAGAGCGCGGCCAGTCTTCCTTGGTTTACATGGTCAATCATTTTTTGAAATTTGCCCAAAACGGTTCTGCCTTTTTTTTAAATGACTTCAAAAAGCTCAAAGAAGCCATTTGGGCTGCTGAAAGTCAAGCAAAACCCTATATTCTTTGGGGTGTAAGTTATGCTTTGTTAGACTTAGCTGATTATTTCTCAATGCCATTAAAAAATGCGCTTGTCATTGAAACTGGCGGTATGAAAGGAAAAAGAAAGGAACTAACCAAGTGGGCCTTGCACCAACACCTCAAAAATGCTTGGCAGCTTTCTTACATTGGCTCGGAATATGGCATGACGGAACTCTTCTCTCAGGCATATTCTAAATCAGATGGTATTTTTTGCTGCCCAAAATCTCTAAAAGTGCTACTGCGCGACCCAAACGACCCCTTTGATTTACAACCCAGAAGCCGTCAAGGTGGTATCAATGTAATAGATTTAGCCAATGTGGATAGTTGTTCTTTTATAGAAACTCAGGACTTGGGCTTTTATGCTTCCAATAACGATTCGTTTGAGCTAGCTGGTAGAATGACTGCCGCTGATTTGCGCGGTTGTAATTTGATGCTAGACTGAAAAAAACGGCTCAAAGCATCTGTTTAGATGTCATTCGGCCAGGCAAAGCCTTTTGCTTTTATTTTCTAATGGTTTATTTCGCAAAAAGCGGCTCGTGCTTATACGAATTTTAACTAATTTTGCATCATTATTTCTAAAACGCCTCTAACTGTCTGATATGAGCAATAAACTCAAGTATCTTTCTTTTGCTGCTGTTACTCTGTTTTTGTGTATTTTTTTGGCCATTCAGCAGCAAAATAATGACACAGCTACCGTACAACAAATGGCCAACTTTACGCTAGAGGATACCACTGGCATAGATAAATTCACTTTCGGAAAAGCCGTTATTCGCCGAAAGAACGCCACAGAGTGGACTATCAATGACAAGTATGCCGTAGATGACGAAATGCTCTTTTCGTTGTTTTCTGTTATGAAAAGCCTTGAAATAAAACGTCCTGTACCGGCTGGTCAGCGTAACAGTGTTATTGACCTTTTCTTGCGGAATGGTACGGAAGTAACTATTTTGGCTGGCGCAAAGGTTTATAAAAAGTTTTTTGTTGCAGGCGACTCCAGTGAGTCTTATGCCATGCTGGATAAGGGTGAACCTTACGAAATTTATATACCGGGAGGCTTTTATATGCCTATTCGTCAGTTATTTGAAATCAACGAAGAAGAATGGCGAAACAGAACTATTTTAAAAACCTCTTCTGCCACGCTCAAATCCCTTTCGGTGGAATATGCCAGCACGCCCGATAAAAATCTCTATGTAGAATTTAAAAGTGTTAAATCATCTACTGGCCTAGATTCCGGTTACTACTCCCTGCGTGGTGAAAAAGCCGTTAATTTGCCGCGTCTATATAAATTTTTGGGGCAATACTCCTCCGTTAAATGCGAGGCTTATATCAACGACCCTGCACTACGCGATTCTCTCAAAACGGCTAAGCCTTTTAGTAAAATTACACTTACCGACCTTGATGATGCCAACTCAGATGTCATGCTTGTATTTCCCTCTAAAACAGGCACTTTAGCTCTTTTAGAAAAAAAGCAAGAACTGGTACTCATGAACCCTCAATATTTGGGACAGTTGCTTGGCATCAAACAGGCATTCTTACCCACTAAACAGAGTAAATAAAGTCAAGATGAGCCTCCCAAAAATTACAATTATAACACCCTCATTCAACCAGGCGCAATATCTTGAAGCAACTATTATCTCTGTTTTGAGCCAAAATTACCCCAATCTTGAGTTCATCATCATTGACGGTGGTAGTACTGACCACTCTGTTCAGATAATCGAGCGTTACAAAGACCAACTTACTTATTGGACAAGCGAAAAAGACCGAGGACAGAGCGATGCTATTAATAAGGGGTTTGCACGAAGTACTGGCCAGATAATGACCTGGCTGAACTCCGATGACCAACTTTTGCCGAATAGCTTAATGACTGTAGCACAAACGTTTAAAGACAATCCAGAACTGGGCTTAGTGCATGGTGAAGCCATACTTTTTGGTGAAGGCATACGTACGCACAGCACACGCTACCAAACCGAAGACGCTGCGGCGCGCCAATTAGCCGGTTTACCCTTTGCACAGCCAGCGGCTTTTTTTAGCCGAAAGGCTTTTGAAAAAAGTGGTTTTCTGGACGAAAGCCTCCATTACGGCATGGACTACGCATTTTTTCTGCCTATTTTTTTGAATTTCCCTACCAAGTATCTACCCATTGAACTAGCCAAATACCTCTACCATCCTCTAAGCAAAACGGTAAGCTCACAAGCTCTCTTTGCTAAGGATTACAGCAAGGTGTTCTCAAAACTCTTGCGTTCTTCTAAGGCTGATAATCTCAAACTACGCTGGCAGGCTTGGAATTTTTATGATGAAGGGCAAGATATTTTCATTTTGAATGAGGAGCTGCCCGCTGAGCCCTTGCGGTTGGCTGCTTCTTACAATCTTTATTTTCAAATGATATTCAATTACCAAGGCTTAAATCTTGACAAAGTGCAGCAGATAACGGCTTATTTCAAAAAGTTAGAGCCAGAGTTCATCAAAAAACACAAGGAAATAGAGCAGGTTTATTGGCGTTGTCGTTTGTTTCCTAAGTGGTTGATTCGCTGGTTGCGTAAAAGTTCTTAATTCGTCGTCCCTTAAAAAGTCGGCATAAGAGCAAGCACATCAATTGATTGATATGATTTATCTGCTTTAGGAACACCCTCATGATTTTGGGGGCTTTTTCTCTCTACTTTTTGCCTTGATGCAGAACTGAAGCGCGAGCTGAAAGTTTCGACCGTAGGGCATAGCAAAGAAATCAAGCCTCGAGTCGTCCCTGAAAACACTTCTTTAGTCTTCCCTTAAAATATATCTAAGGTGTTTGTTATCAGAAAATTAAACAAGCATTTCATTTTTAAAATCTCTTAGTTTTTAGCCTATTTTGTCAAATAACTGGCAAAACCTCAAGAGCTTCTTACGGCCTGCCATGCCTCGCATCAGACAAAAGTGAATGGCTCAAATGTCAGAGGGTGAGATTTTCTTTGCTACTATGTTTTGCAAGAGAGTGAATCAAAGAAAAAGCCATTCGCTGGTTTAGATGAAAAAAGTTATTTTTCATCTAAATTGGCCTTTTGCGAGGCTTGATTTTTTTGCTATGACCTACGGTCGGAACTTTCAGCTCGCGCTTCAGTTCTGCATCAAGGCAAAAAGTAGAGAAGAGAAGTCTATTAAATTTAGCTTACATCTATTGAATGTACTTTTTCAGGGACGACTTTGTGAATTTTTTTTGATGCGGAATTTCCGCAAACCTAAAATAAAGCCTTAGAGAATCGTAAAAACTCTGCAAGGCTTTTTTTAGCGGTCAATCTTTAGCTATACGGGTTGTTCTTCTGCCTCTCGCTTGATAGGCAGAATGAGTCTATTCCCTTTGTCATAGCTAAAGTAGCTTACTACCCAGCTGATAACTGTCATAACCTTGTTTTTGAAGCCTATGATGGAAATGAGGTGAACGAACATCCATATACACCAGGCAATAAACCCATATCCACGAAAAGAAAATGGCATTTTGAGGTCTACCACGGCTTTGTTTCGGCCAACCGTAGCCATGCTTCCTTGGTCTTTGTAAACAAAAGCCTTCAGAGCCTTATTCTTGAGTATATTTTGAATATTCTCTGCCAAGAGTGTTCCTTGCTGCATGGCAGGTGGTGCCATCATGGGGTGTCCGTTGGGCGTTAGGCTGTCAATGATTGCGGCAATGTCGCCAATAGCAAAAACGTTGTTCAAATCTTTGACTCGGCTATAAACATCCGTTGTGATGCGTGCGCCACGTCCAATAGCGCTTTCGGGCAAGCCCTTGATAGGAACGCCCTTTACGCCCGCCCCCCACACAAGGCAGCGGCTCGTAAGTTGTTCGCCATTGTCCAGCACCACGGTAGCCCCATCATATGATTTTACGGCTCGGCCTAGCTTCACCTGAACGCCCATGCTGCTAAGATATTCAAATGCCTTTTGTGAGGCTTTCTCTGGCATAGCACCAAGCAGTTTGGGCGAAGACTCTACCAAATAAATATCCATATCGCTCAGGTCAAGCTCTGGATAGTCGTTCGGAAAGACGTGCTGCTTGAGTTCGGCAAAAGCACCAGCAACTTCCACACCTGTGGGGCCTCCACCCACCACCACAATATCCAAAAGACGGTTAAATTCAGCAGGATTAGAGGTCAGTAATGCCTTTTCAATATTGTTTAGAATGGTGTTTCGCAGCATGAGCGAGTCCGTGATATTCTTGAGTGGAATAGCGTTGGCCTCTATATCTTTCATGCCGTAAAAATTGGTGGTAGCGCCTGTGGCAATGACCAAAAAATCATAACGCAAACGCCCAACTGAGGTTTCTATAACTTGTTCGTGCGTATGGACTTCCAAAACCTCGCCGAGGCGAAAATAAAAATTGGACTGTCCCTCAAAACACTTCCTGAATGGATAAATGATGGACGATGCCTCCAAACCCGCCGTCGCGACTTGATAGAGGAGTGGCTGAAAAGTATGATGGTTACACTTGTCAAAAAGAACTACTTGCACTTTTGCTTTACGCAGCCCTTTTACGAGGTTTATGCCGCCAAAACCGCCACCAATAACGACTACTCTGGGCACACCAATATCGGGAATACGTGCCTCTGCATCTAAATTTGCCATGTTTTTAATAGTGTGTAAATTAAACACTTAGTTGTTTTAACGAAATTTAATCCCAAAGGTTTTGTTTGCAAGCGCACTATTCTTATCGCTGTATTATGTATTTTTACTACCTTTGTCCTGTTTTTTTGGTCTTTACCCTCAAAAAAGTGTGTTATCATGCTAGGTTCAGCTTCTATTCCGCATTTAGAAACTCTATACGATATTTTCTTGCGTTCTGATGGTGTTTGTACGGACTCACGCACACTCAGGCGCAATCAAGTGTTTTTTGCACTCAAAGGGCCTAATTTTAATGGGCATCAGTTTGTCAAACAGGCTCTAGAAAATGACGCTGCTCTGGTCGTTATTGACGAAGCGGCCTACAAGTTAGATGAGCGTTGTTTTTTGGTGGAGAATGTTCTTTTGGCGTTGCAAGACTTAGCTCGGCATCATCGCAGACAATATAAAATTCCTTTTTGGGGCATTACAGGCAGTAACGGAAAAACTACCACGAAAGAATTGGTTGCGCTGGTTTTGCAAAAACGCTACAAAGTCCATGCAACAAAAGGGAATCTGAACAACCATATAGGCGTACCACTTACGCTACTCACTATGCCACCCAATGCTGAAGTGGCCATTATTGAGATGGGCGCAAACAAACAGGGCGATATTGAGGAGCTTTGCCGCATTGCTGAACCTACGCACGGCCTTATAACGAGTATAGGCGAAGCACATATTGAAGGTTTTGGTGGTGCAGAGGGTGTCTTGAAAGGCAAAACAGAGTTGTATCGTTTTTTGATGCAGCGCAAACAAACCATATTGCTGAACAGCCAAGAACCAACTTTAGGCCCCTTGGCGCACACATTCGGGAAACCCATTTTGTATGGCCAAAAAGGGGATTTCTTTTGGGCTAGATTCATAGAAGCAGCGCCTTATATCGTTTATGAAGACGAAAGGCAAGATGTTGTAGAAACTTCACTAATAGGCAATTACAATTTTCAGAATATATTGACTGCCCTGGCAATAGGCAAACTATTTGATGTGGACTCAGCGCTCGCCAATGCGGCTGTGGCGGCCTATCAACCAGATAATAACCGCTCGCAAATTTTAAGAACAGAGAAAAATATGCTTATTTTGGACGCATACAACGCAAATCCTACCAGCATGAGCGCGGCCTTAAAATCTTTTGCGAATATGGAGGGTGCGCAAAAAACAGTCATTTTGGGGGATATGCTAGAACTTGGCGACATTACGGAAGCCAAGCATCAAGCCCTGGCAGAGGAGGTACAAAAAATAGGTTTTTCTCGCTGCATCTTTGTAGGCCCCCGTTTTAAGCAGTACGCACCCCGTGCCGAAGCAAGCACCTTTTTTGAAAATGCCGCCGAGGCCAGGTTGTACCTAGAAACGCACCCCATAGCAAAGAGTCTTGTCTTATTGAAAGGCTCACGTGGCATTGGTCTAGAAAAACTCGTTGAACTGCTTTAGTCCATGCTAATTGGTCGTTTGTTAAAATGTTCACTTAGCCCTCCCTTAAAAAGTACTTTCAGTTGATGTAAGCTAAATTGAGAAGAGTAGTTGAGCAAGCCTTTGATGAATGTATATCTGAAATTTTGGAGAGTGTTTTATGCGTTTATAAAGTGAAAGAAGGAGAGGGCTTTTGAAGCCATCAAAATAGGTCATTTATTAAAACCGTCCTTTCCGCAGAGTTGCGGGGGTTTTTGAACGAAAGCAACCTCTTAAATTAACCTCTCTTGAGTCGTCAAAAAGCCCTTTTTGAGTTTTTTAAGTTCTAATTGCCCTCTTTTCACTTTTGTAGAGGC
>JAAFJX010000003.1 GCA_013299045.1 Cytophagales bacterium | reverse complement strand
ACTTTTTTTATGATGATTAATAAGCTCCGTTTCTTGTTCAGATGTCAAGCTAATTGTTAAAACTCTTCCCATAGTTTTTGGGGCAAAGATACAAAATAATCTAAAATAATTTATTCTTAATACTTAATACTTATTAAATTCTATGAATAAAACTATCTCTCTTTTCCTTATAGCAGCATTTAGCCTTTTGCTGAGCTGCAAATCATACAAACTACCCACAGAGGCAGGGCCTGATGCAAAACTGGACACACTCCTCTATTTTGCTTTAGTGGATAGCATAGACCTCAGTGATGCTTTTGATAGCGGTACCAATGTCATATACGCTGATTTACAAATGAATGATAGTGCTTTTTATGTGGGCGCGCTTTTTAGCAATAAGTATATTTTTGATAGGCAGGGCAAGTTGTTATTGGAAGAAGCGAATAATTTTTCTTCGTACTTTGGCAAGGAGATACCTTACAAAGTGCCTGTTAAACCTTTTTTACAGTCAGACAGACTAACAATTGCTCATGATAAGCAACTGATTAGTTTAGGATTTTCTGGGAAGCTAATATCAAAACAAGGGCTTTATAAGAATACTTATAGCAAGGGAAAATACTACACGATTAGCTATTCTTCTCGCCCACTCAAAAACGAGATGTTAATAACTATGCTACAGTGCAGCACAAAAAAATACAGACAGTATCAACTTTTGTTATCGAATCCATACAAGAATATTAGCAAGAGAAAATTGCTTGTCATGCCCCGCACTCCTACTAAAGATGTCAAAAATGATGAACTCCCTTATACTGAAAGTCCTATTGTAGGATACTGTGATGGCCGTTACAATGCTTTAGCTTACACCACAATACACTCCCCAGTTTGGGTCATAAAAAGTGATACAAGTATAATTTATCGCAATATCCGAGCGCTGGATTATGACTATTTGCCTACTGAAAGCCTAAAAACTAATCCACCATTAAACTGGACGGCATTTTCTGGGCTTTATGCAGACTTCAAAAACAATGTGTTTGCGTTGAGCTATTATCCTGCTCGCAATGGGAGGTCTATTGAATGGTTAGAATCTAGAATTCTATTTTACAATGCCAACACACACACTTTTTTTGAGCAGACTGTACCGCCTCTTTGTATGGTTTTCCCTTATATACAAGACAAAAAAATGTATCTGTTTAAACTAAGCTATCCCCAAAAACTATACGTCTGGGAGCTTCGCAGCCGCTAAAAAATAAACCAATATGACCAAGTACTTCCTTCTTTCATGCCTCTGTGCGTTGCTTTGGGGCTGTGGTAGCTCACACACTGCCACAGAAAGTACAGATGCTTTTGAACTCAACCTGGCGGATAGCCTGCAAATTACCTCGGATTCCCTTGTTTTGAGTGGCGCAAGTGCCGCTGGAATACTGCGCGGAGGGTAAGTTCTCGTGTATGGCCTGGAAAGACGAGGAGTGGTTCGTCAAAAACTATGACCTGGTGGTGAAATAAGTGGTATTGTAACTGAGCAAAAAAAACGCACTTTTTCTTAAAATAATTGCCTAAAAATTTGGCAGTCTTTACCTTTACCTTTACCTTTACCTTTGTGGGCGTACTCTCTTGGAGGGTCGTTTTTGGGCGGTTCTGTTGCTCAAAGTTTATCTGTTTATCTGAACATTAAAATTCCACAAAGAAAAATGAAAACTTTAAAAGTATTGGCCGTTTTGGCCGTCATGGGTGTAGGAGTATTGGGCGCTAACACAACCGCTGATGCGTGTCTGGCCGGTGGGTGTAGACTTACAACTATTCAAAGGATTCCTGGCGAGAATTGGGGTGGATGTTTTCTGTTTATATATAGATGTATAGGGCAGCCTGTACCTTGCGAGGAGATTGTTTGTAACGGACACTAGACTTTTAAACTGTACATCTTATGCGCATTAATAGTATAACACAATATTTATCTTCATTGTTAATTTTAACTGCGAGATATCTACTTGCTTTTTTAATGTTGCATATTCTTTGTTGGGGGTGCAGGTCATATAGTCTGCCACCCCCAACAGGGCAGCCAGCTACTAATGACACTACCAATTGTTTCGTTGCTATTGATAGTATAGATATAGCTCATGCTTTTGATAGTAGCCAGATGTACTTGATAACAGACCTACAGGCAAATGATAGCTGCTTTTTGATGAAATTTTTTTCTGGTGCAACATATTTATTTGCAAAAAATGG
The DNA here is from genome assembly GCA_013299045.1 of Cytophagales bacterium. Lineage (GTDB taxonomy): Bacteria > Bacteroidota > Bacteroidia > Cytophagales > Bernardetiaceae > RDZD01. Next base: position 219,587 of record JAAFJX010000003.1, on the reverse strand, counting down.
TGACTTACGACTGAAAGAGTCAGAAAATTTTGCTACATATTGGAGGGGTAGTGATACATTAAGTTCAGCAGGCGTAGTGTTATTAAGTCCACAAGGTTTGTCTATATTCTCATCAAAAGAAAAACTTAGTTTAGATTTTTTTGGTGTTTTAAAGGAGCGCAGCCCCATCAAGGAACGGAAATGGAGAAGTCGTTTACCCATCTTTAACGTCAATTATTCATCTCATCCATTAAGAAAAAACGTGTACACCACAATCAAAACAATTAGTACGGAAAAACGCTTTCATAATACATTGGTTTTTTACGACATAAAAAAAAATCGGTGCAGAAATATCTTTTGCCCACCAATGTCTTACCAAAAACGAAATATTCTTTACATAGATAAGCCTTATGTAAGCGATTGTGATGACCGTTTTAATGCAATGGCTTATCTAACTGTACATACACCAGTAATGGCTGTAAAAAAAGGAAAACAATGGTCATATCACCATGTCAGAGTACCAGATTATAATTACTTGCCCACTGACAGTAATATAGATACTGAAATGTGGCCAGGATTTAGCAATTTTGCAGCGGACTTTAATTTAGAGCATTATGCATTAAGTTATGCTGTGCAGAGTAGCACACATAAAGATGTTTGGAATATTAATCTATTGCTTTACAATGCTATATTACATCAATTTTTTATACAAAAGCTTCCCAATGACACTATCTTATTCCCTTATATACAAGACAAAAAAATGTATCTGTTTAAACTAAGCTATCCCCAAAAACTATACGTCTGGGAGCTCCGCAGCCGCTAAAAAATAAACCAATATGACCAAGTACTTCCTTCTTTCATGCCTCTGTGCGTTGCTTTGGGGCTGTGGTAGCTCACACACTGCCACAGAAAGTACAGATGCTTTTGAACTCAACCTGACGGATAGCCTGCAAATTAGCTCGGATTCCCTTGTATTGAGTGGCGCAAGTGAAATTTTTAATTACAAAGACTTGGTGCTTTTCCCTGACGTGATGATAAAGCGCGTGTTTTTATTCACTAAAAAGGGCACACTCATCAATAATTTTGCTACCAACGAAGCAGGGTATCATTTTCTGCCCGGCGACCGTTTTGATGCAGCTCTGCTTTTTGAAGACGGGATGGCTTTGCTCTACGGTTATCTGAATCAGGTGGTTTATATGAGTCCTAAAGGTCAATCTAAAGGGACGCTAAAACTAGTCATGCCTAGCGCGATGTCGCTGGGTATCAATAATTCGTGCTTCCACTACCACGCGCCCAGCAAGCAGTTTTTTGTAGCCACCACAGCAAATCCTCAAATGTTGCCCAAGAGCTATAAAAATATGCAGCAAATTAGTATTTTTAACCAAAAAGGTGAGTATATAAAGAGTTTCGCTGCCGCACCAGACTATCAAATAGAAGGTTATATTGATTTAGATGGTTTGCCCTTTTCTACGGTTCTTGAGGGCGAAAACCTTTACATCTTGAATGCCTTTGACAACAAAATAGAAGTCTATGACCTGCAAGGCGAAGCCAAAGACGCTATTATCTTTGCAGAGAAAGATTTGCAGGATAGTATTAATTACCATAAATCACCTAATACAGGTCAGCGCAGAAAAATGTCTTCCGGATATCAAAAATTGCTCAAAATGAAAGATAAGCCACTTTTTATAATATGCTCACACACCCCAAAAGGGGTAAAACTTATTGTTTACGACGCTGAAAGCAAAAAGCGGCAAAGTTTTCATTTGGAGGCGCAAGTGCCGCTGGAATACTGCGCGGAGGGTAAGCTCTCGTGCATGGCCTGGAAAGACGAGGAGTGGTTCGTCAAAAACTATGACCTGGTGGTGAAATAAGTGGTATTGTAACTGAGCAAAAAAAACGCACTTTTTCTTAAAATAATTGCCTAAAAATTTGGCAGTCTTTACCTTTACCTTTGTGGTCGTACTCTCTCGGAGGGTGTTTTTGGGCGGTTCTGTTGCTCAAAGTTTATCTGTTTAATCTGAACATTTAAATTCCACAAAGAAAAATGAAAACTTTAAAAGTATTGGCCGTTTTGGCCGTCATGGGAGTAGGAGTATTGGGCGCTAGCACAACCGCTGATGCGTGTTCTGGTACGCGTACGTATAAATTTAAACAAGAGATACAGAATGCGTTTAATGCTGTTCCATGCTGGTTGGTTACCTATACCTGTTCAGGAGGAGGTACAGAAGTAACTATTGAATGCAATCAATGGGGACAACTTCATTTGTAGGTCTTTTTTGATTTTTTACCTTACTCAAAAGGCATCAAGTAGTATCTTTCCTCCTATTTTGGTGTCTTTTGATTCATATTTAATTCGTCTCATTAATTGACTAAATGGCATTTAAAATGACTAATAAGAACTACAAAATCGGTATTTTTATAGCTATACTGTCATTTATTCTGACCTCCTGCCATACAAGATTACCCTTTCTGAAACCCTACAATTCAGCGCGAAAAAGTACGCAGGCTTTTGTTTTAACGGACTCTATTCTTTTGCAAACTACGTTGGACAGCAACTATCTTATCATACCTTATCAGTATAGTTATGGCGCGAATGAGAAATATATTTACTTCTTTGATTTTTTTTCCTCAGAGCCTTTTGTCTTTGATTGGTCTGGGCGTGATTGTTTCCCTAACAAAGTAAATGCCAATCAAAGTAGCGACAGTTTTAATGGGAGTAAATATATTTATATGAAAGGTGATACGCTTTGTCTTTTTAATTATAACTTTCGTCGGTTCCAATATTTCACTATGGATGGTGCTCTCGTGGATTCTTGCACCTTGCCCAAAGAAATTTTTGACAATATAAACCACTTTGTTGGGCTTTCTGAAGACAACAAACAAGCATTTTTTGTGGGTCGTCAGCTTCATTTTTCTCGTAAAAAGAAAACGCACAAGTACAGAGCCTATCTGTCTATTTATGATTTTGAACGCCAGCAAATCAAGAAGAATTACTTATCTATGTTCAAAGAATCAGAAAAATTTCAATGCAGCATTTCGGTATTTGGGCAGTTAGATTCCGCCAAGATGTATATCATGACGGCGGCCTCTCCCATTTTTGCTGAATTTGAGCTGCCCAAAAAAGGCATAGGTTTGCGTGGGCAGACCAATCCAGACTATAAAACACCAAGGCCTGATGACTGCCTAAAGCCAAGAAAAGGAGTGTTCATGCCCAAAGACCCAGAATTAAAGGACTTTGCAGTTGATGATAAAAATGGAACAATGGCCTATTTTTTTGATAACAATGTACAATTTGACCTCAAGCAAGTGCTTTGGTATGATTTCAAGAACAACGTTTATGCTGAAATGAGCATCAAAAATCATTATGCACTGCCCTATGTGCAAAACAACAAGCTCTTTTTCTTAAATCCGAATACCAAAAAAATATTTATTTATCGCCTAGAATAAAGATTCATGAGAAGTGTTAGAGCGCTAATTGGGGTGATAATCGCCCTGTTTTCTTCATGTTCTGGCGCAGACTATTCGGATACCCTTACAGAGAAAGCGGTTAAAATCCAGCAGATGGACTCTGCACAGGTAAGTAGCGAAAAGCATTTGATGGGTGGCTATATTGGCCCATTCGCCAACAATGGTATGATATGCCTGCCAGATGCCATGAGCACACAAGTTCATCTTGTGGATAACAAAGGTAGCTACAAATATCTCATCAATCCTTTGGCCGTTGAACGCCGCTTTTTGCCGCCTGGCCTGCCAAATTGCGCATATTTTTTGAAGGAAAGCGTCTTGTTGTATTACGCCAGCTACCAAATGATTTATGAAGTGGGCTTTGATGGGTCTTTTATTGGAAAAGTTGAGCTAAAAGGCTTAGCACCGCATCTGGCATTTTCTACCAATTTTTTTGCTTACTCGCCTAGTCATAAAATGTTCTATTTGAGCATACAACCCAACTCTAGTGAACTAAAAGCCTATCAAAAGCTGCCCTGTTTGGCTGTTTTTGATACCAAAGGACAGCATCAGCGTACTTTTGGGGAATATCCAAGCTACCACACAGAGGGTTATATTTTTACAACTCAGGATTTTTCGGCTGTTCTACAAGGAGATGAAATCTATCTGCATTTTGCGTTTGAGAACGTCATAAAAGTTTTTGGCTTAGACGGAAAATTAATAACCGAACACAAGGTTTTTCCTAAAGATATAACCAACAAGATAGCATTTCTAAAAGAGCCAGCACGGCCTTCTAGCAGCCAGTATTCCGCAGGCTTTTATGGCCTTCAAGTAAGCCTTCCTTACATCTATTTTCTACGAAGAAACAAGAATACGCAACTAGACTTGCATTGGTTTCATACAGAAAAAAATGCTTATGGTTTGGTAGAATTTCCGGCAGTCTCTTTGGTTGAAGCCCAAGATAATGTTTTAACTACACTTTCTTTTCAAGAAGAAGAGATATTTTTGAAGCATTTGAAGTTAGAGATAGAGTAGGATTAAAATGCAAAAAAAAAACTGTCCCTTCTCTATTTCAACGTCAAAAAAATCCGCTATCTTGCCATGCAATCCCTTAAAAAACCATGCTTCTACTCAAAAAAGTATTTCTAGCCCTTGTCTTGTTTTTCAGCGCTCAGAACAGCCTCTGGGCACAGGACGGCCTTAGCCGCGAGGATTCCCTTTTGCTGTTTCAGCGCTATGGCGAATTGGTTTGGGGCAGCCAGCAAAGCAGCCACGACTTTTTTTGTATAGCCTCCAATGGCGACTTTGTTACTTACACCCTCAACACGCATGAGGTACACATCACCGCCCCTGATTACAGCCGAAAGGCCGTTTTCAAAATCAAAAAACAACCAGACCTCACCATCATCACGGGGCAATCTCAGCCCTTTACTTTTTATGGCGATACGGTCGTTTTGAATGCCTATTTGTCGCAGAATTTATTTTATCTGAACCCTAAAACCGATACTTGGAAAATGAAAACGCGCACCTACAAGCCTCTTTTTGAAGGCAATGCCGAGTTTCCAATTCTTCAGGTTCGGCAAATGGGCACTAAAAAAGTGTATATGGGCATTATTTTTGGCTCGCCAAGCAATATCAAGCGTCCCGTTGCACAACTGGGTTTTACAGACGCAGCCCTCACCCACTTTCAGGCCAAGTATCATATTTATTTGCGCCGAATCCCACGCATCAACTACATTGGTTATGCCAACGTACAGGCCGCCGCCACGCGCCAAAACTTGCTCGTTTGGGACGAGTTCAGCAGCCAAATTCTGGCGCTTGACCAAGATTTAAACCAGACCGATTCCTTGAAGATTACCGATTTAAGGCCAGGCATTGATAAAAATTTTGTTACCCTGCTCCAAGACCCTATTGGCGGCTTATGTTATTTGTTTTTGAAAGATAAAGACCATCAGAAAATCAGTATTTTTACGCTAGAATGCAGCGCCGATAACAAGCTCAAATTCCGCTTTTTGCGGACTACGCCTGCCTTTTATGCGCTAGCAGTTCATGGTGGCAGTATTTATTATGGCCGCAACGTACACAAGAATAAGGGGCAGGAATGGGGCTATGGGAATTTGCACCGCTACGTGTATAGACTCAAAGAGTAGAGGCTTCAGCAAATGAAAGAACACGATATTCCTGAAGCCATGCTTGCTAGCAGTTTGAGTAATGCCTGATTTTGAGCGGAGCAAAGCCCATTCATCTGAAATAAAGGGGGGCTTATATGAAAAAAAAAGCTAAAATTTGGATTCCTATTTTCAAATACTATCTTTGCCATTCCATAGGATAAAACTACTTTTAAGCAAAGTCCGCTTGCGTTTTCTGTTTTAAGAAAAACCATGCTCAGAGAAATAAGAATAAGAAGTAAGATAACAGCCCTGTTGCTGACCGTTGTGCTCATTACAGTTTTTGTAATTAGTATGGTGGCTTATTTTTTGAGTACAAACGGCATTACGGATAACTACAGAGAAAATCTGGTTTTGGCTACAAGGCTCAAATCCGAGCAGATAAGCCTTCATTTTAATCAGCTTGAGCAAAATATGCAGCTCATTCAGTCCTCGTCGCGTGTGGCAGAATGTGCAGCTCGTACCGTCAATCTGACCGTAAGCAATCGTGATACTGTCCTTTCTGGTATAAAAAGGCAGTTGGATATTCACTTTGCAAATTTTCAGACTACTTTCGGCTACCGAAACATGGTTATGCTAGACCGCGACGGCAAGGTGGTTTTCAAGACCAACGGTTTGACTGAGCGCTACGTGCTAGGTGAGCGTTTCCCACAGGCCGAAAACTTTGTAGGTCATATCAGCTCAGAAATTTATTACGGTGAAATTTTTAAAACAAGCACCGGCGCTATACATACCAATGTAACTGTGGCTATGCTGGCGGACAAAGGAGCTACTGTAGTGGGCTACGTGGTAGTAGAGTACGACCTTGCGCCTGTCTTTGATGTCATAGATGATGCCTCTTTGAGTGGCATTGGCGCTTCATGCGAAATCGTTTTGGGCAAATTGTCTAGCAGCAAAATATTGTGCATCAATAAGTTAGAAAAATCTCATGTTGCTGCTCTTTCGCAGAATATTCTTATCGGGGATACGCGCCTGAACGGTTTGCAACAAGCAGTTAAGGGCATCAGCGATTCTGGCTACGACAAAGACCACCAAGACAAGGAGGTGCTAGCCGCTTGGCAACAAGTACCAAACGTTAAGTGGGGACTTTTGGTAAAAGTGGATAGGACAGAAATTCGCGAAAAAACAGACGGCTTGGTCAAAGCATTCATTATTTCTGCCATTATTATTGCTTTTGTATCGTTTTTAGTGTCTGTGGGTTTTTCAAACGTACTCATAGCGCCTTTGCTCAAACTCAAGCGTATTCTGAACGTGGTGGCTAACGGCGAGCTTCCTACCAAAGTTACCAAGCAAACCAACGATGAAATAGGCGAAATGGCGATAGCTATTAATAACCTCGTTCAAACACTCCGCGCTACGGCAGATTTTGCCCGCCGAATTGGAGAAGAAGATTATAGTGCTGACTATAAAGCCATTAGCCAGAACGATGTATTGGGTAATGCGCTTTTGGCCATGCGCGACAACATTACTCAGGCCGACACGAAAGACCGCGAACGGAACTGGATAGTGTCGGGTGTGGCTGAAATTGGTCAAATTCTGCGCGAAAGAAATGATATTAGTGGGCTTGGCGATAGCGTGGTGGCCTTTATCTGCAAAAAGATTTCTGCATTGCAAGGCGCTTTCTACGTGGTGGAGCAAGAAGAGAACAATGATTTTGCAGAACCCATGTTGGTTATGAAGGCTTGTTATGCCTACAACAAGAAGAAGTATATCAACAACTCCTTTAGGTTTGCCGAGGGCTTGGTAGGGCAATGCGCCATAGAAAAAGATTTGATTCTGCGCACCGAAATACCCAAAGGTTATGCCCAAATAACCTCTGGAATTCTTGGCGACCGCTCCCCTACTTGCTTGCTCTTTGTGCCACTTATTAATGAAGAAAAGGTTTATGGTGTATTGGAATTTGCCGGGTTTGAGCGTTTTTTGCAAATGCACATTGACTTTGCCAAAGAAATAGGGGTTATCATTGCACGAACAATATACAACATCAAAATCAACGAACGTACCATTACACTTTTGCGGGAGTCGCAGCAAATGAGCCAAGAGTTGCAAGCGCAGCAAGAAGTATTGAGGCAAAATGCCGAAGAGATGGAAGCCACTCAAGAAGAGTTGCGCCGAACCAACACACGCCTTGAAGAGCAAATTCTAGAAGTAAACCGTACTCAGAAGCGTATGCAGGTAGTTTTGGAAAACGCTTCTGAAATTGTTACAATTTATGAAGTGGATAGAACCATACGCTACATTAGTCCTTCGGTAGGCTCTATTTTGGGGTATTCACAAGAAGACCTTATTGGCTTGAACGACCTCTCGCACGTACACGAAGACAGCAAAGCTATTTATGAAAACTTTTTTAATCAACTGATTGAAAACCAGCAGGATAATATTACTATTCAGTTTGAGTATTATAAGAAAAACAATGACACTGTTTGGCTAGAGGCCACAGGGGCTAACCGTACCAATGATGCTGCTGTGCGTGGCTTGGTGGTTAATATGCGGGATATTACCGAAAAACTTTTGGCAGAGCGTGAGTCTCGTATGCGTGGGCAAATGCAGTCTCTCTCAGAAAATTCGCCAGATTTGATTATGCGCGTGAACCCCGAAGGTAAAATATTTTATATAAATCCTGTCATAAATACCCTAACTGGCTATTCCACTGAACTGTTACTCAATAAAAAAATACAAGAAACACCCATTAACAAGAGTCTGGTAGAGCAGTGGCAAAGTATTTTGCAGACTGTTTTAAAGAAAAAAACCACCAGCACACAGGAAATGCAGATAACTGCCTTGCAAGGTGAACGCATCATGCAAGTCAATGCCATTCCTGAGCAAAATGAAAGCCTCGCCATTGAGTCTGTACTGATTGTATCGCACGACATTACCGAACAGAAATTAATAGAAAGTACCATCCGCGAAACAAACAAAAAGATTTCGGAAAGTATCAACTATGCCAAAAGGATTCAGGTGGCTATCTTGCCCGATACCAATGTCATCAGCAACATTTTCCCCGAATCCTTCATTTATTATAAACCTCGAGATATCGTCAGTGGCGATTTCCCTTGGTTCATGCAGAAAGGCCAAGAAGCTTATATAGCAGCAGTGGACTGTACGGGGCATGGTGTGCCTGGCGCACTCATTTCCTTAGTTGGCTACTTTATTCTGAACAACGTGGTCAGCCTTTCGGAAAACCTTAGTGCGGGCGAAATATTAGACCTTTTGAATGAGGGAGTTATAAAAACATTGCGCCAAGACACCGACACAGCTACAAAAGACGGCATGGATATTGCTCTGCTCAAAATTGGTTTAAGCACCAATATATGCGAGTTTTCGGGTTCACACCGTCCGCTTTATTGTTTGCGTAACCAAACGCTGCAGACTATTAAAGGCGATAAGTGCCCGGTAGGCGGCAGCAGCCATTATAAAAACAAAGCCAAATTTACGACACACACCCTAGAACTCAAGCCCCACGACCGCCTTTTTGTATTCTCAGACGGCCTCCCAGACCAGTTCGGTGGTGCAGATAACAAAAAATACTCTACAAACCGCATCAAAAACGTTGTTGCTCGTACGAGTCAAGAGTCCATGAAGGTAGTAGAAGCTGCTATAAATGAAGATTTTATGACTTGGAAAGGAAGTTACAAACAAACAGACGACATTCTAATGATAGGTTTACAAATATAATTTTAGATTATTTTTTCAAAAACTATTTGGTGGTTCAGAAAAAAGCATCTACTTTTACAACGCTTATAAAGCCATAAACGTAATTTACACCGCTAATGAAATATATCTATGACCTGCATAAAACCATGATTGCGCAGAATCTGATTCTGGTGTACGAGGGGGAGTTTACCCAAGAAATCACCAAGTCAGTATTGGCAATGGCGGAGCGGAATATGGATTCTTTTGGCGAACAATCTACTGTAAAACGGAAAGTGTTTAATATCATGGTGGAGAGCTTGCAGAACATTTGTAAGCACTCAGACTCTTTTCAGCAGGAGATTTACGGCAAAAATAACGCAATTTTCATGATAGGCAAATCAGATGATGCGTACCTTATTACATCGGGTAACCCAATTCTTTTGGATAGAATCTCTGATTTGGAAGCTAAACTCAAGTTTATTAATACGCTTGACAAAAATGGCCTCAAAATGCACTATAAAGATATTATCAAAAACTCTACTGGCCTATCCTCAAAGGGTGGAGCTGGTTTGGGTTTTGTAGATATGGCACGAAAATCTGAAAATCCTCTGGTTTTTGATTTTGAGCCTATCAATAATGACATTGCGTTCTTTTCATTGAAAGTCGTTATTTCACGTTCGCAAGAGGGTGGCGGCGAGTAAATCTCTTAACTCTATATATTTCTTTATTGAATTTCACAACTAAAACTGTTAATTTATATGCAAGTAATCAACTTAGACGGCACAGAAGATACCCCTAAGGTAATACTTGACAAGGCAAATGGAATCTTTGAAGTGTCAGGTCGCTCACTGCCTGAAGACGCAGCAGATTTTTACGAGCCTATCTTGAAGTGGCTAGAGGACTACGCAGCAGCGGCAGATGCCTCCACAAAATTCATGTTCAAGTTAGAGTATTTCAATACGGCCTCTTCTAAGCTGATCTTGGACATCTTGTCAAAACTAGAGGATATATCAGGAACAACTGTTATTTGGTATTATCACGAAGACGACGAAGATATGCAAGAAGCAGGTGAAGAGTTCTCAGAACTTGTAGATGTGCCTTTTGAGTTCAAAACCTATTAAAAATAACCGCTCGTCGGCATTTTATAGGCTTCTGTCAAAAGTTTTCTGCTAGTTTGTGTTATTTGACTTTTCTGGCAAAGAATTTGGCATAGTTTACTAGATACTTTGACTCAAAAATCTTAATACATAATAACAGGGCATTTAAACTGCCAGACGCAGCAATCTTATGAGTGAGGAAATACTCAAGGCTCTTACACTACTATTTGCTATCATATCCAAGCAAGATGGCGGAGCCACTAAAGGTGAACGGGACTATGTTATTCGATTCTTTACGCAAGAGTTGGACTCTAAGACCGTATCCGAGTATGTTGCACTCTACGATAAATATGCACAGTTTGGTATTGAAGAAGCTGTTACAGGCGAAGAAGACCCAGAGGGCGAGGCCAAGCGCCAGCGCAAAGCAGATAAAGGGCTTACCTCTGTATCCGATTCCGTCAAAGTCCTAAAGATTTGTAAGCAAATTAATAAAACGCTTACACAGAAACAGAAAGTCATTGTTCTGTTCAAACTTCTAGAAATGCTTGCAGCCGAAAATGATTTTACGCGCCAGCGTATGGAAATCATTGATACGGCTGCGCGCTCGTTTAAAATCAGCAGAGATGAGTATAAACTCATTGAAAGTTTTGCTACCCAGCCTACTTCTGCAACCATCTTAGATTCTGAAGACATACTCGTTTTTGATGACGAGCAGCCACCAACCGAAAGTAAAAAACGCTACATTGATTCTGGCCTGCTTGACGGCGAAATTATTTTTATACACATCAAGAGTGTGGATTTGTACTTTACAAAGTACACCGGTTACGACGAAATCTTCCTGAACGGCCAACTCGTCAAAACCAATTCTATTCTGCTCTATTCGCACGGCAGCGTTTTCAAAACACCCAAAGGCGCTCCCCTCTACTACAGCGATTTGGTTACGAAGTTTAATGCCACCACAGATTCCTATAAAATTTCCTTACAAGTCAATAACCTAGAGTTTCGTTTTCCGAATGGTGCTATTGGCTTGCGCAACGTTAATATCTCTGAAGGGCCTGGCAAACTCATTGGTATCATGGGGGCAAGTGGCGCAGGTAAAACAACTCTTTTGAACGTTTTGGCTGGCTTAGAAAGACCCTACAAAGGCGAGGTTAAAATCAATGGTGTAGATATTCATAAAGACAAAAAGAACATTGAGGGGGTTATTGGTTACATTGCCCAAGATGATATTTTGATAGAAGAACTAACTGTTTTTCAAAACCTTTACTACAACGCTAAGCTCTGCTTCAAAGATTTGAGTGAGGCAGAACTCACCAAGCGTGTGAATGATGTACTCAATAGCTTGGGGCTTGACCGCATTGCTGGCCTCAAAGTAGGCAATGTACTCAATAAATTGATTAGCGGCGGCCAACGCAAGCGCCTCAACATCGCCTTAGAGTTGATTCGCGAGCCTGCTGTTATGTTTGTGGACGAGCCTACGTCGGGTCTGTCTTCTCGCGACTCCGAAAACGTCATTGATTTGCTCAAGGAACTTTCTTTGAAAGGCAAATTAATTTTTGTGGTTATACACCAGCCCTCGTCAGATATTTATAAGATGTTTGACAAAATGATTATTTTGGATACTGGTGGCTTCCCCGCTTTCTCTGGCAATCCTATTGAGGCTGTTACTTATTTCAAAAAAGCTACCAATCAAATCGGTAGCGACAAAGGCCAATGTGCGTCCTGTGGTAACGTTACACCAGAACTGATATTCAACCTCATGGAGGCCAAAGTCGTGGACGAGTACGGTGAGTTTACCAACAAACGAAAAGTTACGCCTGCCGAGTGGCATGAGCTATATAAACAAAAAGTGGTTGTTGAGCAGGTAGAAGAAGTCAAGGAGCTACCGCCCAAAAATTTGAGTATTCCTTCTAAAATTAAGCAGTTAAGCATTTTTACTGTGCGGGACTTCCTTTCTAAAGCCAGCAATACCCAGTATATGCTGATTAACTTATTGGAAGCACCTTTCTTAGCCTTATTGCTTTCTCTTGTAGTTCGTTACAGAAATACATCAGAAACAGCAGATTATGTTTATCGTTACAATGAAAACATACCCGCATTCGTTTTGATATGCGTGATTATTGCGCTTTTTATGGGCCTAACAGTGAGTGCCGAAGAGATTATACGCGACCGCAAAATACAGCGGCGTGAGGCTTTTCTTAACTTGAGTAGAATCAGCTACCTGACTTCAAAACTAGTCATTTTATTCACACTCTCCGCTGTTCAAACACTCACTTTCGTTTTGATAGGTAACTTTATACTTGAAATAGAAGAGTTGCATTTTACCTACTGGCTTGTATTGTTCTCTACTTCTTGCTTCGCAAACGTTTTGGGCCTTAATATATCGGCTTCTTTCAATTCTGCCATTACGGTTTATATTCTCATTCCATTGATTTTGATTCCGCAAATGATTATGAGCGGGGGTATTTTTAGGTTTGACCAGCTCAATAATGCTATTACAGAAACAGGTAAAGTTCCTGTCCTGGCAGATTTTATGGTGTCTCGCTGGGCCTATGAAGCCATTGCTGTTGAACAGTTTATCAATAATCCTTACGAAGAAAAATTCTATAAAACTGAGCGCATCAAGAGTTATAGCAAGTTCAAAATGGACGACTGGATTCCCGCCATGAAGGAAATTGTAGAGAAAGCAGTGGCTTACAAGAAAAACCCATCGGACTCTGCCAAAGTAGCCCTCGCTCGCGACCTCGCCCTCATCAGCAATGAGTTGCAGCTATTACAAAGTGAAAAATTTGCCAAGGAGCTGCCCAAGTTGGACGCTGCTAAGCTCCTAACTGCTGTAAATTTTAATGAAAAAACAGCTGAACAACTGAATCAGTATCTGGATAAAGTGAACGAGGCTTATAACATGGTTTTCTTGGAAGCAGACAGCCGCGAGGAGGCTATTCGTTACAAGTTAGAAGCTGCTAAAAAAGGTGAACTCACCGAAAAACAACTCAAAAATCAATACTTCAACGAGCGTTTGGCCGATATGGTTAAAAATGTATTCATTAGCCGCGACGACTACGCCGTTTCTAATGGCGAGCGCATTGTGCAGCAAATTGACCCTATTTATCATGCACCTAGCCTTATGTCAAATGCTTTGGACTACCGCTCCCACTTTTACGCACCCGAAAAACATTTTATGGGTAGTTTTTATGGAACATTTGGGTTCAATGTAGCCATTATCTGGTTGCTTACTATTGTGCTTTGTGTTACGCTTTACTATGAGTCGTTGGCAAAGTTTATCAACCTGCTGGGCAAAATTAATTTTGATAAATTGAAGTTTAAAAGGCGCAAAAAGGCTTAGTTAGTTTATGCAGCATTGGTCTTTAAACAAATTCGTCAGGCTTAATGCCCTTAATGTTGTACCGTTTTCTTTTTGCTTTCTAGCTGTGCTTCTTTCCACAGGCTGTGCTTCTTTGGCTACAGAAAAGGGAGCCGCAAAGAGCGCCAAAGACAGTACAAAAGTTATTATTCCGCCCAAAAACCTGCTGTCTGAAACAAAGTTTATCAGTATCTTAGCAGATTTTCATATAGCAGAAGCAGTCGTTTCGCAGATAGGTGTACGGGACAGCATCAGCAAAATAAACCGCTTTGAACGCTATGAATACAATATTTTTAAGCGACAAGGAGTAGACTCAGCTGCCTATCATAGCACTTACCGTTATTACATGGCGCAAAACGAAAAGGCTAAGGTCTTAATGGTCGTTTTGTTAGATACGCTCAAAAAGCGCGAGAAGAAGGGTATGCTGGAATAGGGTAGAGCCTATGGCATTATTGATACCTTGAGAAAATACTTTTTTCTGTACAAAAAAAAATCTATACGCATAAAAAACAGGCCAAAATTTTCGTTATACGAAACAAGATTGTACTTTTGCCTTCGTGTTCTTGTTCATATAGTTTCGTTTTTGGGTTTGAGAAATTTCTCATAGTTGTTTAAATATCAATAATTTATGATTAAAAAAATTATTTTTCCCTTTCTTGTTTTGTGCTTTGTAGGCGGTATGCTCCAGGCCCAAAATACAAGTTCTTCAGATTCTATTCGCGAACTATATAGAATTGTAGATGAACTCAAGAAAAATCAGGCAGAGGTGAGTCGCCTACTCAAACAGAAGCGCGAGGATAGCCTCAAAATAACAGAGCTTGGTGAGCAGATGCGTACCCAAAAAGAAGTTCTTACAGGGCAGGAAGTACTTATTAAAAACGTGCAAGTGAAGATGGAGCTAGACGATAAAAAACGTTATGCGCTTATCTACAATAATATGATACTCTCTACCGAACTGAATGAGTTGATTTACGAACGCCTGAATACACTTTATACGCTCAGTCAGTCCGATAATTATAGAAATAGCATAGCCTCTTTGAATAATCCTGCTGATGAGAGTCTGGGTTTTTCTTATAATCAGAAAGTTAATGAACTGACTCAAAAATACATAACCAATGGCGCAAACAAAGAGAATGGGCGCGTCAAGGAATTTGTGGGTGCGCTTCTCAAAAATCCTGTTGTCAGTACACTGGCTGCTGCCAACCCTATTTTAAGCACAGGTGCAAGTGTTTTGAGTTTTATTACCAGCGTGTCTGCTAGTCGTAAAGATATTTCGCCTCAGCAGTTAGAGAGTTTTAAGATGGAGCTAGACCAGTTCACGATGTTTTATGCGCGCATGAATACGGTTAATGCTGCTTATAGTTCCAATATGCAAGAGTTTCAAATTGAAACCAATAGTCTTTACAATAAACTTGGCGATATTGTAGTACGCAATGCGCGTGCGAGCCAAATGCAGCAAGTGAAGCTGCCTACCTCTGAAGATGTGCCAGCAAGGGACTATCTGACAGACGTTTTTGTGGGCTACAACCGCGAAAGTGTGAAGACCTATTTGAAGGCATTGGACAAAAAGCACCAAGTTAATGGAAAAAGCGATTATGCCACCTTGCTCAATAATAACAAGCACCTGGCCGAAATGGACAAACGAACTCTGGACGTGGTAGACCTTTTTAAAGAGTTTGTCTTCCTATATAACCGTTACATTTCATTACTAGACGAAAACAGCAAGGCTACCCTTGTTATCCTCGAGGACGCTAAAGGCAGAAATCTCAGCAATGATAACAGCAAAATTCAAATGCAGATAACCTCTCTGACCAATCAAAAAAACGAGGTTATTCGCTCTATCAAACGCTCCATGAATGTGGATAAACTCATTAACTTGGCTGAGAAGCTCAACACCATTCCTGAAGGGAATTGATTAGCAATAAATATTGCCAATAGAAAAAGTCCGCGACCAAAGACCGCGGACTTTTTAATGCCCCAACAATTCTAAATCATTTCTAACGGAAAGTTAGAATGATAATGAAAAGAATGCTACCAAACGGAAGCGTTTGGCCGCCTTCAATGACTCTATCAAGTCTATTTTTATGCCATTTTATTAATCGTCTAACTGTAAGACTGTTAAAAAAATACTACTTCTGTTTTTGCATCAAAACCGAACAATAGCAGTCCGAAAATGGACGTTTTATAGGTTTGAAGTGCATCTTGAAGCAGAATTGTTCGCTGGTGCGTGTGTCTTTCAATGATGTATTTTTAAAAAAAGGCTCTTCAATGATTTTTTTTTTTTAATTTTGCCACTTGGAACAGTTGGTTTGCATCATCAAAACCTGAACTTCAAGTAAAAAACTACATGGCAAAGACCAAAGATTCGTTTTGCGATTTTTGTGGCCGTCCAGCCAAGGAGGCTCAAATTATGATTTCTGGCATTTCTGGGCACATCTGCAATAGCTGCGTAGAGCAGGCTGTAGAAATTGTGCAACGGGACGGACACGGCAAAGGCTCTGACCAAACAGCCAGTTATCCAAAAGGTAAAGAAGCCCTCAAAAAGTTGCTGAAGCCTCTCGAAATTAAAGCACATCTTGACCAATATGTTGTGGGGCAGGAGCGCGCTAAACGCATTCTGTCGGTGGCTGTTTATAACCACTTTAAGCGGCTAGCGCAGCCACCCACCAAAGATGCTACCCAAATAGAAAAGTCTAACATTATGATGGTGGGGCACACAGGCACAGGCAAAACCTTGCTGGCGCGTACGCTTGCCAAAATATTAAACGTCCCGTTTTGTATTGCGGACGCAACCGTTATCACGGAAGCGGGCTACGTAGGCGAAGATGTTGAAACCATACTCACACGCCTTTTGCAAGCGGCTAACTATGACGTACAAGCAGCAGAGCGAGGCATTGTTTATATTGACGAAATTGATAAAATTGCACGCAAATCAGATAACCCTTCTATTACACGTGATGTAAGCGGCGAGGGAGTACAACAAGCCTTGCTCAAACTTTTGGAAGGTAGTATAGTGAATGTACCACCACAAGGCGGACGCAAGCACCCCGAGCAAAAAATGATAGCGGTTAATACAGAGAACATTCTTTTTATCTGTGGTGGTGCGTTTGAAGGCATAGAACGTCGTATCGCACAGCGGGTGAATGTACGACCGTTGGGCTTTGCGGGACAAACCGAGCAGGCACATGACTATTCTAAAGAGTCTCTTTTGAGTTTTGTATCTGCCCAAGACTTGCGCAGCTTTGGCCTTATTCCTGAGCTACTAGGCAGGTTACCTGTGGTTACACATCTAGAGAGCCTAGATGCGAGCGCCCTACGTAATATTCTAACTGAGCCTAAGAACGCCATTGTTAAGCAATATGCTAAACTGTTTGAAATGGAAGACATTACCCTTACTTTTGCGGACGAAGCCCTTGAATTTATTGTAAGCAAAGCCCTTGAATTTGAACTTGGTGCACGCGGACTACGGTCTATTTGTGAGTCTATCCTGCTAGATTTGATGTTTGAAGCGCCATCTATGCAAGAAACTAAGAACATCATCATAGATAAAAACTTTGCAGAAGCGCATTTTAACGCTTCAGTCATGGGTAAGGGACAGCCCAAATCTGTCAAAATAGCCTCTTAGCAAAACAAAAACTCATGTATTTTGACCCCAAAAAGTTAAGCCAAAGCCTCAAACTAGACCAATTGGCCGATGACATCAGCGAACTAGTAGATGTGAATGTGCGCTTGGCAAAGTTAGAATTTAAACAGCATTTGGCCGAAACTTTTGCACGACTACTCACCCTGCTCGTTGTAACTGCTATGCTCTTTGCGGTTGGTTTAATGCTAAGCCTTGGGCTAGCGCAGTTCCTTAATAACTTAACCAAAAGTATCTTTTGGGGTTATTTTTGTGTGGGTGCGGCGCATCTGCTCTTGCTCTTTTTGGTTTTGTTAATGCGTAAAAGCCTAAAAAACTACCTTGAAAACATTGTTTTAAAAGTACTTAAAAATCCTGCTCCTAGCGCGTCTGAGGGCTTAATGCTTCCGAATAAACATGAAAAATCTGAAACAGGAACTACTCAATGAAAAAGAAGCGCTTATCAAACAGCGGGCTAACACACAAAAAAAATTAAAGGCGCATTTTGCTGAAAGTTCGGACGAAGGGACAAAAATTTTGAAAAGTACCCTCATCACCGCTGGCGGTGTTTTGCTGGGCTACCAGGCAATTAAGTTGGCCATGCTGCCATTCAAAAAGCGTAAAAAAGATAGCCCTGCTGCTCCAGAGCAATCGTCGCTTGGCGCTGAACAACGCGGCAACAATGGCGGAATATGGCATCTCTTGAAGCAACAACTAGTGCTGACTGCTACGCAAATGGCCAAAGATGCAGCCCTTGATTTTATTGAGAACTACCTTAAAAAGAAGAAAAAATAACGTTTTTTTTGAGGAGCTTTAAACAGTGAAACTCCCCTCAAATACCTTTTGGGCAGGACCTGTTAGAAAAACTCTTTGGAAAGCAACGCCATTAGCCGTTTGCACAAGTGTATAGGACACTTCCAAAAGCCCTCCTAACGTTCTAATTTTAAAACTGTTATGAGCTTTCTCTTTGGCTAAGTGCAGGTGCGCCGCTAAAGCTGATGCCGTTACGCCAGTGCCACAAGCCAGAGTCTCATCTTCCACTCCTCGCTCATAGGTACGCACAAACAGCCCACCATCAGAATCCAAGGCAACAAAATTGACATTAGTACCTATCTCTTTAAAACGGTCGTTATAACGAATTTGTCGGCCAGCCCCTAGTACATCAAAAACAGATAAATCATCGATAAATTGTACCCAATGTGGCGAGCCTGTATCTAAAAAATAAGCACCATCAAGTTGCTCTATTTCCTCTACATCTGTCATTTGCAAGCGAATAAGTGAATTTTCTGACTCTTGGGTAATTATCTCGGCTTGATGCAAACCATCTGCGGCCTCAAAAAGAACCAACTTATTAGTTTTACACCAGCCATGCGCATTTGCGAATTGTACGGCACAACGCGCTCCATTGCCACACAAAGAGCCTAGATGCCCGTCTGCATTGAAATAAACCATTCTAAAATGGCTCAAATCATGCTTTTGAAGGACGATGAGGCCGTCAGCCCCAATGCCAAAGCGCCTATGGCAGAGGCTTTTAATCGCCTTCTGGGCTTGTAGCGGAAAACGATTGTCAGGGTCTAGCACCATGATAAAATCATTGCCGCAGCCGTGGTATTTTTCAAAGGAAAAAGAAGTCATAAGTAGCAGAGTAAATTTAGGCTTTGAGAATTGTCGTTTCGTAATAATTTATCCATTGTGCAGGGGTCATTTTTTGTGCCAGCTCTGCCATAAGCGCTAAAGGTATCTCTTGTGGCTTTTTAAAACGGATACAGGCCTTGCCCATATCTAACTTTGTTTTACTGTGCTGTGGATAGGCCTCTTTGAACCAGCTACATAGCGCACTCTCCTCTAGCATACCCATGTGATGAACAGAAATATGGCCTTTGGTAGCGCCCAGACCAATAAAAGGCAGAGGCAAAGCTGTGTTGCAATGATAGCCTTTGGGATAGAGCGCTTTAGGCACTACGTAGCCAATCATGCCATAGTTAATGATTTCTTCAAAGCCCGCAGGCAGATTTTGTTGAAAAACAAGTCTCAATTGGCTGAGTCCTTCTTGTTTGTCCGGAGTGGCCTGCGCTACGTATTCTTCAGGAGTTAAGATATTTTTAGACATTGACTTGAGAGTATTTAAATTGTTTTGATTATCGCCTTTTACGCCAAAAACGTTTATTTCTTCGCCAGAACAGATAAAGCTCCATAAGGCTCAATCTTATCTTTTCGCTTAAGCTAAGTTCAAACAGTTCTGTTTTGACAAAGACAGTGTCGCTGATGTCTTTGTACCAAACTTTATACCCATTGGCTTGAATCCAGCTCAAAATTTCATTAGTAAATGGATTAGTATAGTGTTTGCCGTGCATTTCCAAAGAAATTACTTTGGGCCTGCTTTTCATATATTTGAGTACATACCATTCGCAACCTTCAATATCCACGCTCAAGAGGTCTATGCTTCCATCGTCAATTTGGCTGAACTGGACAGTTTCTACCATGTATTTGTCCGATTCAGATAGCTGGTAGTCATCATTGACTATAGCAGGGCTTTCGGCAAGCTGCCCCACAAAAGTAGAGGCATTGCGCTGCACCATTTCAATAGTCCCGTTATGGTCATAGACGGCAACAGGATAAAGCCTAATATTTTGTCTGTTAGTAAAGTAGATTTTAATTTTTTCTATGCAGGTGGGGTCTGCTTCTACAAGCGTTGTTCGTAAATCTTGCAAAATAAAATCCAAAATATTAGAGGTTTCAGGCCAATAAACACCCACTTCGCAAACGTGCTGGAAGCTCAAATGGCGTTTTTGGCTCTTCAAAAAGATTGCTTTTGAGGTAAGAGCCATTGTATAAAGTAGTTGTTGGGGTAATCAAAGTGTGCAAATATATATAAAAATATGACTTGCGGTATTTTCACGTACATACATTTTCTGCAAGTGTTTTCTACTTGGGTTAGGCAAAGCTCTGCATATCAATCAGGCGTTTGTAGTAGCCATTCTGCTCGAGGAGAGACTCATGCGTTCCTTTCTCTACGATTTTGCCCTCATGCAGCACAATAATTTGCTGGGCTTTTTGAATGGTGCTTAGGCGATGCGCAATCACTAAGGCCGTGCGGTTTTCCATAACAGTTTGTAGGGCTTCTTGTACCAAGAGTTCGGACTCAGAGTCCAGTGCCGAAGTGGCTTCGTCCAGAATCAAAATAGGTGGGTTCTTAAAAACCGCACGCGCTATACTGAGCCGCTGCCTTTGTCCGCCCGATAATTTTCCACCGCGGTCACCTACGCCTGTGTTATAGCCTTGCTCGGAATCAGTAACGAACTGGTGTGCATTCGCAATTTGAGCGGCTCTTTGTATATCTTTAGGGTCTGCATTGGGTTTACCAAAAGCGATGTTATGAGCAATACTGTCATTAAAAAGCACAGACTCTTGGGTAACCAAGCCCACAAGGCTGTGTAAACTGGCCTGCGTAAGGTGCTGAATGTTATGGCCGTCCATAAGAATAACGCCCTCTTGAGGCTCTAAAAAACGGCCAATCAAATCTGCCAGTGTTGATTTCCCGCTTCCCGATGCTCCCACCAACGCCACTACCTGCCCTTTTTGAATCTGTAAATCAATATTCTGCAAAACCCATTTTTCGGCATAACGAAAGCTCACATTTTCAAAACAGATTTGGCTTTCAAAGGTTTTCTTTGTGATGGCATCAGGGCGGTCTGTTATGTTCGGCTGAGTATCCAGCAGCTCAAATACGCGCTCACCAGCGGCTAAGCCTCGTTGTACATTGCTAATGGCCGTATTGATACTTTTGGCTGGGGGCAGCACCTGCGAAAAAATGGCAATGTAAGTTACAAATTCTGAGGCACTCAGGCCAGAGGCTGGGTCTAGAATCATGGAGCCACCATACAATAAAATGCCTGTAACGACCAAAACACCCAGAAATTCAGACAAGGGCGAAGCTAGTTCGCGACGGTTTTCCATCTGCAAATCCGTATCAGCATAGGTTTTATTCAAGGCTTTATAGCGCTCCAAAATATAGGGCTGAGCAGTAAAGGCTTTAATGATTTTGATACCCGAAATGGCCTCTTCTAAAATTTCTAACAAATAAGCCGAATAATTTTGAATGTCTCGGCCCTTACGGCGCAACGATTTGCCAACCTGCGCTATGATTAAGCCAGAAAGCGGCAGGAAGACGAGCGTGAAAAAGGTGAGCTCTAGCGAAGTATAAAATAGTACTGCAAAATAGATGATAATCGTGAATGGCTCTTTAAAAATGGTCTTCATAACGTTGATAACCTGAAACTCAATTTGCGAGAGGTCATTGGACATTCTGGACATCAAGTCTCCTTTGCGCTCGTTTGTAAAAAAACTGGTTTCCAAACTGAGCAGTTTTTCAAAAACACTGTCGCGCAACTTTTGAATCCCGCGGGTGCGTACGGTGTTTATCAAACAAAAAGACCAATATTTAAACAAATTGGCAAAAAAAACGGACAAAGTCAAAACCGCACAAACATATACCAAAGCAGACGAAGCTCCTTTGTCGTTGAGTATTTTGACAAAGTGATAATTAAACAAGTCCTTCAAATACAAAACATTAAACGAAAATACAGGCTCTAAGGGTTGTGCTATACTCTGCTCCGTACTCTTGAATAAAATGTCAAATAAAGGTACGAGTAGTGTGAAATTGACTGTGCCAAAAATAATGGCCAAGGTTGCCAGAAGCACATATAGAGGCGCAAAAGCCCTATATGGCCTTGTATAGCTCATTATTCGCCAAAAAATTCGCATGAAGGGTCTGTTTTGCTCGGTTTTGCGCTGCAAAGATTGATGCTTCGTGCGGATTATGCAAATATATTCTGCAACGAGTCGTATTTTGAAGCAAGGCTCTGGCAAAAAGAGCTGGGCTTACCAACAAATGAATGCTTTTTTGTTGTATCTTTATGGCCTATCATGCAAGGTACAATGCCGCTTATCTCTATTGTTACGGTCTGCTACAAGGCGCTAGAAAGCCTTAAAAAAACTGTCCAGAGTGTTCTGAATCAAGAATTTAGAGACTTTGAGTATTGGATTATTGATGCAGCCTCGCCCGACGGTACAGCCAACTATTTGCAAGGTTTGGCCGCTGAAGATACACCCATAAAATGGGTTTCAGAACCAGATAAAGGTATCTATGATGCCATGAACAAGGGCATTCGGCGGGCTGAGGGTAGCTATATCCTGTTTATGAATGCAGGCGACCTTTTTGTGAACACCTCTGTCCTGAATCGAATAAAGATTTATTTGGAACAAAATGCCGCACTTGTTTATGGCGACTATGTGGTTCAGAACACTCGTTTTAAAGAACTCGTTAAAGCAGAGTCATTGCAAAGCCCCTGGCTCGGCATGAAGTTTTGTCATCAAAGTACTTTTATGCGCCGCGACATTGCCCTACGGTATCCTTTCAGTGGGCACTATATCACCTCAGACTTTGAGCAGATATTTGCCATTTACTGCGCCGGAGAGCCTTTTGTGTATGCGCCGTTTCCTGTTGCTATTTTTATGCACGACGGCCTCAGTACAAAAAATAAGTTGAAAATAAGGCTCGAGAGTCAAGAGATTGTCCAAAAACAAGATAAAATGACCTCCGAAACAGCCCGCCTCTTCGGTAAACTTATTTTACGAACACGCCTCATAGAGTGGGTACGTGCAGGGCTGCCAAATTGGTTTTTTGAACTGCTTTATATGCTCAAAATCCGATTTTTAGGAAGTAAAAAAAGTATTTATAAAGACTAAAGCTAAGGTTTTTTATAAAAAAGCCACTCCCCACCCTCATCTTGGCCAGACAAACGCTGAAGTTGAAAAACACGGTCAGAGAAAGGTAACATCAAGCTACTCAAAAACAAATCATAAACACTAAAAGGAGATTTTTGCGACTTGATGTAAGTTGTAAAAAAATCTGCCAGCGGATAATTAGGTTCGCTAAAACCTGTCCCGTCTAGACCCATCATGTTCACGCGCGGGTGGTTGAATATTGGTTTTGTTGAGAGTGCATAACGCGACTGAAAACGGTTTGGCTGGCAAAAATAACTGCGTCCGCTTTGCTCAAATGCCTTGTTACTTCCATAGAAAGCATCAGTGATAACAAAGATGTGTTTAGCATTAATCTTTGCCAACAAATCATCAAAGTAGCTCATTTTCAGAGCAGTTTGAGGGTCTATGTTGCTTTCGTAAGTGTAGAGGTAGCTTTCATTTTGGAGCTCATCGTAGAATGTTTTTCCTGCTATGTAAACCAGCAAGTTATCGTTGGTATTCATACTTGCGGCATAGGATAGAAGGCTCTGTGCTATTTTTTCTTGGGTAGCATTTTCATTAATTAGCATAGTAACCTGTTGATTATCAAAATAATCTAGCTCTTTTACGACCTCTTCCGCAAAGTTTTGAGCAGCACTAGCGGCAGCCTTCACCTCTCCCAGTTTCTCATAACGCTCAACGCCTACCACAAGCAAATGATTTTTGACCGATAGCTGCTGCCTATTTTGCCTAAAAACTTTAAAGCGATGCTCTGACATAAGCCCCTGTATATCAACAGCATGAACGCTAATCAGGTTCTCACCTTCGGCCAAGGGGACACGCGCCACAAAACCGTCGGCAGGAAGCAAAGTAGCCACAACGCCATTAATTTCTACTTCAAAAATACCGTCTTGGTCTAGTACCATGCCTTTTACTTCCAAAAAATCGTCATAAGTCCAAACCGTAGGGCTATCTAACCCCATGATAATTGGCTTGTCCATGGGTGGGGGCAGAATGTTTTTTTTCTTTTTTGGAGCTTCTTTTCTCTCCTTTTCGCGCTGCAAATCTGCTTGTGCGGTATTGATGGCAGCTATAATTTTGTCTGAATTTTTGAATTTCTGCGACTCTAGCAAGTAGGGCAGCGCCTTACGAAAATAGACACTTGCCTTTGGGCTTCCTTCTTTTTGGTAATTGCTAATTCCCTTACTGTAAGCGGCTTTGAGTCCCTCATTGTAGTAATAAGTGCCAATTTGATAAACCACATCATAGCGCGTGCTGTCTAGTTTATAAATTTTTTGATAATACTTTTCTGTTTCGCGCCAGCGGAAAAGTCTTTGATTAAGAGTAATTAAGTTGTTGATATATAGTTCATTGGTGCTATCTTTTTGATGCAACTCTTCCAGTTTTTTGATGGTACTGAGGGTGCTGCCAAGTTTGTCGCGTAGGTTTGTTTCAAAATGCCTGAAAGCGAGATTGTCTGGATAGAGCGCATAAGCCTCATATAAAATATTTTCAGACTCCGTGGCAGTACTATTGGCTGCTATAAGATGCTGAAAAATAAGTGCTTTGTTGTAGCCCAGCCTCAAAAGTTCATAACAAATTTTTTTGATGTCTGTTTGCTTTTCTGTTGCTAATGAAGATGTTAGAGCATAGCGCAGCGGGAGTGTATCTTGTGGCATAATTCGGTTGGCTTCCCAAAAGTGCGGCAGCGCTGCCTCTGAGCGCCCGGCTTTATGTTGCTCAACCCCCTTATTGACGGCGGTTGTATAGAGGGCTTTTAGTCTAATGAGTGAGTTTTTAGTTATCATGCCGTTGTCAAGTGTATCGCCAAGCTGTATGGCAGTGCGATAGGCATAAAGGGCGTGGCCGAGTGGGTCAGGCTGCAAATTTTTAAATTCTTGGTTATCAGACTTATGTATGGCTTCAGACACCATGCCGTACAGATACCAAAGTTCAGCATGGCGGCGCGTGGAGTCAGTCAAAAACTGCCACATCATTTGGTCGGCTAATGCTTTGGCCTCCAACAAACGATTTTGCTGTATAGTCATTTCTATTTGCATAAAAATGCTTTGCGCCCTCAGTTCGGAGATACTCCCAAAATACAGCAAAAAGCCAACAAAAAATTTACACCAATACCTCATCTTGACTGTTTTTAATTAAAATCTATTTAAGAAAGCGGTCTCATTGATACCAGCATTTCAAAAACCTACTCTTCTGAAATTGAGGCGCAAAGATAGCAGAATTTATGCTAAATAGTTGTCCCTTGAAAAGTACTTTCAATAGATGTAAGCTAAATTCAGGTGTTGAATCTAAGTTTTAAATCTTAGGCCACAAGCGACAAACAGCCAAACTAGACGGTAAGGAGCAAGTCCATATCAAAAAAAACAAGGGAATAATTTTGGTGCAATCCTGCAAATGCTTATATTTGCTGAAACAGGCTCAAAATATGTATGGCTGGGCTTTGTTTTTGTTTTTACCCCCCAAAAACACTCCAAAACCAACCCTTATGCTAAAGCCCTTCTTCAACAAAACTAAAATTATTGCTACTGTAGGAACAGTTACGAATACCCCCGAAAAATTGCTAGAGTTGATAATGGCCGGTGTTGATGTTTTTAGGCTCAATTTTTCTCATGGAACGCACGAAGAGCATCTCAAAGTGATTCAGCACGTCCGTGCCATTAACCAAAAGTATGGCTACAATATAGGACTATTGCAAGACTTACAAGGCCCAAAAATTCGTGTGGGCATGGTAGAAAACAACGGCATGGAGCTAATTCCTGGCGAAAAACTGACTATTACGATAGCAGACGAAATAGGGAAAAATGGGCGTGTATCCTGCGTTTATAAGGCCCTGCCCAAAGATGTGAAGGTGGGAGACCTTATTTTGATGGACGATGGAAAGTTGGAAGTCCGCGTTATGAAGGTGAGTGGCGAGGAGGTAGAAACAGTTGTTAATTATGGGGGTACGCTGAAGTCAAAAAAGGGAATGAATTTACCTTTTACCGATATTTCTGCCCCATCTCTTACCGATAAGGATAGACAAGACCTCATTTTTGGCTTGGCCAACAACGTGGAATGGATTGCCCTCTCCTTTGTGCGTTCGGCTGCCGATATCCTGGAAGTGAAGCAAATTATCAAAGAAAGTGGAAAGTTTGCACACGTAGTGGCTAAAATTGAACGCCCAGAGGCCATCAAAAATATAGATGAAATCATACAGGCTACTGATGCCGTTATGGTGGCACGTGGGGACTTGGGTGTGGAAATTCCGCTCGAGGACGTACCAGTGGCTCAAAAAATGATAGTTCGCAAATGTAACGCCGCTGCCAAACCCGTTGTCATTGCTACACAAATGATGGAAAGCATGATAGACGCTCCGCGCCCCACACGCGCCGAAACCAACGACGTAGCGAATGCCGTTCTGGACGGTGCAGACGCATTGATGCTTTCGGGTGAAACAGCCGTAGGAAAATACCCTCTGGAAGTTATCCGAAGTATGTCGCAGACCATTAACTCTATTGAAATTAGTTCAAACGTTTACAACAAATACCGCAACATAGACCCTACGCTTACAGATGCCACTAGCCGAAGCCTCGTTCAGATGGCCTGTCGTTTGGCAGAAGAAACCGAGGCCAATGCCCTAATAGGCATGACTCAGTCTGGCTACACGGCCTATCATTTGGCTTCGCATAGACCACACGCCCATATTTTCATATTCACCTCCAATATACCTCTGCTCAACACCATGAGCCTTATATGGGGGGTACGTGGCTTCTATTATGATAAGATGAGCAGCACCGACGAAACCATTGCTGATACTGCCAAGATGCTGCTAGACCAAGGACATCTGCAAAGAGGCGATATTTTTATCAACACGGCCAGTATGCCCATACACGAGCGCCACCAAACGAATATGCTTAAAATTACAAGAGTGGAGTAAAGGGTTTTCTGAGATTTTACCTCTTTAATTTTAGTAGGGTATTTAGCGCTAAGGAAAAGCAGAAACCCATACGGCACCATCTTCGTAATGCTCTTTTTTCCAAATAGGAACACACTCTTTGAGCTTATTGATATAGTCTTGCGTAGCAGCAAAAGATTCGGCGCGGTGTGCGGTACTGACGGCAATGATAACAGCGGCTTCATTGGGCGCAAGCCTCCCCACTCTGTGCCACGCGTAGAGCCTAAAAAGGAAATATTTATCGGCCACTTGCTTCGCAATCGCTTCCATTTGTTTGATAGCCATTGGTTTATAGGCTTCATAGTCAAGCATCAGAACTGTTTTGCCTTGGCTGTGGTTACGTACCGTGCCTACAAAAAGGCTTAGGCCACCAGCAGAAGGCGTTTGAATAAATCCGTAGGCATCGTTGAGGTCTAAGGGAGCTTCGGCTATGTTGATACTGAAGTGGCTCATAATTGTTGGAGATTGGACTATTTGTCTATTGCGCGGAGGCAATCCATAACAAGCGGCATTTCATAGCCCCGCGATAGCGCAAAATTTACTAGTTTTACTTTTTGTGCTTTGGTAAAAGGTCTTTCAAAGGTCTCACTTTTGCGCTGAAGCAAACTCAGCAAATCATCTTTGTATGTAGCAAAGTTTGAGCTAGAGAATGCAATTTGAATGTCATTAGTATCATAACCCTTTTTTTGAAGTTCATAGGCAATCTTAACGCGGCCCCAGCGCTCAAACTTCAGTTTGTCATTTATAAAACTTTTAAGATAACGGTTGGGGTTTATGTAGCCTTCTTTTTTCAAATGTATAAGAATTTGTATAGACTCTGTCTCGTCTATGCCCCATTTTTTGAGTTTTCTTTGTGCATCACTTTCTGCACGTTCGCCTACTGCACACCAGCGCATAAGGGAAATGAGTGCGGCTTTAGGATTTGTGGGCGCTTTCATTGATACTCGGTACAGGATTAATCGGTAAAACATCAGAATCGGCAGCTGCCTGGCTCTGCATATCGGCAGGATTATGACTTTTATTCAGGCTTTTTTTGGGGGTGGTTTTGCTGCCTTTTTTCTTTTTCCATAACGACTGAACAATAGGAACAGCCGTAACAACAACAAGACCCAGAACGATGTAATTTAAGTACTTTTCGGGCTGAGGAATTGTTTTACCAAACCAATAGCCCAGATTAACGACCGTCATAATCCACAAAAAGCTGCCCAAAACGTTGTAGAACATGAAATTCTTGAGCGGCATACGCACCATACCAGCCAGAATGGGCGCAAAAGTGCGAATAATAGGCAAATAGCGCCCAATGAGCAGGGTCTTCCCACCAAATTTGCCATAGTAGGCACGAGCCATAACCACATAGCGCCGCTTAAAAAACAAAGAATCTGGTTTATTTAGCAATATTTTACCGCTTCGCAACCCAAAGTAGTAGGCAAAAGAGTAACCCAAGAATGACACAACGAACATACTCACTAAGAGCAGCCAAAGCGGGTGGGGAAGCAGGCCGATAGCACAAAAAAGCCCCGTTGTAAACAAGAGTGAGTCGCCTGGCAGAAAAAAAGCAAAGAAAAGACCGTTTTCAGCAAAAAGCACCAGCAACAAGAGCATCAACCCGCCGTATTGCAAGATGTATTGCGGATTCATTAGGTTCATAATAAAATCAAAGAGCTCCGTCATTATCTTAAAATGGCTTATTTTGTTGGATATAATTAGGCGGCACTGAATATCTGACCAGCAATTAATAGATTCGTCAGAACGCCTTAAAAATGCAATATCTACAAAACAAACAGTTTTTGCAAGATTTTCTATCTAAATTTTTACTTGGAGCGTCAGGTAAATACTGCGGCCATCAGAAGGAATAATACCAGGGCCTGGATAGCCATCGGCACGGCGCGTAAAATAAATAGCATTCAATAAGTTATTGCAGCCAGTTTCTACTTGCCAATATTTACGCCTATAAACCATAGAAAAATCTAATACGGAATAGGCAGGAATCAAACCAGTAATGGCAGCACTTGAAAAAGTGCTATTTGTAGCATCAGTAAATTGTGTACTCGTGTAATTGTACTGCAAAGTAGCCTTGAAGCCGCTACGTACAAATGTAAGACCGGTTCGCCCAATAAAATCTGGCACGAGTTCCACTTTACGGTTGTTGATGCTAGCATCGCTGCTGCGCAAATAACGCGAGCGGATAAAAGAAGTATTCAGAAACAAGGATAGGCCATTTCTAGCCGAAGAACCACAGAGCGCACGCAGAAAGTCTATTTCCACAAAGCTCTCTAAACCAACACTATATGAATCTGCTATATTGGTTCGGAAGCGGTAATCCTGATACAGTGGCGGTTTGTCTGCTTTCAAGAGCAACCCAATTCTATCTTGGTAGGCCATATAAAAAACGCTCATGTCGTAGTTTAAAATTCGCTTAATCTGTCCTCTTACGCCCAAATCCGCATTGTAGCCGCGCTCATCACGAAGAAGCGAATCTACAGCAAAGTTAGGATTCGCAACGCGCAAATCATTAAAATTAACGGCACGATAGTTCTGCGAGATGTTCGCATATATCTCCAAAAAAGTTTTGGGTGTGTAACTCAAACCCACTCCAAAAAGTGGGAAACTGCGTGTGTAAGTGCGCTCATCGGTTTGTTTGAGTTCTGAAACCAAATTGCCAGCAAAGTCAAAAGCGCGCTGCTTGTAGTAACCTTCAGCCAATGTGGCTATACGCTCTAATCTAAAACCTGGCGTGAGCGTTAATTTTCGGTCTAAATACACCATATTTTCTACGAAAAACGCATGATTGGCGCTTGGAAAAAGGAAGTTTGAGTTTTCAGGCTCTTGTGGGTTCAGAAACGCAAAATTTGCAGCGGAGGTGCTATCACCATCGCCCTGCCCCCGTGTCGTTTTGCCTTTGTAGAGGCGCGTACCTACCAAAAGTGTAGATTTGCATTTTCCTAGATTATAATGCTTGATGTAACGTGCCTCAATGCCCATATTCTGGTAAGTATCCATGATAAGGTTGCGATTTTGGCCTTGGTCTGCTACATTGATTCGCTCCAAATTACCTAGTGCATCGCGGCCAGCAAAAAGAGTAAAAAGCCTAATATTCAGCTTGTTATTGCTATTTATCTGACAATCTAAATTTCCCGCAAGCATATTCCAGTTTACTCTGAACCAATTTCGGCTGCGCAAAGATTGGCGTGGATTCTGCCTAAAAAGCGCATCAGTAAGCCCACCTGCTTGTTTGGCCAAATAAGACATCTTTGTCATTTGCAAAGAAGCCACCACACGCAGGGAAAAATGCCATTTCAAGGACGCATAAAGATTATTCAGTTCAAACTGACTGTTAGGCCGCCAGCCTCCGCCTTCGCGGTGGTTCACCGATGCGTAGTATTGTAGCTTGCCCACTTTGCCGCCCACTGAGGCATACATACACCATACACCCCACGAGGAGAGGGTTTGGCGCATCAAAGCCTGAACACGGCGGCTAGTATCGCCCTCCTTGAGTTGGAAGTTTATCATACCACCGAACTGTGTTCCATATTGTAAAGACGCTGCACCGCGCACAATTTCTACACGCTCAACGGCCTCAAGGGGTGGTGTGTAGTAGGCCTCAGGATAGCCGAGCGCATCTGCACTCATATCGTTTCCGTTCTGACGACAGTTGAAATTCGCTGTGCGGTTAGGGCTTAAGCCACGCGCTCCAATGCCGAGTTGCAGCCCTCCACCGTCGTTTTCCCAGATGTTGAGGCCAGGCACTTTTGCTAAAACCTGCCTGGCTTGATTAACAGAAAGGTTCGCTGCTAAGTCTGATGGCTTAATTATTTCTGTTTTTTTACCCGCATAAATACCAAAACCATCTACGCTGCGTAACCTATCTATTCCCGAACTTTGTTCTTTGATACCTGTAACAACAAATTCTTCTAATTCTGATTTAAGAGGTTCTAGTTCTATTTTTTCGTAAAATTTTCCATCTCTGACAATAATTTTTTTAGTAAAATATTGATAAGATTCTACAAAAATAGTGAGTTTGTGTGTACCGAACGAAATATTTTTTAAAATTATAAGTGTATCGGACTGTATATTTTTTTCAGTTTTTCTTCCATTTAAATAAATCTCTGCATTAGGAAAAAATATTGATGTGTTTTTTTCTTTTACACATAATTTAATTTCAAAATTCTGTGCAGATATATCAATACATATCTGCATAAAAAAAATTAGACTACAAAGTAAAATTAAAAAAAAGTGCTTTTTGTTGTATGTTGCCATTCTAATTTATTTTAAAATTTACTTTGTTTATTTATAGAACTAGATAAAACCCATTTTTTCTGAAAAAAAGAATCTTTTTCTAAAGATAAATCTACTTTTTTGTCAATATAAAGAGAACTTATCCGACCATTAATAGTTACATATACCTCAGAATAAATAGCAAGGTCGTTTTTAATTATTTGACGATAGTATTTTTTTAAAAAATGCGCATATTGTAAAATTAAATCTGGTTGCATTGCCATTTGTTTCTCTTGGTGTAATGTTAAAAAATCTCTATTATTTACAATACTTGTGTGTTTTGTTTTTAAATCTTTGATATAAAAAGTAGCAGTTCCTGCCTTTTCCATTAACATAACACGCCAAGAAAAACGATAGCCATTTTCTGTCCAATAAATTGAGTCATTGTACAACAAGAAACGAATAGGAATTAAAATTTGCGCAATTACGTATAAACTAATTCCTGAAATAATAAAATTATTGACGGCAAAATATTTTCTACACAAATATTTTTTAGAATCATTTTTAAATTTTAAATTAAAATTTATCAAGATAAGTTTTAAATAGCGTATAATTTTTATATGCAGCTTATTATCTAGGAATATAGTCGTACAGGCTATCATCACTATCGGGAAAATGCCGATTTGAAACAAAATTCCTGTTAATACATGAAATAAAATAACTGTTAAATACGCCCAATTTTTTGTTTTGTTAAAAGACAACCAAAACACAATGGTCAAATCATAGAATATTCCTATCCAACTAAATAAATAGGCAACAAATTTATATTTAAAAAGAAAACCAATTATGAATATTTTATCTTGAGCGGGTAACCAAATTTTAAGTGGTAAAGCTAAAATAAGCCAATCATAATTAATTTTGACAACACCTGCATAAAAATATGCAACTGTCAATTGAAATTTAATCAATAATATACACCAATTCGGTATTGTTTGTTGTAATTTTTCAGGTTTTAAGTAAATATCTATTGCCAGATAACGATTTGCTGGCAAGAAACACATTACAAAAGTTATCAAGCAAACGAAATAGTAATGATTTAAATAGTAAGTTGCATCAAGAAGAAAAGTATAGGTAAAAAGTAGAAAAAGAAGTATTGCAAAAAAATGATAAAAAAAGCCAATTAGAATACAAATTGAGGCAATTATCATGAATCCATGTACCAAATACATTCCCAAGGGCGGCAAAACCTGTACCCACTCGAAGCCGTAGTACTTAAACATTAACTTCGGTTGAATAAAATGGGCATCTATCCAACCCATTGCCCAAAAACGAACAGTACTTAGCGTTAATACTGCACCAAAAAGGATTCTAAAAACAACCAAAGGTGCAATATTGACAGGTTTAGAAAGCCATTTGAGCAGATTTTGCATGGGTAAAACGCTTTTAGTCGCCGTCGCCGCTGGTATAGGTGATGGAAATACCGAGCAAGGACGACATATCAGATTTATAGAACCTGATACCTTTTTGAAGCTCTATAAGTACTTTTTCTACATTAGCAGGCTCATTTTTAATGAGTTCTGTGAGTCGTTTATCGTTTGGTAAATTTGCATCTACGCTTATTTTGAGCAAGCCCTGTTGCTGTAAGGTGAGCTCCACAAGTGCCTTGCCTCCTTCTACATTCAGCAAATAATCGTCAAAACCAGTACCATCGGTGCCGTCTTTTTTTGTTCCCTTCCAAATGCCCTCTATAAGCTCTATGTGCTTTTTAATGAGCTGGTTAGAAAATCCGCTGTAGTAGGCTTCTGTTAGTTTAGGTACTGGCGCGGTCTGCCCAGGTCTTTTGCCAAGCGGCAGCGCCACTTTGAAGTTCTTGATGGCCTCATAGCTGCGCACAAACTCGTTGTATAAGAGCGAGATAGAACTCCCAGCCGAGGTGCCATTATTTTTTACAAAATCGGGTTTATAGCTAGCCCAGCCGCTGTCAAATTTTTTAAGATTATCTTGAAGGTGGTCAGCGAGCGCTCTTGCGTAGGCTGCTCGTGCAGGGTCGGTTCGGAAACCCTCAAAAATACGGCGATTGTCGCTCAATAAGTCAAAAAGCAAGTATTCTAAGGCCAAAAAGCCACGCGTATCGCGCTTGAAATCATTGAAATTGACGTTTTTGTCTTTAATGCGTTGCTCTATGGCGGCCTCATCAACAGGGAAAGTAGCAATATTGCTCACCAAGTCGCCAACCAAGCCATTTTCACCTGGCCCAAAATTGAACGCAGTAATACCCATACTGGCCAAATAAGCCTCTTTCCAAGCATTCTGAGCATCTAACAAGCCGCCTAATTCTGGCTTTTCAACAAAGGCATAAACTGCTTCTTTCAAAGCCTGTGTTTTCTCATTGGCTGTTTTGCTATTAGGCAAAATGATTTCTTCTGCTATGTTGTTCAGGAGGAGAGTACGGTCAAAATCGGTTTTTAAAGTGTTAGAACCTGAACCACAACTCGCCAAAAAGGAACAAAAAACAGCGAAAATAGCGAATCTATGAAACATACTTGTTGGTGTGATTTTTAAAGATGATGCCGCAAATTTATTAAGACTAATTCTAAATAACAAGTATTAATGATTAAGATTTAAAAACTTGCTGGGGTGTCTGCTCATTTAAAGCACATTAACTTCGGGTATAATCATCACCTGAAATTTTTGTAGAACGTCTTGCTGCACGCGCTGTGCCAAAGTCCATATTTCAGAAGCCGTAGCGCCTCCCAGATTCACTAAAACAAGCGCTTGATGTGTATAAACGCCTGCCCGACCTAGATTCCGACCTTTCCAACCACATTGTTCAATGAGCCACCCAGCCGATAGTTTCATTAAATTTGGGTCGTTGGTTTTAAAAGCCACCAAGCTCGGGTAGTTATCTTTGAGGCTTTCATATTGCGCCCACGTTACCTCAGGATTCTTAAAAAAGCTGCCACAGTTGCCAATTTTTTGAGGGTCTGGCAGTTTGCTCTGTCTTATCTCAATAACAGCCCGTGCTACTTGCTGTATGCTTGGAGTGCTCAGCTGATTTTTGGCAGCCAACACCTCCTTTATTGCGCCATACTCTAATTTGAGGGCGTGTGGCATTTTTTTGAGGCGCAAATAGAGTGCTGTTATGATGCCCTTGCTTTTGAGCGAATGCTTAAAAATACTGTTTCTGTAGCCAAAGTTACAGTCCGCATGACTCATTTTGCTTATTTTTTTACTTTGTGTATCATAAAAATCTAGGTACATAAATACATCGCTCAGTTCAGCACCGTATGCCCCAATATTTTGGATAGGTGCAGCACCCACAGTACCAGGAATAAGCGCTAAATTTTCGAGGCCGCCCCAGTTATTGGCCAAGCAAAAAAGCACCAAATTATGCCAGTTTTCGCCTGCCGCCACTTTGAGGTGTACTTCTTCAGGATTCTCCTCCCAAACTTCAATCCCCTTGAGTTGAATGTGTACGAGCAAGCCCTCAAAATCTTTGGTAAAAAGAACATTACTACCGCCGCCAAGCACAAAAAATGGTATCTCGGGGTCTATGTGTGCGAGGTCATTGAGCGTTTGTACAGCCAAATAATTTTGTGCCTGAACAGACAGACCAAATGTATTAAAAGGTTTTAAATCAATATTTTGAACAATCATAACAACACAAGATAGCAGATTTTTAAGTCTTTAAGCATTTGCAAAATTACATTTTATTCTTAAAGTTTCTTTTTTGAGCCGTAATTTGAGCTGTATGAAACCGCGATGCTTCGGCTCTGGTCAAGGGTGTAAATAATTCTGAGCCTTATTTGGGCAATGCTTATTTTTGCATACCTTTGCGCTATACAAGCGGTATGAGGCAATCCTATTAAGGTGTATTTCAATTTTGAGTCTTTATCTCGTTGCCTTAAATGATAATCAACTGAGCAGAATGACAGTAACTAGACAACAACTTTTTGGAGAGTTAAACTTTCAGGCTTTAGGTCAGAGTACGGACTTTAAAGAGGACAGCGTGCGAGAGGTAATCATACTCCCTATTCTGAAACAACTGGGCTATGCGCAAACAAGCATTGTTCGTAGCAAGACCCTCCAACACCCCTTTTTGAAAATAGGCAGCAAAAAAAGACCCATCAATCTTGTACCAGACTATGCACTGATGGTTGAAAATAATTTTGCTTGGGTACTAGATGCAAAAGCTCCCAATCAAAAAATTATTAATGATGACAATGTTGAACAGGTCTATAGCTATGCCACCCACCCCGAAATTAGAAGTAATTATTTTGCACTCTGCAATGGCATAGAATTTTCGGTTTTCAAAACCTCCGATACAGGCAAACCTATTTTGTTTTTTTTAGTAGAAAATATTGAATACCACTGGCAAGATTTGGTTTTACTCCTTGCACCCACCAGTTTTCAGGTAAGTAAAAACTTCGTTTATGAACCAAAAGCAGTTTATAAAGGTGAATTTGATTACAGTAGCAGGCCACTCTTGGAAGAAATACCAGTCAAAAAACAAGCTGCTAAACGACATTTTGGAGTTCATGGTTATTTTACCAAACAAACCTGGAATGTGGTGGCAGAGTACATCAAGAATTTTAGCAAACCAGGCGATTTGGTACTAGACCCCTTTGGTGGCAGCGGAGTTACGGCCATTGAAGCATTGATGAACAACAGAAGAGCCATTAATATTGACTTGAACCCAATGGCTGTTTTCTTGGTTCAGGCTTTGATTGTGCCTGTGAACCAGAATGACTTAGCAGAGGCCTTTGAACAAGTGAGAGAAGAATATCTTAAAAAAGAACCTAAAACAGAGGAGGAGATAAAAAAAGCCTTAAAGAAGTATCCCAAACCCAAACCGCTACCCTTGCCTAAAGGCTCTGATGTTGAAACTGTTGACCAATTATTCAGTAACAAACAAATGATTCAACTAGGTTTACTCAAGCAGATTATCTTAAAGCAAAAAGATGAGAATACTCGAAAGTCCTTGCTTCTTGCTTTTTCAAGTACAATAACTAAAACGAATAAAACTTACCATAATTCTAGTTCAAGGAATGAAAATGCAGGTAACTCAGCTGCTTTTGCTTATTACAGATATAGGATTGCAAAGGAAGAAATTGATTTAGATGTTGTAAAAACTTTTGAAACCAAATACAAAAAGCTATTGAGCGCCAAAAAAGAAATGGAATATTTTATCAACGAAAAAACCATTTCTAATGCACAGATAGTCAAGGGAAGTGCCACAAACTTACAGTTCATTCCCAAAGAAACGGTGGACTATATTTACACTGACCCACCTTATGGCAAAAAAATTCCTTATTTGGATTTATCGGTCATGTGGAATGCTTGGCTTGACTTTAAAGTAACCGACGAAGACTATAAGCAAGAAGCCATTGAAGGCGGAGAGCAGAGCAAAAGCAAAGAGGAATACAATGAATTGATGGCGCAAAGCATTAAAGAAATGTACAGAGTGCTTAAATACGACCGCTGGTTATCTTTTGTGTTTGCGCACAAAGACCCCGAATTTTGGCATCTTATCATTGACACAGCCGAAAGTTGCGGGTTTGAATATGCGGGGGCCGTGCCTCAAAAAAACGGGCAAACAAGTTTTAAAAAACGCCAAAATCCCTTCACGGTGCTGTCTGGTCAGTTAATTATCAACTTCCGTAAGGTGCGCAATCCAAAAGCTATTATGAAAGCCAACCTCGGCATAGACATTGCAGAAATTGTGATGCAAACCGTTGAAGGAATCATTGCCAAATACAATGGTGCAACTTTAGAACAAATCAATGATGAGTTGATTATCAAAGGCTTAGAACTTGGTTTTTTAGACCTACTCAAAAAAGAGTACAGCGACTTGACCCCTATTCTGCTGGATAAATTTGATTATAATGAAACAAGCGAGGTGTTCACCATCAAGAAGGATACAAAATTTACCACGCAAATAGACGTAAAACTCCGTATCAAGTACTACTTAGTGAGCTATTTAAGGCGCATGGAAAGAGAAAAGAAAATTGCTCGCTTTGACGAAATCGTATTGGCCATTTTGCCGCTTCTAAAAAATGGCACAACGCCTGAAAGCCAAACCATTCTGAGCGTTTTGGAAGACCTCGCAGACCGCATAGGGCAGGATAGCTGGCAGCTAAGACGAGAAGGCCAAGAAAATTTATTTGGGTAGTAAGAAAGCATTTTCGGCCTTATCTTTGGGATATGAAGCAGATACCAACTTTTATGAGGAAAGCTCTGCTCGCATCATTCGTTTTTACCAAAAAAATCCATTAATTTTGCAGGCTAAAAACAGAAAATTGTTGCGGATATGAGCAAAAAAGGCAGAGTTTTGGTGGCTATGAGCGGCGGAATAGACAGTTCCTTAGCGGCCGTTTTGTTGCACGAGGAGGGCTACGAAGTGATTGGTATGACTATGAAAACATGGGACTATGCCTCGTCGGGCGGCACAAAAAAGGAAACTGGCTGCTGTAGCTTGGATTCCATCAACGATGCGCGCGCCATAGCTGTAGAGTTGGGCTTTCCGCACTATATTCTGGACATAAGGGCTGAGTTCGGCGACTACGTCATCAATTACTTCACAGGCGAATACATTGCTGGCCGCACACCAAACCCCTGCATACTTTGCAACACGCACATCAAGTGGGACGCACTTTTGCGCCGTGCCGACAAATTGGATTGCGACTTCATTGCCACTGGCCACTATGCCAAACTGCGCCAAGAAAACGGACGTTCAGTAGTTTCTAAGGGCATAGACCTGCACAAAGACCAATCTTACGTGCTTTGGGGGGTTTCGCAGTCCAGTCTAGCGCGCACTATTCTGCCGCTTGGTGGTTTTACCAAAACCGAAATACGCCAAATGGCTGCCGAAAGAGGCTTTTTTGACCTTATCAATAAACCCGAATCCTACGAAATTTGTTTTATTCCAGACAATGACTACCGAAGTTTTCTGAAAAATCGCGTACCAGACCTACAAGAAAAAGTACAGGGCGGCGACTACGTTCAGAAAGACGGAAAAGTATTAGGGCAGCATGAAGGATTCCCTTTCTATACCATTGGTCAGCGCAAAGGGTTGGGTATTACAACGGGCAAGCCGCTTTTTGTGGTAGATATTCAAAAGGAGCGCAACAGAATCGTACTCGGCGACAAAAGCGAGCTAGAACGCGATGGTATGATAGTCAGTCAGTTAAACCTTCAAAAATATCCTTCGCTAGAACATAAAAAGTTTGAAGGTAGCACTAAAGTTCGCTCTACTGATAAAGGTACGCCCTCCCTTATATGGCAGGAAGGAGGCGAGGTGCTTGTCAAATTTGAACAACCTGTATCGGCCATAGCGCCTGGCCAAGCAGGAGTTTTTTATGAGGGAGATGACGTACTGGGCGGTGGCTGGATAAGCTCTAGCTTTCATTGGCGCAACCGCGAATCAGGCGGGGTCAGTCTGGGCTAAGCGTTCCAAAACCTCACGGAAAGTACTTTTGAGGGTTTTTAGCTGGTTTTCGTTTGTTATATTTTTGCTTTCGCAAAATTTATCAAAAACAAGCAAAACTGTTTCTCTATCGTTTAAATCCAAATATTGGTCTTGGCTAAAATCATAGTTGATTTCCTTCGTTTTGAGCTTGCGCTTGGTATAAAGTATGCGCACAGAGCGCTTGTAGGTATCTATGAGTTTGTCCAAGGCTTCCTTTTCGGCACTGCCCGCTCCGTCTACCTCCAAGATAACCTCTGCCCAGGTTTGAAAAGGTGTTTGTATCTTAAAGTCTTCTTGAAATTTTTGAAGAGCCGTTTCAATTTCCTTGATTGTACCCTCAAAACGCAATAAATTGCGCAGCAAAGGGACTTTAATGGCCTCTACTTTGGCTGGCTTGTTTGCGTTCAAATCTACCAACAAGACCTGTTTTTCTTGATTCCTTTCGCTGAAATTGAGCGGAATAGGCGAACCAGAATAGCGGATATGCTCATTCCCTCCCACTCTTTGTGCCTTATGAATATGCCCTAACGCCACATAATCAAAACCTTCGCCGAAAGCCTCAAGTCCTACATCGGCCAAGTGCCCCATGTAAATACTGCGTTCGGCATCGTCGCGCTGCTCGTCCAGATTGCTAAATTCAGCACCCGTTGCCCACAAATGCCCAGTAGTGAGTACAGGAATGGCCTTTTCGCGGTAAGGCTGCGCCAATTCGGCCAGGCGCGTATAATGCGCTTTGATGCGCTGACGCAAGGTTTTGCGGTAGGCTTCTTCTTCAAGCACCTCATCGCTGAGAGATAGGTCGCGGCTGCGTAAGAAAGGTACAGCACAAATGACTAAAAAAGGTTCATTTTGTGGGTTTTTGAGGACAATGAGGTCGTCTTTCGGGTTTGTAGAAGCGTGGCCTCGTACATGAACGTTCAAATACTTTAGAACTTCGGCGGTGCTGTTCAGAAGCAGAGCAGAGTCGTGGTTACCACCTACCACCACCACGTCTTGGCAAGTAGTGCGCTGCAAGCTGCCCAAAAAATCGTAATAAAGTTTGGTGGCTGTGTTTGGCGGAGTGCCTACATCAAATACATCGCCTGCAATGACCAAAACCTGTACTTTTTGAGGAATGATAACGCTTTCGCGCAGCCAGTCCAAAAATTGCGCAAACTCCTCTTCACGGCTCTCACTCAAAAATCTTTGGCCTAAATGCCAATCGGCGGTATGTAAAATGCGTACCATACTTGCCTTTATGCGTTTTTCCAGCCCTCGTCTTCCAGTTCGTAGGCAGAACGCAGAACGTCTGCCTCAAGGCGTGCTTTATAGACCTTAATCCGCTCCAAAACGGCACTATCAGCACTACCAATAATTTGAGCAGCTAAGATACCGGCATTCTTGGCTCCATTGAGTGCGACTGTGGCTACAGGTACTCCACTCGGCATTTGTAAAATAGACAACACAGAGTCCCAGCCGTCAATGGAGTTGGACGAGTGAATAGGCACGCCCACCACAGGCAACGGACAGAGCGAAGCCACCATACCAGGCAAATGCGCCGCACCGCCCGCACCCGCCACAATCACGCGCAGGCCGCGTTCTACTGCACTTTGCGCATAGGCATAAAGGCGCGCAGGCGTACGATGCGCAGACACAACAGTTAGCTCGAACGATACACCAAGTTCTTCCAATACTTCAGCGGCAGCCCGCATCACCTTGAGGTCTGAG
This sequence comes from Cytophagales bacterium, assembly GCA_013299045.1. Taxonomy (GTDB): domain Bacteria; phylum Bacteroidota; class Bacteroidia; order Cytophagales; family Bernardetiaceae; genus RDZD01. The sequence continues at coordinate 179,193 of JAAFJX010000003.1, read as the reverse complement.
CGGCTACCCATAATGATTCCTACCATATTTTTGAGGTAATTTTTGGCAAAGATAAGACTATTTATGATTTTTACGGCCTCAATGAAGCCATTTCTTTGAGCTAGAGCCACCCAAAAACGCCTCCCAATGAAATCATTTTTGAGAAATTTAGCACAAAAATTTACACAAAGCCGCTTTTTGCAAACCTTGGCTTTGGTCAATGTTGCTATGGCCAAGGCCAGTTATAACAGGCAGCGCTGGAAGCCAGACCCACGTATGCCGCGTACTTGGGAGTATTCGGGTTTTAGCCAAAATGGTGAAGACGGTATTTTGGAGTTTTTGCACGAACAACTCAAAGAAAAAAACAACTTTTTCATTGAGATAGGTGCTTCGGACGGTACAGAAAACAACACCTCTCTTTTGGCTTTAGGCAGGCGTTTTTCGGGTATCATGGTAGAAGGCAATTTGCAAAAGCATCAACTCTGCCAGCGTATTTTTCATGCTATGGACAACCCTTTTGTGTTATGTAAACAGGCTTATGTGGACATACACAATTTAGGAGCTGTACTCAAAGAAGCCAATACGAAGCAGCCAGATATATTTTCTTTGGATATAGACAGCAACGACTACTACGTGGCCGAAAAAGTCTTTGAACTGGGCTTTTCGCCCAAAATTTTTGTAGTAGAGTACAATCCTACTTTTGGCGATACGGCTACGCTCACTGTCAAATATCATCAAAACTTTGATTTGGCCAAAATACACGACTCTTTGGTCTATTTTGGGGCTTCGGTGCAGGCCTGGCGGCATTTATTCACAAAGCATGGCTACGCTTTTGTTACTACGGAATCTTCAGGGTCAAATGCTTTTTTTGTGCGCAAAGACTGTGTAGAGTCTGATTTTTTACAAAATATTCAGAGCATAGATTTTACAGAGGGCAAAGCGCAGTCCTTTTGGCTAAAACGAAACTGGCAGCAGCGTTTTGAACTCATTAAAGAGATGTCTTTTAGGGACGTAACGAAGGCTTAAAGTCTAAAAATAGACTTTTGATAAAAAAAACAGAAAAATAATTGCATTTCTAGTTGCGCATAAAAACAAAATACATATTTTTGTGCAAACCTACTAAAGAGTTTTGGGCATAAAAGAATGCAAAGGGCTTTATAGTGAGTTAGATATTGTGCGCATATTTTGGGCACAAGATTTGTTGATGGTTCTCAAAGAGTTTATCCTTGCATAACCTATCTTGCGTTATTGCACAGCATTGTTATTAATTGTTTCCAATGGAAAAGGACTTTAAGGTATATAGCTTTTACAAACAAATGCAGGTAAACAGCGTTATCCTCTCTTTTAAGGGGGCTGTTTCTCAGGATTTGTTGTCTAGGCTTGCTGGTAGCCTCAAAAAAAAGAGTCTGAAAGATGACCCTAATATTGGAAGGCGCATATTTTCTATCTTTATTGAACTTTCGCAGAACGTTCATTTGCACTCTGCCGAGAAGTCTTATTCGCTTGCAGAAGACCGTCCCATAGGAGTTGGCTTTTTGTTGGTAAGCGAGGCAGAGGATTGTTATTGGGTTTCTTCGTCTAACTTGGTCAAAAAAGAGAAAGTAGAGCATATCAATAATCGTTGTGTGCATATCAATAGCTTAGATGAAGAAAGCCTCAAGGCTTTTTATAAAGAGCAGAGGCGTGCACCACAACGCACAGACTCGCCTGGCGCTAATATTGGTTTGATAGAAATGGTCAGAAAATCCAACAATCCGCTTGATGTACAGTTCTTTGATATGGATAACGATACCTCCATCATTACACTGACGGTTAAATTAAACAAACCTAAGATTTTAAACTAAACACAAAAGCATTCAAACAGCGTATTTAATAGCATATAAGTATGGAAAAATTTTTTATGGCAGGTGAAAACTATATTCCTACGGTTGATTTCAACTATGACACGGGGATATTGGAAATTTCGGGGGAGTCTTACCACGAATACACCATTGAATTTTATCAGCCTATCTTTGACTGGCTCAACAAGTATTTGTCAGAACCAAACCGAACCATTACGTTTAATTTCAGAATGACGTATTACAACACGAGTACGTCGCGTCGTTTCTTAGAAATTTTTGATATTTTAGAAGAGTATCAAAATGAAAAAGGAGGTAAAGTAACCGTTAATTGGTATTATCAGAAGGACGATGTGGATATGCTAGAGAGCGGTGAGGAGTATTCTGAAGACGTGGATTTAACATTTAATCTGCTCCCTTACTAAACCTGCCTTGATGTTGTTTTTTTTAAGTTTATGCCGTTATCAAATTGCATAACTGCTTTCTTGTTCTAATTTTTTATTCTACCCTCTTTTTTTGCTGAGTTATAGCACCATTTTTTTACCTTTTTAGGTCATGTGCATGATATACTGTTGCCAGTATTCTAAAAAAATGTCTGCATCTTTTGCTTTCTGAATCGTAAATGGTTGCAAAAGAGGGATACGCGCTGGGAGAATTTCTGCTATCAGTTCACCTTGAGGCGCTCCCTGAAGCAAGAGGTTCAAACCAAAACTTTTATAGAGGTGGTCTTGTGGTTTGCTCAAATAACAACTCAGTTCCAGGAACTGGCTGCCGCGTGCCTCAAAATCCGTTAGTAGCTGTGCAAGCCCCTGCCATTCCAACGCAAACCGATAACGATAAGTAGCATCGGTTTGGTAAACACATATCAACTTTTGATAATGAGGTGTAAGTACTTCAAAATAAGTTCTGAAAGCTGTTATCAGTTTGCTTATGATAACCTCGCGTTCCTTTGTAGACATGGATTTTGAAGGTTAAAACGGCACTAGTTTAATGCTATTCATCATATTACGAGCGGGGTTTTGCCATGTCGCCTTCATAGAACTGGGGCAGTTAAAATTGAATACATACTGATTGCCATAGCCTATCGTATATTGCATGAGGTGGTAGCGCGATATCTTTCCTTTGTTCAAAATGGCCTTTGTGTCTTCTGGAATTTCGCCAATGAATTCAATCAGATAAAACTGTTTTCCATGCACAGTTACAGCTTTTTCTTGCAAAATCGTAACTTTGGGATAGCCATTCATAATACTGGCTTTGCTAAACTTACCGAGCATGACCACGTCGCGCTCGCGCCATTCTGTTTCGGTCAAATTAATCCCAAAATCAACTTTGTTATTCGCATCTGTAAAGATGGCCGTGGGGCGCTGTGTTGAAAAATATTTTGATGCTACTTCATCATCTGTCATTAAATGGAAGTTCTTAGGAACACTCACACTGACATTGGTGTTTTCTACGCGAACACGCGAAAGCTTAATTGGTTGGTTTTGAAACGAAAACAACAAAATAGAGGGCAGTAGTAAACCTGTGAAAAGGGCTAATGAACGTTGCAGAATCATGTTTGAGTAAGGTAAAATATGCTTTCTGGCTTTAAAACGCTGCCAAGTCATAGTCTATTGCAAAACGATAAACTATAAACAAAACTTTAGCAGTCTGCACACCTGCTGTGTTGCAAAGAAGCTCTTTTTTGTTTACTCCCAGCCTAACGTTTCATTTGTTTTCGAGCAAAATATTCGGGCTGGTAAGATAAAAATAGCGCTGGTTTGCCACTTCTCCTATTTTGTTTTTCTTCAAAAAGTCCTAAATTTGCGCCTCAAAATGGCCTGCAATGGCTCGGCAAACCTTATCGCTCCTGTCGCATGAAAATTTCTCTGAATTGGCTCAAAACATTTACACCCCTTAACTTACCTACCAAAGACCTTGAAAACAAACTCGTGGACTTGGGCCTTGAGGTAGAGGGAGTGGAATCTTATCAAGATTTTAAAGGCGGTCTCAAAAATTTTGTCATTGGAGAAGTCCTTACCTGCCAGCGCCACCCCAACGCAGACCGTCTCAGCCTAACTACTGTGGACGTAGGGCAAGAAAATCCGCTTTCCATTGTGTGTGGCGCACCCAACGTAGCTGCTGGTCAAAAAGTAGTTGTAGCCCTTGTCGGTGCAGAAATTTATCCGCCTAGCGGTGAACCTTTCCAAATTAAGAAAGGCAAAATCAGGGGTGAAGTATCAGAAGGTATGATATGCGCCGAAGATGAAATCGGTCTTTCGGGCAACCATGAAGGTATTATAGTTTTGGATACACAACTGCCTAACGGAACGCCTGCCGCTAGCTTTTTTGGTGTTTTTGACGATACCATTTTTGAAATAGGTCTTACCCCGAACCGCGTAGATGCAGCTTCGCATTATGGCGTGGCGCGGGACTTACACGCAGCGCTCCAGTTGCCTGTTGAGCTGCCTAGCATTAGCGCTTTCAAATCCTTAGGCCAAAAAGCCACTTTCAAAGCTAGCATCTTAAATGCAGAGGCTTGCCCGCGCTACGCTTGCTTGCTTCTTGAGGGCTTGCGTGTGGGTGAATCGCCAAAATGGCTTCAAAACTACCTCAAAGCCATAGGTCAAAAGCCTATCAACAACGTAGTGGACGTTACCAACTATGTTTTGCATAGTCTTGGGCAGCCTCTACACGCTTTTGATGCCCAAAAAGTAAGCGGCAAGCATCTCAAAATACAAACCTTGCCGGCTGGCACAAAATTCCGCACTCTGGACGACAAGGAGCGCAGTCTTTTAGCCACCGATTTGATGATTTGCGACGAAGCCGACAAGCCACTTTGTATGGCGGGTATTTTTGGTGGGCTTGAGTCGGGCGTGAATGCCGAAACAACTTCCGTTCTTTTGGAAAGCGCTTATTTTTCACCTGTATTTGTGCGTAAAAGCAGTAATACACACAGTTTACGCACCGATGCTTCCTTCCGTTTTTCGCGTGGTGCAGACCCCAATATGTGCCTTTTTGCGCTCAAATACACAGCTTTGCTTATCAAAGAGGTTGCTGGTGGGCAAATTCCTTCTGAGCCTCAGGATTATTACCCCTCCCCCATTCAAAATACAGATTTTGATGTAAAATGGCTCTATTTGAACCAACTCATTGGTTATGAGATTGAGCGCGCCGAAGTTTTGCGTATTTTGGAGCGTCTGGAAATCAAAATTTTAGAGAATGGCACAGAGCATTTCAGAGTCAGCGTACCGCCTTATCGTGTAGATATGCAGAATCCTGCTGATATTGTAGAGGAAGTTCTGCGCGTTTATGGTCTTAATAATATTCCACTTGCGCCTCATCTCAGCACGGATTTTATCTCGCTCACAGCGCCTGTTACTCATGCGCACCATACGCAAATGGAACTCCGCAAGTTGCTGGCGGGCATGGGCTTTTCGGAAATGTACAACAACTCCCTCACTAGCTCGAAGTATTCTAAAGCCTTAGAAACAAGTAACAATGATGTAGTTATTCTAAATAAACTCAGCGAAGACCTTGATGTCATGCGTCAAGATTTGGTTTTTTCTGGCCTTGAAACCATAGACCGCAACATCAAAAGACGGGAGCCTAATCTCAAACTGTTTGAAATAGGCACAACATATAAAAAATTGGCAACAGGCGCTTATGAAGAGTCTTTGCAACTTGGAATTTTTATAACGGGCTTGCAGCAAGCTGAATCTTGGCTGACGGATAACACCAAAAATGTGGTTTATCAGGATTTGGCTTTGGCGGTTCAGGCCATTTTGCAGAAGTTGAATGTTAGCGCCGTGCAGCAGCAAAAAGTCAGTAACACACTCCTTTACAAAGTGGGGGCTGTTCTTAGCCTCAAAGTACAAAAAGACCTAGTGCCAGTAGCAGAGCTTGGCTTGCTCAAAAAGAGCCTTACTAAGCTCACAGACGTAGAACAAGAAGTTTTTTATGCGAGCCTGAACCTGAGTAAGCTCCTGAAAATGGCTTCGCGCAAAATTGCCTACACGGAGCTTTCCAAATACCCTGCTGTCCGTCGCGATTTGTCCTTGGTATTGCCTAAAAATGTGGCTTTTGAGCAAGTGGAGCAGCTTGCACTCGCCCAAAATCGAAAGTTGATTCGCCAAATCAATGTTTTTAGTGTTTATGAAGGTGAGCGCATAGATGCCGACAAGAAATCCTATGCAGTGAGCTATCTTTTCCAAGATGACGAGCGCACGCTAGACGATAAGGTGATTGACAAAATCATGGATAATCTTATAAAAACCTATGAAAATGACCTGAAAGCCATTATCAGGCGCTAGGTGCTGTTGGATAGTTTCGTGAATAAACTAAACTTTCAAAAAAATAAAATAAAATAAATGCTTTCTGCAACAAAGGGTGGTCAATATGCGTTTAATTGGTATAAATTTGGCAAAAAATTTGTACATTGAAAAAATGTCCTTAGATTTGTGCCATTATTGAGCGGGTGTGGTGAAATTGGTAGACACGCTAGACTTAGGATCTTGTGCCGCAAGGTGTGGGGGTTCGAATCCCTTCACCCGCACCATTTAAACGAAGAAACCAAGCCTTAGGGTTTGGTTTCTTTGTTTAAAGTACTGCAAAGCCTCTTTTTACACAAAAAAACTCGGCACCATGCTACTTACCAGACAGGTCATTAACAGCCTCCTTATTACACTCTTGGTAGGGGTTTCCTTGTGGTATTTTTCTTCTATTGTTATTTATTTAGTTATTTCGGTTATTCTGGCAGCTATTTTAAGCAGCCCCACCAACTATATCAATCGCACTGGTCTGTTTGGCTACCATATTCCACGCTTTGTGGCTATATTGATTTCATTTGGCACTTTAGCATCTATCATTGCTCTTTTTGTGTTGCTTTTTGTACCTTTGGTAAGCGAGCAGATACAGCTTCTGCGTGGTATAGACTATGAGGCTTTGCTAGACAAGATTTTTATTCCTGTAACCAAATTTGAGCACTGGTTAATGACGCACGGTTTTGCGGACAAAAGTGAAGGCTTCATTATGGAGGAAGTCAAGCGTTATACTCTCTCCAACGACCTGATTGCCAAGCTGAAAATTGCAGATATTGTGAACAATATTTTGGCTGCTACAAGTAGTTTTTTTGTGGGGCTTTTGGCTGTTTTGTTCATTACCTTCTTTTTGCTCTACGAAAAAGGTGTTATTCGCCAAAAACTTATTGCTTTTATTCCAAACAAATATTTTGAAGTGGCTATTAGCGCTATTCACAAGGTAGAAACTCTGCTGGCCAACTACCTTTTTGGGTTGATGCTCCAAACTTTTTCTATCTTTACTATTGTTTCTATTGGGCTACTGGTGGCCGATATTAAATACGCCATGACGATAGGTATTTTTGCAGCTTTGGTGCATCTTATTCCGTATGTGGGGGCTACGGCCGGGACGGTCTTCGGTTTGGTGGTTGGGCTTTCTACCATTCCGCCCGATAGCGCCCACGACTATTTTGCTGTATTCATCAAAATAACGACGGTCTTTATGATGGCTATTCTTACTGATAATTTTTTGTTGCAGCCGCTTATCTTTTCACGCAGCGTCAAGGCTCACCCTCTAGAGATTTTTATTGTGGTCTTTGTAGGGGCGGCTCTTGCGGGGGCGCTGGGTATGGTCTTAGCCATTCCGGTTTATACTATTTTTAGGGTATCAGCCATTGAGTTCAGAACGGGCTACAAGCAATATCAAGTGTTTAAACACTAAAAAAATTAGGCAGTTTTCAATGCCTTCATACAAGATTCCACCCACCTATCTGAATAAGCATTATCTTTGCGATACAAAAATGAAATTTTGCTAACCAAGGCGTTTAAGCCTCTTTTGTGAGATTTGGCTTTTTGTGCTTGGTAATAAATAGACTCAATGAAGTGAATATGCCTTTTCTGCTTATTCGTGAAGCGCCTAACTATGCAGTAGGAGCATGGCTGATAACCGAGCCACTTGCTGATTTGAAAAACCTACTTTCAGAAGTACCTCAGACCAGTATAAATGACTACCATGCTAAAAGAGGTATCAAGAATGCTGCTTTAGTATGGCAAAGATATGCTGTTTACTGCCTCTTAGAAGTTTTGGCAGAGCGTATGGGAATCTCTTTTGAGGGCATAGAAAAAAATACGTATGGTGAACCGTCATGGCTTCCTGACACAAATTGGCACATTTCCTATGCACACACACAGGGCGTTGCAGTGGCTATATTGCACAAATATAAACGAGTAGGCATAGATGTTGAGCTTGTTACAGACAAGCCGTTGCGTTTAGCAGAGCGCTTTGCTGCCCAAGAAGAAGAGAAGTTTTTGGAATCAGAGCGTGGCGCAACCTTGTTGTGGTGTGCAAAAGAGGCTATGTATAAATGGTACGGCAAAAAGCAACTAATTTTTAAACAAGACTTGTTGTTAAGGGAAAAGGAAACCTCTTTGTATGGTCTGGTAACAGAAATACATTCGGTGCGAGTATATCCCGTTTTTATGAGCACACAGGCTGCAGATATTTGCTTGGTTTGGACGTTTTGAAAGCTATGCGTGTAAGAAAAATGCTTGTAACGAGTTTTTTTGTAGAAAGTTGTGTATTATTATTTAACTTTTTCTGATAATAATAGCATCACCCTGTATGTATCAAACCTTTTAGTTCAAAATGGTGGCATATCAGCATTTTCTTAATTATTTAGACAGATTCTAAATTAACAATAATTAACACTTCTTTTTTACTGATTATCAAATTATTATAAAAAAAAAGGGAAGAAAGACTGTAAAAAAAATACTATCTATTTTGAGGTATTAAAAACGTATTCTACATTTGCGGCACTCAAGAATGCTATTAATATGGATAACATGAATTCTCAAATTAACTGCAAGTCCACCCAAAGGTCGTTTCTATGGACTTTGGTAGCCGTGCTTGCTTGGGGAGTTACAGGACTTTTTTCGGAGTACGCCTGTGCGCAAGACGCTGCCTCATCGGCAGATACAGCAGCAGTAGCCACTTCGGCAGCCACTGCAACAGCAGCTCCTACTGGCTCACTTTCTTCAGATGCCGCTGTTATTGCCTCAGGCAAAGAGGTATTTAACGCTAACTGTAAGCAGTGCCATGCGGTACACGAAAAAGTGGTAGGCCCAGCACTTAAAGATGTTTACGTGCGTCGTAACATTCCTTGGTTAATTAATTTTATTAAGTACCCTGAAAAAGTTATCAAAAGTGGTGATGCCTATGCAGTGGCACTTTATAACGAATATAAGCAAATTATGCCTAACCACGATTTTCTCAAAGATGAGCAAATTGTGGCTATATTGTCTTATGTACAAGATGAAGCCAAAAAAGGTCCAGCGGTAGCCGTTGCGGCTGGTGGTGGTGTGGCTGGTGGTGCAGAACAAGAAAAGGGTGGCTCGTCAGGCTTACTCATATTGACCATTTGCATATTAGGTGTTCTATTGTGTTTGGCTGCATTTGCATTAGCCGTATTGGGTAAAAGTTTTTCTCAGAGCCTACAAAAGAACCGTAGTTTTAATGAGGCAGAAAAAGAGTTTTTGGACGAAAATCCATTTGAAATAGGTGCAGTAGTCAAAAGCCGACCATTTTTAGGGATATGTACTCTGGTATTTATAGCATTGGTTGCCAAAGTGGTTGTAGAAGGTCTGTTCACAGTAGGTGTTCAGCAGGGCTATGCACCAGACCAGCCCATTCCATTCTCGCACAAATTACACGCAGGCCAGTATAAAATCGATTGTAAGTACTGCCACGGTACGGCTGCCAGAGGCAAATCTGCTGGTATTCCGGCTGCAAACCTCTGTATGAACTGCCATAATAAAATCAAGACAGGTTCGCCCGAAATACAAAAAATATATGCGGCTATTGAAAAGAACGAGCCAATACAGTGGGTGCGTATCCACAATCTACCTGATTTGGCTTACTTCAACCACTCACAACACGTAACTGTTGCAGGCATTGAATGTCAACGCTGCCATGGTAATATTGAAGAAATGGAGGTCGTTCAGCAATCTTCCTTACTCACAATGGGCTGGTGTATAGCTTGCCACCGTGAAACGGAGGTGAATACCAAGGATAATCCATACTACGAGGACATGGTTAAACTACACGCTAAAAATGCTAAGAAGCCACTCAAAGTGGAAGATATTGGCGGTTTGGAGTGTGCAAAATGTCACTATTAATCTATCTTTCTCTAAGCAAAACACAGTTAGCACTTGATTCTCATGAAATTGCAGAACAAAACATATTGGAAAGGTCTAGAACAACTCAAAAACGACTCTGAATTCGTTAAAAATAACGAAAAGGAGTTCTCTGAGGAGCTTCCGATTAAAGATGCTTACGGCGATAATACAGATTCTGCCAAAGAGGAAGGTACGAGCCGTAGAGATTTTCTAAAAGCCATGGGCTTTGGCGTAGCAGCTGTATCATTGGCAGCCTGCGAAACCCCTATCAAACACGCAGTTCCACTGCTTAACAAACCAGAGAACTACGAACCAAGTATCGCCAATTTTTATGCTTCTACTTACACAGATGGTAGCGATTACTGTTCTGTATTGGTCAAAACTCGCGAAGGCCGTCCTATTTTTATTGAAGGCAATGCTATGTCACCTATTACAAAGGGTGGTGTCAATTCGCGTGTGAGTGCATCTGTCCTATCTCTTTATGATAGCGAAAAAGCGCAAAACCCGACCAAAGTTGGAGCAAAAACAGATTGGAACTCACTTGATACGGATATTAAGCAGCAGCTAGGTGAAGTAGCATCAAGCGGTGCAGGTATCTATATTGTCAGTCAAACAGTTCTTAGTCCTTCTACTAAGCGGGTTATTGCAGACTTTACGGCCAAATATCCTACAACACAGCATATTGCATACGATACACTTTCCCAGTACGGTCTTGCCGAAGCACACAATAAGATGTTTGGCAAATTTGCCGTTCCGCGTTATGATTTTAGCAAAGCAAAGTCTATTGTTGGTATTGATGCAGATTTCTTAGGTTCTTGGATTTCGGACGTTGAGCACAGCAAACAGTATGCACAAACTCGTCGTATCAGCAAGGATAAAAAGGAAATGTCTAGGCATTTTCATTTTGAAACAGCGTTTACAATTTCTGGCGCATCTGCAGATTATCGGAATCCTATCAAACCCTCACAACTTGGTATCGTTGTTGGGCTTTTGCGCGATAAAGTCGCTGCTGCTAAAGGTGCTTCGGCTTCAGGTTTCCCAAGTATCAAAGATTTGGACAAGGCACTTGAGAGAGCCGCCAAGCATTTGGTAGAAAATGCGGGTAGTGGTCTTGTTGTTTGCGGCAGCAATGATGTTAATGTACAAATTCTTGTTGCAGACATCAATAATATGCTCGGCAACTATGGCAATACGCTTGATATGGCGCGTCCGTCTTTCCAAAAGCAAGGCAACGATGCTAAAATGAACCAATTTATTGAAGACTTGAAAGGAGGAAAGGCAGGTGCTGTTTTATTCTATGGCTGTAACCCCGCTTATGACCACCCTCGCGGTGCAGAAATAGCATCTTCAATAAAAGCTGCCAAGATATCCGTTTCATCAGCAGAACGTCTTGATGAAACTGCTTCTTTGTGTACATACAACTGCCCAGACCGTCATTTCCTAGAATCTTGGAATGATGCAGAACCTCAGAAAGGCTCTTTTAGTTTGTGCCAGCCTGCTATTCGCCCAGTATTTAACACCCGCCAATTTCAGGATAGCTTGTTGAAATGGTCTGATAATCCAAAAGATTATTTGGCATATTTGCAAGAGTTCTGGACAGGCACTGTTGCAGGAATGCAATCTGCTCAAAAAGACGGTAGTGTTTTTTGGAAAACCTCTCTACATGACGGGGTATTCCATGCAGAGAATATCTCAGGCTACAAGTCCATACACGAGGGCGGCGCGCCTAAGATTTCACCGCTAGCCGTGGCATCTGTTGCCGCCGCAGCTACCGAAACCACTACAAGCGACGCAGCTGCCAGTACTGTAGCGCCTACTGCCAATACAGCATCGGGTGCAGGCGAAGCTGCTGAAAAAGTAAAATCTGCCTATAAAGCTGATAGTAAAGGAGTAGAACTGATAGTTTTTGCATCGCCAGTTATGGGTAATGGGTCTCAAGCCAATAACCCTTGGATTCAAGAAACGCCAGAGCCTATTAGTAAAATATGCTGGGGACATTTTGTCGCTGTGCCGCAAGCATGGGCTAAGGAAAAAGGTCTTAAAATGGTAGAAGGCAAAACTGTTATGGCCAGTGTTAAGGCCAATGGCAAAACAGCCCAACTGCCAGTTGCTATCATACCAGGCTTAGCTGCCGATACCATCGCTATTACGGTTGGCTATGGACGCGATGCGAAAGCAGGAAAAGTGGCATTCCAGGCGGGTGGCTTTAATGCTCTTTCTATGACTACAATTCAAGAAGGTGCAGTGAGTATGAGCATTACTCAGGGAGTTTCTATTGAGTTACTCACTGATGCTTTCCAAATGGCGCAAACGCAAACGCACGGTACTTTTATGGGTCGTCAGACCGTCATACAAGAAGCCTTGCTTGCTGATTACGTCAATGGTGAAGCTCTCAAAAAGAAAAAATATATACCAAAAATTTCTACCTATTCGGGTAAAGAGCTTCCTACAGACCTCTCTTTGTGGGACATCAATGCCGATATGTACGGCAAAGACCATCATGCTCTACCGGAAGTCCCTACCGAAGAGGAAAAGAAATTATGGAAGCATAAATACGCTCCCAAGCGCGGCGACCAGCATATGTACCCATTGCACCATTGGGGCATGGTTATAGATTTGAATACGTGTACGGGTTGTTCTGCTTGTATAGTGGCTTGCCACTTAGAAAACAACGTTCCTGTTGTAGGTCGCGAAGAGGTAGCTCGCCGCCGCGAAATGCACTGGATGCGTATAGACCGCTACTTTAGCTCAAGTGGTACTATTGGCGATGACGCAAGTCTTGAAATAGCTGCAGAGAACCCCGAGGTGGTGTTTCAGCCTATGATGTGCCAGCATTGCAATAATGCACCTTGCGAAACGGTGTGTCCGGTTGTAGCGACTACGCACAGTACAGAAGGTTTGAATCAAATGACTTATAATCGCTGTGTAGGCACTAAGTATTGTGCAAACAACTGTCCTTATAAAGTGCGACGTTTCAACTGGTTTAACTACACGAACAATGAGGTATTTGACTACCATTTGAACAACCCGCTCGGCAAAATGGTCTTAAACCCAGATGTAACGGTGCGTTCAAGGGGGGTTATGGAAAAATGCTCACTTTGTGTGCAACGTATTCAAGAAGTTAAACTTCGCTCACGCCGCGAAAAGCGTAAAGTTATGGACGGCGAGGCCATGGTTGCGTGTGCGTCTTCTTGTCCAGTAGATGCTATTACTTTTGGGGATTTGAATAATCCTGACAGCAAAGTGAGACAGCTTTTAGAAAGCGAGTTAGAACTTCGTGCTTACAATGTTTTGCATGAAATTGGCGTAAGCCCGAATGTTTGGTATTTGACAAAAGTACGCAATAAAGAACAAGAAAAAGCCTAGTTTAGGAATAAGCTAGATTTGATATAAAATTTTTTAATACCATTTAAAACTCTGAAGTTAATGCAAATCGTAACAGATGTCAGAGAGCCTCTAGTAACCGGTGGGAAAACAATACACGACGTTACCGAGGACATTTGTAAGAGAGTAGAAGAAGCCCCGACGCGTTCGTGGTGGATATTCTTTATTTTATCATTGGTTGCCCTCTTTTCTGGTGGCTACTTTATGGGCGATATGCTCTGGACGGGCATTGGCCGCTGGGGGTTGAACCGAACTGTACAATGGGCTTGGGACATTACCAACTTCGTATGGTGGGTCGGTATTGGCCACGCTGGTACGCTTATTTCAGCGATACTCTTACTTTTCCGCCAAAAGTGGCGTACATCAATTAACCGTGCTGCCGAAGCAATGACTATCTTTGCCGTTATTTGTGCGGCAATATGGCCGCTTACGCACATGGGGCGTATCTGGGTTGGTATGATTTGGGTGTTCCCACTGCCAAACACTTTTGGCTCTTTGTGGGTAAACTTCAACTCACCGCTCTTGTGGGACGTGTTTGCGATATCTACTTATTTCTCGGTTTCACTGGTATTTTGGTACATGGGGTTAGTCCCTGACTTTGCTACGATTCGCGACCGAGCTGTAGGCCGTTTTGCGCGTTTTGCGTATGGAATGTTGAGTTTTGGCTGGGTAGGCGGTGCTAAGACTTGGATGCACTATGAAGCAATGTCTTTAATTTTGGCTGGTCTTTCTACCCCACTTGTATTGTCTGTACACACAATCGTAAGTTTTGACTTTGCGACCTCTGTTATCCCTGGCTGGCACACCACCATCTTCCCGCCTTACTTTGTGGCGGGTGCTATCTTCTCGGGCTTTGCAATGGTATTAACGCTGATGCTTATTACGCGCAAAGTGTATCGCTTAGAGCACTATATCACGCTTGAGCATATTGAAATGATGAATATTGTTATCATCGTTACGGGCTCTATTGTGGGTATTGCTTATACAACTGAATTTTTCATTGCATGGTACTCACAGGTCTCTTATGAGACTTACGCCTTCAAAAATCGCGCATTTGGGCAGTATTGGTGGTCTTATTGGGCTATGATGACCTGTAACGTTATCTCGCCTCAGTTGTTCTGGTTCAAGAAGATTCGTACCAGTTTGGTCATGACCTTTGTTCTTTCTATTGTTGTGAATATAGGTATGTGGTTTGAGCGTTTTGTAATTATTGTTACATCTTTGCACCGCGACTATTTGCCGTCTAGCTGGGCTTATTTTACGCCAACGCTTTGGGACATTATGTGTTATTTCTTTACGTTTGGTGTATTCTTTACCTTCTTTTTCTTGTTTGCTAAGTACTTCCCTGTTATCAACATGGCAGAGGTGAAGTCGGTACTCAAAAGCTCTGATGCGAACGTTTACAAACGTCGCGACACCATCAAAGACATCAACAACGTTATCTAACATCATCTTTTATAACTGAAAAAATTAAAAAAATGGCTACCGCACATCACAACGCCGAAACAGATAAGCATTATTTGCTCGGTATTTACAACGATGAAGATGTCCTCTTGGACGCTGTAGAACACGTTAGAAAGAAAGGTGTTAAGATTTACGAAGTGTTTACGCCTTATCCTATTCACGGTTTAGAGCACGCTTTGGGTTATAAGCGTTCTTTTATGCCACGTGCCGCTTTTGCTTTTGGTGCACTAGGTAATATCTGTGCTATCTTACTACAGACAACTATCATGGGTATTGACTGGCCCATGATTATTGGTGGCAAGTCTTTTATTGCTATTCCAAACTTTATTCCTGTTATTTTCGAATGTACGGTTCTCTTTGCTGCTTTTGGTATGGTAGGCACCTTTTTGGTTACTAACAGCCTTTATCCGCACAAAGTACCACGTATCTTTGACCGTCGCAGCACTGATGACAAGCATATCGTGGCGATTGATTTGGCTAAAAATACGTTAAGTGAAGCAGAGATTCGCAATATTCTGATAGAGTCAGGGGTGGAGAAGCACACAAGCGCAGACGGAACCGAGCACGTAGGCATCAAGCAACGGAATTTTACTGACGAAGAGAATAAAGGTTCTTTTATTCGCTATTTAGCGGACTTGATTGCTAATGGCGTAACAAGTTCTAATCGTGCTATTAAAACATCAAAATAATTTTAAAGTTCACGGCAAATTATGTTAAAGCAATCTCTAATAGCAGCCTTCCTTTCCATAGTGCTTTTTGGCTGTGCTGCGGACGGAAATTACCCAGGCGTAGAATATGCGCCACAGATGTATCATTCGGTGGCTTATGACCCACTTTCTCAGATAACAGAGCAAAGAACTGCTCTTGTAGGCATACATACTTACTACAATAATACTGTTCCGGTCAATGACTATGGTAGTAACCCTGCTCCTAAGTTACGTCAGAATATGCTAACGCCAGTACCTGGAACAATAGCGCGCCAGTATTATGGTACAATGGAAATGAAAGATACTGTTCTTTTTTATGATAACATTCATAAGGATAGCCTCGATTTAGCAGCTCGGATTCTCAAAAATCCTCTCCCGAATAATGACCAAGTTCTGGCACATGGTAAGACGCTCTACATAAGCTATTGTTCGCCTTGTCATGGTGAAACTGGTGCAGGCGATGGCAAAGTAGGCGAAGTTTATAAAGGCGTTCCAAATTACTCTACTGGTCGTTATGCAACGATGAACGAAGGTCATATTTTCCATGTTATAACACATGGTAGAAATTCTATGTGGCCACATAAATCGCTTTTAACTACCGAAGAGCGCTGGAAAGTAGTACATTATGTTCAGAAGCTCCAAAAAGGTGAAAATTAATATCAATTCCAACATATCTAATAAGGTTTAAGAAAATGGCACATCATGCAGAACATTTTGATTTAGATGAGAAGTTTGACTTTTCTTCTGCTGTGAAAAAACGTATTTTTACCGTCCTGATATTGGGCTTGGTATTTGCTGTTATTGGCTTAATCATGCTCATCATGGGTGGCGGTGGGGACAGCCACGGTGGACACGGCTTGAATGGCCTTTCAGAAGGTTCATTGGCTTATGGCGGTGGCGGTGCAGCAGCCGAGGGCGGACATGGGCACGCAGTAACTTGGGTAACCCGTGTGAAAGTAAACTTTTGGATTAATAGCGTCTATTTTGTGGGTCTTTCTTTGATTGGCGCTTTCTTTATTGCCATTCAATATGTGGCTATGGCTGGCTGGTCTTCAGGTTTGCGTCGTATTCCCGAAGCGATTTTTAAATTTCTGCCTTTTGCGGCCGTTATGTTGGTTGCTACGTTTGCAGTATCTTATCATGATATTTTCCACTGGACGGACGCTTCACTCTATGATTTGAATAGCCCCCATTATGATGCTATTATTGATGGTAAAAAGGGGTATTTGAATATGACTTTTTACATTGCGCGTTCTATAATTTATCTTGGTGTATGGATTCTCTTTACATTCTTGATGCAAAAACAGTTCAATGCTGAAGAGTTTAACCTTGACCCAAGTAATCCCAATAAGCAGTTTTATAACATGATAAAATTGTCTGCTGGCTTTATTGTTTTCTTTGGTCTTTCTACATCTATGGCTGCATGGGACTGGGTAATGTCCATTGATACACACTGGTTTAGCACTATGTTTGGTTGGTACAACTTCGCTAGCTGGTGGGTAGGTGGCTTAGCGACTATTACTTTAGTGGTCATTTATCTCAAACAAGGTGGCTATCTGAAATTTGTGAATGAAAGTCATTTACACGATTTGGGTAAGTTTGTGTTCGGCTTTAGCATTTTTTGGACCTACATCTGGTTCAGCCAATTTCTATTAATTTATTATGCAAACATTTCCGAGGAAACTGTTTATTTCATCGACCGTTTGGAAAGTGATAAATATGGTAAATTTATATTCATTAACCTCATATTCAACTTTATTTTTCCTTTCTTTGGTTTAATGACAAGAGATGCTAAGCGTAAAATGCGCATTTTACAAATGGTATGTATTATTGTTATAGTTGGGCACTGGCTGGATTTCTATCAAATGATTATGCCTGGCACACTCAAAGATCAAGGCGGTTTTGGCTTTTTTGAGATAGGTATCTTTATGATATTTGTAAGTGCGTTTGCTTATGTGATTGCAATGAATTTAGCTAAGCTACCTCTGATTCCAAAGAATCACCCGCTTATCAAAGAATCTTTGAATCACCACCATTAAAATTAAACCTTTTTAGTTCAACAAAGAGTTTGTAACATAAAAACTTGTTTGTCTTATGATGTTTTATATAATTCTTGCTTTAGGCATCGCTGTATTTGTGGGTGTTTTAGGGTATATCTATCGCGTTTTTGCGTTAGTGAATCTGTCCAAAAACAGCGGCTCTACATTTGAACGCCGCGCTGGAAAATCTGCCTATGTAAATGGCTTACTTCTTATCTTCATGTTTGTTGCGGGCATAGCTTGGATACTCTGGTACACCTATGCTGAAGCAGACCGCTATAATCTTCCCGAAGCCTCTTCTGCCCATGGCCCTGCCATTGACAGTATGTTCTGGACTACAACCGTAGTTGTTTTTCTGTCTTTTGTTATAACTAATGCCTTATTGTTTTTCTTTCCTTTTATTTATCGATTTAAAGAAAACCGCAGAGGATACTTTTTTGCAGATAACCATAAACTTGAATTGATATGGACGATAGTTCCTGCTATCGTATTAGCTGTTCTTGTGCTGATGGGTTGGAAAACCTGGAGCAACACGATGTCGGAAGCTCCGCAGGGTAGCCTAGAGATAGAAGTTGTTGGCAAGCAATTTAATTGGATGGTTCGTTATGCGGGCAAAGACGGTAAGATAGGCAAACATGATTTCCGCCAAATTGATGATGACAACTCTTTGGGTATGGATTTCAAAAAGGATTTCAAAACCAATGCTGATGATTTCACGGCAAGTGAACTGAGGCTGCCCAAAGGTCAGAACGTTCTTTTGAAAATTCGCTCGCGCGATGTTTTGCACAGTGTATTTCTGCCTCACTTTCGTGTAAAAATGGATGCAGTGCCTGGTATGCCTACATCTTTTTGGTTTACTCCTACAAAAACTACCGAAGAACAGCGTGCAGAACTAGTAAAACTTGGCAGACCTGGTGCTGCTGATTTTGACTATATCCTTACCTGCACAGAAGTTTGTGGAAATAGCCACTTTGCTATGAAAATGAAGGTTACAGTACTCGAAAAAGCAGACTTTGACAAGTGGTTTAATGAACAAAAGCCTTGGGCTGTGAGCAATAAAGAATACTTACAGAAAAAGGGAATTAACGTAAGCGGTTTGGCTCTCAACTAAAATATTCACAATCAAAATAACTAAAAAAACACGATGGGAACTGCACACATTGATTTGCACAAAGTAGCAGACGCACATGCGCACGATGAGCATGAGCATCACGAACATCATGACACATTCCTCACCAAGTACATATTTAGCGAGGACCATAAAACCATTGCCAAGCAGTTTTTGATAACAGGTTTGCTTTGGGCCTTTATTGGCGGGCTATTTTCTGTCTTGTTTAGGATACAGCTCGGTTTCCCCGATGCAGACCTGACGTGGTTAAAACCTATGCTTGGCGACTGGATAGACAAGGAAGGTAAAATGAATAAAGATTTTTATCTGGCTCTTGTAACCATGCACGGCACTATCATGGTATTCTTTGTTTTAACGGCTGGTTTGAGCGGTACTTTCAGTAACTTTTTGATTCCGTTACAAGTAGGTGCGCGTGATATGGCCTCTGGCTTTTTGAATATGCTTTCTTACTGGTTCTTTATGCTTTCAAGTATTTTGATGTTTGTATCAATATTCCTTGAAACAGGACCGGCTGGTGGTGGTTGGGTTATTTATCCACCGTTGAGCGCACTTCCCGAAGCTGCTCCTGGTTCTGGTGCTGGTATGACACTTTGGTTGTTGAGTATGGCGGTATTTATCGTTTCAAGTCTTTTAGGTAGCATCAACTACATTACAACCATTATCAACTTACGTACTGCTGGTATGACGTTTACACGTATGCCGCTTACTATTTGGGCATTCTTTATTACAGCTGTCATTGGGGTATTGTCTTTCCCTGTATTGTTTGCTGCGGCTCTCTTATTGGTATTTGATAGAAGTTTTGGCACTAGTTTTTTCTTATCAGAGATTTATTTGAATGGTCAGGCTCTACACCACGTAGGCGGTAGCGCTTTGCTCTTCCAACACTTGTTCTGGTTCTTGGGCCACCCCGAAGTTTATATCATTATTTTGCCTTCTTTGGGTATAACATCTGAAATCATCGCTACCAACTCGCGTAAGCCTATTTTTGGGTACCGTGCTATGATTGGTTCTATTTTAGGGATAGCTTTCTTGTCTTTCATTGTATGGGCACACCATATGTATATGTCTGGTATGAATCCGTTTTTGGGAACCGTATTTATGTTCTTGACACTCATAATTGCAGTACCTTCTGCTGTAAAGGCTTTCAACTACATTACAACTTTATGGCGTGGTAATATAGTATTTACCCCTGCTATGATGTTTTCTATCGGCTTGGTATCTTTGTTTGTTGCTGGTGGTACAACGGGCATTCACTTGGCAAATGCTGCTATTGATATTCAGTTGCACGATACTTACTTTGTAGTAGCTCACTTCCATATTGTAATGGGGGCTTCGGCGTTTTTTGGTATGATGGCTGGTGTTTACCACTGGTTTCCAAAAATGTTTGGTAGAATGATGGACGAGCGTATGGGCTATGTACACTTCTGGCTGACTTTCCTTGGTGTTTATTGTGTATTCTTCCCTATGCACTACATGGGTATAGCTGGTTATCCACGTCGTTACTACTCATTTACGCAATTTGACTCATTGAATACATTTAGTGATATGTCTTCATTCATTACCATATCTGCAATGATTGCTTTTTTTGGCCAAATTGTATTCGCCTTCAATTTCTTTTACTCTATTTTCAAAGGTCGTCCTGCACCAGAAAATCCTTGGCGTTCAAACACTTTGGAATGGACTACACCACGCTTTCCTCAACATGGCAACTGGCCAGGTGAGATTCCGCACGTGTACCGTTGGCCTTATGATTACAGTAAGCCAAATGCTAAGGAAGATTTTATCCCTCAGCACATTCCTTATTCTGAAACCCCAGAGTCTAATCTGCCTCACGAAGAGATATTTGTTGAGCAAGAGAAAGAGTATGAGCCAGAAAGATTCGGCTCTAAGAGCTAATACTTAGACCGCTAATTAGGCAAAACAAAAACGGCTTCCTTTTTTAGGTAGCCGTTTTTGTTTGAGAAAATTATCTTTTCAGAATAATAAAATTTCAATAAAATATATTGTTTTTTAATTCTTTTTCGTCTTATAACTGATACGTAGGTTTTTAGCCGCGTGTCATTTATTTGCGTCAATGATTAACTCAACAATTAAACCTCATCAGAAAAAAGCCTTCAAATATTT
Organism: Cytophagales bacterium; assembly: GCA_013299045.1. Taxonomy (GTDB): domain Bacteria; phylum Bacteroidota; class Bacteroidia; order Cytophagales; family Bernardetiaceae; genus RDZD01. The sequence continues at coordinate 158,358 of JAAFJX010000003.1, read as the reverse complement.
GAACGGCTTTTTTATTTTTGTTTAGGTTCTATCACAAGTTCAAATTTTGAAGTAAACGGGTAATGTTACGAATCAATTGATATGTTGATTTCAGGTTTCTCAAAACCTAATCCACTCTATAGTTTGCTTGAATAATCTCATCAATAAGCGTTTGTGCTCTTGGTTTGCGAGACTTAAGCGCCATAGAGATTGACCATATAGAAAGATAAATCTACAATAAAAAAACGCCACAGCCTTTTATCTCTGTAGCGTTTTGTACTCAAGAAAGGAATTATCTCGCTTATTTCTGCAAATGCTTAACCAACATAAATAGAGCATTTTGGGCAGAAAGCACCAAGTTTAAATGTCTATTGATTGAAAAAGAAAATTTCTTTGCGAATGTTCCTTCCGAAGAACTCAAAGCAATAAAAACAGTGCCTACTGGCTTTGCATCACTGCCACCATCTGGGCCAGCCACGCCCGTAACAGCAAGGGCAATATCCGCACCCAGCCTCACCCTTGCGCCATGCGCCATTTCGCAAGCTACCTCCGCGCTCACCGCACCCACGCGCTCAATTTCGTCAGGATTAACACCCAAAGCAGCCACTTTAACAGCATTGCTATAAGCAATTACACCGCCTTTGAAGTATTTAGAGGCTCCCGCCTTGCGTGAAAGTATATGCGACAGCAAGCCGCCCGTACAACTCTCTGCCACTACCAAATGCTGGCCACGCCCAAGTAGCAAACGCGCCACTACATCCTCCATATTTTCTTCACCATAAGCAAAAATATTGTCTGCAATATAAGGCTTGAGTTTTTCTACTTGCTCTGCCAACTCTTTTTCAAGGGCTTCTCGGTTGTCCCCAGTAGCGGTCAGGCGCAGCATAACGCGGTCTTCCGAAGGCAGATAGGCCAGACGGATATGCTCAGGTAGTGCATCTTCCCATGGCTCAATGATTTTAGATAAGTTAGATTCTGGTATGCCAAGCGTCTTGACCTTGCTATGAATGATGAGGGGCGGGCTAAAAGCCTTTTTTAGGTTGGGCAGAATCTCCTCCGAAAAAATAGTTCTCATTTCGGACGGTACGCCCGGCATAGACGCATACACTTTTCCTTCATGTTCAAACCACATACCAGGGGCAGTTCCCGTGCGATTGTGCATAACGCGCCCGTTTGTGGGCATCATGGCTTGCTGACTGATGAGGTCATTGAGTTCACGTCCGCGTGCCGCAAGCAGTTTACGGATATGCTCAAGTACTTCAGGTATGAGTGTCATGCTTACGCCAAAGAAATCAGCAATGGTCTTTTTGGTTATATCGTCTTTAGTAGGCCCCAAGCCACCTGTTGTGAGAATAATATCTGCCCGTTTTTGTGCCTCAGCCAATGCCTGCTTGATAACTGGAGCGGTATCGCCGATAGAGGCGCGATGGATGACATGAAAGCCTGCTTGTGTGAGCGTTTCGCTTAGCCATTGGGCGTTGGTATCCAGTATTTGGCCATACAAGATTTCATCGCCTATCGTAATGATTTCTACTCTAATTTTTTTCGTCATTGTTAAAGATTTTGAAATGGGGTTAAACCGCAAATTGAGCGTTTTGATGAAAATGAGTTAATAGTCAAACGTAAATTAGGCTTTCGGGTTGGTAAGCCTTTAATATTTACTGAAAAAGACAGAACCAATGTATTTTTAAACCGTATCAAATGCCTTTCTGGCAGCTTCAGGCAGGGCAGTAACGCGCCGTGTTTGGTAATCAAAACAGACCATAGCCGTCTTGACGCGGGCAATTTCTTTGTTTTTAGAAGGCACAGAGAGCGCGTAAATCAAGTCAAAGCCACTGCGGCTGAGGTCTTCCACCGCAATTTTTATCAAAACAGCTTCGCCCCAAAACCCCTCGCCTTTGAACTGAATAGCGGCATCGGCCATAATGAGGGAGGTGCCAAAAAAGCTCATTTCAGATGCGCCAAGGCTTTCTAAAAAAAGCATACGCGCTTCGTGTACAAGGCTTTGTATGGACTGATTGGCCAAATGCGCACCATAATTCAGGTCATAAACCCTAATACGCATTTGGGTTTCAAACAGAAAACTATCGGGGAGTTCAATTTTGATGCGGGGCATGAGTCGTGGGTTTAAGATGTTTGAAAACAGGGTCGTGTTCGTAAATGAGCTGCTCCATGCGCTCATAAACTTCTTTTTTAAGACGTATCACATCTCTGATAGTCATACCAGCTGTAGGAATTGGCTCGGACATCACAATCTTGATAAGGCCAGGCTTGATAATCCAACTTCCGTAAGGAAAAATGTGTCTAGCATTGGTGATAACCATGGGCACAATCGGCTTTTGGGTATCGATAGCAGCCATAAATGCGCCATTATGGAACTCCATGAGCGGCTCTGGGCCTGTGTTGGTAGTTCCCTCCGGAAAAATAGCGATATGAATGCCCTTTTGTATGGTATTGCGAATATCGTGAAGGCTTTTCTGTTTGCTTTGGGAGCTTGTTCTGTCTACGGTAATCCCTATAAAACGAAAGACAAAGCCAAAAACAGGCAGTTTAAGAATTTCTTTTTTGCCTAATGCCCGAAACTGATACGGAATAGCCCATGTGATGGCGGGCGAGTCCAGAAAAGAACTATGATTGGCCACAAAAACATAAGCCTCATTCTTTTTGAGGAGGTGGCGGTTCTGGCGCTGATAAAAAATGCAGCAAAGGAAAGCAAAGCTAACTCCCCAAAATTTGAGCACCTTATAGGCCAGCCACCCACCATATTTTTCATTGAGCCAAAGTGGCAAAATGACAAAAGGTGAGCAAATGAGCATCAAACTCAAGAATATCAAAAAACACCAAGTGCCATAGATTGTAAAAAATATGCCTCTTAATAGTTTCATGGCTGCTTTGTCGTTTGAATACAGTTTTTTTGTATCGGTTATTTAATTTCTGAAATATTTTAATTCTAATACCTGCCCATCAAAAACGGCATAAGAGCAGGTGTTAATCCACTCTCCTAAATTGATATAACGGCTGTTAGGCGGCACCTCCAAGTCCAACGTAACGTGGCGGTGGCCAAAAACATAAAGGTCGTGGTGTGCTTCGGCTTCGCGACGGACACAATAGTTCCAAATCCATTCGCGCTCTTTGCTTTCAAATGGATACATCTGCTTATTGCTCATATTGGCCTTGCGCTTGCTAGACCACAAATGCGCTAGTCCAACACCTATGTTTGGGTGCAACACACGCCCATAAACCCATTTGGCAAGACGATTATTGAACAAAAACCATTTTACTAATTTATACCCCAAATCGCTGGGGCCTAAGCCGTCGCCGTGCCCAATGAGAATTTTTTTGTCATTCCAAACGCACGTTTGAGGCGTTTTATAGCAAGGAATGCCTAGCTCATCTGTAAAGTAGCCAAACATCCACATATCATGATTACCACCAAAGAAAACAACTTCTATATTGCGGTCGCGCAGTTCGGCTATTTTACCTTGAAAACGAATAAAACCTTTAGGAACAACTGTTTTGTACTCAAACCAAAAGTCAAAGATATCGCCTACGAGCACTATCATGGCGGCATCTTGGGCTGCTTCTTCAAGCCAGCGAATAACTTTGCGCTCTCTTTCTAGGCTGCTTATAGGGTCAGGAGCGCCCAAGTGAAAGTCGGACGCTAGGTAAATTTTTTTGCCTTCGGCTAACTGAATATGGTGTAAGCCCATTCTTGATGCGCACGGAATTTGAAAGATGCTGCAAAATTAGCTTATTAAGCCCAAAATACAAAGTTTAAAGACGTAAGCCTATTCAACACTAGAACTTTTTGCCCATAGGAAGCCTGTACCAGAGTTGATAGGTCATAATTAGGTTGGTTCTGTTTTGTGTGCTGCCAAAGCCAGGCAGGTCGTTACTACGGACTTTTGTGCCATCCTGCCAGTCCATCAAGTATTGCAAGCGAATATGATAGCCCCCATAAAAGCTACGCCAGAGCTTTCCTTTGAGCGCAGCAGTTACTTCTAGCCAAGTACAGGACATACCCTTATCCGCAAATTTCTTGATATTGACATCGTTTGGGCCGCTCCAGAACGAATTGCGTATGGCGTGTGCTAAGTCATGCTGAAAACGTGCATGGCCTATGTGCAAGCCACCAAAAACACCGTTTTCATTCATAACACGCCTCAAAAAATTGTATTCTAAGCCCAAAGAGGCATAAGTACCCTTATTGATGTATTGTGCATTGTAAGCCACAGAGTCGCTGCTGCGTTGAATAACAGAGCGCATATTGGAGTACCCCAAGCGCATATTGAAGTGAACGCGGTTGCTCAAACTCAAGTCTGTATTGAGGTCATAGCGGGTCTTATCGCCATTCAAACCCATAAAAATGAGTTTTGATACGTCCGTCCCTACACGAATGCCGTCAAAATAAAAAGGGATTTTGATTTTTTGAGTCTTTTGCTTCTTTATCTTGGGTGGTTTGGGCTGGTTTTGCGCCAAGACTCCCAGCGCCAAAAATCCTAAAAAGAAACCCAAAACAAGACTAAAACTGAATTTCCACATCGTATTTGTTGTAAACAAGGGGTTGGCTATGAATTACTTTTGGAGATTTTAACATAAAGTCGTCTGTGCGGACTTGAAGGTCTGTAATAATCTCCTTAACGCCGCAGTTGGGAGTAATAGGCTCGTAACGTACCTTGTAATTAACAGTGATGGTATCAAAGAAGCCTCTATCTTTGAACAAGAACTGGCTTTCTGTAGCGAGCGGATCGAGTGGAAGTTCGTAAATAGCAGATGTTTGGTCGGCATAAAGTGGGCGGGTTGTGCCGCTTCCCACAGCAGTTATGGTAGTGAACTTAACGCGCTTTTCCTTGCCGTTTTCATCTACTATACGCACACGCACACGGGTAATGCTATCCACCTCGTAACTGCAATCGTTGCAGCCGCCCATCAAAAAAAACAAGAACACTGCACCACCGCGCGCGCACCAAACACGGTAAAAAGACATTGCTCCATTCCTTAAATACAAAACAAAATCCTGCATGATTATATTTCTGATAGATTCTGGCATAATATATTGCGTTTAAGGCTGCAATTTCTGTATTTTTTTTCAATTAGCCACGTATCAATTAGCGCAATGCTGCGTTTTTAACTTTTTTAAAGAAATTCGGCTACTTTTGAACGCTACGATGCCCTTTCAGAAACACATTTTAATCAGTGAGAATAAGCTCTCAGAGCAGCCATTAGAGCATCATTCTCTTGGGGTAGCCCCACAGATAAACGCAAACAACCACGGCACTCAGGCAGATTAGCCCGATTTCTAACAACAATACCCAGAGTCAGCAAATAGTCAAAAATGGTCTGTGCGTCTTTAAAGCGTACCAACACAAAATTAGCATCAGAAGGGAATACTTTTTCTACCAGAACAGACTGCTCCAAAAAAGAAACAATCCTTTGCCGCTCCGCCACTATAACCTGAACCTGTTCTGCCATATTGGTCGCTTTGGGGAGCATTTGCAAAGCACAATCTATGGTCATGCGGTTAATATTATAAGGCGCTTTGATGCGGTTGAGCCAAAAAAGTACGTCTTGGTGCGCAAAGAGCATACCCAGTCTTATGCTGGCAAGCCCCCATGCCTTAGAAAATGTTTTGAGAATAACTAGATTAGGATAATCCAACATGGCTTTTAGCATAGACTGCTGACCAAAGTCGGCATAAGCCTCGTCCACCAGTACTAAACCTGATGTAGCCTTTGTTATTTGAAGAATAGCGCTCGTATCTAGTAAGTTTCCTGTCGGATTATTAGGTGAGCAAAGAAAGATAAGTTTAAGGCTTGGGCTTATCTTATGAATAATATCTTCAGCATTGAGGCTATAGTCGTCTAAAAGAGAACTTTCTATGACGCGGATATTATTCACGTTGGCGCAAACCTCGTACATACCATAGGTAGGTGGCGTTATAAGGATTGCGTCTGCATCAGTAGCATCAAGCGTTTCGGGCTGCGGCACACAGAAAGCGCGAACAAGTAAATCTATTGGCTCGTCGCTGCCATTGCCAAGTAGAATGTTGTCGGCTGATAGACCATAATATTGGGCTATTTCAGCTTTCAGGGCGCGTTGCAGAGGGTCAGGATAACGGTTTAGGCCATTAGGAAAGGGGTTTTCGTTGGCATCTATATAAACATTCGCCACTCCCTTGAACTCATCGCGGGCTGAGGAGTAAGGCTTCATGCGCTTAACATTTGCACGAACAAGATGCTCAAATAAATTACTCATAGAAAGGCTTTACTCGTCGTCGCTTGGGCTGCTAGTATTATCTTTGCCAGTGTTTTTACTTTTTTTACTTTTGCTCATACTGTCAAAGTCCCAGTGTAGAGAGAAGCGCAAAGTGTTGGCCAAGGGGTGTTGTTTGCTGGTAGGCAGCAAATAGGCAAAATCAAGACCAAACTGTTGATAGCGAAGCCCTAAGCCCATAGTAAAAAATTGGCGACCGCCTTTGTCTTGGTGCTCATAGAAATAACCACCGCGCAGAGCAAACAGATTATTGTACCAATATTCAGCGCCAGTAGCCACCATGACTTCCTTTACTTCCTCTGAGATACCGTCTGGAGCATCGCTGAACGAACCTAAAATGCCAGACATTAAACTTTTATTGGCTGGGTTTGAGCTGCTGCCGTCGGAAGGCGAGGGAATCATCAACTTGTTAAAATCTAGAGCTACAGTGAATTTGTTGTACTCGTCTATTTGTTTGGTGTAGGCAGTACCTAAGCGCAAATTGGTAGGAATAAAGTCGCGTTGGTCTGGGCTATTGTAAGTAACCTTAGCGCCAAAATTACTAATAGAGCCTGCAAAAGCAATATTGGCGCTGCCTTTTGTCGTTTTGAGAGGCGCTTTGTAGAACACGGATAAATCCACGGCGGCTGTATTGGCCGGGCGTGAGGATCCGCCTTGCTTGGCCTTGTAATTATTAGTTAGATTTGAGTGTATGTAGCGTATAGCGCCCGCAATGCTGAAACGGTCAGAGAGGGCAGTTGCATATCCCACGTCCATTGCCATCTCGCGAGGTCTAGCATCGCCTATAAAATTTCCGCTGGCATCAGTAAAATCCATTTTTCCCATATCAAAGTAGCGCATGCTGGCCGAAACCACTTCGCGTTTGCTCAAACGGCGGTAGAAAGACATATTTGTAATGCTCATGTCGTCTATCAACTGAGTCAGCCAAGGCGTGTGGCTTATAGAAAAACCCATATTGCTTTCGGCAAAGGCTAATTTGGACAAATTCCAGAAAGTAGAGTTGGCATCAGCAGAAATAGCCGCACCTGCATCACCCATGCCTCCTGAGCGAGAGTCTGGCGTAATGGTCAGGAAGGGAATGGCTGGTGTAATAACACGGCGCGAAGAGTCCTGACCAATAGGGCGAACCTGTGCGTTAGCATTGCTGACCAATAACAAAAGCGTAACAGCAGCAATACCCGTGTATTTGAGCAAAAATATTATTTTAAGCATATCAAGGCAGATTTTTCTATGTTTTTTAAAATCAAGAACGGACGCACCAGCCAAAGCAAACCAAAATCCAAACAAAGGTAATTCTTTTTTTTGAGAATCAAGGTTTTGTGAAAATAAAAGGTAGCAGTAGCATTTGCTCTTTGGTTTCTAGACAATCTGTTTACAAAGAAAGTTGCACGATACACGCTATTTTTTTGACGCTCTAAGTGTCCTTTTTGGTTAAACCAAGAATACAAAATCCTAAAATAGCAGAAATAGCAGATGCTAGCAGAATAGCTAATCGTGAAGTAACTAGATATATTTCCGTATTAGCTTCCGTAAAAGCCAACATAGATACGAAAATAGACATTGTAAACCCTATGCCTCCCAGGCACCCTACGCCTACAAGGTGCATGAAAGAAGCACCTTCTGGCAGCTCTGTCCACTTGAGCTTAGCAGACAGCAGCGTAGTAAGCACAATGCCTAGAGGCTTGCCCACCACAAGGCCAAAGATGATTCCGAAGCTGCAAGAATTAAACAGGGCAGTCCCCAAGTTGCCCTGTAAAATAAGAGCTGTATTGGCTAAAGCAAATATAGGAATAATGATAAACGTTACGGGTGTATGCAAAAATTTATTGAGGCTATCTAAAGGGGAGTCGCCTGTATCTACTTTGCCCATTGGAATACAAACGGCTGTTAATGCACCCGCTAAGGTTGCATGAATGCCAGACTTTAATAAGATGACCCAAAGCACCAAGCCCATCAACAAATAAATCAGAATGGATTTTACGTCTAATACAAAATTAAGTATCAGCATAAGCCCAAACCAACCACCAGCCCACAAAATCAATTGCCAGCTAAGGTTCTGAGTATAAAAAACAGCAATGATGATAACTGCTCCCAAATCGTCGATGATGGCCAGAGCAAGAAGAAAAGTTTTGAGAGCAACCGGAACTCCACGACCGAGCAAAGCCATAACGCCTACTGAAAAGGCAATATCTGTGGCTGTAGGAATAGCCCAGCCGCTTAAGGTAGGTTCACCAAAATTAAAAAGCCAGTAGATTAGACCAGGAAAAAGCATACCACCAATGGCGGCCAGAACAGGCAGGAGTGCCCGCTTACGGACAGAAAGTGAGCCTACCAAAAACTCGCGCTTAATCTCCAAGCCTACCATCAGAAAAAAGGCCGTCATCAATGCATCATTGATGAAATGACTCAGGTGCATTTTACCTTGCCATGAGCCCACAGCTAAGCTAAGCGGTATTTCCCAAAAATGTAAATAAGCAGAACCATAGCTGGAATTAGCCAGAAGCAACGAAAGCAGTGCGCAACCAATAAGCATAATGCCCACTGCCTGTTCACTTTTTTTGAGGTTTTGCCCAAGTACTTTTATTCTTGTTTTAAAATCTATGGCTCGTTTCATACCTAACTTTATCCCCTTGGTACTTTACTTCTGCAATACTGCGAACTGTACTGGGCGGCCTCTTGGTGTCCTAAACGAGCGGCTTCGTTCAAATGATGACAAGCGTCATCGTTGCTGCGCCCGCCGCCCAAGGTAATGAGTGCATAAGCCAACTGAAACTGTGCTTCGGCGTTTGTAGGCTCTAGTGCCACAAAATTTTCTAAGTCTTCCACGGCTTTGGTATAGTCCTGTAAGCCTATTTGTGCCAAACCACGATAATAAAATACGCTTTTCTCTTCAGGATTAATGCCATTTGCTTTATTAAAATCGGCCAAGGCCTCTTTAAAACGGCCTAGGTTCAGCAGAACAATCCCTTTGTTCAGAAAAATATCTAGCTCGGACGCATTCATTTGAGCCGCTTTTTCATAATCTTTGAGTGCTTCTGAGTGCTTTTTGAGCGCCCGTTGCGCATGACCACGGTTGATGTAATATTTGTAGTCTGCCTGCGATAGCTCAACGGCCTTGTTAAAGTCAGCGAGGGCTTCCTGATACTTTTTTTGTTCAAAATAAGCACTACCACGCATATTGTAGGCATTTGGGCTGCTAGCATGGGCTTGCAAAAGCGTTGTGAGTGTTCGTACAGCCTCTGCGTATTGCTTTTTACTCATTTCTTGGCGCGCTTTATTCAAAAAGGTATCTTCGGAGCTACTACAAGCCAACAACAGACCGAGAACTGCCGTCAGAATCCAAGTGAATAATTGAGTACTGGTCTTCATTTTTAGCGTTGATAGAGTTGAATGATTTGCTGGCCAATAACCTCTCCCCTGAATTTTTGCGCCCTTTCTAGCCCTGCTTTTCGCATCTGGTCGCGCTGGGTGGGGTTAGCAACTACGGTTTTTATTTTGGCTGCCAAATCTTCTGCGCTTTGGCCGTCAAAATAAGAAAAAGCCTCATGGCCTATTTCCTGCATACTGGTACAAGCAGTAGTGATAACAGGGACTTGTACATTTGCGGCTTCCAGAACAGGAATACCAAAGCCTTCATAAACAGAAGGATATACAAAGGCAGTTGCCAATTTGTAAATGTAGGGCAGGTCTTCATTGCTCACAAAGCTCATGTAGGTAATAGCATCTTGTAAGCCTTGTTGAGCCGCAAACTTTTCTATTTCCACGCAATATGGCATTTTTTTGCCAATCAATACCAATTTTAGCGGAAAATCTTTTCGTACTTCGGCAAGTGCTTTAACGAGCGTCAGTTGGTTTTTGCGGCGCTCAATAGTCCCTACTGACAAAATAAAATCGTCGTCTAATTTATAATCTTTTAATACTTGCTCCAGCTTGTGGGTGCTGAACTGACCATAAAAGAGCGGATTGCAGTCTTGATAAATAACCTCAATTTTTTGCTCAGGTACTTTGAAAAATTCCTGTAAATCGCGCTTAGTCTGCTCACTGGCCGCAATAACCGTATCGGCCATTTTACAAGCATAAATCACCTTGTTTATATAAATTCGGCGGTCTATGGCTTTGTAATAATGAGGGTAGCGCATAAAAATTAAATCGTGTATGGTTACAATTTTTTTGCAAGCAGCGCTCTTGATGCTGCGCGGCAGTTCGTTGCTCAGACCATGAAAAACCTCTATTTTGTGCTTTCGGATGGCATTAGGCAAATTGAAATTTCGCCAAAAATTTGGAAAAGATTTGTTGAAAATATTACTGGGCGTAATAATCTGAGCATTTTTTAGGCGTGCAAGCGAGTGTTTGTGCACGTTGTCGGTGTATGGTGTAAAGAGGGCATACTCGTTTTGGCTGTGCTGTTTGGCGAGTGTTTGAATGACAAAGCGGGAATAATTACCGAGTCCTGTGTTGTTGAGAAATGCTCTCTTGGCATCAAAACCAATTTTCATGCTATCTGATTTTCAAAATAAAGCGCAAAATTACATAAAAAAATTGATGCTTGGACTCTACAATGCTAAAAAATAACTTAGCCTAGTCTTTGGCCAAATGAGCACTTGGGCTGTCGCCAAAATCTCTAAAAAGCTGCTGGCTTATTGCCAAAAGCTCTTTGCAGCGCTCTGAAGGATAGTATAAAACAGCAGACTCTAACAAAGCGATGCTTTTGCTGAATAATTGTGCGTTAAAGCAAGCAACGGCTTTGTTGAAAAGCACTAGGCCAGCCAGTTGCTGCAAGGCAATAGGTAAGCAAAAGGGCTTCACGAGTTTTATCTCAGCTGTTTCTGTTGTAAGGGTCTCATTAGCATAACTTTGCAAGCGGCGCGAAATTTCCTTCTCGTTCCAAACAAGCATTTGGGTAGGGTCTGTACACTCTATCAAAACACGTTTGGCGCTGAGATGCACCATCAAGAATACGTGATGAGCCGTTTCATATACCTGATAGTCAAAACCTTCTGAATGAAAAGCGGCGGCTAATAGTGCTGTACCCGATAGGCAGTCAAACTCGCCGCTATTAATCGTACTAGCCAATGAACTGTTGGCCACATACTGCTTTAAGTATCTGCTTTTTAAAAACTGACAAAGTGTTTTGAGCTGTCTGTCTGTGCTTTCTTCCGTTTTGTTGGCTCTATACATCAACAAACTTTCTTCAAAGTTTTGGCTGATAGCCTTTCTACCTTCTTCGGAAAGCTCAGGCATAGCCGAAAGGAACAATTTGAAAGCCTGCATACTCTGTTTGTTACGCGGCTGCTGTTCTTTAGTTAATGATTTGTTCACGCTGTCGTGCTCAAAAGTTTTGGCACGAAGTATAGAAACCTGATTAGTAAAGAGGCACAAAAACACCCAAACACCTATAAAAAGTAGGTTTTGAGATTGAAAGAAGGCTATGTGTATCGGTTTTTTCAAGGCGGGTCATAAAGTCTAGTGCAGATGCTTCTGCAAATATGTAACATTAATTTAACATTAAGTTCATATTGAACGTTTAAGTTTTTAAAATGTTGGAAAAAGTTGCATTTTTTTGCAGGATTTATGTAAAAGTTCATACATTTCGCTACCTTTGGCTCAAAATTGCCTAAACTCAATCCACAGAAGTCCAATGAGTACCGAAACGCTCAAAACCGTAGCACTAAACCATATCCACGAGGCTTTGGGAGCTAAAATGATTCCTTTTGCAGGTTATAATATGCCTGTACGCTATACCTCGCAGATAGAAGAGCACCACACTGTCCGCCAAGCAGTTGGCGTTTTTGATGTATCGCACATGGGCGAATTTATTTTGGAAGGCGCTCAAGCACTAAACTTGATTCAGGCTGTAACGTCCAATGACGCATCAAAACTGATTGATGGTAAAGTACAGTATTCTTGCTTGCCTAACGATAAGGGCGGCATAGTGGACGATTTGCTCGTTTATAGAATGAGCGCCGAAAAATATTTTCTTGTGGTCAATGCCTCAAATATTGACAAAGATTGGGCTTGGATTAGCGCAAAAAATAATTTTGGTGTTCAAATGACCAATGTGTCTGACGACATGAGTCTTTTGGCCGTACAAGGCCCCAGAGCCGCCGAAGCCTTGCAGAGCCTGACCGACGTAAAGCTAGCAGACATGGAGTATTATTCATTTCAGGTAGGGCAAATGGCTGGCATAGAAATAATTATATCTGCAACAGGTTATACAGGTGCTGGTGGTTTTGAACTCTATGTAAAAAACAGCATGGCCGAAAAACTATGGCACGCGGTTTTTGAAGCTGGTGCGCCTTTCGGCATTAAGCCTATAGGTTTGGCTGCCCGCGACACGCTGCGTATGGAAATGGGCTTCTGCCTTTATGGCAATGATATAGACGATAGCACTTCTCCTTTGGAGGCTGGGCTGGGTTGGATTACAAAGTTTACAAAAACTTTTACCAACTCGGAGGCTTTGCTCAAGCAAAAAGAAAACGGCCTGAGCCAAAAGTTAGTGGGCTTTGAGATGTTAGAAAAAGGTATTCCGCGCCAAGGTTACGAAGTTTTTGATGCCAGCAATCAAAAAATTGGACGCATTACAAGCGGGACGCATTCTCCTTCTTTGGATAAGGGTATCGGTATGGCTTATTTAGAAACCGCGCACAGCAAAGCAGGCACAGACATTTTTATTGATATTAGAGGTAAAAAAATAAAGGCTGTTGTGGCTAAGTTACCTCTTGTTCATAAAAAGTAGTCTTTAGTTAAATACAAAAGGCTGGTTAGGTATAAACTCGGAACATGGCCAGCCTTTTACTTAAGGTTTAGTATATGCAAACAAAAGATTAAATTAATAGCACTTTTGAAGCAGGAGATTAATTTTTTGTAGCACTACGGTAAAATTTTAAGCGTATAATCTTGTAATATTTTTTTACAAATTGTATTTTTGCATCGCTTACTTGGCGAGCCAAAATTAAGTACTTTGATATACTATTTTCTAAAAAAAAAGGTTAATATTCTAAGTAAACCAAATGGGTCTGAATTTTGCAAAATATGATATTGGTAGGTTTTTATCAAAACTATTTTGCCCCAAGTAAACAGGCTAAACTCTCTGCAAAACCCACTATGAATAAGTACATTGTTGCTTTTTTGCTATTTTGTGGCGCGTGCTTCTTTAGCACCGACGGATTTGCGCAAACAGAAATGCCCATTAATGAATGGGTCTTGTTTAAAAAAATTAGCGGGGTAGAGGTTTATATCAAACACCAAGAATCCCCATATGACATGAAGTTGAATACTTTGGTGCGGCTTCGCAACACCAATGCGCGTGAGGTATCGGTGTCGTTCAAACCGAGTTTTCAATGTGATGCAGGCACAAGTTCAAACAATCATGGCGATGTACGTGTCAATATCTATCCACGGCACTCCATTACGCTTTTGGCTTACAGACCCTGCAAAGGAGAAATGCCTTCAGATATTGATTTGAATAACATCAAGATATTTATCAAATAAGTCAGTTTTTTTGTTGATTCTTAGGGCGCTTCAAGACGCATTATTCAACTATCTTTCTGGTTAAACTCGGCATAAAAAAAATCCTCGTGCAATGCACAAGGATTTTTTGGTTTGTGTAAATGATGAAAGTTCAATACTTTAAATTCTATGCTTCAACCTAACTGTTACTTACTAATTTTTATGTGTGCTTGTACTAAAACTTACACGCTTATTCAGCGTCATTAGCGGCGTTCTCTTCAACCATTGTGGTAATGGCCTTTGCTATAGCGGCTTCTTCTAAGTGCATATCAACTTGCGCCAAGGCGTTTGCTTCAGCAGTTTCAACGATACCAGCAGCAGCTCTTTTGAGATAAGCATTTGGTTCATACATTTCTAATGCTGCGTTCTGCTCCATGTTGTTCACCAAATCAGTAGCCATTTGGGCAACTGCCAACTCCTGGCTCTCTGTGAGGTCTTGCTCCAAACTGGCATTCATTTCTACCAATGTAACCATGCTAAAAGATTTCATGGTTTCACCTTGGCAGCTATCTGGTGTTGCAGAAGCCGAAGTGAATATAAACAAGCCTAAGATGGCAGAGAATACGAGTGTTTTAACAGATGATTTCATGGTCTTACTTTACTTAAATTTGATGAGATGAGACTGTATTTGTTGTCAGTTTTGTTTTGCCTTGACGTTTAAGAGAGATGCCAAAGACGTGCCAAATAATTTAAATAGCTGATTTTTAGTATTTTAACGAACTAAGGTATTTGTTTTTTGATTCTTACTGTTCATTTCCGAACATAAATTCATAGCAAAAACGCACACTTCGTGGTGTCCGCGCCAGTTCAAAAAGGTTGCATTGATGACCATTTTTTTTTCCACGCTAGAGAGGTGCTTATAGAAAGCATAAAACAAGGATTATTTTATTTTTTAGCTAGGACTTACTTGCCAAAAGAGTTTGGCTAAAAAAGCAATGGCATATCCTCATTTCATGTATCTTTTTATTTTATTGATGCCCTGAGCAAACAAAAAAACTAAGTACATCAGATAAGATTTATGTTAATGTTGCGTTTATTAATAAATAATTTGGCAAATTTGCAGCCTATTAATACATTATTCCGCCAGGTGAAGCCTAAAGCCTAATTTTATTTGGATTTGAATGCTTGCAGAGGTAGCGAACATTTTGTGCAGACCCAATGTATTAAGAGAATACCATATATTATGTTGCAACGCTATTAAGTTGTTGTTTTTAATAGTAACGACTATGCTCTATAAAAAAATTATCTCCGCTTTTATTGGTTTGGGTCTATTATTGTTTTTTTCAATAGATAGTAGTGCACAAACTGCCGACTTTACTGCTGCTACGCCCACTACAGGCTGCGTTTTACCCATAGGTGTTAGGTTTACCGCCAATCCTTCAGGTGGTACGCCCGTATCCTACGCGTGGGATTTTGGCAATAGCACAGGTTCTGCTCTGGCCAACCCTGTTGCATTTTATACTGCAGCGGGTGCTTATACTGTAACACTTACTGTTACCTTTGCTGGCGGCATTACGGATACTGAAGTAAAGACAAATTTTGTACAAACCATAGCTAGTCCGCTTATAGAACTGGGTTCAGACCAGGTAACCTGCGCAAGCACATACACTATCAATTTACCAAATGTATCAGGTATTTCCTATGCTTGGTCAAACAAATTAACCGGTGGCTTTACTGGTATTTTTACAACAGACTTTGGCACTTGTACTGTGAACCAGTCTGGTCTTTATATGGTTACGGCCACTAATACAGCCACAGGCTGTGTGTCCACAGACTCCGTACGAATTACGATAGTGCCGCCACCCATCATTCCTACTCCTGCCGAGATAAAAAAATGTAACAAAGATACCATTACGGTCTTAAATGCACTCCATGGTAGCCATTCAACAGGTGTTACTTATCGCTGGTTTAAGAATGGTGTACTGCTGTCTGGCCTTACAACCTCTTCTATTGGTGTCAAAGATATTTCTAGTACCGTTACCTATACAGTAGTAGTAACTGAAACCTCCTCGCCTTTGGGCTGCTCTAACTCTAAGAATATTGTGGTTACCTACAGCCCTGAACCGGCAGTGAATTTAGCAGATAGCATCAGTAGTTGCGACTCTCTCGTAACCCTTTCTCACATTCCTTTTGGAGGCGTAACATACGCTTGGCGTAATGCTGCTGGTACTACAGCAGGCATCGTTTCTGGTGCTGCTACGCCCAATGCTGTTGTTAATAAAGCAGGTAAATATTTCCTCACCATAACCAATACGGCTACAAGCTGTGTGGGCAAGGACTCCATTCGTGTCATTATTAATAAAAAGCCAGGAGTGGACTTGAAAGGGCCTTTTTGGCTTTGTAACGACGTAACACGCTTTATTTTGAACGCCAAGGATACTTCGCATAAGGCAGGTACTACCTATAAATGGTTCAAAGACGGCATACTCATTGCAGGCAGTACCAAAGATACACTCGGAGTTTACACACCTTCGCAGCGCTTCCGCTATCGCGTAGAAGTTACTTCGGCAGCAGGCTGCCTGAGTAGCGACACCGTAACCGTTGGTTTTAATCCTCTGCCTATCTTCAAGATTCAAGGCCATGACGCGCTCAAAGGGACTTGTTTGGCTACCGACACGCTTTTTGTTCCACTTACCAATGTAGATAGCTTCTACACCAAATGGACAGGCCCCGGTTTTGTGAAAATTCCTAGCGACAGCCTTTCGGCTATTGTCAATAAAAGCGGTATATACTCCCTGACTGTTACGAATAAATTTACAGGCTGTAAAACCAAGGATAGCCTTAAAGTTGAATTTTTTGCGCCGCCCGTCCTCAAATTTGCAGACGATTCCCTCTTTTTCTGTACACGCGACTCTGCCACTATTCTCAATGCCTACGACAGCACGCACGACCTTGATGCTAAATATGAATGGTTCAAAGACGGCTCTCTGCTGGGTTCTGCTACTAAAGCAACGCTCAAAGTACTCGAACTCGGCACACATCAATACAGAGTTATTGTAACCAACAAAACAGGTTGTAAAGCCACTGATACCATTTTTGTAACCTATTATCCCGAGCCTACATTTTTGATAGTGGGCATAGACGAAGTAAAAGGGACTTGTGAATCTACCGATACACTATTCACGGCAGGAGATGTCAATAGTATGACGCTAGAATGGTTTAAAAATGGCACATTAGCGGCCAAGAATCAAAAGTTTTTAGCAGCAGACACCAGCGGGGTTTATGTTTTGAAAGTTACGAACCCTTTTAGCGGCTGTTACAGCAGCGATACCGTGCGCGTAACAATTCATAAACCACTGAACGTGAACCTAGGTAAAGACACAGTCCTTTGTGAACTGAACTCCTTGACTTTAAGCGGTTTTGATAGTACACACACAGCCACAACACAGTATAATTGGTGGTTGGTGGATTTGGCCGTACCGAGCCGTCGCGTACTGCTAGGAACGAACCAAACTGTTACAGCTACTTTCAAAGATAAACCCACTTATTTGCAGCGTATTTACGCTCTGGAAGTTTTTGATACGCTCACTGGTTGTACTGTATCCGACACCGTCCTTATAACTTTTGAGCGCCAGCCCGAGGCACGCGCATTGCCTCTGAATAGCGTACAAATTTGCTATGGCGACAGCACACCACTCATTGCGCTGGGCAGCCAAACAAGGCTTTACGAATGGGTTTTGGCCGAATTCCCTGACTCCGTGGTAAGCCGTGACTCTATTTTTATAGCCAAGCCGCTCAAAACAACGGCCTATATGCTCCGCGCTACTGGACTAAATTCATGTAAATTTGGCTACGATTCTGTGCTGGTAGAAGTCTTTGACCCACCAGTCGTAACTATTTTGCCAGCCTCTCGCGACAGCATTATCATTTGCCCAGGCACCCCAGTTACACTCACTGCTTTTGCTGAAAGAGGTCGCAACTATTATTGGTGGCACGGCGACAGCACCGCCCAAACTACCGTAGCGCCTTTAGACACCACTACCTATTATGTAACCGTAATAGACGACCGAGGTTGCGTGGGTTACGACTCCGTTACTATCATGGTAACGCCGCGTTTGCGCCTACCAGAATCAGTTGCGGGCTGTCAAGGCGATTCCATTCAGATTGGTGCAAGGTTAAACGACGGCATAACGACCTATCTTTGGAGTACAGGCGATACCTCTGCCTACATTTGGGTAGATTCTAGTGGCATCTATTCTTTGCAAGTAACAACTGACTCTTGTGTTTATACCCTCAGCACCAAAGTTGATTTTAACCCCATACCTAAAACTGACCTCAAACGAGACACCATTCTTTGTTTTGAAGGCCCAGAAAGTACTTTCTTTGAACGGATTACCTACAAATTCAAGCCAGAGGTAATCAATGCAAGGGCTGGTCAAAAGTACCTCTACCGTTGGTATGACACGCTCGGCAATATTTTGAGCCGTAAACAGGAGCTGGAAATAGATTCGGGTGGCGTTTATATCATTCGCGTAACCAGCGATTTTGGTTGCATAGGCGAAGATACGCTTCATATCAGGGAGCGTTGTGAACCGCGTTTTTATGTAGGTACGGCCTTTACGCCTAACAAAGATAATCTCAACGAACGATTTACAATCTTTGGCGCGCATTTTATACGACTAGATTTCTATATTTATGACCGCTGGAACGAATGCGTCTATCAGCTACACGCACCCACGGCAGAAGCCATGAAGGAAACAGACTTCTGGGACGGCACGTACCAAAACTTGGGCAAGCAGCTACCCCAAGACCGCTATTTTTGGATGGTGGAATACTACAGCCAATCTATGCCTTATAAACCGATTCGGCATACAGGCTCTTTTGTCTTGATTCGTTAGCCAAAGACCAAGTAAGTTTTTTAAGCGTCCCTTTTTTCAGTCAGGGCCTGAGGTTTAACGTTAAAAAAAATAACGTTTTCACAAAATGCTTAATCTAATTAACAAGGCTTTAACAAGGATTTGCAATCTTTCACGTTATGTTTGTGTGTCTTAAAGACCAAAACCCTTTCAGTTCAATCATTTATTTAATCGTAAAAGAATAAACGATGCGTAAATTTGCGTTAATTTTCCAAATATTTTTGTGCGTAGCTTTGGCTGCATTCTTAACAGCCTGCGATAGTTCTACTGTTGAACCAACCAACGAAGACATAAGCGTTACAATAGAGGGTGCTAAAACAGAGACTGTGAAATCTGGTACCAAAGTTACTCGTAAGGTTTCTATTGTGGCTAAAAAGAAATTGGCTGAGTTCCGTATCATCAAAGACGGTGGCACTTTCTTCGTAAAAGACAAAGACTTCACCAATCCTGAGTCTTTTGCTTATACTTTTGAGTATGCTACTACTGCTGCTGATGAAGGTAAAACGCTTAACTTCGGGTTTGAGGTAACTGACAAGGAAGGCACTAAAGCAAATTCTTCATTGGCTATCACGGTAGAAAAAGGCGTAACACCGCCACCAACGTCTGAATTGGTAGAATATAACTCTATCGTTTTGGGTGCGCAAAACAACACCACGCTCGGCAGCTCTTTAGATGCTGAAACAGGTAAAATATACCTCATCAAAGATGCAACTGCCAACGCCGCTGCCATTGACTTAATCTATTTCCATGGTGCTGCTGGTGGTACAAACGAAGCAAGTGTTTGTAACCCTACAGACGACGCTGTTACTTTCGTACTTCCGCAAGTGGCTACATGGTCGCCTAAAAACAACACAGAGTTGCGCATGACGGCTCTCACTGGCACTGAGTTTGGTATGCTGACTGCTAAAGATGGCAATATGTTGGTAGATTACTTCAACAAAGGTATGACACTCTCGCCTGCTACACGTGCTACTAAGCTCACTTTCAATAAAGTAATTGCCTTTAAAACGGTAGGTGGCAAATACGGATTGTTCTTCATTAAGGGCATAGGCGCTGGCGAAACAGGCTCTGTTTCTGGTGCAGTTAAAATCCAGAAGTAAGTTGTTGGGGTCTTTGGCCAAACAAATTTCTTAATATTTCGTCATAAAAGCGTTGTAGGCAGCCTGCTTGCAGCGCTTTTATTGGTTTCATCTTTTAGCTCCAAACAATATGGCTTTCTATTCGTTTTTAAAGCAACTGATAATTATTTTCTTTTCTTTGCTGCTCTCTTGGGGCTGTATGCCTAGCAATGCCAATTGTGTCAATTCTGCTTCTTTGCCAACAGACCACCCAAAAGCTAAAACAAACAATATGAACACAGCAATCAGCTCTGGTTTAGAACAAGCTACCTTCGGTGGAGGCTGCTTTTGGTGTATAGAGGCTATTTTTTTGATGCTAGAGGGCATAGAAAAAGTGGAGTCGGGCTATTCGGGTGGAGCTTCGGCGAACCCTAGTTATGAAGCGATATGCACAGGCACAACAGGCCATGCAGAGGTCATACAAATAACATACGACCCCAAAAAAATAACATTTAAAGACCTTGTAAGCATCTTTTTTGAGATTCACGACCCTACGCAGCTCAACAGACAGGGGGCAGATGTGGGCACACAGTACCGCTCAGTTGTTTTTTATCATAACGCCGAACAGAAAACTATCACCGAAAACGTAAAAGCCGATTTACAAACGCAAAATACCTTTGGCAAACCAATTGTAACTGAAATAAGTCCACTCAAAGCCTTTTATAAGGCAGAGGATTATCACCAAAATTATTACAATCGGAATCCTAACCAAGGTTATTGCAGCTACGTCATTAGCCCGAAAGTTCAAAAATTCAAAAAGGCATATAACGACAAGCTTAAAAAATAGCAACTGATTTATTTTTCAAAGTGCCTTTCGTACACCCAAAAACCTTTACATAGTTTCAGGTCTTATTGCCAAAATTCTAATTATCTATTTTTGCTCAAAATATTTGTATATTTGAGCGCCAAATGCACGGCCTTTGGTTTTTTACTCTTCACCCCAAAAATCTTGCATCTTGAAAAATAATATCTCTTTTGAAGTACAAGGCGGAGCGGTTCTTCGCGGCGACATTCACCCACAAGGCGCTAAAAATGAGGCGCTTCAAATCCTGTGTGCAGTATTACTCACATCCGAAAAGGTCGTTATAAAAAATATACCAGCTATCCGTGATGTACTCAAGCTCATAGAACTACTAGCTGATTTGGGAGTTCAGGTTACAAAAATTAGCGAGGATACCTATGAATTTGAAGCCAAAAACATCAATTTGGAGTTTTTAGAGTCCACTGAATTTAAGCAGAAAGGCGGCGCACTACGCGGCTCTGTCATGATTCTAGGCCCGCTTTTGGCGCGTTTCGGCAAGGGCAAACTCCCTCAGCCAGGTGGAGATAAGATTGGCCGCCGCCGCTTGGATACCCACTTTAGAGGCTTTGAGCAGCTTGGCGCAAAGTTTGAATACAGGCCAGAACAGCAGTTTTACGAGATAGATGCCACCAATCTGCGCGGTACTTATATTCTGCTGGACGAGGCCTCAGTTACGGGTACGGCCAATATCATTATGACCGCCGTTCTTGCCAAAGGCACAACTACGCTTTATAATGCTGCCTGCGAGCCTTATATTCAGCAACTATGCAAAATGCTGAACCGTATGGGTGCTAATGTTTCGGGTATTGGCTCAAATCTGTTGCGTATTGAGGGCGTAGAAAGTTTGGGAGGCACTACGCACACCATGCTGCCCGATATGATAGAAATTGGCAGTTTTATAGGTTTGGCTGCCATGACAGGCTCTGAATTGACGATTAAAAACGCCAGAGTAGACCAGCTAGGGCTTATTCCACGTGTGTTTCAGAAGTTGGGTATTCAGTTAGAAATCCAAAACGACGATATCTATATTCCTGCACAAACGCACTACGAAATAGATAGATTCATAGATGGCTCGTTCTTAACAATTTATGACGCGCCTTGGCCAGGTTTTACGCCAGACTTGCTCAGTATTGTGTTGGTGGTTGCTACGCAGGCCTCTGGCTCTGTACTTATTCACCAAAAAATGTTTGAGAGCCGCTTATTTTTTGTGGATAAATTGATTGAAATGGGTGCAAAAATCATTCTCTGCGACCCGCACCGCGCCACAGTTATTGGCTTGAATAGGGAGTATTCGCTGCGTGGAATTTCTATGACTTCGCCCGACATACGCGCCGGTGTAGCCCTCCTTATAGCGGCGCTCTCTGCCAAAGGCACAAGCCTTATCAGAAATGCAGAGCAAATTGATAGGGGTTATCAGTTTATAGACCAAAGGCTCAACGCCATTGGAGCTAACATTAAACGCATTGAAGGCTAACTAAAAAAATGAGGGACAAATGACAGACCCACACCCCAAACCCACCGTCAAGCTACCTTGGTTGCGCCTGTTGGCCAAACTAGCGCCAGAGGTATTTTCTTTGTTTGGTGTTTTTGTGTGGGGCTGGAGTTTTTTTCCAATTATTTACCTCTTTTGGTGGGAGCTTTTATTAGGAGGGCTTTTTAAGCGCATTGGCGCAAGGCTATGGCGCAAGCAAAACTGGATAAGTGTTACGCAGCATCAGGCTGAAAAAATAGCTTTCAAAGTATTGCTTTTTGTTTGCTTTGTTTATTTTATTTTTATCTTTATTGGCTTAGGGATAGCGATTCCTGGCAGTGTAGAAGAGAGCATAGAGAACTTGCAAGTAGCCTTTTTTAGAGATTATTACTTCAATATTGCATTCCTTCTTGTTGTTTTTATGGAGATTTATGCTTTGAGCAGCGCCTATCGTGAAGCACTTGCAGAACCGCCTATTCCCATAGACTTGCCATTCACAACTGTACAAGGAGCCAATCCCTTTAATAGCGACCTAGTCGTTATGCACCTGACCCTTATCTTCGGCGTTGGTTCATCGGTTATGTTGCGTATCTATTCGGAAGACCACCCTGCGCTAAAAGAAATTCATGCAGACCGTGTTCTCATTTGTATTTTTGTGTCTATAAAAGCCATACCGCTGATTTACAAATACATCAAGGAAGAAATTATGCAATAACTTTAAAAAGCATCTTCCAAAAGTGTTATTTCGTAGTCCGTATTCTTTAAGAGTACAACTGCTGCAATGTCAAAACGAATAGCTTTAAAATTTTCTGCATTGTTCTCTATAAAATTCTCTGCTGTTGCTCTAATCCTTCCCTTTTGAGCTTCGGTTACAAAGTCTTCAGGATAGCCGAAATCGTTGTTTTTGCGGAGTTTTACTTCAACAAAGACGAGAGTATCGTCCGTTTGCATCACTAAATCAATCTCAAAGCGCCCAAACCTGAAATTTTGGGCACACAACAACCAACCCTTTGCCTGCAAAAAAGCCAAAACAGCTGCTTCAGCATCTTTCCCGCGCTTGGTAGTGCTCATGGCTCTTAGCCTTCCAAGGAACGGTGCTTGAGGATAAGGCTGGTTTTGAGGTCAAAAAGCCCTTGCTCAAGCCCCACCGGATAGGAATGAGGATTGGCAAAACGCTTAAAGCTAGGGTGCAATAAACTGAGTTGTTGGGCAGCATAATCGCGAATCCTTGAAGGCATAGGGCTTTCATAAACTTTTTTACCTTTTTGGAATATTGGAACGAGTAAATCCGTGTAGGATACGTCTTTACCTATGCGCTTGCGGCGCGTCATGTCCATGGGGTCAATGATAGTAGCGTCCTCGCTTTGCGGGGGCGTGTCGGTGTCAAATATCATATCCGAAAGGAACATACCATCACTGGTATAAAAACGACGAACTTGTTGTAAACCAGGGTTAGATACCTTAATAGCCTGTTCAGAAAGTTTTACTTTGTAGTCCCATGTACCACTGGCGTTTTTGATGGCGGCTAGTTTATAAACTCCGCCCAACGCGGGTTGCTCGTAGGCCGTAACCAGGCGTGTACCAACTCCCCAAACATTAATTTGCGCAGACTGCTGCTTTAAACTGTGAATGATGTATTCGTCTAGGTCGTTCGTAGCCACCACATTGGCATCAGGAAAACCAGCAGCGTCTAGCATGGCGCGGGCTTTGATGCTGAGGTAGGCCAAATCTCCTGAATCTAGCCTTATACCGCTCATTTCAAAACCTTTGGCACGCAACTTATGCCCTACTTGAATGGCATTCTGAACGCCCTCAAGGGTATTGAAAGTATCTACCAAAAAAACACAGTTGTTCGGCATGGCTTCAGCGTAAGTATCGAATGCCTCTAGCTCCGAATCAAAAGACATTATCCAACTGTGGGCGTGTGTGCCACGTACAGGAATGCCAAAAAGCTTACCCGCCAATACATTGGAGGTAGCACTTACGCCACCAATATAAGCTGCTCGCGAAGCCGCCAATGAGCCGTCTATACCTTGCGCACGCCGTAAACCAAACTCTAACACGCTTTCGCCTTCAGCCGCAATGCAAACACGCGAGGCTTTGGTAGCGATTAGCGTTTGAAAATTAATAATATTGAGCAGAGCAGTTTCTATAATTTGGCATTGCACAAGCGGGCCCCGTATCTTAATCAGAGGTTCGTGTGGAAAAACAACAGTACCTTCTGGAATGGCCTCCACGTTGCAGGCAAAGGTCATTGCGCCCAAATAATCTAAAAAGCCCTTTTCAAAAAGTGGCTTGCCGTCATTCCCATTCAAGCTCTCTAAATAGGCGAGGTCGGACTCTATGAACTTGAAATTTTCTAGTAAATCTATCACGTAGTCCAACCCGCAAGCAATGCTGTAACCGCCTTTGAAAGGGTTATTCCTGAAAAAAAGATTGAATACAGACTCCACTTCTGTTTTGTTGGCTTTCCAGTAGCCATAAGCCATGGTGAGTTGGTAAAGGTCTGTCAAAAGCATGAGGCTTTCGGCGTAGAGATGTTTGGTAAGGCGCATGGGAGGCTTTAAACGGTTTTTTTTATGAAGAAAATTTAGTGCATGACAACGGCCTGTATATGGTCTAGACGCACCAAAATCTGATTGTACTCACGGTTCTTGAGAAACACCACGCTCTCTGTAATCTGATACACAACCCCAACCATTAGGTGGCTGCCACTCAAATAAAGGCCAACACTCTTTTTTTCGTGAAGGCTTTGCTTTAAAATAGTTTCAAAATGCGGATTGCTCATGTTTTTATCGACTGATTTGTTTTGAGAAACAAGTAAAAGGGCTTTTGAGCGCTTAAAATTAGCGTTTTTTGACTTTAATGGGGCTTGTACTTATAACGTTACTTTTATTTTTGGCGCGGTCTTCCAAATAAACATCAAAAACAAGACTCTCTTCTGTATTGTTTTCCTCAATAAGTGCCACTTTGTCAATTTCTATGGGCAGTTCGCCTGTTATGGGGATAGTGCTGCCTTCTGGCGCAAGTTGCGGGATTCGAAACTGGTAAGTAACGTTGTTGCGCTTGTCTGTAACAAAAAGATTCTTGACGTTTGGATTGTTTTCGCCTAAATCCCCGTCATAGTCGCGGTACTTGATGCGAATAACTACTTTTTCGGAGTATTCAGCCACTTCGTTGGGTGTAACACTCACAAAAACTATGCTCGGTACATTGCTTTTTTCGGGAGCAGCGCCAGTTTCTTTGCACGAAACAAATGCAAAACTTAGCAAAGAAATGCTCAATAAGCCTAAAATATTTTTTACAAAATAGCCAAGTGTTTTCATGTTACAACTATTGAAGTAAAAAAAAGAATTAAATGTTATTCAAGTCTAATTGATTGTCTTTTAGTGTCTTAATTAGTTCAGCTTGTGTTTTGTCCCAATCTGAAACTTTATATACGAAATTTATAGAAACTCGGTTAAAGGCATCGGGTTGGTCTACATTGCAAACGTGCCCGCTGTTGCTGATGATGTGCAAATAAGCGTGTTCGTGTTCGTTCGCAATCTTGCGGGCTGCTGGCAGAAACATATAGTCTTCATCGCCCATCAAATAAAGCGTAGGTACTGCAATTTCTTTTTCATGGAAATATCTAAGGAGCGGATTCACTTCCGTAGAGAGCTTGAACCAACGCAAAAATTCAGCTTGCGCGAGTCTTTTGGCTTCGCGAATAAAAATACTTCTGGATTCTTTGTGGCGTGGCATCAAGATATAGGCACAAATGCTATAAAGCCATATAAAAGGTATATAGTGCTTCAAAAATTTAGTGATAACTACCAAAAAGCGCGAACGCAAGTTCAGCCGAGTAACTGCCCCACCGAGAATCATGCTTTTGACGCGGCTAGCATCTATTTCGCCTATTGTTCTGATGATGACCGTACCTAGCGAAATGCCTACAAAATGTGCTGACTTGATATTGAGGTGGTCTAGAACTTCTATAACATCCATGCTAACCTCCTTAAAGCTATAACCCTTAGAACCAGGTACTGCTAAATGTTCGGACTTACCATGCCCCCTGAGGTCTAACAACAAAACGTTGAAATGCTGAATGTACTCGCGCAGTTGTTTGAACCAAGTGGAAGAACTGCCGCCTGCGCCATGCACAAGCACTATCCATTCGGACGAGGCAGCGGTGATATAGGTTTTATGAAAAAGCATAAGGGTTTTGAAACACGCACAAATATACATTTGAGAATTATAGAATCCAACTTTTTTGAACTACGCTGTTGGCTTTCTGAATCAAAAACTTTGTTCGGCCTGTTAAGAACAATAAAAATCCCTCACAAAGGCTTTGAAGCTCTGTGAGGGGGCATTAAAAATCAAGATTATACATTGATGCCACTGCGGAACGCATGAAACGTAGCGTATCCTCGTTGATTGGGAACTAGTAAAGCCTCTTAAATACTAGTTGAGTAAGATAATAAGTGCCGTCCGAAGCTCTGGCTACTGCGATGGCTGAAAAATCATAATTACCGACTATAATTTCTTTGTGTTTAGGACTAGCCATCCAAACATCAAATGCCACTTGGGCGGGGTCTTCATAACCTTTTACCATAGCCACATTTTCAGCGACAATAAACACGCTTGTTACCCTGCTTTTAATAACCTTAACGCGCTCTTTGAAGCCATCATGCCCAAAGGCAGTCTTGCCCGTAGCCATGTTTTGGGAATGCTGTAAGGCTATTTTATAAGCTTCTTCAGAATAACCAAATCTACCTTTGATTATTGATTGACGATAACTGCTCATCAAATCTGTAGTGCGTTTGGCAATGGCAGCAAGTTCTTCTTCAGTGGGTTCGGGTAGTTCTGGTGTTTGGCTGCAAGCCGTAGCGAACAGAAAAAGCAAAAGACAGAGGGGGAAATAGATGATTTTTTTCATAAATGAAGGTTTGGTTTGATGAAAAACAGGGGTTGCATTTGATGTAATAGTTTCTTACAAAAATGCTGGTAAGAATAATTCTTTTTATTTAAAAATACCTTGAGACTAAAAATAATGAAAGACCACAGGAATTTTGACGGGTCTGCGCACGCAGGTATCGTAGGGCGAGTTGCAGTCTAACATCATTTTTTGGATAGCATCCGTTAGTACATTGCTTTCGCTATCAAAACTAGCAGCAGAGCGGTACATATCCACCGTTTGGGCGTGAGTTACCCCCCCCCCACAAAAACCATGCCAAAAAGGCGAGTATTTTTATTGAATTTTTCATTGTTTGTTTTGTGTTAAAGTCTAATTAAGAACTATTTATCAAGTCTGTCAAAAGCGATGTACTTAACCTCGCCAGCGTAAAATGTCCGGTCGGCGGTTAGCATAGCATTAGAACAAAGGTAATAATCAGTGGGTATTTTTTGCCCAGTCGTGCTGTTTTGCGTCGTCATTCTGGCTATAAAAGAACCAGAAAAACCTCCCAAAACAATCTCATAAGGGTGCTTGGCTGACGGCGTTTTGAGATTGCTATCGTAATAAACAAGGCTATCACTGGTAACTCGCACAACAAAAAAACTTCTACCTGTTGTATCAGATGGTCTGGGATACACACCGTCGCCATAAACACTGCTCCCTTTTTGCTGCACCGCAACCCACCTGCCCTGTATGCGCTTATGGAATTCTTCTTTGCTGAGATTGAGGGCTTCTTTTTCAATACAGAAGAGGGGTTCTGGCGGCAGCATAGTACTATCTAAGTAGGTAGCGGGTGTCTCAGAGGCTTTGGCTATCTGCGGTTCAGGGACTTTTTCTTTTTGGCAGCCCAGCACAAAAGCCAGCACCCACGGCAGCAGCCAGTAGGTTTTTAGGTTTTTCAACATAAAATTTGGGTTTAATTTGAAATAAAAAGTAGTAGTAAGGTTGTACTATGCCATGTTACTCACAAAGGTAAGGTGTTTTTATCCGGAATGCACAAAAAAGCAAACACTAAATTTATTTTGGGGTGTCTAATTATCTAGTTGTTTCTTAAAAAATCTGCATATTATCTACTTTGGGAATACATTAACAGCCTTTGATAGCCTTCTCTTCTCTACTTTTTGCCTTGATGCCGAACTAAAGCGCGAGCTGAAAGTTCCGACCGTAGGGCATAGCAAAAAAATAAAGCCTCGCCAAAGACCAATTTAGATAAAAAAAGAACAAGCTCTTACTTAACCTCTCTGAGAGATGTAAGTTTTGGAAAGCGAATAATTGTATTTTTCTAAGATAGGGACTTTACTTTTAAAGTACGGCCAACTACGGCTATCATACGGCTATCATACGGCTATGATACGGCCGTGCTAGGGCTGAGGCAAAATAGGACAAAAGCAATTTTGAGGCATCAAGCGGGTTTGCCGCTTTATTTCTTTTTTTTGTTATTGAGTACGTCTATTGGCTTGTATTTAGCGTTAGAGAGGCGGCGGGTTTAGTGCGTAGCACCGAAGCAAAGCGAAGCCCAAAGACGAACGACCGCGAAGCGGGAACGCCCCAATAGAATTGTAGAAAAAGAAGAAATATTGAAAAGGCCAGATGTAAGAGATGAAGCGTGGCAGGCCGCGAGTAGTCTTTACAATTTTGCCAGTTATTTGACAAAATAGGCTAAAAACTAAGAGATTTTGAAGGTAAAGTGCTTGTTTAATTTACTGACAATAAATACTTTAGATATATTTTAAGGGAAGACTATTTATCTTGACAGTTCCTGAGTAACACTGCTCTAAAAAGCAGTTCAAAAAGGCTCTAACAAACAGATAAGCACGGTTTAACTTACTTCAAGCACCTCCTTAAAACTTCCATTCCCCTCTTTTTTATCACTCCCAAACTAGGCCATTTACAGGACTAAACGCGCACTTCGGGCACTTCGCCACGCACAATGAGCTTGCCCGCAGTAGCAGCCTTAATTTGCTCTACACTCACACCTGGCGCACGCTCCAAGAGCAGAAAGCCGCCTTCAGGAAGTACGTCCAGCACAGCCATATCGGTTACAATGCGTTTGACGCAGCGTTTGCCAGTAAGCGGGAGGTGGCAGTCGGGCAATAGTTTAGAGTTGCCTTTAGGGTCGCAGTGCATCATAGCCACAATCACATTTTTGGCTGAAGCCACCAAATCCATAGCTCCGCCCATGCCCTTTACCATCTTGCCCGGTATCTTCCAGTTGGCAATATCGCCATTTTCGGATACTTCCATAGCCCCAAGTACGGTCAAATGCACGTGCTGGCCGCGTATCATGGCAAAGCTATCGGCAGAGCTGAATAAACTTGAGCCTGGCTGCATGGTAATGGTCTGTTTGCCAGCGTTTATTAAATCTGCATCTACTTCGCTTTCGGTAGGAAAAGGGCCTATACCGAGCAACCCATTTTCTGATTGCAACACAACGTTCATGCCTAGGGGAATGTAGTTGGCTACTAAGGTAGGAATACCAATACCTAGATTGACGTAATAACCGTCTTTTAGCTCTTGCGCAATACGCTTTGCAATTCCATTTTTATCTAGCATAAAATCAAATGTTTGGGGTTAATTGTTTTGCAAAACTATCTGTTCTGTAAATAGTGGCTAAAGGCCAGTAAAGGCCCTTCTTCAAAGGCATTCGCCATGACCTGCAAGCCAATAGGCAGGCCCTCCGTATCAGCACCATTGGGTACGGAAATAGCGGGTACGCCAGCCACAGAAGCCTGCACGGTGAACAAGTCCGAAAGATACATTTCTACAGTCTTGCCGCTCAGTTCCCCAATCTTGAAGGCGGTGGTAGGCGTGGTAGGGCATATCAGGAAGTCGTAATCCTTGAAAAAATCAAGGGTTTGCTCCCGAATCAAGCGCCTTACTTTTTGTGCTTTGGTAAAATAAGCATCGTAATAGCTGGCCGAAAGTACGAAAGTTCCGAGCATAATTCGGCGCTTGACTTCAGACCCAAAACCTTCGGAGCGCGACTTTTTGTAGAGGCTGTCTATGTCTGTGGCCTGCGTGCTACGGTAGCCATAGCGCACCCCGTCAAACCTTGCTAAATTTGTACTGGCTTCGGCGGTGGTCAAAATGTAGTAAACGGGCAGCGCGTACTCTAGAAGAGGAAATTCTACGGGCTGTAAGGTATGCCCTTCACTTTTGAGCCACTCAATGGTGCTGCGGGTGGCTTCACGGACTTCAGGACTTACGCCTTCGTGCGCAATGGTGTTTTCTATGTAAGCAATGCGTAATTTTTGGGGTTTCGCCGGCAGAAATGAAGTGTATTTGGGTACTTCGCGTTGCGAAACAGTGCTGTCAAATTCGTCTTGGCCAGCCATAATTTCTAATACCAAAGCCAAATCCTGGCTGGATTTCGCAAAAACCGACACGGTATCAAAAGATGAGGCATACGCAACAATGCCATAGCGAGAAATGCGAGAATAAGTGGGCTTGAAGCCCAATATGCCGCAAAGAGCTGCTGGCTGACGCACCGAGCCTCCTGTATCAGTGCCCAGCGCTACCAAGCACATATCGGCCTGAACGCTGACCGCCGAACCGCCCGAAGAGCCGCCAGGAACGAGGTTTTCGCCGAGTGCATTTTTAACTGTGCCGAAAGCAGAAGTTTCGTTGGAAGAGCCCATAGCAAATTCGTCGCAGTTTTGACGGCCAATAACAATGGCATCTTCGTCCAGCAAACGTTGCACACAGGTAGCAGTGAACTGGGACTCAAACCCGTCTAGAACCTTGCTAGAAGCCTGTACTTTGTGGTCTTTGTGGCAAAAAACGTCTTTAAGACCTATGACCAGGCCTGCCAAGCGCCCCGCCTTTCCTGCCTTTAGTTTTTCGTCTATCAAGGCAGCCTGTTGCAGCGCTTCATCTGCATATACGGTCAGAAAAGCGTTGAGATGCTTGTGGTCTTCTATCGTTTTGAGGTAATTGCTCACTAAAGCCTTACAAGTAAGTTGAGCGCTTGTCAAATGGGCTTGAATTTGAGCCAAAGATGTATAATTGTTGTGCATAGTGAAGCCAAAGCCTTTGCTCCCTCTTGTCATTTTAGTTAAACAACACAAAAAAAACGAAACTTAATTGTGGGACTAATAAGTTCTTAAACCATTCTAAATCTTAGATTTAGCCTTCTTTTTTATCTTCAATGCGCGCGGACTTTTCTATGTCCGTTTTTATTTCGTTAGTAGCCTCTTTGAACTCTCTTAGCCCTTTACCTAAGCCACGGGCCAAATCTGGAATGCGTTTTGCGCCAAAGAGCAACAAAACAACGAACAAAATGAGCAAAAGCTCCCAGCCGCCTATACCACCTAAAAACAAGAGTGTGCCGTACATATTTTATCAATTTTACAATGAATTTTTCAGAATTACAGCCACAAATTTACGAATCAATACAGATTATTCAAACGAACCCTAAAAATTAACACAAATTATTCTTTTACAGGGTATAACAAGGCCGATAAGTACCTGCTATGGTTTTGAAAGGAGCAGCGAGGGCTTATTAAGATGAAGCCCCATCACGATTATGACCACCTACACTTAAAATAAGGCCGCTTAAGTTTTGTGATAAAAAAAATCCTGGTTGCATTGGCTACAAACAGGATTTTAAAATCTTATGCAAAATAATAAAAGGCATTAAGCAAAACTTAACAACTTATTCATTGAGTCTATTCATAAAATCAAAAAGAACTAATATTTGCTTTTATCGTCGAAGTCGTCCACCAAAAGCCCTTTGGCTTTTTTCCAGAAGCCGATAAAACCAGATTCATCAGTTGTTTCTTTTTCTACATTTGGTGCTGCCTCCGCAACTGGCGCTTCAGGCGTAGGAATAGCCTTAGCAACTGATGTAACACTTTCTTTTTCGGAGAAGTAGTAAGCATCGCGGTCATCGAGAGGTTTGTAACCAGCCAGCACTAAGCCAACTCCTGTGGCATACATTGTGCTCTTGACGCGGTCTTCCTGAATTTTGCCCAAATATTCATTAGGGTGCCCTAGGCGCGTATCAAAGCCAGTTTTGTATTCAAAAAGTTCCTTGAGATTGCGCAGTTGTGCGCCACCGCCAGTCAGCACGATGCCGCCAGCGAGCTTGCCCTTATAACCAGATTTTACAATCTCCATATTGACTAGCTCAATGATTTCTTCCATGCGGGCATCAATGATGTAGGCCAAATTTTTGATAGAAATTTCCTTGCTGGCTCTGTCGCGCAGGCCAGGTATGCTCACCAACTCATTGTC
Organism: Cytophagales bacterium; assembly: GCA_013299045.1. Classification (GTDB taxonomy): domain Bacteria; phylum Bacteroidota; class Bacteroidia; order Cytophagales; family Bernardetiaceae; genus RDZD01. The sequence continues at coordinate 126,179 of JAAFJX010000003.1, read as the reverse complement.
AGGAATTTTAGAGGGCATACAAGAGCCAAAGCCCGTTTTGAGCTTTTCAGCTTGTTGTTGCATCACAGAACAGCCGTATTTGATGTCCTGTGTGATGATGTCGCCACCAAAAGGAATAACAGCCGTGTGGCGCACCATGCCGTCCAGGAAGATGGCGATGTCGGTAGTGCCTCCACCAATATCCACCACGGCAACACCTGCTTCTTTTTCGTCGTTGGTCAGCACGGCCAAGCTAGAAGCCATAGGCTCTAAGATAAGATTGTCTATGACCAAACCACAGCGCTCTACGCATTTTTTGATGTTGCGAATAGAGTTGGGAGAGGCCGTAATGATGTGAAAATTAGCCTCTAGGCGCACCCCTGCCATACCTACTGGCTCTTTTACGTGTGCTTCAGAGTCCACGTTGTAGTATTGCGGCAAGACGTGTATAATTTCGTTACCAGGCTCAGTAACAGTGCGATACATATCATTGGTGAGACGCTCTATATCTTCCTGCGAAATTTCGCCATCGTGCGAAGAGCGCGTAATGCTGCCATTTTTGACAAAACTCTTAACGTGCTTGCCCGCTATGCCCACATTCACACGCTTTATGTCCACATTGGCAGCCTTTTGGGCGCTTTCAAGGGCTTGTAAAATAGCCTGCTCTGTTTTGGCTATGTTAATAACGACACCATCTTTAACCCCCTCAGACACGGCAGTGCCCATGCCTAAGATGTCTAGATTGCCAAACTCATTCATTTGGCCAACGATAACGCAGATTTTGGTAGTGCCAATGTCCAAACCTGCAACGATACGCGACTGTTTTTGCATAAGAAATGAACTAAAAGATAGAATTGAATAGACTAGTAATTTTTTTTGTTACTGACTGCAAACAAGCTGATTGTTATAAGCCAAATCGATTGTTTTGTAAGCACTCCAGCCTTTTCGCGGAAGCACTTTTTTATAAAAAAGCTCTAATTTTTGAAATTTAGAAATATAACCTGCTGCAGTTCCAAACAAGATGGTCTGATTCCCTACTTGCGGCAGCAGAGAAATTTGTCCATTCTGAGCACTTAGTTCTGCTATCATTGAGGCCCAAAAAGGCGTATCATGAATGAAGACGAGCATATCTAGCAAAACCTGGCCATCATTGCTACGCCAGTATTCAGGGCGCATCATGAAGGGAGCATCTCTTCCCACAAGGGGTAGAGTACGCGCTGTATGACGACTAGATAAGGGCATGAGTCTGCCATCTTTACCTACATAACAGCCTGACCCATCAGGTTTTAGTATTCTAGCAAGCGGCTTATGTTCTTGAATATCTACAAAAATTTTTCCGTTTGCACCCAATGATACTTGACAGTTGGCTACAAACGGATTCTGGCGCAAGGCTTCTTCTAAAGCTGTTACATTGAGTTGCTTAGCGAGTGCGCCTGCTAGTCGGTAGCCACTATTCTGCTGCAAAATAAGTTGATTAATTTCTGCAGCACTCACAAAATAAACACTGTCCTTACCCGAAGGATTATTACCTATAGCCCTAATTATCAAAGACTTGTTATCAACAACAGCAGAAGCGACTTGCCCTTCGGAAAGGAAAAGCAAGGCGATAAACACTATTGCGCAAACTAAATAGGTAAACAGGGGCTTCATATTGACTACAACCTTTGTGTTTAGTAATTACCGTCTGCAAATCTTATTCTTTTTTTTGTAAAAACTAAATATTAAGACGAAAAAATTTTATTTTTTTTATCTTTGCCTTGTTTGAGGCTCTATTTAATACACAAACAGGTGTCTTTGGCTTAAAAGACTACCAAAGTTTAGGCGCTCCATATAGCCTTTTAGATAAATAGCAGATGTGTTCTTGATTTTATGACTAATAATAAAAGTCTTATTCTCAGAAATATTTTACTTAATAACTATTATAATTTTTTGATGCACTCTACTAAATAATTTAAATCATTTTTGCTTGAATAAGTATTTTCTTTAATTTCATAAGGATAAAAAATAGACTCTCTTATTTGAATATGAAGTTTAAAAAAGTTTAAATTATCTAAATTATAAAATATAGAACATTGATGAGGTTCTAAAAAAGATTTCCAATAAGAATTTAAACTAATTAACATAGGCTTATGAAAGGCAAGGCACTCATAAAATTTTGTAGGGATTCTATCTTTATTACTTTCATTAATTTGATAAGGCATTAAAACTATATCTGATTGCTTCAAATAGTCTAAAACTAATTCATATTTGATTGGCTTATTTTTAATATTGAGATGAATATATTTATAAATAGATGCTAACTCTGTTAATTTTTCTAAATATTTTTCTATAAAACAATTTCCTACAATAGTTAGTGTATAGATACAATCAGTTTGAATAAGATTTAATTGATTAATAATTAAAATAGCTTTTTCAGTTCCATAGTTTTCTGAAATATTTCCATAAATTAATATTTTTAGCTCTGTTTTTTCTTTATACGAAATATTAATCTCTTTTTTACTTGTACCAATAGAGTTTGGCAATTTATTCTCCAGTACTATCACGCTTCCACTAGGAGCCGTTTTCAAAAAAGCTATATCGTCTTTATAATTTTTTTCTGCCAGAACATACAAAGAGATATATTTTGCTGTTTTTTTTTCTAATAGGCGCAAAAAAGTAGCTAAAATAGGCTTTAAGAGGCCTGGATATACATTTTGAGAGATGATATTTTTGAAGTAATCTTCCTGAATATCATAAATTATTTTTATTTTTTTTAATTTATTTGCTTTTATTTTTAGGTAAAATACAATGGGTAATAACTCAACGGCTGAGATGATTAAGAAATCTGGCTTTATTTCATTGAGGCATTTGATAAGTCTGGGTATGGCTGTCCAGCGTACTAGGCTTGTGCGTCCAAATCTAAACGCGCCGTGCAAATGAATATTTTGATATGCAGAATTTAATGTATGTCCCTCATAGCCAATTAAATGAACTTCATAATGGGGTGCCAGCCCTAAGGCTATCTTGTGGTAGAGTCTGTTGTCGTCAACTGGTTTTAGCACGGAGGCTATCAAAATTTTTTTGAAAGGCATTTTTTTTAGTGCTTAGGTTAGAAAAAAACTAGCTTTATCATGCACAGACGCAAGACAAAGCTAGTTTTATCAAGGAACGACTTAAAAAAAGAGCGAACTTATTGAGCAGCAGCAGTTTTGAGTTGAATGCTGAAATCAAAATTATCTTTTAAGAATATTTTGTCAAAAATACCTCCAGTAAGTCCCCAATCTTTGCGCATAACGCTAAATGTAGCGGCTGCCGAGTAGTTCTTGTCGCTGCCTTCTATTTTTGCTGGAAAAGTTACAGGATTGCTTTTTCCCTTCATAGTCAAATTACCTGTTATGGTGTGCGTAGCGCCTGCTGCGTTGGCATCTGCGCCTTCTTTTACTTCTGTAATTTCAAACTGCGCCGTTGGGTATTTGGCTACGTCAAAGAAGTCTGCTTCGCCGAGGTGTTTGATAAGTTTTGCTTGGTCTGCAGGGTCTTTTATGTCTAAATTTTTCATAGCAGCCATATCTATTGTGAAAGTACCACCAGATATTTTGCCGTTTTCTACATATAGCGAGCCGCTCTGAATGCCTACTGTACCGTTATGGCTTTCTTCCTTGCCTGCTTTTGTTTTTGTGCCTTTCCAGCCCACCATGCTTGCTGCCACATCTATTGGGAGCTCTACGCCTGCGCCATTGGTGGCGAGTGCTGTGGTGTCTGTAGCGGAAGTGCTTGTGCTATCTGCTGCACTTGTGCTTTCAGAACCGCCTGAATTACAAGAAATTAAAAGGTTAGTGGACAATGCCAAGGCCAAGAAGAAACTGAGTGCTTTCATAGGAATATGATAAAGATAGATTTTTTTTTAAATCAATTAAAACCATGTAAAATAATTTTTGCTTGATAGCGGCGCAAATTTAGAGTAATTTTTGATAAGATAGAACTTAAAATCAAAAAGACTTTTTATTTGCTTTCGATAAAAATGACTAACAGAAAGGTAAGACTACATCAATTAGTTGGTATCTGTTGGTTATCAGGCTATTTTATGGTCTTCAGCCAGTTCCATGTTTGTAAGAGACCAAGTTCTAGCGGAGTTTTGGGTGTCCAATTCAATGCTTGTTTCGCCAAATCAATAGCCAATACGTTCTGTGGGACATCATCTGGGCGTGCTTCTCGAAAAGCCAACTGCAAGGGCAGGCCAGTAACCTTTTCTACGGTAGCTGCTAATTCATGCAATGATAACCCATGGCCGCTGCCAATATTGAATGTTTTTTGCGCCACTGTAGGTGTAGTAGCTGCCTGCCAGAGCGCTTGCGCCACATCTTGCACATACACATAATCGCGTACCACATGGCCGTCTCCCCATATTTGTATGGGTTCTTGCCGCACGACTGCGCGCAACCAGTGCCCAATAACTCCTTGAGGCTTATCCATATTCTGGTATTTACCATAAGCATTAGAAACACGCAAAATGCGGTAATCTAAGCCATACTTTTTATTGAAAAATGCCAGGTAATGCTCAATAGTTGCTTTGCTGATGCCATAAGGCGTTATCGGCTGCATTGGGTGGCTTTCGTGAATAGGATTTTGCTGTGGAACGCCATAAACAGTGCCTCCTGAGGATATAAACAAAAAAAGCTCTACGCGAGCTGCTACCCCTGCTTCTAGGAGATTGAGCGTGCCGATGAGATTATTCACTACGTCATTTTGAGGATTCTGGGCAGCAGTTTGCGGAACACTAGACCACGCCAAATGCAAAATACTTTGGCAGTTTTGGCAGGCTTTTAGTAAAATTGCTTTATCTGATAACTCACCTACAACCCATTCAATATCAGGGCTATGAGTAGCTATTTCGGCAGGAATAATGGCTTCACGCGCCAACACACGTACACGGTATCCCCTTTCGCAAAACAGCTTGACGCTGTGTTTGCCCAAAAAACCTGTTCCGCCTGTTATAAGTATGCGCATCTTTGTTTAGAATGCGGGAATAGAACCTTCAGTAGGTCAGAACACCGCTAGCGCAAAATTATGTAAACTTATTTGTAAAGAAAAAAAACTACTCTGCTTTTTCAGGATTGCACGTCTAAAAATACGGAAAACCTGCTACTGAAGCAAAAAGCCAAACCAGATAAGTCCAGAGGATGCTGAAAAGAATATGTATGCAAGTTTCAAAGGTTTTACCGCGCCAGTTTGCGGCGGAATAGCCCCAAAACTGCATGACCCATCGGCAAGCCCAAAAAAAACATAACCCACCAGCTATTCGCCTTCCCAAAGGTGTTTCTGCAAGGTCATTTGCACAAAATAAACAGAGCAAACCCATTAAAAAAACCATTAAAGCAATAAAAAAGGTGTGAACATAAGTCATTTCACGATTAATAAGGCTCAAAGATTTTAGCTCCTCGTCCCACTTGAAATAGCGCGGAAATATGACATGGACAAGCGCCAAGATAATAAAAAATATACCAACAAATTTAATTTGAATGAGCATGGGCTTCAAGAAGAAAACATTTAACAAAGGGTGTCAGGTTTTTTTGAGTAACTATTCGCCAACCACTGCCTTTAAAAGTACTTTGCCAGTTGCTAAGGCTATAAAAGTGCAAAAAACCAATGCTGTAAGCTATAAAGTTAGGCCAGTCGCGCAAGTGTTCTACTAAAACAAGTTGGGTATTGGGTGCTAAAACTCGCCTTATCTCTTTAAAAAAAAGCAAACGCTCTGCTTCATCTCGGACTTCATGCGCCGAAAAAATAGCGAATGCAAGGCTGACGCTTTCATCTGCGTATGGCAAATGCTCTGTGCGCACGTGTTGTGTATTGGGATAAGGCGGATAGGCCGCTCTGGCGCGTTTTATAGACACTTCGGTATGCTTGATGGGGTCATAAAAATCCAGAACCTGCAAAGTGGCAGCAGGGAATTTGGCTTGCAAAAGTACGCTCGTTTCATCAAAACCCGCATGAATATTCAAAAAAAAACCTTTGGAAGGCAGTTTAAAATCGTCAAGCCATTTAAGATTGTAGAGGCCGCTTTTGTCATACACATACCATGATATAGCCAAACTCATAAATGTAGAAGTAGCCGCCGCCGCTAGCCCTAGCCAAATAGCCATTTTTAGCCAAACATAGCTAGCCAAAAAAGTAGCCCAATGAATAACCATCAACAGACAAAGGCCAAAAATTACAAAAAAAAGGACGTAAAAGTGCCAATTAAAGCGAACAATGTTTAGAACGCCTTGCAGTGGGCCTCTTTCATTTTTCATGTGTTATAGGGTTTGCGATAGCCAGCGCTCAGTACGGCCTTTGCGCCAATAATAGGGTATATTCTCGATAACAAAAGCATTGGCCAAGATGGCATTTGTTAGACCCAGCTCGTCCAAAAAACCCACATGATGCTCCACAACATTTACTGGTGCAGGCCGCCAATTCTGGCGAACGCCCTCAATAAGTAGTACCTCACGCTTTTTGCGGTTGTAGGTAAATGTAAAAGGCATTGGGCCTGCAAATTTACGGGCTTCTTTCCAACTTGCGAACGGCGAGTTGTGCGGAAGTGGCACATCAAGCGGCGAATCTTGGGTAATAACTCTAAAATTGGCCCTTTGTGAGATGATTTCGGTGTGTGCTCCCAAATGCGACTCGGTTATGTCTATCGTTCTGTAATTGTAGCTTGTAAACAGATTGCCTAATAACTGCATCTTAATTTTGTCTGTTTCGGAACGCAAGATATACAATCCACGAAAATTGCGGTTGCTAGAGTTGCTCTCATAACGCACAAAAACGCGGTAGCCTATCAGAAAAAAGTCATTGCCCATGAATTGAGGAAAGCCTTTGGGACGCAAGTGGCGCGTTTGTACCATAGCCACCGCCAAAAAAGCCCACTCGTCGCGGAAAGTATCCAACTTGAGGCACTCAGGAATGTGCGGCTGCAACTGTTCAGGCCGTAGTGCATAAGTCAGGACAAGGGACTTTTCAAAAAAAGCCTCTACACCAAACAAATGCGTTCTTAATATATCCAACATAGTAAAAAATTAAGATAGAATTTTTTTTGTGAGGGCTGGTCTACTAAAAGCAGTATTTTCACAAAGGTAGTAAAAAGAGAACATCTTTCAAAACCAAAAAACTACTACCTTTGCAGCATCGTATTTGCATCATTCAAAAAAAATGCCTTCCGCATGGATACCAATTCCATTTCTTGGCAGTGCCCGTCTAACATTGCGCTCGTCAAGTATTGGGGCAAGCATGGCCGCCAACTCCCCATGAACCCTTCCGTCAGCATGACCCTCAAAAACTGTCATACGCAAACGAATTTAGCTTATAACAGCAAAAGGGGAGCAGGTAGCAACATCAACGTGAATTTTACGCTGGCTGGGGTAGCCAATGCTGCTTTTGCGCAAAAGATTGTCCATTTTTTTGAGTCCATTGCTGCCGATTTTCCTTTTCTGCGCAACTATGATTATCAAATTGATTCCACCAACAGTTTTCCGCATTCTTCAGGCATTGCCTCCTCTGCCTCGGGCATGGGCGCGCTGGCCTTGTGTGTGTGTAGTATGGCGCGTTTGCATGGCCTGAGAGCTTTTGAAGACGACAGTTATTTTTTTGAAAAAGCCTCTTTTTATGCGCGTTTGGGTTCTGGGAGCGCTTCTAGGTCTATTTATGGGCCTTGGGCAATTTGGGGCGAGAGTGCTGCAATTCCGCAAAGTTCTGATAATTTTGCCATTCCTACCCAGCAGCCTGTTCATAGCATTTACGAGGATTTCAATGACGTTATTCTTATCATTGATGCAGGCACAAAAAAAGTTTCCAGCACGGCTGGCCATGCCTTAATGAATACAAATCGCTTTGCAACAGAGCGTTACGCACAAGCCCGTCAGAATTTACAAAGCGTGTTGGGCTGCTTAGAAAACGGCGACCTAGAGCGCTTCATAAGCCTTGTGGAAGAAGAGGCACTCACGTTGCACGCACTTATGATGACCTCGCACCCCTCGTTTATTCTCATGAAGCCTCAAACCTTATCAGTCCTTTTGGCCGTCAGGGAGTTTCGTGCTGCAACAGGCACTCCGCTTTGTTTTACACTAGATGCTGGCTCTAATGCGCATTTGTTGTTTCCCAAAAGCCACCATGCCGCTTGTATGCACTTTATCAGAGAAGAACTCCTCAAATTTTGTGTTGATGGGCGTTACATTGCGGACAGCGCCGGTTCTGGGCCAGTTCGTTTGTAAGTTTTTGTTCGCTTGGTAAACGAAGCTCTATCGCTACTGCTTTGATACGATGAAACCAGCGAGTAGCTTTTTCTTTGATTGGCTCTTTTATAAAACATGATTGCACAAAGAATTTCACACTCTGACATTTGAGCCATTCGCTTTTGTTTGGTGCGAGGTGTGGCAGACCGCGCTTGTGTCTGAACAGGAAGTCCTTAGTTTTTAACAAGTTTAAAGCTTTGAATATGATTTTGACTTTCTAAAACTAAGAAATAAAGCCCTGAGGGTAGTTTTAAGGTAGATAGTTCTTCCGTGAGTTGCGCTTGTAGATAGCCCTCAAGCACACACTGCCCGCTACTGTTCAAAAGTTTGTAGTGCAGCTTTTTAAAGGTCTTTATTTGTAAATAATCTTGAAACGGATTGGGAAGAATCTCGCCTAAAATACTGCTGGACATATCCTGTTGCAAACCAGTAGGCTCATTTTTAGCCAGAAAGTGCAAACCACCGCCTCGTCCACCAAAAACCAGAAAGTCGCCTAACTGACAGCCTCCCGCTCGCTGCCCAAAATGATGTCCGCGAGGATTGCTTCGGCTATTTTTCACGTCTAATACTTCCGAATTGCTATTTCCTGTTTCAAAATCCTGATAAAAAGTTGGATAACCCTGAACGTCCAACACCATAAGAGACGGCGAAGAACTTTCACGCAAGCCTACCAGCGCCAAACTAGGTTCGCGCTTTAAAAAATTATCAGAAAGCCCCAAATAGTTGCTTTCTTTAAGCACAAAACCGTCATCAGCCTTGTTTTCTAGCAAAAGCAAAGTACCGCGCCGTAAACTCACTAGTAAATCTTGGTCAGAATCGCCATCAAAATCGTAGCCTACTGCATGATAGAGGTCGCTTACACCGAGGGGCAGGCGCAGAAGGGTGTTGGGTTCAAAGCGTAAAGGTTCTGACTGGCTGGCTAGGTTTGGCCAAAACTTGATGGCTGTGGCGGAAGTGTCCGAAAAAGCCAAATCTAATATGCCATCCTTGTTTAAATCTGCAAAAAAGGGCTTAACGCCCAGAGTAAGTCGGCTTTGTAGGTTCAAGAAATCCGTGCTACGGAGTGCCAAGCTCGGTTCGGAATTAGTGCCTGTATTTTCAAAATAAGCCATTCCTCCAGCAAAAAGTCCATCTGAACGCGGCAAACCTCTGTAACCAACAACCAGGTCATCGTCGCCGTCAGCATCAAAGTCAGCGGCGGCAGGCTGCGTATCTTCTCCTAAATCTATTAAATGACGGCTTAAAAAGTTTGTATCGGCCTTAGCAAAACTAGGGTTATCGTCTTTGCCCATATTTTTATAAAAATGCAGTGGCTGCCTAAAATCTATTTTGTTCCCTTCATTGAAATAGGTATTGGGCGCTACGAGCAAATCTTTTGCACCGTTTTGGTCAAGGTCTTCGTAAAAAAAAGCTGGAAAAGTGGGCATAAAAACAGGCGATTCGGGCGGAAAGTTATTGTCCAAACGGCTAAAAAAGGGGCGTGTATTTGTACCAAAGTTTTCTAAAAAAGTAGCACGGGGGCAATCCACATCGCCTATCAGAATATCCAAATCTCCGTCCTGACCTTGGTCAAAAGCCAGCATCGTTGAGCCAGCGTGTTGTAAACGGCTCAGGCGGCAGTCGCTTCCATTAAAAGCAAAGGCATCGCAGAGGCATTCTTTGATGTTTCCCCACTTGCTTTCCACCTTTTCAAAGATGAGGGAGTCTGGCCTGCCAAAGCGCTCCACACTAAAATTCTGGTTGTACTCAACAAATTGCCCAATAGAGGCTGCAAAAGATAAAATGTCCAAGTCTCCGTCCGAATCAAAGTCTTTGAGAATTGGAATATCAGTAACATCAATTTGTAGGCTAATGAGAGAGCCACTTACGCCTTTGGTACGCACTGGGTCGCGGAAAAGCCTAAAGTCAGCCTTTCCGTCTTTAGGCACATTCCTAAAAACTCGGATTCCGATTCTGCTAGAAGTGAACAAATCTTTGTGGCCGTCGCGGTCAAAGTCCACCAGCAAGCACCAGTCCTGCACCTGTGGAAAAAGTGCTTCGTGCTGGGGAGTATAGGCCCAACCTTTGCTTGTCCAGCCAAAAACGGATATTTTACTGCTCGTACGGTCAAAAACAACAAGCTCTTCAAGTCCATCTCCGTTTGTATCTAGCATAGAAATCTGTGGCGCATTCAGGCCAGAGGAAGCGCCTATTTCAAAGCGTGTACCGTCTGTGTTTAGAATCTTTACGTCGGGTCTGTGTTGCCATTGTGCCTGCGCAAGGCTGTAAAAGATAAACAAACAACTCAGCGTAAGTAGCAAATTTTTTTTTGTCATACTTTTAAAATCTCTGTTTGATTATAGATTGCCTGCCACCAGAATAAGGCGCTCGGCTTTTTCTGGTGAGTATGGGTGCCTGAGGCTGTAATCGCCAAATGTATGCAAAATATGTAATCCTGCACGCTCAAAAAGAATCTCAAAATCGGCTAGTTCTAACAAACGCACCCGCTCACTGAAGAACTGTTTTCCTTTCTCATCTTCAAATTCAATATCTTTAAAAACAAAATGTGCGTCTATGCGGCGTTTTATTCTAAATGTAGCATTTTCAAACTGATTGAACTCCTCTGCTATAAGATTTTCACGGACTTTTTGAGCATTCAAAAAATCCATGATTAAGCGCCCATCGGGCTTCAAGTTAGCCGCAAAAGCAGAGATAGCAGCCAGATTGTCAGCGTCGTTGTCAAAGTAACCAAAGCTAGTGAATAGGTTAGTAAGAAGGTCAAAATGCTTAGATTTAAACACCTGGCGCATATCATGCTGCGCAAACTTAAGCCTCTCATCTTCAAATTGTTTGGCATACTCAATATTGGCTTCCGAAAGGTCTGTTCCCCACACGTAGTGGCCATGCTCACTAATACGGTGTGCGTGCCTGCCACGTCCACAGGCTACGTCTAACACACGAGCAGGGGCTGGTAGGTTCAAAAACAAAAGCAAAGCATCTACAAAATTTTGTGCCTCTGCCCAATTTCTGTTATGATACAACAAGTGGTAGTAAGGCGTGTTAAACCAAGATTTATACCATTCTTTGTTTGGCGCATTATTCAAGACGCTCATAAAGTTATAGTCTAATTTAGAAGGAAGATATGTATTTGTAAATTTTTTTATTTGTTTTTGTTGCAAAGTTAGTAAAAAAATCAGACTTTTGCAGCCGAAATAATCAATCACCATTTTTGGTATCTTCCACCAAAAATCAAACTGTTCGAGGAACAAAAAAGTTCTTTTAAATACTCTGCATTTATGGCACAGAAAATTCGTATCAAACTCAAATCTTACGACCACAACTTGGTTGATAAGTCTGCTGAAAAAATCGTTCGTGCAGTGAAAGCAACAGGGGCAGATGTACGCGGCCCTATTCCGCTACCAACTGAAATAGAGCGTTTTACGGTTCTGCGTTCTCCACACGTAAACAAAAAATCTCGTGAGCAGTTCCAGCTTTGTACCTACAAGCGCCTGTTGGATATTCATTCTACTAGCCCTAAAACAGTAGATGCACTCATGAAGTTAGAATTGCCGAGTGGCGTAGATGTAGAAATCAAGGTTTAGTTTCTAAATTGAATTGTCTGCATTGTTTGCAAATCAAAATAACAGTTCAAATGCGCTTAAACATTTGAACTGTTATTTTTTTTGTGGCTATCAGCAATTAAGCGCCAACAGCGCGTTGATAATGTTTTCTTTGGCTTAGAAATTATCTGTTTTGAGGTGTATCTCTTGGATATTTATTTATACTTTTTTTAAAACATGATAAAAAAAGAGAGAAAAAGTTGGCAGATACGTTTATATACCTTACTTTTGTGTGTTTTTAAGTGCTATACCCTTAATTCCAATTTGTTAAACCCCAAAACCTGCTTGAGTGAAGCCATTTCAACCGCGTTTCCCAAATAATAGAGTACAAGAAGATGCCCATAAAATAAACCGCAGAATAAAAGCTGCTGAAGTTCGTTTGGTGGGTGATAATGTAGCCAATCCCGGTGTTTATAGCAGAGAAGATGCTATCCGAATGGCTGAAGAGCAGCAATTAGATTTGGTAGAAATATCGCCTAATGCTGAGCCGCCAGTTTGTAAGATTGTGGACTACTCAAAGTTCAAGTACGAGCAAAAAAAGAAAGACAAGGAGCTGAAGGCCAAGAACATCAAAGTAGTTGTTAAAGAAATTAGGTTTACACCGAATACTGATGACCACGACTTTGAGTTCAAGTGCAAGCACGCTATTTCTTTTTTGAAAGAAGGAAACAAAGTGAAGGCTTATGTTCAATTTGTGGGGCGCGCTATTGTGTTCAAAGACAGAGGATTGACGCTTTTGAATCGCTTTATGGAGGTGATTGATGAGTACGGCAAAGCAGACGGCCCTTTTATGATGGAAGGTAAGCGAATGATAGCCATACTTTCGCCTAAGAAAGTAGTAAGCAAAAAGCTGGAAAAATCTGAAAAAACCGAGACCAACAAACCAAGCGCAGACAAAAACGAAAAAGAAGGCTAAATTTGTACTCAAAAACAGTTTACAGTTCATTTCATTTCAACAGTTGGTAAGAAACTGCTATGCCTAAGTTAAAAACCAAGTCTGGAGCCAAAAAGCGCTTCAAACTGACAGGAACAGGTAAAGTAAAGCGCAAACACGCTTTTCATAACCACATCCTGACCAAAAAATCCAAGCAACGCAAACGCGTGTTGGGTCAATTCGCCTTGGTGCACCCGTCTGACGAACGTGCTATTAAAGCAATGCTTCTTGCGTAAAACCGCAAAGGTACAGGCCATTCTAATTTATTCATTTCAAAGCGTTGTGTAAACAACCGCCGAAACCTAAAAAAATTTAACACAAAATGCCTAGATCAGTCAATTCCGTAGCGTCAAGAGAGCGCCGCAGGAGAGTCCTAAAATTAGCCAAAGGTTATTGGGGACGCAGAAAAAATGTTTGGACGGTAGCAAAAAATGCCGTTGAAAAAGGTTTAACCTACGCTTACAAAGGCCGTAAGCTCAAAAAACGCGAATATCGCGCGCTTTGGATTCAGCGTATCAATGCTGGTGTACGCGAATATGGTATGTCTTACTCTGTTTTTATTGGTAAGGCCAATAAGGCGGGTTTAGAACTCAACCGTAAAGTACTGGCAGACTTAGCTATGAACCACCCTGATGCTTTCAAGGCCGTTGTAGAAAAAGTAAAGAACGCCTAAATAGCACAGTTTGTATAAGCATAATAGAATTGGGTTTGTGGTTTTTCTAACTGCAAACCCAATTTTTTTTTGGCTGGCAGTGTCCTGCAATCTTAGCTTTTTGTCGCAAAAACAATGGCGTTGGTCGCAAAAAAAGCCGTTTGTACATAAAAACGATATAGAGTGAGTCTTTTTGGTATGGAATTTGGCATTTTATGAAAAAGCGATTGTTTCAAAAAAAAGCTAAAAATTATTTGCAACTATAAGTTTTGTAATTAACTTTACGGCATAAAGCATTAATTTTATAGTCAGGTAGGTCATAATAAACTTACTTTGGTATAGTTTCTGTTTTGTTTTTGAATGTGTAATAGCTTCTTTGCTTAGATTTTAAGTGAGACCCAAAATTGTATAATAGCGTTGGATTTGGACGTTTATAAAAATCGTATGCAACCGACCGACATCATAGTGTCCTATAAGGGTGCGCCTTCTACGGGCTTCCTTGATGACCTACTGACTGTGGCTGATGATAAACTTTCTGTACTAGAAACGCAGTCTAAGCTCAGGAAGAAGGTTTATCATATTTTGGTAGAAGTATTACAAAACATTCATCATCACTACGACTACAATAGCAAAGATGACAACTCTGCTGTTATGTGTATATTGGCTCGCAACAGTGAAGGAGGATATGTTATACTGACAGGTAACTTTGTCCGTTCGGAGGAAGTAGGCCATCTTAAAGCCCAAATTGATAAAATCAACTCTCTCAATACAGAACAAATTAAAGAGCTTTATCGTTCTACTTTGGACAACGGCGAAACCTCCTCTAAGGGAGGTGCTGGTTTGGGAATTATTGACATTGCGCGCCGTTCGGGGCAGCCTTTGGCCTATGAGTTCAAAGACTACAATAATGGTAGTTCTTTTTTTAGTTTGACTGTTAAAATTTCTGCTTAATCTTTTAAGTAACAAATAAAAAAATCAACATATAGACTCAAAGCGAAATGGAAAATTTCTTCTTAGAAGGCTCAACAAAAACACCAGAGCTAAAATTTAATGGCGACACTGGTTCTTTCTTAATTGAAGGCCGTTCTATTCCCGAAAACTCTATTGAGTACTATAAGCCGCTTTTTGAGTGGTTAGATGCTTACGTTCAAGCCCCTAAGCAAAAAACTGTTCTAGAAGTGAAACTCGAGTATTTTAATACTAGTTCTTCTAAGTGCTTGGTGGAAATATTCCGCAAACTTGAAAAAGCACAAGCGCACGGCTATGATGTACAAATTAACTGGTTCTACGAAGAGGATGACGAAGATATGCAGGAGTCTGGCGAGGATTTTCAGGAAATTATTGACGTACCTATCGTTATGAATGTCATCCAGGGCTAAATTCCTTTGCTCTGTTGTTTATACTCAAAGCCCTCAAAATAGCACCAACATTTTGAGGGTTTTGCTTTTAGCCCACTAGTATTTTTTTATTGATGTAGTTTGTTGGTTTTCAGGAGTATTCTTTCTACATTTGCGGCATGATAATCAAAAAGTTAGGATTATCGCGTTTATGAACATTTTATAGATATTCTTGTTATGAAAACCCAAGAAATTGTAGCGTTTAATCGCAAAGAATTAGGTAGTAAAACGGCCAAACAACTCCGTCGCGAAGCTTGTGTGCCTGCTGTTGTGTATGGTGCGGGCAAAGAACCTAAACAGATTTATGTCCCCATGATTCAGTTCCGCGACTTGGTTTACACTCCAGTTGTAAGCACTGTCATGCTGAATATTGAAGGCGAAATGCGCCATGTTATCCTTCAAGATATTCAATACCACCCAGTTAGTGAAACTATTTTACACGCTGACTTCCTTGAACTAGAAGATGACAAGCCTGTAAAAATGAATGTGCCTATCAAATTAACTGGCTCTTCTGTAGGTGTTCAAAAAGGTGGAAAATTGTTACAAAAACTTCGCACTGTTAGAGTGAAGTCTTTGCCTAAAAATCTGCCAGATTTTGTACCTGTAGATGTTAGTGCCTTGGATTTGGGCAAATCTACTAAAGTGGGAGAACTAAAAGTGGAAGGCTTTGAGATTCTGAACAGCCCGCTTGTTACGATTGTTACCATAGAAATTCCGCGTTCTTTGCGTACTAGCTAAGCTATTGTTTAGTGTAATCGTTCCGTTAAAAAAATCGCGTTCAGAACTCTCTGTTCGCGATTTTTTTTGTAAAGAACTCACCTTATGCCTGGTCTATACATTCATATTCCTTTTTGCAAGCAAGCCTGCCACTATTGCGATTTTCATTTTGTAACGTCATTACGCAACAAAAAACAAATGCTGGAGGCTATGCACCAAGAAATGCGTTTACAACAGCATTTTTTCCCTCTAAAAGAGCCCTTGCAGAGCATTTACTTTGGCGGCGGGACTCCTTCTATGTTGCATGAAGCTGAAATAGAGGAGTTTTTAGCACTTGCCGATACGCTTTTTGGCATTTCAGCAAAGGCAGAGATTACCCTGGAGGCTAATCCGGACGATGTAAGTCTAGGAAGACTGGCTACATGGCATCAAATGGGTATCAATCGTTTGAGTTTAGGCATACAGTCCTTTAGCGATGCAGTTCTGCAATGGGCGAACCGTGCCCATTCTGCGCAACAAGCGCTAAATGCGATTGAATGGATACAAAAATCTGATTTCCAAAATTTTACGATAGACTTAATGTATGGATTTCCGCACTTTACCAAAACCTCTTTTAAGGCAGAACTCCAGCAATTTTTGGCCATTCAAAGTCCACACATTTCGGCTTATAATTTAACCATTGAAAAAAATACCTATTTTGGCAAGCAGAAGAAACTAGGTAAACTCAAAACGCTCAATGAGTCTGCCGAGCTTTGGCAAATGGAGTACACCATGGAAACCCTGCAAACACACGGTTATGAGCAATATGAAATCTCTAATTTTGCAAAAAGTGGCTTTAGGGCTGTACACAATGCTGCTTATTGGCATGGTTCGCCTTATCTGGGCATAGGCCCGTCGGCGCATAGCTACAAACCCCATCAGCGTTTTTTGAATCCGCCCATCAATAAAAACTACATAGATGGCCTTAAATCTGGTCGTTTGGTATGCTTAGCCGAAGACTTGAGTCAGGAAGACCGCACCAACGAATATTTGCTAACGAACCTACGACTTTCTGAAGGCATTTCTTTGGCCTACTTGCGTGAACTCGGTTACGACCTCCTACAGAACCATGCAGATACTTTGGACGAATACCAAAAACGTGGACTTATCCAAATCTCAGATGGCTATTTAGTGCTAACACAAACAGGAAAAGTTGTTGCGGACATGATTGCACAGTACTTTTTTATTGTTTAGAGGCCCCTTTACCGCGTTCGGAAATAAGGAAAAGGCGTTTTGACCTCCTCCTTGAACTCAAAAGTTTCTATCATGCGCATCATGTCTGCACGCACATACTCCAGCACAGGTGCGAGTGAGTCGTTGAGCGTTGAAGAAGGTACGTAGAGTGCCGCACGAAAGTAATGCTTGGCCGAGTCCGTGATGGCAATATGAAAGGTGGTAGGTACATCGCCTTCTATTTCATAGAGCGTCAAGCCATACCCTTTAGGGGTTTTCTGAACGGTTTGCTCTATGGATGAGGCTTTGATATTATGCTTTGCGGCCAATTTATAAGTGTCATTGATGTAGTCTTCAAATAAATCTTGCTTGTTTTTAATGGCCTTATAGGAAATATGTATGCTAGCCATAGCCACAGGCTCATAGTTGAGCTGTATCCAGAACTGTTCGGCAATGGCAGAGGTATCTTCCTGAATGCGTGTGAATTTTGAGAGTTCAAAGCTGTAAGGAAAACTATCTGGCAGCATACGATAATCGGCTTTCGGTAGCTCAATTCTATAAAACCCACGCTGCTTAGGCACAAAGCCGTCGCTCCCGCTACAGGAGAATAAAGTGCTGATTAACAGTAAACTAAAAATAGTACGGACAAGCTGATGCAGGTGCATTTGAGTAAATTGATAAAAAGTTCTGGTATTAATCCTTTTGATGCAAAGGTAGTGAAAAAAGTATAAAACATGGCTACCAATACAATTTTTGTATCGGTAATGAAATAAACCAAAGGTGTTTCTGGAAGGTGGGCGATGCTGCTACTATGCAAATTCTAAAGACTGTGTTTTGCAGCACCAAGCTCTCAAATCGCTCAAATAAGGCTCAGAAAAGGGTGCTTTTAATGCGGGAGCTCTCAATGATATGAGCCACGCCAAGACCTAGTGATTAGCATATTTTATAACTTTACTGCTGTTTTTTTGAACTATTAAAAGAAAATAGATAGACATAAGTATTTTATTTGGTGATGTTTGGATTTAATAAAATTTTCTCTTTAATTTTGCACTATCAACAGTCATTTATTCTGAATTTATCAACAATTACCAAAGCCATCTTCTTATGTTTAGCAACAAAATGCTCCGCTTTTTTACTACTCTTGTTGTGTTTCTTGTGTCGTTTGAGTTGGTTTCTGCTCAAGAACTCAATCGTGAAGACCCCTTGAATAAGCCCGCTCTTTGGAAAAAACTGAGCAATACACCCAGCGATAATGCGTTGTGGGCAGAATATTTTGGAAAAAGTTTTTCGGAGATGGCCACTCAGGAAAAAGCTCAAATGAACATCTTAAAACAAAAACTTTTGCTCAATAAGCTCAGCGGCGGAAGCGACCTAGCCGAAACAGCAAACAACGGTACTGTTTCAGGAACAGCCACAGCCAGCACCGTTAAAATGGATAAATTATCGCACTCTGAGCTTGCCAACGCCGAAGCCATTATCATGCAAGAACAAGAAGAAGTGGCTTCGCTCAAGCAAAACATCAACGAAAATTTCACGATTCTAGAAGATATGTACCGCGATATGTTTGCGGACTATGGCCTCAAGTTTGTGCCTTATAAGGACGCATCGCCAGACGGCAAAACGCCAAAGTTGAAGTGGGTGGAAGAGCAAGAAAAGCAAATCCGCACTGTAAAAGCTCAAATGCTCTCTGACTTAAAAGCCAAAGTAAATAAATAACAAGAAAATTATAAAAATTGCTTATAACCTTTGTTCTTTCTGTCCATAAAATTACATTTGCAAGAACGAAGATAGCCAAGTAGATTTTAAAAAGACTACTAATGCCCCACTATTTTAACAAGGCAGTTCTTCATGGAGGGCTGCCTTTTTGTTTAATAAATAATAAAATTTCTTAACACAACTCGCTATGAAAGCCCTTTTGGACAAATTTGAAAAAAAAGCACCTGAAATAGTATTTGAATGGCATGACCCTGAAACAGAGGCTATTGGCTGGGTGGTCATAAACTCCCTTCGCGGAGGGGCTGCGGGAGGTGGTACACGCATGCGCAAGGGCTTGGATAAGCATGAGGTGTTATCTTTGGCAAAAACAATGGAAATTAAGTTCACAGTGGCTGGCCCTGCCATTGGCGGAGCTAAATCAGGCATTAATTTTGACCCCCAAGACCCACGCAAAGAGGGCGTTTTAAAGAGATGGTATAAGGCCGTAACCCCTTTATTAAAAAATTATTACGGGACAGGCGGCGACCTCAACGTTGACGAAATTCATGAAGTCATACCGATAACAGAGCGCTGCGGAATATGGCATCCTCAGGAGGGAGTTGTACAAGGGCACTATCAACCTACTGAATTTCAAAAGATTGCTCGCATTGGTCAGTTGCGTAAGGGAGTTATCAAGCCACTCCAAGATGAGGCTTTTTCACCAAGCCTGAAGCGCGCCTATACAGTGGCCGATATGATTACCGGTTATGGCGTTTCGGAAGCAGTAACACACTATTACGGTTACTGGGGGGGTATGACAGGCAAGCGCGCTATTATTCAGGGCTGGGGCAATGTAGCCGCTGCTGCTGCCTATTATCTGGCGCAGAGTGGTGTGCAAATAATCGGTATCATAGATAGAAACGGAGGCATTCTTGCGCCTCAAGGGCTTGGTTTAGAAGACGTGCGTAGGCTTTTTATAGAACGAAACGGAAATGCTCTGAACACCAGCGAAATGCAGCCTTTTGACTACATCAACGAAAGAATTTGGGACATAGGCGCTGAAATTTTTATCCCTGCTGCGGCTTCTAGGCTAGTAACTAAAGAGCAAATAGAAAGATTGGCCGCACGTGGCCTTGAGGTCATTTCTTGTGGTGCGAACGTCCCTTTTGCAGACCCTGAAATTTTCTTCGGCCCTACGGGAGTTTATGCCGACAGCAAGGTGTCTGTTATCCCAGATTTTATTGCCAACTGCGGTATGGCGCGTGTTTTTGCTTATTTAATGAGCCAAGACTATGTGGATACCAGCGACGCTGCCATTTTCAAAGACGTATCCGACACCATTGCCAATGCCTTGCGCCGTGTTACATTAGAACACAACAGCCGATACGGCATTGCACAAAAAGCCTTTGAGCAGGCAGTACAGCCTTTGGTATAAGTTTGATTTTAATGAGAAAAGCAGACCAGTCTATTGACAACAATGATAACAAAACCTATAAGACCTCAAAGACCTTATAGGTTTCTACAAATAATTCTCGGACGGAGGCCGTTCTAGGTTAAATTTGGCTTAAGGTCATAAATACCGCGTATTTCACTAAAGAGCTCTTCTACTTTTAGCTCCAAGTCTTTCAAACGCCCTGTCCGCACATCAAAGACCCAGCCGTGTATGCGTGGAAAGCCCGTGGCATACCATGCACGCTGTACGTGGTCAATTTTTATAATGTTCATGCACTGCTCCTGAACGTTTAGCTCTACGAGACGGTCAAACTTAACTTGCTCATTAGTAATGGCATCTAGCTCGGCTTGGTGTAGTCTATACACATCGCGCAGGGTTTGTAGCCAACTGTTGAGCTGCCCCATATCGCTAGGGTGCAGTGCCGCCTTGATGCCCCCGCATTCATAATGCCCGCAAATAACAATGTGCTTTACTTTCAAGTATTGTACAGCATATTGGGTTACTGCATTCAAATTGCTATCAGTACTCACAACCAAATTGGCTACGTTGCGGTGAATAAACACCTCCCCAGGCTGCATACCCATCAAATCTTCGGCGGTTACGCGGCTATCAGAACAACCAATATAAAGAATTTCGGGGTTTTGACCTTTGGCTAGTTTTTCAAAGTAGCTGGGGTCAGACTCCGTCTTTTGCGCAATCCAGGCGCAGTTATTTTCAAAAATAGTTTTAAAATCCATGTGAGTCCTTAAATGAGAGTGAAACAAGGCAGTTAATTACACAAAATAGATGTTCTTTTTATCTTTCTTAACCTCATCAAGATAATTCTTGATAAGTTGCTCCTCGTCCTTTTTACAAATCAGTAATACCTTATCAAACTGAACCACAATGTAGTTGGATAAGCCCTGAACAACCACCAGATGGTCTTCTGGCATTCTGATAATACAGTTTTGCGTGTCATAGAGCAAGGCATGAGCATTAACGACGTTTTGCTTGCTATCTTTATCAGCGAGTTCGTGTAAGGATTTCCATGTGCCCAAATCAGACCAGCCACACTCGCAGGGCAACACAAACACATTGTCAGCTTTTTCCATGATGGCATAGTCAATAGAAATACTGTGGCACTGGGTATATGCTTTCAAAACAGCTTCTTGCTCTTCGGACGTATAAAACTTATCGCTGATGTCCTCAAAGGCTTCTGCTATGGTACTTTGATAAGTTTCAAAACTTTTGATAATCGTTTGAGCGTTCCAAATAAAAATGCCTGCGTTCCAGACGAAATCTCCACTCTCTAAAAAAGCCTCGGCTAGTTCTAAGTTTGGCTTTTCTGTAAAAGTCCGCACCCGGCGTATATCGGGGTGAAGATTGCTGGATTCCGACTCCGCCTGAATATAGCCATAGCCAGTATCGGGGCGCGAAGGCGTAATGCCCAGTGTAAGAATAAGGTCATTAGCGGCTGTAGTAGCCAGCGCGAGCCGTATTTTATCAATAAAAGCTTCTTTTTCTAGGATAATGTGGTCTGAAGGCGCTACCACCACGTTGGCTTTAGAGTCGCGCTGATGAATTTTATAGCAAGCATATGCTACGCAGGGAGCTGTATTGCGCATATAAGGCTCTAGTAGAATTTGCTCATCGGCCAGTTCAGGAAGTTGTTTCTTGACTAAACCCAAATAGCTTTTATTAGTAACAATATACACGTTTTGAGCAGGACAAACTGCCAGAAAGCGCTCAAAAGTTTGACGGAGCAAGGACTTGCCTACACCCAGTATATCTTGGAATTGCTTAGGATAATTGCTTCTGCTAAATGGCCAGAAACGGCTGCCAATTCCCCCCGCCATGATAACGACGTAGTTGTTTTGCGTGTTATTCATTTGACTTTAAGCTAAATGCTTTTATGATTTTATTGGTGTCAATACCTCTTAATTTTTGCGCTTTCAAAAAGAACAAACTTTTCTGTAAATGTAGCGCCTCTTGTACAAAATTACAAGTTTAGCGATTAAATTTATTTGTTTCAGAACTCGTCCATGTAGTTCAAACCTTTATTGACATAGTTGGGGTCGTGCGTAAGAGCAAACCAAAATTGGGGGTGCAAACGCCCTGTATTGTGTAAATGAAAAGCATTTTTATAATCTCCTGCTTCAAGGTAAGAACCGTAGTTTTTTTTGCACCATAAAATACTGTTTTTTAGGCTATTTTCGTTTTTTAAGTCGTCTAACGGTATTTTTAAAGCAAGGCAATGATAACCCATTAGCTGGAGCGGCCCCCAAGACGTAGCAAGCTGGCGCAGGGTAGCATCACTCATATTTTTGAGTTGCTCAGTTGTAATATTCATATAATGAGGGCTTTCCCCCTTTTTTACCATTTGGAGCTTGCCGTAAATATGAGCCTCAAAGCGGCTTCCGGCAGGTTTTCTGCCCGAACATTCAAGCATGATAAGGGCTTTAAAATAGGCAGACGGGAGGTCTTCTGCTTCACAAATACGGTCTATCTCTTTGGCATAGTGCTTACGAACTAAACTTTCGGCGCTGGCATGGCGAAAGTGCCTTAATTTGCCAAATGCAACATAAAGCAACAACACAAGGAGGCTAACCTTGACGCAGGCCCACCAAATTTTTACTAAAGCAGATGTAGTTTTGACTGTTTCTGAACCCACACAATCTCTGTTTTTGGCAGCAAAGATAGTGAATAAATGGCTTGACTGTTGGCTTGTTTGTCAAAAACTCTGAACACGCTTGTAAGTAGAGTTGTATTGTATCTTAGATTCACGCATGGCCATGCTCGCTCGTAGGATACTACCCACAAAAGAAGCATGATAAGGTTTTAAACCCAATGATGGATTATAGTAGGTGAATTCATTTATCAAAAAAAAATTACCTATGTTCATTTTGAGTTTTGATAAATAATGGCAATATTTACGGTTCTTACAGAATTAAAATCACAACGTGTGATGGGCTTGTTTTGTTTTAAAGGATTATTTATGAACACAAAACAAAGACAAGTCTTTAGCGTTTTAACTTTAAGCAAAGCATTAAAAATGATATAGACAGTTCTTGCTGTCATTAGCCAATATGGACAATCCTGAAAAGATAAATAACCAACTCAACGAAATGGGGCAGAGCCTCATCATGCAGGCCCCTACTTATATCAAAGACCGGCTAGAAGGCCAAATGAAGTGGTTTAGTAATAAAAGTCGCGAGTGCCAAACGCAGTATAAAAAGTTAAAAAACATAGAGTTCTGGATATCAGCTTCAGTGCCAGTTGCTATCAGTTTGAGCACGATGGCCGCCATGAGCGTAACCATGTTCACGGTAGGTAATGTGCCAGTCAGTTTTGGCCATGTTTTACAGGTTTTCTCTGCTATTGGTGGTATTTTATTGGTTGTTATCAGTAAGCAGCTAGAGCTCCACGAATACTTGCGCTATTGGAAAGAATACCGTGCTACCTCTGAAATGCTTGTGCAAGAGCGCTTTTGCTTTTATACAAAGGTTGCACCTTACGATATAGGCGAGCGGGAAGCCTTTAGTTTGCTCGTGCAGCGTGTTGAAACCATATTAAGTGACGAGAAGCAGCGTTGGCAGCAAATGAACACCAATACTCAGCAAAACGCTGCGGCAAGCAGTGCGGCAAATGCTGGCAATAATGCAAATGCACCAATTAATTTCAGTGATTTAGACAACAACCCATTAACTCCACTTTAACCATGCCTTTATTCTTTTAAGAAAACCCCGACTAGTTTTATGATAAGCAATTCCGTTAAAACACGTATGAAAAAAGTCTTTTTGGGTGGAACCACCAGCGATTCCAGGTGGCGCGATTATGTCATGCCGCGGCTTCGTATTGCCTTTTTTAACCCTGTTGTGCCTACATGGAATGATGCAGCCTACCGTGAAGAGCTTTATCAACGTGAAAATTGCGATTTTTGTTTGTACGTTATTACGCCCCGAATGAAAGGTTTTTACTCTATTGCCGAAGTGGTAGACGACTCTCACGTGCGACCCGAAAAAACTATTTATTGTTATTTAAGCGAAGACGGTGGCATTGAGTTCGAGAAACCACAGCATAAATCCATGATAGCAATAGGTAAAATGATAGAAAAAAATGGCGGTAAATGGTGTCAAAATCTTGATGAAATTGTCGATTATTTGAACCAGAATGCGTAACGCCCTCATTTTTTGTATCAGTTTTTTTATTCTGCTGCCCGTCTTGTATGCGCAGCAGCCCGACTCCGCCTTGCTAAAAGCTGCCGATGATAAGCTCAAGTCAGACATTAGGCCAGTTATTGAGGTGGGTAAGGCCAAAAGAGCTTCACGAATACCTCTTTTGGGTGCGTTCAATGATGCCAAAGACCGAGTCAAGGGTATTCAAGATGACCTCAAAGAAACCCAAGCCCTACTCAAAGATGTAAAACTCCCCAAAAAGAAAAAGACTAAAAAAGAGCCAAAAGGCTATTATATGGGTCTTAAAACCAAACAAATGGTTTTGAAGTATGAAGACGGCAGCGATGTCGTCGTAGAGGTTTTTCAGCTTCTACCAGACTACAAAGAGCCTCTTGCTTACATTGAATCCAAGCATTATTTTAATACCAAAAATGGCAAGTTAGCACATGGAGCTAATATTCCTAAAGAAGATGGCTTACCTCTGCACGGCCAATACGTTAAACGCATCAATAACAAAACTGTGGAAAAAGGCCAGTACTACGTGGGGACAAAACATGGGCGATGGGAGAAATTTCATAAAAAAGAAGGCTATTTACAACAAAAAGAAACTTTCAACAAAGGGCTGCCATACGAGTCTGTTTTTGTTTATTACGACGACAAAAAAACAAAAATCAAAGAGATTATTAGTGTGGTGGACGGCTATAAAAATGGTCAATACATAGCCTTTTTTCCAAACGGCACTATCCGCGAACGCGGTTACTACCAAGAAGATGTGCCTATCAGAGTTTGGACGGAGTACCACGAAAACGGCGTAAGGAAGCGCGAAACAAAATACGGCGACACTTTTCTAGAGAAAGCCCAAGCCCCTGTTGTCCTCAAAGAGTATGATAACAAAGGAAAAGTTATTGGTAAATAGCATCTTTTTGAGAAAGTCTGCGTAAACGTAGCATATTACTTTGACTCAAAATATTTCCTATCCCCCATCATGCACTACTTACTTTTAACTTGCTTGTTAGCTCTGTTTTTAAAAGCAGACCAAAACGAACCGATTAAACTTTGTACGGAGCTTATTCCTAAAATTGAGGATAAACTAGACCTGCCGCCTAACGTGTTTTCGGCAGTCGCTTTTGATGCCGAATATGGTTACTATTGGGAGACTGGTTCTTCGTTGAAAGTGCGTTTTATAGGTGGAACGCCCTACGTCCGAGAGAAGGTGCGCCAATATGCCCGCGAATGGTGTAAGTTCGCCAACGTCAAGTTTGTCTTTGTAGAATCTGGTAATGCCGATATTCGTATTGCATTCAAGCGTAACAGCGGTTCTTGGTCTTATATAGGCAAAGATGCTGAAAACATCGCGCAGAGCGAGCCTACCATGAACTTTGGCTGGCTCTATGACAATACAGACGAGAACGAGTTTAGAAGAGTCATTTTGCATGAGTTTGGCCACGCACTCGGTCTCTTGCATGAACATCAACACAGCACTGGCGGCATTCCCTGGGACGAAAACGCAGTTTATGACTACTACGCCAAACAAGGCTGGAGCAAAGAGTACACCTACGATAACGTTTTGAAGCGCTATAACACCAGCCACACACAATACACCAGCTATGACCGCAACTCAATCATGCACTATTCTGTTCCTAATCAGCTCACAAAAGGCGATTTTGAGGTAGGTTGGAACTCCAAACTGTCTGATAAAGACATTCAGTTCATTCGTAAAGCCTACCCAGGAGTAGAAAACAACCCCGATAACAAAGAAAGAGAGCGAGAAAGAGAAGAAATTGTTGTTACTGGCGCTCTGACCGTCAAGAATGCTCTGAGTGGCAACCAGGTTAAAGAGCTTACCTACATAACGATTAATGGCGTTACTAAAATGTTCCGTTTGGACACCAACGGTTATACTTGGGGTAAAGTTACGTTCAATTTGCCACAAGGCGCACACAAGTACGAAATTAGAACGACCATCACTTTTGAAAACCAAAAAAGAGTTTGGGACGGCGAACGTTATACGAACAGGCGTGTTTATGACGTACAAAAAGGTTTCGGAAGCGGCACAATCCGTTTAGGGAAAAGTAGTTGCATGAGTGTTTATATGGGCGACAACATCAATCGCGAGTGGTTTAAGGTTTATTTGGACGCTTGCGAAAATTGATTCCTTTTCAAGAAAAATTTTGTATTATTGCCACTTTCTAATCCGTCTTAATCTGATTAAAACGAAAGTTTTATGCGTATTTTCTTTTTTAGAATGCTGCCGCTTTTTATAGCTCTCATGTCTGCTTACGGAAGGCTCTCGGCGCAGGACTACGTTTCAAAATACAGGGTGGCTAACATACCTGATTCTCTGATTGAAGAGGGGACAAATGCTGTCATCAGGGAGTATTCCACCGTTATAACCGTTGAGTCCGAGAAAAAATATGTAGAATGGGAACGTTACGCGGTTACACTGCTCAACGACCAAGCCAAAGCCCTGACGGCCTACCGCGTTTATTATGATATGTTTACAAAGGTAACAGATATTGAAGCCAGTATGTACGACGCGGGCGGCAATCTGCTCAAAACGCTCAAAAGCAAAGATATCAACGATTACGCCTATGATGATGGCTTTAGCATTGCCTCTGATAACAGATACAAGTTTACCAAGTTCACTCCCATCAGCTATCCTGTAACGGTGGTGTTTATGAGCGAAGCCAGTCATACCAATACCATGTTTTATCCGCGTTGGAGTCCACAACTCTACCGAGATGACATTGCCGTAGAAAAAGCAGCAATAACAGTTAGAACTGCTGCTGGTATGGGTTTACGCTACAAGATACAAGAGCTACCAGAACCACGGAAAAGCAATAGCGCAAACATGAGCGTTTGGTACTGGGAGGTAAAAAACCTGCGCAAAATGTATGTAGAAAATTTTGCAGCGGAGCAGAACTCAGCTATATGCGCTCCTCATTTACTGCTTGCACCCAATAGGTTTCAAGTAGATGGTTATTTTGGAAACATGAAAACATGGCAAGAGTTTGGCGCATTCAAAAACCAACTTTACAAAGGCAGAGATGTACTGCCACAAAGTGCTATTGCTGATGCCAATAACCTAGTAAAAGATTGCACTACGCCCGAATGCAAGATTGAAAAAATATACAGCTATGTCCAAAAAAATATGCGCTATATCAGCATACAGCTAGGAATAGGGGGGTGGCAGCCTATGCTGGCGCAAGAGGTGCATACCAAAAAGTATGGCGATTGCAAAGCCCTGACCAACTACACCAAGGCGATGTTGAATGCTGTGGGTGTAAAATCTTATGTCGTTTGTGTTAGCGCAGGAAATGATTTCCTACCTCTGGATAAGAATTTTGTGTCCTCAAATTTTAATCATGTTATTCTTTCTGTGCCCATGGAAAAAGACACCGTGTGGCTAGAATGTACTAGTCAGGATAATCCCATCGGTTATATGGGAACGTTCACTGGCAATCGGGAAGCACTCCTGATGACCGAAACCGGAGGTATTATTACCCGAACACCAACCTATACAGAAGAACAGAATCAGATTGTAAGAAAAGCCTCTTTCGCAGTCAGTAGCGAAGGCGCTGCCGCCTGCATCATGAACACACGTTATGTAGGCTTGACCTCAGATAACTACGTGTCCGTCTGTGATTTTTCTGTAGCCGACAAAGAAAACTTCTTTCATGACAACGTTGGTCTTTCTAACTATAAACTTGAAAAATTAGAGTACATCTATCGCCGTAAACGACTGCCCGAAGTGGAAGAGAACGTAAAGCTCAACTTTAGCGCCTATGCCAAAAAGTCTGGTAAGCGCTTATTCTTACCCATCAATGTATATAAAAGCAGATTCGTCGCTAATCCTGATACAACTAAGGCGCGTTTGTTTCCCGTGCAGTTCACCAATACTTCCTTCAAGACCATAGACTCCATTGAATTTGTGCTGCCCGATACTTACAGCATTGAGGCAGAGGCCAAAAGCACACGTATTGAATCCGTCTTTGGCACTTATGATATGAAAGTGAGCATTATTGGAAACAAGGTAGTGCTCGTTCGGCAATGTTTTTATAACAACAGCGTTCAATCCAAAGAAAAATACCGCGAACTGCTAGATTTTTTAAACAAAATAGCGAAAGCCGATGCCTCAAAGATTGTACTAGTGAGCAATCGATGATAGGTGCAATCAAAATTAATCAAACTGCTTAAAATCCAAAAACGCTCATAGGACTTTAAAAGCTTATGAGCGTTTTGGCTAGAATAATTTTTAGAGTTGCTAAGCGTCAAGCTCACCAGCAATTACATTAAGGCTACTAAGCGTCAGAATGGCATCTGAGAGCTGCGAACCTTTAATCATTTCTGGGTAAGCCTGATAATAAATGAAACAAGGACGGCGGAAATGCAAACGGTAAGGACTACGGCCACCGTCGCTGATGAGATAGTAACCCAGCTCGCCATTGCCACCCTCTACAGCATGATAAACTTCGCCTACTGGTGCATCAATCTCGCCCATAATTATTTTGAAATGGTAAATGAGCGCTTCCATTTTGGTATAAACTTCTTCCTTAGGTGGCAGATAGTAGTGTGGAGCGTCTGCATGGAAAGGCCCTGAAGGCAATTTTTCCATGGCTTGCCTAATAATGCTGATGCTCTGCCAAATTTCTTCATTACGCACTAAGTAGCGGTCGTAAGTATCGCCGTTTGTGCCTATTGGAATCTCAAAATCAAAATCTTCGTAAGAAGAATATGGGTTCATGACACGCACGTCGTAGTCCACACCCGCCGCACGCAAATTAGGGCCAGTAAAGCCATAGTTGAGCGCTCTTTCGGCAGATATAGGGCCAACGTTGGTCGTCCTGTCAATAAAAATACGGTTACGGTCTAGCAGGCTCTGAAAGGTCTTCATGGTAGCGGCCAAGTCGCCCAAAAACTTATTGATTTGAGCAATCGCTTTAGGCGTAAAATCGCGCTCCATGCCTCCTACGCGCCCCATGTTGGTAGTAAGCCTTGCGCCGCAGACTTCCTCGTAAATTTCGTAGATGTGTTCGCGCATTTGGAACATATACAAAAAACCTGTAAGTGCGCCTGTATCTACACCCAAAATGCTATTACAAATGAGATGGTCTGCTATTCGGGCTAGTTCCATCATCACTACACGCATATATTGCGCACGCTTAGGCACTTCCACGCCCAGCAGTTTTTCAACTGTCATGTGCCAGCCCAAATTATTGATAGGCGACGAGCAATAGTTGAGACGGTCGGTTATGGGCGTAATCTGATAAAAAGGGCGATGCTCGGCCAATTTTTCAAAAGCGCGGTGAATGTATCCAATAGTTGGCTCGGCCTCTATGATGGTTTCGCCGTCCATTTTCAAAATGTTTTGAAAAACTCCATGTGTAGCAGGGTGCGTAGGCCCAAGGTTGAGCGTGGTGAGCGCATTGGCGTATTCAACTTCCTGCAAACTAGGTTTTTTATCTTCAGAGGCCATAAAAATTAGATTAACTAGCGTTTTAAGTGCGAAATATAGACTAAAAAACAATACGGCTGGCGTTTTGTTAAGGAAAATGTTGCTTTTTTGGTAGAGAGCCTCAAGGCGCTATTGACAAATTCATTTACAGGATAAAAAAAATTGTTTTCTACCATACCAAACTCTATCTTTGCAAAGGTGCTTTCTCGCGCAATTCTCTTCTGAAACCAAACAGACCTTTCTGTGTTTTTTATCCTTTCTAAAACGCTCTACTACCTTCTTATGCCCGTTACGTGGGTGCTTGCGCTGCTGCTTTGGGCAACGTGGGCCAAGAACCCCACTCATAAAAAGCGGCTTTTAGGAACTACACTGACGCTTTTATTGTGTTTTACTAATCCTTTTTTAGTGAATGAACTGTTGCTTTGGTGGGAAGTGCCCCCCACGCGCTTGGCGGAAGTGGGCTACCATGAAGTGGGTGTAGTGCTAACAGGCGTAACACAAACCAATAAGATACCCAAAGACCGCACTTATTTCAATAAAGGTGGAGACCGCCTCACACACACAGTCATGCTCTATCGCTTAGGCAAAATAAAAAAGATTTTGATTAGTGGTGCTACAGATTTTGACCGTTTGGGGCGCGTTAATACCCATGAAAGCGATATGCGCCGTGCTTTTTTGGATTGTGGAGTGCCTGATAGTGCTGTTTTTTTAGAGAGCCAGTCCAAAAATACCTATGAAAATGCGTTCTTTACAGCGCAAATGCTCAAGGCCAAAAACAAAACAATAGTAAATTGGAGTGGAAAAGAGGTTTTACTCATTACATCAGGGTTTCATTTGCCGCGAGCCATGGCTTGTTTTGAAAAACAGGAGGTTACTTTTGAACCTTTTTCAGTAGATTTTTATTCCAACGAACGTGTTTTTGAGTTCAAATCCTTTATGCCTTCCGAAGAAGCCTTTTGGAAGCTCTCGGTCTTTTGCCGCGAACTAGTGGGCTTCGTAATCTATAAGTGCATGGGCTATTCTTAATAAACAAAGCACTCTTGAAAATAAGCTCTTAATTAACCTCTCTAAGAGATGTAAGTTTTAGGAAGCGAATAATTGTATTTTTCTAAGACAGGGACTTTACTTTTAAAGTACGGCCAACTACGGCTATGATACGGTCGTGCTAGGGCTAAGGCAAAATAGGACAAAAGCAATTTTGAGGCATCAAGCGGGTTTGCCGCTTTATCTCTTTTTTTTGTTATTGAGTACGTCTATTGGCCTGTATTTGCGTTAGAGAGGCGGCGGGTTTAGTGCGTAGCACCGAAGCAAAGCGAAGCCCAAAGACGAACGACCGCGAAGCGGGAACGCCCACAAAATTATACAAAAACAATAATGCGTCTTGACAACTCAAGAGAGGTTAATTTAAGAGCTTGATTTCGTTCAGAAACCCACGCAACTCTGCGGAAAGGACGGTTTTAATAAACAACACCTTAAATATATTTTAAGGGACGACTAGATAGTCAATCTTTAAAAATTAACACTTCAACAATAATAAGACTTCTTAGCGTATCCGAAACCAAAAAACGAAGCAAGTTGGTCGCTCGTTTTTGCTTGGAATCATGGGCCAGTATTGGCAATATCTATGAAACGGCAATACAAAATGTTTATTTGCCACCCATGCTTTTCCACTTACTTTTGAAGCCCTGTGCAAATTTTTTGCTAGCATCGCCTTTCGGCATGGGGTATTTGGCCAGTACGTCTTTGGACTTAACGCTCGCATTGAATTCCTTAGCAGCAATAAGTTCACCCGCACGTAAAAGGTCATAGCTATTATTGCTGCGTGCGGCAATAAGGTTAAGAATCTGCAAACTCGCTTTGAGGTCTCGTCGGCAAAGTTCTGCTGCTGAAAATTGCATAAACTCCACAGTGCCGTTCTGGGCAAGCCATTCGGGCATCTGCAAATGCAGTAAGCCAAAACGGGCTTTGAGTTGGCGTTCCGTAAAAAACAAATCAGCTTTTTCATAACGGCTGAAAGCATCAGAAAGGGCATTTTGCTTACAGGCCACAATCGCTTGCGTGAGCATGGTCTGGTAGTCGGCTGCGTCCAGATGCTCGCTGCGCAATTTTTCTAGCGCTTTTTGGTCTGCTGGGCAGTCAGGATTAGCTTGGCATAAGGCCAGAGCCTCATCTGTAGTTTTTAAAGCCAAATCAAATTGCTTGGCCTTCATCTGATTCTCGGCCAGAGTTTTTTTAGTCTCAATATCGGCGGTTACGCGCTCACAATACTTCTGCTGTATTTGACTTTCTGTCTCTTTAAAAGACTTGGCCGTACTAGCGCTTGGCTGAATACCATTTTTCTTGCCCAGTTCCAGAATAGAACGGACTTTGCTCATAGCTAAACTCAGTGTGTTGGTTTGTTTGGCTTGTGCTTGCAAAACAGGAATCTCCTTTTGAATGAGTTTGTCGTAGGCTGTAACCATGCCGTCGCGGGCTTCATTGCCGAGTTTTCCGAAGTCTGTGGCAGTAATCTTGCCCGAAACGGCATTTTTGGCCATGTTCAAATGTTCTATTTCAGTATTATAGTCTTGAGCGCTTTGGGCTTGTTTGGCTAGGCCGCTATGGGCCTGAAAAGTCGTGCGTTGGAATCTGACGTTGGACTCATCACGAATTTGCACTTCCTTGATTTGACTGGCTTGTCCTAGTACTTTGAGGGCATCAGAAAAAGATTTGTTGGCTACCTGCTTGGCGGCATTCAATAATAAATCTTCATAAATAAGTGTGTTTTCATTGCCCACAGCGTTCAGTTTGGCGCTGCGCAATTTGCTATTGTTCTTTTGCAAAAACTCTTCTGCAGCCAAAAGAGCATCTGCGGCAGCTTGTGTTTGGCCTGTTTTGCGTTTTTGAGTGGCTGTTGCCAAAAGTGTATTGTACTGGCCTTCATTGGCTGCATAAATTGTGTTTTGAAGGTTTGGGGCGGCTTTTACCTCTTCATGCTGGCTGTCGAAACTCTCGGCCTCGGCCAATATTTGAGTGGCCTCTTGAAAGTTTTTGCTTTGAATCTTTTTGTCAGCGAGCGCAATTTGTGCAGTATAGCAGTCTTGCAAGAGCTTGCTGTAGCGGCTTACATCTTTTACTTCTTCTTCATTGCCCTCGCGGAACTCTTTGGCGGCCTTCAACTGTTGCTCGGCGGCCTTGAAGTCATAGCTACTGATGCTCTGGCTGGCTTTGTCTAATATCTCATTGTATTGGGCAATTTTAACAACAGAAATCATCTTCAAAACGCGGTCGTCGCACTTTTCTTGTAGCATATTCTGAGCGCAAACCTGTGCTGCAATGCTTAAATCGTCAAGGGCAAGTTTGTATTGCTTTTTGTTTTTCTGAGCTTCGGCACGTGCCATAGCGCCGTCAAAAAATTCTTTGTAAACTTCCAAAAGAATAGTATAATCAGGGATATTTTGTTTGTTCTGGTTCAAATAATCTTTGGCTTCGCCAAGCATTACCGAGGCAGTGCTGAGGTTTTCAGCAAAAATTTCCTCACGAACTTGCATAACTATATACTCCAATTTTCCGCTAGCGGTTTGGGTAATTTTCTCGCGAATTTCCTCTTTGCAGTTGCGGTAGCCATATATCTTTTCGCAAATTTCGCTGGCTCGCTCGTATTCTTTCATACTTTTGTCAAACTCCAAGTCGCGGAATTCCTTTCCCCCCTTGTTGATGTGGTAGGAGCAGAGGTCGCTGTAGAGGTCATTAATAAAACCTTCTGCTTGGTAGTCCACGTCAGTATTTCGGCGAGTATAGTCCAGTTTGCGCTCTGCTGCCTCAAAATCGCCGTTCATATAGGCAATGCGGGCTAGCTGAAAGTGCGCCAAGGCAAAGTTTTCTTTTTGTTGAATGGCCTTTTGGAAAAGTTGGGTAGCTGCATTATCGTTGCCATTATTGAGTTGTGTCATGGCCTGCTGGTAGTAAACCTCATGCGCATTTTGCTTAACGGATTCCAGAGCACTTTTTTTATCATTCAGAAACTGCTGTAACAGGGCATACTCGCCCAAAAAGTTAATGGGGTCATAAGAATTTAAATCGAGGTCTTGCGAAAAACGCTGTAAATTTTGCACTTGTCTTTCCAAAAAAACGAGTTCGCGTTGGTTGTTCTCTAGGCGCGATGGGTCGTTAAAATTCAAGTTCTGAATTTTCTGGCGTAGCTCCGTCATACCGATTTTCTGTTCGTAGTAAGCGTCTACAAGCTTTGTAATAAAGTCAAAATGTTCTTTGGCTTTAGCATCGTAGCCAATGGATAGCTTCTGGAGTTTGATTTTTATTTTGCTGAGCTCCGCACTGCTCTCAATAAAAGGCACAAAGGTAGAAAACACGCCCTGGTCGTTTGCCGGAGAGTTACTGAACACTTTGAGGACAGTTTCAGTACTGCCCACATCTTTTTGTACTTCAAAGGAATAAACAGATGGGACTAAAAAATTACTGATATCAAAACCTCGGTAAGAAGTTTCACCTTTTATCTCCAATGGTTTGAGTTGTATTTTAGTTTCATAATTGATACCCGCACGGCCCTCCAGCGCTACCCGAACGTATTTTTCCAAACTAATGGTCAGTTCTACTGTGTTCAGGGCTTTTCCATTGCTCTGTGCCAGACGGTTCAGTATATCGTTCAAATAGATATTGTTCGTTATATTGTATTTAATCAAGAAGTTTTCTTTTTCGGTGTTTTCGGTCATGCCAGTTTGTGCAAAAAGAGGCAGCGCCAAAAACGACAAAAAACAAATTAATAAATATCTTAACGAACAGAAAAGCATATTTTTAGGACTTAGGGGGAAAATACGATATTGCATTATTTCAATTTGAATGTACTACAAAACTTAATGAAGATGGGCATATTAGCCAAATCAATAACCTCGCCGATAGCATAAATTTTTTTTAGTTCTATGGGCAGAATGCGTTTTTCGCTCGTCATGTTTTTGTCGTCTGCCAGAAATATAAGGTTCAAAATTTTGATGAGGTAGTAGGGGGCGTTCATGGCCGCAATGCCCCATTCGGTGTTGCTAAGGTCTTCGTTAAAGAGCAATTCTTTGACCTCTTTTTGTTTGTCTAATGAAAAGTTTACTACATAACGCAGTACATGATAGAGTTTGTTTTCCCATGTATAAAAGTCCCCCAAAACAGTTTGATAGGCTTTCAGAACATCATCTTTTGCGGTTAGGTCTCGACGGCGCGTAAACTGTTTGAGCTTATTCTCTAAACTTAACTCTTCAAAGATGCTCATGTTTTCGTTGGCCAAAGCTACGCCTACCGCAGGCGCAATAAGCACAAGCGCAAGAATATCGTCTAGGCTCAGTTTTAAATCAGGATTGATGCTTATGAATTCCTGTCTAAGCTGCTCAAGTTTGGTCTGAACCAATTCGTCGTGCTTTAGGAGTAGTATTTCTGTTTCGTTGAGCATGGGAGTTAGTAGGGCGTAGAAGGGGCTTTTATTCAAAGTGCAAGGAATACTAATCAAATTACGTACTATTTTTTTTAGCGCACCAACAAAATAGAAAAAAAAAGATTATTTTTTGACAAAACGGCGTTTTAACATTACCTTTGCGCCTCAGAAAAATACAGAGAGGTGTCCGAGTGGTTTAAGGAGCACGCCTGGAAAGTGTGTATGTGGGAAACTGCATCGGGGGTTCGAATCCCCCTCTCTCTGCTTTTGTTGCCTATTTACTATCAGTTATTTACTTGTTTGTGCGTGCAAATAGTATCTGGTATACAAAGTTATATAGTCATGCCTAAAAAAGTGCTTTTAAATAGGCTTGAACTAAACTAAGAAGGTGAGTTCAATGTCCGATAGTCCATTTAAATTTTCATGAGCGCCTCTCTGCCAGTTGTATAATAGCCTATGAAAAAATAACTATGATGGACGATGATACCAATATCATGCTGGCGGCAGTTGTTTTCCCCTTCAAAAAAATGATGAGGGAATGAAAAGCATCTTTTATGTTAGGTGTACTTGCTTCAAAAAATCATTCCCGCTTAGCACAATCATTTGGCAACGAAGACTTTATGTATGTCGTATAAAAAATATGCGCTTTTAAGAGAGAGTAGCCAGTCATTTAGCTTTTAGGACACCTATATCTTGATTCGGAAGCCCTACAATATCTTTGAACGAACTCCCGTTACTCAACAAAATTTTCTATCTTTGCGAATCAAAAGAAAAAGATATGCTATCCAACAGAGTTTTTCGGCAATATTGGGCTGCACTCAGCTTGGGCTTCCTTGTCGTCTGTACGTATCAAAGCGCTTTAGCACAAGATTTTGGTAGTTCTGTTCGCTCTATGTTTTCGTATGGTATCAATTTCAATACACGAAGTGGTTTTATGGGCGGCTTGGCTTTTAGAGGCAGTGTTTTTGCCAAAGATTCCCGCTATCATACCTTTGCGCTTGATATATTGGATATACGCGACCCCAAAGAGATACGCAGCACCAGCACGGTTACACGCGAGTTGTTCGTACCAGGTAAGCTCAATCACTTCTTTGGTGTACGTGCGCAGTATGGTCAGGAGTGGTTGTTTTTTGAGCCGAGTTCGGAGCGTGGCATACGTTTAAGTGGCTCAGTCTTGGGTGGGCTTTCTTTGGGCTTGATTATGCCTTACATCATCAAATATGATGCAAGAGGCGGGGGTGGTAACTTTGTTGTGGAGCAGTATGACCCACAGAAGCACCCAAATTTTCAGAATATACAAGGAGCGCTAAGCCCCACCACAGCTATAAATGGTACAGAGCTAGCGCCAGGAGTCAGCGCAAAATTGGCCCTCACGGCACTTTTGGGCCTCAGCGGCAGAAGTTATCTTGGTTTTGAGGCGGGTTACAATGCTGATTTATACTCCCGTAAAATTCCTATCATGGCTTTTGCTCCTGCCCGCAGCTCATTTGGTATGCTTTATTTGAACTTTTTTTATGGCCTAAGCAGATAAAAAAGCATGAAAAAGCATTTTTTTGAAGAGCAAACATTCCTAAACATAGATTTTACGCAAGACTGCCTAGAAAAAGGCGTTTATGAAAACTGCCAGTTTAGAGGCTGTAATTTTACAGAACAACGTCTTTCGGACTGTAGTTTTATTGATTGTGAACTGACAGACTGTAATTTGAGTATGGTACAAACCAGCCACTGGACTTTGCAAAATTGCCACTTTAAAGCCTGTAAAATAGTGGGGGTGCATTTTGAGCACTGTAGCCAGCAGTTATTCTCGGCCAATTTTACAGACTGTGCGCTCAATTATTCTTCTTTTAATAGTCTAAAAATAAAGGGCATTCTTTTCAAAAACTGCTCCTTAGAAGCCGTAGATTTTTCAGCAGCAGACCTCAACAAGGCCAATTTTGAAGGAAGCCAGTTGCTCAACGCAATTTTTGACAACACCAAACTAGACGGTGCAGATTTCCGCTACGCACTTCATTTTCGCATTAATCCAAACAAAAATTCGCTGAAAAAAGCACGATTTTCGCAGCAGAACATCAAGGGTCTTTTAGCGCATTTGGATATTCTTTTAGATGCCTAACTGCTTACTGTTTAGCTTCATCTGAGATGATGTAACGTACAAAACTAGTTAAGCTGTTTTGACATTGTGTTTCATAAATTTCATGCAAATAGCCTTGTGTGTTGTTATAGCGCAAATAATTCATAAAAAAGGTATTGTTTAGTTCTTCCATTGCTACGTAATTTCTATACACATCTGTTCGGTATTTGAGGGTGTCGTGGGCTATTTTTATTTGCTTAAGTAAAGTCTGTTTGCGCACTTCTCTGTGCGTCAGAGCCATCTTTTGCGCAGCCATTTGACGGTAGTTGGTATCCATAAAATTCGCTGCTTTAAGCATAAACTCCAAAAACAAGTTGGCATCATACAAAGCCTCCATATAGCCTTGATAGTCAGCGGACTCTTCTCCGTAGCGGCTTTTTAAATAAAGAGCAGCTCCTTTTTCTCCAATAAAAGTGGCCAAATTTTCATTAAATTCCACACTATCAGCATAATAGACCGTGGCGTGTGTTAGTTCATGTATAATCAGTTCGGCTACTTCGCCTTTGCTGCGTTTGAGAAATTCAGAAAGAATGGGGTCGTTAAAATAGCCAAGCGTTGACCATGCAGACACTGTGTAAATACTTGTATCATAACTCATTAATGCTAATTTTTTAGCTTCATCTTTAGCTAGTTTTTCTTCAAAAAAACCTTTGTAACCCACACGCCCCACTATAGGAAAATTCCATTCATAAGCTTTGAGTGCATATTTCTCTGCACCAGTAACGTTCCAAAGCAAGGGCTGACCCTTTTGGTCATAAAGACTGGTAAAACTTTCGGTTTTTGTAAGCCCCAATTCTTGCTCTGCAAATTCTTTTACGTCTAGAACGAACTCTAGTTTTGCTTTTAGGCTATCGTTGGTCAAATCCTGTTTTAATACCTCATCTATAGATTCTGCACCCCAGAGTATTTTGCCTTGCCCAACGCCTTGTCTATAAGCGTATAAGAGCAGTTCGGCGTACCATAAAAACAGAAATAACAAAAAGGCTGTTATGCTCCATGCACTAAAGGATAAATACCTCTTTGAAAAAGAAAATTTTAGAGAAGATTTGTCCGTATAAAACATACCATCAGTAGCATGGCTTTTCAATTAGAGAGGCGTGTTTTTGATGGCAGCAGACTCTATAACAAAAATTCCTTTTTTATGACTCTGAACCGCCAAACGCATGGCTTGGGCTACTTTCAAAGCCTCTACACCTTTGTATTTTTCAGGAATCAAAAAGCTAAAAGTATTCATCAATGATTTTCCAAAATCTTCGCCAGAACGCTTCTCAGAGCGATTGCCAAGTAACAAAGATGGACGAAAAATATAAACAGCATCAAATACCAGTTTTCTGATAAAGTTTTCAGTCTGTCCCTTAACACGATTGTAATAAAATACAGATTTTTCATCTGCTCCCATTGCACTAACTATGACAAATTGAGCCACGCCACATTTCTCGCAGAGTTCGCCAAAACGCGCACAAAAGGTATAATCCACTTCATAAAAAGCCGCTTTTTCGCCATTAACTTGCTTCATGGTAGTCCCTAAACAACAAAAACCCACGTCATAGCCCTCTACAAGCTCCGCAAGTTGAATAATGCGCCTAAAGTCAATAACTTTCTGCACAAGTTTAGGATGGCTGAAGGGTAGTTCACGCCTCACCAATAGCAAAACAGCCGCATAATCTGCGTCTTTGAGCAGCATATCCAAGAGAGCTTTTCCTACAAGCCCACTTGCGCCTACAATAACCGCTTTTTTACTCTTACTCATTACCTAAAAAACAATCAATGCTAACATTTTTTCAAAGGTAAATCTTTTTTTGGAGATACTAAAATTGTTTTGCCCTATTTTTTTTTAGATTTATGTAACTAGAAAAAAAAGTCCTCAACAAAATGGGCTATTCGTGTATCCAAATACAGTTTTTGAATAGGCGGTGCACCTCTCTTTGGCGTTAGAGTAGCAACATAGCCCTAGTAAGCAAGCCGCTCTTAGCCCATCAGAGTCTTTTTACAAGAAATACCTTTTTAAACTGCCTAAATGGACACGCACAAAAAATAATTCATTATATTGCGCCCAAATAATCATTTTAGATAAGAACAAAATTTGATTTGTTTTTGAGCCTACCAATCAGTTTCTGACAAAATTAAAACTAAGAAAATGTTTTGAGGCAGGACAAATAATTTCAAGAATTTTATAAAAGCTACTAGCCCAATGAACAACGGACAAGCTACTACACCCTACCAAGCCAAAAACAAACTGCGCATTGTTACGGCTGCCGCGCTTTTTGATGGGCACGATGCCGCCATTAACATCATGCGCCGCATTATCCAATCTTCGGGCGCGGAAGTTATACACCTCGGCCACAACCGCTCCGTTCTTGAAATTGTAGATTGCGCCATACAAGAAGACGCGCAGGCCATAGCCATCACCTCCTATCAAGGTGGTCATAACGAGTACTTTAGGTATATGCACGACCTGCTCAAAGAAAAGGGCTGCGGGCACATTAAAATATTTGGCGGCGGCGGCGGCGTTATTTTGCCCTCCGAAATTCAAGAACTTCATGATTACGGCATTACCAAAATTTATCACCCAGACGATGGCCGCCGAATGGGCTTACAGGGCATGATTAACGACCTTTTGCAGCAGTCCGATTTCCCAACAGGCGACAGCATTGGCGACATTACCATAGAAAAGCTCATAACCCAAGAGCATTACACACTGGCCAGAGCTATTTCGGCTGCCGAAAATTTTCCGGAACTGGTCGCGCCTTTGCTCAGCAAGATTACAGAGCATCTTAAAACAACCAGTAAAGTGCCCGTGTTGGGCATTACGGGCACAGGGGGGGCCGGCAAATCCAGCATGGTGGACGAGCTAATTCGTCGTTTTTTGATTGATTTTAAAGACAAAAAATTGGCAGTAGTGTCTGTAGACCCCTCTAAACGCAAAACAGGCGGCGCACTGCTCGGCGACCGTATCCGCATGAACGCCATTTCCAACCCTCGTGTATATATGCGCTCCTTGGCCACGCGACAGTCTAATTTGGCACTTTCAAAATACGTACAGTCAGCCATTGATATTCTAAAAGCCGCTAATTTTGACCTAATTATCCTTGAAACCTCTGGCATTGGGCAGTCCGACACCGAAATTATTGACCACTCAGACGCTTCGCTCTATGTGATGACCCCAGAATATGGAGCTGCCACACAGCTAGAAAAAATTGATATGCTGGACTTTGCAGACCTCATCGCTATCAATAAATTTGACAAAAAAGGGGCACTAGATGCCCTCCGAGACGTTAAAAAGCAGTACAAGCGCAATCACCAATTATGGGACACACCAGACGACGACCTGCCTGTTTTTGGCTCTATTGCTTCGCAATTCAACGACCCAGGCACGAATGCACTATACAGGGCTATCATTGACAAAATCAACGAAAAAGCAGGGGTTCAGTTCAAATCTGCTTATGAACTGACCAAGGCCATGTCCGAAAAACAGTACATCATTCCACCTAGCCGTGTGCGCTACTTGTCCGAAATCAGCGAAAATAACCGTCGTTATGATGCTTGGGCCAAAGAACAAGCTGACCTTGCAGACGAACTTTACAGCCTGCACCGCACCATGCAAACTTTAGAGCAAAGTTCTGGCCTAAACGAAACGCTTAGGCAGAGCATACAAAAAGAACTCCAAGCGCTCTATGGCCAAACAGAACGCAAACTGGACGGCGCGAATAAGCAAATTTTAGAGGAGTGGTCTGGTAAAATTCAGAATTATCAAAGCGAATTTTTTGTTTATAAAGTACGTGGCAAAGAGATTAGGGTAAAAACAACAACGGAGTCGCTGTCGCGTAACCCAATTCCGAAAATAGCCGTGCCGCGCTACCGCTCCTGGGGCGATATTCTGCGCTGGTCGTTGCAAGAAAATTTCCCTGGTGAGTTTCCGTTTACGGCTGGCGTTTTTCCTTTCAAACGTACCGAAGAAGACCCTACGCGTATGTTTGCTGGCGA
The DNA here is from genome assembly GCA_013299045.1 of Cytophagales bacterium. Lineage (GTDB taxonomy): Bacteria > Bacteroidota > Bacteroidia > Cytophagales > Bernardetiaceae > RDZD01. The sequence goes on along the minus strand of JAAFJX010000003.1, from coordinate 85,155 downwards.
AGGCGGCCCCGAACGCACCAACAAGCGCTTTCATTACCTCAGCAAGGGAATGCCTGCTACGCGCCTTTCAACCGCCTTTGATTCCGTAACACTCTATGGCGAAAACCCTGATTTGCGTCCGGATATTTACGGTAAAATTGGCAACTCTGGTGTGAGCGTTTGCTGCCTAGACGATGCCAAAAAGCTCTATTCTGGTTTTGATTTGGCCGACCCCAAAACATCGGTTTCTATGACCATAAATGGCCCTGCGGCTGCCGTTTGCGCCTTTTTTATGAATGCAGCCATAGACCAACAATGCGAAAAGTACATCAAGGAAAATGACCTACAAGCCGAAGTAGAAGCCAAAATTGCAAAGATTTATGAAGACTATGGCGTAACAAGACCAAGTTATTATGGTGGCCTGCCCGAGGGCAATGATGGCCTCGGGCTGATGCTGCTTGGTGTAAGCGGCGACATGGTGCTGGAAGCAGAGGTTTATGAAAAAATCCGCAACGCAACGCTCTCTGCCGTGCGCGGGACGGTTCAGGCCGATATTCTCAAGGAAGACCAAGCCCAAAATACCTGCATTATGAGTGCAGAGTTCTCTTTGAAACTGATGGGCGACATTCAGGAGTACTTCATTGAAAAGAAAATTCAGAACTTTTACAGTGTATCCATTAGCGGCTATCACATTGCAGAAGCGGGCGCAAATCCTATTACACAGCTTGCATTGACGCTTTCCAACGCCTTTACGTTTGTAGAATACTACCTGAGCCGCGGCATGAAGGTTGATGATTTTGCGCCAAATCTGAGCTTTTTCTTTTCAAATGGCATAGACCCTGAATACGCTGTTATTGGCCGCGTTTCGCGCAGAATTTGGTCTAAAGCTATGAAGTATCTTTATAAAGCAAATGAGCGCTCTCAAAAACTAAAATACCACATTCAAACTTCTGGCCGCTCGCTGCACGCTCAGGAAATTGATTTTAACGACATTAGAACCACTCTACAGGCGCTCTATGCCATCTACGATAACTGTAACTCTTTGCATACCAACGCATACGATGAGGCCATTACCACGCCTACCGAAGAGTCGGTACGGAGGGCGGTGGCTATTCAGCTCATCATCAATAAAGAACTTGGTTTGGCCAAAAATGAAAATCCATTACAAGGGGCATTCATCATTGACGAGCTGACTGACCTCGTAGAAGAGGCTGTTTTGAGTGAGTTTGACCGCATTACGGAACGCGGAGGCGTACTGGGCGCTATGGAAAGAATGTACCAACGGTCTAAAATTCAAGAAGAAAGCCTTTATTACGAAACGCTCAAGCACACAGGAGAGTACCCAATTATTGGCGTAAATACTTTTCTATCCTCAAAAGGTTCGCCCACCATTATTCCGCGAGAGGTCATTCGCTCCACCGAAGAGGAAAAAATGTACCAAATTGATAGCCTGAACGCTCTGCATAACCGGCATAAGGCCAAGAGCGATGCTTGTTTACGCCAACTGCAATTTGCGGCAGTGAACAACGAAAATATTTTCCGTGAATTGATGGAGTGCGTCAAATACTGCTCTCTGGGGCAAATTACAAGCGCCCTCTTTGAAGTAGGTGGGCAATATCGCCGAAATATGTAGCCTTTGTATCATGAACCAAGGTCTGCGAGAGGTCGTGGGCCTTGGCAAAAAAATCAAGCCTCGCAAAAGGCCAATCTAGATGAAAAAATAGTCTTTTTTCATCTAAACCAGCGAATGCCTTTTTCTCTGATTCACTCTCTTGCAAAACATAGTTACACAGAAAATCTCACTCTCTGATGGAGGCTATTGCAGACGATACAGGCTTAGTCTTAGCAATAGAACAATAGAAATGGTCAGCAAGAAGTTGTTGTCTTGCTAACTCGGAAATTTAAACACTACATCTGTTTCGCTACAGCCTCCCAGTTAAGCACCTGCCAAAAAGCCTTGATGTAGTCGGTGCGTTTGTTCTGGTATTTGAGGTAGTAGGCGTGTTCCCAAACGTCTAGGGCAATGAGTGGCTTTATTTTTTTTTGTTCCAAAATGTTTTCCATCAAAGGATTATCCTGGTTAGGAGTTGTCATGATTCGGAGCGCTTTCTTGTCTTGAACAAGCCACACCCAGCCCGAACCAAAATGCGCCAAGCCCGCTTTCGTAAAGGCATCTTGAAAATCCTCCATGCTTCCGAAGTTCTCTGAAATGACCTTGAGGAGGCTCTCAGGTGCAGCACCAGGTTTAGGAGATAGCAACTGCCAAAAAAGGCTGTGGTTATAGTGTCCGCCTGCATTGTTACGGATAGCCAAGTCGGTGGGTTTTATCTTTTTGAGTAGTTTTTCTAATGAAAGTCCTACATAATTTGTGTTCTGGACAGCCTCGTTGAGTTTTTTGACGTAAGCCGCATGATGCTTGCTATGGTGAATTTCCATAGTAACAGAGTCAAAATGAGGTTCTAGCGCATTGTAGGGATAGTCCAAGGCGGGCAGTACAAAGGCTACAGGTTCGTGTGCGGCGCTAAAACTCACGGACGGTGTAAAGGCCACAGTAGCTGCACCCAATGCCATTTTTTTGAGGAAAGTTCTTTTATTCATGGTGTTACATTCAATCGTTTCATTTGAATTACTAGCAGTTAGCGTTTGTGGGGGAGCATCATTTAAGCCATCAGCTTTTCAGACAACTCCAAGGCATCTTGGGCTATGTCTTCATCAATCAAAATGCCTTCGCCTTTCAAAAATTTCTGAAACTTATGTAAGCGCTCATAAACACCAGATTCTTGCATCTGGGCGCTGTTTTCCACCTTTTCTAAGCCCTTTTTGAGCTTTTGCATATCTTTGAGATGCTTGGCAGCTTCTGCTGAGCTGTTATCTTCTAGTTCATCTTCAAAAAATGCAATTTTTGATTTTACTTTTTGTAACAAAGTTCCAAAAGAGTCTGTACCAGCCGATGCAGTGCCCTTAGGAGCAAGCAGCACTTCAGACTGAGGAATGGCTTTGAAAATAGGCAATATGTTTGTTAAAATGGCGTTTAAAATCTCTGCATCATTTTCTTGTTCAAGCCTTTTAGTAAGTTTATTGACTAGGGCTAGCTGCCAATTAAAGCGCCACTCTATTTTTTGTTTGGCTTGGAATTGTTCAAATTCGGTCAGGCTATTTTTAGGGTCTTTGGGCTTAAATTTGGCTTCAACTTCTTGGGCTTCTAACAAGGCTTGTAGTTCTTCTTTGAGCCAACTTTCAGGAAAAAGCCCAGCCCAGCCGTTGTAATCATTTGGGGCAGAGGGGGCATAAAAGCGTTCTGATTGCTCTCTGTATTTGCTCTGTAACCAGGCCAAATCAGCCTCTTGTGGTTTGGAAAGCAACAGGAGAAGAGGGGCTTCGTCTTGAGGCAGCCCAAGTAGGCTACAAATTCGCTCTAGGCTCTGCAAATGGCTAAAAGGCACAAAAAGAACGTCGCGCAGGGGTCTAAAAAGACCGTAACGAATCAGGGCATTTTTAAAAGCCAGCAACACAATTTGCTCTAAGCTCCCTTCTACCAAAACCACCTCCACGCGCGGTGTAAGGGCTTCCATAATTTGGGCATTGAGAGCAGAATAAAGCGGATACATGGACTTTCGCGCTTGTTTGAGGCCGTTTCCGTAGCCGTAGTTTAGGGAGGTGTACCCTTCTTGGTTTACATAAACCGTACCTGCGTCCACCAAACGGCTAGAATCCACCAAAAAAGGCGAATGGGTCGTATAAATAATTTGGTTTTTGACCGATAGGCGCGTAAAAACTCCCAAAAGGTCGCGTTGCGCGAGTGGGTGCAAAGAGAGACCGGCTTCGTCCAGTAGCAGAATGCAATTGCTATAAGCCGCTTTACTTTCTGTAAGAAAAACCAGAAAGAAACTAAAAAACCATTGAAGTCCGCGGCTGCGATTTTCTAGTTCTACTTCTTCCTGCCGGAGCTCGTCGCTTACCCAAATTCGGAACAAAAAGCCGTCGTTCTGGAAGCGGAACTTATAACGGCTTTGCCTCCACCAAGCGTTGAACTTTTCGCTGATTTGCTGCGAAGCGGCTTGCAAAAGTACCTCCTTTTGGCGGTTGTCTTGGGCGTGCTTTTTTAAGTTTTGGGCATTGGCTTCGGTGGGCAGCATGGCTTGTGGCTGCATACCGAGCAGGTCAAAAAGCACCTTTAAGGTTCTTACTTTGGCTTTTTCTTTAAAACTGAGGTCTTTTCGTTCTAGGTTTTCTACAACGTGTGGCAAATATATTTCGGAGTCTAAGTTGCCATAATCGCTATAAAAAAGCAGGCTAGGAATATTCTCTAGCATTTTTTCGGCCAATTTCCCCTCTATAGGGTCGCAGTCGGCATACTCGCGGCAACGTTGGAGCAAAAAGCGTAAATCTGTTAGATGCCGCAGCAGCGCTTCGTCTTCGGTATTGAGGGCATATTCAAAGGCATCTAGCTCGGTAGAGATAACCTCAAAAAGAGTATCGGTGGTGCTTTCTTCGTCTAGAACAATCTTTTCTAGGACTGGCAGCAGATGCTTGGCAGCGTTCTGGCGAATTCCCTGAGGGTGGTTTAGTTCCTGCATCTGCAAATGCTCGATAACCACTGCCAGTAAGTCGTTGAGGGGCAGCATGGGTAGGCGAACTACATACTGGCCGCTATAAAGGCGCTCTACCTGTATGCGTGTACACAAAACAGGCAGAAAACCGAGTTCTTGGCTTGTTTGCTGAGCAAGTTCTAAAGATAAGAGGAAAATAGCGCGAATGAAGGTAAGTTCTTGCCCCTTGCTTTGGTACTGGGCAAAATATTTGCGCGGAAAGTCTGCAAGTGGATTAATAGGCTCGTCGTTGGCCGGTTTTAGCTTCCAGAGCGCCATCAACAAATTGGTTTTTCCAGACTCGTTTGCGCCCGCAAGGCAACTTAGCTGGTCGGTGTGTAGCCAGCCACTGTCTTTGACAGACCTAAAATTTGTAACTCGGAATGCTAACAGCCTCATATCCAAATGGCTCAACGGTGTGGTGATATGCTATAAGAAACTCTCTGGGCGCAAATAAACGCTACAATGTATCAAAAAAATTGTATTGAATGCCCAAATATAGCATTTTAATTCGTTTTGACTAGCTTTTTTTTATAATTTGCTGCTGGTAGCTCACAATGCACAAAGTTATGTTTGAAATAACCATACAAAATTAGTTTGTAGAAGACCAACAGCTTTTAAACGCTGCTGATGGATAGGCATTAGGGTATAAACCAAAGTTGTTTGTGTCAGTTCGCTTTGCCAAGCTTTAGCTAGAGAGCACCAAAAGGCTGCTGCATCTGCCTTAAACATTGTTTGGGCTTGGAGTGGGCTGGTCGGAAACCCTAAAACCCACTTTGCCACGACGCTGACGACCAGCCTCTTTAAAATCAACGGCTCTGAGGTCTTCAATGCAAAGTGTTTTGAGTAGGTCTGCTGTACGCTGGAGCATATCTATGCGCGCCATACGTAAATGTTGCTTACGTACAGCTTCTTGTATGATACGCCGAACAGTGCGTGCATTGCCAAAATACTTGTCGCGTTTGTTATAAAGTTCAGTAATTTGTTCGCGCAGAAACACTAAGGCTTCGGCATCAGGGCTAAGATTTTCGGCTTTCAGCATTTCAAGCGCAATACGCTCAAGTTCTTCTATGTTAAAGTCTTCAAACGTCATGCTACGGTCAAAACGGGACTTTAAACCAGGGTTCATTTCAATAAACTTATCCATATTGTCTGTATAGCCAGCTACCACCACCACCAACTGGTGTCTATGCTCCTCCATTTGCTTGAGCAAAACTTCTACAGCTTCTTTACCAAAGTCATTGCCTTCATTCTGGCCCGAGGCCAGTGCATAAGCCTCATCAATAAACAAAACTCCACCCATGGCGGCCTCTATCTTTTCGCGTGTTTTAATAGCCGTTTGCCCTACAAAGCCAGCCACAAGCCCCTGTCGGTCGGTTTCTACCAAATGCCCGCGCTCTAAGATGCCTAAACCTCTATAAATTTTGGCCAAAATACGCGCTACTGTGGTTTTGCCTGTTCCTGGGTTTCCTTTAAAAATGGTATGTAAAGAAAAACGCTGCAAAACACTTATTTCAGTATCTCTGTAAAAACGCACCAGGCTAACTAAGTCCGCAATATGTGTTTTTACTTCGCGTAGCCCTGTCATGGTGTGTAGCTCTTGGATTGCCTCTTTGAGTAAATCTTCATCAATAGGAATAGTGGGCTTGGCTCGCTTTTGCAAGCTATCTATTTTTTCTACATCAGCGAGCGTAATATTGCGTAAAGTTTTGTCGTCAAGTTCTTCTGTTTCAGACTTTCTTTCCTTGATAACCCTGACTCCCTGATTGATGGCCGCTTTTTCTAATAAATTCTTGACGTAACGCGCATTGCCGAAGGAGTTGTCTCGTTTTCGGAAGGCATCGGTTATCATTTTTTGTAAGAGTTTTTGTGCTTCCTCTTCAATGATTAAATCTTGTTGCTGTGCAGCAGTTTGTACCACCTCAATAAGCTCTTGCGGTAATAAATCCTCAAAATGAAAAAAGTGCCCGAATCTGGACTTAAAGCCAGGGTTATGGTTCAAAAACAAGTTCATTTCTTTGTCATAACCCGCCACAATAATCACAAGGTCTGTATTCTCTTCGGACATTTCCTTGACGAACATTTCTACGACTTCATGCCCGTAGTCTTTAGAGTCATCTGCGGCACGCACCAAGGAGTAGGCTTCGTCAATAAAAAGTACCCCTCCTCTGGCCTTGTTAAGGACTTCTTCTACTTTTGGGGCGGTTTGGCCAATATATTGGGCTACTAAGTCCACCCGACTCACCTCTGTAAGATGGCCGCTGGAAAGAAAGCCTAAATGATGGTATATCTTGGCGAGCAAGCGCGCTATGGTCGTTTTGCCAGTACCAGGGCTGCCGAGCAGTACGCTATGTAAATTGGCCTTTGCGTAAAGGTTTCTTTCCTTACGCAACTGCATGAATTTAAGGTAGTTGGTTAGGCTGTGTATCTTGTCTTTGACGGCTTTGATGCCGACCATTTTAGAGTCAATTTTATCAAAAATTGATTCTAAGGATTCATCTTGATTGTTAGCCGCATCTTTAGGTACGCCCTGTGTAATTTCGTCATCATCGGCATCATAATAAGGAATAACTCCTTTTATTTCTACTTCTTCGACACTGAAATTAAGCGTGGCGATTGGTAGATCTAAGCAAGTGATGCGTAAAGTATAGTCTCCAATCTGCCATGAACCGGGGTTTTCAGACCCCCAGCCTGTTTCTACCACAATGGCACTATCAGAATCGTTGCCTAAAAATGTTTTGACCTCTGAGGTCTTACCCTTTAGATGCCCTGAGCTCGTATAAAACTGAAAGGCAAACTCAGCCGTCCAGTCATCAACAGATTCATTTTCTAGTTCAAGCTCTACCCAAACGTATCTGGCAGTAAGTCTATTGAATGTTTTAAGGTAAGTGCGCTCGTTTTTTGGCGCTGGTTTGTTGCCACCTTCATAAAGCAATATTTTTTTAATGCTGAAAATAGACTCGTGCCCATCGCGAAGGGGATAAGTAAAATCAACAATATGAAAGGTGCGTGTGGCCAATATTTCTCTGTCAATAGATGCTTCCCAGATATATTCGCCCGGCCCCCAGAATCCTTTTTTTTCTGGGCTACCCCAGCCCTCTCTAACATACAACAAGGGGTCTGTTTTGCTGGCGTTCAAGTCCACTTTAATCTCGCACATACTGTCCGTCTTGCGGGAGGTTTTGGGGTCTATACGATAGGCCACAATTTGTACTTTGGCACTCCAGTCTTCTTCGTCTAGAAATTTGTTATAAAATGACAGCTCTACGTATAGATAAGAAACTTCTGCATAGTCAAAAACAGTTCTATAAGCTTTTTGTCCGTCTGCAAGCCATTCTGTTGAAGCATAAATCTTCAGTTCTCTGAACTTGTAGGGTTTGATGGGGTTTGATTTGGACTTGAAAAGCATCTTTTTTATACTGTTGTTTGTCTATGTTTTTAAATGAAGCCTAATAATTGCTGTATATACCCAATAGTTGCCCGCAAATATAACACTTGATACGCAAAATAGCTAGCTATGTTACAAAATTATGACACGTGCATTGGTCAAAGTCCATAGCCTACTTATAACAAATGTGCGCAATATGACGTTTAAAAAAAGATGTTATACCGCAACAATGCTAGCCAGAGAATATAAAGAATGTTATGCGTATTCAAAAAACCAAGTTTTGAGTAGTACTGCCATACCTATTTTACCAAAGACTCTATTTCTATTCTTTTTTTTCGCCTTGATGGGGCTGGGTATGCTTTCTCATGCCCAAAGCTACTGCCAACTGCGAGGGAGCGTTGTGCATGAGGATAGCAAAGTGGGCATAGAAAAAGCACTGATACTTGTCAGGCAGCCCATAGATAGCGCTGTGGTGGACTCTGCTTTTACTGATGATGCAGGCTCGTATGTTATTGATTCTTTGGAACTCGGCACAACTTATATTGTGAGTGTAGGCCACCCAGACTATTACTATGTCAAGCCGCAGTCTATCAAAACCCAAGTAGGAAAAGACCTCATTTTTAAACTCCAAGAAGTCATAGAAGGCGCGAATATCCGAATAGACGGTATCAACTTTAGCCCTAATAGCGCCGAACTTTATCTTGTAACGCGCAGCAACAAGACTTTAGTGCCAGACGTGCGCGAGGGGGTATTGGTCATCTTGGAATTTTTAAGAACAAACCCACAACTCTCCGTAGAAATAGCCTGTCATACGGATTCAAGAGGCGACGACCTCTATAATTTAGAACTTTCTCAAAAACGTGCCCTGTCTATTCGTTTAGCACTTATAGATATGGGCATACCCGCACACCGTATGTTTGCCAAGGGCTATGGCGAGCAGCAGCTCATAAATAAGTGCGAAAACGACGTAAAATGCTCTAGCGAAGAGCACGCTCTGAACAGACGTGTAGAAGTTCTGATACTACCGAAGTTGCCCTGAAGAGGCAGCATTTTATATAAAAGCGCTTTAGATTTATGAAATCAATGACAATAAAAATTTAGCCTAAACTTTGCTGCTTGGTAAAAATATATCCTCTAAATTTTTGAGGTAAAAAAGGCTTTATTCAATAAAAAACCTTTGATTTGCATTTCGTATCTACTTCCAAATGACTGCAAAAGCTATGCGCAAAGCCATATTATTAATATTTACATTGGCGGGTTTATATAGCCCATCTTATGCACAGAAAGCCACTTTTAGCGGCCAAATAGCCAAAGCGGGCGGCCAAGTTATTCACTTTAAGATACCGAATAGCCTGATAGACAACAGTTACCAAACGAAAAAGCTTTTTAAAGATGCTGAAGGAAATTTTGACCAAAGTTTTACGCTAGACCGTCCTACCTTTGTGGAAATAAGCTCTGCCGAAAAGAGTGCAAGGCTTTTTTTTGCACCTGACTATGCCCTGACCTGGGTCGCTGATTACCAAAATTGGGCTTCGCCTATTAGTGTTTTTGGTGCTGGTACTGAAAGTAATATGTTTATGATGCGCTATTCTGCTAGTTTTCCTGAAGCCACCACGCAGAACGCTGTTGTGAAGGCACTCAAAGACCTAAATTCCAATCAATTTGAAAAATTTGCGGACTCACTTAAAAAGGTCAGATTAGATTACATTAAAAAATATAAAGAAAAATACCCCATCAATGAAAGCTGCGAACTCTATATCGCGTTTGATATAGATTACTACATAGCTGGCTTTAAGTATCAATATGCCAACTATCAGATTCAAAGACTCTTGTTGGGCGAAACGGTAGATTTGAACCCCGAATTTTTTAAGTTTGAAAAAAACCTTGTGGCTTGTAATCCTTATCTTTCTAATAATCCTGTATATTGGAAGTATTTAGATGAGTACATTCAGTACAAAGCCCATAGCGAATATTTTAAAGCCAATGGGCGTTATATGGATATGACAGACCCTGTTTTGTTCTACCAAAAGGCTTATTATTTTGTAGAGTTTTTCTTTGAAAGCAATGTGCGTAATCTTCTTAAATCTAGACTTTTATATAATTGTTTGGGCCAAAAAGAACTACAAGAAGTAACGCCTGCCATACAGAGCCTTTACCAGCACTACCTGCTAACGGACGCACCAGATATCCAAAAAAGCCTTGTAAGCACCCGCTACGAAAGTTTAAGGCTAAAGTCTAAGTAAAAGGGGAAAGAAGACGGCACTTCAGCAAATTATCGTGTTGTTTTTTAGGAAATTAATAGAAAAAAAAGTTGTTTTGTACTTAAATGTTCCTTTTAAGCAAGATAAAACGTGCTGAAGACCTGCTTTTAACAACTTATTCACACCTATTTTATGCCTTGTAACGTTCTAAGTTCAGATTATAAACCAAAGAGACTGTTATGAAAAATCCTATTCTGATTTTTCTTGTTGCTATTTTTGTGTGCTTTGCGCCAGTGCTTTGTGCACAAACTCCCAAAGAAAAGGGACAAGAATACTCCGTCAGTATGCTAGTACAAGACCCACTTCGCTTTACAAAAACCCTAGATGTAAGCACAGTCAAGGAGGTGTATGCCCAAAGTAAAACTGAGCGCGATACTACTTTTACGGTTTATAACAGCTCAACCGCGAGTGTGCAAGTCTATTTTGTGCATGGAGAGGAGTTTCACCACATTTTGAACCCCAACCCGACTGGCGTTATCATTAACGGCAAAAAGTTTAATTTTTACTGTGCAATCGAAATGGGCGCACGCACCAACATCAGTAATTTTTTGGACGTATTTGAGTTCTCTTACCTTAGCCGCAAGTATCTTTGTTTTTTTAGCTACCGCGAAGACTGTATCCAAAAAGGTTGTAATTATCGTTGCTACAACGTGTATGACATAACCGAACCCAACAAACCTTTAGCCTATTCTTTTTCAAGTACTTATGGAGGCTATGATTCCTTCGGCGATTTCAACTTTGATGGCATCATTGACTTTGTGCGAGCAGCGCCCAAGCACCCCGAAAATGCTGCCAAATTAAGCAAAGAAGAGCAAGCCATGTTAGACCGCTACAATCTCATCACTGCTTATACTATCAAAGATGGTGAAATAACACAACTCTCAGAAAAAGGAAATGCTTACTACCTATTTGTAAAAGCCTCTGACGAGGATATGAGCAAATTCCGTATCTTGGAGGCAGATTGGTTTATGTCTGTCAAGGATACTTCGGGTAATGTAGCGCCCAAAAAACCTTACTTTGCACCTTACATTTCCTTTGACCCCAAAAATCCATTTTTGTATGATGCTAACGGCTACCGTGTAGAAAAACGCCGTTTTGCGATTCATATACGCGATTACCAAGAACTAGATGGTGCTCTGGACTATTGCGAGGAACTCAAAGCGGCTGGCTACAAAGATGTTTTTGTACTCTCTGACCAATACAATCGTGAACTGACTTTCATGGTCTTGGTCGGTAATTATTGGGCTAAAGAGAAAGCACAAGAGGAAATCAAAAAAGTAAAAAATATCAATGAGGAGGCCATCATTATTAATATTGAAAAAGAATATTGGGTGCAAGAAAAGCAATAAAATTAAAACGTGGGTATGGTTATTCTTAAAATTTTAATCATTGTCGTTGGGGGATTCTTTCTCCTGAAATGGACTATTTTTGCAGTATTGCGCTGGCTTGCACCCAAACTTGCCAAAAAACTCATAAACAAAGGGCTGAAAAAAGTGATAGAGGCGCAGCAAAAACAAAATAGAGAAGAAAGTGTTTATGATATTCCTAGAAAAGGCCAAAAGCCAACCGATGTTTCATTTGACGACTACGAAGACCTTACGCATAAGCCATGATTAAACCTTACTACGGCTTACTGATTGCTATATTTTTACTTGTTCTTTGGGCTACCAATTTGGCCTTTTGGCTCACAACAGACGTAGATTGGCGCAGTGCTTGGCCATATTTAGGCTTTTTAGTACAAACACACCTTTATACTGGCATATTCATTACGGCGCATGATGCCATGCACGGGACAGTTTCCAATAACAAGACGCTCAATACGGCCGTCGGAACACTCTGTGCGGCTTTGTTTGCCCTGAACTACTACCCCGCGCTCAACCGAAAACACCATTTGCATCACCGGTTTGTTGGTACTGACAAAGACCCAGACTATCATGGAGGTTCTTTTTGGCTTTGGTACTGGAGCTTTGCCAAACAATACATTACCTGGTGGCAGATACTGCTTATGGCTATCTTGTTTAATGTTTTATCCTTATTCTGGCAGCAAACACAAGTGGCAGTATTTTGGGCGCTTCCTTCTGTTTTAGCCACCTTCCAGCTGTTTTATTTTGGCACGTTCATTCCGCACCGAAACAGCCCAGATAATAAGCATAAATCAGTTTCTATGCCCAAAAACCATTTTTTAGCATTCCTGAGTTGCTATTTTTTTGGGTATCATTACGAGCATCATGACTCACCCGCTACTCCTTGGTGGAAGCTTCATGCTCTAAAAGACTAAACCCTTTGTGCTTTGTACTACCTTGCTTTTGCAAGATGATTGCTGGTAGCTAGTCGTCCCTTAAAAAATGGCCATTTTTTTTGATTACCAGCCAATTAAAAAAGTGTTTCATCTTTAAAATCGCTTAGTTTTTAGCCTATTTTGTCAAATAACTGGCAGAATCTCAAGGGCTTCTTACGGCCTGCCATGCCTCGCATCAGACAAAAGCGAATGGCTCAAATGTCAGAGGGTGTTCCTAAAGCAGATAAATCATATCAATCAATTGACGTGCTTGTTCTTATGCCGACTTTTTAAGGGAAGACTTCTTAGTTTAGCTCACAGCTACTAAAAGTACTTTTTAAAGCACCGTCAGATAAAAGTTAAAATTTGTTATTTGCTAATATGCTGTAAATCATTGCCTTGCGTTTATTTTAGTGCTAAATCTAAAAATATCTTAAAATTTTTGACCAATAGCTCCAACTATTTGCTTACCACTTGGGTCATTATAGTGAATGCGGAAGTTTCCCGCACGGGAAGTTGAGGCACTAAAAGTTGAGTTCTTTCTTTGATTACCCTTGTTATCTTAAATTTCATAAATTTATGTTTAACCGTAGTTGGGAGTTAGAAGCGCAATCACACACGCCGCTAGAACAAGACTAATAGGACTTTACCTTTCCGCAAGATATTAAGGTGTTTTTCGCTTTTGCGAAGGACACCTTTGTCTTTTTTGAGGTTTTAGAGTTAAACAAAACCTAACTTTTTTTACTCGCCTGTAACCGCCAAGGTATAATTGTCGTTAAAATAAACGCTAGTAGGCTAATCATTGGGCATTACTAGACAACCGTGTAAACGAAAAGATGGCAAAAGATACTTATACTCAAACACATACATTAATTTTCGTAATTTTTCTGTGCCTATCGCTTTGCTTCAATGCCCACACACAATCAACAGACGGCAACAAGCTGCTCATGCTTATAGGCAAAGCCAAGACTGATAGGGCTTTGGCTACTTTTGTCAATGAATTAGGAACGCCAAACACCACGCTCAGTACGCCCAACTCCTTAACTTTTCCTGAAAAAGGGGTTAAACTTAATTTTTATAAAGAAAATTTTCTGGAAGGTATTTATCTCTTTGGAAGCTCTTTTGTGGTTAATGAGATTAGCTTTAGAGCTTACCAAAACCGTCTGCCAGAGCGTGTTACCTTTATTGATACCAAAGAAATAGTTATCTTGAAACTGGGCTTGCCCTCGGCCGAAAAAAGCAATATGTTGGAATACAATTACTCACTGGCCAATATGCAGTTTGTATTCAATGGGGACGGACTAAAAGCAAAATTGATTCGTGTGAATATACGATTTAAGCACTGCCTAAGCGGAAACTGCCAAAGTGGTAAGGGAGTTTGGACAGACATGGACGGCAACCGCTACGAAGGTGGCTGGCTCAATGGCAAAAGACACGGAGACGGCAAAGTCTTTTTGGCCAACGGTAAAGTAACGGAAGGCTATTGGGAGCAGGGGAAGTTCAAAGGTAAAAATTTTTTTAAAACCAACAATCTTTACGACCTACTCGGTAAACATAAGGATAGCAAAACGATTATAGACCTCACGCAAAGCCACAAAGACGGTTATCAAAAATTTCAGTTGGCTTTTGACTATATGCGCTATGCTTTTGCCCAAGACAAACTCTTCCTTTACTTTGATGACTACGGCTTTCTATACAAAATCCACATTTTTAAAATTGGGTTTAAGGATTTTTCGCATACCCTGACCGACAAAATACAAGTGGCGGGAGACATGAACTACGTCCATTATGTGATGGGCAAACCTCTCAAAGAAGAAAAATCAAGTTTCGGGACGCTCTGGTACTACCGAGAAGGCAGTTACGACCTGCTCATTTATTTCAATACGCGAAAAGGCATTGAAAGCATGGAGATAAAACTCAATGATGCTTATTCTGTTCTTGACCACGCCAACGGGATTTGTTTGAAAGGAAACTGCAAAAATGGCTATGGAGAACAAGTCAGCGAAGCCGGAAAATACACCGGGAATTTCAAAGATGGTAAGTTTTCAGGCATAGGAACGCTCTATTTGAAAACAGGCGGTGTGTATTCAGGACAATTTTTGAATAACAAAAAACATGGAGGAGGCTCACAGCGCTGGACAGACAACAGCTACTACAATGGGCAATGGGTAAATGGCCACATACAGGGCGAAGGCGTAATGATTTACCCAGACAAAGGCCGTTATGAAGGACAGTGGCTGGCCGATAAGCGCCATGGCGTAGGCACTATGCTCTATCCAAACGGCGACAAGTACGTGGGCGTATGGCGAAATAACGCGCCAACTGGCGAAGGTAAAATGTATTACGGCAAAACTGCTGTTAGCAAATAATATAGATGCAATTGAGCTTGAGTGGCGCTTAGACAGCAATAATTAGGTCAAAAGTAAGTTCTGTGAAACACTATCAAGACATTCTTATAAAAACTCATCTTACCACATTCAAAAGCGTATTCATTTTGTGTTGAGTTTCTTCCCACTCTCTAAAAGGCTCTGAATCTTCTACTATTCCGCCGCCAGCATATAGAATCATGCCTTTTTCAATCACTTGCATACAGCGAAGCATCACAAAAAGATGCATGGCATCTTCCCCAACATAACCCAAATAGCCACTGTAAAGTCTTCTGTTGTGCTTTTCGTTGGTGCTCAAAAACGCTAGGGCAGGCTTTTGAGGAAGTCCACACACCGCCGAAGTAGGGTGTAGCAATTCTAACATAACACTAGGTAACTCCCAAAAATTGGTATTGCCCATATCCACACGAAACTCACTACAAAGATGTGCTAAGTTGGCTGCAAAGCGCGTTTTAGGGCCAATTTCTTCAAACTCCCGCAAACGAATTTGCTTAAAACAGTTGATGATATAGCGACTGACCATAGCCTGCTCTTCAATTTCTTTCTGCCGCCAAGTAACCTCTTTTTCAGAGGCAAAATTTGCCTTGGGCTGCGTTCCTGCAAGAGCCATAGTTCTAAAAAAGCCTCTTGAGTCTGTAGAAAGCAGTGTTTCCGGACTTGCACACAACCAAGTACCCATGCCCGGAATACTTAACAAACACACAAAGGCGTGTGGATAAGCGCGCTCAAGCTCCTCGAAGGCAGCAAGAATATTGAAGTCCGTTTTTTGAGAATAAAAAGCAGCTCTTGAAGTTACAGCTTTTGCAAATACACCGTCCCTGATATGTTGCACACATTCTTGAACAAGGTTTTCATATTCTATCTGGGTGGCATAGTAATTGTCCATGCCAGCCAAATCATAAAAAGTACCGATAGGCTGCCCTGTGCAGGCTTGTCGGAAGCTATCTACTTCCGCTTCGGTTAAGGCAAATTCATTGTACTGAAAACCCTTTGGCTCACTGGCATCAAAATAGAAATCAGCAGGTAGCCAACTGCTCTCCTTGCTGCTACTAATGGCAAAAGGAGCTAGTAAAAAGCCGTGTTTGAGTCTTAAATCTTCATTTTTTGCAATGCTTTCTGGCTTACAGGCCAAGGCTTGCACCCGCCCAGTCATAGGCGCACGCCAACAAACTAGCGCCTGCTGGCATACTAGAGCAGCATGAACAAAACGGCTAAGGGACAGAGTAGGCTGCTTAGAGTAATGCCTATAAATTTGCGTGTGGCGCATATAAAAGCAAAAAGTATATGTTTTTTAGGCATAGGTACGAATATTAAAACTTAAAGGTTTCGGCTAAGCTAGCCCCCAAAAGAGCATACTCACAAAAAATTAGGCATGAACTTCAAAAAAAACAAAATTTAAGAAAATTATCTGAATCCCAAGTTACTGGGTTCAGGTTGCTTCATCTATATTTTTTATAAACATGAAAAACTACACAAAAGATTTCTATTTTTGTGGACTCTATCAGAATGCCAATTCAGACGAGCGCCTTGCTCATTAAACCACAAAATATTACGCACGTGACCATATCTAAAGAGCTTAAAGTTGGTTTACTCACCGTTGTCGCTTTCTCTATCCTCTACTGGGGGTTTAATTTTCTGAAAGGCGTGGACTTCCTTTCTCCAACCCGCACTTATTACGCCATTTTTGACAAAGTGGATGGCCTTACCATCTCTAACCAAATTGTCATTAATGGTTACCCCGTAGGCCGCGTTGATGGCATTGCCATAGACCCTAACTCGCCCAAAAACAGGCTTATTGTAACCCTAGCCATTAACAAGGAGGTGGCTGTTGGAGATGCTTCCATGATTACCCTCGCTGATGACGGTCTGCTTGGCGGCAAGTTGCTCAGGCTTGTTTTGACCACAAAAAACGGCATCATGGAAGAAAATGATACCATAGCCTCTGGTATTGAAGCCGGTGTTACGGACATCGTTTACCAAAAGGTGATGCCTATCACGGACAAAGTGGACTCCGCCGTTTCAACAATTAATGCCCTGCTTTTAGAATACAAAGGCATGAGTCAGAGCATCAAAGGGGTTATCAAAAATGTAGACCAAACTACAGCCACACTCAGCGCAACAATGAGTGAAAATCGTGCAAATATTGGCACTGTTACTGGCAATATGGCCAAAATGAGCGGCTCTTTGCTGGAAACCGAAAAAGAGTTGCGTCCCATCATTGCCAAAATGAATGCCCTTGCCGACTCACTAAACAGTGTAGAGTTTGCTGCTTTGGCCGCCAGCGCCAACAAATTGATGACAGAGCTAGAGAAAACCACCAAAGCCCTCAATGAAGGCGAAGGTTCGCTTGGCCTCATGCTCAAAACAGACTCGCTTCACAGCAATTTAAACCAGACAATGCGAGATTTAGATGCTATTTTGGTAGATTTCAAAGAAAAACCAAAGCGCTATATCCCCAATATTTCTGTTTTTGGCAAAAAGGATAAAGAGGCTAAAGAGAAGAAAAAAAAGTAGAAGACTTTGGGCCTGTTGTTTTACTTTTTTTTCAAAATATAAAACTGAATGGCCTTAATTTTCGTTTGTAAGGACATTTAGCGCTGTAACAAAGCGTATGAAGATTGCCAACTACCTTCTTACTAAAATGACTTTCAAGGAATTACGCAAAATTGTATCAGAAGGCGAGGGGCTTCAGACAGAATTTAAACTCAAAACGCTCTATCCCGCCAAGATTATGCGGGAGGTCGTCGCTTTTGCCAATACAAAGGGCGGCAACTTGATTATAGGTGTGAGTGATGACCTCCTCATTAAAGGCTTGAAACACCCCGACGAGGATATTTTTGTGCTTGAAAATGCCATCAAAAAAATGATTAAACCCCTCGTTGCTTATGAGCTGTATCGCATTACGCTCAACGACCGTAGCGAAGTTTTGATATTTGCCATACAAGAAAGCAAACGCAAGCCTGTGGCGCTTTTCAAAACGCCACAACTGCGCGACGTGTATGTGCGTGTGGCAGACAAATCCTTGCAAGCAAGCCCCGAAATGCAGGCTATTCTCAAAAAAGGGCACAGCAAAAAGGGAAATCTGCTCTCATTTGGTGAGGCAGAACAGCGGTTATTTGCTTTTTTGAGCAAAAGCCACAAAATTACGCTTAAGCGCTTTGTTGAACTGAGCGGCTTAACTGAAAAAATAGCTTCCGAGCTCCTCATAAAGCTAACGCTGTCGCAAATTTTGCAAATCATTCCGCAAGAAAGTGGCGAAGACATCTTTATCCGTAACCCAGAAGATTTGCAGGCTTTTAAATAGTCGTCTCTTAAAAAGCATCTAAAATATTTATTATCAGTGAATTAAACAAGCACTTCATCTTTAAAATATCTTCGTTTTTAGTCTATTTTGTCGAATAACTGGCAAAATCTCAAGGGCTTTTTAAGTCCTGGACTGTCTCGCATCAGACAAAAGCGAATGGCTCAAATGTCAGAGGGTGAGATTTTCTGTGTAATCATGTTTTGTAAGAGAGTGAATCAGAGAAAAAGCCATTTTTTTCATCTAAATTGCCCTTTTGCGAGGCTTCATCTTTCTTTTTTTGCCATGGCCTAGGGTCAGAACTTTCAGCGCACGTTTCAGTTCTTTATCAAAGCAAAAAGCAGAGAAGAGAAGTCTATCAAAGGCCATTTAATGCCTTTTGCTTCGTGTGTATTGCTCACAAAAGTTCATTTTGTTGTAGTAGTTCAGCCATCTCTAGTTGGATTTTATGGGCTTTCTTGGCTGCGGCTTCGGCAAAATCTACACCATTTGAAGCGTAAATGATTTCACGAGATGAATTTACCAAGAGTCCAACGTCCTTATTAAGGCCATTTTGGGCTACTTCGGCCAAACTTCCACCCTGCGCGCCTACACCAGGCACGAGTAAAAAGTGCATCGGTACAATTTGCCTCACGCGCTGCAAATAAGACGCATTCGTAGCACCTACCACAAACATCATGTTTTGGTCTGTGCCCCAGGTGATGGCGGTTTTAAGCACCTCCTCAAACAGAAAACTTCCGTCTGCAAGTTTTTTGAGTTGAAAATCTTGACTACCGCTGTTGGAGGTTAGTGCCAACAACACCGTCCAGCGTTCAGTATAACTTAAAAAAGGTTTGACTGAATCTTCGCCCATATAAGGGGCAATCGTAACAGCGTCGGCCTTAAGGTCTTCAAAAAAGGCTTTGGCGTATTGATGAGACGTGTTGCCTATGTCTGCACGTTTGGCATCAGCGATGATAAAAACATGAGGCGGTATAACGGCTAGCGTTTTACGGAGGCTCTGCCAACCTTTTTCGCCTTGTGCCTCATAAAAAGCCAGGTTAGGTTTATAAGCCACCGCATATTGGGCTGTTGCCTCAATGATTTGTTTATTGAACTCAAAAACAGGGTCTTCGCTTTCTTGAAGCACTTTGGGTATCTTATGAGGGTCGGTATCTAGCCCTATGCACAAAAAAGAGCGTTTTGCTTTAATTTGTGCTATCAAATCTTGCTTATTCATTTTTTGTCTTTTTAAAAATGGCTGCAATTTAGTTTTAAAAACCTAGAAAAAGGATAATGGCAGAGTAATCTCGGCGTTTCGGCATGAAAAAATTATTGTTCTATGAATATCTCTGCAAAAAGTGGGGTATTTGGCAATTTTTTCCTTATCATTTTACCTTCGCTGATTTTGTTTAGTATGCTTTCAAGCAGGAAAGTACCCGTTTTCTTAAAGCATCTGCTTCCTAAACCTTTCGCCTCCCAGTTTGCGGGTATGCCATTCACTAATTTCTTTTCAAAGAGGATAAAAAAAATGATAGTTTTGGTGCGGAAGAGTTATAAAAAATTAGGGATTTGGCGAACGAAACAAAATAATATGTAGTTTTGCGCATGATAGCCACTTAAAAACATTCCTTATGAAGCCTAAAGCCAAAATATTATTTGTTGAAGACGACCTCAGTCTTGGTTTTGTTACAAAAGATAATCTCGAGTGGCAAGGTTATGCCATTGTGCATTGTGTTGATGGCCTAGAAGCCGAGGAGGTCTTCAAAAAAAATGATTTTGATTTGTGTATTCTAGATGTTATGCTGCCCAAGCAAGATGGCTTTACGCTGGCTCAAAAAATTAGGCAGCGTAATCAAGAAGTACCTATCATCTTCCTGACCGCTAAGTCTTTAAAAGAAGACCGTATTCATGGCCTCAAAATTGGTGCTGACGATTATCTTACAAAGCCTTTTAGTATAGAAGAACTTGTGTTGAAAATTGAAATTTTTTTGAAACGTAACAAAATAGGCGCTGGCACTGCCCCAGCACGACAAATATTTGATATTGGGACTTACAGCTTTGACTTTGAGAACTTAGAACTCAAGCACCCTGACGAGGTACAAAAACTGACGCTCCGCGAAGGAGAAGTTTTGCGCCTTTTTTGTCTAAACCCAGACCGTGTTTTGAAGCGCGAAGATATTTTAAATAATATTTGGGGTGATGACGACTACTTCATTGGCAGAAGTCTTGATGTCTTTATTTCTAGACTCCGCAAGTGCTTTAAGCATGATGCCAGCATACGCATAGAAAATATACATGGTGTAGGTTTTAAGTTGGTAGGAATTTAAGCAAAACATAACATCACTGAGGGCTGCTGTTAATTTTACATACTTTCTTTAGAACAAAAACGCTCGCAAAAGATTTTTGTGTTAAAGAGCAGCAAGCCCCCTACCCTTCTATGCAAACTCACATTCTTTGGTTCAGAAATGACCTCCGTTTACACGACCACGAGGCGCTGGCCGCACTCGCACCCCATGTAAGCCTGTTATTGCCCGTTTTTATCTACGAAGAAAAGCTCTTTAAAAAAACACCTCTTACTGCTTTAGCGCGCATAAGTCCACGCAGAAGGCAGTTCCTTGACGAAACCGTACAAGACTTAAAAAAAAAGTTACAAAAAATTGGTAGCGACTTACTTATTCTACGAGGCCAACCCGAAAGCCTACTGCCAGTTCTTGCTGCCGCTACTCAAGCCTCTGTCATTCATGCTCAAAAAGAATACACCTACGAAGAGGTAGCTTCAGAGAAGGCGGTGGCTTCCCAACTCACGCATTGTAAGCTGTCTTTTTTTGAGGCACAGACCCTCATTGCCCCCAGTGCGCTTCCGTTTGATGTGCAGCAACTTCCCAATATCTTTACTGAATTTCGTAAAAAGGTAGAGCTTAGTTGCCGCATTCGCCGCTCTTGGTCAAGCCCAATAAAGCTGCCACCCTTACCAGATTTGAGCAGTTGTCATTTTTTGAGCAAACACCAGTATTGTCCTCAAGAAAGCCTACCCCACAGTCCTAAAGCAGTTCTGCCTTTCGTGGGCGGCGAAACCCACGCACTTTTGCGTCTTAAACATTATTTTTGGGACACCCAACACCTTAGCTGTTATAAAGAAACGCGCAATGGCCTTTTAGGCGAAGCCTATTCCTCAAAGTTTTCGCCTTATCTAGCGCTTGGTGCGCTCTCGCCTGTTTACGTATATGAGGAGATACAGCGCTTTGAAAAGCAAATTCTTAAAAATGATTCTACCTACTGGTTATTTTTTGAACTACTCTGGCGCGATTATTTCAAATTTGTGGGCATGAAGTATGAGCAAAGAATTTTCTATAAAAATGGTTTGATGGCCCACAAAAACCCCAAGACATACAAAAATAGTCTAAAAGACTTCCGCGATTGGTGCCAAGGACAATGCCAGCAGCCTTTTATCAATGCCAATATGCGTGAACTTGCCGAAACGGGCTTCATGTCTAACCGAGGAAGGCAGAATGTAGCAAGCTACTTGGTTAAGGACTTAAAAGTTGATTGGCGCTGGGGAGCTGAATTTTTTGAGACGATGCTCCTCGACTATGACACCACCAGCAACTGGTGCAACTGGCAGTATGTAGCGGGTGTAGGCAAAGACCCACGCGAAGACCGCTACTTTAATATTCCACGCCAAGCTGCTTTGTATGACCCCGATGGGCTTTACGTCCAACACTGGCTGGATTAGCCATAAATAGCCGCTAAATTAATCTCTCTTGAGTCGTCGAAAAGCCCTTTTTGAGTTTTGTGAGGTCTAATTGCTCTCTTTTGCACCTTGTAGATAGTCTTCCCTTAAAAACATCTAAGGTATTTATTGTCAGTAAATTAAACAAGAATTTCATCTTTAAAACATCTTAGATTTTAGCCTATTTTGTCAAAAACTGGTAAAACCTCAAGAGCTTCTTACGGCCTGCCATGCCTCGCATCAGACAAAAGCGAATGGCTCAAAGGTCAGAGAGTGAGATTTTCTGTGCAACTCTGTCGTTTATTAAAATCGTCCTTTCCGCAGAGTTGCGGAGGTTTTTGAACGAAAGCAAGCTCTTAAATTAACCTCTCTTGAGTCGTCAAAAAGCCCTTTTTGAGTTTTTTAAGTTCTAATTGCCCTCTTTTGTCCCTTGTAGAGGCCATTTTCTCGCGTTTTCAAATAACTTTTTGCCAAATGCCTTATATCTAACTTTTTGACTAATGATTGTTTTTCTACAATTTATTGGGCGTTCCCGCTTCGCGGTCGTTCGTCTTTGGGCTGCGCTTCGCTTCGGTGCTACGCACTAAACCCGCCGCCTCTCTAACGCAAATACAGG
Source organism: Cytophagales bacterium (assembly GCA_013299045.1). Classification (GTDB taxonomy): domain Bacteria; phylum Bacteroidota; class Bacteroidia; order Cytophagales; family Bernardetiaceae; genus RDZD01. The sequence continues at coordinate 62,644 of JAAFJX010000003.1, read as the reverse complement.
CCAATAGACGTACTCAATAACAAAAAAAAGAATAAAGTCGCAAACCCGCTTGATGCCTAAAAATTGCTTTTGTCCTATTTTGCCTCAGCCATAGGATAGCCGTATCATAGCCGTATCATAGCCGTATGATAGCCGTAGTTGGCCGTACTTTAAAAGTAAAGCCTCTATCTTAGAAAAATACAATTATTCGCTTTCCAAAACTTACATCTCTCAGAGAGGTTAATTAAGAGCTTGTTTTGTGAGAGAGTGAATCCAAGAAAAAGCCATTCGCTGGTTTAGATGAAAAAGTTTTTTTTCATCTAAATTGGCCTTTTGCGAGGCTTGATTTTTTTGCTATGCCCTACGGTCGGAACTTTCAGCTCGCGCTTCAGTTCTGCATCAAGGCAAAAGTAGAGAGAAAAAGCCACCCAAAATCATGAGGGTGTTCCTGAAGCAGATGAATCATATCAATCAATTGATGTGCTTGTTCTTATGCAGACTTTTAAGGGAAGGCTGGTTAATAAGAGAGCACTAAACTAAAAAAACGCAAAAAAATTTGGAGTATAGCTTTTATGTTGTTTACTTTGCGCCGTCAAAATCTGTATTGACCGTGTTGCTTTTTGTAGCACTTATTCAGAGTTTTTTGGCTTATAAAGAAGTCGGGAGAGAACAGGCTCAAAGAACGACTAACAACCTACGCAATAAATACTGGCCGCGAAAGGTGTTAATTCCTGCCTAACTGATTTAGGAACTATAAACTTAAAAAAAGTCATGCAAAACTCTGCACAAGCTCCCTTTTCTATTCGCTCTACCAATCCTTTTTTGAGCTTATGGCTCTTTGGGCTAGCAACTCCTTGTTGTTGTTGTTGTTAGCAATTTATTCTCCTCTCTCAATTCTTAGTTGCTCTGCACTTGGTCTTTAAGACCACGATGCTTTGCGTCCTGACGAGCTCTTTTAGCTTTTGGGGCTGCTTTATATTGCTTTTAACAATCTTTCTCCCTTGTTTCATTTATAAAATCCTGACTCACTCATGTCTAATCATCGTTTTGAAACACTCCAAGTTCATGCTGGCCAAGAAGCCGACCCTACCACAGGTTCGCGAGCTGTACCCATTTACCAAACAAGTTCTTATGTTTTTAAGAATGCAGAACACGGTGCTAATCTTTTTGCACTCAAAGAGTTCGGAAACATTTACACCCGATTAATGAACCCCACCACCGATGTTTTTGAGAAGCGGGTAGCCGCTCTTGAAGGTGGCGTGGCTGCTTTGGCAGTCAGCTCGGGGCAGGCCGCACAATTCATTGCTCTCAATAATATTTTGGAGGTAGGTCAGAACTTTATCACAACGTCTTTCCTTTATGGCGGAACGTACAATCAGTTTAAAGTGGCTTTCAAGCGTTTGGGTATAGATGCGCGATTTGCAAATGGCGACAGCGTAGAATCATTTGAGCGTTTGATAGACCAAAACACCAAGGCCATTTACTTAGAAACAACAGGGAATCCTGGCTTTAATATTCCTGACTTTGAGGCTTTTGCAAAACTAGCGCAAAGGTATGATTTGCCGCTTGTTGTAGACAATACCTTTGGTGCGGCTGGCTATCTTTTCCGCCCTATTGAGCATGGTGCTGCGGTGGTGGTTGCTTCAGCTACAAAGTGGATTGGCGGACATGGCAGCAGCATTGGTGGAATTATTGTGGATTCTGGCAGATACAACTGGGGCAATGGCAGATTTTTGCAGTTCACTCAGCCTTCCGAAGGTTATCATGGCCTTGTGTTCAATGAGGTCTTTGGTCAGAATGGGCCTTTTGGAAACATTCAGTACATCATCAGGGCACGTGTTGAAGGCCTGCGCGATTTAGGCCCAGCCGTGAGTCCTTTCAACTCTTTTCTGTTTTTGCAGGGCTTAGAAACCCTCTCGCTCCGTGTACAGCGCCATGTGGACAATGCGCTCGCCCTTGCCAAGTGGCTTGAGGCACATCCGCTTGTGCGTTGTGTAAACTATCCTGGCTTAGAGAGTAGCCCTTATCACGCTTTGGCTAAAAAATATTTAACAAATGGCTTTGGTGCTGTTTTATCGTTTGAAATTGAAGGCAATAAAGATACCGCCACAGAGTTTGTGAATAACCTCACGCTCACAAGCCATTTGGCTAATGTAGGAGATGCCAAAACCCTTATCATTCAACCAGCCGCTACCACACACCAACAGCTGAGTATAGACGAGCAACTTTCAGCGGGTGTAACGCCGTCCTTGCTGCGTGTATCTGTCGGGATTGAGCATATTGAAGACATAAAAGCGGATTTTGCTGATGCTTTTGCTAAAATTAAGCATAATACTCTAGCAACAGCATAACAAAACATAGCCCTAGCGTAAAGAGAAATACAGCAAGTGCAAAGACTATCTAAAGGCTGTATTTCTCTTTTGTTCCAAAGAAAAGCCCTTTGTATTTGAATTATTGGGATTAATTTTATATAATTGGCCATTAATTTTTTGGTAATGCAAGGAACAAGTCAAAAACAACGCGCTTTTACAGCCTTTAATCCCGATTATGTCAAAATTGACGAGCGTGGAACTCCATTTCTTCTTTCTTATGTTCGTGAGTTAGCAGCTTTTGTAAAGTTTTATGACAATAACAATCAAGAAAGTGGGAATTGGCAGACGTTCTTTAATTCAGAGCTTGTAATATGGGCAGATATTGCTCATTTTGATTTGCCAAAATGCGACAAAGAGTTTCACTATCATTTATTGCGTATGCAGTTATTCAAGCAACCGCAAGCAAAAATCAAGCATTACAAAGGACTCTTGTACGTACTGCGTGAACTTTTTGGGCGTTTTGATGCTTGGCTCTACGCACTTGACAAACAAGGAGTGAGCGGCCTTTTGGACAATAGCCGCCGCAGCGAAATGAGCCTCACGCTTGAAAGCACCATGCAGGGAGAGCTAGACCAGCTCCGAAGCAGAATCAGTATGCTTGAAAACGTGTTAAAAATCAAAGGCGACCTAACTGATATTCTTCAAAATCCTGGCTGGGCTTACTATAAAAAGCCCGCGCCGCTTCTTTCAGACGGTACAGCAGAGCTAGAAGCCTCAACAGAGGAGCTTGACGAAATGTGGATTGAACTAACAGCAGCCACTGTTGCATCATTTAACCTGCTATCAGACACCTTTAAATATTGGAGCAGGCAGGCCATGCAGTATTTTGAGCAAACCGCGGGGCAAAGTAACCATAAGCCACATATTGCACTCTTAAAATCCTTTTTGAGCGTTTTTGAGGAAGTCAAGGAAAGCCTCAACAGTTTGCGTACCGAGCATTTAAACTACTATTACAGGTCTGTTTTGCAGCAGCGACCAAGACCAGCCACAGACGACCATGTTTTTCTGTTTTTTGAATTAAACCCACATACCAAACAAGCTATTGTGCCAGAAGGGACACACTTCATGGCTTCTTCTGATGACAATCGCAAAGAAACACCCTATACAACAGAACAAACTGCATTCTTGAGCCATGCAAAAATTAAGCATCTTTTTGCACACTATATAGCCGCTGGCGATACCCTACACGAAGTTGATGACCAGCCTTTTTGGGTAGGAGGTATGTATGCGTGTAGTTTAGATACTGTTTTGAAAGAACAAAGCAAACAGCCCATTGCAATTTTTGGCGAAGACCAATCTTCAAAAGGGGCAAGCGAGCGCAATATGCAAGATGCTGCTCTGGGCTTTGCCTTTGCATCGCCTCTGTTTACTCTCAGCGAAGGCGCTCGCGAAATTGCTATTAGCATTGCCTTTGAGCCAGAATCATTCACCAAACTGGAAGCCATCATTAATGCTATAAGCGCCAAAACAAAAACACGTCGCGAAGAGCTTTTTCTTAAAATATTTCTAAATGCCTTTACTATAAGAGTAGCCGTTCCTCATGGATTTATGACCATTGAACGCTATGTCGTAACAAAAGATAGCAAAGCAAGCCTGCTCACCTTTACGTTTGAACTAGGGCCAGACGACCCACCGCTCGTTGCTGCCGAAGCCACTATTCATGAACGTTGGGAGAGCCGTTTCCCTTTGGTCTGTTTTAATTTGAACAATCAGGCTTTTGTATATGCCTATAATCTGTTAGCGCCACTCAAACCTCTGCAAGTCAGTATTCATACGAAGGTGCAAGGAGTGCGCAACTTACAGGTTTACTCGCAGGCAGGCCGTTTGAATGCGAGCAGCCCTTTTCAGGCGTTTGGGCCTTTACCAACAGTAGGTTCGTATTTGCTTATTGGCAACAATGAAGTAACTTGTAAGCCACTGAGCAGCCTTCATATTAATTTGAACTGGTTTGACTTACCACGTCATAAAAGCGGCTTTGCTGGTCATTATGAACAATATACTCTGCCGATAGACAATACTGTTTTTGAAGCTACGCTGAGCATTTTGAGTAGTGGTAGATGGGCACCCGAAGAAGCACCGCAAGTATTTAAGCTCTTCAGCACCGAAACACGCTATACCAGCGATGCAGTTGTTACACCCAAGGGAACACTTGTAGCCAGCAATACATTGAAAAATATTGATATTCAAAGAATTAAAATTTCACCCAATTACAATGATTTATTAAAAGAGCCTGAATTTACAAGTACTTCTATGCGCGGCTTTTTAAAACTAGAACTGGCCGCACCATATTTTGGCTTCGCGCACGACCGCTACCCCTCTGCCCTTGCTGAAATTACTATACAAAACTCTAAACGTTCTTTTCTCAAATTTAATAGTACGGCAGCCCCTACGCCTAATCCACCCTATACACCTATGATACAAGGTATTAGTTTGGACTATGAGGCGGGTGCTACCAGCCAGATTGGTTCAGACAGCCAAGAGCATCCCTGCGATTTTTATAGAATTTTTCCTTTTGGAAACAGAAAAGTTAATGAAGAAGATGCCCTTGCTAACTTATCGCTTGTACCACAATTCAACTATGAAGGCGCACTACACATTGGCTTTGAACAGCTTAATCCGCACCAAGTTGTTAATATCCTTCTTCAACTTATTGATGACTTTACAACCACCTCAGACGAAGAGCCGCCAGAGTTAGAATGGCATTATCTTCTTGACGACCAGTGGATAACCCTGAGCCGTAAGCAACTCATAGAAGATACAACGAAGTCCTTGCTTGAAACAGGCATCATCACGATACAAACACCTAGCGACATTGGGCACGAGCATCAAATTTTACCAACTGGTTTACAGTGGTTTAGGGTATCGGCTGTGAAGAATGTAGCAGAAGCAGCCAAAATACTTTTTACACGCGCGCAAGTACTGAAAGCCACAGCTGCCCTCTATAGTGAAACCAGTTTTGAGCCTCTGCCCGCTCATAGTATTTTGGGCGCTACGGTTGCCCTGCCTGGTATTCAGGCTGTGCTGCAACCATTCCCCTCTTTTGGCGGCAAGGCCGTGGAAGATACCGTTGCCTTTAACACACGGGTCGCCGAACGTTTGCGGCATAAAAATAGAGCTGTAACAGTCTGGGACTATGAACGCATGATTTTAGACCGTTTTCCACAGATATACAAAGTGCGTTGTTTGGCGCATACTTCTGAGCGCAGAGGTATAAAAGACCCCTCTTGCATCATGGTTTTACTCATTGCAGACCCACAGACTGCTCTAGACCCTTATGAGCCGATGGCAAGTAATAGCCTACTTTACGAAATCAAAGATTTTTTGAAAGCCCGCACCTCGCCTTTTGTAAATCTAGATGTCAGGAATCCTACTTACGAGCGTGTGCGAGTATTTGCTAGTGTCAAGTTCAATTATGGCAAAAATAACGGCCTCTATTTGCAAAAGCTGAATCAAGATGTGCGAGACTATCTCTGTTCTTGGCTGCCACCTTTCCACAAGGGCGCGCAGCTTGGCGAGGCTGTTCTGCGCTCAGATTTGCTCAGTTTTATCAATTATTTGCCATACGTGGACTTTGTTACGGAGTTTTCCTTAGTAAAAGTAGGGGTAGAAAAAACAGACGTTTATCAACTGACCGACACCGCCGACCCCAACAGCGGGAGTTACGACCTCATGACTGCTACCCATCCTTGGTGCGTGCTGACCCCAGCGGCAGAGAATAGTTTTAGGCTCATAGATGAGGAGCGCGAGGTTATGCCAATACGTGCTGGGGTAGGCACACTCCGTGTTGCAGAGGATTTTATTATAGGTAGCTAACCATCTCATGCTCTTTTCCTTTTTCTTGTTTTTCTGCACTAGCTATCATGTTGCCTTGGCTACTTCCCCGCCTGATACTGTAGTGGCTTTTGTTCACCCCATTACACATTTGGTAACAGACGAACAATGCTTTCTGTATGCTACTGATGAAACTGGAGCACTTTTTCAGTTAGATTCTAACCTGAATGTTTTGAAGTCTTATTCAAGTTTACAGCAAAGAAGCATCACGTCTTTAGAAATTGATAATGCGTTTCAATTATTAATCTATCAAAAAGAACTAAATCAACTATGTTTTTTAAACAGATTCCTTACTAACGAACAATGTATTTTTCTTGATTTTAAAAAATTTAGTAATATCAGTTTATTAACTCGCTCTTCAGATTTTTTATTATGGATTTATGACAATACTACATTTACTATAAAAAAAATTAATACTCAAAATAATCAAGTATTGAATGTATTTTCTTTAGAAAATTTGATTGAAAATGATGAAGAAGTTATTGATTTAAAAGAAAAAAATAATATATTGTTTGTCTTGCTAAGTAATGGAAATGTTTTATTATTTAACCAATATGGAAGTTATCTTAATAAAATAAAGAATATTAATGAAAATAAACTAGTTTTTGCTAAAGAAAATATTATTTATAATTTAAATAATAACATAGTCAAAATAAATTATTTAGATAACTTTCAAGAAAACATTTTATTAGAAATAGATTTTAAAGATAATTTTTATACTTTTTGTATATTAAACAATAATTTATTTTTAACTTATAAGAATAAAATAAAGCGTTATAAATTATATTAATTGTCTTAAAATAAATAGTCGTTCCTTAAAAAGTACATTCAATAGATGTAAGCTAAATTTAAGGAGGATAGCTTGCCTATTTTGGGAACACCTTGACGGCCTTTGATAGACTTCTCTTCTCTACTTTTTGCCTTGATGCAGAACCGAAGCGCGAGCTGAAAGTTCCGACCATAGGGCATAGCAAAAAAATCAAGCCTCGCAAAAGGCCAATTTAGATGAAAAAAGAACCTTTTTTCATCTAAACCAGCGAATGGCTTTTTCTCTGATTCAATCTCTTACAAAACAAGCTCTTAATTAACCTCTCTGAGAGATGTGAGTTTTAGGAAGCGAATAATTGTACTTTTCTAAGATAGAGGCTTTACTTTTAAAGTATGGCCAACTACGGCTATCATACGGCTATGATACGGCTATGATACGGCTATCCTATGGCTGAGGCAAAATAGGACAAAAGTAATTTTTAGGCATCAAGCGGGTTTGCGACTTTATCCTTTTTTTGTTATTGAGTATGTCTATTGGCCTGTATTTGCGTTAGAGAGGCGGCGGGTTTAGTGCGTAGCACCGAAGCGAAGCGAAGCCCAAAGACGAACGACCGCGAAGCGGGAACGCCCAATAAATTGTAGAAAAACAATCATTAGTCAAAAAATTAGATATAAGGCATTTGGCAAAAAGTTATTTGAAAACGCGAGAAGATGGCCTCTACAAAAGTGAAAAGAGGGCAATTAGAACTTAAAAAACTCAAAAAGGGCTTTTTGACGACTCAAGAGAGGTTAATTTAAGAGGCTGCTTTCGTCTAAAAACCTCCGCAACTCTGCGGAAAGCACGGTTTTAATAAACAACTAAGATATTTTGAAGATAAAACGCTTATTTAATTTACTGATAACAAACAGCTTAGATGTATTTTAAGCGACGACTAAATAGACCTGAATGTTTGTTTTATTTGTCATAAACATCAAAAGTATTTTGATAGTCTTTAATGAACTCTAATAGACTCATCGGCCAATAATAAAGTTAGATGCTGGGAGCAGTTTTGTACTGTCATTTTTTGGGGAGTATTGACTTTATGACAAAAAACATGAAGACAAAGATGTATCAAGATATTCAAAACTATATTTTTACAGAATAAAGTAAAAGATTTTCGCACAACGACTTTTTTAGCATTAATATTGCACGAAAATACAAAAAACATTCTCAATGACTGCTAAATTCTTGCTTAGAATAGCCTTTTTTCCGCTACTTATTTCGGTTTTAAGCTCCTGCGGAGACCCTTGGCGCACTACTCGGTTGCTACAAACAGATGAAAATTTCTCCAATGCGGCTTTCAAAGCACGAGTGGCAGATGTTCAAAAGAACTACCGCGTTAAAAAATTTGATTACTTAGCCATTGACGTTCAGGCTAATAAGGGTGAAATTTTGATTGACCCTTACAGCGATGTGCCTACAGGCGAACGCTACGAACCAAAGAACAACACAATAGAAGTATCTGAGAAAGTAGTTAAATATCAAGTCAATGAAAATGGGCAGTTGCATTTGCCAATGATAGACAGTGTGTATGTACTAGACAAAACGATTTCTCAAATTGATAGCCTATTGCGTAAACGTTATTCAAAGTTCTATACCGACCCTTATATAAAAGTAAGATTTTTGAATAAGAGAATAACTGTTTTTGGTGGTCTTTCAGGGGGCAAGGTCATTACGCTAGAAGATGAAAACATTTCTATTTTTGAATTTTTGGCGCTTGTGCCCGCCGAAATTACAAAAGCAAGTCGTTATGACGCTGTTAAAATTATTAGAGGCTATGACGAGGGCGACCCCCAGCTCATGGTGGTTAATTTGAGCGATTGGAGCAGCCTCAAACAGGCCGAAACAGTGCTTATACCAGGCGATATCATTGTGCTAGACCATTATAGAAAGCCACAAGATGCGGTTTTTGTAGCCAACAGCGTCATTGGCTCTATTACAGGTATTGCCTCGCTTATCTTGACGCTCTTGGTGCTTTTAAGCCAACCTCGCTGATTATTTATGCAGTCGCCTAAACGCTATTTTGTTACAGGAATTTCTACAGACAGTGGAAAAACTATTTTTGCGGCTCTTTTGGCTGCCGCTATGAATGCGGACTATTGGAAGCCTGTGCAAGCGGGCATTCCTACTGATGCAGACACAGTACGCAGGCTTGTGCCTCACGTACACGTACATCAGGAGAGATACGCATTGCAGATGCCTGCTTCACCACATTTGGCTGCTCAGAAAGAGAATGTTGTCATAAAACTAAGCGACTTTGAGTGCCCAGCACATGATAAGCCGCTTGTCATTGAAGGAGCTGGGGGCTTGCTTGTTCCGCTCAATAAAAGCGGCGATTTTGTTATTGATTTGGCCAAAAAATTTCAGGCTGAGGTCATACTTGTTGCCAATATTTATTTGGGCAGCATTAATCATACTTTGCTGAGTATAAGAGAGTTAGAAAAGCAACAAATACCATGTCGCTATGTTGTTTTTAACCAAGAAGCGGGCAGCCCAACACCAGATATTATCCTGAAAAACAGCTCCCTAAAACAACTGTATCATTTGCCACAATTAACTTCTTTTAGCACGGCCACGTTACAGACTCATATTGATTTGCTGCGCAGGCGTTTGGTAGAAGAAGTATTTTGAGATGAGCGTTTCGTTCAAAGTTAATATTTTTGCAGCATAAACCGCACTATACCCACGTCGTCAAAAGCAGATAGCTTGTGCTGGGTGTTCAAAATGTTATACTTACGCTGTAACATTTGGTTGAGGTGTGCCAAATGGCTATCTGTCAGCATATAACTGATTGGTTCTAAGCTAGTAACATTTGTATTTGTTGCTGAAAGAAAAGAGGCTACACCGTCTGTAGAAATGGCTAAGTTTTGTACCTCCGTAAGGTTTTTCCCATTGCTAAGTGCCCATTCATAAGCCTGAAAATGGGGATTCTCGAGGTCATAAATAGGATAGTGCGGCTGATTATCTTGATTGATTTCTTCAATTTGTTCATTAACTGCCCAAAGACCGTCTCCAAGCGCTAGAATCCATGCTTTTTGTGTTTGAGGATTCATGATAGCGACCATAAGGGTTGCTAGAAGTTCCTGTTGTTCAAGTTCTAAAAATGCACTTGCTGCGGCCATGCCTTCGTAGAAATCGGCTATCCATTTTGCACCCAAGTAGGCTAAATTCTCTTTATCATGGCTTATCGCTTGCTTTTTGAGAGCCATTTGCAAAATTTTTATGGTAAGCGCTGAGGCAAAATGCGAGCGCACGCCACTAGAGCAGCCATCAGACACTGCACCAACACAAAGCCCCTGCCATTCAGCAGCCCATAGTGCGTCCTCGCAGCAACTGGGGTGAGACTGCCCTCTTTTGAGCAGCGTGTAAGTATTGGTTTTAAACATCTTTAAGAACTTTAAGGCTACTTAACTTCCGTAATTTCACCGCTGTTTTGTATTTGAAACAAGGCTTTGTAGCAAGTTCGGAGCGGGTTTTTGATATCTATGAAGCTGGTTTTAATGGTTAGTCCGTCGTCAATCAGAACTGTTTTGTTTGAATTATTCTGAGCAAATACTTCATAAACAGGTATTTGAATTTTATCTAAAAGGAGTCCATCGTAGTCAAACGTACATATCATGCAGTCAGTGCCTGTTTCTGTTTTGTAGCTTACTTTGAGCGCCCAAAAGTGGGTGTACTCATCTAAAATACAAGCCTCTGCTCCTTCTGTTACCTCCAAGTTATTGGCTTCCAGTAATAGACGCGCCTCGGAGCAATCCGTGAGCGGAAAAGCCTCTGTATGAGCAAGAATAGCCGCTACACGTTCACGTAGAGCATTCATCTTATCATTTGCTAAAAGACTCTGTGCGTATAGCATTAGAAAAGCATAAACCAAAAAGACAACAAGGCGTGGTGTCGTACAGATTCTCATCAAACTTTCAGTTAAAAATAGTAAATAATTGGTTATTAATGCTTTTGAGTTCCTTTTAAAGAAAAAAGAATGACTTTTTTATATAAACCAGTGCTAAATTTATACCATTCACTTGAATAATACAAGAAAATTTTGAAATTTGCTGCAATATTCTTCTTAACCGAAAAAACACGCTCAATGAACGTATTACACGCCACCACTGCCGACATTGATAAGCTGATTCCTGCTCTTTTGGAGCTGCGCCCTCATCTAACCCCCACGCGCTTACGTACTATGCTGCCCCAACTTTTTGTGGAAGGCTATGAAGCCATCTATGTTGGCGATGATAAACTGGCCTACTCGGTGGCTGGTTTTCGTACACTGAACTTCTTGTTTAGCGGCAAAACGCTTTACATTGATGATTTGGCCACGCATTCCGCACACCGCAAAAAGGGCTATGCTGCACTTTTGATGGATTATTTAAAAAAGTATGCAAAAGAAAATGGTTACGATAACTTATCATTAGACTCAGGTTTTCAGCGAAAAGACGCTCACCGTTTATACTTAAACTGCGGTTTAGAAGTGGCATCTCTGCACTTTTCACGCGAAGTAGGTTTACTATAAAAGGCATCACTTTTTTGATAGAAAAGCCAAGATGCTAAATATCCTTTGCTTACGAAGTTTTTTTACTTCACTTTCCATACAATCCAACTCCGTAGCCTTTAGCAGAGTAGCCCCTACTTGGCAAAAAGACTGCAAATAGCACTTCAGAACCTAAATGCGCATCTTCTTAGCACTACTCAGCCTTTTTTGTCTGTTTTCTAGTCATTCCCTACTAGCTCAAATAACTCCTAAACGAACGAATATTACCCTGAGCGGCACAGTGCGAGACTCCCTCACTGGTGAGTTTCTTACAGGTGCTACTTGCGCTCTTGTAGGAACAACCAAGGGCGTAGCGGCCAACGAGTATGGCTTTTATTCTCTAACTTTTCCAGCAGGTAGGCAGCAAGTTAAATTTTCATTTGTAGGGTACAAAAATTTTAGTTTAACAGTTGATTTTCAGAAAGATACAGTATTGAATGTTGCGCTTTTAGATGAGATTATGCTTGAAGAGGTAATCGTTATTGGCGAATCCTACCAAGAAAAAGTGCAAGATACACAGATGTCTATTGTAGAGCTTACGCCCGAAGAAGCACGTCGGATTCCTGTGGTTTTTGGGGAAGTAGACCTCATCAAAATCCTCCAACTTAAACCGGGCGTACAGTCGGGCGGGGAAGGTACATCAGGGCTTTATGTACGTGGAGGCGGCCCTGACCAGAACTTGATACTGCTAGACGAGGCCATTGTTTATAATGCAGCACACTTGTTCGGTTTTTTTAGTATTTTTAATTCTGACGCTGTTCGTAACGTGCAGCTCTATAAAGGCGATTTTCCGGCACAGTACGGTGGGCGCTTGTCGTCTGTGGTTGATGTTCGCTTAAAAGAGGGCAATCGCAAAAAGTTCTCAGCACAGGGCGGTATAGGCCTAATTGCCTCTCGCTTAACGCTTGAAATTCCAATAGTTAAGGACAAAGCATCTTTGGTTGTGGCTGTTAGGCGTACTTATTTTGATGTGTTTACAGAACTTTTGAACGAAGCACAAAAGAACAACCCAGACTGGAACAGGATTCCGGCTTACTATTTTTATGATGCCAATCTCAAGTTCAACGCCACACTGAGCAAGCGCGATAAGATATTTGTTTCAGGTTATTTTGGGCGCGATGTATTCGGTTTTAATTCACCAGGAGGTTTTAATTTTGACTTTAGATGGGGCAATGCCACCTCCACCGTGCGCTGGAACAGGGTTATTTCGCCAAAGTTATTTATGAACAACACCTTCGTTTTTTCAGACTACCAATACAACATCACGAATAAGTTTGACGTGTTTTCATTCAGCATAGGGTCAGGTGTACGCGACTTCCGTCTGAAAAGCGACTTTGATTATTATGCCAATCCACAACACTATATCAAATTTGGCGCGCAGGTGGAGCATCATAGTTTTGATATTGGCCGTCTAAACGCTAACAATAGCGATGGCACAGTATCATTCAATGCAGGCAATAGATATGAGGCACAAGAGGCAGCAGTTTATTTTAATGACCAATTTAAAGTCAATGAAAAACTGAGCTTGGATTTAGGCACACGTGTTTCAGGCTTTTTGAACGATTCGGCACGCTATGCGGGTCTTGAACCGCGTTTTTCTATGAAATGGGCGTTTAGGAGCAACTTTTCAGCCAAAATAAGTTATGCACGAATGCTTCAATACATGCACTTGGTGGCCAACTCTGGAGCCAGCTTGCCCACTGATATTTGGTATCCTTCAAGCGGGCGCGTTAAGCCACAAATCTCACAACAAGTAGCTGCTGGTATAAGTCTTACCTTTGGCGATGGCAAGTTTCTTTTTACCAATGAGTTGTATTTCAAAGATATGCAACGTCAAATTGACTTTCGCGATGGCGCAAATCTTTTCGTGAACCCTAACCTAGACCAAGAATTTGTTTTTGGGCGTGGTTGGGCTTATGGCAATGAAATTTATTTAGAAAAAAAACGAGGCAAAACAACTGGTTGGATAGGCTACACGCTCTCTTGGAGCTACCGTCGTTTTCCTAGCCTGAACGATAACCGCGCCTTTCCCTATCGCTACGACCGCCGCCACGATGCTTCTGTGGTTATCATGCACCAGTTTAACAAACGCTGGACATTGAGTGGTACATGGGTTTATGGCACAGGAAATGCCATTACCTTGCCTATTGGCCGTTATGTGATTCAAGACATACCAGGTTCACCAATAGGCGTAATTCCTGAATATTCAGACCGCAACGCTTTCAGGCTGCGTCCTTATCATCGCTTAGATTTGGGGCTGATATGGCACTTCTTCCCGCGCTGGGGTGAGTCTGACCTTACGTTGAGCGTCTATAACGCCTATAGTCGTATGAATCCGTTTTTTGTTTATTTTGAGGAGACTAAGAATCCTGATACAGACCAGACCACAGGCTTCAAGGCCAAGCAGGTATCTCTCTTCCCGATTATTCCGGCCATCACTTATAACTTTAGGTTTGGGCACAAAAAATAAAAGATTTATTTCAACTGATACAGATAATGGCTCTTCCCAAAAAAAATATTCCCGCTGTATTGTATTGCTCAAAAAGACCTTTTTACTCTCTAAAATACATAAAACAAACGTGGGTATATCTGGTTTTATCTTTTGTATTTTTCTACTCAACTATCTCAGAAGCAGCCGCCCAAAGCATGACCCCATCCGCCATTCGCAAACTCTATTCTGCCGCCATAGAAAGCGCTTCAAAAACAGATGATTTACACGAGCAGTTGGTGCAATTTAAGCCAGCTAATGCGTTTGTATTGGCCTATTTAGGTGCAACAGAAGGACTAAAAGCAAAGCACGTTTGGAATCCTTACACCAAAGTTGCCTGGGTCAATAAAGCAGCAAAGAATTTGGCTGCTGCCATCAAAGCCGACCCCATTGATGTAGAGATACGCTATTTGCGCTTTTCTATGGAGCATAACCTACCCCCATTTTTAGGTCATAATCATCTGGCAGAAGACCTGACTAGTATTTGTAAGCAAATCAGCCTAGCGCCAAACACCGAGCTAGAGCCTGATTTGCTGCGCCTAATAGCCAAATTTGCAGCAGAGTCTGGGCGCTGCTCAAGCCAACAGCTCAGTATTCTTAAACCTTACTATAAGAACTAAGCGCTGGTAATAGCTCTGTACGAGATAACCCATACGCTTGTTCAATTAACCTTGCATACATCTTGATAAGTGTTCTTTTAGAGAAGATTAACTCAAACGATATTTTATTTTTTTACTCAAAAGTGATTTATAAATAATCCTTTTTTTTGTTTATGTATTTTAAAGGTTTTTAATTTGCAGGTACTATACGTAATCGTGTAGGAAATTTAAAATCCTGTACCTAAAAAACGACTAATCAATGAAAAAGACCATATACCTATTGTTTATGCTGAGCTTTATATGGTTTTTATGCGCTGGCGAAGCCAAAGCTCAAATGATTCTTAACCCGAGCGCTTCAGGAATTGAAATTAAGATAGAGCCTGCCTCCACGCTTACAAGTAGTTATACGCTTAATTTTAGCGGCTTAGACTTTCCTAATTCTGACAAGGCTGATTTATTCTTCAGAATTCTTAATAACAACATTGTTAAATGTAGCGATTTAAATTTTGAGGCAAAGACTATCAGAATAACTCTGAACATCACTTGCTCTGATACAACTGCATGGACAGTCGCTACTTGGAATGCCTATTTTGAGGAGAGAAATTCTACACATTTGGCCTATTACAACTCAATTCTGTGAAAATATTTCATCGTACTAATTCCAAAATATCCTAATGAATAAGAATAATATTTTGGTAATGACAGGCCTTCTGAGCCTATGGTTACTTTACTTAGTCGCTCCGTCTTACGCCCAAATTGTTGGTACAAATGCTTTCATGCAAGGTAGTTTCGTAGAATTGGGTATCAATCGTTGTGGAGTTTATGGTGCGAATGCAGCTCCGCCTTTAGGCTACCACCCGAACGTACCTGCACAATTCGGCTTCGTGGCAGACTCACCCAAAAATGGCTGGGGAACTGCTGGCCCTGGGGCTTTACCCAATTTTTGTGGCGACTACTTCACGCCAGGCACACCTGAAGAAGGCTGGGGCATTCAGGCCAATGGCGCTTCTTATATCAATACGAACACAGCTTGCAATACAGGTCTTGGTGTAACAGCAGGCCCTATTCCCGGTGGTATTCTTTCGCATACAATGGCTCCCGGCATCATTACTGTTGTCTGGGAAGGCACTACAGCCGTAGGCGCTGCAGCAGGTTTGCGTGTTCGCCAAACCACTAATGTTTATATAGACTCTCTCTATATTGTAACCATTGTAGACATTACAAACACCACTACTGCCCCCATGAACAATCTCTTTTATGCGCGTAATGTAGATCCAGATAATGATGTACAATGGCCAGGTGGTTCATTCAATACTACCAATACAGTCGTGGACAGACCTAGCGGCACAGGAGACCAGAATGCGCTTGTCCGTGCGGTGTCTAACTTAGGCTGCTTTTTAGGATTGGGCGCACGCGATTGCCGTTCAAGAGCAAGTTTTGGTTGCTTTACAACACAAGCTCCTATAGAAGGCTATTTCAACTCTGTTGCCCATACTTGCTCTCCTACTCGTAGTGTTATTGAGGGCGCTAGCCTTTTTTGTGACTGCGGGATTGGCCTGGGCTTTTCATTGGGAACAATAGAACCAGGAGAAAAAATTAGCATTTCCTACGCCTATGTTCTTGCTGACGAAGACTTACCCGTCGCTTTGGGTGCATTAGGCTTTCGTTTCGGCCCAGACCAAATCATCTGTAAAGGAACAGGTAGCATCTCTTTCCCATTTACTCTGAACGCACCAGATGGCTATGAGAGCTATCTTTGGTCTGATGGCTCAACCGGAAAATCTATTGTTGTCAATGGCCCTGGTCTTTATTGGGGGGAAGGCACTGTATTTATCCCTGGCACTGTTCCGCCTGTGCCTTGTACCCAACGTGATAGCATCATTTTAACAGAGCTTGACCCTTTTAAATTGAATGTAGGGAAATCAACCGAGCCTGTAATGGATACCAGATACATAGGCGATTCTGCTGTTTATACACCACTTGGTTTCAGAGCGGTTGTTTCGAGCGGTTACGTAGTTTCAGACACCATTTATAGATGGTATCGCCAAGATGCTTATCCATTTGCTCCTTTTGCCTTTGGCGATAGCGTAGCATTTACATCACCGGGCGAATACATCTTGCAGGTAGAGATGTTCCCTTGTACTGTTTTTGATACGATTCGTGTAACCTCACCTATTCCTATTGGCTTTGAAGACCCATACATACCTGTTTTGGTAGGTGAGCCAGGCAGCGAAAAAGTCTATTTAAGCTGGAATGCTGCTAAACCTGAGCAAGGTATTGCTGCTTATGACGTTTATGGTTATGATAGTCTTACTCAGTTATTGAAAGCAGGTAGAACAAAGGAAGCTAATTTTACAGTATCAGGTCTTTTGAATGGACGCAATTATACTTTCATTTTGCGACCAGTTCTGGCAGACTTGAACGGTGAAGTTAGCTATGAATACGGCACAAGTTCTAATTTGGTTACTGTGCGTCCTTCTATCATTTTGGGAGAAAATACAGATGAGCGGATTAGCATAAAGCTATTTCCTAATCCAAGTCAAGGTGTTTTCAACATAAAAGCAGACGGTACAGCTGCCTTATTCAAATCTTTGCAAGTTTTGAATACACTTGGGCAGGTCGTGTATCAACAAGACCTCAAAAAGGTTAAAAATGCTTTTGAAACAAACATAAAGTTGGATAACGTGCCAAATGGTATCTACTTGGTGCGTGTAGAAACCTCAAAAGGTGTTTATCAGCAAAAGACGCAAATCATTCGTTAGGTTTCGTCTTCATCAATAAACACATGGAAGGCTTGGCAACGAAATTTGTCAAGCCTTTTTTGAGTTTGGATATAGGCTAGGAGGCCCAGCAAGGGCGCAAATCAAAACAACGCCGAGCACTTGTACTTATATTGGATAGCACCAAAATTTAACTTGTTTTATGATATTAAAAGCATGAAACAAAATGGTATTTGCGTATTTTTGTAGCCGAGTTTCAAATGTATTGATTGTGTACCTACTGTGAAAAAACATTTCTATAGTTTTTGGGGAGTTTTCTGTGTTTGCTTGGCTTTGGTAGCCTGCAAAAAAACTGAGCTAGCTTCACAAATTAAACCGATTCCTTATACTGGGCCTTCGGTGATGTTTGAAGAAATCAACACACTTTATAGTGAAGAGGCTTTGCTGCGCATCAAGTTGGAGTCTAAGCTACAACTTGTGCAGCAAAACGGTGATGTCATGCACCCTAAAGGCTTAAAGATAAGCGTTTATGAGCCAGACGGCACAAAGTCTAATGTTGTTAGGGCAGATAGCGCCATTTATGTTAAAGAAACGGATACTTACAGCGCTTTTGGCAAAGTAGAAGTTATTAATCTTATTGAAATGCAACGGGTTAATACCGAAGAGTTGCACTGGGATAAGCGCAAAAAGGAGATTTATACCAGTAAGCCTTTGTCCATTACAACACCAAATGAAACAATTTTTGGGATAGGCATGACCTCAAACGAAACTTTCAGCCGATACAAGATTTGGAAAACAACAGGTATCTTTAACGTAGTAGAGGGCGCAGGGCCTAATACCGTAGTGCGCGACAGCACAGATTTCCGGCCCACCATGCAAGCTCCTACAAGCCCCGACCTTACACCACCCAAAAAAGAAGAAGAATCAGCCCCAACTAAAATTGTGCAAAAACTACCGTTCCGAAAAGATGGTTTCAACGACCCCAAAAAGTAGAAAAACATCTAGCAATTATTGCATTTCATTCAAATAGAAGCTCAGAAAGTGCCAACCAACAACACCGGCACATACGGCCACATTCAAAGAATGCTTTGCACCAAATTGTGGAATTTCTAAGGCAAAATCTACCAATGCAAGGCTTTCGGCACTTACGCCTTCGGCTTCGTTGCCCAATACAAGAGCATAAACGCAAATTTTTTCGGGCATAAAGTGGGGTAGGCTAATGCTCTTGTCGGTTTGTTCTATAGCACCGAGTTTAATGCCTGCACTTTTTAATTCCTTCAGCAAAATAGCAATATCTTGTACATACTCCCATTCTACGGTCTCGGTAGCCCCAAGTGCGGTTTTTTGAATATCACGGTGCGGTGGAGTCCCTGTAATACCGCAAAGATAAATTTTTTGAATGGAGAATGCGTCTGAAGTTCTGAAAATAGCGCCTACATTCAGCAAACTTCGGACGTTTTCAAGGATTAAAATGAGTGGAACTTTAGGTTTAGCACGCACGTTCTGAGGTGCGTCGCGTTGTAACTCTTGTAGTTTTAACTGGCGCATAAACACTTTGAAAAGCCAAGTAATTGGACTATTTAGAGCTTGCTACGGCTGTTTTGATGTGCTCAAGATGATGCAGACCATGCCAAGCATACATTCTGACTGACTCAAACAGTTTATAATGCCTGCTGGCTTCAGGGTGAAAATAATCTTTCGTAAAATCTTCATCTTTGAGCGTACCGAGCCAGAAACTCCAGCGAGCGTGCAAAGCCACAAGCAACTCAGCAGAAACAAGCGGAGACAAGGCATTGTCTGGCGTTACAGCCCATAGATTTTCTAAATAGGGCTTGATAGTTGGCGTGGGTTCTGTCATAGCGGATTTCATGCGGATATACCCGTTCATGTGGCTGTCTGCCAAGTGATGCACGATTTGGCGAACAGTCCAGCCATTGGGGCGGTACTGGGCATCATACTGCGTGGTATCGAGGTGCATCAACGAAGCCAAGATGCGCGTAGGCAATTCACCTATCTGCTGTATTTTTTGGTTAATGTCCAATCTGGAATAAGGCTGGCTCAAATCAGCTATACCGATAGGGTAGCGCAATTTATCTATTTCTTGGGTAGTCATTTTGGGTTTGGTTTAGTATAAAATTGAGCAATTTTAAAGTTTAAGATGTTTTTTGATAAGCCGCAGCAACATTTTATAGTCTACAGGCTTTGTTAAGTAATCGCTAGCACCTGCGTCTATACACTTTTGACGGTCTTCTTTTTGTGCTTTAGCCGTAACGGCAATAATAGGCGTACTCTTGAAGCGTTCTATTCGTCTGATATTACGAGTAGTTTCGTAACCGTCCATGACGGGCATCATAATGTCCATCAGAATCAAATCAACAGTTTCACGCTCCAGGATATCCAAAGCCTCTTTGCCATTCAAAGCCTCCAAAATATAGGCTTCGTGGTTTTCTAGCGCCGAGGTAATAACGAATACATTGCGAATGTCATCGTCCACAATTAGTATTTTTTTGTCTTTGAGTAGTTCAGATGTTTCTGCCTCCAGCTGCGCCTCAGACTCGCCCTGCCAATCCGTGCTGTGGGTATACTCTGAAGTACTTGTTGCTTTTTCATGATTGTTGTTTGTTTCAGCAACCTGCTGCATTATCTGCGGTTTTATTTTGTCTAATTCTGCTTCGTTAGAGGCTGGTTTTTCGCTTTTTTCCTCCATGTCTTTAAGGACTTGGTGCAAAAATATAGAGGCTTTTTCTAAGAGTTTTTTGGGCGCGTCAGGCTTTTTGAGCACAATGTCCACGGAATAGAGCCGCAACTCTTCCATTTGCTTACGCGACAGGTCTTGGCCAGTATAAATGATAACAGGAATGTCTAATTTGTTTTCGCGGACGTAGCGGCAAAAGCCCAAACCAGAACCTTGCATGAGTTGTAAGTCCACAATAACAGCATCATAGAGTTTGGTATTGACAGCCTCTATGGCTTCTCTTTCAGATGCAACGCCAACTGCCGTAATACCACCTCTTGCAAAAACTTCAAGCAGAAGCTCTTGATGTGTAAAATCGTCTTCAACAACAAGCAAACGCTTCTCTATCTTATCGCTAATACCAGCTAGCTTGATGACGGCCGCTCTAACGTTTTCTGATTCTACGGGTTTCTGCAAATAGCCCACCGCGCCTTTCTGGAGTAAGTCCAGCGTTTTATCACGCGCAGATACAATGCTGATAGGAATGTGTGCAAACTCTGGTATTTTTTTGATGTCCTCAAGTAGCTCTGCACCATTCACGTCAGGCAGACCCAAATCCATTAAGATACCAACAGGATTGTATTTTTTAAGGTATTTCATGGCCTGCTCACCATGGGTTGCAATGATGGCCTTAAAGCCAGTACTTCGGCTAATTTCTACCAGGCTATTGGCGTAATCAATATTGTCCTCAATAATGACAATGACCTTGTCTCCCTTTTTCCAAGCATCGCGGTCGTCGCTAATTTCAACTTGCTTCAGCACGCGTGAACTATTTTCTAAAGGCAGCGCTTCTACCCTATTCTTAGCCTGCTGTAGCAGGTCTGAGGCCGCTTTCTTCCCCTCAAAGAGAAAATCTATGCTTTTATCTTGTATTTGTGCCTTTCCTTCGTTCATTCGTGGCAGAATGATATAAAATTCGCTACCCTTGCCTTCCTCGCTGGAGAGATGCACTTCACCACCCAGCAAGCGCGTCATTTCGCGAGCAATAGAAAGGCCTAAGCCTGTACCGCCAAATTCACGCGAAACTGAGCCATCTGCCTGCTGGAATGCCTCAAAAATAAGTTGTTGTTTTTCGGGCGGAATGCCTATACCAGTATCCCTAACGCCCATAAGAACGGGTAGGTCAGGATTCCCTGAATTTCGGATAGAGAGCGTAACAGAGCCTTTCTTTGTGAATTTAAAGGCATTAGACAAAAAGTTTTTGAGGACTTGAGCTATTTTGTCTTTATCATTCATCAGCTCTGTGCTCAGCTCATCTCTAATAATGAAATCCACCTTTTTCTGGTTGGCGAGTTCAGAGAAAAGGCCGCTCAACTCTTCATTCAGTTCGCGGGTATGAAAATGATGAATATTAACAACCATTTTGCCCGCTTCTATCTTGGATATATCCAATAAGTCATTGATAAGACCAAGTAAATCGTTGCCAGATTGATAAATGATGCTTGCCTTTTGTACGTCTTTTCTGTCCAACCTACCTTGTGCGTTGCGCCTGAGCATATCAGAAAGCAAGATGATAGAATTTAAAGGAGTGCGCAGTTCATGCGACATATTGGCCAAGAACTCGGATTTATACTTACTGGCTCTTGTGAGTTCATCAGCCTGATTTTCAAGAGAGCTTTTCAGAGCCATTAGGTCAATATTTCGTTTTTGCAACTCGTTGGACTGTTTTTCCATGAGTTCTTGCTGCTGCTGGAGCTCCTCATTTGTTTGCTGAAGCTCTTCGGCCTGTTGCTGCATTTCTTCGGCTTGCTGCTGAAGCTCTTCGGATTGTTTTTGCAAAGCAAACTGTTGGGCTTTGAGCTGTTCGTTGGCCTCTGCTGTTTCGTTTGCACGCTCCTGTGCTTCTTTTTTGGCCAGTTCGGCCGTTTCTAACAGGTTTTGTATTCTTTCGCTTTGAATGGCGGAGTAGAGATGCGAGGCAATGAGAGGCGCTACATCTTCTACAAAAAGTTGTTTGAGCTTATCAAAAGTTTCGAGAGAGGCAATTTCAATAACCCCACAGAGTTCCTTTTCATAGAGCAAAGGGAAAGTGTAAGTATTCAGTGGCTTTCGGCTGGTTGTGCCAGTAGCAACGTCTGATGTTTGGCTATTGGGCGCAATGTTTTTGAGAAGAATAGGCTTTTTTTCTAGCGCCACTTGCCCTACAATGCCCTCACCCACACGAAAGTAGCTACTTTCGCGTTCACGCTCTGTGTAGGCATAAGAGCTTAGCAAACGCAAGGCGCGGCGGTGGTCATCATAGATGTACAAGACAGCAAAGCCAGAATCTAAGAATCTGCCCAAAATGGAAATGGCCTTGTCTGCAATTTCCTGAAGCGAGAAGTGGCCAGAAAGTTCTTCATTCAAATTGTTAGCACCGTCTTTGAGCCAGTTTTGGTCGCGGAGCGTGCTATTCATTTTATTGATGGCTTGGCTTAGCTTGTCATTTTCGCTACGTGCTGTTATGCGTATAGAATAATCTCCTTTGGCAATAGCCTCGGACTGCTCCATGATGTCGCGCAGATATTCAATCATATCATTAAAACTGCGAATAACTTGTCCTACTTCATCTTGGCGGCGAACAAACGTTTTTTCAACAGACATTTCGCCTGCGGCAATGCGGTTGGCTTTTTGGGTGAGTTGCTGTATCGGCTTGCTAACGTCGCGATATACAAAAATAGCAATAATAACGGTGAGTATAACGGCAGCTAAAATAAACCTAAAGAGTGTGTTATAGGCATCATCTACCGTAAGGTCGTTGTTTTTCTGGGCTAAGGCGGCCGCATCTTGTTTGTAATTAATCAGTTTTTCTATGGCTTTTTTGAGTTTTGTAACTCGCCCCGTGAATGTTCCGTACAGCAAGGAAATGGAAGTACCGCGCTCATTTTTAGAGATGGCCAAGGTGGCAATATCGCTTCGGCCTTCGGTGAATTCATCTAAGGCGGCCAGATAATTATCGTATAAGTCTTGCTCTATGCCACTCTGAACAGTCTTTTTGAGTTGAATGTTCAGGTCGTCGAGCTCCCGCTCTAGGGCTTCGGTGTCGCGTTCAAACTCGTTTTGTTTGATGGGGTCGTCTGTTAGTAAAATGTCGCGGGTTTTGCTCAAAATCATAGGATAGGTTTCGGCAATGTCAGTTATATGCGAAATACCTATCAAATGTTTTTCATAAATTTCTCTTGAACTTTTTTGCAAGTCATTGATGTCCAGAAGCCCCAAAATACCAACCCAGCACACCAGTATCAAAACAATGATATAACTGAGTGTCAGTTTTTGCGTAATTTTTAAGTTATAAAACAGCTTGAGCATAATTGTTACTTGCGTATTTTGAGCCTTAAACTTCTTTAAAAAGAGATTCAGGTATGTTGTTAAGCAGAATATTTGTCCAAATAAATGCTAAAAAAGCATTAATTCAAAACCCTAAGAAGAATAAAGGAAAACTTCCCGATTATGGCGCTCAAAAAATTTGCCACAAAGGACAAGGCAAGCCCTTTTTTGGACAAACGTACCTATTTTAACGCTCAAAGCTGTTTTTTATCCATGAAGCATCTTGGTTTTAGCTCCTAGTTTAAAAACAGGGCGTTCAAGAAAAGGTTTTCTTGATACTACTTTTTTTGCTAAACTAAAACAGCCATATTTGCACCGCAAACCACCTTTTGAAAGCTATGATAGAACTACTCGTAGAATTGGACTACAGAACCATTGTGGGCATTGTTACCATTATTTTGGGTGCTTTGAGCATCTCACGGATTCTTAAATTGGCCTTAGATAATTATGTGAATAATCTTGATGCCAAAGGAGACCAAATTGATAAAACCCCATATAAGTTTTTAAAAAATACTATTTCGTTCATTATCTGGCTATTAGCAACTCTCTGCATTATTTATGTTATCCCGGTTTTCCGTTCAGTAGCCGTTACGCTTTTTGCGGGTGCTGGGGTTTTTGCAGCCTTTATTGCATTTGCATCTCAAAAAGCCTTTGGGGATATTGTAAGCGGTATTTTTATTGTCATTTTTAAACCTTTCCGTGTGGGTGATGTTCTTCATGTAACAGGAATATATGGTATTGTAGAAGATATTACCCTGCGGCATACCGTACTGCGCGGCCTAGAAAACAGGCGCTTAGTGATTCCTAATTCGGTCATTAGCGCTGATAAAATAACAAACTCAAGTATCCAAGACCCTTACACCTGCCAACACGTAGAATTTAGTGTGGACTTGTCCACCGATATAGACAAAGCCATACGCATTATGCAAGAGGAGGCCATGAAGCACCCCGACTATATAGACCATCGCACCGCCGAGGAGATAAGTAAAAATAAAGATGAGGTAGAGGTATTACTGGTGCGTATTTTGGAGTCTGCTATGCTTTTGAGAGCATACGTTTGGTGCCGCGACCCTATCACTGCCTTTGATATGGGTTGTCATTTAAACAAAAGCATTAAAGAGCGCTTTGACCGCGAAGGTATCATTATTCCGTATCCGCATCGTGTTCTTATCAACAAAAACTAAGAGCAACATTGCCAGATACCAGCTACCATAAAAAGATATGGCTGTAACCTTTTTGTATAAATCTCTGAAAAAAAAGGGGGCAGTTTATATTATGTAACTAGAAATTCTATACCTTGCAGGCTCAATTCATTAATGTCTATTTACCAATATGAAGGCAAAAGAAATACAAGATTTGATTAGCTTCATAGCGCAATCTGGCTTGGCAGAAGTAAACATAGAAACAGACGAGTTCAAGTTGGCAGTCAAGCGCCAAAGCGACGCGGCTCTACAAACCGTTCAGGTAGTTGAAAAAACTGTTGCAGCTGCTCCACTTCCTGTTGTATCGGCAGCACCTGTGGTGGCCACAAACGCCACTCCTCCAGCTAGCAAGGACGAGTCTCGCTACAAAATAGTCAAGTCGCCTATGATTGGTACATTTTATCGTTCTGCAAACCCAGAGTCGCCGTCTTTTGTGCAAGTTGGAGACAAAGTAAAAGCAGGCCAAACGGTATGTATTGTAGAGGCCATGAAACTATTTAACGAAATAGAGTCTGATATTTCGGGCACTGTTGTTAAAGTATTAGTAGAAAACTCCAGCCCGGTGGAGTATGACCAGCCTCTCTTTTTGGTAGATCCTGCTTAGTCAAGTAGGTTTGTATCGCGTGTAAAAAAAAATGATTTACAGCTTTTAAGTTTGCCTCCATGTTCAAAAAAATATTAATTGCTAACCGCGGCGAAATTGCGTTGCGCGTCATTCGCACTTGTAAAGAAATGGGTATCAGGACAGTAGCTGTTTATTCTACTGCCGACAAGGATAGTTTGCACGTACGCTTTGCAGACGAAGCCGTTTGTATTGGCCCTGCTCCTAGTACGGAGTCCTACCTCAATATTCCGCGCATTATAGCTGCAGCCGAAATTACGAATGCAGATGCGATTCACCCAGGCTATGGCTTCTTGTCCGAAAATGCTAAATTTTCGGCTATATGTGCTGAGTACGGCATTAAATTCATTGGAGCAAGCCCTGAGATGATTCAGTATATGGGCGACAAGGCCACTGCCAAAGCCACTATGAAAAAGGCTGGCGTGCCTACTATTCCTGGTTCGGACGGTATCATTGAAGACTATGATGAGGCTCTCAAAATGGCTCAGGAGATGGGCTTTCCTGTTATATTGAAAGCCACGGCGGGCGGCGGCGGCAAAGGTATGCGTGTCGTGAATGCGACAGAGGAGTTCCGCAAAGCATGGGACGATGCCAAACGCGAGTCGGCAGCCTCTTTCAACAACGACGCACTCTATTTAGAAAAATTTGTTGAAGAACCTCGTCATATTGAAATTCAAGTTTTTGGAGATAGTCAAGGCTTGGCCTGTCATCTTTCAGAGCGAGACTGCTCCATACAGCGCCGCCACCAGAAACTGGTAGAAGAAACCCCCTCGCCTGTCGTTACGCAAGAACTACGCGACCGTATGGGCGAAGCTGCTATAAAAGGTGCTAAAGCTATTCGCTATGAAGGTGCAGGCACTATAGAGTTTTTGGTGGACAAGCACGGCGACTTCTACTTTATGGAAATGAATACACGTATTCAAGTAGAACACCCTGTTACAGAAGAAGTTACAGATTTTGACCTCGTGAAAGAGCAAATCAAGGTGGCTGCTGGCATACCAATTTCCGGTAAAAACTATTATCCAAAGCGCTTCTCAATGGAGTGTCGTATCAATGCTGAAGACCCACGCAAGGGCTTTAGACCCTCGCCAGGTAAGATAACGCATCTACACATACCCGGAGGGCATGGAGTAAGAGTGGATTCTCATATTTATGCGGGCTATACAATTCCGCCTAATTATGATTCTATGATTGCAAAGCTGATTGTAACCGGGCAGAGCCGAGAGGAAGTAATTGTACGCATGAAGCGAGCGCTGGCAGAATTTGTTATTGAGGGCATAGAAACAACTATCCCTTTCCATCTCAAGCTCATGGACGATGAAGGCTTTAAATCTGGGCACTTTACTACTAAGTATTTGGAAACATTTGATTTTAGCAAAATATAGGTTTATGATTTCATGTTGCCGATGAAACCAAAAGCGGTTTAGATTTTTTTGAATCTAAACCGCTTTTGGTTTTTGCTTTCTCTAAAGAAAACTTTATATATCAAGTTTTTTTAGGGTATCTTGCGTAAGCGGTTTGTTCAAATATTTTTTGACATACGAAGATTTTTTAGACCTATTCACATCCTGCGGATTAATGGAAGATGTAAGCATCACAATTTTACTTTTGGCCTTGACGCGGTCGCCAAGTTGTTCAAACTGGTCTAAGAACTGAAAACCGTCCATAAGTGGCATATCAATATCTAAAAAAATCACTTCAGGAATGATTTCAGGGTTCACATCAGCTACTTTTTCAATATTTTTCAAAAATTCAATGGCACTTTTAGCGCCTGTATGCAGATATATACGCTCGCAAACGCCTGTGGCTTCCAACATTTTCTGATTGATAAGATTATCAATTTCATTGTCATCAACAAGCATTACTGAGTAAAATTTTCTTCCAGACATAAACTTCGCGGATTATGATAGTAAACTAAACCTTTAATTGTGGCAAAAAAGCAAAATATTTTTCGTACTGCCAAATAATTTCTGTAACGGAATCATTATTTTTTTATGCAGAACTTGTTTCGCTGAGCATGACTCTTGCATTGAGCGGTGTAGCGCCTATCAAAAAGTAAACTATAAAAGCTAGGAGCTGGGTATTTCAATTGGATTAGAACGCTTTTGTATGAGGGCAACCGAGCAAAACAGATTTCATTCTTTTAAGAAAACAGTCTAAACTGCTCTTTTGTTTTATTTTATATGAAGATGGTAACAAGAGATTTTGTAACTAGCTTACTGTCTGGCTTTAAAGTGTATTAAACATAAACAAGCGCTAATACATCAAAGATAAATAAAAAGATGGCGACAGCCATTTTTTTAGCAAATTATAGTGTAATTTGCGCGCAATATGGAAGAATGTATACTCGCCAAGATTACGCTCATAACCAATAAATCCAAAAGCATTATGTTAGAAAATATCCCTTTTTATGTATCGCTAAGTTTTACTCTAACAACCTTTGCTACTTTTTTTGTCTGCTATCGTATAATAAAGCGGTCAGCGAATGCTACCATTGCAGAATGGGCTAGCAGAATAGGCATTTCTCTATTCGTTTGGTTGCTTGCTCAAGCGGTTTTGGCCTTTATGGGCGTTTATAGCGATACTCTTAATGCGCTACCGCCTAGAATTGTCCTTTTGGGTATCCTACCCCTTGCTGTGTGCTTTATAGCTTTATTTGCTACTCCGAGAGGTAGAATTTTTATAGATAGCCTATCTTTAGAAGACTTAACGTGGCTTCATACAGTCCGTATACCAGTAGAACTTGTTTTGTGGGCTTTATTTCTCAATAAGGCCGTACCCGAACTGATGACTTTTGAAGGTAGAAATTTTGACATTCTGGCAGGTTTAACCGCACCCATTGTTGCGTACTGGGGTATTAAAAAAGGAAAAATGCCTTTTTGGGCGCTTTTTATGTGGCAAATTGTAGGTCTTGCTCTTCTGATAAATATCATGGTCAATGCCCTTTTGTCTGCACCATCTCCTTTTCAGCAGTTTGCCTTTGAAATGCCCAATAGAGGAATTCTATATTTTCCTTTTAGCTGGCTGCCTACCTTTGTTGCTCCTATGGTGCTTTTGGTGCATTTAATGAGTATAAGGTTATTACTTTTGCAAAAAAGCAAGAACAAAGTTTAGAATGAAATCAATTTGGCCAGACTTTTCGCTGCGTGAAGTTGTTATAAAATGCGTAAAGAACGTCTTTTGCGCGGGAGTGGCGTTTTTTGTGCTGTATGGACTACTCTTAGCCATTGGTTCTAGTTGGACTGTCAATGATGACTTTATTGAGGCTAGCCAGAAGCCTATAACCATCTATATCAAAACAGACGGCCTTCACATGGACCTTGTACTGCCCTTGCATACTGCGCAATATGACTGGCGTAACTTGCTAAAAGATTGTTCTGGCTATCATAAAAACCATCGTTTTGTGGCTTTTGGCTGGGGAGACCGCGCCTATTATCTGGAAAGTAAAAGTCCTTTTTACTTCAATCCACTAACGGCTTTCAATGCCATGGCTTATCTGAGTCGCTCTGCTATGCACCTGACCTTTTTGGCTCAGATGAGAACCACCAAAAAATGTAAAGCTGTAAAGGTGAGTGAAAAACAGTATCTAAAACTCGTGGAATACATCAAGAACAGTTTGAAACACAATGTGAAAGGTTGTGTAGAGGAGATAAAAGGGGCTGCATATTGGCAGAATGATGCCTTTTTTGAGTCGGAGGGGAAATACAGCCTATTTTTTACTTGTAATACTTGGTTGAACAATGGGCTGCGTGAAGCTGGGTTGCGTGCTTGCTTCTGGACGGTTCTGGACTGGCCTATTCTTGAAAAATATGCGGAAAGCGAAGCCTTAAAGCATTAAGAGCAGACTCCAAACGCTCTGAACCCTGTCCTTTTACAAACGCATGAGGCTGGTTTTCTTCTTCTAAACGCGTTTTTATTTGCTTAAAAAAATATTGGCTCACTTCTGCCGATTCGCGCTGAAAGTCTGCCACCCATTCCAAATCGCTTTCAAGCAACAAAAAATAATCGTACTGGCTTTGCCTCAAATACCTTTTTAAGTACAAAGGGCTACTGCCAAAATAATGTGTGGTATAGAGGTCGGTCATGAGCAGGCAGGTATCCATAAAAACCACTTGCTTTTTTTCTTGCCGCAAAGCGGATTCCCATACAAATTGCCCTTCAGCTATTGGTTTTATATCTTTTCTGCTAACCAAATTATCTGGTTGCGTTACACCTTTGGCTGTCTTATTGTCCAAGTACGACCGCAAAAATTCAGGACTCCATACCGTGTTAAAATAGGTGGCCAGTGTAGCCGCAAGTGTACTTTTGCCACTTGACTCACCGCCCACAAGCGCAACGACAAGCGGAGGAGTGTGGGTTTTGCATTTCATTTTTTTGAAATGACAATTCCGCTCAAGTGCAGTTTGACTTCCGAATTTTCAGCGTTGCTAATGACTGTAATGATTTTCTTTTGAGCGCCAGATTTTCCTGAAGCATCAAAAATAACCTCAATCTTGGCCTTTTCATCTGGTGCAATAGGCTCACGCGGATATGAGCCTACTACACAGCCACAACTGCCACGCACCTGACTTATGACAATAGGGTAATTGCCTTTATTAACACATTCATAAACAAGACGGGCTTTCTTTCCTTCCTGAACCTCTCCAAAATCAAGGCTTTGCTTCTTGAAAAACAAAATACCAACGCGGTCTAGCCTAGTACTTGCAGTAGCCGCGCTCAGCAAAAGCAAAGCTACTGGCAGTAAGACGTATAAGGTTCTAAGAATAAACATTATAAATTGTTTTGTTTACGGATTAGCAGGCTTTATAGAAAGCAGTTCAACCTTGAAAATTAAGGTTGAAAAAGCGGGAATATCACCCATATCTCTACTGCCATAGGCCAGATAGGAAGGAATAAACAGAGTGGCTTTACCGCCCGGCTTGAGCAAAGGTATGCCCATATCCCAACCTTTAATAACCTGCCCTACTCCAATTTTTGTAGAAAAAGGCGACTGACGGTCATAAGACGAATCAAATTTTTTGCCGTCGCGCAGGAGTGTGCCTTCATAGTGCACAGTTACCTCGTCTCCTTTTTTAGGGTTTTCGCCTGCCCCAGCCTGTTCTATGACGTAATAAAGCCCTTCGGGTGTGCGCTGTATGTTCGGAATCCCGCTCAGAGCTTGGGTCATATAAGCATCTTCCGACACTTTTATCTTGGCTTCTAGTTCTGCTTGTTGCTTCATTCTTTCGGTGTTATATTCCTCATAGCTATAAAATTTAAGTACGCGGAATGAAATGCGTACGCTTTCTTCGGCTGTCATGCCGAGTTGAGGGAATTTGCTGCTTGGTAAAATGGCTTTAACGCTGTCGCCGATGGCAAACATAGACATTAAGTTATCTAAAGCAGCCGCATTAATGGCAGGCACAGCCGCAGGTGCATTACCCATAGCACGTGTGCTGTTCAGGAGTGAGTCTGGCTTGCCTTTACGAACGGCATACAGCTCAAAGTAGAAGCTCACAATTTGTGTAGGCAGGGCTTTGAGTGTATCGGGGCCGCGTTCAAGATAAACGTAGCTGATTTCACCGGTTTTATAGTTTTCGCCTACTTTTTGAGCATTGGCGGCCTGTGTTGCCAATAAAACCGTTAAAAAAGTAAAAAAACAAAAATGTTGGACTATTGTTCGGATTTGCATGATTGATGAAAAGTTTATGTGCTTTTATTATTGACTACAAAGATAGTGCAAAACAGATAGTTTTGGTCTAAAAAGATGCTCGCCAAGCAACAGTAGCCGAACGAGCCTCCGCTTGTTATTTTTGCAAGTTGCGTGGGCCGCCTTTTTTGAGCATCTCAGTATTTTTAAGCTCTTTTTGTAACTCTGGCGGAAGTTGGCTCTTGAATGACTTGTCATTAGCAGCTTTGACAATCTCCCAAGTGAATTTTTGGCCTTCGCAGATGACCTTAATGTCTTTTTTATCCTTACTAGAAAAATAAGCTATACCCCTGTACTCAGTAGGAGTCTTTTTTGTGAGCTTAACATCTTCAACAAAGGTTGATTCCAAGCCATTGCTCATTTGACATTTGACCACATCGGACAGGTTCTGCACCTCATTAACCGGATACCAACCCTGATTGGCATTAAAAACGATACGTACGTTTCTCTCCAGGCGGTCTAGCTTGAGTTCTACTTCGTATTCGCCTGTGCTCTTGGTTGGCGTGGCTTTTACGACTTGCGCCATACGGGATAAATCCTTCGTAATACGGTACTTAGCTATCAGTTCAGCAGTGGCTTGGTCTGTTGGAACGAGGGGCAGCCAACTCTTGGTTAGGTCAATAGAAACAGCCGCTTTACCTCCTTTGCTAAACTCAACCACGCCTGTATAAGACAAACTGGCAGCATCTTTTGATTCCAAGTTCACACTTTTGACGGTATGCGACCCAAAGCGGTTTAAGAAGTAGGCTTCTACAAAAACTTGCACGGAGGCTTTGTCTTTTTTGGGTAGCCAGCCATTCATCCTATCAAAAGTGAAATTCATGGTCTTGCTGTCTTCAAAAGTAGCAGTACCTTCATAGGAAGCACCCGAAACAAGTTTCATTTCTACTTTCATACAAATTTTCTTGATAGACTCCGTGATCATGCCCTTGACCATAGACTCGAAGGTTTCTTCCCAGAGCGGCGCTACAAGCCCATCTTTAGAACGACCTTCGCGGACAATGATATCCATTGGTGCTTTGTTCGGCATAACAATCACGCCCAGATAGATTTTATCACCCTCTTTGATTTTTTCGCGGCTGCTTACTGAAAAATTAACACTGTCTTTAACTTTTTCATAGTCCACTTCGCGCAGTGTAACGCTGGTTACCTGAGTTTTTGTCTTTTTGAAAATATCTTTTTTTATCATCAAAGCAAAACGCTCAGTTTTACTGCCCATGGCATCTTCGCGCATATAGCGGCGGCGGCTGTCAAGCCCTGTCATAAGAAGGGTATCTTTGCCCCGAATTTCAATTTTATATTCCTCGTTAAAGGAGAGCCATTTGATAAGCAAATCGTTCCCGCTCAAAGTGTACTCTCGTTCGCTTATGCCATCGACGACCACCTTGTTGTTGGGCTTAAACTCTATGCTTCCACCTTTTTCATCAATGCCTACCCAAATGCCTTGTAAAGGATTCTCGGACGTACAAGAAGCCAACAATAGGCCAAAACACATTAATAACAAATATTTTTTCATAGTCAAAACACGTTACTTTGAAATAGCGTGCAAAAGTAACGCATTTTGCTTTCAGATACTTGCTAGGATACAATATTGTTTAAAGATTTAATCTTTTTTAAGAACTTTCGTCATGCGGACGCATTGCATGACGTTAAGGGCTTCCATATTGAACCTAAGTCCTTTAGCTTTTGTGACTACTTAGGTACTTATACTTTGTCCTTACGGCTTTTTGGCATTTCGCTTTTGGTGGGAGGCTTTGGCGAGCTTTTGGGAGCAGCCGCAACTTTTTTCGCGCTGGGTTTAGCAGATTTTTCCACAGACTTGGAGGCATCTGTGGTCTTGCTTGTCTTCTTGGTAGTTTTTGTAGCTACTTTAGCAGACGCAACTGCTTTTTTGTTCCATGCAGACGCGGCTTTAGGAGGTGGTGCGGTTTCAGCTATTCGCATACAATCTTCAAGTGTTAGCTCCTCTGGTATCATGCCTTTGGGGATTTTTAAATTGACTTTTCCATAGGCTATATAGGGGCCAAAGCGGCCATTAAGAACCTTAAAGTCAGGGTTTTCAGAGAAGGTTTTGATATGCTTTTGTGCTTCTGCTTCGCGTTTGGCTATAATGAGTTGTATGGCTTCTGCTTCATTGATACTCAAGAGGTCTATCTCTTTTCCTACCGACACAAACTTGCCATCGTGCTGTAAATAAGGCCCAAAACGACCAATATTAGCTTTGATGATTTTTTCTTCGAAGAAGCCCACTTCACGCGGCAGTTTGAACAAATCAAGTGCTTCGGCTAGCGTAATGCTGTTGAGAGATTGTCCCTTTTTAAGGCTGGCATATTGCGGCTTTTCGCCTTCTTTTTCATTGGCAATTTCTACATAAGCGCCATATCTACCCAGCTTGGCGGTGATGGGGCGGCCTGTTTTGGGGTCATCTCCTAGCAAACGTGCTGTGGAGGCAGAGGCCAAAGCGGCTGTTTCCTTGGTGTTTTCTACGGCAGGATGGAAATCCTTGTAAAAAGATGCAATCATGCTGTTCCAAACTATTTTACCGCTAGCAATCTCATCAAATTGTTTTTCTACTTTAGCAGTGAATGAAAAATCAATGATGTTTGGAAAGTGTTTAAATAAAAAATCGTTCACGACAGCGCCTATATCTGTTGGAAAAAGTTTATTTTTTTCAGCTCCATGTACTTCACTTTTCTTCTCTTTCTTGATTTTATCTTTTTCCAAAACATACTCCAGGTAGGCTCTTGTTTTTCCATCGCGGCTTTCTTTAACCACATATTCCCGTTTTTGAATAGTAGAGATAGTAGGCGCATAGGTAGAGGGTCTGCCTATGCCCACTTCTTCCATGGCTTTAACGAGAGCTGCCTCTGTATAACGGGCTTTGGGCTTAGAAAAACGCTCTGTGGCTTTCATTCGCTCAAGCCTAAGGTGCTGACCAATGGTGAGAGGTGGCAGCATACTGCTCTGCTCCTCGTCATCTTCGTCGTCTGTAGAGTCCATGTAGAGCTTCAGAAAGCCGTCAAAAATGATAACTTCACCAGTGGCCACAAGAACGTCTTTCAAGGTAGAAATTCCTACCGTGGCTATGGTTCTTTCTAGCTGAGCATCAGCCATTTGTGAGGCTAATGTTCTGCGCCATATCAATTCATACAACTTTTGAGCGGCTTCATCTTTACCCGCTTTTCGTATGGCAAAGTCCGTGGGACGTATGGCTTCGTGCGCTTCTTGTGCAGAAGCGGACTTCGTCTTAAACTGACGTGTATTCAAATAGGGTTTACCAAAAAGGTTTGCAATAGCAGCGGCAGCATTGGCCAATGCCTCTTCCGAAAGAACAGTGGAGTCTGTTCTCATGTAGGTAATATGGCCCTCTTCATAAAGGTCTTGGGCGAGGCGCATCGTCCTGGACACCGAAAAACCGAGCTTACGGCTGGCTTCTTGCTGGAGGGTGGAAGTGGTAAAAGGCGCGGAGGGAGTTTTCTTGGCAGGTTTTTTTTCTAGATTTTGGATAGAAAACTGAGCGCCTAGGCACCCCTGCAAAAAACCTTCTGCATCTTGCGGCAAGTTCAGTTTTTTAGGGAGTTCCGCAATCAAATTTTTGTCATTTTCTAGCGGAAAACGGGCAACTATTTTAAAAAAAGACTCAGGCACAAATTTTTCTATTTCGCGCTCCCTGTCCACTATCATACGAACTGCTACAGATTGAACGCGCCCCGCCGAAAGCCCTGTTCTGATTTTTGTCCAGAGTACTGGCGATAGCTCAAAACCGACGATGCGGTCTAGCACACGGCGTGCTTGCTGTGCATTAACAAGGTCAATATCCAATACACGCGGTTTCTGAACCGCTTTTTGTATGGCTGCCTTCGTAATTTCATGGAAAACGATGCGTCTTGTGCGTTCTGGGCGCAGTTCTAAAACCTCTTGCAAATGCCAAGAAATGGCTTCTCCTTCACGGTCTTCGTCCGTAGCTAACCACACATATTCAGCTTTTGCTGCCAAGATTTTTAACTCCTTGATAATAGCCTCTTTGTCTGGCATGACTACATAATGGGGCTTGAAGCCATTTTCTAGGTCTATGGCTTTGTTGCCTTTGGGTAGGTCGCGCACGTGCCCAAAGCTAGATTTAACCACAAAATCTGGCCCCAGATAGCCGCTAATGGTTTTTGCCTTAGCTGGCGACTCCACTATGAGTAAGTTTTTAGACATAATTGTTTGACTACTTGATTTTACCACGAAGTGTCTCGCTTAAAACGCCGCAAAAATACGAAGCGAATTAGTTTTGCAAAACTTACACCGCAATTATTATTTGAAAATAATTTTCCATGAAATGAAACAAGTACTATGCTTTTCACAGAAACCGAAAAAGTAAAGCTCTTTCAGGCTCTTAAACGTCATAATTGTCTAACTGTTTCAGAAGTGCCTTAACATCTTTGGGATAAGGCGCTTCTACGTTCACCAACTCGCCCTTCAAGCCTAAAAACTGAATGCCGAAGGCGTGCAGAGCCACCCGCTTGATGAGAGGTTGCTCTTCTTCAAACTTTTTGATATTGAAGCGTCTTTTTAGCTCCGATAGATAGAGGTATTCGCCACCATACTGTGTATCAGCCACTAGAGGTGCTTTTTGTGCGGCCATGTGTATGCGTATCTGATGCAAACGACCCGTTACAGGCTCACATTCCACGAGCGTATGCCGCTTATAGGCTTTTATGGTCGTAGCGAGCGTTGCCGAAGGTTTACCTTCGCGGAAGTCTATTTGAGCTATGCCTTTGGCTGTGGTGGTAAGTGGCAGTTCTATCATCGTTTCATGAAAGGCGTGTATGCCCTTTGCGACAGCATGATAGCGTTTTATAACTTCACGGTGCTCAAAGGCCATTGCCAAATGCCTATAGGCGGCAGGGTGCTTGGCGGCCACTAATACACCACTTGTTTCTTTGTCCAGTCTATGACAAAGCTGTAAGTCAGCATGATAGACTTTTCCGAGTCTAAGAACACTCGTATTTGTGCCCAAGCGTTCGTCCAACGAAGATACATCGGGCGGTTTATTCACAACAATAAAGTCTTCGCTTTCAAAAATAATCCAAGAAGCAAAATCAGGGCTGTTTTTCATTTAGAAAAGGACTTTAGTAGCCATTTGGCCAAAGAGGCACAAAAGTAATGCTTTTTTGTGAGAAAATCTTACCGCATCTCTAAAAACTAAGGTGAATTCACCCAATTTAAAACAAATCTACCTTTTTTGCCAGATTCATGCGGTAGCCATAAAACAACCCTCATAAGACCTTTAAACCTTATGAGGGTATGTCATTCTAAAACGCGCAACTATCGCTTTTTTGCCAGATTCATGCGGTAGCCCACGCTCGCTCGCAGGACGGTGCCGCGGAAGATGTGTGTTTCTTCAAATTGACTATCAGGGTAATCTGTGTAATAAAAACGATAGCCTATTTCGCGGGCTTTCAATAAACCCTGTTGGTAGGTCAAGTTAAAAAAGAGTTCGTTTCTGTTCACAAACCGAATAACCTTTGATATACCCAATAGAATCTGTGGGTTGGAGTATCTGAAATGTTCGTGTCGCAAGCTGTAAACCATGTCGCCATCTGATTTAAGCGCAGGAACTACAAATTGTGGTTTATAACCAAGTAGCTCATCGTCGCTGTATTTTTCATGAGTGGCCAAGGCCAAACCGCCTTCCAGCCACCATGTTTTGCGCAAACGGCGCTTCACAACAAAAGCAGTGTAGTTGTACGAAATGGATTGAGAAAGACCACTAGCTTCTTTATTGCCCTCACGTGTTTTCCATACCAAGCTCATGTACATACGTGGTGTTACACGCCCATAAAGCAACTGATAAACCCAAGGAGACGTAGGAGTCTGTTGGTAACTAAGTCCTATATGCCATTGTGAATAAGGCTTAAAGCCTTTTCTCATGATATATGGGTCGTCAAGATGGCCAACAACTTGTTTTAGGGCATAATTTGTGCCTATACCCAGCTCAAAGAAGAGTTTATTGCGCAACTTTTTAGGGTTTTCAGGCTCTCTGAGTGGCCCTCTCTTGACGCGGTTTTTACCAATCTGATGAGAGTAGGTAAGCATAAAGCGTGTATTTGAGCCACGAAAGTTCATTTTGCTGCTGTAACGAACCCCATCAGTACTAAAATCAATGTAGTTGTATTGGCGGCGGCGTGTTATGAGCAAACCTTGCTGATAAATCAAGGAAAAAGAAAAACGTCCATTTCTACCTGATTTGATGTCTTTGTTGAGGCCGATTAATAAGAATGGGTTTATAACCGCTCCTTCTTTAAAGCCGGTTTCACTGTATAGAAACTGCTTGTCCTTAGACCACCAGGAACCCCTAGAAAAGCTGTCTATTCCATTTATAACTGCACCAGAACGGAAACCTGGTCTATAGTGCGAATCTATGCCTACACCGCCTAAAACATGAATGAATCCTACTTTTTGTTTGAGCAAAACGCTTGCAGAATGGGTGGTAATATGGTTTTCACCGCTGTAGCCATCTAAATAAGCAGGTATTTTTGCTGATACTACTTTGTATTTCTCCGCCGCGAAAGCAGTAACTGAGCGCTGCATACTAAAACAATACGAACGTTTGAGGCTTGGCTTGTATTCCCAGCCAAAAGCTAGGGCTGTTCTAAAACTACCGATTCTGTACTCATGCGCCATATTAGGAAACCTTGTAACCACCTGCCTGTGCCCAAAGTTCAGGCCGCTGCTGAAGGTGAGGTAGTGCGTGGGTTTGTCTTTATCTGCTTGGGCAAAAGCGAGGAAGGGAAAAAAAAGTAGTAGAAAGAGGAGGTGTTTCATGAGATTTTAATGGATTGCTGACCTAAAGGATAATCAGTATGATTTTTATTCAATAAAAGTGAATACCTAATAGAGAGTAATAAAAACAAGAAAATGGTTGTAATTAGAAGACGTTAAAATGTACTAAAAAGGTACTTGATTTAAAGCGCTGCAAAGGTAAGTGCTTTATTTTGAAGCGAAAAAAAAAGTTTAATTATTTTTTTTACTCACCTCAAAATCATAGTCTATTCATTTTAAACGCATTTTTCCTTTACGTCATGTATGGCTTATATCCTTTAATACTTTTATTTTATTCTTTTTCATGCTTATACTTACATCAACAGAATTATTTTTGGTGTTTACGGCCTTCAGCATTCTTTTTAGCAAGTCTCTTTAGGCCAAAGTTTCAAAAAGATAAAGCGCGGCCAGCCCACACCAAATTTTGTTTGGTGCTTAGAGTTTGTGTTTTCGGTTACACTGCATCATAAAAATAAAGCGGCTACTTTCTAATTCACAGGGGGAGTCAATTCTGTGCTGTTGCATCAGCGTGCAGCTAGTGAGTCTTCCCTTAAAATATATCTAAGGTGTTTGTTATCAGAAAATTAAACAAGCATTTCATCTTTAAAATCTCTTAGTTTTTGGCCTATTTTGTCAAATAACTGGCAAAATCTCAAAGGCTTCTTACGGCCTGCATTGCCTCGCATCAGACAAAAGCGAATGGCTCAAATGTCAGAGGGTGAGATTTTCTGTGCAACTCTGTTTTGCAAGAGATTGAATCGGCGAAAAAGCCATTCGCTGGTTTAGATGAAAAAGTTATTTTTCATCTAAATTGGCCTTTTACGAGGCTTGATTTTTTTGCTATGCCCTGCGGTCGGAACTTTCAGCTCGCGCTTTAGTTCGGCATCAAGGCAAAAAGTAGAGAAGAGAAGTCTATCAAAGGCCGTTGAATATAAAGATTTTGAGTGGTCTATCTTTGAAATAATCTGGGAAGGCTATGCTTGCCATTTGAGGGGAGGGGGGGGGACACCTCAAAGGTTAAGCTCTGAGTTAAAATACTCTCATTTCTCAATATTTATTTAAGATTTATCTAAGACGGGCTTGGTTTTTCAGCATAAAAATCGTTCATCAGAATATAATTTTCTACGTCCAGCGGCACTAAGTAGCTGATAGCATAGCCTTTCTGCCTGCGCTCACGTATAAGCGTGGCCGAAATTTCCATAAGCGGTACGTTAGGCATGAGTTTAAATGCAGGGTGGTTATGCCATTCCGTAAGGGCAGTTTTGGGGCGCGGAAAAACCAAAAAATGGTATTTTTCTACCAACAATGCGGCCTGTTTCCATTTACCAAAATGGGTCAGATTGTCCTCGCCCATCAAAACCGTGTATTGATAGCCAGGATATTGCACCGCTAAGGCTGCGAGCGTGTCCACCGTATAACTGGGCTTTGGCAGTTCATATTCTATATCACAAACGTCAAGAAGCGGATTCCCGGCTATGGCGAGGCGTACCATTTCTAGTCTGTCATATTCAGAAAGTAAATTTTTTTGTGTCTTGAATGGATTTTGTGGCGAAGGTATAAACCAAACTTGGTCTAGACCATAGCCCTCTGCGGCAAGTTGCCCAATAATCAAATGTCCGACATGAATAGGATTAAAAGAACCAAAGTAAAGACCAATTTTCATGTTTGATGCAAGATAAGCCCAGTTTTGATGCCAATATAAATCATTTTTATAAAACTATATGACCTCTATTGTTTTTTAAAGCATTTTTGGTTCAAAAAAAGGCTATTTTTTTTGTAAAACCCAAAGTATTCTCTACCTTTGCGGCTTAAAATTTTGAGCTTTGAAAGACCTCAAGGAATTTGATATTGTTATTCTGAACTTAAACGTTGGCTCATATACATACGAATATGTGCTAGAAAGCGCTTTTTTTCAGTATTTCAATAACCAAATTGTAGAAAAAGGGCTTGTAAAGGTTCAAGTGAATCTTGAGAAGAACGAACGTTTAATCCGGTTAGAATTTGCCTTAGATGGCCACATTGAATTGCTGTGCGACAAATCGCTTGTGCCTTTCAATGAGCCTGTCTGCGTAAAGGAGCAAATTATTTATCAATTCGGCGACGAAAAAAGAGCAGAAAGCGATGAGCTTATTGTGATACTCCGTAACACCTACAGCGTCAATGTAGCTGCCCATTTGCTAGAATTTGTAAGTTTTGCAGTACCTATGCGAAAAATTCACCCCGATTTACGAGCCGAAGATGCACAAGCAGATTCAGGGGTCATTTTCAGTACGGGCAAGCCCGACAAGGACACCCAAACTGAGTCTGACGACGAAACGCCGATTGACCCGCGTTGGGCAGCACTCAAAAAACTTAAAAATAAATAATTTATTTACTCTCTTTTTTATTAATTATCATGGCAAACCCTAAACGAAAAATTTCTCGTACACGTCGCGACAAGCGCCGCACACACCATGTTCTTGAGCCTGCTGCCGTTGTTGATTGCCCTAATTGCGGTGCTGCAATGCGTTATCATCATGTTTGCGGCGACTGTGGCCACTACCGCGGCAAACAAGTTATTGAAGTAGCTACGGCTTAAAACAACACAGCTTTTGCTAAAAAGCGCTTGCGCCAAAATAAAATTTGGTTCAAGCGCTTTTCCTGTTGCTTTTACTCTAATCAAACATTAAGAATAAGATTGGTAGAGGCAGCACTATATAAACAAAAGAAAAATCAGCTATCAAGGTTTATGAAAACGATTGATAAACTTTTAAAGAGCTTTGTTTAATTCATAGTATAGTAACCTGCTCTTTACTGTCAGTTGAAGTCTGTTGTCTTACTTTGCGACAATATACAGCAGACACTTGAAAATGCCTTACCGAAAATCATTGAAACACCAAATACTGTCTTTGATGTTAGTCAATTTGTTGGCTACTGTTTCAGTCTTATTGGTTGTTTTTTGGCTCACTTATGAAAGCAATTTGGTGAGTGAACACCTACAGGTTATAGAATCCATCAGCCTAAAAACCAAACAGCTTAGCATTCTTGAAAAGGAGCTCCTTTTGGACGCTACCATCAACGAAGCGTTTTACATAAATCCAGGCGAAACTATCGTCAAAGAATACAATGATTTATGTCTTGCTATCAAACAAAAACTCACCGCTTCAGAGTCTTTTTTTGAGGATAAGCTGTTGCTTTCAAGTATAGATTCTAATTTGAATACGCGAGCTGCTTTTTTTAATGAGCTGGTGGCCAAAGTATTAGAGCGAGGTTTCAAAGGCTATGGCACTGAAGGACAGATGCGTGAGCTGGCGCACCTTATTGAAGAGCGCGCTATTGCAGAGGATAGGCAAGAAGTGATGGTGCTCATGCTAAGACGGCATGAAAAAGACTTTCTTATTCGCAAAGAGAATATATACATAGAGCGTTTCAATGCTGAATTTAGCAATTTTGAGTCGCATATAGAACTCACTTATCCTAACGATAGTCTCAAAGCAACTTACTCGACTCTTTTGCGGAATTACCGCTCAAAATTTTTGCGTATTGTCGAATTGGAGTACGAAATTGGGCATACAAGCAGAACTGGTCTTCGGCAAAGGCTTGCACAAGAGGCAGCTTTGTTTGATAAAAGCATCAATAACGTCAGAAAGATGGCTATTGATAAATCTCTCAATGCACAACGCAACATTCGCATAGCCATCATCACCATTTTTTTGATTACACTGGCCAACAACCTATTTTTAGGCTGGCTTCTGAACAAAAATGTGGCTAGACCTGTTCAGGTACTGTCTGTAATCATTCACGAGTTCGTCAAATCTCGCTTTAGCAAGGTTATCCAGCCAGACATCATGCGCGAAGACGAAGTTGGCAGGCTTTCAAAAGATTTTTTGTATATGCAAAAGCATATCAGCGACTCATTTTTAGAACTTTCTGCACAATCGGAACAAATTGCTAAAACACAAAAAGAACTCTACGATAGTATGCGGTATGCGCAGACCATCCAAGAGGCTATTCTGCCCGATAACGATGATTTTGCGCTGTTGTTCAGTGAGTATTTTGCAATTTATAAACCCAAAAATTTAGTTTCTGGCGACTTTTATTGGGTGTATCGCCGAAAAAAGAGGAGTTTTTGGGCTGTTGGAGACTGCACCGGTCATGGTGTTCCTGGCGCACTGATGAGCATGATTAGCCTGAGTTTATTGAATAAAATTGTGGGCCAGAACAAAATTTATGAGCCGGCGGCTATTCTTGAAATGCTGCATGATGAGTTGCGTAGTGCTTTGCATCAAGAGCAAAACAAAAACAATGACGGTTTAGAGCTGGCTCTTTGCTGTGCTGAGTGGCATACAGAAAACGAATTTAAAATACAGTTTGCTGGTGCTAAAAGTAATCTCATATACTTTGTAGAGGGAGTGCCAACCAAACTGCGAGGGACTAAACGCACAATCGGCGGCAAAAGGAGTCGCTCACACGACAAAGTTTTTGAAAACCAAACCTTTATAGTACCTCCTCAAAGTACTTTTTATTTGTATAGTGACGGCATAGCAGACCAACACAACGAAGAAAATAAAAAACTTGGGAGTTATGGCCTATTAGAGCTGATACAGCAATACGCCACCCTAGATATACCAACCCAGCACGCCGAACTAAGCGCCGCCATCGAAGCTTATATTGGCAACCAAACACAACGCGACGACATAACCTTGTTGTCTGTTAGGCTTTATTAGAAAGATAAGCATACTCAGCGTCAAGC
The DNA here is from genome assembly GCA_013299045.1 of Cytophagales bacterium. Taxonomy (GTDB): domain Bacteria; phylum Bacteroidota; class Bacteroidia; order Cytophagales; family Bernardetiaceae; genus RDZD01. The sequence continues at coordinate 20,221 of JAAFJX010000003.1, read as the reverse complement.
GCTAGATGACTTTAGTGAGTCGCCCCGAAAAGCACTAAGGCATTCGTTATGAATAAACACTTTCAATACATTCTCAGAGACAACTACTTGTTTGTACTTCTATTTCTCTCTAATTTGCTACATTAAACCGCACTTGTACTCCAAAGGCCGTACTCGTTCTTTTGAAGGAATTAGAAATACGCGGTGTGTTGATATTGCGTTCAAAGTAAGCCGTTAGGTTTATGCGCTGATTGACCGTATAAGCCAAAGTAGGACGGAACTGCAAGTTAAAGTTACCAGCCGTAATGATGTTGTTCTGCGTGTTTGTATCTGATATTTTCCGCTGGACAGTCCGAGAGTCGCGGAGTGTAAAGGCTACTCGGAAGTCTAAATCATTGGGCAGCTTGTAACCGCCAGAAAACGGCACAGTAACCCCCTTTTTACGATAGCCCACTTCTGCCGTAACGTCTTGGGCGTGCTGTTCGGTTATTTCGGCGTTCGTGAGGTTGAGCATAGCCATACGCTCGCGGTTGTAGTTCAAACGTATATTAAAGTCGCTCTTGGTGCGCATATTCACCCCTATCAGCGGTGAAAAACGCTCACGAATAGAGACTTGGTTCATAACAAAAATTGGGACAATTTCGCCTGTTTCTGGGTTTACGATGGCTTCGGGCAGATTGTAAAGGCTTACGTCTAAGTTCACAAAACTTGGGTCGTAAACCAGTGAAGACGTGTAGTTGCCAATGCTGTACTGCGACGTGTAGGCGTGCGTAACCGAAAACGTGGTAAATACCTCTTGTAGAGCAGGAATTTTGGTTAGGCCTGTGTAGTTTAGTTTCCAGTTGGGCAAAGGAATCCGCGGGAATGCCCCATTTTTTAGCTTGTTGGGGTCGCGCCCTGTGTAAGCCGCCAAAAACGAAGGAATCATGACATCTTGAGCATTTAGCGTATATTCCCCGTTGGAGTTGGCAGCATCTAACTGACTTTTAAAGACGCGGCGGTAATCAATCATGTTCTGGAATACATTTGAATTATTACGGCGGTCATCACCACTAAAAGCCGTCCGAAAAGACAGATAGGTCATGCTATAATTACCATTGCGCATAGGAGTCTGCTGCTGATAAACACCGCTAGTTTCATCAAAACGAATAACCTCCGAATAATTATCGCCCTGTGTAAGTTGTGCCTCAAGGTCAATCACTAGTAATTTGATAGGCTCAATGGTGGTGCGGAGCGTGATGGTGCGGTTTCGGCTCTGGGTGAGTTGGTAATTTTGCGCAAAACTTTTAGAAAGCCATTGGTTATCAATCATTCTTTGAATATGCTGGCGGCCTTGCCCACCCAGTACAAAACCAAGCCCTGGTGCCTGCATATTGGCATCCATACCCATATACTTAGGTGTGAGCATATAACCAGGTACGCTTGTGTTGGCCTGGTCAGTATAACTAAAGTTGATTTTTTTGACTGAAAAAAGCGCATTGGCAATGGCAGAAGTAGCCGCATTAATTTCCCTTGGCGCTTCGGTCGCTTTTGATTTCTGACGTTCGTTAATGAGTTTTATCTTTTCGTTCAATTTCTTTTTGCGCTCATCGTATTTGGTTTTGCGTTTATCGTGCCTTTGATGAATATCTTTGAAGAGCGAATCGCTGAAATTAGGCTCTACGGGCACTTCCGTAACACTGTCGGGCAGGGTTTTCTTCAGGGCATCTGTGAGGTCTGCCTTGCGTTTTTCTTTATTGATTTGGCGCTTGCTCTCGTTCCGTTTAAGCCTCACGTCCAGCCTTTGCACGCGAGTTTGCAGCCTTTTCTTTTTTTCTTGTTTATAAATCGTTGTTTTTTTGCTTTTTGGCGAAATCATAGATTTCAGCAAAGGACTTTTTTCGTAGAGCTTTTGCATATTGAACTGCCCGTTCAGTGTAGTGTTGGCGCTGTTGCCAAGAACGTGCCCCATAGAATCCGCGATACCTACTGCACCCGCATTCCACGTCATGGAAGCAGCATAACGCAAATCCGCATTTATCCAATCGGCAGCCGGAAACTTGTCCAAAGGCAGTGTATAAGTGAAGGCTGCGTTTTGTGTATAAGTCTTCATACGGCCTAGTTTCGCAATATTTCGCCAAACGGAGTCGCGGTTAGCGCTCAGCTCTCGGTCGCCTTCGGGTTCGTCTATAACCGAGTTGGCAATGGCAGAATAGTCCAGCCCAAGTTTTTTGGTAAGCTGCCAACGAGCCGCATAATTTCTGTCAAACAAAAAGAACTTTTCGTAGAAAGGGGTCATGCCGTTGGTGCTGAGGTCGGCGCTACGAAGTTGTGTTTTGGTATAATGCCTGTTCAACAAACCCGAAACGCTCACATTGCTGGGCGTAAAGTTCAAGTTGAAGTCGCGCAACCATTTTAAATACGGTGAATTGAGCAGTTCATTCTTTTTGAAAGGCTCCCAGTATTTCTCTTGGAAGGTGTAAGTGTAATCCAAGCCCAAACGCGAATCCTCTAATAGATACTCTGCCATGTTTGTATTGGAGGCTTTGGTCTGATTCCAAGCAGTATTCAAGGTAAAGTTTTCAATATCCCAGAAGTGCATCTTGGCGTTTTCTTTCACTTTTGTTTTTCGGACATTCGTAAAATTAACGCTTCGCCGCGAATTTTGGTTCTCTACGATGTCTTTATAAGCATTTTTTTCTGCTTGGGTATCAAAACGCTCCAAACTTCGTTGTAGGCGCGTGTCGGGGTCTAGCGGATTAAACAGCGGTGTGATGAGGTTTCTTTCATAACTGACGTACATAGGCAGGCTAATGCCTAAACGGTTCAAAAAGATTTTATCAAGCTGAATATTTGAAGACACATCATAATAAAGTGAAGTCTCGCGGGTGCGCTCGGCCAGTTTGCTCTGCAAGCCGCCAAACCAAGGCGTGGAGTAACGCAAAGAGGCATTGACAGTGGCAAAATCAGCCAAATTAGCTGTTAAGCGTGCATTTGCTGCCCAGCCCCCTTCGCGTCTAAAGTCCGCCACACGCAATTCGTTGAACCACAAACAAGCAGATTTAGGGAGTTCATCGGCCGAAAAGGGGTTACGAACTCCCAGCATAACGACTTGCACGCTGCTCAAGTCAGGATTACCCACTACCGTAACGCGGTATTTGCCTATCTGTACTTGGTAAGGCACATTAATAGACAAACGCCTGTTGTTGCGTTCAGCTTTTGCGTCTATGAGACGGTCAAACTCTATATCCAAATTATTGGCTTCTGGCCAAATATCTAGCTCGGTGGTAGCGCCTGGCTGGCTCATGGTGAGAGGAATTTCTATTTCGTAATAGTTTTCTTTGAAGTCAGTTCCCAAACGCACAAACGCTGATACTTCGCCGTCTAACGCATCTTTGCTGTCGGCGTGGATAAACATTTGAAGGCGTTTGTAGTTGATAAAATCAAAAACCACATTGCGGAAAACAGCGCGACTGTCCGTATCCTGTAAACCTTCCACACAGACCTTGAGCGACTGCTCATTCAAACGCGCTCCTACAATGGAAGTAGGGTCTACGTCTCGCCGAAAACCGGGCGGTACTAAGTAGGGAAAATCGCCAATTTTATCGGGTTGCGCATTTTCTTCTATATTGATGGACGACACCGTAAAAACCGGATTGTAAGGCTCTAAAGGTTTGTAAAGACCAGGCTGCTGCAAGCCTGTAAAATAAGGCCGCCACTGTGCTCCCACAAATTGGAAATAGGCCATACGCAAAGCCACAGGCTCTTCCCAGCCCGTCAGCACAGTTCGCAAAAAACGCATGGACTTGAAGCCATCTATACTGCCAAACTTCTTGAAGTTTTCGCGTATCGGAATCCTGAACTGATACCAAGTTACCTGGTCGCCATTGACTTCGTTCGTAACTTGGTCAACGATGTAGGGGTTTTGCCCTACCCCAAGTTGGTCTGGTTGCAAGTCAATTTCATATTCAAAATAGCCCTCAAGGTCGTTCAGCGTATTGTCGCGGTTGAGGTCTTCGTTGTCGGGAAACGTCCCGTTGGCATTCAGCGTACCTTCAGGAGAATTGTTTTCGTAGTTGTTGTATTTCGCATAGCGCTGGAGTATGAGTTCGTTATTTTTGTTTTGGTCTTCGCCCAAATAATATCTAAAATCATCGCGAGAGGGGTCTTTTTGAAGGCTTTTGAATACATCAGTACTGACTCTTCCTTGCACGCTTTTGAGGTAAGCCTCAAATTGCTGGGCTTCTTGGGCATTGTTGAGGCCGTCCAAGCCAACATCTTGTATGGCTCTTGCGCCTGATTCTGCCGAAAAGGCATCTGTTACGAACTGCTGGGTGGTTACGCGCCCCCAGATGGTGGTATCTACAAAATTTTGTTGGTCTTCGTTTACAGGCAGGCCGTTCTCAAAGCCGTGCCGCGAGTCTGGTATTACGTCTTCAGAAATATTACCCAAATGAAAGCGAAGTTTGCCGCCAGTTGTGTTGTTGGTGGTAATTTTTCTGCCATTGACTTCGCGCTCAATGCTGCCATTTGCACCTCCAATAAAAGGATTCATCAACCAAAACTCTATGTATTGGACGTTAATGTTATCAAAATCAACATCATAAGTAATGCCTTTGGTCATAGCGCCAAAATTGTCGCGTGGGTTATTGGCCAAAAGTCCATCGCTGGTAAGGTCTGGGTTATAGTTATACTGCCCTACCACATCTGGATAATAAATCAAATCCATCGTGTTTTCAGGGAAGTTAACTTGTTGTGCATCTCGTCCTTTAAAAATTTCATTGTAAGGAATCAGGCGCACATAGTGATTTTTCTTGTGGGACTCAGGAATATTAGCAGGTACTTGCCCTAAGCCCACCGTGCCGTTGTTGTAAAAGGAATTGAAGTCCACGCTGTACCAGTTCAAAAGCGCCCTTTTGTAATTGTAGGTCAGTTTTGTGAAGTCGTCTGGCTTAATCATGTTGATGGGCGTAGAGCCGAGCTTCCAGAGCAAAGGCTGGCGCGTGAGGTCGTAGGGAATCTCCGTACTTTCAAAATCATCTACATAAGAGGTGCCGCCATTTTTACGGATTAAGCGATTCGCACCCGGTATAAGCTGAGCAAACTCTGCATTAAAGCCAATGTTGGATTTGGCTTTGGTGTCCAGGAGTGGAATTTTATCCACCATGCGCGTCAGGAAGCCCGATTCTTGTTTTGTATTGTAGGTAAGCCCCCAAAGTGTATTACGGATAGGTTCGTTGCCCATGTTTATCCGCGTAATGACAGGGCGTTCGTTCAAATGCAGGACTGTACCTGTAAACTTGGTTTTTTCGGACAAGCGGTACTCCGCCTCAAGCCCCAGAACGGTGCGCTGCTGAAAACTAAACAAATCTGCTCGCTCAAACTGGATTTGAATATCTTTGCCAGAACTCATAACCCCCTCGTTCAAAATACGAACGCGCCCAAACTGGTAGTCCACCGTATAGTCTGTACCTTCCGCCAAAATAGAATTACCTGCTTTTACAATCACCGAATTGGGTGCAATATTCAACCCAGGCAGCATAATTTCGCTGTTAGCACCACTCTGATAGCTGCCCTTCAGAAAAAATTTGCTCTTGTCGCTGAACAGAACCGCATCGGCCTGCGTAAGCCTATACAATTCGCCATAAACGTATTTGTTGATTAAGTCTAACTCTAGGTTTGGCTCAAAAAAGGATTTGAGCGTTCTGCCAAAAGGCTCTACAACAGGAAATATGATACGTGCATTTCTGCTATCTACGGTGATGCCCTCCACGAAGTCAAAATTGCCATCTTTTTGAGGGTCTCTGTTAGGGTTTAGACGGTCTAAGCCCATAATTTGGAGCAGCGGTATGTTGGTTGTGCGTATGCCTTCTTGCAAGTTTGGGTTATCAAGGCCAGAAACGTCGTCGCGGTAAACGACGCGCAACTGAAAGTTGGTTGGAATCAGCTGATTGGCCTGCAAAGGGTAAATGTTTTTCATCATCAAGTCCCACGAAGGCAAGTCTGTGCGAATTGTTGAAGGCTTCAACATTTTCAGAATCAAACTTTTTTCAGCAGGGTAATTTTGATAATCTTCGGTCATTTCGCCCACTTTATACACTTTGCCATTGTAGGTATATTCGTAAGAAACAGCCAAAATTTCGTCGTTGCGCAAGGGCTGCATGAGCGTAATGTAACCCAACTGGCTGTTGAAAGTGTATTCGGCAGCCGTCAGGAGGCGTGCCGCACGGAGGAGTTCGTGGTCTGTGCCGCGTTGTAAATTAAAACTGCTGCTCTCTAATTCCGCATGGATTTGGTCTGCATCTCGGACTCGGTCGTTGTTTCTTATGTTTTCAAAAAGCGCATTGCTGCCATTAGCGGCTGGCGCACCGGGAGTCCCGCCTACTTTGGGATTGCTGGCGCGAAAGGCTCTGCCCTCGCCCAAATCTAAGAAGGCAGCTACGTTACGGAGCGTCTGGGTGTTGTTGTTGCGGTTAGTAACATAAACTTCTAGGCGTGTAATTTGTACACCAGAGGTAATAAGAGGCGTAGTGGCGAGGGAGCGGTCGTAGTTATCGCGAAAAAACTGACCTAAGAAAAAGTTGCGGTTGAACTCGTATTTATCTGCCCGCACTTCAAAATTTTTGGTTTGTGCGCCGTTGCGAATCGTGATGGTTTCCGTAGTACCGCGCGAGTTAGCCGCCACAGTAGTCAGCCAGAGTTTGCCAAAGCGCAATTTTGAGGTAATCCCAAAAATATTTTGCGCACCCGTTATCAAAGAGTTGGACGTACCCATACTGACGTTTCCGAACTGGAGCTGCTGAATAATATCCTCCTCATAGCCCGAATACCCCTGATTGAAAAAGTTTTCGAACTGGAAAGAGGCTTTGGTATCCAAATTGGTATTGAGGTTTATTTTGTCGCCAATTTTACCGTTCAGCGCAAACTGAATGCGTTGGTCAAAAACAAAACCACCATTGCGCTGCTGAAATACAGGCAACTGAGGGTTGTGCAAGCGCTGCCAAAGGCCGCCAAAGTCCAGCAAAACTGAGCCGGTGGGGTTAATGTCTATCAAATCGCCACCAATAACTCTGCTCAAAAGCGGGGGCAGTTTGATGTCAGGAATCAATTTATCGCGTTTGTTGCCGAGGCGGGGCGTGCTGCCTGTGCTGTCTGTAACGGCATCGTCGGCGTGTTCGCGGAGGCGAAAATAATCGCGGTTTACTTTGGCATTGCGCCAGCGAAAGAAGTCTTCTTTTGAAATGACAGAAATGGGGCGGTAGTCTAGCTCACCCACGCGCTCAAAGATGGTGTAAAAGTTACCGCTGGAGTCGGGTTCCATTTTAAAGTTGAGTGCGTTTGGGCCGTTCATTAGCTGTAAAACAGACACCTGGTCATACTGCGAAAAAGGGTCTCCGTAGCGGTCTTGCGCTATTTTGAGCAATTTAGTGGGCTTTTCTACGCGCGGTGTGTCGGTTTTTTTTCTCAAAACCGTATCGGGCGGTGTTGGCAAAGGGCTTTTGAAGGGCCTTAAAGGCGAGTGCGCAACTAAGTCGTAGCCATAACAAAGCCCTAGAGTGGTTAATGCAATTAAACTTAGCCTTATTAGTGTGGAATGGAATATCTTTTGAGTCATTTTTGTCAAAACTGTTCTACAAAAAATCAATGTAGTGGCTTGTAATAGTAAAAAGCTAGTGGGGAAACTGTGCGTTTGAGAATATCCTCTTTGGGCAGCAGAATTTTTTTGAGCAAGTAAGTACTGGTTTGGGGGCTAGAATCCTCTGTTCAGATTAAAGCAATCACAAAAATAAAAAAAGATTGGCACTGACCGCTAAACAACAAAAAAATATTTAGTTTTGCAAACCTCAAAATCCGTTTTTTAGCCAAAAATCGTATTTTTTCTTGAATATGCAACATAAAATAATTCTGCTAGCCATGCGCCATTGTTGTTCAAAGATTCTATTGGAGTGCGCACTTTCTTTGGCCTTGCTGCTCCTCTGCCAAAATCTATCCGCTCAAAGCTCCTACACAAGCCTTGACAACAGCTACAATCACCTGATTGACCGCTATGAAATTTATAGCGGCAAGCTCAGTCCTTACTTTCATGGCAGCGTGCGTGCGCTTGCTCGGCCAGACGTAGCAGCTTTTGTAGATACCCTACTGGGCAATGAGCGAATCCGTTGGTCTAGAGCAGACGTTTTTAACCTACAGTATTTGGCCGTGGACAATTGGGAATGGTCTAACAAAGCAAAGGCAGGCAGCTTGGACAAAATTGTGCCACCTATTTACAACAAGAAGAATGACTTTTTTTGTGTAAAAGACCCTAATTTTTCTTTGCACGTGAACCCGCTCATTCATTGGCAATTTGGCAAAGACCCTGCTGTGGGGGAGTACCCTATTTTTATTAATTTGCGGGGGGCGGAGGTTTATGGCACAATCGGAAAAAAAATTGGCTTTTATTCCTATGCTGCCGAAACGCAAGCCCGTTTTCCTAGGTATGTCCGCCATGTGATTGACTCCACGGGTGTAGTGCCTAATGAGGCTTTCTGGAAAGATTTTAGAAATGGTGGTGTGGACTTTATCACGGCACGCGGCTACATGACTTGGCGCATGGCAAAAGTTATTCATGCGCAGTTTGGCCACGATAGGCACTTTTTGGGGCACGGTTTCAGGTCTTTGGCGCTTTCGGATTATGCCGCTCCCTATCTCTTTTTGAAGCTACGCACGCAGGTTTGGAAAATACAATATACCAATCTTTTTGCGCAGCTAACGGCTGATACCAAACGCGCCAACAACGTTTTTCCGAAAAAATACATGGTCAATCACCATCTAAGTATCAACGTGTTGCCGAACCTGAACATAGGGCTTTTTGAAAGTGTTGTGTATGGCCGCAAGGACAATAAGCGGAATGATGCGCTAGAACTCGGTTATTTGAATCCCATTATTTTTTACCGCTCTATTGAACAAAACTTAGGTTCGGCAGATAATGCTTTTTTGGGTTTAGATGCTAAATATTCTTTTTTGAAGCGCTTTCAGGTTTATACGCAAGTGGTTCTAGACGAGTTCGTGCTTAGTGAAGTTATGTCGGGCAAGGGCTGGTGGGCAAACAAGCAAGGCGTGCAGCTGGGAGCTAAGTGTATCAACGTGGCTGGCATTAAAAACTTGGATATTCAGGCCGAATACAACACCGTGCGGCCTTATACCTACACGCACTTCAACGACGAGGAGCTTTCCAATTATGCCCACTACAAGCAGTCTTTGGCGCACCCGCTCGGCGCAAACTTCAAAGAGTTTTTGCTCATAACCCGCTACCAGCCTCTCAAAAGACTGCTGCTTACGTCCAAAATTATTTCGGCGACTTTTGGCGAAGACAGCGACGGCAAGAACTGGGGCGGCAATATTCTGAAGGATAACACCACCTACGTCAGGGAATATGGCAACAAAGTTGGGCAGGGCGTTAAAGCAAAAGTATTTATTTTCAATGCTTTGGCTTCGTATCAGTTCAGGCACAATCTCTTTTTTGATGCCAATTTGCTTTACCGAAACAAAAACAGCATAGACGACCGCCTAGATTTGAGTTCTGTGCTGATGACCCTAGCCGTGCGCCTGAATGTAGCAACACGACCTTATGATTTTTGAGAAGAAAAACACTTTTGAATGGACTCAAACCAATAATCGGAAACAATAGAGCAATGCACCCATCAGACCCCTTTGAGATTCTGCCACCTCACCAAAGGTGGGCACCCACACAAAGCCAACTGGACGCTTTTCAGAACGCATCTGAAAAATTGCTGCCGCCTTTGGTTTATAAAATTAGGCTCGCCGTAGCCAAATGGCGCGATACTGGCTATGAAGGTGCCTCCCAAACGTCCCTATCCTTGTTGAACTTCTGGCTTAACCAAGAACACGCCATCGGTCAAAAGACCTTTCGTTTTTTCTTTTCGCAGCGCGAAGCCATTGAGTCCATCATTTATTTATATGAGGTAGCGAAGGCAAAGGACAAGTATGAATTGATGAAGTTTGATTCCTCGGGTCGTGTCAGTACGGGTACGTTTGACGAGAACTGGACGCGCTACGTCATTAAAATGGCCACTGGGTCTGGTAAAACAAAAGTACTAGGCTTGACTTTGGTTTGGGCTTATTTCCATAAATGCTATGAGGCAGACAGCACGCTCTCTAAAGACTTTTTAGTCATTGCCCCCAACATCATTGTCTTGAACCGTTTACGAAAAGACTTTGACGGCCTAAAAATGTTTTTTGACGAGCCTTTTATCCCCGACAACGGCTTTGACGACAAGGACTGGAAAAACGATTTTCAATTAACCCTGCATATTCAGGACGACTTAAAGCCGATAACAGAATCTGGAAACATTTTCCTGACAAACATTCACCGTGTTTTCTTTAACGAAGCGCCCGAAAAAAGCCCTGAAACGACACTTCTAGGCCCCAAACCGAAGCTCGATGCTGCTACTTCTAAAGGCTTGGATTTAGGTAAAATTTTAAGAAGTGATAAAATCAAAGATTTGGTGGTATTGAATGATGAGGCGCATCACATACACGATAGCGCCTTGGCTTGGTTCAAAAGCATTCAAGACATCAGCAATAGATTGAAATTGAAAACAGGCAGTAGTATAAGCCTGCAAGTAGATTATTCGGCAACGCCAAGAGATAACGACGGAAAAATTTTTGTTCAAACCATCTGCGATTATCCTTTAGTGGAAGCCATTAGGCAGAACGTGGTCAAGTCCCCCGTACTGCCAGACGAGGAGTCAAGGCAAAAAATTAAGGAAAAAGACAGCACGGATTTCGTAGAAAGATACCGCGACCACATTCATTTGGGTTATTTGGAATGGGAACAGCAGTTTGAAGAACTGAAAAACCACAAAACACCTATCCTCTTCATTATGACCATGAGCACCAAAGAGGCAGACCAAGCCGCCGCCTTTTTGGAAGCCAGCTACCCCAAAATGAAAAATTCGGTGCTTACCATTCATACCAATGATTCTGGCGAAAGTTCAGCAGAAAAAAAGAACTTGTCTAAAAAAGACAAAGAAGAATTAGAAAAATTACGCAAAGCAGCAGACAATATTGACAAAGACCACTCGCCCTACAAAGCCGTCGTTTCAGTTCTGATGCTGCGCGAAGGCTGGGACGTGAAAAATGTTTGCACTATTGTAGGCCTGCGCCCTTATCGTTCGGAATCTAAGATTCTACCAGAACAAGCCATTGGTAGAGGTTTAAGAAAAATGTATTCGCTAGGCACACCTGAAAAATTGGTGATTGTTGGAACATCTAAGTTCTTGCAGTTTGTGGAAGAACTGAAAGAGGCAGGCGTAGAATTTCAGTATAGCCCAATGGATAAAGATACCAGAAGCAAATCGTCTGTCATGGTGGAAGTGGACAAAGAAAACCCCAATAAGGATTTAGAGGCACTAGATATTCCTATTCCACAAATGAACCCCAGAATTTATAGAGAATTTAAAAACCTTGAACTGATTGAACTCAATAAGTTTAAAAACCAAAAAGTACTGCTCAAAAAATTTAGTTCAGACGAACTGAGTGAGATTGTGTTTCAGAACATAGACGGAGATTTTTCCCATAAAACGGTCATTTATTAAAACCGTCCTTTCCGCAGAGTTGCGGTTGTGGCTGCCTAAAACGACGACTATCTGTGGGTGTTATAGGCAGCCACTCAGCGCCAAGCACAAGGAGCAGATAATTTTCAAAAAAAGTTGAATAATTGCGCAAAGTGTTTTTTCTTGCATATCCGCAAGTGCCCTCTTTCTATCTAAATTTTGTGTCTTAAAAGTTTTTGTTTATGAAAAAGTCTGTTGTTATTCTTCTCAGCATCATTCTGACTCTGCTCTACTCCTTTGTTTTTGCCCAGAAGCTACCCATAAAGTTTGGCAGCTTAGAAGAGTCCGACAAGAGCATGGACTTCAGCAAAGTAGATTCTAGCGCCGCAGCTGTTGTTTTGTGTAACTTTAAAAATATAACTTTTCGTTTTAAATCTTATGAGCCTTACTTTGAGCAAATTACCATGGTTCATCAGCGTATCAAAATTCTTAAAAAAGAAGCCTACGATTTGGCCAACGTAGAAGTTCGGCTTTATAACAAAGATGTAGAAATGCACAGCGTAAAGGCCATCGTTTACAACAAAGTAGGCAACACCTGGTCAGAGACCAAAATGGAAAAAGCGGACATCATTACCAGCAAAGACACCAAATCCAGCAGCATCAAAAAGTTTACGATTCCAAACGTGCAGGAAGGTTCTATCATTGAATATACCTACCAAGTATCAGAAGAAACACACCTCATCGACGATTTTTATTTTCAATCAGCCTATCCGGTGCTCCACTCCGAGTTCCGTATGAGCATACCAACAAATCTAGAACTTGCCTTTACCAAAGAGGGATACAATGACTTGGAAAAGAGCGAAAACTCTCTCACGAACGATGGCAGTACGAATGTAACTTACTACCGCTGGATAATGAAAAATGTACCAGCCCTCCGTCAAGAGCCTTATACACCCAACCCACGCGACTACATGGACAAAATGGTCAGTTCTGTTGCCCGTGTTCGTTACTATGACGGTACTGCCAAAGATTTGGCCTCAACCTGGGAAACCGTCGTAGAAAAACTTAACGAAGCAACGCTTTTCGGCGAGAGATTCCGCAACAAAAAAAATGCACAAGAAATGGCCGACCCAATCATTCAGGGCAAAGATACCCCCAAAGACAAACTGATTGCCCTCTATGATTATGTTACAAAAAACATCGCCCTCACCGAAGACGGCTGGGTTTATCTTGAACAAAGTTTTGTAGATATTTTGAAAAATAAAAAAGGAACCAGAGCCGAAAAAAATATGCTGCTGGCCTACCTCCTGCAAGGGGCTGGCATAGAAGCTACACCAGTTTTGGTATCGGAGCACGACAGAGGCCGTGTGAGCAGCTTTTCACCTAACCTATCAGAGTTCAGTACGGTCATTGTCCAGGCCAAACTGAGCAGTACGGACGTGCTTTTGCTAGACACAGCCGAGCCACTCCGTCCTCCGGGCATTTTGCCAAGCCACCTCGCCTACGGCTTTGGGCTTCTGGTAGACAACACCCTAAAACCTGCGGGCTGGGTGGACTTACAAAAACAAAAAAGCGTAGAGTATATAGATGTAAAATGCCAAGTAAAAGACAATCAGCTTTTTGCAGATGTTAGCATGAGCCAAAAAGGCCTGTTTGCTGTAGCAGACCGCCGCCGACTAAAAGAAGAAAAGCCAGACGCTTTCTTTAAAAAAGAATTTAAAAACCTGCTCGGGCCGAATGGTCAAATCAAAAATGCCGCTTTTGATAATCAGGATAAAATTCACGAAAGTTTGAACGGCCACTGCCAGCTCAGCACAGAAAACTGGGCAGACGTAAACGAAGAACGCATTTACTTTAGCCCCATGCTCACTTTTGGTTATGAAGAAAACCCCTTGCGGAACAGTGAGCGTAAGTATCCGGTGGACTTTATTGAAACTTTTGACGAAATCTATATCATAACCTTCAGCATTCCTTCGGGCTATATCGTGGAAGATGCCCCCAAAACAGCTAAGATTGCCATAGCAGACGGCAGCGCAAAGTTTGACTACCTCGTATCACAAACCCCTACGGAAATCAAGATTACGAGTAAGCTCCAGATAAAAGTTCCGGTGATTGCTGCCGAAAGCTACACCTATTTAAGAGCACTTCTTGACCTCGTAAGCGCCAAGCACAACGAGCAAATAGTACTTAAAAAAGTTGAATAATTGAGTAAAATATTTCTTCTTGTGTACGTGCGAGGCAATCCCTTTCTATCTAAATTTTTGTATCCCAACAGTTGGAAAGAAATAGCTGGTTCGTGCCAATCATAACATGGTATGTACAACAAAAGCATCTTCATTCCACAGTGAAAAACAACAGCATATTTTTTTGGGTAGTTACGATTCTTATTGATTTGCTGGAGCTGGTTATGCCTATTAGCGCTTGGCTCTTTATGCCTGAACTTATTGCCCAATATACGGAAGAAGCCCTCCGATACCCTGACTATTTTGCTCATGCCCTCATAGCTATAAAGATACTTGGCGTAGTTGTTCTTGCCCTCCCAAAAGCATCACCAGAGCTTAAAAAGATGGCGCTTATTGTGCTTTTACTTACGTTGATTCTCGTGCTAGTACGCCAAATTTATCTTGACAAGCACCTAGTCTCTACAATCAGTAATTTCATTTTGATAGGAATTTATGTTGCTTCCTATTTTCAAGAGAAAAAAAATAATGACAATCAGTAAAACCGACAGACTAAATTGTCTTCTCTTGAAATAAAGCTAAAGTATTTATTGTCAGTAAATTAAACAAGCATTTCATCTTTAAAATCTACTAGTCGTTTATTAAAACCGTCCTTTCCGCAGAGTTGCGGGGGGTGAACGAAATTAAGCTCTCTTGAGTTGTCAAGACGCACGATTGTTTTTTTACAATTTCTTGGGCGTTCCCGCTTCGCGGTCGTTCGTCTTTGGGCTTCGCTTCGCTTCGGTGCTACGCACTAAACCCGCCGCCTCTCTAACGCCAATACAGGCCAGCAGACCTACTCAATAACAAAAAAAAAGATAAAGCCGCAAACCCGCTTGATGCCTAAAAATTGCTTTTGTCATATTTTGCCTTAGCCCTAGCATAGCCGTATCATAGCCGTATGATAGCCGTATCATAGCCGTAGTTGGCCATACTTTAAAAGTAAAGCCCCTATCTTGGAAAAGTACAATTATTCGCTTCCTAAAAACGGACATCTCTCAGAGAGGTTAATTAAGAGCTTGTCTTTTTGATATGTTGTGTAACAAGATTCAACTTTATCGCTGTGGATAAAATCAATACCTTTGAGCCACAAAAGACCTAAAAAAATGCACTCATAAAGCAATTCTTTCTTTTTTTGTGGTCTTGAGTCGTATTTTTTATGAATTTCTCCTATAAAATTGGTTACCTTTCTGTATTGATTAGCATATATACACGAAATCTTTTATGCGCAAATCCAAATCCACTATGCCTGACAACGAACTTATTGAGCGCCTAAGGCAGACGGACGAAAAAGCCCTCGAACAATTCTATGTGCTGCATTGGCCTCAGGCCCTTGCCTTTGCCCGCCAAAACAGCGGCCAAGAAGCCGACGCGCAGGAAGTCTATCAAGATGCAGTATTGCTTTTTTATGAAAAGGTTTTGAGTCCAGATTTTATCCTAACGGGTGCAGCGGCGGGCTTTCTGATGCAAATATTTCGTTACAAATGGCTCAAGCACATTAGTAAGAATAGGCCAGAAATAACGCTTGCGGCAGAGCACCAATGGCTCATGGAAGCAAAAGACGATGAGCTTCCAGAAGACTACGAAAAGCTCAAGCAAGTGATTCAAAGCCTTTCGGAAAGATGCCAAGACCTCCTCACAGCTTTTTACTACAAACAATGGAGCATGGAACATATTGCGCTCCAGTATGCCTACGCCAATACCGATGCCGCCAAAACTGCCAAATACAAGTGCTTACAAAAAATAAAAAATCAGTTCAAAAAAAACTAATCAAAAAAAGATGGAACACGAAGACCCGCTCATTCCTTTTCAAAATCGCATAGACGATTATTTGCAAAACAGACTCAGCGCAACCGAAAAAGTGCAGTTTGAAGCTGAAGTGGCGCAAAACGCGCATCTGAAAGAGGCCGTTCATACTGAGCGCCAAATCATGTTGGGTTTTCAGAAAAACGAGCGCAACAAACTCAAAAAAAAGTTGCAGGGCTTTCACCAAACCATGCAAACTGAGCAGGAAAAAGCGCCTAGAATTGTCCATTTTTGGCAAAAAAGCGTTTTTCAATGGGCTGCCGCGGCGGCAGTTTTGCTGGCTGTATTGGGCTTATGGTATCAAAATAACAGCAATGGGCGTGTTGCTGCTGAGGTTTTATACGTATTGGCCGAAGTACCGAGTGTTGTCAAAAATGAAAGCAGCTTGGGCTTTGCAGGCACTTCGGCCGACACACTCAACAAACCTATCTATCTCTATAAGCCTTTATCTAAAAGCACTTTGGCCTACAACTGGGCGCAAGATACCCTTTGCCTTTATACAAAAGACCTGAAAGGCTTTTTGTTATTAGAAATTCCCGCCACCGACCAAAAATTACTCATACAAGGCCAAGATACTTTTGATTTGGAGCGAGTTAGCCAAACAACCGTTTTAAAGTAAGCAAACCACCCAAAAATGTGTTATCACTACGCTCCGGAACACGAAGGAGTGTTTGGCTGGTCGGTAGCGTCGTAAAGTCTTCTCTCAAACAAGCATGAGCAAACTCTAAAGCCTGTTTTTCGCTGTAAGTCTGCCAGCCTTTACCACATTCAAAACCTACGTGCCCGCCTTCTTGGCTAATTTCTAAGTAGAAATGAGGTTGCTTTATGGCCAAGTCCTGTGGGTAGCAAGAGCTCGGCAAAAAAGGGTCGTTGAGTGCTTGCAACAAAAAAAATGGCACTTTTACCTGTTCAATATGTGTGCCCATGCTGCCTTGTTCGTAAAAATGCTGAGGAGAATCAAAACCGCCATAAGGCACGGTTACAAGCACATCAAACTCACGGCAGGTACGTACTTGGGCTAAACTTTGCACACTCACCTTGAACCGCTCTGGCATGATTTGGGCTTTTCTGATGGCTTTGTGAGCAATACTCTTCACGAATTTACTGTTGTAAAGCATATTAGGTTTAGTTTCAAGAGCTATGGCGCAGTCTTCCAGCCAAAAAGGACAAGAAACACCCACACCACCAAGAATAGTGGGCGCAAAACCGCTTCCTATTTCAGCCAAATACTTGGCAATGATGTTGCCACCCATACTAAAACCAACAAAAAAAAGCTGTTTATAGGTTCTGGTAGCCACAACGTGCTGAACAGCCGTATGCAAATCTGCCGAATCAGCATGATGATAAAAGCGTGGCTGCCAGTTCATTTCTCCGCTACAGGAGCGGCAATTGTAACCGAGCGCGTCCCAGCCATTTTCGCCAAAATGCCTGATAAGCCCCTGCGCATAATGCCTCTGGGAATTGCCCTCTAGGCCATGCAAAACCACTACGAGCTGCTCAGAAATCATTTCTTTTTGGGTGTACCAGTCCAAGTCCAGAAAATCGGCATCGGGTGTATAAATGCGCTCGCGGGTATGTAGGAGTGATGTATCCTCAAGAGAAATTTTGCGCTTTATGCTTGGCGCAATGGTCTGCCAATGACCATCTGCCCACCGTTTGGGCTTAAAAAGCGGCTTTAGGAATGATACAAGCGGCATAATTGACCTTCTCAAAGTTTGTGGCTACTACTGAAACCGAATGGCGCGAATAGGTTTGATAAAACTAATCAAAAAAGTAGGCAGCAAAATCATAAACAGTACCAAAAAAAGAATTAAAATATTCAGAATAAAAACCACCGCATAGTTCAACAAAACAGGAACTGCCCGCATATAGTAGGTATCTTCGTCCATAGGAATCCATTGAAAATAGGCTTGTAACCAGCAGATTGCTAAGCCTATTAGATTGCCCCAAAGCACCCCCCAATACATCAACTTGATGCTTTTATAGAAAAAAATACGCTGCAACTGCCCGTTGCTGGCCCCAATGGTTTTGAGTATGCCTATCATTTCTACGCGCTCGACAATCATAATCAACAGTACAGAAATAATATTGAACAAAGCCACAAAAACAATGATAGAAAGGAATATAAACACGTTTCTGTCAATGATTTTGAACCAATCAAAAAAGTAGCTGTAAGCGTCCAGTACGGAAGTAAGCAACATCGTATAGCTAAGTTCGTCCAGAATCAAATCCGTTTGTTGCTCTGCCAAGTTGAGATTCTCAAAGTAGAGTTCAAAGCCCCCTACTAGTGTGTCTGGCCAGTTATTGAGCTTTTGGATAAGGCGCATATCGCAAAAAACAATGCTGTTGTCAAACTCCTCGAGGCTGCTGCGGTAAACACCCGCCACACGCATTTTGCGGTAGCGCGAAGTCGTTTTGCTCTCTACAAAATGCGCTACAAGGGAGTCGCCACACTTTAGACTCAAATTTTTGCTTAAATGCTGGCTCAAAATGAGGTCGTTAGAAGGGACTGTATCAGGAAACTGAATGAACTGCCCTTGCCGCAAATAGTTTTTGAGTGGTGCATTTTCTTCATAAGCCTTATCAAAGCCCTTAAAAATAACGCCGCAAACCTCGGTGTCGGACTTGAGCAAGGCCGCCCTTTTGCTGTAAGGCTGCATAAAAGCAAAATGAGGGATTTGAGCTATCTGCTTAAGAGCGGGAGAGGCCGTAGAAAGTGGTCTTACTTCGTCAAAATTAACGTTGGCATCGTAGCCCGCCAACTGAAAATGCCCCGAAAAGTCGCAGAGCTTATCTGTAAGTTGCGCCTTAAAACCCTCAAAGACAGAAAACGACACAATAAGAACCGCCAAGCCCAGCGCGATGCTTCCAATGGCAATACGCTCTACGGCCTTTGAAAAGCCCATGTTTTTGTCTTGCCCCAGTCTGCTGGCTATCCAGCGCGCCATGCTCATGGTAGCACTAGGCTTGCGGGTTCATCGCTACGTTATAAACCGTGATGGTGGCCAAATCGCGCCCAAAATAGAGTTTGTCTAAGGCTTCGTAAATGTGCCTAGCGCGGAAATAGGACGTATGCAACTCCCCTGCTTTGCCAGAGCGCCACTGTATGGTGTATGTATTTTCCTTATCGCGGTATTTTTTGAGGTAGTCCAGCATTTTTGTTAGCGCGTCCAAACGGTCAGTTCCCACCTCCGTATGAAATAGAAAAGACTGATTATGACGTGGATTCACGGTAATAAGATTCAATTTTACTTGATTGGCTTCATGGCTGAAATCAAAAACAAGACCGCCTCCATCTACGCCCAGATGTTCCTCAATAGCTTTTTGTAGCTTGGCTGCTGCCACGTGTACGTCCGTAGTCATATTCTTTTTTACTCCAATTTTTTCCTTTGTAACAAAAATGTAAATAGCTCTTTAGCCCAAATATGGTTTCAAAGCCTTGCTGCGGGAAACGTGGCGTAAGCGGCGTATCGCTTTTTCTTTGATTTGACGAACACGCTCGCGCGTGAGGTTAAACTTTTCGCCAATTTCCTCAAGTGTCATGGGATACTCCCCATCTAGCCCAAAGTATAGGCTCACTACATCAGCCTCACGCTGCGTAAGTGTAGAAAGGGCGCGCTTTACTTCCTTGCGCAAAGAGTCATTCATGAGTTCTGAATCGGGCTTTTCGTCCGAGTCGTTTTCCAGAACGTCCAGCAGAGTACTGTCCTCACCTTGCACAAAGGGAGCGTCCATAGAAACATGACGGCCCGAAATTTTCATGGTGTCTATAATCTCGCCAGCCGTGAGGTCAAGCGCCTCAGCCAGCTCCTCAGCCGAAGGCTCACGCTCAAATTTTTGTTCTAGTTCCGAAAAAGTCTTGGTAATTTTGTTCAAAGAACCCACACGGTTAAGCGGCAAACGCACAATGCGCGACTGTTCCGCCAAAGCCTGCAAGATAGACTGGCGAATCCACCAAACAGCATAAGAAATAAACTTGAAGCCGCGTGTTTCGTCAAAACGCTGAGCGGCTTTGATAAGACCCAAATTACCTTCATTGATAAGGTCGCCGAGCGAAAGTCCTTGATTTTGATATTGTTTGGCCACCGACACCACAAAACGAAGGTTGGCTTTAGTTAATTTTTCTAAGGCTACTTGGTCGCCTTCTCTAATTCTTTTGGCAAGTTCTACTTCCTCGTCGGGCGTAAGCAAATCTACTTTACCTATTTCTTGTAGGTATTTGTCTAACGACTGGCTTTCGCGGTTGGTTATCTGTTTGCTAATTTTTAGCTGTCTCATTTGCTTACACTTGCATTAAGCGATGTATCAGAGCTTATAACCCTTTTACACCAGAATTTATGACCAAGAAACTGAATCAATCTTAAAGGGAAACGCATATTCGGTGGCTAAATTACAGATTTAGCGCAAATAAGCTGCAAACATAATACATTTTTTTTATAATGCCTAATTTTTTTTGTTATTAGCCTGCCGGTATAAACACGTTATTGAGGCATAATTTAAAGCGCTTATAGACAATATCTTGATTTTTTAATAACTGTCGTGTCAATATGTATAAGTTTTCCGCATCAAAAAAACCTTTACAGAGCACGGATAACTTTGTAAAGGTTTAATAATGAAATTAATACAGATTATTCCACGTTCAAGCGCAAATACTCTATTTTTGAGCCGTTCTGCACATAAACG
>JAAFJX010000001.1 GCA_013299045.1 Cytophagales bacterium | reverse complement strand
TAAAAAATATATAAGATATTTATTATCAGTAAATTAAGCACGCATTTCATCTTCAAAATAGCTTCGTTTTTAAAGATAAAAATATTGATTAATTTACTACCAATAAGTACTTTAGATGTTTTTTTTAAGGGACGACTATCTATTTTTTTGTTTTTAATGACCTAAAGCCCAACTCTATTCATACGTAAACCACGGCTCAATACAAAGAAGCCCTAGTTTCCAGCAAGTTTATTGTACGCTTTGAAGCATATTTTTAGCGAAATCTTGCAAATTGCTTTGGGTGTAAGTGGCAATAAAATTTTCAAGTTCTTTTTTGAGTGTTTCTTTACTGCCGCCGTTGCGCGTCCTAAGCATAATGCGCAAAAGTTGGAGCTTATCCGTAACGCTAGTGTTCGGATTGCTTTGCAAAGCTTGTTCTACAATTTTGGCACTTTCTGCATAGTTTCCTTTTCGGTAGAGGTCGTAAGCATTTTTGTAGTTGGCGTTCGCAACAGGGTCTTCGGTGGTTATGGCCGTTATAAGAGTGGGATTCTCTAAAGACTTCGCAAAAATAGAATTAGGAAATTCTTTTTTAATGCGCTCCACCCAGTCGTTGGGCTGGCATTTTGTGTCTTTGTTGCATATTGTATGCAGAATATAAAGCGCTTCTGGCATATTGTCCGATTTACGAAACTCCTGCGTATAGCGTTTGAAAACTGCATAGGCTTTGGGTTCATCTTCTAATTTCTGGTAATAAATTTTGCCGAGCGCAAAGAGGCTCTCCTCCAATATCTTGCGTGCTGCCAAGCCTTCTGTATCAGTACGCGGTACTTCTTTCAGACGCTCTTCCAGAGGTTTTAGGCTCGCATAGGGGTCTTTCTTTTCTTCTGGGTTGTCGGTATCTTCGGGCGTAGCGCTGTTGTCTGTGTTGGTTTTGTTGGAACGCCGCCAGTCGTCCTCAAGTGGGCGATTGCCCCACTCTCGCTGGAAGTAGGTTTTTCCAAAATTGACCGCCACCACATTGTAAAAATACCAGTCATTTTTACCGCCAGACTCTGCACTAGCGCTTGCCATAGCAGCCATGGCCTTTTGTCTTTTTTCTGCCAATGCTATTTGGCGGTCTATAGAATCTTTTTCGGCCTGTATTTCTTTTTCAAAGATAGTTTTGAGTTCTTCGTTGCTTTTTTTGGAGAGCAGCAAAAGCCTATCTTGCTTTTTTACGGTCGTATAAATGCTTATAAACTCACCTAGAACTTCGTTACGGCGTTTTATTTTACTATAATTTTTGAAATTGCTATTCATATTGCTCAGGGCACTGTCATAGTAGGCTGCTGCGCTCGCGAAGTCCTCTTTGTAGTCAAAATGTACCTCACCCGCTCGCAAATAACTGTAAGCCTTTTGGATAGGATTGTTTTTGTTTTTCATGACCGAAGTATTGAGGTGCTGCAAGGCCAAGTCGTACTGCTTGCGTTTGATTTGAAAATTAGCCATTTCGTAATAAATTCGGTCATGGTAATCTGCATTTTTTTGGTCAAAAAGAAGGCGTTTGAAGTACTTTTCTGTTTCGGTGGGGTCTGAATTGCTGGCATTGAAGGTTTTGGAAGCGTTCAAACTGGCATTAAACTCTAAATCGTAGTCAGGAAGGCTACTGAGACACTTTTTGTAGTAAGCATTGGCCTGTTCAGGCTTGTTGATTTCCTCATACATTTGCGCCAGAAGGTAATAGTAGCGTGCTTGCTTGCGCTTGGGCTGTAGGTCTGGCACAACTTTTTCAAGATAAGCAATGGCAGTAGGCCAATTTTCTATTTGTCGGTAATAATGAGCGGCATTCATGTAAAAGACCTTGGCATTATCAGGTTTAAACAGCTCGCCTTGTGTTTGAATAACGCTCAAGATAAATTCTACATTTTCATAACTCTTTGTTTCCGTGTAGGCGCGCATCATGTAAATCAATGCTCCGTGTTTCAGATTAGGGTCTTCTGAAATTGAATTGATGTATTTGAAGGTCTGAATGGCCTTTTCCATACTTCCGCCATAGAGTAGCGCCTTGCCAACGAGTAGCCAGCAGTCGTCCACATACTGGCTCGTTTTGTGGTACTGAATAGGGATAAGTGCCTTGTCCATACAATACTTAATGTTGGCCTGCTCGCTGCCCGAAAAGGACGAATCTAGGGAAGGAAACACATCAAGAACGCGGTTAAAATCGTTTTTGGGATTCCCGAATAGATTTTCCTCCACAATAGCCAGTTTTTCTTGGGCTAAAAAATAAGCATTGAAGCGCGAGGTGGTATCGTGGTAGAATTGGCAGTTGGTGTTCAGGAAAGCGAGGCCAAAAGCCGCACAGAGCCAGAAATACAATCTTTTGTGGTTCATTTTGGCCTATGGTTTTAAGGTGGTATCGGCAAAAAAGAAGTGTCTGCAAAGATACAAAAAAAAATGATGTGAGGTATGCTATGGTGCCCAAAACAGTATTTTTCCAGATATGTGTAGTAGTACTTTATTGCAAAACTTTATTTAGTCTTCCCTTAATTGGCACTCTTACAAAGCACTCTTCCACAGAAAATCTCACTCTCTGACCTTTGAGCCATTCGCTTTTGTCTGATGCGAGGCATGGCAGGCCGTAAGAAGCCCTTGAGGTTTTACCAGTTTTTTGACAAAATACGCAAAATCTAAGAGGTTTTAAAGATGAAATGCTTGTTTAATTTACTGATAATAAATGCTTTATGTGCTTTTTAAGGAAAGACTAATTATCCATCAAGCAACCCAGCAAATAATACTATCGTTTTTCAGTGCGGCTTAAGGAAGTGATTTACCGTTCTAAAATTGTGGACATGGCCTAGAACCCTCATAAGACCTTTAAACCTTACGAGGGTATGCCATTCTAAAACGCAACTACCTCTTTTTCTTCAAACTAAAGCGGTAGCCTACAGTCCCACGAAACATACTGCCGCGGAAAATGTATTTTTGTAGAAACTGCTCCTGCGGCTTGCTTTGGTAGTGCGCCATGTAAGTCAGGCTGGCGGCACTGAGCAGCCCTTGGTTATAGGTGAGGTTAAAAAATAGCTCATTGCTCTTAAAAAAACGAATGGCCTTCGTGATGCCCAAGGAAAAGTGTTGATTGAAGCGCCAGATTCGCTCATATATGGGTTTTACATAAACGATGATATTGTCGCCAGGATTGGGATAGGTAAAAGGATAGCCATACTTTGCTATATACAAAGGGCTAATATTATACAAAGGCTGGTCCCAAGCCAAAGCCAAACCGCCTTCTGCCCACCAGTTCTTACCCAGGTGCCGCTTCAAAACAAAAGCCGCGTAGTTGTAGTTAAAACCAGCGATGTACCAACTAAAAAACTTGCTGCCGTTTATCCTGGGGGTTTCTATATAAATCTTAGCCATTTGCATGGCCGTACCTATTCTCAAACCATAAACCCAAGGACTGGTGGGGCTTTTCCTATAATTGAAACTTATGTAGCATTGTCTGCCTAGTCTGATGGAGCGCTCACTCAAACTCGCTATGGGTTCTGCCCAGCGCTCGGTGGCGCGCTTCATGGCATAATTAACCCCGAAACCCAGCTCCAAAGAGAGCTTGTTGCGCAATGCCTTAGGATTGCTTGCATCGGGCTTTAGAATCTTCTCTTGTTGTCTGTCTTTTTTTCTGCCTATTTCATGGGCATAGCTCAGCATGAAGCGGGTGTTAGAGCCACGAAAGTTGATGATGCTGGTATGCAGGACGGCACCGGCAGTGTAGTCAATATAGCTGCGTTCTTTGCTGTGAGTATGTAAAAGACCTTGCTGGTAGAGCAGAGAAAAAGAAAACTTCCCTTTGCGGCCTGTTCGGATGTCTTTGTTGATGCCCACCAGCACAAATGGATTGAGCAAAACCCCGCGTTTGGGGCTAATTTCACTATAAACGAATTTTTTATCATCGCTATATGACCTTGTAACTAGATTGCTATCCTGTTTAGGGATTCCTTTTAAAATCTCATTCAAGTTGCCTATATCTAGGTCTAAACCCAGGCCCCCTACGATATCTATAACACGGTGCTTTCTTTTCAAAACAAAACTAGCGGAAATGGCTTGTGCATAATGTTGTTCTAAGTCTGTGTAGAGTGGTATCTTGGCTGATACCACCTTGTATTTTTCTCCCCCCACCGCTACCCCATAGAACTGTAGGAGGTAGGAATTCGAATAGCGCTTGCTCTTTTCTTGCTCCCAACCTACTGCAAGTGCACTTCCTGAATTACTACCATTGTAGATATGCGCCATTTCAGGAAAGCGCGTTACGACTTGCCTGTGTCCGAAGGTCAAACCGCTGCTGAAGGTGAGGTAGCGCGTGGGTTTGTCTTTATCTGCTTGGGCAAAAGCCAGAATAGGAGAAAGAAGAAATAGAAAGAGGATGTATTTCATGAGATTTTAATGGATTGCTGACCTAAAGGGTAATCAGTATGATTTTTATTCAATAAAAGTGAATGCCTTATAGAGAGTAATAAAAACAAGAAAATGGTTGTAATTAGACGACGTTAAAATGTACTAAAAAGGCACTTTATTTAAAGCGCTGCAAAGGTAAGTGCTTTATTTTGAAGCGCAAACAAAAGTTTAATTATTTTTTTTACTCACCTCAAAATCATAGTCTATTCATTTTAAACGCATTTTTCCTTTGCGTTATGTATGGCTTATATCCTTTAATACTTTTATTTTATTCTTTTTCATACTTATACTTACAGCAACAGAATTATTTTTGGTGTTTATAGCCTTCAGCATTCTTTTTAGCAAGTCTCTTTAGGCCAAAGTTTCAGAAAGATAAAGCGCGGCCAGCCCACACCAAATTTTGTTTGGTGCTTAGAGTTTGTGTTTTTGGTTACACTGCATCATAAAAATAGAGCTACTACTTTCTAATTCACAGGGGGGAGCCAATTCTGTGCTGTTGGACTATGAACTTTCCGTTAAATTCTGTTTAATCAGGCACTTTTGCAACTTTTTTGGCCATAAGCCGTATAACAGTATGTTTTGTTTTGTATAGGGTAAATTACGCACTTAATCTGTTTGTATATGGCTAGTGGAGTACTGGTATTGAATGCTGATTTTAGGGCTATGACCGTTTTTAGTATCCCTAAAGCATTTTTGTTAGTTTTTTTGGATAAAGCAGAAATCATTGAAAAAACCGATGATGTTGTTCTACGTACTGTTAGTACAGCCTACAACGCGCCCTCGGTTATTCGCTTGCGCAAATACGTCAATATGCCTTTTAAAGGTGTTATGCTTTCACGGCAAAACATATTTAAGCGCGACAATCACCAATGCGTTTATTGTGGTTCGCGCCGCGACCTCACCTTAGACCACGTTGTGCCGCGCTCCAAAGGCGGCAATAGCAGTTGGCTGAACCTTGTAACGGCCTGCCAAGCCTGTAACTCACGCAAAGGGAACCGAACGCTAGAAGAAGCCAGTATGAGCTTTTCACAAAAACCCTATAAGCCCTCTTTCTTGATTTTCTTGAGAGATTATACCAAGAATGCTGACGCTAAATGGCTACCCTATCTTTGTTGATTGAGCCTTTTGGTCTTAGAACTTGATAACCCTAAACTCCACACGTCTGTTGAGTTGTTTGCTGGCTTCGTCCCGTTCGCGGCTGATAGGCTTGGTACTACCCATCGGCAGCGTATCGATGCGTTCAGTGGCAATGCCTTTACTGGCAATATAGTCTTTAAGCACTTTTACGCGCCTTTCTGAGAGGAGAAAATTAGCGGTAGGCTCTCCTTCAATGTCTGTATGCCCAATGATTTCTATACGCATAGAGGGCTTCTGATTCATTAACTGTGCCACTCGGTCTAGCTCGGGGTAAGATTCTGCCAGCAAAATATCTTTAGATTGCACAAAAAAAACGTTGTTCAGCACCACAGTTTGGCCTATTTTGAGTGGGCTTAGAAACAAATCTTTTTCTATACTTATGGAGCTTTGTTGATTGGTAAGATTCAAACTTTCGTTGATGGACAAAAAACCCAGCGCCTCGCCCCGTAATCCGTACAGATAGCGCAACGGCAGCACAACCTTGTATTGTCCCGTTATAGAATCCGCTTTAGCACGGCCATTTTCTTTGCTCAAGCCTAAGGCTTCAAAGAAGATATTTGCACCCATAGGCTTCATGGTTTCGGCATTAAATACAACGCCTGTTATGGTGGCCACTGGTTCTGGGCTTAAAGAGTTGGGTAGGCTCACTCTAAAGATATCCGTATTTTCTTTGCTGTTTTCCTTTTTTTTGAAGGAAGAAAAATAAACGTAGTGCTTGTTATCATCTACGCTGTAGGCAGCGTCCCAAAACGAAGAGTTGAGTTTTGGGCCTAAATTGACGGGGTCGCTCCAATTCGTCCATGTATCGTCCAAGCGGCGGCTCATAAAAACATCAGCACGCCCAAAACCGCTATGCCCAGTACTAGAAAAGTAAAGCGTTTTGTTATCTGAAGCCATAAAAGGGGCAAACTCTATACCCGCAGTGTTTATTTGCCCACCCATGTTGAGGGGGGGAGTCCAAGTGCCGTCCTGCTCCAAGAAGCTAATGTAGAGGTCGCGGTCGCCAAAGCCCTCTTTTCGCTTGATAGCCAGCAAAATAGCCTGACCACTATTACAAAGGGCATATTCGGAATATTGGCTGTCGTTATAATACTTGTCAATAAGAAGCGCTTTGGGCATAGAATAAGTACCGTCAGGCTTTTTTTCAGCCATAGATACGCCCGAAACAACGTCCCCATTGGGCTGGTAACCGTTGCCAAGCAAGAGCAGCTTACTATCGGCAGAGGTGGCACATACAAAATTGTGCTTGCCATTATTGAGAGGCGCACCGAGTCTTTGTGCTTCTGTCCATGTATTATTTTGGAAAGTACTGACCCAAATATCGTCGTTAAATGTGCCTGGTGTGTCGGATTCAAAATTTTTGGGATGATTTTTTCGGGTAAAAAAGAGAGTTTGGCCATCTGGTGAGATGATGGGCAGGACCTCATCAGCCATAGAATTGATTTCGGCAGGTAGGCGCTCTACCTCTCCAAATTCTAGCCCTGCAATCAAGTTAATGCGCGCTTCGATAGGAGATGGCGAAAGCGTAATACCCACAGCGTCTATCTCATTATGGCCCTTTACTTTACGGCTGTTCAGCACAATTTTAATGCTTTGCACCTCATAGGGAGTGCTCTGAGGCAAAATGATATGAAACATTCTGCCAAGTGCTGGCACAGGTTTAGGTGCTTTGTTTTCGTAAATCAAATAGGCTTTGTTCTGCAAATCATAGGCATATACCTTTGTAACAGCGCCAGGATTGAAGTTTTCTGCTATGGCCACTTGGCGTATAGGCATGGGGTTCTTGAAACCCAAATGCAGCCGCTCTTCGGTATCGCTGTCTTCAAAAGCTGGCGACCAGGCGCATCTACTTGAGCCTACGTCTGGTAGCTTGTTTGGTTTGCCTAACGCTTGTCTGGGAGCATAGAGGTTGATACCTTCTGGGTCGTCTGGGTCTTTGAGAGCAGAAGATGCCTCTATAACGTGGTCTGCCCATTGCACGTAAGGGGCAATTTGGCCAAAAGCCGACAAGGCAGCCACAAAAAACAACAGCAGAAAAGCAACAAAGGTATGTAAATTGGGAAAGCCTGTTCGTGAATCAACTTGGTTCATTATTTTTTTTGTTCTCTAATTTTCTATAAGAATTAAGCGCCCAAGAACGACATACAAGATAAAAACCAAAAAAGTATTGACTTTTGGTAAAAAGCTATCCACCCAAAGTTGCAGTCATATTGCATATACCTATACTGAAGCGAGCGATAGAGATGTGGTTACCAAAACTATCTCTGTCCAAAGCCGTCCTGACTCCAACCAAACCCGCATAGCCATCAAAACTTCTCTCGGTAGATTCTATGTCTGTCATGCTAAGGTGTTTTTCAATGGGTTGTAGTCCTTGGCAGCAATGCCCTCAGCGAGCTCGGTATTGGCTATCAAGGAGCGCAAAGTAGGAAAAAGGAATAGTTTATTCATGGCTACAGAAGATTTGCTATTCATTGGAAATGGAATTGCAAGACCCAAAATTAGTAAAAAAAGTTTGGGAGTCAATTTTCCTCATCAGTATTTAAATTCATTTTTAGTTCCATTAAAATTGGGTGAGTTGCTTTACTAAAGTGGACACTATAAAACGTATCTTCTTGTTCTTTGGTGTTCGTCTTGTTCTGACGTAGTTTATTTGGACTTTTACAGAAAAAACAGATAAAATATTTGCATAATAACTCCAAAGACCCTATATTTGCAAAATTCAATCTAATAATTGGATTATTCTAACAACCGCATCATTTACAAGCATTTTCATTTTAAACTCTCGCTATCTATGTTAAAAAAGTATTTATTCTTAGGAGTTATGGTTCTGGCTATGGCTTCTTGCGGCGAATCTACAACTCAACCACCAGAACCACCGCCAATCACAGAAGTAAAAATTGCTCTCAAGGGCACAGGTGATGACACCAAAGGTTTTGTTATGGACAAGGACGTTGTGTCAGATGTAACAGAAACTACGGCGCGCTTCACTGGTACTTTCGTAAACATTGACCCGGCTGACCCAATTCTGGACTATGGCCACGTTTGGGGCAAGGCAGACAACCCGACTCTTACTGATTCAAAATCGGCCATGGGGGCGCGTACTGCTACGGGCGCATTCAACTTTGATGCAACTGGTTTAGAGCCTAATACATCGTATTTTGTGCGTGCTTACCTCACCACTAAAAATGGTACGGCTTATATGCCTTCTTCTGTATCTTTCAAAACAAAAGAAAAAGAAGCTCCTAAGCCTAAAGCACCTGAGTACTACACTCAAAAAGTAATGATTGAGCAAGTTACTGGCGGCTGGTGCGGCTGGTGTCCTGTTGGTAAGTTCCACATCACAGACCTTATGAAGAACAAGCCTAACACAGTGGTAGGCGTGGCTATTCACTACGGCGACCCACTCGAAAACCGCTCTGCACACGACTTCATCAACAAGGCTTACGGCATTAGTGGCTATCCAGGTGGTATGGTAAACCGTGTTCGTTCGGCTGCAGGTGCAGACATCGTGATGTATCCTACCGAGTGGCCTGCTACAGTGGACAAAATTCTCAGAAAACCACAAGCTAATGTTGGTTTGGCGGTTGTAACAGCTTTTGATGCAGCTACTAAGCGCCTCACAGTTGATGCTAAAGTTGGTTTTGGTAAAGAAGCTAACTCTAAGTTGACTTACTACGTTACAGCATACTTGCTTGAAGATGATTTGGCTGCTGACCAAGCTAACTACCTCAGCGGCGATGGTCGTTTCAAATCTTATGAGCCATTCTACTCATTGCCATCTAAAATTGCTGGCTACAAGCACAATGAAGTTTTGCGTAGAGCTTTCCCTGCTATGAGCGGCGAAGAAATTAACAAAGCTATTGCGTTACCAGGTAACGAGTACAGCGGTCAGTTCCAAGTAAGCATAGGCGACTCAAACCCTGACAAGTGCAGCGTGGTCGTGTTTATTACTTCGGCAGACAGCCCAAGTGCAAAGCGTCGCGTAGAGAATGTTCAGTTTATGAAACTTGGCGAGTCTAAGTCTTATGACTAGTATTTGCTAAAGCCGTAAGGTTATAAGAAAAGCCATGCAGCCAAAAGGGTTGTGTGGCTTTTTTTTTGGGTATCAAAACTCACCCTTGTTCCATTAGCTGTTCGAGCCAAGGCCAAGCGAAAAAAACTTCACCAGATAGGTAAAAATAGACGGACTTTTTACAAGATACAGAAAGTAAAACAACACGCTTTGCGCTAAGCAAAAGAGAAATATTAGCAACCAGAGCGCTGTATATAGCTCATTTATAGTAGCTTAAGAATGGCATGGCAGAGCAATCTGTTTTTCCTATTTTCAGATATAACATCTTTTTTTATCTTTGTTTTTCAAAAAACAATGCTTCCATTCATTCTATAAAGCGAAACTATATGAAACCTTTTGCCTTTTTTGTAGCCTTCCTGGTGTTTTTTTTTAGTTTTATAGGGTCGTCTTTTGCTCAAAAAGAGTACGACCATTTTTTGCGTGACCCAAGCGCTATCCGCGGCTTTGAAAAAGGGCAGGGTTACTTGGTCAAAGACCCAGCCAATAATGCTGAAATAGAAGGTTCGCCTTATCTTTGGAGTAAGATGTTTTGGCCAGCGGTTGTATTCATGCGCAACAAAAAGGTAGTTGTAGATATCAATATGCGCTACAATGTTTCATCCGACCAGATGGAATACACTCGCGGAGATACCCTTTACGCCATAGACGGCAGGCTTGTTGATAGTATGCTCATAAACAACCAAAAGTTTATTTACATTCGCCACGAAGACGTGCCTACCTGTCAAGGCTTTTACCAGGTTGTGGGCAAACAGCATCTCAATATGGCACTTTTACACTACAAAACCCGCACCGAAGCGCCTAACCACAATGTGGCGCTGAATGTGGGAAGCCACAACGTTCGCTTGTTTGTGGATACAAAAAAATGTATCTTGTTTAACGGCAAAATGATGCCGCTTAATTCTAGGTCTGATTTGAACGCTTTTTTTGACCGAGCTACCGTCAAAAAAGAAGAACTAGGTTACAAAAGCACAGCCGATTTACTCAAAGTATTTAAACTCTGGACAGAAAAACATCTATAGGCTAAAAGATAAAACCACAAGTATAGGAAATATCCAATACACTTGTTCGGACAGGCTGCAAAACGGACTCAAAAGTTCCTTTTTGATAGGCATAAACCAAATCGTTATGCTGGTAGAAACTGGCGCATAAGTCCCAGTAACGGCTTTCTTTGCGCAGACCAAAGCCAAAGCTATAAATAGTGCGTGCGGACGGCCAGTTAGCATCTGGTTTAAGTTCATAGTTAGGAATATTCGTATAACCTACGCGAACTCGTATGTCTTTGATACGTGCTTCTGCTCCTATTCTGAGGGTTAGAGCCTGCGTAAATTCTGAACTTATCTTTTTGTTTTCGGAGTTAAAATTAGACTTAAAACTTGGGTTTTGTAACCTAATGAGGCTAAAATCCGTCCATTCTGCATCGGCAGTCAAAAAACCATAAGAACCCGCAAAAAGCGCAATGCCTGCAGCTACTTTGGCGGGTGCGGTCAGTCTATAACCGATGCGGCTTTTATTAATATTGGTGCGTTTGTTTTGCAAAAAAACTTCTTGACCAAATTCAACGATTCGGTAGTCGTTGTAGCTTACGTCCAGTTTGGCTTCGTAGGTTTCATTGATTTGGAGATAGGTGGGGCTGGTTGCACTCGCTCCCACACGCAGGTAGTGTGTAGGCTTGAACACAAAACCACCCGAAGCATTAATCCCTATGCCGCGTTGTAGGCGTTTTTCAGTTAGCTCGAAATCAATGACAGTGGGCGCATCGCTTCCATAAGACTCTTCGTAGATTTTTGTTTCTGAAAAGCGATGCGTGAGGACATTCAAACCGAAGCCATAATAGAATACGTCATTAAAGTCGCCAGCTAGCGCAAAGTTCCAGGCATACTGCGCTCCACGCTGATTGACGTTTTCGCGACTATCGTAACGGGTTGCTTTGAGAGGTGTGGTGTATTGGTTTTGGCTCACCGAGTCAGTGGCGGGGCCTATGAGGTAAGCAAAATAAGCCAGAGCGCCTAAGTCTTGTATGTTACTGGCTTGCGCATCTATTTCAGACCAGCGCCGTCCGTTAGCAGCATTTAAAAAATTGGTTACAAGCGAAGGAGCAGTGTTTTTTTCAATATAACTTTCTGTTTTGTTTTGAAAATCTGCCACTCTTGAAAAATTAATAGCTATGGCATAGCCTCTGCTGTACTTCCCGCCTGTTTTGGCTGAGGGTACAACCAAACCAAATTGAGGGAAGAAAAATTTGGCCTTAGAGTCGGTTGTTTCTATGCCATTGGCCTCCCAGTCCGAGCCTACCGCACCCATAGCTGCTCCAAAACTCATTTCTGCTACTTGCATTTGAGCAGCGGTGGCAGGGTTCAGCGCTACTGCCGATATATCCGCTCCTAGAGCCACACCCGCACCACCTATTCCCTGTAAACGCGCTGAACCGCTTTTAAATTGCCTAGAAATTCGCAGCGCCTCGTATTGAAAAGACGCTCTATTTTGTGCATAAAGTTTTGATACAAAAACACTTGGGAGTAGCAATAAACAACTAAAGAAGATACTTATTGGATTGCGCATTGTTTTGATAGATTATTTTGTTGTCAATAAGATTCATAAAAAGCCTAATGGGTTGCTTTTTTGTAGCCATAAAGCCAAGCATTTTTTTATGAAACAAATGCAATTATAACTTAACTCCCAACATCAAGCCTTCATGTCTCAAAAATTTTTTGATTTTTTGCACAAGCTATTCACACTTTACTTTGTATTAGCAAACTGCCAGCGGTGCATCAACCCACCAGACTCCCGTTGGCTATTGCTATTTGTGGAGCCAGCAAATAGAGCTGACCTTGTGGGTCTTCCGCCATCAGAATCATGCCCTGTGAGGCTATACCTTTGATGATGCGCGGTGCTAAGTTCGCCAAGTAGCATACTTGCTTGCCAACGAGTTGCTCTGGCTCAAAGAATTCGGCGATACCGCTGACCACAGTGCGTTCTTCAAGGCCTAAGTCCAGCGTGATACGCAGTAGTTTTTGTGTTTTAGGAACTTTTTGCGCCTCTTTCACGGTGGCTATCCGTATGTCCATACTGGTAAATTGCTCAAAACTCACTTCTGTTTTCACAGGTTTTAAAACAGACTCTGATGCACTTAGATTGGTATTTGAAGTGTGTTTGGTGGCATTTAGCTTTTGAACTTGCACTTCAATGGCAGCATCTTCTATCTTAGAAAAAAGCAGTTCTTCTTTGCCTATACAGTGAGGGTTTTTGAGTATTTCTGTTTCGCCAGCCTTCTCCCAGTCCATGAGGCTTTCCATTTGTAGCATTTTTGCTAGTTTTTGGGCTGTTTGGGGCAGGAATGGCTGCATCAGGATAGCCAAGTTGGCCGAAATTTGCAAAGCCACGTTGAGAATAGTTTTGACCAGGTCTGGGTCTTGTTTAAAGAGTTTCCAAGGCTCTGTGTCAGCCAAATACTTGTTGCCAATTCGTGCGAGTTCCATCAGTTCATAGAGTGCTTCGCGGAATTTATAATGTTCTAAAAGCGACTCTATTTTTGATTTTTGCTCGGCAATAGAAGCCAGAACTTTATTCTCTAAAACCGTGCAATCTTTGCGAACAGGCACGTAGCCCTCAAAATACTTGTTGGTAAGGACAACTGTACGGTTGATAAAGTTGCCAAGCGTGGCCACCAGTTCGCTGTTATTTCGGGTTTGAAAGTCTTTCCAAGTAAACTCACTGTCTTTGGTTTCGGGTGCAATGGCCATCAACACGTAGCGCAGCACATCGTTTTGGTTCGGAAAATCCTGCATATACTCATGCAGCCAAACAGCCCAGTTCCGTGAGGTAGAAATTTTATTGCCTTCTAAGTTCAAAAATTCATTGGCAGGAACGTTTTTAGGCAAAATGTATTCTCCGTGCGCTTTTAGAATGATTGGAAAAATGATGCTATGAAAGACGATATTGTCTTTGCCTATGAAGTGAATCAGGTGTGTGTCGGGGCTTTTCCAGTAATCCTGCCAGTTTTTTTGATGGCTCTGTGCCCATGCCTTAGTTGCTGATATATAGCCTATTGGGGCATCTAACCAGACATAGAGAACTTTGCCTTCGGCATTTGGCAGCGGCACTTTCACGCCCCAGTCCAAGTCGCGTGTCATGGCGCGTTCATGCAGCCCTTGTTCTAGCCAAGAACGGCATTGTCCATAAACGTTGGCTTTGAGAGAATCCTTTTGTTCATTGATAATCCACCATTTGAGCCACTCTTCGTAGTGGTTCATAGGCAAATACCAATGTTTGGTTTTTTTCAAAACAGGTGTTTGGCCGCTGAGTGTAGACTTTGGCTCGAGCAGGTCATTAGGGCTGAGACTAGAACCGCATTTTTCGCACTGGTCGCCGTAGGCAGCTTCATATCTACACTTAGGGCAAGTGCCTGTAATGTAGCGGTCTGCCAAGAATTGCTGATGACTTTCGTCGTAAAACTGCTCGCTTTCGCGCTCTACAAAAACGCCTTTTTCGCTCAAGTTCTTAAAAAATTCTTGAGAAGTTTCGTGATGAAGCGGGTCTGAGGTGCGGTGGTATATATCAAAACTGATACCGAATGCTTCAAACGACTCTTTAATTAAATGATGATACTTATCTATGATGGCCTGTGGGCTAATGCCTTCTTTTTTGGCACGCAGCGTAATGGCCGCACCGTGTTCATCGCTACCGCATACAAAAAGTACATCGCGTTTGCGGGCACGTTGGTAACGCACAAAAACATCAGCAGGAATATAGGCCCCAGCCAAGTGCCCAATATGGACAGGGCCGTTGGCGTAAGGTAAGGCAGCAGTTACGGTATAGCGTTTAGGTTGGCTCATCTTAGGGTATTTACATTCAATATTTTAGCGGGTAAAAATAAAAACTATACCCAATAAGGCGCAAAGGTAGCACTTTTTTAGGACGTAGTACGCATACGGTGTTCAAAAATGGGAATGCTTACCACAAAAGAAGTTTCACTACAAAAGTATTGGTAATAAATGTTCTCTGCCCACTGCTCTACCACACATTCATCGGATATATTGCGAAGATGTTTGAGCATCAGCAAGCCCATTTAAGGGACGACTATTTATATGGCCTATTGCCGAATAGCCCATCAAGCCATTGAAAGAAAACAAACTGCTCAAAAAGTAGGCTGTTGCTGACTTTACAAAGCTCTTGGGAGAAATCAAAAAAGGAAACCTGGTACACCGAAGCTATCACTAAAAGAATTCAAGCCCTACTAGGCCAACTCAAGTTATCTGTTCCGTAAATTCATTTCGGGGTTAGGGTTTAAAGTTGCTGCTGGTGCGTAGAATTTTTGCCGCAAAAAAAGCCATGTTTGTCTTGATTTTGGCTCATTTTTCAAAAAAAGAGTATAAAATTAGGAAAACTCGGCTTAATTTTTGTCATTTGGGCAATACAACTAATCTTTGCGGTTTTCGCTGATTATCTTTTGCAAATATCCACAGCAATACAAGCCCCCACACCTTATGAAATGCTTGTTAGTTTACATTGATTTTTCAGAAGCCTCCAAAACGTGTTTGGATTATGCGATACACTTGGCTGCCCAAACGCACTCTAAACTGCTACTTGTAAGCGCATTTAAGCTGGATATTCCCGCAGGGACAAATCTACATAGTTACCATGAGGAGATTCGTGCTGAAAAGATAAGATTAGAAAACGACCTCAAGAAATTGGCAACACAGACTTCTGTTTCCTACCACGGGACAGAAAAGCTAGTGCAGGCGGATATTTTGGTTGAGAAGGGGGATTTTGCAGAAGTTATCAAAAAAGCTGCTACAAGCTGTCGGACAGAACTTATTGTGGTTACTGCCAAGTCAAAAGCACCTATTTCGGGCATTCAGACCAGCTCAGACCATGTTCAACTCCTCAAACAAAGCGCCTGCCCGCTGCTTATAGTCCCGAATAAGTTTGTCTATAAGGCCAATGCCAAAGAAATTGTTTATGCCTGCGGATTGAGCACAGACGAGTACGAAACGATTGAAAAAGTGAGCAATATGTGTGCACACCTCAGCGCTCACTTGCACTGCGTACATATACGTGTTCAAGACAAATCGGAAACTGCGGTGCAGCAGCAGGTGGATACATTCAAGCAACGCTTGGGTGCACGCGATATTCATTTCAAGCATCTTTCTAACGCTGATATTATTACTGGTCTTAAAGATTACATACAGCAACAACCAGCCGATATGCTTGTAATGCGTTTTAATGAAAAGAGTTTTTTCCAGAAGCTATTTCATGTTAGCAAAATCAAGGATATGAGTACCAACTCTGCCATACCTCTGCTTTTAGCCAAGAAGAATGACCCCATGCCTTTTTGAATGGTATTTTTTTACAGCACCCACCGTTAAAAAAAAAATAGAAAATATAAAAGCGGGTTTTCCAACTAGGAAACACTTTTTCTTGTGATATCATACCATATTACTTCAATGCTGCCGTTTCAAGTTGTGGTGAATACTTATCTTTAAACGCTGCAGCCACCAAAGTGAAGTTCCGCCAACAGCTATATCTTAAAAAAGAGCATACGTGCCCCCTGTGCTGTCAGCCAAAAACTTGCGGTTTTAGTCTCTAGGTGTCAGTCATCATTTTTTTGCTATTACACACCTAAAGCCATTCTGCATTATTTTTATAAACGCAACGACCTTGCAAGTAAGTTGCTTTTACCAAGTGGCTACCGAAGCTATAAGGCAAGAAACTAACCGAAGGAATGGGTTTGGTAATAAAGAAATCCGCATAGCGTCCTTTTTTAAGACAACCTGAGCGACTTTCTAGCTCAAGAGCAGCGGCAGCATTGATGGTGGCAGCATTAATGGCCTCTTCAGGACTCATCTTCATTTTAATACAGGCCAGTGAAAGCACAAAATTCATGTTGCCAGACGGTGAACTACCTGGGTTGTAGTCTGATGCAAGTGCTACCGGTAGCCCTGCCTCTATCATGCGCCGTGCTGGTGGATACTCAAAGCCCAGATAAAAAGCCGTGCTTGGCAAAAGCGTAGGGATTGTGCGAGACGCTAAGAGTGCCTGAATTTCAGCTTCGCCTGTAAACTCTAGGTGGTCTACAGAAACTGCATTTTCGGCCACTCCTACCTGTATTCCGCCAGAAAAATCCAACTCGTTGGCGTGTATCTTGGCTTTGAGGCCATAACGAGCGGCCTCTTTCAAAATATACTGGCACTCTTCTACTGTATAAAACCCTTTGTCGCAAAAAACGTCGCAATAGTCTGCTAAACCTTCCGCAGCAATGACGGGCAGCATTTGATGGACAATGCAGTGTATGTATGCTTCACGGCTCATGTTTTTTGGAAAGGCGTGTGCACCCAAGAAAGTGGCACGAATCTCCATAAAATGGTAGTTTTTCTTGAGTTTCTGAATCACGCGCAGCATTTTCAATTCTGCTTCAGCATTAAGACCATAGCCACTCTTTATTTCTACTGCTCCCACGCCAAAGCTCATTAACTCACGCAATCGGTTTTCTGCTTGGCGATAAAGCGCATCAAAATCTGCTTCTTGTAATTTTTTAGCAGAGTTGAGGATACCCCCACCCTTTTGGGCAATTTCTAAGTAGCTCAAGCCTTTAATTTTATCCACAAACTCGTCCTCGCGGCTGCCCGCATAAACGATGTGCGTATGTGAGTCCACGAAAGTAGGCAGAACAAAACCACCCTCTGCATCCAATACCAGTACATTTTTTTGCATAGCTGGCGTTAGTTGGGCTTGCTCACCATAATCAAAAACACGTCCATCTCTAATCAAAAGAAAGGCATTGTGGATAAGAGGCAACTTCTGCATAGCTGCACCCGTTACGCGGTCAGGCAATTGTTCGTTGGCTAACACTAGCCCGTTTATATTCAAAATCAGTAAATCAGGCATCATTTTTTAGGAGTAAAATTAACGGCAATTTGGCTGATATTTTAAAAAAGGCCAAGCAAAACTGTATTTTTTTTTAATAGGCTTTGTGCCTAAAACAAAAGCCCACCAAGTATTTGGCAGGCTCTATATGAAGGTATTGTAACAAATATTACCTAAAAATTTTACGCAAAATAAATCTTATGATGGTCAGGAGCAGGGTTTTTCTCCAGTTTATGCCTTTGAAGATAAAGCGCAAAATAGCTTTGATGATTTTGAGAAGCATATTGACTGTATGTGTTTAAAATGATTGTTCATTGGTTTTGAATCAGTGGCAGCACTGTCTATGACCTTGTAACGTAGCAGGGCTTTGAATGTTTGCTTTTTGTATAAAAACTTTGCTAAAATCTTACTGCTGCATCAAAAATGCCTTCAGATACTCGTCGAGGTCGCCGTCTAAAACGTTTTGCACGTCAGTTCTCTCTACGCCAGTACGAACGTCCTTGATGAGCTTGTAAGGGTGCAGTACGTAATTTCGGATTTGAGAGCCAAAGTCAATCCGTTTTTTGGTACTTTCAATCTCTGCCTTTTCAGCGTTTCTCTTTTCAATTTCAATTTGGTAGAGACGGGAACGTAGCATTTGCATCGCTTTTTCATAGTTTAGCAACTGCGAGCGCTCTTCTTGACACTCCACCACCACCCCAGAGGGCGTGTGCTTGAGCCTTACAGCTGTTTCTACTTTATTTACATTTTGGCCACCAGCACCTCCAGAGCGGAAAGTTTCGCGTTCAATATCGGCAGTTTTAAGGTCAATTTCTATGCTGTCGTCCACCATAGGATATACAAACACGGACGCAAAAGAAGTTTGGCGCTTGCCAGCGGCATTAAAAGGTGAAATACGCACCAAACGATGCACACCGCTCTCTGATTGCAAAAAGCCATAAGCAAACTCGCCGCCAAACTCTATGGTAGCAGACTTAATACCAGCAACTTCGCCCGAATGGTGGTTGATTTGCCGCACTGTGTAGCCCTTTCGCTCACCCCACATCAGATACATACGCAAGAGCATTTCTGCCCAATCTTGGCTCTCTGTACCGCCCGCTCCTGCATTAATCTCCAGAATAGCACTCAGTTGGTCTTCCTCACGCCCCAGCATTTTTTTAAACTCAAGGTCTTCTATGCCTTTTGTGAGAAGCTTCAGTTCTTTTTCAATATCAGACTCTTGAGCCTCGCCTAGCTCAAAAAACTCAAAAAGTACTTCAATATCGCTTACTTGGGCTATCAAGCGCTCATAATCGTCTGTCCAGGTCTTTTTGCTTTTGATGTCGCGCAGAACCTTCTGAGCACTTTCAGGATTATCCCAAAAATTTGTTGCTAGTGTTTTTTCGGTCTCCTGCGCAATGTATTGCTTTTTGGAATCGTAGTCAAAGATACCCCCTGAGTGCGTCAATGCGCTGCTTCAGAGGCCGTAATTGTTCTTTTGTCATTTCAATCAATAAAACGTTAGATTCAATCCGCAAATGTAAAAAATAAATCTTAACATTTAATTAATGCCTTAGGCCAGAACTAATTTGTTTGAATCATAGCCAACAAGCTCAAAGAGAGCAAGAGAGTACTGTTATAGAGCAAAAATTTGAACCCATAAGCAAGCCCAAGAAATAGAAAGGCCAGATACTTGCGGGGTGGTATTTTCTGAGTTTAATCATTCTGAAGATTTAGAAAATATGCGAAAGGGCACTATCTGTGATGACAAGCGGCTTTTACTCGGTCCAAATGGCACCTATACGCATCTGTCGGATAGCACGGCTGTTCGTAAAAAATAGAACTCACTGCCTGTTTTTTTATTTCTATAACAAAGGCTTGTTGTGGTAGAATCCAGCAAAAAATCTTTGACTTGCTGATGTCGCGCACGGATTGGCTTTGGACAAACTGACAAAAAAACATAGAAACCCAATGCGCACAGCTATCAATGCCTTTGTTGCGTCTATCCGTTTGCATCAACTATTTTTTTGAACTTGGAGCGTTCCAGCTTTGAAATAATCTGGGATAACAAGGTTATGTTTATTATTTGAATGGTGTTTTTTTGTCCCTCAGAGATAAGTTTTGAGCTAAAACATTCTCACCCTCAATATTTATCTGGGACGGGATTGTTTAAAAAGTTAGAATTTTGGCAAATCTTGTAATTAATTCTAATAAATGCTTTGTCTAACTAAATTTCTCATTTACCTTTGCGCCGTCAATAGGAATAAGTTTGCGATAGGCAGCTTATTATTAGGACATTACATTTTCTTGTTTCAATTTAACGCTTTAAGTCGCAAAATTATGTTGGCTGCTTTAATGAATTTAATGACCATCTTGTTGGAAATGACTGGTAGCATTGGTACTGCTGGTGGTGGCATTGGTGCTGGTTTGGCCGTTGTGGGTGCTGGTATTGGTGTAGGTATGATTGGTGGCCGTGCTATGGAAGCTATGGCTCGCCAACCCTCTAAAATGGGCAATATTCAAACAAGTATGTTGATTGCTGCTGCCCTTGTTGAAGGTGCAGCCCTTTTCGCAATCGTTGTTTGCTTTATTCTAGGCAATAAATAGTGCGCTGAACGTGCAACATAGGTTTATTGCCTCTGTTGCACGTTTTTCCTTTACAAAGCGTTATTAAACCGTATTTCATTTTAGCTATTAAGCATCATAAAAAATATTTCAAAATTGAGTTAATATCATGGAAATCGTAACCCCCGGTATAGGTCTTATATTTTGGACAGCGCTCATCTTCATCTTGACGATGGTGCTTCTCACAAAATTTGCTTGGAAACCCATGCTAGCCGCTTTAAGTAGCCGTGAGGAGTCTATACAAAAAGCATTAGATTCTGCTAAACAAGCACAAGAAGATATTAAAAAGTTGCAATCTCAGAACGACCAGATGGCACGTGATGCCGCTCTTGAGCGTGAAAAAGTACTGAAAGAAGCGCGCAGTACTGCCACAAAAATTGTGGAAGAAGCACAAACTAAGGCTACAGCCGAGTACAACCGCACCGTAGCAGCCGCTAAAACTGAAATTGAGCGCGAAAAAGAAGCTGCCCTCCGCGACATAAAAACACACGTAGCAGACCTCTCCCTGAGCGTAGCCGAAAAATTGATTAAGAAGCAACTCAGCAACGATGCAGCTCAAAAGGCTCTTGTCAATGACTATATTAAGGATTTAAAACTCAACTAAATTTTTTAAAATTTTTGATGTATGTCTGACGCAAGAGTTGCTGTACGCTATGCTAAATCTATTTTGGATTTGGCACGTGAAAAAAATATTATAGAGGATATTTATCAGGATATGTTGCTGGTGCGCGATACATGCCGAGCAAGCCGTCCTCTGGTTGTTATGTTACAGAATCCTATCGTACAGACAGCCAAGAAACTATCTTCACTCAAAGCCATTTTTGGTAACAAAGTCAATCAAATGACTAGCCTCCTCTTTGAGATACTCTGTCGTAAGGGTCGTGAAGGCTTTTTGTATGCCGTTACAGAGCAGTTTGTTTTGCTTTATAACGATGAAAAAAATATTCAGACGGCTACTGTATTCACTCCATTTGAGCTAACAAACGAGTTGCGTCAAGAATTTGAGCAAATTGTTAAACGCATGACAGGCAAAGAAGTAGAACTTCAAGCTAAAACAGATGAAAATCTGATAGGCGGCTATGTGCTTCGTATCGGCG
Organism: Cytophagales bacterium; assembly: GCA_013299045.1. Lineage (GTDB taxonomy): Bacteria > Bacteroidota > Bacteroidia > Cytophagales > Bernardetiaceae > RDZD01. The sequence continues at coordinate 256,289 of JAAFJX010000001.1, read as the reverse complement.
ACCGTCAAATTGATGACAGTGTGCGAACCCGTTTGCAAGACCTTAGAGCCATGTTACGTTCTTGATTCAAACAAACGTAAAATAAAAAAAGCCGTGCAACAGAATAGTTCTACGGCTTTTTTGTTAACCAAGCACTAATAAGCGGCCTCAAAAAAAGGCAATAGAGGGGCTGCATTTGATTCCCCAAAGTGGAAGCTGAGAAATAAGCTTGTTCCTAACCTAAAAAAGATTATCAAGATTAGATTTGACCTCACGCTACCAATTTCCTACAATTCTGTTTAAAACAAATTTTATTTTCTTTCGTTATCATTGCGTTTTAACTCCGCTGCTTTTTGAGTCGCCCCAGCCCAAAAGCAACTCATTACGATTACATTTTACGAATTGTCTGTCCTTGCCACTCATGAAAAAAATATTGCTATTGGCCACTTTGTTATGCTGGCCACTCACCTCACTTTGGGCACAAAACCGCTTTAACATCACTGGTAGCATAGCCGATTCTACCACAGGAATACTACCAGGAGCTACAGTCATGCTCTTAAACCGAGCCGACTCCGTGCTACTGAACTTTACGCGCAGCGATACAAAAGGCATTTTTGAGTTTAAAAACGTTAAAAAAGGCGATTATTTACTCAAAACATCTTTTGTAGGCTATATTCCCGCTGAAAAAGCCATTATTTTTGGAGCATCAGAGCGCATCGATTTGGGCATAGTGTATATGAAAGAAATAGCCGACGAGTTGATGGAGGTAGTGGTAAGAACTGCCAAAGCTCCCCTTACTATGCGCGGCGACACCATAGAGTACAATGCAGCATCGTTCAAAGTGCCGCCTGGCTCTACGGTAGAAGACCTGTTAAGGCGATTACCTGGTGTAGAAGTAGATGCTGAAGGAAACATTAAAGCGCAAGGCCAAGATGTAAAAAAAGTAACCGTGGACGGCAAAACTTTCTTTAGCGATGACCCTAAAACAGCTACTAAGAATCTGCCAGCAGAGGCCATCACCAAAGTACAGGTTTTTAACGATAAATCTGAACAGGCCAAAGCCACCGGTATAGATGACGGCAAAAAAGAAAAAACAGTTAATCTTCAGCTTAAAGATGAGTTTAAAAAAGGCGGTTTTGGAAAGGCAAGCGTGGCGGCTGGCTTGCCAGAACAGGGAGATATAAGGGCTAGCTATAACAAATTCAATAGCAAGCATCAATTTTCTATGCTAGGCTTCGTGAATAACACCAACCAAACTGGCCTTTCATGGAATGACTATCAAGACTTTAGAGGCTCTGCTATGCAAAATAATTGGGGAGACGACGTAGATTTTGGCTTCGTGAATGGCCGCCAAGTTTACTATTTTGATGCTGACAACGATGAGGGCATGAATATACCTGTTGGTGGCGGGCAAGGGCGTGGTTTTTCTCAAAATGCGGCAGCTGGCATAAACTACAACTTTGATAACGCAAAGACAAAAATTAATTCTAACTACTACTTTAATGCCACTGACCTTGACCTGGCCGCACTACGTACCCGCGAGAGTTTTTTAGCAGCCAATTCTTTTAAGTCCACAGAAAATAGTACGCAAGAGAATGTTTATGGCAATCATCGTCTTTCCTTTCGCTTAGAGCAGCAAATTGACTCTACAAAGACCTTGACTGTAAAGACCTCAAATCGTTTGGGCATCTCGAAAAATACGTTGAAAAACGCGCAAAGTTTTACAGGTGCAAGCGGAAATACGCAGAGTAGCATAGATAACGACAGCAAAAATTTAAGCCTCAGCAGCGAGTCTTGGCTCATGTATCGTCATAAACTCAAGAAAAAAGGCCGCAGTTATGCGTTAAGCGGCACGTTTTTATTGAATGACGCAGATGCAGAGGCTAATCAGAGCGCTGTTAATCGGTTTAATACCATTGATACCACCAATATCCTAAAGCAAAATAATAGCACTATAACAGACCGTAACCAACTGAAAGCAAGTGCATTATTTATCGAGCCTATTTCAAAAACCCTTTTTGTTCAAACCTTCTACAATACCAGTTTGCGGCTTGAGCGCGTGGACAGAAACGTTTATAACCGTGTAACTAGCGAAAGTCCACGTTTGGACGAACTGAGCAGTTATTACAACAACCGTATTTTTTATAACCGACTCGGCGCAAGTCTAAACTACAACAACAAAGGTAAAAACCTCTCTTTTGGCCTTGCTGCTCTACAAATTGACTTGGAAGGTGAGCTTGCCAACAGCGCTGACGGTGTGCCTCTGGCTAATATCAAGCGTCGCTTTCAAAATATCACACCCAACGTAGATATGAATTTTGAGCTTAAAAACCAGCAGTATCTCTCCTTTGGCTACGACATGAGTGTCAATGAGCCTCAAACACGAGATTTACAGCCAGTTATTGATAATAGCAATCCCGTCTTGATACGCGAGGGTAATCCCGACCTCAAGCCTGCGGTAAGCCATAACACGAATTTATCTTACAATATGTTCAATATGGCTACTTTTATCAACTTTTATGCGGGGCTAAACTACTCTTTAATAACCAACAGCATTGTTTACAACCAGACCATAGACCCCAAAACTTTTGTGAGTACTTCAAAACCACAAAATGTGAAGGGCGGGCAGACGTTTTCTGCTTATGGTAGCTTTGGCTTTCCTCTCAAAAAAACAATCAGTACGCTCAATCTGAATGCCAACGCATCTTTAGGCCAAAACCCCAATTTTATCAATGGCATAGAGAATGAAACTAATAGCCAGAATTACAGCATTGGTGCGCGTTTTTCACTGACCCCCAGCAAGTTCTTTTCTTTGTACGCGGGCGGTAACGTGGGCTACAACAAAGCGGCCTATTCTTTGGAGTCTGCACCCAGTCAAGAGTTTTTTAACAATTCTGCCAATGCCGAAACAAATATTAGCTTCGGTAAAGGCTTATATCTGAATAGCCGTTTCACTTATACACTTTATAGCAATGCAGCGCTCAACTTTAGGCAAGAAGTCCCGATTTGGAACGCGGCTATTTTTAAGGTTTTGGGCAAGAAACAACGTGCAGAGCTCCGTTTAAGTGCCTTTGACATTCTGAATCAGAACGTGGGTATTAGTCAAAATGCGTCCCAAAATTTTGTTTCCTACGAAGAAGTCAATACACTAGCGCGCTATTTTATGCTTGGTTTCACCTACAATATGCGTGGTATCAAGCATAAAGTTGCCAAAAGCAATGGCTGGAATTAGAAACATTAAAGCAAAGTGTTTTATCTAGTCCTCCCTTAAAAAGTACATTCAATAGATGTAAGCTAAACTTAAGGAGGATAGCTTGCCTATTTTGGGAACACCTTAACGGCCTTTGATAGCCTTCTCTTCTCTTCTTTTTGCCTTGATGCAGAACTGAAGCGCGAGCTGAAAGTTACGACCGTAGGGCATAGCAAAAAAATCGAGCCTCGCAAAAAGCCATTCGCTTTTGTCTGATGCGAGGCAGTGCAGACCGCAAGAGGCCCTTGAGATTTGGCCAGTTATTTGACAAAATAGGCTAAAAACTAAAAGATTTTATAGATGACATGATTGTTTAATTTGCTGGTAATAAATACCTTAGATACATTTTAAGGGGCGACTATCTATTGTTTAAGAACAACCACGCTCACTCCCGCTCCTCCTCGGTCGGGGTGTTCATCGCTCACAGAAGCCACTTGTTTGAAACGCACTAAAGTTTGACGTACCACGTCGCGCAGCACACCGTTGCCTTTGCCATGAATAATGCGCAGTTCGGACTGAGAGAGCAGGAGCGCTGTATCCATAAACTCTGATACCATGCCCATGGCTTCTTCGGCACGCGCACCGCGTAGGTCTAGTTCGGTAGAAAAATCTGCTCTTTTTTGTAAGATATCAAAGCCAGAGGTTCTAATCTTAGCTTTTTGCTGTTTTTTTGCCTCACGAGCGCTCATACGCAAGAGTTTGTCCAGCCGTACTGTTGTTTTGAGCTGCCCTACTGCAATAACGGCATCTTTGCCCTTTATTTCCAGCACTTCGCCCAGCGTATCTTGGTCTTTAAGCAGAACAGTATCGCCCACCGCAATAGCACCGGCGATAACCTGCGGTTTCACTTTTGGTTCGGCAGGTAGGCTATCTTGTACCAGTTGCTCTGCAAAATTTTCTAGTTCTTTGCGCACTTCGCGGGTTTTGTTCTTGTCTGCTTCCGCTTCTCTGATGCTGCGTATGGTTTCTTCAATGCGCCTGTTGGCTTCTTTGAGCAAATTAGCGGCTTCCTGTTTGGCATTGTTCAGGGCTGTTTTACGGTTTATTTCCAGCTTGTTTTTTAAGTTTGTGTAGCTACTCAACAGTTCATTAAACTCTTTTTCTTTGGCTTTAATGCTTTTATTTTGTGCCTCAAGTGTATGCTTTTCCTTATCAAGGTCTGCCAGCAATTTTTCCATCGTAAAGGTGTCTGAACCCACTTTTTTGCGTGCGGCTTCAAGCAATGCAGTCGGTAAGCCAATTTTTGAGGCTATATCCAAAGCAAAACTACTGCCTGGGCGGCCAATTTCTAGTTCATACAGAGGTTCAAGATTATCCGCGTCAAAGCGCATGGCTGCATTCTGTATGCCTTTGGTGTGTTGGGCTAGTATCTTGAGATTACTATAGTGCGTTGTGATGACTCCATAGCAATTTTGAGCATTCATTTGTTCTAAAATTGCCTCTGCTACAGCAGCCCCTACTTGCGGCTCTGTTCCTGTTCCAAACTCATCAATGAGGCAGAGTGTGTTTTTGTTACCAAAAAACAGAAAATGCTTCATGTTCCTCAGGTGTGAACTATAAGTACTGAGGTCATTTTCAATAGATTGCTCGTCGCCGATGTCAATAAAAATATGTTTAAAAACGCCTATTTTTGAGCCTTCCTGTGCTGTTATTGGCAAGCCGCATTGGAACATATACTGTATAAGCCCTACGGTTTTGAGGCAGACGGACTTTCCGCCCGCATTGGGGCCTGAAATGAGTAAAATACGCTGATTATCATTAAGTTCAATATCGTAAGGGACAACACTTTTCTCCTGCTCTTTGAGTGTTAAAAAAAGCAGTGGGTGGTAGGCGTTGAACCATTTTAAGTGGTTCTGCTCCAGGACAATGGGTGTAGAAGCCTTGATGCGGCGCGAAAATGCGGCTTTGGCACGAATAAAATCTAAGTCGGCTGCCAGAGCGTATGCTGTTTGTAGGCTTTCTATATGAGGGCGGAGCTGGTCAGTGAGGCGCGTCAGAATTCGGATAATCTCACGCTTTTCTTTATTGGCCAGTTCTTTGATTTCATTGTTAAGGTCCACAACGTCTTGAGGCTCGATGAAAACCGTTTGCCCAGAGGTGCTGGTGTCGTGGATAATACCCTTAACGTGCCTTTTGTGCTCAGCCCGCAGCGGTATGACCATTCTACCCTCACGGATAGTCATTTCGGCATCATCTTTGGCCCACTCTTCTGCTTTTAGCTGCCTCAAAATTTGTTCAAGGCGCTTTCGCAAAAAGACAAGTGTACTTTGTATTTCCGCCCTAATTTTTTGTAACTCAGGTGAGGCGTTGTTTTTTAGCTGACCGCTTTCGTCGATAACATTAGAAATGGCGGTAGTGAGGTCGTACGGTAAGCTAGTGGTAGCGCAAAGCTCAGCCAGAAGCGGATAGCTCTCACGGCGCATATGGATATAGCGCAGGGCCTGATAAATGGTTTCCAAAGAGCGCTTGAGGTCAAAAAAATCTTCCAGATTCAGAAAGCTATTTTCTGGTTTTGCTTTGTTCAAGATGTTGCTCATATCCAGAAAATTATCTTCCGGGAAAGCGTTACTCTCTTGTAATATTTTCATGAACTCATCTGTAATGCCGAGTTGGTGCTTCAGAACGTCTATATCAGTGCCAAAACGCATTTCGGTAACAAGATGCCGTGCAGCAGTCCCCTTGCATTCATCTTGTATGAGTTTTCTTATTTTGTCAAATCCTAATTTTTGTTCAATGGAATCTGGATATAGCATAACGCTAATTTTTTTGGTAAGGTAATGGGCAAATACCCACAGGGTTAATGTAGTACAGCTTGTTTTTATACTGCAAAGTGTTTTTAACGGGATAAAGCGTTTCAAGGTTTTATTTTTAGAGTACTTGCTGGTAATTTTAAAGCGTGGCTGTCCAGTGGCTGATGGTTTTATAGCACTTCTGTACTTGCTAGCTCCTGCACTCGGCCTACTTGCCTTTTATCTTTTTCCAACGGTCTTTTAGCTGGTCTTTTACCTTGTCTTTTAGGTTTTTATTGGTGGTGTCTGAAAGAATATCTTGTAAAAGGTCTTTACCCTGCTCAGTAACTTCTTGTTTGATTTCAGCCTTGATGGCAGCCTTGATTTGATTTTGCAAAAGAGCCTTATCAAAAGTGATTTTAGGCTGGGCATAAGTGCCCTTTAATGCGAAATTTAAATCCAAATGCTCTAACTGTGCCTTTGAAACATCTAAACCAAACCATTCTTGTATCTTATTTGCCATAAGACTTTTAGGCACAAGCATCATCATTTTATAGTCTATGCTGCCATCAGCGCCTGTGCTGCCCTCCACACCCGCCACACACTCGCCTAGGGCAAAGGAGTAGGGCGCTACGTGCATTCGCCCTTCACGTATGCTGAGCTTCATAGCAACATCTTTCAAGACGCTATTTTCTAATTGTTTAAGCCCAGTTTGTGCTACAATACTTTTCATGAGTGGGTCTTGTTTGAAGGCCGCACTTTTAAGAAGCGCATTGCCACCGCCTGTGATTGTCATCAAGTTAGGCATCATGTCTTGGCCAAGTACGCCTTTCATTTTAAACTGTGTTGTGAAGTCGCCATCTACACTTTTGGCAATAGGCGCAAAGGTTTGCACGGTGTTGAAGTTCTGGGCAGCAAGCCCTAAGCCCATATTCAATACGTCCAGGTCAAAATCAAACAAAGGCTTGGCTACATTGCGGCTGTCGTAAAGACCAGAAGTACGAATAGTTCCGCCTAAAGTATTGAAAATCAGGTTATTCATACGAATAGTCCCATTCTTAACGAGTAGTGTTCCGTTGAGGTCTTTTAGCGTGAGGTTATCATACAAGACTTCATCGATGCTGGCAGCTATCGTAAAGTCCACATCTTTAGGCACTTCAAATACAGTCAGCGGCTCTTCATCGGCGGGGTTTGGGGTTTCTTCTTCCTCAAGCCATTCGTTGGCATCGAATTTTTTGCCATTCATGGATAAATTCCCGACGAGTATTTCGGGTGTTTCTTTTAGTCCTGCCGCATGAAAGCCATAGCCCAGATAATTCTGTAAGTGCCCTTTAAGATTCAAATCGCTTTTGCCCAGCATTCCACTAAAAGAATGGATTATCAATCTCTCTGGGGTAAAACTAATGCTAGATTGACTAACAATAAACCCTTGCGGAAAATCTTTAGAAAGATATTTAAAACTGCTCAGCTTCATTTGCCCGCTGGTAGGTAGCTTGTCATACTTTGAGGCTTCAATGTCCGACATTTTGCCTTTTGTAACCAAATCCATAGCCATTTGGCCAGTAATAGTGGTGTTTTCGATAGGATAAATCTTAGTTATTTTGCCCAAATCCAACAGCCCTTTAATTTTGAGGTCGTAGGTGTAATCGTCCAGATTGACCACCGAGCCAGCAATTTCAAAGGGATTTTTGTCCACCAAAAGCGTCAATTTTTCTAGCTTGATTGCGGTATCAGGCATTTTACCACTTGTGTTTAGGGCAGTGGCTTTCAATTCAATGTTTTCCATAGGAATAGGATAAGCCAATGATTTGAGGTAGCCCTTTTCTAATGTGGCGTGGGCATTGATACTTGGAACAATGCTCTTGGCTTCGCTGTAGAGTCCGTTGGCCTTCACGTTGGCGCTAAAAATGCCTTTCATATCTAAACTATCCATTGGGAACATAGATTTCAGTTCGGCTAAGTCCACACGCGCATTAATGTCTGCATCTATAAAATAGTCAGTAAGCCCTTTTACACGTACTTTGCCACTAATCGGATTGCTACCAAGCCTAAGTGAAAATTGCTGAACATCAAGGACGGTATTTTCTAAATTGCCATCAGTATTATCAACGCTCATGTTCATTTGCACGCCTTGTACTGCCGAGGGTAGGTCAGGGTACTGAAAAAAACCATCTTTGACCGCCAGCTTAAGACTGAATGCAGGCATTTTACCTTTGGTATCATCATAAAGCCCTTTAACAAACCCACTAAAGGCCAAAGAACCACTTGTTTTGATGTTTTCATAACCTTTCATAAAAACGGCAGGAATTAATGACAGCAAGTTTTTAAAACTGCCTTCAGCGGCTCTGTAGCTAACGTTCATATCAAAACCACCGCTAGCTGGCATACTAAAAAGCCCCTCAAAACCAAAAGCAAAATCATTGATTTTGATAGTATTTTCTTTGAATTTGAAGGTAGATGTGGCCATGTTCATGTCCATTACCACATTTGCATTCAGTTTGTTGTTGTTAAAATAAGATACATTGTTGTAGTTCAAACTTAGGCTATTGACATTTGTTTGGGTTTCGAGGTCAAATATTTCTGCATCAAGCTCGCCTGAGCCTTCGTGATGAACACCTGTAAGAACCGCCCAGCAGGGTAAAGAAGCATCGGAATAGCGAATTGTACCCTCTTCTATAAGCCAAGAATCAAGGGCGATTTTGGTTGTACTTTCGCTCTCTTCAGTAATGGGCTGGTTGCTGTCTTCAATAGCAATGTCATAATTGGCTTTACCATCTTTTTGTACCCGCAAATAAACGCGCGGTTGCTTGATAGCAATGCTCTTGACAGTAATTTCGTCTGAAAACACGCTCCATACGTCCACACTAACACTGAAAGACCGGGCATAAATGAGCGTATCGCCCTCAAAAGGCGCTTTATTAAGTAGCTCAAAATCAGACAGCTCAACTTCAAGAAGTGGAAAATTTGCTAGCAGCGATACATCTATCTCTTTGAATGAGAGTTTGGCATTGATATACTTTTCAGCACTCTGCATAACCTTTTCTTTGGCTGTTCCTGCCAGAAACTTAGGAGCAAGCCAGAGTAGCAACAAGACCGCTAAAAAGCCACCTGATAAGTAATAATAACCCTTTTTTGTCATTGGTTTAAAAAAGTTTAGGAAAATCCAAACGATAAGCCACAAATGTAAAACCTATGCCGTTTAAAAACAATAGCGTACGGCGCTCGAGGAGTAAATGCCATAGATGAAACCTCTTATTGATTTACATAGTACCATTCTAGCTATGCCTACAGTACCAATACATGGGCTGCTCTCATTTTGAAAGATTGGACTCAACAACACTATTTTATTTGGTCGTCCCTTAAAAAGTCTGCACAAGAACGAGCACATCAATTGATTAATATGATTTATTTGCTTTAGGAGCAACTATTTAATTACTAATCATGTACAAAAAAATACAACTGATAGAACTACAGCGGCCTCGGTTCAGGTTTTTATTTACAAAAACCATCAATTCAAGGCTGTACCTTGTACTTATCTACTTGAGTTCAACTGTTTTTTTTTATTTCTAGCAAATATTTCTTAACTTGCGGCCTAATTCTAACCGAAGTCGGTCTGAACCTCCTCAGAATAAATTTTTATGAGCGATAATAATGGCAATATCATCAATGTAACGATTGAAGATGAAATGAAAGTAGCCTACATAGACTATTCTATGTCGGTCATTGTGTCGCGTGCGCTGCCAGACGTTCGCGACGGCCTTAAGCCTGTACACCGGCGTATCCTGTACGGTATGTCTGACTTGGGTGTTTTGCACAATAAACCGTTCAAGAAATCTGCCCGTATTGTGGGTGAAGTATTGGGTAAATACCACCCACACGGCGACACCGCCGTTTACGATACGATGGTGCGTATGGCGCAGGAGTGGTCTTTGCGTTACCCCATGGTAGACGGCCAAGGCAACTACGGTTCCGTGGACGGAGATAACCCAGCCGCTATGCGTTATACAGAAGCCCGTCTGACGCGCATGGCAGAAGAAATGCTGGCTGATATTGACAAAAACGTAGTGGATTTTGGGCCAAACTTTGATGACTCGCTCCAAGAACCTTTGGTTTTGCCTTCCAAAATACCTAATCTACTGGTCAATGGTAGCTCTGGTATTGCGGTAGGTATGGCCACAAATATGCCCCCGCACAACCTTTCTGAAATTGTGGACGGCGTGGTGGCCTACATCAACAATCCGGATATTACTATTCAGGAGCTGATGTACTTTGTATCCGCGCCAGACTTTCCTACTGGCGGCATTATTTATGGCACAGCGGGCGTAAAACAAGCCTTTTTTACTGGGCGCGGCAAAATAACGATTCGTGCCAAAGTAGAACTCGAGCCAGACGACGAGCACCCAGGCCGTGAACGCATTGTGGTAACAGAATTACCTTACCAAGTCAATAAAGCAGTTTTGATTGAAAAAACAGCCCAGTTGGTCAATGAAAAGAAAATTGAGGGTATTTCTACAATTCGCGATGAGTCTGACCGTGAAGGTATGCGTATTGTGTATGAACTCAAACGCGATGCCATTCCAAATGTCATTATCAATACTCTGTTTAAAAATACCTCCCTCCAAGTAACTTTTGGTGTAAACAATGTGGCGCTGGTCAAAGGCCGTCCCATGACCCTGAACTTGAAGGAAATGATAAAGTACTTTGTACAACACCGCCACGAAGTGGTAGTGCGACGAACACAGTACGATTTGGCCGAAGCCGAGAAAAAAGCCCACATTCTTTCGGGTTTGCTCAAAGCCCTAGACCACATTGACGAAATCATTGCGCTCATTAAGGCTTCGCCAAATACAAATGAGGCGCGAGAAGGCTTGATAACCACCTTTGGTTTTTCGGAAGTACAAGCCAAAGCCGTTCTGGAAATGCGTTTGCAGCGCCTCACTGGCCTTGAACGCGACAAACTCCAGAACGAATACAACGAATTAATGACCACTATTACGTACTTGCAAAGCCTTTTGGCCGATGAGTCCTTGCGTATGGGTGTTATCCGAGACGAACTCGTTGAAATTAAAGCCAAGTACGGCGATAAGCGCCGCACAGCTATAGAAGAGCACGACGGCGAAATCCTTATTGAAGACCTCATTGCAGATGACCAAATGATTATCACCATCTCCAATGAAGGTTACATTAAACGAACCCCGCTGGCAGAATACAAAGCACAAGGACGTGGTGGGCGTGGCTCTAAAGGTGTTACGTCAAAGGTAGATGATTATACCGCGCATATTTTTGGGGCATCTAACCACAACTACGTTCTTATTTTTACCGACCCAGGCCGTCTTTATTGGCTCAAAGTTTATGAAATACCAGAGGGAACTAAAGCTTCCAAAGGTAAGCCACTCCAAAACCTCATAGCCATTCAGCCCGGTGAGAGCGTAAGGGCGGTCATCAACATAAAAACCCTTACTGATACGGACTACATTAACAACAACTTCTTGGTGTTCTGTACCAAAAAAGGGACTATCAAAAAAACCAGCCTTGAAGCCTACTCACGGCCGCGTTCTAACGGTATTCTGGCACTGGGCATCAATGAAGACGACTGCTTGCTGGACGTTAAACTTACAGATGGAAACTGCAACATCATCATGGCCTTGCGCTCTGGACGGGCTATTAGGTTTCATGAAGAACTGGTACGCCCAACTGGCCGTAGTGCGTCGGGTGTGCGTGGTGTTACTTTGGCAAACGAGCAAGATGAGGTGGTCGGTATAGTTTGTACCTCCATTGATTCGCAAAGCCCAGCCGAACTTTTGGTGGTATCTGAAAAAGGCTATGGCAAACGCTCAGACATTGAAGATTATCGGATTACAAACAGAGGTGGAAAAGGCGTTAAGACCATGTCTGTTACCGAAAAAACAGGTTTTTTGGTCAATATCATGGACGTAAACGATAAGGACGACTTGATGATTGTCAAAAAATCAGGCATTATGATACGCTTGCACATTGCCGATTTGCGCGTGATGGGCAGGGCTACGCAAGGTGTACGCCTTGTACGTATTGGCGGCGAAGATGCCATTAGTTCGGTAGCAAAAGTAGAGCGCGACGAGGAGCAGGAAGTGCATATACCAGATGTGGAGGACGTGCTGCCGGCAGACGATACGCTCAATGAGCCTGAAAATGACGACGCAGAGGACGCTACAGCTAGCAATAACGAAGAGTAATTGGTTTTGGATACAGGGCAGCAAAAAAGTTGCCCTGTATTTTTATGCTCCATAATCGGGCATTTCTTTCGCTATTTGTATAATGCTATTAGCACAACAAGCAATGCGTCATTTTTAGACAAGATTTTTCTAGACTACTTTTTTTTGTGTATCTTGCGGCCAAATTAATACGTTATACACATACTTTTTTTTTAATGTATTGATTATCAAAACTTTGTTATATCTTTGCATCAGCAAATGAACTACCACCTGACTCAAATTCCTGAACGCACGCAGCGTCCACGCCAAAATGGCCTCACAATGGTTATGGATAAGGGCCTAAGCCTCCGCGAAGCTGAAGATATGCTCAGCACGGGTGCGGCTTTTATAGACATAGTGAAACTTGGCTGGGCTACGTCCTATATTTTTCCAAAACTGGAAGAAAAAATTGCGCTCTACAGGGCTGCCAATATACCTGTTTACTTCGGTGGAACGCTGTTTGAAGCTTTCGTTGTGCGTAATCAGTTCGTTGATTATCAAAGGCTCTTGGACAAATATAAGTTGCAATATGCAGAGGTCTCAGATGGCTCCATTGACCTTAGGCATGAGGAAAAATGCAGATATATCCACACTCTCGCCAAACAAGTTACGGTACTATCTGAGGTAGGCTCTAAAGATGCCGAAAAAATTTATGCGCCCTATCAGTGGATACAACTCATGCAAGCCGAACTAGATGCTGGCTCTTGGAAAGTTATTGGTGAATCTCGTGAAGCGGGTAACGTAGGACTTTTTCGTGCTACTGGCGAGGTTAGGCAGGGCTTGGTACAAGAAATACTGACCAAGATACCTTCTGAAAAAATACTCTGGGAAGCCCCTCAAAAATCTCAGCAGGTGTGGTTTATCAAGTTGCTTGGCGCAAACGTCAATTTAGGAAATATTCCTACTAGTGAGGTAATCCCCCTGGAAACCATACGCTTAGGTTTGCGTGGCGATACTTTTAGCTTCTTTCTGAACAAAAACTAGCCAAACATCTATTTTTTTTAACAGTAGAACTTGATATGCCCAATAACTCCACTGCTTTGAAGAGTTTAGATGTTTGCTTTACGCCAGAGTTGTTGCATTTGCACCATCTCAGCAATAAGGCTGTTGTGGTAGTGGATATTCTGCGCGCCACTTCTTGTATGGTTACTGGCCTAGCGCATGGGGCTTCTTATCTTGTGCCGGTTAGCAGCATAGAGGCTTGCCGAATTCTTCAAAAAAGCGGCTATGTTGCGGCGGCAGAGCGCAATGGCGAAAAAGTTGAAGGCTTTGACATGGGCAACTCTCCTTTTGAATACCAAAAAGCAGGACTTTCAGGACTCCCTATCGCGCTAACCACTACCAACGGAACCACCACGATTGAAAAGTCTTTGGGGGCGGCTGAGGTTCTTATTGGCGCGTTTTTGAATATTGCTAGCCTAGCCAACTACCTCAGAAAGTCCGAACACGAAGCAGTTTTGATAGCGTGTGCGGGTTGGAAAGGCGATTTTAACCTTGAAGATACACTGTTTGCGGGCGCTTTAGCTCTGGCGCTTGAAGCCGACTTCCCTGCTGTTTCTGATGCAAGCCTTGCCGCAAAATATCTCTATAAAGCTGCCGAGCCAGATATGTTTGCTTTTTTAGAGCAGTCCTCACATTATAAACGTTTGGCGCGTTTGAATATCCGTGAGGATATTCGTTTCTGTCTTACGCCCAACGTTTATACGAATGTACCAGTGCTTAGAGGAGAGCGACTCGTTAATCATCAAATCATTAAACAAACTGTTTAACAATATCTAGAACATGACTTGGTTTACCCGCACCGAAAAAAATATAACCACGCCCACTACCGAAAAACGGGAGTCGCCAGACGATATGTGGTTCAAAAACCCTAGAAGTGGCAAAATTATTCTTAAAAAAGAATTAGAGCAGAACAATTATGTTTGTGCGGACGATAACTACCACGTTACTATTGCCCCAGACAAATATTTCAAAATTCTGTTTGATGACAATACATACACAGAGCTAGAACCTGATATGCGCGGCGGCGACCCGCTCAAGTTTGTAGATACTAAAGCCTATTCAGACAGGCTGCTTGAACAAGAGCGCAAAAAGGGCCTAAAAGAAGCTGCCAGAACAGCCTACGGTAAAATAAACGGGCTTGATTTGGTGGTAGCTGCCATGGATTTTGGGTTTATTGGTGGCTCTATGGGCTCGGTGGTAGGTCAGAAAATTGCAGTAGCCATAGACCGTGCGCTCGCCACTCGCTCACCTCTTTTGGTTATATCGCAGTCAGGTGGGGCACGCATGATGGAAGCAGGTTTTTCTTTGATGCAGATGGCCAAAACTTCGGCTAAGTTGGCGCTTTTGGCTGAAGCCAATGTGCCTTATATCTCCTTGCTGACTAACCCTACTACGGGAGGTGTTACGGCCTCTTACGCTATGTTAGGCGATATAAACATGGCTGAACCACAAGCACTTATAGGCTTTGCTGGCCCCCGCGTGATACGTGAAACCATCGGAAAAGAACTGCCAAAGGGATTCCAAACCGCAGAATTTTTGGTAGAACACGGTTTTATAGACTTTATTGTAGATAGGCGCGACCTCCGCGATAAACTCACAGCTATTTTGAACCTTATTTTTTATAGAAAGTAAGATTCAAAAAAAAACAACACGTGTTTAATCTTAGAGAGTTTAATTACTTGAATATCAGAACATTAAATTGTCGTCGTATTGGCGGATTTATGGATTCTTTTAGTAAATCCTCTTTTATCCTAACTACAAAAGTTGATGTTTGATACCACTCTGAATGGTGTTTGCATAGCGGTTGAATTACAAATTGGTAGCTTTTTTATCACTTTGCCAAAATTTTTTATTCTTTGGCTATTGTCTAAAAAATCCATGTTGTGGCTTCTATGAATAGGAAAATAAAATTTATGATTTTCGGATATCTCTGATACAATTCCCGCTTAAATCATTGTATAACTACAAGATTTTGGCGTTATTTATAATACAGATTTTTTCTAATCTATTCCCCTTAGCTTGATGACAGCCAACAAGATATTTACGCTACCCGAACTCCTATCAGAAAGACAAAAATGGGCTTCTGGCCAACAGAAAGTTGTGTTTACAAACGGCTGTTTTGATATTCTTCACCTAGGCCATATTGATTATCTGGAAAAGGCCAGTCAAAAAGGACAAAAAATGATAGTCGGTCTTAATTCAGATGAGTCAGTACGACGCTTAAAAGGCGCTCAAAGACCTATAAACAGTGTTTATGCGAGAGCACGTATGCTGGCTGCTCTTAGTTTCGTTGACGCTGTTGTTGCTTTTGAGCAGGATACACCACTAGAGCTTATCAAAGCCATAGTTCCCGACGTACTCATCAAAGGCAGTGATTACAACGTAACAAATATTGTGGGCGCTGACGTGGTGCTAGCCGCAGGCGGCGTTGTAGAAACCATTACCCTAGTGGAGGGGTACTCTACTACCAAGCTGATTGAAAAAATGAGCGCCTACAAGTGATGCGCAGTTTCGGAATCTTTGCTACTGTTCTTGTCCTGCTTTCAACCAAAGCTTTGAGTGCGCAAGCGCAAATAGATAGCGCCTTGATCAATGATTTGGCCTTCCATAGAGGTTATTTTATGGTAGAATCCGCCATCAATGATGTACTACTAAAAAGCCAAAAAGCTGCTGCTTCGCATGACCTTTCACTTATGGATTCAGCATTCAGTCAATTTCAGGCGCTCAAAAAACAGCGTTTGCGTAGGTATGTGGGAATAGGCACACCCCTGCCCGCTTTGACGAAGCAAGCGCAACTTGGCAGTATTCTTAAAGTATTAGACCAAGAAACTGCCATTGTTGATTTTTTGGAGTACACCCTCCCCCAAAAGCCAGAGCAATATAATTTTTTGGTTTGTTACATCAGCCAAGATTCAGTGCGTTTCTACACCGAAACCATGCCCATAGGCTTATTCCTTGACCAAGTTACGCACCTAAAGAGCACAGTTAGTTATACCGACTATCTCTTCTGGGGCAAAAACCTTTACATGAGGCTTTACAAACGCATAGGCAAAGCCCTGCGCGGTATGAAGACGTTTATTTGCCCAGATGTGCTCATGGGGCATTGCAATCATCATGCCTTGCTTCACGCTATTCCACCAGACAGTGAACTGCTCAAATACTCCGCTCTCAGCTATACAGCCAAGATTATGCAAATGCACTACGCCCTTAACGCCCTTGAGGCCTATCAGCAACTGTTGCATACTAAAAGCCGCCACGTAAAACTCATATCATGGAATAAGAACCTTCCTGAACATGACGAAGCCCTGGTGTACAGCTTAGGACAAAGAGGTTTATTCCGAGACAGCAGTTTTAAACAAGAAAATCAAAAACCTCATTTTCAGAACCTTGTCAATGCCTTAATTTGGGCCAACAGACACCCAAAGGCTACTCTGCTCTATGCCAGTGGGGCTTATTCGGCAATATTTTGGCACATATTAGAGACTAATTTTGAGAAGCAGATTCAAAAAGGATTACCATTGCATTTGGCTTGGCATTACGCACTCAAATATGTTTTAGAAAAAAGCCAGCTACCAGACAGTTTACAGGCACCGCATTTATGGGCAAATTTACGCTTGGTTGGCAATATCACACCTATCAGGCTGCCCAATAGCGTACGTCAAGACAGTTATTATTCTCTCTTTTACACCCTTTTATTCATTTTAGCCGTCTGCTTCTTGCGCTTTTTTTGGCATAAAACGCATAAAAATTTTTTTTAAAAAATGCTTGGCAACATTCTCAGAGTTTTTGCATCAGCATAGGAATAATGGCATCTTTCCAGGCAAAGAAGGTGCCCTCCGTAATCTTCTGGCGGGCTTCGCGCATTAAATGCAGATAAAAACTCAAGTTGTGTATGCTGGCCAATTGTGCGGCCAGAATTTCGCCCGAAACCACCAAATGGCGTAGATAAGCCTTAGAAAAATTTTGCGAGGCATAATTTTGTAGGCCCGCATCAATCGGCGAATAATCCGTTTTCCACTTTGCATTTTTAATGTTCACGATGCCTTCGGTCGTAAACAGGTAAGCATTGCGCGCATTGCGTGTAGGCATCACACAATCGAACATATCAATTCCCAAAGCAATGGCTTCTAACAAGTTCGCTGGTGTTCCTACGCCCATCAAATAACGTGGTTTATCTTTTGGCAAGATGTCCGTTACCAAATCTACCGTTTCGTACATTTGCTCGGCAGGTTCACCCACTGCTAAGCCGCCAATGGCATTGCCTTCAGCGCCGAGTTCTGCCACAAAAGTTGCCGACTCACGGCGTAAATCATGGTAAGTGCTACCCTGTACAATCGGAAAAAGTGACTGATGATGACCGTAGAGCGGTTCTGTATGCGCCCAATGCGTCATGCAGCGCTTGAGCCAGCGGTGCGTCAGCGCCAAGGACTTTTTAGCGTAGTCGTATGCGCAAGGATAAGGTGTGCATTCATCAAAGGCCATCATAATATCTGAACCAATAATGCGCTGCATATCTACCACGTTTTCAGGCGTAAAAAGATGTTTTGAGCCGTCAATATGGGAACTAAATAAGATACCCTCTTCTGTAATTTTACGAATTTCAGAAAGAGAATAAGCCTGAAAACCGCCGCTGTCCGTAAGAATGGGCTTTTCCCAATTCATAAACTTGTGTAACCCACCTGCTTGCCTTAAAACATCAGCACCTGGCCTCAAGTATAGGTGATAGGTATTCCCTAAAATGATTTCGGCCTTGATATCCTCCTTGAGTTCACGTTGCTGAACGGCTTTGACCGTCCCGGCTGTGCCTACTGGCATAAAAATTGGTGTCTGAATAGCACCATGCGCGGTTTGGATAAGACCAGTTCTGGCCTTACTTTTAGGGTCTTGGGCTAAAACTTCGTAAGTCAGCGGCATAATTTGATTTAAACGGCTTGTTGTAACTCAGAATCGTCTGTCAGCACAAGGTCGTCCTGTTCAACACGCAAATTATCTACAATAAAATTCTGTCGGTCTGGTGTATTTTTGCCCATGTAGTAGGAAAGCAACTTCTTGACGGCAGTTTCTTGCGAAAGTACAACAGGGCTGAGGCGCATATCCTTTGCAATAAAGCGCGAAAATTCGTCTGGGGAAATCTCGCCCAAACCCTTAAATCGTGTTATCTCGGGGTTTTTGCCTAGCTCTTTCATGGCTTTTTGTTTTTCGGCCTCGTCGTAACAATAAAAGGTTTTTTGCTTATTTCTGACCCTAAAAAGTGGTGTTTCTAGAATAAACAAGTGGCCGTTGCGAACGAGGTCTGGGAAGAACTGGAGAAAGAAAGTCATGATGAGCAATCTGATGTGTGAGCCGTCCACGTCAGCATCAGTAGCCAGCACCACACGGTTGTAGCGCAGTCCCTCGAGGCCATCTTCAATGCTGAGGGCGTGTTGAAGCAAGTTAAACTCTTCGTTCTGATAAACCACTCTCTTGCTCATATTAAAGCAGTTGAGGGGCTTTCCACGCAACGAAAAAACAGCCTGTGTTTGCACATCGCGGGCTTTGGTGATGCTTCCGCTGGCCGAGTCGCCTTCGGTAATGAAAATCGTGCTTTCCTTATGGCGTGGGTCTTTGCTATCTTCGTTGAAGTGCAAACGACAATCTCGAAGTTTTTTATTGTGCAAATTGGCTTTTTTGGCTCGCTCATTGGCTAGTTTTTTGATGCCAGCAATCTCTTTGCGCTCTTTTTCAGACTGCAAGATGCGTTTTTGAATTTCTTCGGCTACTTTGGGGTTTTTGTGCAGGTAGTTGTCCAGCTCTTTTTTGAGAAAGTCCAATACGAAAGATTTAATGGATTGGCCCTCGGGCGCTATGCTTAAAGAGCCTAATTTGGTTTTGGTTTGAGACTCAAAAACAGGCTCTTGTACACGCACCGCAACAGCCGCCACCATAGCCGTCCGAATATCCGATGCCTCGTAATCTTTTTTGTAGAACTCGCGTATGGTTTTGACTACTGCTTCGCGAAAAGCGGCCAAGTGTGTGCCGCCTTGCGAGGTGTATTGGCCGTTTACAAAACTGTAATATTCTTCGCTATAGTCGTTGTCGTGTGTAAAGGCAATTTCAATATCTTGGCCGCGTAGGTGAATGATGGGGTAGGAAATGGCATCAAGCTCCACCTTTTTTTCGAGCAAATCCAAAAGGCCACGCTTAGAAATGATGCTCTTTCCGTTAAAGTTAATTTTGAGGCCAGCATTCAAATAGGCATAGTTCCATATTTGCTCTTCCAAATATTCAAAATTAAATTTGAAGTTTTTGAAAATACTGCCATCTGGCTCAAACTCCATGAGTGTTCCGTTCGGCTGGCTGCTAGAGGCTAAAGGCGCATCATGAACGAGGTCGCCTTGTTTGAACTCAGCCACTTTTGTAGAACCATCGCGAACAGACTGCACACGAAAGTACGTTGAAAGCGCATTGACCGCCTTAGTACCTACGCCGTTTAGACCAACAGACTTTTGGAAAGCTTCGGAGTCAAATTTACCACCCGTGTTAATTTTTGACACACAGTCAATCACTTTACCAAGCGGAATACCACGCCCAAAGTCGCGTATGACCACCTTGGTATCGGTAATTGTTACCTCGAGCGTTTTACCAAAACCCATACTGTACTCATCAATAGAGTTATCGATGATTTCCTTGACGAGAACGTAAATACCATCATCTTTAGAGCTGCCATCGCCGAGTTTGCCAATATACATACCTGGCCGACGGCGTATATGCTCGCGCCAGTCCAAGGACTTGATACTATCTTCCGAATAATCAACAGTTTGCTCTGCCATTTTTTGAAATTTGATGCTTAAAACGCTGCAAATATAGCATTTTTTTTAACGCTAAACGGTAGCTCGGTATATAGGCTTGGAATTAAAACCTTCGCTTGTGGTAGGTGGTAAGGAAGTTATTTGATGAGCAATGCTGCTTGTTATGCCCTAAAAAGAGGTTAAGTATATGGCTCTTCCCGGAAAATTAGACGGTCTTGGTTAGTATTTGATTACTGATAATTTAATTCAAAACTTTTAACAGGCGCAAGACGAGCTAAATTGATTGTCCAAACTATCATGTAACTTCTGCTCAGTATCCTACTTTTTGTTTTGTAAGCCCAGAGGCGAGTTCTGTTTGGGAGTCTGCGAGAAATAATTTTCTTCTTGTTCTTGTATTTTATAGTTTATTGGCCGACGTTTGCATTAGGTAAATGCGAATGGGGTGCCTTACCAAACAGGCTGAGATTAAACCCACTGAACCTGAACACGTTAGTACGTGCGTAGGAATTCGCGTGAATGACTTTTTTGCTATGATGTAGCAGAAAGGTTGTTTGCGAGCACAAATGATGAGGTTGTAGAGGCCTCATGTGATAAGTCTGTTGTTGTCCCCATGTTTTCTCACTCAAAAAAACATGGATTATGTTATCTAAGTCTTATATCTTAACAACTTTAGGTGTTTTGTGTGCATTTTTCGCACACGCGCAAGGGCGAAAGTTCAGCACAGTCATTCACGATCAGTTCTATGGTTCACCTTTAGCTTTTGCGACGGTTACTCTCCGAAACGAGAGCACAAAAGACACCATCGTTGGTATCTGCGACCAGACAGGCTACTGGGAAAGACGTGGCCTTGCAGAAGGCATATATGCCGTCAAAGTTTCGCATATAGGTTTTAAAACCCATGAAATTATGATGGTTCTCCGTCAAGACGTACACGCCCCGATAAGTTTGGAAGATGCAGCGCAAGAGAATACGGACGAGGTGGTCGTTCTGGGTATGCGCGTGCCCATGGCAGGTAGTTTTATAAAAGCAAAAGACCTTAAAAAAATGAATTTGGGGCAGGATATTCCCATTTTATTGAACCTTACACCCTCTGCCGTGGCTACAAGCGATGCAGGCACAGGGATTGGTTATACCAGTTTACGCATACGTGGCTCGGACGCAACGCGCACGAATGTTACGATTAATGGCATTCCGCTTAATGACGCGGAGTCGCAAGGGGTCTTTTGGGTAAACACTCCCGATTTTGCCTCTTCTGTTCAGAATGTACAGATACAGCGCGGCGTAGGCACTTCTGTCAATGGTGCTGGGGCTTTTGGCGCTACGCTGAACATGGAAACGGCATTGGCCTCGCCTCAAGCAATGGCCGAATATAATTTATCCTTTGGAAGTTTTAATGCTCTGAAAAACAATGCTTTGGCTTCTACAGGGCTTATCAAAAACAAATTCAAAGCTGCTATGCGCCTCTCTCAAATTCAGAGCGACGGCTTCATTGATAAAGCCTCTGCCAAATTGCGCTCCTACTACCTGACTGCTGATTATGTAAATAAAGGGACAAATCTACAAATGAACGTGTTTGGTGGCGAAGAGCGCACTTTTCAGGCCTGGTATGGGGTGTCAGAAGCTCTGCTCCGTGAAGGTAAGCGCACCTATAACCCAGTTGCTGGCTACCACAACGAAACAGATAATTATCTACAAAACCACTACCAACTAATTATCAATCAAAAAATTAACTACAGGCTCAAGGCGCGTTTGGCCTTGCATGGCACACTCGGTAAGGGGTATTATGAACAATTTAGGGGCAATGATGCTCTAGCTGATTATGGCATCGATACCTTACGCATAGGCGATTCTCTCATCACCAACACACAACTTGTGAGGCAGCGTTGGCTAGATAATCAGTTTCATGGTCTTGTTTTTAATTTTGACTATAAAAGCAAGGCTACCCAAAACGGCGCATACAAACTGCAAATGGCTTTGGGCGGTGGCTATAACCGCTACACAGGGCGGCACTTTGGTAAGATTGTATGGGCAAACTTCCTTACCTACAACGATACGCGCCAACCTTACTATGACAACGATGCCACTAAAACGGACTTTAACCTGTTTCTCAAAGGTAACTACCAGATAAATGACCACTTATCTGCTTTTGCAGATGCTCAAATACGCCGCGTTGCTTACGACTTTTTGGGTTTCAATGACTTGCGTCAAAACGTTCAGCAGCGTGTTCAATACACCTTTTTTAATCCCAAAACCGGGCTAATTTACCAAATGGGTAAACAAACTTTTTTTGCTTCGCTAGCCAGAGGTCAGAAAGAAGCCAACCGCGATGAATTTACACAAAGTACGCCACAGAGCCGCCCAAAAGCCGAGAAAATGTGGGATTTTGAAATAGGCTGGAACACTCAAATTAATACCGAAAACAGTAACTGGCAGCTCAGTGCCACATTTTATAGCATGGAGTACCAAGACCAGCTCGTTATGACTGGCCAAATCAACGACGTAGGCGCATATATACGCACTAATGTGGCTCAAAGTTTTAGGCGCGGCTTAGAACTGACGCTCAATAGCCAGATAAAAAAAAGGTGGACACTGCAAGCCAATGCAGCTTTTTCTCGTAACAAAATAAAAAATTACATAGAGTTTATTGATGACTATGACTTGGGGGGGCAAAGGCGTATAGAACATGGCCAGACAGACCTCGCGTTCTCGCCAAACATGGTTTTGAATGGACAAATTGCCTATATGCCACATAAGAAGATTGAACTTGCTTGGCTGTCAAAATACGTCAGCAGGCAGTTTTTAGACAATACGTCTAACGCCAACCAACAACTAGATGCCTTCTTTGTCAATGACTTTCGCATGAGCTATAAACCCAACATAAAGGGCTACAAAGGTATGACTTTAAGTCTTTTGGTAAACAATGCTTTGAACCACACCTACGAGTCTAATGGTTACAATTATGGCTACATAAGTGGCGGCGTAATTAGGTATGAAAACTTTTATTTTCCGCAAGCAGGCCGCAATTATTTGGCAGCGCTTTCGCTTAGCTTCTAGCTACGCCCTAGATATCTCGCAAGTATCAGCAACAATAGCTAAAATGGGCTAAATACTGAGTAAATTTACCAACACAAAATTAAATTGCCAAGATGAATCTGAAGTCCTGGCAATTTTGTGTGTTATAGCAATTCATAAACAAAATGGTGTCTTTCATACATTATCATCTTACAAGAAAAAACTTTGAGCTATTACAAACTATATTTGCAACTGTGTTCATTGTCCTAATCTTTTGTTGTAATACAGTTGAATTTATGAAAAAGTCTATTTTATTAGCTTCTTTCCTTATTTTTGGTCTTTTTGCCTGCGGAGCAGCACAAAAGACAAGCGCCGACTCTGCCGCAGAGAGTTCTGCCATGACCGAAGAAACAGCCGAAAGTAAGCAGGTAAGCGAAACCGGTGCGGTTGCACAAGTGGCCACCTATCGTTCTGATGGCTTTTACAACGGTATAACCAGCGAATGGCTAGCAATCCGTTATGATAGTGAAGGAAAAGTTTTGAGTATTAAATATTGGAACAGCCAAGACGAAACTAAAAAGAGCATAACCATTCACAAGCAAGAGCAACATCAAGGCGAAATTAGTGGTTCTACGCTGGACATATCTTTTCCTGACTCCGCCGACAAACTCGGTTTAGGGCTTATAGAAGGTCAGGCAAATATCACGCATAAAGACGGACGCTTTCAGGAATTTATGTACGAAGAGAAGTAAAGGCAGAATTAAGTTGTACTTTTGCGTTTTACAACTTAGAACCTGCTTCTATGATAGACTTGCGTAGCGATACCCTTACTCAGCCAACAGAAGGCATGAAACGGGCTATGTATATGGCAGAACTCGGCGATGACGTTTATGGTGAAGACCTACCCACAAAAAGCCTTGAAGCCTATGTTTCAGCGCTTTTTGCCTTACCTTACGCTGTTTTTTGTCCATCAGGCACTATGGCCAACCAAATTGCGCTTGGCGTAAACACACGCCCCCGCGACGAGGTGATATGTGCAGCAAAATCCCATATCTATTGCTACGAGGGTGGAGCGTGGGCTTCACTTTCGGCTGTTTCTTTGCGTTTGATTGCGTCTGAAACTGGTAAAATAACTGCAAAAGACGTGCAAGACAATATCAATGCGGACGACGTGCATTTTCCGCGTACAGCAATGGTAGCCTTAGAAAATACCGTCAATAGAGGTGGGGGCTGTTATTACACCGCATCGGAAGTGGCTGATATACAAAAGATATGCCAGCAGAATAACTTAAAACTGCACGTGGACGGCGCACGTATTTTTAATGCACTTTTAGCAAGTGGAGAGAGCCCTTCCGCGCACGGACAATTACTGGATAGCCTTTCTGTATGTCTTTCTAAAGGACTCGGCGCACCTGTTGGCTCGCTACTTTTACTCAAAGATGCTGCTGCACACAAAGAGGCAAGGCGTATGCGCAAAATTCTGGGTGGTGGTATGCGGCAAATCGGTATGCTTGCAGCGGCTGGGCTTTATGCCTTGCAGAACCAGATAGAGCGCTTGCGCGAAGACCATCAAAGCGCAAAGGATATTGCCAATTTACTTCAAAAGCTGCCTTTTGTGCAATCTGTTATGCCTTGCTACACCAATATTGTTCTTTTTGACATTGCCCCTGCTTATGGTTCGGGCAAGCAGTTTGTGGACTATTTGGGAAGCCAAGGTGTAAAAGCAAGTTTTATTGGTGGGCAGCAGGTGCGTTTTGTTACACATTTGAACTTAAAGCCTGCGGATTTTAGTGTTTTAGAAGCAGTTTTAGAAAGATTTGCTGTTTAAGGCTAAGGACGGAGTTCTCAAAAATGCCTTTTTAAATATTTGGGCGCTATGAGTTCTCCGTAAGGCAGATTTCCTGTATAGTCCGTGCCTAAACGAAACCATAGAGAATGGCCATGGTGTACTATGTGTACGTTCTGAGAAGGCATAAAGCCCTGTGCTAAGGCGAATAAAACATCATTTTGGGCATTTTTAACCACGTCCATGACCACAAAACAATGGCCAGGCGAGCCGCCACGTATGAACACATCGCCTACGCTTGGTGATATACCCGCTGGTACTTTCTTGAGTTCCTTGTCTAAGGATAGCGTAGAGGCATAGCCATACACCAAGCGCAAATAGTTCTTAAAAGTTTGCTCAGAGCTGCTCGCTTGGGCTGTTTTGAGCCATTTGCCTTGCGCCGTGTAGCGAAATCCCTTTTTGTAGGAGGCATAGTCGCAATAAAGGCCACTCACAAAATGGAAGCCAATTTTATCTTCTAACTTATTATTTTTCAGGTAATCTGCCCGCAAATACATTACTGCATCTGCGCATTGGAGCAAATCTTGTCTCTCTAAAGGAAGGTCTAAAACAGCTTTGCTATATGGATTAAGCGACGATACTTGCCCATTGTAGGTTAATACACTTGTTCCATGCGCTTTGACGGGAAAGTCGCGCAAGTAGTTTCCATACGCGGTAGCGTCTGGGCGTGTGTAACCTTCAGGAGCAATGAGCCGATGGCTGACCGTCATACCTTGTCTATTAATTTCATTTTGAGGCTTTTGTAAAGCGAGTAATTGAACTAGGAGTAGTAAAATAGAAAATAAATGTATAGTCATATCGGAACAATAAGAAAAGAAGTGGCAAATTGAAAGGCTAATAAAGGCAATAAAATAGACTTATTTGCAATCTTTGGGTGAAACGAACAGTGCCTCTATTCTTTTTAGTGGATTAATGCTTTTAACGATGCGTTTGCTGCATCAAGGGGAAAGGATACACAAAGAAAGAAACTAAATAGTCGTCCCTTAAAATATATCTAAGATATTTTTTATCAGTAAATTAAACAGACACTTCTTCTTTAAAATATCTTGGTTTTTAGCCTATTTTATCAAATAACAGGCAAAATCTCAAAGGCTTCTTGCGGCCTGCCATGCCTCGCATCAGACAAAAGCGAATGGCTCAAAGGTCAGAGGGTGAGATTTTCTGTGCAACTCTGTTTTGCAAGAGAATGAATCAAAGAAAAAGCCATTCGCTGGTTTAGATGAAAAAGTTATTTTTCATCTAAATTGGCCTTTTGCGAGGCTTGATTTTTTTGCTATGCCCTACGGTCGGAACTTTCAGCTCGCGCTTCAGTAAGGCCGTCAAGGTGTTCCCAAAATAGGTAAACTATCCTCCTTAAATTTAGCTTACATCTATTGAATATACTTTTTAAGGGACGACTAAATACAAAAAAACACATCATTCTCGTCAAAAGTTCAATCAACCACTACAGCCTATTCATCTTTCATTTTTGCACCTCTCTTACTAGTGCAACTGCTCAAAAATTGCTTTAGGTATTAAAAGCTAAAAAGTTGTACTTATGGGTTGGACTCTTCGTACTTTAAGCATTAAAAATAGTCATAACGCTTGCAGAATTTGAGGTGCTGTAAGCGTTATGACTTGCAAATCAAATTTTGATAAATGACTTACTTTTTACTCATTTGTGCTTTCATCCAGCTTACAGTTTGCATCGTGATTTGGCTGTTAAAATTCTGATAAAAATACGTCCCAAATATAGATTGGTCTGCTACCATTTTGGCGTTAGTGGCCATATCTGGCACATTCAAAAAAAGATGCTCTGTATCTTGCATCAGCAGAAAAGTGGCATTGCCTGGGCGGTAGTGATTGACGATTCTTGCGATGGTTTCGGCACCCTGCGGGCCGAGCGCCTGAATGTCATGCTCACCGTAAATAGCAAGAACAGGTTCTTCGGTATTGCGCCACGCTTCGTAGTAAGAGATGGCGTTTACGGACGGGAAAAAGTCAAAACTGCGGCCTATGACCATATCGTTATTGCTATCATAGCCAGCAGAATTGTTGGGATTAGAAAACACAAAATCGTAGGCTTTGTTTTCTTTCATTTTGGGCAGAGGTGTGCGTGCAACGAGCCAGTCGTATAAAAATGGGTTCATTTGGCGCACATTTTTGTCAATTTCAACATAATCCTCGCCAAAAAATTCGGATTGGTAGCGGTGCAAATCCAACAAATACTCATACCAGCTAACGGCCAAAGTGCCGTAAACCATGACCCCACACACTTTGTTACGGGCTGCTAGCACGGGCGCAACCAAACCGCCAAGCGAGTGCCCAAACAAGAAGATTTGGTCTTTATTGACAAATTTATAGGTTTCTATAGCGCGCAAACCAGCCTCAAATGCGTCAATCTCGGTATTGAAATCTATCGTTTCGCAGGGAGGCGTATTAATGCTCTCACCGAGTCCGGGCTTTTCTACTCTATAAACCACGTATCCTTGCTCTACCCAACCATCTACAGCTTGCCTAATAGCATCATTGTTAGGCATTTCCACTGTCTGACAGGGGTAACCCTGTATGTAGTAAACAACAGGAAACTGACCATCGCCTTTAGGCTTGTGAATATATGAGCGCAAATAACCACCGCGAAAGGCCACCTCGTCGTAAAAAACTTCGCCTGTGGGCGAAATTTCGGTAGGCTTAGCTAACAACTTACCCTTTAGGGTCATTTTTTTATCAAGACGAATCACCTGTACCGTAAAGTCAGTACCCACCGCCAGGGTAGGAATATAAGCAACTATATCTTTTGTTTCGTTGAAAACAAGACCATTTATAGACAGAAGCCTGTCTCCCTCTTTAAGGCCAAGCGATTGGGCAGTAGTATTTGGAAATACCTTATTGATGGTAAGTCCTTTGTCTTCCTTCAGGAAAGCCGCACCCAGCGAGGGCTTTCGCTTGATGTTTTGCCCCAAAAGCAAGTGCGAACAAAGCATAAAAAAGGCTAAAAAAGCCCATAGGCAGTGTTTTTTTTGAAATAAAGCCATTGAAATTTGTGTGTTATATATTTCTTTTTTGTTTGTCAAAGAAGATTTTTAAAGAAGCCTTGCTCTTTATAATCAAGCAACAAAATTAAGTGCCGTAAGCGCTTGCCGTTTGTCAATTCCTGCTTTTTTTTACACTGATTTTGTTCTATGGCCTTTCCGCTTCGCCAAGCGCTTTTCATACCCCAAAAATTATCTTGAGGAGCGTGTGTGGCAATAAGGCATTATTTTCATAACTTTGTGCTATTCGTTTACAGCTTCTTAAATCGTATCTTTAGTTATGAAAAAAAGTTTTTCTTGTCTCAATAGCCTTCTTTTTATGGCTTGGCTCTTACTGAATGCTCATACAGTTGATGGGCAAGGCATCTCTGAAAAACTGGTTTCTAAAACAGACTCTGGTAACAATAAACCACTTGAGTCAATCATACGCTTGGACAGCAGCGTTACAACAGGCACTTTTCCCGCTATGCCTTATTTTAAAGAAAAACT
The DNA here is from genome assembly GCA_013299045.1 of Cytophagales bacterium. GTDB lineage: Bacteria > Bacteroidota > Bacteroidia > Cytophagales > Bernardetiaceae > RDZD01. The sequence continues at coordinate 227,953 of JAAFJX010000001.1, read as the reverse complement.
AGATATTTTTAATCAGTGTAATGAACAGAAGTTGTACTTGGTTTTTATGCCCCCTGGCCAAAGGAATTTGATTGACTTTAGCTCCTCTTTTAGAACACAAAATGATTTAAAACCTTCTGACGTTCTTGTTTATTTTAGAGGAAACCTCAAGCTCTATATACCAGACACTGCTAGTCGTGTGGCGCATAACGATAAAGACCTATTCATAGGGGGAGCGTCTAGCGCCCAACAAATTTATGTTGATTTGGGCGATATGGCCAAGCAAAACCGCGACAAGTTGCTCTATCTGACCCAAAGAACAGAACTTAGCATACGCCTGACGTGTAATGAGTATGTCTTTCTGGCGCTAGAAACAAAAAGCAGTGGTTCTTTCAAAACAGAGGACTTTATGGGCGAAAAATGGCTTAGCCCAATTCTGGACGGCCTAACGGAACTTTGCATAAGGACGCTTAGCGGAGAGTGCTTGCCTATTAACTTAGTGGGGTTCAAAGGCGGCTACCTGGAAGATGCAGCTGGCCTGCTGAGTCTTGAACAGGCTCAAAAGCTAGAAAATAAGCTCACCAAACTTAATAAGACTATATGGCGCGAAAACTTTTTAGTCAAAATTTCAGATGGCCTGATTGATTTGCCTGCTTTCACCTACTACAACGAAGATGAAGAAACAACCTATACCGAAAATGGCCTGCATCTTCATTTTACAAACAACTGCCAAGCCATCTTGCCCACCGACCCGCCCCTTGTGGAAGGTTCAAACCTGGCCACATTGAGCAATGAACAAATCATAGTTTTTAATAAAAATATGCGCGCTGGTCGCTACTATGAGGCTATTGACCGTTACATAGACTGGCAACTCAGCGCCTATAAACGCTATGTTTATAAAACATTTTGGGCTTTGGTAGCTACAGTCTTGCTAGGTGCATTGGCTGCATTTTTTCTAAAAATCAAGGATATGGACGACAGATTCGCGAGCCTCACTTTTCTGATTGCGCTTGTGCCGGCTGTATTTGGCGCTATTTGGGTGTACAGTGCGGGGGTAGGTTTTTGGCAAGTGGGCTACTATGTGCTGGCCATTTTTGCCATTTTTCTGGGGCCTGTTGCCGTTGTTTTGGCGCGCAACAGCAACAAAGCCAAACCCGTAAAGGGATAGTTCTTCAAGTATCAGTCAATGAGCTAGATAGTTGTTTCTTGAAGGGTGCTTGAAAAAAATAATTAGTTATCCTTTAAAATGTATTTAAAGTATTTATTATCATAAAATTAAACAAGAATTTCATCTTTAAAATATCTTAGTTTTTAGCCTATTTTGTCAAATAACTGGCAAAACCTCAACGGCTTTTTACGGCCTGCCACGCCTCGCATCAGACAAAAGCGACAGGCGCAAAGGTCATGGGGTAAGATTTTCTATGCAATCATGTTCCGTAAAAGAGCCAATCAAAGAAATGACTGAGTGGGAAACATTTTTTGGGTGGGCGCGTATTCAAATCCAATTTGATGAAACAAAACAATTTTTTTTTAGATTTGACTTTTTGAACGATTAAATTTTTCACAAAAAGGCTTTTTGCATCAAGAAAAATTAACCTTAATTGTGTGCCAATTCAATAACGATATTCATACTTAGCGCAGTCATTCAACTGTTATGAAAACCATAGACCCTAAAAGTATCAGCACCGCGGCTTTTCATGCCTATATGTTGGCGGCTGTTGCACCGCGTCCGATTGCTCTTGCAAGCACTATTAATAGAGCAGGTGAGGTCAATTTAAGCCCATTTAGTTTTTTCAATGCGTTTAGTTCAAACCCGCCAACACTCATTTTTTCGCCCGCCCGCCGCGTTCGCGACAATACCACCAAACATACTTTAGACAATGTTTTGGAGCAGCCAGAAGTGGTTATTCATGTTGTTACAGAGGATATTGTGCATCAGGTATCGCTCTCAAGTACTGAATATGGACGTGGAGTCAATGAGTTTGTAAAAGCAGGTTTTACTCAAGTTCCCTCAGCATTGGTCAAGCCGCCGCGTGTGGCCGAAGCTGCTGTTGCGTTTGAGTGCAAGGTAACGCAAGTGATTCCTTTGGGGCAAAGTGGTGGCGCTGGTAATCTTATTCTCTGCGAAGTACTCTTGATTCATGTACGTGAAGACATTTTGGACACAAACGGCAAGATAGACCCGCTCAAAATCAACCTGGTAGGCCGAATGGGGGCTGACTTTTATAGCAGAGCCTTTGGCGAAGCTCTTTTTGAAGTAGAGAAACCTATCACACGATTAGGCATAGGCATTGACGCACTACCCGCACACATCAGACAGAGCAGAATACTGACAGGTAATGAGCTCGCCCAGTTGGCCAACGTGGAGGTCTTACCTACGCTAACTGACCTCGAGGACGTTTTACTAAGTGCAGATAACTCTCTTGTTGGCGAACATCTAGCCGCACACTACATAGCGGATAAGCAGTTGCGCGCTGCCTGGAAAGTGCTTCTGAGCCTGCCTCAGGACTAGCTTACTTCTGCAACCCAACTCGGCGAAAATACGTAATAGCCGTAATTGAATCCCTATTTATTGAAAGACAGACCATGAAACGCTGGCCAAATTTTCCAACTATGTTGGAAGTACCCAAAGGCAAGATAGCTCTGCGCGACGACCGCACCAAGCGGCAATGGTTTGCGCAGATAGAGCCATTCTATTTGGCACAATACCCTGTAACGCAAAATTTTTATTTTGAAGTTATACAGCAAAATCCGAGCACCTTTGTTGGTGGTTTGCGCCCGATAGAAAGCATTACTTGGCATGAGGCTGTAGTGTTTTGTAATATCTTATCCTCCGAAAGTGGCTTGCAGCCAGTTTACACCTGTGTTTCCAACGAGCTTATTGCTTTTGATGCAAGCCTTAGTGGCTTTCGCCTACCTACCGAGGCTGAATGGGAGTATGCTTGTCGCGCTGGTTCAGATGGTATCAGATACGCACCATTAGACAAAATAGCTTGGTACAAAGGCAATTCAGCCAATCAAACGCACGATGTTGGCCAAAAAACACCCAATGCGTGGGGGTTCTACGATATGCTGGGAAACGTGTGGGAATGGTGCTCGGACGTTTACGACGCAGATGTTTATGGCTCTTATAGAGTTTTTAGAGGCGGAGGCTGGTGCGACCAAGAGCGCAGTGTTATGGCTACCACCCGTCGCAGAAGCCACCCATTCAAGTTTAGCATAGACGACCTTGGTTTTAGAATTGCGCGCAGCAAAGTACTATAACAGAGAAAGAGTCCTCAATTTAGTACATAGTCTTCCCTTAAAATACATTTAAGACGTTTATTGCCAGTAAGTTAAACAAGAATTTCGACTTTAAAACATTTTAGTTTTTAGCCTATTTTGTCAAGAAACTGGTAATACCTCAAGGGCTTTGTAAGTCCTGCCACGCCTCGCATCAGACAAAAGCGAATGGCTCAAAGGTCAGAGAATGAGATTTTCTGTGCAATCATGTTTTATAAAAGAATGAATCAAAGGAAAAGCCATTCGCTGTTTTAGATGGAAAAGCCTGTTTTTTCATCTAAATTGGCCTTTTGCGAGGCTTGATTTTTTTGCTATGCCCTACGGTCGGAACTTTCAGCTCGCGCTTCAGTTCTGCATCAAGGCAAAAAGTAGAGAGAAAAAGCCACCCAAAATCATGAGGGTGTTCCTAAAGCAGATAAATTATATCAATCAATTGATGTGCTTGTTCTTATGCCGACTTTTTAAGGGACAACTAATTAAGAGGCTATTTTTTTACCTGTTGTCAGTCAAAATTTAATCTTGTGTTCACTTTGTATTGCGCTAAAATAGTGTAATTTGCAATCCATTAGCGCCCAATAAACATGAAACACTTATACGCCCTCTTAATGGCTTTTGGCAGCTTTCTAGGCAGCCTTCATGCCCAAGTGATTGTTTCTGATAACTTTACAGACGGTAACTATACGACAGCACCAACTTGGACTGGCGGCAGCACAGTAGGCCCTGCCGAGGGTTTTACTGTAAACCCTAGCTTCCAGCTACAAACCGCTCTGGCTGCTACTGGTTCAGGCACACGCTTTGCTTACCTGACGACCGCCGCAAGCATCAATATGGCCACTAATCATTACGAGTGGCAATTTTCTACTCAGCTATTATTTGTAACACCCTCACCACCCGATGCCACTAATCACAGCCGTATTTATTTGGTGGCCAATGCCAACAACTTACTCAATCCGCTCAATGGCTATTTTATTCGAGTACAAGACAAAATAACTTTGAACCGTCAAGATGGCAGTATCATTACTGAGCTACCTCTCAGCGGAGGTTCTACAACCAGCCTGACTAGCCCCGTAAATGCCACTGTGCGTGTGGTACGGACTACAACAGGGCTTTGGCAAATCTTTCTGGGCGGTGTATTGCAAGGCGTAACAACTGATGCCACTTACACTACGTCTAATTTTTCGGGGGTGCAGTACCGTTATTCAGCTTCTGGCCGCCGCAACGACTTCGTGTTTGATAATTTTCTACTCCAAGTCTATAATGATGTTACGCCACCAGCGCCCATTTCTGCACAAGGTGCAGCACCTAACCAGATTGCGGTAAACTTTAATGAACCATTGGACGAAGCCTCGGCCGAAAATCCTGCCAACTATACCATTGCGGGTTTTGGTGCAGCTATTTCAGCCATTCTGAATCCACTAAACCCAACCCAAGTTATTCTGACTTTTGCGGGAACTTTCACCCCCGCCACAGCCTACACTGTGAATGTGAGTAATGTTAAAGACCTTTTTGGCAACGACATGATAGGCACTATGCCAGTCCCTTTTGTCTTCAATGACGTGCTGCCACCCATGTTGAGCAAGCTTGAGGTGGTGTCGGCCAATGCACTTGACGTGTATTTCAATGAAGCTGTGCAAGCCTTGAGCGCCGAAGTAGAAACTAATTACAGCAAAAGTTTGGGCTTGCCAACGCCTGCCTCTGCCCTGCGCGATGCGGCAGATTTCAAAATTGTTCATTTGACGTTTACAGATAACTTCCCTGCAAACACGAATCAAATCTTGACGATTAATAACGTCCGTGATTTGGCCTTAAACCCCATTACACCAAGCATCAGCGGAACTTTTCGTTACGACACCGACCGCCCCGACGTGTGCGCCAGTGGTTGCGTAATCGCGCTTTCGGCCAACCAAGTGCGTGTGGTTTTTGATGAGGTAGTGGACTTAACTACCGCACAAATTATCAACAACTATGAAGTTTTGGGTTTAGGCTTACCCACCAGTGCCGTCCGTGATGCCACTGACCCTCGTATTGTGCTACTTACGTTCCCGTTTAGTTTTGTGGTAGAACAAATATACCAGCTTAATATCCGCAATGTAACGGACTTGGTTGGTAATGAAATGACCACACGAACGCGGGATTTTATGTTTGACAACAACAAGCCTACGGTTGTTAAACTGCGTATTCTGAACAACAATACCATTGAACTGACCTTCAGTGAGTTTGTTCAAAATCCTTCAGCTACTACCCTTGCCAACTACGCAGTGAGTGCTGGCATAGGTTCACCTACAACGGCCACCTTGTCGCCCTTTGACGCACGGGTTGTAACACTTACATTTGCAGGCGGCCTTGGCGACTTCGCTGCTCTAACGCTCACAGTATCCAATGTTCGGGATTTGCTCGGCAATGCCATGAGTCCGCCCCAGGTTTTAAATTTTAGCACCAAAAGCCCCACCATTGCGCGTATTTGGGTGCTTTCTCGCCAAAAAATTAGAGTCCAGTTTTCTGAGCCAGTAACGCCTGCTACGGCAAGTGTCTTGGCAAATTATAGCGTGGCTACTCTTGGCACACCTACTGCGGTTACGGTTGTATCGGCCAATACCGTAGAACTCGATTTTGCAGCCACTATGGCTATAGGAACATCTTACACCCTGAGCGTGTTGAATGTGCAAGATTTATTTGGCAACGCGATAACTGTAGCAGCTACAGACAACTTCGTGTATCAGGTGCGTATTACTGAAGTGCGAGTAATTTCTGCAAACTTATTGGACGTTTATTTCAGTTCGGACGTAACCCTAGCAGATGCTGAAGATGAAACCAAATACAGCGTCAGCCCCACTGTAGGTGCGCCTGCTTCTGCCATACGTGATGCCAGCAACTTGAGTTTGGTACACTTGTCGTTTGCGCCCAATTTTTCGGCAGGCATCACTTACACCCTTACAGCAGGCTGGTGTAGTCTTATAAATGGTCAAGTAGCACCCATTTCCACACATAGTTTTGTTTATGACAACGTGCCACCTACCGTACTAACTCTGGAACTCACCAGCCCCAAAACACTAAGATTGGTTTTTTCTGAGAATCTGGACGAAGTTACGGCTGAAGCCCTCAACCATTATTCGGTGAGTTTGGGTTTTGGATTGCCCTTAAGTGCTGTTTTGGGTACAGACAAACGAACCGTAACACTTACTTTTACCAGCAATTTTGCCTTCGGAACTACTTACACTTTGAGTGTAAAAAGCGTTCGCGACTTGCTGGGCAATGAAATGGGGACTCAAAACTTAACTTTTTCACGCCCCATACAGCCAGCAGCAGGAGAGTTAATCATCACAGAAATTTTTGCAGATGAGAGCCCTAAAAAAGGCTTGCCTTTGGTAGAATTTATTGAAATTTATAACCCCACTACTTCGCCCAAAAATTTATTGGGAGTTCTTCTTCAAGACGGCAGCGGCCAAACAACTTTACCAAGCTATACGCTTCCGGCTGGTGCTTACTTGACGCTCTGCCCCTTGGCAGCCGTAGATAGTTTCACTGTTTTTGGAGCGCGCCTAGGTTTAGCTTCGTGGCTTTCTCTGACTAATTCGGGTGAGGCCATTCGCCTGCTGCGTTCAGACAGCACAATCATTACTAGTGTAGTTTTTGATGACGACTGGTATGGCGACCCTATAAAGAAACTTGGCGGTTGGTCTTTAGAACGTATAGATTTGTTGTCTGCTTGCACGGGCGCAAATAACTGGCGTGCTTCCGTAGATAGCTTGGGCGGCACTCCCTCCAAAGTTAATTCCGTAAACGGCGCGATTGCTGATGCTGTAGGGCCAAAAATTTTAAGCGCTACCGTACAGCCCACCGACCTCCTCACCATCTACTTGAACGAATCCGCTGATAGCCTTAGCATGGTCAATGTGGCCAATTATAGTTTACTGGACGCTTCGCTCACGGTCATTGCAGCTGCCTACAAAAGCCCTACTAGCGTACAAATACGCTTTGGAAGCCTCATAGATCCTACTAGACTCTACACACTCATTATGCGGAACGTGCGGGACTGCAAGGGAAACACCCAGCCTGACTCCATTAATTTTGGCATAGGAGAAGTCCCTAAGCGTTTTGATTTACTGATTTCTGAAATCATGGCTGATGAGTCTCCTCGTGTAGGTTTACCATTGGCTGAATACATAGAGTTGCGCAACCGCAGTAGTAAATTGCTCAATTTGGGGGCTGTTAGGCTTTCGGACGGCACAGGCAGCGTTTTGCTTCCCGCAGTTGTGTTGGAAGCTGGGGCTTATCTACTCCTGACTAGCACCACCAAAGCAGATAGTTTTGCTACCGTCAATGCCTTGGGGCTTGTAGGTTTTCCGAGTTTGAGCAACACAGGCGAGTTGCTTTCTTTGCGCGATACGAGCGGGCAACTCATTTTTTCGGTGGACTATGACGACGACTGGTATGCCGATGCTATCAAAAAAAATGGCGGCTGGTCTTTGGAGATGATAGACCCCAGCAATCCCTGCGGCGAAGCCGATAACTGGCTGGCCTCCAAAAATATTAAAGGTGGAACGCCAGGCTTTTTGAACTCAGTTAATGCGGCCAAACCAGACATCACGAAGCCACGCATAGAAAACCTAGAACTCCTCACGCTCTCCCAAATAGAAGTTACTTTTTCAGAAAAGTTGGACAGCCTCAGCATGGTTAGCACTTCCAATTACAGCATTGCTGGTGCCAGCATAACCAGCATTCTGTATGTGTCTGACCGCATCGTGCGCCTGAATTTGGCCAGCCCGCTCAAGGAAACATTGCTTTATAAGCTGACCGTAAGTGGCGCTCGCGACTGCTCTGGCAATGCTGCTTCCGATAGCCGCAATTTTGGCAAAGGCCGTATGCCTCTAGCCAATGAATTGATTATCACAGAAATTATGGCAGATGAATCCCCAAAAGTAGGTTTGCCACTAGTGGAGTATTTAGAAATTTATAACCCCACTCCTGACCTCATTTCCTTACAAAACATTACCCTAACAGACGGGACAAGCAGCCGTAATTTGCCGAATGCAGCCATAGAAGCCAAGAAGTATTTACTCTTGTGCAGCAGTACAAAGTTGGATAGTTTTCCTGGCATTAACGTATTGGGCATGAGTAGTTTTCCTGGCCTGACCAATAGCGGCGAAATGCTCAGCTTGAGCAACAGCGCCGGACAACTTGTCTTTAGCGTCAGCTATTCGGACGACTGGTACAGGGACGCTACCAAAGCTCTAGGTGGCTGGTCTTTGGAAATGATAGACCCTAGTAATTTTTGCGGCGAAGCCGATAACTGGAGAGCCTCCAAAAATTCGCTTGGCGGAACTCCTGCAGCCGAAAATTCTGTTCTGGCAAGTAACCCAGATACGCTGCGGCCAGCTATTAGCAGTGTTGTTTTGGTATCAGACACCTTGCTGCGCTTAAGCTTTTCGGAAAAAATGGATAGCCTCAGCTTACTCACCGTGGCCAATTATAGCCTTAATAAAGGGCTTACTATCAAGCGTCTTACTTGGATTGATGCTACAACGCTGGCTATCAGCTTTTTGCCAAAAATAGCCCTGAGCACCATTTATGACCTCAAAGCGAAAGGCGTAAGAGATTGCTCTGGTAATGCCTCTTTGGAACAAACTTTTAGTTTTGGGCGCGGCGTAGCACCTGCTCCTAATGACTTACTCATTACAGAAATTTTTGCAGACCCAAGCCCCAAAATTGGCCTGCCAGAGCGAGAATTTTTAGAAATTCATAACAATTCGGATAAGATTCTTGAGCTAGGCGGACTTTTGCTCATAGATGCAGGCGGCTTTTGCACGCTGCCCAATACCGTGTTGCTCCCGCGCCAATATGCCGTTGTCTGTGGCACTTCATCTGTAAGCGCTTTTGCGTCTTTCGGAACGGTCATTGGCGTTACGGGCTTTCCGAGCCTGGACAATGAGGGAGAAAAATTACTGCTGCGTTCCGCAAATGGACAATTACTTTTTAGTGTGGACTATGATTACAACTGGTATGCAGACCCAGCCAAAAAAGCAGGCGGCTGGACTTTAGAAATGAAAGATTTAAACAGCCCTTGTATAGAGGCAGGTAATTGGCTGGCTTCTGAAAATACTCTTGGGGGCACACCCGCCGCACCCAACTCTATGACGGGTGCTGTTACAGACCTTGTTCCACCAATTTTAGAGCAGGTTTTGGCGCTTTCGGATACGCTTTTGGAGCTGCGCTTTTCCGAGAAATTGGATAGCCTGAGCCAAATCAACGCAACTAATTACTTGCTCTCGGACGGCCTTAGCCTCAAGCGCCTCGAATTTTTGAACGACCGCACTTTGCGCTTGGCGCTTAGCCCAAAACTGGTTTTGAACAAAGCCTACAAGCTAACCGTTCGTGGCATCAAAGACTGTTCTGGCAATAGCATTGAAGAAGTCCTTTGGCCTTTTGGTTTGGGCGTAGTGCCTAAGTTCAACGAGTTGATTATCACGGAGGTTATGTGCGACCCTTCACCGGTTATCAAGCTGCCCGAAACCGAATACTTGGAGATTTATAACCCAACGGACAAGATTTTAAGTTTGGGTGGTCTATTGCTTTCGGACGAAGCAGAAACTGTCGTTTTGCCGTTCCAGAGTTTGCAACCTCAGAGTTATTGGATTCTTTGTCCGTCTTCCTCCGTAAATGCACTCAAGGCATTTTCACCGAACGTGATTGGTCTTTCCAATTGGACTAGCCTAGATAATGCGGGCGAGCAAATCCGTTTGCGTAGTGCAGATGGCAAGCTCATACACGACCTCAACTATCTGGACGACTGGTATAACTCCACCGAAAAGCAAGAAGGCGGCTGGTCTTTGGAGATGATAGACCCCAACAATCCGTGTGCGAGCAGCGCCAACTGGACTGCTTCGGAACACCCCAAAGGAGGCACACCAGGCAAGGAAAACTCTGTTCTTGGTTCTTTCCCTGATAATCGCCCACCCAAGCTGCTGCGTGCTGATGCCATAGACCCTCTCACGGTACGCCTGCTTTTTGATGAAAAACTGGATAGCTTGCAACTGACCAATTTTGGAACTATTACTCTTGACAAGGGGCTCAGTAAAGCAAGTCTGGTAGGCGTTCCTAGCAATTTGGCCGAAGCAAAATTGACGCTTACAACACCGATGAGTCCACGCACTGTTTATACTGTTCAGATTGCACAGATTACAGACTGTGTTGGCAATTTGATAGGTTCGGAGAATAATTCTGCTACCTTTGTGCTGCCCGAACAAGGCGACAGCAGCGACGTAGTTCTGAATGAAATTCTGTTTGACCCACCAGTAGGCGGAACGGATTTTGTGGAAATTTATAACCGCTCGGAGAAGTTCATTAATTTGAAGGGTTGGAAGCTCACAAGTTTTAGAGATGGTAAACTTTATACGCCCAAAGTGCTCTCGGAAGATGATTTGGTGCTGCCACCTCAAGGGTATTTGGCCATATCAAGGGACAATAACCTACTTTTAGGGCAGTATCCGAACGGCAAAGCCGCCAATTTTTGGAGCATCAGCAGTTTGCCATCTTATTCGGACGCACAAGGAACAGCCATCTTGCAAAGCAACACAGGGCAAATTGTGGACAGATTTGACTATGATAAGGATTACCATCTAGACCTGATTCGCGACCGCGAAGGGGTGAGCTTGGAGCGTATTCACTTCAATAAACCTACCAATGACCGCAATAATTGGCATTCTGCTGCTGCTACAATAGGCTACGGCACGCCTGGTTATCTGAACTCGCAGTATGTGGGTGAAAATGGAAGCTCTCAAAACCAAGACTGCTTTGCCTTGAGCGCGGACATCTTTACACCTAACGGCGACGGCATGAATGATTTTGTGCAAATAGACTATACGTGTGCTGATTTGGGAACGATTGCAGATATTAACGTCTATGACATGAAGGGGCGATTGCTGCGGAAGTTGGTGCAAAACCGCTTAATTTCTACGAGCGGCGGCTCTCTAACCTGGGACGGCGTAACCGATGCAGGCCAAAAAGCCCCCATAGGTTATTACCTTATTACGATACAAACGTATAATTTGAGCGGTAAAACGAACGTTTTGCGCAAAAAAGTGGCTGTATCATTTTAGGTGCTCAATGAGATGTTTTTAATAAAAACCAGTTAAACTTCTGACTTCTGCCAACGTGCTGCATTGAGCCAAAAGGGCGTGTAATGTATGGTCTGGGTCTTGCTTTAGGCGCTGAAAATGCGGTTCATCAATCCATTCTAAGGCCTTGAGCAAATTGTTGTGTGGCGTTTCGGGGTCATGCCCCAGCACCAAAGTACCTGAGAGGATTTCTACCTCAAAAAAACATTCTAGCGCGTGTAGAGGTGCTTTTATAAACTCATACACACAGACAAAACGGCCTAAGCGCACACAAAGGCCAGTTTCCTCTTGAAACTCACGGCGTAGGGCATCTTCGCAGCGTTCCTGAAATTCTACTCCTCCGCCTGGTGGCAACCAAAAATTAGGCGTAGTACCCAAGCCTTGCATATTGAGCAGAAGAAGTTTGTCTTTCTGCCAGCAAAATCCGCCCACTCGCCAACGAAGGTAGCCACCGTATTGCTGCTCAACGTTTTTCATACTGCATGCGCTCTTCCAAAAGTTCCTTGATGGGTATCACGAAGCGGTCTATATCTCCTGCACCGACAGTAGCCCATACGCCTAGCGGGTGTTGGCGCAAAGTGGCTAATAAGTCTTGGTTCTGGACGTACTGCACGTTTTTTTCACGCATGAGGGCTTTGATAGTAGCCACGGTAACGCCCTCCATCGGCAATTCTCGTGCGGGATAGATATCCATCAAAAATACATGGTCTGCAATCTCAAGGCTTTTGGCAAAATCTTCTTTGAAGTCGTTGGTACGGCTGAAGAGGTGTGGTTGAAAAATAGCAGTTATTGGGCGCTGTGGGTAGAGGGTTTTAAGTCCTGTCAAAAATGCCTGAATCTCGGTGGGGTGGTGTGCGTAATCATCTATGTATGCACAGGCATTGGTCTTGATGTGAATTTCAAAACGCCTTTTAACGCCTTTGTAGTCAGGTAGTATCTGCTTTATCTTTTCTGGCTCTATACCTAATTCTAGTGCTACTGTAATGGCTGCTAAGGCATTTTCTACGTTGTGTTGGCCAGGCATTTGTAGCAGTAAGCCATCAATTTTGTATTTTGAGGCCACATAATTGAATACAAAACAGCCATTTTCTACCCGGATTTGCTCTGCTTTGATATCCGCATTGGCGGTGGATTGTGCAGAATAAGTGATAAGGGAGCGTTTTTGCTCTATTTTTTGCCGAACGGCTTCATCTATACTGGCGGCTACAATCAGCGAACCCTCTGGTCTGCATTGGAGGGCGTATTGCACAAAGGAATCTTCTAGAGCACTTTTTTGTTGATAAATGTCCAAATGGTCTGCATCTGTAGAAGTAATAATCGCTATACTGGGCTGTAAATGCAAAAAAGAGCGGTCAAATTCGTCTGCCTCTACTACGGCAGGCGTTTGGGGAGTTGTTTGTCGATTAAGCAATAAGTTTGAGTTAAAATTGACGGCTATGCCTCCCAAAAAGGCGGCAGAATCTAAGCCAGCGGCATGAAGCAAATAGGCGCACATAGACGAAGTGGTGGTTTTACCGTGTGTGCCTGCTACTCCAATACTGCGCATGGCGTTCGTGATGAAACCAAGTACTTCGGCGCGCTTGTGTATTTGGAAATTATTTTGCATAAAAAATTGCAAAATGCCAAGTGTAGCAGGTACAGCAGGGGTCAGGACAATCAGCGTCTGTGCTTTTTGATTCAAAACTTCAGGTTTAATAGAGGCCAAATTGTCGTCATAATGAACCTGTATACCCTCCGTTTGCAGTTCGGCAGTGAGTGGGCTGGGGGTGCGGTCATAGCCAGAAACAGTGAAGCCATTAGCATTGAACCAACGCGCCAAATTGCTCATGCCTATGCCGCCTATGCCCAAGAAATAAATATTTTTGTACTGAGAGAGTGCAACAGTCATTGTAGTAGTAGAGTTCGGAAAACAAGGTACAAAGGTAAGCAGAAGCTAGGTTTATTGGATAATGATAGTGCCCTTATACAGAAAAGATGATAACTTAAGTTGTTCCTATTGGTTTTGGTGGCTTATGGCTACAGAGTATCTGTTTTTTAGCAAAAGGAATACTTAGAGCCGCGCCAAAAACAAAAAGAGACCAAAAAAGTTTTACTATTTAGTATTTTTTAACAACCCCGCCCTAAATAATCGCGCCTTAAAAAACATCTAATGTATTCACTATCAATAAATTAAATAAGATATTTTAAAGACAAAGATTTCGGTTAATTTACTGACAGTAAAAGCCTTAGAAGTATTTTTAGAAACAATGAAATATTTAAGTCCTTAATCATTGGGCGCTCAATAATCAAAAGAGTGTGGCACCCGAGCATCAGAAGTTGCGCTTTTGTGATTTTAAGGAAATCTCTGTTCGCTGTCGCGTTGTATTTGTTTTAAGCCATTGCTAGACATAAGCCTCTACCGACTCCATAGAAAAGGCTACGGGGCGTTCAGCAAACATGGACTTTGTTTTGAGCCAGGTTTCGGCAAAAAAAGAGGAGGTGCGATAGCTATTAAGGGCTTCTTCGGATACCCATTGGCTATGCGTGATAAGTACATTTTGTTCTTTTGCGTCGCGGTAAAGGGCCAAATTCATGCAACCATCGAACTCCTTTATGCGCTCTTTTATGCTTCCGAAAAGTCTTAAAAAATTATCTACCTCACTTGTTTTAAAGGTCATTCTAACAATCCTGATAACCATACGGGTATTGCTTTGCAGTAAAATAAAGTCAGTTCAGTTTTATTCTTTTATGGTAGATATTACGTTGCGGCAAAATTTTTAATCTATTTGCTATTATAAACTGACACAAAGTAGAAAAAATTGCGCTTTTTAAAGATTTTTTTTCATATTAACAATAATTTTGCCGTGAGAATGCTCTTGTTTGGGTTGCCGCGAGTTTAAAGTCTGGGGAATACTGTATTTATCCATTTTGCTTCAAGGTGTTAAATTTTGTTAAATATGCTTTGTTCGTTTGTTTGTTTGTTTGTTTGTTTGCGCTCGGTTCATGTGCGCACATTTTGAGCCTAATCTTGTTCTTTCATTTTATAAATTTAAAATCAAAAATCAATGAAAAAGGCACTCTTTTATTTAATAACTTTGTTTGCTATTGCACTGGCTTCACCAGTATTTGCGCAGGGCGGAACTATTGGTGGTGAGGTAGAATTCACGGTAGCCAACAAGAAAAAGTGTAATTGCGAATGTGGGATAGGTTTCAGATGCAGCGGTATCAAGACGCGCATAGAGATAACTCAACCTTTTGAACTAAGAAACATCTACGCAAGCGTTACTGTGGTTAATGCAAACACGTTATTGATGCGTATAAACAAATCGAACGGAATTCAACAAGCGCTTTATCAAGAAGTCTTTGCAGGAAAAACATCTATAAATGTGGAGGAAGATTGGGACATACCGAGTACCTTACTGACTTCCATTCAATACACGGGTAGTTTTATTCTTAAAGCAGGGACTTATGCCATTTCAGAGGCGAACGGATTTATCAATATTACTTTGACGAAGTAGTGAGTTTGGCAGCCACAGACTATGACGGCAATCTGGGCTGTGGCTGTTTTTTTAATGACTTAATGCTTTAATCTCACGTTTAAATTATGAAAAAGCGACCAACTCTTGTATTAGTTTTGATTCTCATTTGTATAAATTTATCTGCTTGCACTTTCTACGCTAAAAAATTTGGTTTTAGATATAAAAAACCCAAAGTAGAGGCTTATGCAAATATTGAAAAGACCTGGAGAGAAGTCTCAGCAAAACACTCAACTTATTTTGTGGCTGCTGATTGGTCTGCAAATGAGTCTGATTCGGTACGTAATGCGAAGATATACAGAGCTATGCTGTTTCGCAATTACTTAACCAATGGTCTTTGTTTGTTTGATAAAAATGGACACCAACTGGATTTGTATGGCGAAAAGGTGTGTACAGGTAAACTTAATGATTTTATTCCACGCCTCAAGGGAGGTATAGAGTATGACAGTTTAGATAATCTTTATTTGCAAAAGTATCTAAACGTGATTGTTGATAAGAACTCCCAAAACATGGCTATAGAAGGTGTAATAAAAGCGGCTGATTTCTATGCTATTATTCCTTGGTCTAATTGGTTAGGAAATACAAAGCGAGAGGCACGAGATGTGCTAAAACTTTTAGATAAGCGCTCTGATTTAAACATCATTTTTATTCCTGTAAATTGCGATGTCTTAGAGACATGGCAGGGTGCTGAAGAAATAGCGAATTCGTTTACCATGCGTTTTAAACGTGCAAGATGATTCATTCTTTTAGGCTCTCTCTGATTTTGACGTATTTGATAAAGGTGGCGTGGGCTGAAATGATACAAATAACCAAGCCATAGTACCCGTCCAGAAAACCACACTGAAACAGATAACTTTTTAGAAACTTGGTGAGAGGGCTGAACAATATTTTAAAAAGTCCACTACTCTTTCCTTTCTGTATGGCTTCTTTGGCCATGATGTCTGTAAAAAAATTGACTTGTTTGATGTGGTCGTGTATGTTGTAATAACTATAATGGAGCAAATCGCCTTTGAGGTGCTTCGTAGTGGTTTGAGCTTGTACAATGACCTCATCGTGTGGGTTTATTCCTCCCCATGCGCCTATGCGTCTGTCCCAGAGCCGTAGTTTTTTATCGGGATACCAGCCGCAGTGCCGTACCCAGTATCCGCAATAGTTGGTGAGACGGTTCATGGAATATGCTTGGGCGCTAGGTTGTTGTTTGATAAGGAGAATTTCTTTTTGCAAGACTTCGTCTAGCGCCTCGTCTGCATCTAAGCTAAGCACCCAGTTGTTTGAAGCTGCTGCCACTGCAAAGTTTTTTTGCTCAATGTGCCCCAAAAATTTATTTTCCAAGAATCTAACCTGTCTTTGGGCACATATCTGACGGGTTTTGTCCACCGAAAAAGAATCAACTACCACAATTTCGTCCGCCACGCTCATCAAAGAATCTAAGCAACGGCCTATATTTTTTTCTTCGTTGAGCGTAATGATAACAGCGCTAATTTTCAGCATTTGTCTAAAAAAGGCTTTAGATTGTTTGTTTTATTGTGGCAAGCCGTATTCTGTCAGCAAGAAACATAGCGTTGCTAAGGAGGCTGCTCCCAGCTCTAGCTCGCGTCTATTAACTGCCGAAAATACATCGGCAGAGGTGTGATGAAAATCAAAATAACGCTGACTGTCAGGCAGATAGCCTATAAGCGCAGTGCCTTGAGGCGCTAAAGGGCCTATATCCGCACCGCCGCCGTGTGGCTCTAATTTATGCAAATTATAGGGAACAAGAAGAGGTAACCATTTTTTGAATTGCTCAAACTGTGCCTGCTTGCAAGTAACTCCAAAGCCGCGTGGCGTAAAGCCCCCCGCATCAGATTCTATGGCCGCAATATGCTTTTCTTTGTTCTGAGCAGCCAGTTCGGCATATTTCAATCCGCCGCGCAGGCCATTTTCTTCGTTCATAAACAAAACAGCTCTCAAAGTTCTTTTGGGTTTGATATTCAGGGCTTTGAAAAGACGCAATACTTCTAAAGATTGCATACAACCACTACCGTCGTCGTGTGCGCCGTCGCCGTTATCCCATGCGTCTAAGTGCCCACCCACAAGCACAAACTCTTCGGGTTTTTCAGAGCCTTTAATTTCTGCCACCACGTTATAGGACAGTTTGTCGGGTAAAGTTTGGCAGTTGGTAATCAGCTTCACTCTAAGCTTAGGAGTTTTCGTAAGAGCCTTGCTGAGCGCATTGGCGCTGTTTGTGCTGAGCGCTACGGCAGGAATGCGCTGGGCAGCCCCTTCATAAGTCATGCTACCAGTGTGTGGGTAATCGTCATCAGTAAGCCCCATAGAGCGCACCAAAAGCCCTAAAGCACCGAGTTTAGAGGCTTCTACAGCTCCTTTGTAACGCTGGCCTACGGCTTCGCCATAAGCAGTGAAGGTTTCTACATGGTGGGCGGGCATGGGCATATTCAGGAAAATAAATTTGCCTCTTACTTGCTCGGCGCTCAGAGTAGCGAGTTCTGTCATGCCGCCTTTCACTTCAAGTACTTCAGCAGTAACTCCGCCTTTGGGGGTGGCATCGCTGCCGCCGAGTGCGCAAATATTTAGACTAACACCACCCACAATCTGCCCTTTTTCGGCCTCACCCCGCACCCAGTGTGGCACCATGACTTCTTGCAGGATAACCCTGTCTACACTCAAACTTTTGGCTAGTTTTTCTGCAAAGCTGACGGCTTTTTCAGCACCAGGGCTGCCGCTCAAACGGCGTGGCGCGGTTTCGCAAAGTGCCCTGAGGTTTTGATAGCACTGACCTTTTGTGAGCGCCTCTGTAAAAATTTTGCGAATAATCATGCTATCTGACTCAGCGCTGATATGGCCTGCCTGTACTTTCTGATTAGGTATGCAGCTTTTCAAAAAGGGCGCAAACAACATAAAGAGGCCTATAATTCGGAGAAATTTCATAGAGCGAAATAATTTATACCTTTAATTTCTAGGCAGCAAATGTAAAAATTAATAATTGATATTGCACCGATGTATGGCATAATTGCATGAGAAGCACAAGTTATTATTATGTGGCAGCAATGGTGTGGTTTATTAAAGCCGTCTTTTCCGCAGAGTTGCGGAGTTTTTGGACGAAAGCAAGCTCTTAAATTAACCTCTCTTGAGTCGTCAAAAAGCCCTTTTTGAGTTTTTTGAGTTCTAATTGCCCTCTTTTCACTTTTGTAGAGGCCATCTTCTCGCGTTTTCAAATAACTTTTTGCCAAATGCCTTATATCTAACTTTTTGACTAATGATTGTTTTTCTACAATTTATTGGGCGTTCCCGCTTCGCGGTCGTTCGTCTTTGGGCTTCGCTTCGCTTCGGTGCTACGCACTAAACCCGCCGCCTCTCTAACGCAAGATACAGGCCAATAGACGTACTCAATAACAAAAAAAAGAGATAAAGCGGCAAACCCGCTTGATGCCTAAAAATTACTTTTGTCCTATTTTGCCTCAGCCCTAGCACGGCCGTATCATAGCCGTATGATAGCCGTATCATAGCCGTAGTTGGCCGTACTTTAAAAGTAAAGTCCCTGTCTTAGAAAAATACAATTATTCGCTTTCCAAAACTTACATCTCTCAGAGAGGTTAATTAAGAGCTTGTTCTTTTTTTATCTAAATTGGCCTTTTGTGAGGCTTGATTTTTTTGCTATGCCCTACGGTCGGAACTTTCAGCTCGCGCTTCAGTTCTGCATCAAGGCAAAAAGTAGAAAGAAAAAGCTACCCAAAATCATGAGGGCGTTCCTAAAGCAGACAAATCATATCAATCATTGGATGTGCTTGTTCTTGTGCAGACTTTTTAAGGGACAACTAATTAAGAGGTTGTTTTTTAGAGGTATAACCAGTATTGAGCTTTACTTGTTACTATTTTTGTTTCCTTTTTGGAAAATAGTTTCTATAGTCTTATCTTTGTTTCATTATGACAAGGAACTATATATTTTGGATATTTTTCCAGCTTCTTTTTTTTGCGGGTTTCCTTTCTCAAAATTGCACTGCACAGTCTCAAGCAATGCGTTTGGATAGTCTCTTAAAGTTGTTGCCTCATATTAAACCAAGTAGCCTTTTTTATCAACAGCTAGCAGAGGCATATCTTGAAATAGATAACCAAAAAGCACTTAGATATGCCCAAAAAGCCTATGAGTTGGCTAAGGCTTCTGGCCAAGTTCTTGATGTTCAAGAGCAAAAACTGACCTTAGGCATAGTCTATCGTTATATTGGTAAAAACTTTGAAAGTCTTTCTTTGCTTGAGGAGGTGCAGCACTATGCAAATAAAAATGAAGATAAGGATTTGCTAGTAAGAGTTTTGAGTAATCTTGGTAAGCTAAATTTCGTTATTGGTAACAAACAAACAGCCCTGAAATACTTTCTGGAAGTCAGAGAAATGGATATATCCGAAACGCTCTGGCTAGACTACGTCGGTTATACTTGGCTTGCCAGAATTTATATATCTCAAAAAATGTATGATAAAGCCTTGTATTGTTTAGCAAAAGACTTGGCCTATTTTGAGAGAAGAAAAATTTTTAATCCATCGGCTTATAGCGAGATAGGTAACGTGTATTATGCCAAAAAGGAGTATGATACTGCTTATGTTTGGTACGAAAAAGCCTACAAGAAAGAGTTACTTAATGATAAAGCGGCTCAAAATATCCATGCTTTGGGTTATTTGTGCGGCAATATGGGTTTGATAAAAGCCAAGCAGAGATTATATACCAATGCTTTGAGCTTGTATGATAGTGCTTTAAAACACAGTTATCAGTCCAGAAGTAACAGTGGTATTGCAAACATAAAAAGCAACCTGTCCCAGCTTTATTTTGAGACCAAAGATTTTCAAAAAGCCATTGAAGCGGGCGAGGAGGGTTACGCTATGGCTCAAGATGCTCGTGATTATGAGCGATTGATTGAACTTGCAGAACGCCTCATTCAGGCTTATGAAGCACAAAACCAAAATAAAATGGCATATTTCTATCAAGGCCAGAAAATAAGTTACATGGATACTCTGGCTCATTTTAAGCAAGAGAGTGATATTCTAGCTATTCAATTTCAAGAAAAGGTGGCTTTAAAACGCAAAGAAATGCAGGAGTTAGAGCTAGAAAACACCCGTTTTTTTTACGTCATTTTGCTTATTTCCATAGGTACTGCTGCCCTGCTGGTTATTGCCTTTCTTGCTATTAGAGCCAGCAAGTTGCATAAAAAGTATTGGCAGGAAGCCCACGAAAAGTCCCAAATACGCCAGTTAATGCTCGACGAAGAGCGAAGCCGTAACGACCTACAAGACAAGTACAATACGCTAGAACAGGAGCGTTTGCAAGACAAAATAGACTTACAGGCTCGTAAACTCGCTGCACAGTCCGACGCACTGGTACAAAAAAATAACTGGCTCATAGAAATAGAAGAAAAACTCAAAGAAAAGTTTGAAACAATGCCCTCTGATGAAGCCCAAATGCTCAAACAGGAATTTAAGCAGGTTTTGTCAGAAATAAAACAAGGTCTTAATCAAGAAAACGACTGGATAAACTACAAGCAGCACTTTCAAGAGGTACACCCTGCTTTTTTTCAGAGCATTAAGCGCCTGTCGCCAAGCCTCACTAACCATGACTTACGCCTGGCGGCTTATCTTAAAATGAATCTCAGCAACAAAGAGATTGCTCAAATATTCAACATAACTGATGGCAGCCTGCGTGTGGCGCTGACTCGTTTTAAACAAAAGCTAGACATCAGCAAAGAAACTGATTTGCGGGCTTTTATACAGGCTTTTGATGAAAAGTAGTTAGTCGTCCCTTAAAATACATCTAAGATATTTTGTCAAATAACTGGCAAAATCTCAACGCTTCTTGCGGCCTGCGCTGCCTCGCATCAGACAAAAGCGAATGGCTCAAAGGTCAGAGGATTAGGTTTTATGTGCAACTCTGTTTTGCAAGAGATTGAATCAGCAAAAAAGCCATTCGCTGGTTTAGATGAAAAAAGGCTATTTTTTTCATCTAAATTGGCCTTTTGCGAGGCTTGATTTTTTTGCTATGCCCTACGGTCGGAACTTTCAGCTCGCGCTTCAGTTCTGCATCAAGGCAAAAAGTAGAGAAGAGAAGTCTATCAAAGGTCGTCAAGGTGTTCCCAAAACAGGCAAGCTATCCTCCTTAAATTTAGCTTATATCTATTGAATATACTTTTTAAGGGACGACTGGTTAGGCTATAGAAGTCCCACAACACTTTTCAAAAGCCTTTTTGTATTGCTTTCTCTGTATTGATGCTCACCTACCAAAGGGCTTACTTCTTGTTTTACTTTTTATTTTCAAAACCTCTCATTCTGCAAGGCTTTTTGGCGCAGCAAGGCGCTTGGTCTGTAGCGGTCGTCCCCGTAAGTTTCCTGTAAGCCTTTCAGAACGGTATAAACATTATGAGCGCCCCACTCGTTAGCCCATTCCAAAAGCCCTTTTGGGTAATTCACTCCTGCCTTCATGGCCAAATCCAAATCACTAGCAGAGGCCACACCCAGCAGCAACGCTTCGGCTGCTTCGTTGATGAGCATAGCCACAATACGCTCCATGATGATACGGCCTAGTACTTCATCTTTTTGGGGTTCTGGCATAGCAGCGCCGTAGTTATAGAAACCGTGCCCAGACTTTTTGCCAAGGCGGCCAGCTTCAAGCAAGCGCTTTTGGCTGAACGAAGGCCGATAGCGTGGGTCATAGAAAAAAGCAGCAAAAACTGTTTCTGTTACTACGTAATTCACGTCATGCCCAATGTAGTCCATCAATTCAAAAGGCCCCATTTTAAACTGCCCAAACGTTTTCATCGCCCAGTCAATAGTGGCGCAATCCGCTATACCCTCCTCCATCATGCGTATGGCTTCGCCATAAAAAGGCCGAGCCAGTCTATTGACAATAAAAGCAGGGGTGTCCTTAGCCAATACAGGCTTTTTGCCCCATTTTTTCATGAGCGCCAAAATGCTCTGAACGGTGCTATCAGCTGAAGCCAGGCCGGGCACTACCTCCACCAATGGCATGAGTGGCGGAGGGTTAAAAAAATGAAGCCCAAGCACACGCTCAGCGTTTTTGACCGACGACGCTATGGAAGTTACTGATAAAGAAGATGTATTGGTGGCCAAAATAGCTTCTGGCTTAACAATTGCAGCTAGCCGGCTAAAAATTTCTTTCTTAATGGCCAAATTCTCTACGATGGCCTCAATAACCAAATCGGCGCTATATAAATCCTCAAGAGCAGTCGTAAAGCGAATAGCTTGGATAGCTTTTTCGGCATTTTCAGGGCTAATTTTGCCTTTTTCGGCCAGTTTATAGAAAGTAGTTTTCAGAAGCGTTTGGCTCTTTTCAAGCGCGGGGGCTGATGCGTCTACCAAACAAACCTTGTGGCCATTCTGGGCTGCTATTTGGGTTATACCAGTACCCATTGCGCCTGCACCTATGACCCCGATACAAGCATTTTCGGAAAGATTAAACATTTTGTTGCTATTGAATAAGGTACGAAAGCCGCAGCGTTTGATTTTAATCAAGCTATTTTAAACACTCAAAACTAGTTCTTTTCTTCAACTCATAAAAAAAAAGGTGGTTCAAAGACCAATTTTTTTCCAGTCAAAGAGTTTTCCTGGGTCTGGGCGACGCGAAGGTGCATATTCATCATGCCCTACGATGTGTTTGCGGTCATTTAAAACCTTAGGGTGTCTTTTTTGAATGTCATTGAGCAACAGGCGCAGGCTTTGATACTGCTTTTCAGTAAAACCAATATTTTCTTTAGCAATTTTATCGTATTGGCTGCCAATGTTGAGCAGTTTCATTTCTTCGCGTGTGCCTATACCCATCAGCTCTATGCCAATAGAAATGCTGTTAAGGCTATTTTCGTGATAAGGCGCAAAGGGTAGCTTGCCTTTTCCTGCATGGTAAGCAGTTCTACTCTCTTCCACCAAATTATAAACCACCCCTTCTCTGTCCACTAGATAGTGTGCCGACACCCCATATCTTTCAAAAACACTGGCAATTTTGTCCACGTTATAAGGTTTTGTGGGGTTTTCTAGCGCATCGCTACAATAATGCACCATAACATAGCTAACTTCCTTACCTACAGAGCGAGGAGCAGAGCACTTGAGCGCAATCAATCTTTTTTGAACTGAAAGCGGCGCTTGAGCAGAGAGCTGTCTATAAAAAACAACAAAGAGCAACACCATAAGAAAGGCCAATCCTAGCCCCAATCTGCCTGATAATTTCATAAGTAAATGGTCTGTTAAGAAACTAAGTAACGAGATTTCCCTATACTCTGAGAGCCTAATACTTAGATTCAACTGATAAATGATTGAATTAAACCAATCTATATTACTCTTATTATTATTAGATTTTTAGCTAAACCAATGATGATTAAAATTTGATTGACTATAATTGTGTTGTAATCGCTGCCAATTAGGTTTTAACGCTCACACACGATAAAGAACGACTAAATTTAGCAAATATTCTCTAAACAGCAAACGCTTAGCAAATCGATAGCCTACAAGAATTAGTACCAAGTCATAGACCTCTCACTTTTGACAGGGTAGGTTCTCCCTATGTGTTTTTGGTTTACATGAAAAAAAAAAAATTTTTTTTCAATTTTGGAAAATTCTATAAAGAGCAAACATCTTTTTGCTTAATTATATATTCGCCAAATTTAATATGGTTACTCGGTTGAATTTGTAATAATATTTTGAAATACAGAAAGTTACGATTATTAGTATTCGCCTAAGCGAGTTTAAAGGTTATCAAAGTTTAGCTACTTTTGCATCGTGAAAAGTGCGCATACTTTAGTGCCGCACCCGCTAAACAGAAAAAAATCGTACTCATTTTAATCCCTTTAATTTGTCATGGAAAACGTAATGGACACCACCAAGAATATGCTCGCCATGTGGACGGACACTCAAAACAAAATTGTTGAAAATTGGGTAGAGACCACAAAAAAATTGCAAACAGCTGGCACAAGCGACAACGTCATGCAAAAAGGCGTTGAGTTCTACAAAGAATGGTTTGAAAACCAAAAGAACATCATTGCTGACGCTATCAAAAAAAGCACCGAAAACCCGACGGCTTCTTCTCCAGAGTCCCTCAAAAACTGGTTGAATATGCAGCGCGAGTTTACTTCTAAGTGGATGGAAGCCATGAATTCTGCTATCCAGAAGCAAGACATGACAAACAACCCACAAGAAATTCTGAATAAAGGCAAAGAAATGTACGACAAATGGGCTGTTCATTTCAAAGAAACATTTGAAAAATTGACAAACATGAAACTTGACAATAACAATGCAGCCAACATTGAAAACTTCAAAGCCATGATGGAGAAGTTTATGAGCGGCAACATTATGAGCGAAATGTCTCAAAATATGCAAAACTTTGTGCCACCTTTTATGAAAGATGCCACACAACAAATGATGAACGCTTCTAAGTCTTATGGCAACATGATGGAGTTCTGGCAGCCATACTACAAAATGGTGTCTAACAATAATTTTGACCCTAAAGATTTTATGAAGTCTATCAATGCTGATAACTTCCAACAAATGTTGAGCGATATGCTGGGTTTGTTTACTCCTGCAAAAATGCAAGATATGTCGGCCAACATGACTAAGTTCATGGAAAACTACCGCGACATGATGGGCAAGTTCAGCAACCCAATGAGCGACATGATGGGCAAGTTCAGCAACCCAATGAGCGACATGATGAACCAATTTACAAACATGATGCCTGCACCTCTCAAAAACGACATGAACGCTGTTGTGAGCCTGCAAAAGGCCTTCATGGACAAAATGCAAGAAGTGTATGCGCCGTTCAGCAAACTGGTTCCGCCAAGCCGCGAAAAAGATATGAGCGAAATGGTTATGGGCATGCAGGGCAACCTCAACAACTACCAAATGAAAATTGCGGAGTTGAACTTTATGATTATGACTTCTTCTCAAAAAGCAATGGAAGCAACTGCTACAGACCTTTTTGATAAAATGAAAAAAGGCGAAAGCGCTAAGTCTTACAACGACTTTTTCGCACATTTTGTAAACGTATTGGAAAACCAACTCATTGACCTCTTCCGCAGCGATGCTTTCTCTGCTGTTCAAGGTGAAGTTTTGAGTTTGCAATTTGACATTCGCCACGCCATGAAACGCGGCATGGAGTTCGCTTTAGAGCCTTATCCAGTTGTTTTAAACTCGGATATGTCTGAAATGACTAAAACAATACATGACCTCAAAACACGTATTCGCGGTCTTGAAAAACAACTCAACGTGGTTGATGTAGAGGCTGAAGAAGTAACAGAGGCAAAGCCAGCTGCCAAACGCAAAGCGGCTACAAAGTAATCCATCAAGTTTAGTGATTTTTGTGATTATGATGATAACAAACATTCCGCATCTTTTGGTGCGGAATGTTTTTTTTATGAGCTTATAAACCACTTGATAAGCGACAACAAAATGCAATGGTTTAAGACTAGCATAGCGCTAAGCCTGTAGATACTGACTGACATATTCTGCAACCAGCTCTATCTCTTTGGCCTGTAACCTCACTTGCAAAAATGGTTCATGGCTTTCTACGTTGCAATACACCAACCTGCCATCTGGAAAGCGAATACTGATACCGAGGTGGTCTTGTCCGTCGGATTCATAATGAAAGCCAGACTGCCCATAAGCGCTTATCTCTATACCATCAACGCATTTGTCTAGCGATATGGTGTTGATGTAATAATCAAAATAGCCATAAGCCATGCGTGCTTTATGCCATACGAGGTCAGAAAAATCTACCTGAAAGCTCGGCTCAAATAACTGAATAACTCGCACCAAATGCGCAATGTAGCCATTTCTATGCACTATTTCTGCTGACGGCTCAGCAGCATGAGAACTGTTATCCGTTTGCTCTAAGATAAGCGCTGAAAAGATAATTCCATGAAAGTAAACCTCTTTTAAGGCCATATAGCGCTAGTGAATAAGGTTTTATTAAAAAAAAGACAAAAAAAGCCGAAGGCATAACCCTCGGCTTTTTTCAATTCACTTTGTTACCATCTCAAAACAATTTATCTTTACTACCTTGTCTGCCTGAAAAGGCGGTATGGCCAAGCAGGTGATAGCACTGTCATAACGTGCATCTCGGTAGGTTTCTTCAAAATCTATGCGCACTCTTGTACCAGCTTGTATATGGGTGGGCAAGCTCAAATTTTCATTGGCACTGAACGGCTGCAATATCTGACCGTCTGTGAGCTGAATCCACTTGCCGCCCCAAAGGCCATGCGCACACGTATTATCAATAATGATTCCCTCTTGATGACAAGCCTTAAAGTCGAGCGCATCGCCACCTTCACACCCAGTTTCACTCATTTCAAAGCAAGCGCTCTGTGCCAAAAGGAGGGCTGCACCGGCCAATAAAAATGTGCACTTTTTTAGTTTTTGGAACGTGTCTTTTTTTGACATAACACTTCTGATTTTGTTTTAATCTTGAAAAAAATTAGTAAATTTTACTTTGGCATATTTTGGCAAGCTAATACTGTATGGTTATCTGGCTTCGTGCTTTTAACAATTTGCTGCATAAACTTAGCACTCTTGCTTTCTTCTCTAGCCTCGCTCAGTTGTTTAGGAGCATTGAACTCACAACATATACCTATCACTGCTGATATGCAGATACAGAGCAGGCCGTAAAGAAATTTTTGGTGTATAGTTGGTGCAAAAGAAATCGTTTTCATAGCATTTGGTCATTTTAAATAGTTGGCAATTTAAATAGTTGGCAAAACACATTTTTTGGTGTTGTTCTATTCTAAAGACAACAAAAAACAAAGAATAGTTGCAATCGCTATTCTAAAAAAACGCTTTTTAACGTTTCATAACATTTTTGCCAAATAGTTATGATACCTAGTCGTCCCTTAAAAAGTACATTCAATAGATGCAAGCTAAATTTAAGGAGGATAGTTTACCTATTTTGGGAACACCTTGACGGCTTTTGATAGACCTCTCTTCTCTACTTTTTGCCTTGATGCAGAACCGAAGCGCGAGCTGAAAGTTCCGACCGTAGGGCATAGTAAAAAAATCAAGCCTCGCAAAAGGCCAATTTAGATGAAAAAAGAACAAGCTCTTAATTAACCTCTCTGAGAGATGTAAGTTTTGGAAAGCGAATAATTGTATTTTTCTAAGACAGGGACTTTACTTTTAAAGTACGGCCAACTACGGCTATGATACGGCTATGATACGGCCGTGCTAGGGCTAAGGCAAAATAGGACAAAAGCAATTTTGAGGCATCAAGCGGGTTTGCCGCTTTATCTCTTTTTTTGTTATTGAGTGCGTCTATTTGTAGCATTGACGCATAGCCCACAAAATGGATTTTAGCGTTTTTTTTAACAGCCCTGCGGCCTTGCCCGAAAATTTTTTAAGGAGGTAGATTCCATTCACTAGTGTTTGGGTGGCTTTACCCATACAAAAAAGACTGACCTAAAGCGGGATATTGCCATGCTTTTTACGGGGCGCACTAACAGCCTTGTTTTCAAGCATTTTAAAAGCTGCTATCAATTTTTGGCGTGTTTGTTCTGGCATAATGACCTCGTCTATATAGCCTCGGTGTGCTGCACGGTAAGGATTTGCAAATTTGCGCTGATACTCCTCTACTTTCTCTTGCAGTTTTTCTTCTGGATTGGCTGCCGCTGTAATCTCTTTTCGGAAAATGATTTCAGCAGCACCTTTTGCACCCATCACCGCAATTTCAGCATTCGGCCAGGCATAGTTCATATCAGCACCAATATGCTTGGAGTTCATGACATCATAAGCGCCACCGTAAGCCTTGCGCGTAATGACTGTAATGCGTGGCACAGTGGCTTCACAAAAGGCATAAAGCAGTTTTGCCCCATTAGAAATGATACCATTCCATTCCTGCTCCGTACCAGGCAAGAAGCCAGGCACGTCCTCAAAAACCAGTAGAGGAATATTGAAAGCGTCGCAGAAACGCACAAAACGTGCTGCTTTCTTGCTTGCGTTAATATCCAAACAACCAGCCAAATGTGAGGGCTGGTTTGCTACAATGCCAATGCTGCGCCCTGCCAAAAGCCCAAAACCAACAATAATATTTTCGGCATAGTCCTTATGGATTTCCATAAATGTTTCTGAGTCAAGAACTTGCTCTATAACCTCGCGAATATCGTAGGGTTGGTTGGCATTTTCTGGCACTACGCTGTTCAGGCTTTCACGGCGCTCATCGCCCAGCTGATAAGGATATATCGGTGCAATCTCTTCGCAATTTTGGGGAATGTAGCGCATCATGCGCTTGAGGTCGTTGATGCAACTCACTTCGTTTGCACATGAAACGTGCGCCACACCACTTTTGCTGCTGTGGACGCTCGCACCACCCAAATCCTCAGAGCTGACTTCTTCATGCGTAACGGTCTTTACCACATTAGGGCCTGTTACGAACATATAGGAGGTGTTTTCTACCATGAGAATAAAATCAGTGATAGCTGGCGAGTAAACAGCCCCCCCCGCACAAGGCCCCATGATAGCCGAAAGTTGCGGCACAACCCCTGAAGCCTGCGTATTACGGTAAAAAATGTCGGCATAACCTGCCAAGGACACCACGCCTTCTTGTATGCGAGCACCGCCAGAATCGTTCAGTCCAATAACAGGCGCACCATTTTTCATGGCCAAATCCATGATTCTGCATACCTTTTCGGCGTGTGCTTCGGAAAGTGAACCACCAAAAACAGTAAAATCCTGCGAAAACACATACACCAATCGCCCATGAATTGTGCCGTAGCCCGTTATGACGCTGTCGCCAAGATAATGCTCCTTATCCAGACCAAAATCTTTGCAGCGGTGCATGACGAATTTGCCAATTTCTTCAAAAGAACCTTCATCAAGGAGTAAATCAATGCGTTCGCGAGCTGTTAATTTACCTTTTTTGTGTTGGGCATCAATCCTGCTTTGGCCACCCGCAAGCAGGGCTTCGGCGTTCTTTTTCAGTAAATGCTCAGCGGCTGTGAGAGTTGGCGTGGTAGTGGTTTGCATTAGAAAATCAGATGTTTTTTTGAAACTGGCTGTTAATAGATGTAGCGGCACAAAAGCACGCCCCAAATTTGTTATTTTTTTTTGATTAATGGCACATAAGAATTAAAAAAATGTTACCTTTTAAGGCCGTTCGCTATCATGCTTGCTGGCCAAATGCCAGAGATAACTATAAAACAAGTACATTTCTTTAATTGCGTTCAAATCTTTTTTATTTTCAATCCAAATTCCTTTATGAGGAACTAGTTTATAAAAATATTTAGGGCTTTTAGAAATAATGATACCACTATTTTCTTCTTCTGAAATGTTATAAATATTATTGGGGTATTTAGGAATTGTTTTTTGCATTTGTCTCTTCGTCTCTTTATCTTCAGGAAATTCTATATAAATCCTGAAGCTACTAGAAATTAGTAAACGATGTTTTAAATATTTCTTTAATATTTTTATTTTATTTTCATCAAAAAAAGAATTATCATAATGTTCTAAATTATTAGATATTTCTTTAAGATAAAACAAAGTCAAATTTTTCTTTTGGCCAAAACTGCCTGCTTTATGTAATGCTTGATTGTCTGTGAGTGGCTCTTTTTGATTTGTTGTATCTATCTTCCCAAAGACAATGAGTTCTTTATTTAGATAAATGTTTTCCCATTCGGTCTTGTTGTGAATGAACAAAGTTTCTTCTGAGGTGAGCAAGCAAGCACCTTCTTTAGCATTGGCGGCTTTACCAACAGAATAATGCCAATCTTTCGCCTCTAAAAGTTGCAGATGACCGCTGGGGTCTTCAAAAGCCATAGGTAAATTTTGTTCCTTGCCAAACAAGGCAGCTTCGGCTGCTTCGTCAAAAACGCGCACAACTTGCACAATAGGCAGATGCAAAGTTTCTTGACCATGTTGTATGGTTATAACTGGGCACTGATGGGCTGGCTCAGGGCAAACACTGATGAGCGCAAAACGCACGAGCGGAATAAGTGGGTAGTTGGTTGGACGCTTGTGCTGATGAATAACGTTCAGCGGAACAATCATTTGGCAGGTGGTCATAGAAGTACGGAGAGTTTTGTTGGCAACAGGCTTGGCGGTGCAGACACTGAAGAGAGCGGCAGTCATCAAAAAAATAAAAAGCAGTGTTTTAGGCATCTTTATTTTTTACTTTTGTTCCTGATTTTGAAGAGTTTAATCAGTTCTGGCACGTAGTCTTGGTGAGTCTCTAGGAAAAGATAATTGGCTCCAAATTTTCTACAAATAGATGAGATTTCTTGGCGTTTGTTCAGGAGCTGGCGCTCAAAAGTGGTTCTGAACTCGTCGGAGTTGGTGTTTATCCAAAGCGTTTGGCCACTTTCTTTGTCCAAGAGCGGCACAATACCCATGCTCGGCATCAATGTTTCGCGGCGGTCGGAGAGATGTATGACAACCAGGTCGTGGCGTTTGGCAAGTGCAATGAGTGTTCGGTCGTAGCCCTCATCAATAAAATCAGAGATAAGCATGACTAAACTCTTGCGTTTGAGCATATTGAGCGTTAGAGCGCAGGCATCGGCCAGATTGGTTTGGCGGGAAGTAGGTTTACTGTCAAAAACCCCTTTCAGAAGTTGATAGGCGTGTTTTATGCCCTTTCCTGGCCTAATGTAGCACTCCTTGCGGTCGGAGTAGCACAGCAAGCCCACCGAGCTTTGCTCTTTGGTGGCAGAGAGCATGAGAACCCCCGCAACTTCTTTGGCAATATCAATTTTTTGCTGTCCTTGCAAGCCTATTTCCTGCGAAGCGCTCACGTCCACTACAAAAAAAACGTTTTGTTCCTTTTCTTCTTTGAATGTATTGACGTAAACACCGTCGCCTTTGGCACTTACATTCCAGTTTACGGTACGCACGTCATCGCCATACTGGTATTGCCGAATGTCATCAAACTCAAGACCAGAGCCTTTAAAAACCGAATGAAAATCGCCTTGCATTTGGGCATTAACGGCTTTTCTGATTTGTACTTCGTATTTACGAATTTTACTGATAAGGTCATTGTTCATAGTTACGGCGATGCTAACAGCACAATTTGATTTTCTGTCATGCAAAGTTGCAAAATAATTGGCATATAAAAAAACAATGGCCGCAGCGCAGCCATTGTGAAGTTATTATGCAACTATATGCTGACAGCAAATATCTGATTACTTTTTTTAATATTCGTCTTCATTGAAGAAAAAGTCATCTTTGGTGGGGTAGTCCGGCCAAATCTCCTCTATGCTTTCATAAGGCTGACCGTCATCTTCCAAGTCTTGTAGGTTTTCAACCACTTCTAGCGGTGAGCCTGTGCGCACTGCAAAATCAATGAGTTCATCTTTTGTGGCAGGCCAAGGAGCATCTTCGAGGTACGATGCAAGTTCGAGCGTCCAGTACATGGCGTTTAAACAGTATTTTAAATGACTAGAAAATTAAGTTTTAAAAAGAATGGTTGGTCAATCTATTGCATAACTATTTATCTCATTTTTTTGTTACACAAAATCAGCCTATGTTCTCTTGCCCAAACATAACGAATTATTTGCCAAACTTATATTTTTGTATAAAAATTTTTATATTTTTTTGCCTTACCGCCCACAACAAGTAAAGAAAAACGTTGGAGTGCTATTTGTTGTGCAACGCATTTTGTTTACTTTTGTGCGTAACAAAGAAGCCATTACTCTTTTGTATAAAATCTTTTACAACACCACTCAACCAACAACACTACATGTACAATTTATTTCGCTTACTGTTTTTTTCTATCATTTTTTTTGCTGCCAATAGTTCGCTAGCCCAAGACAATACAGACAGTACCAGCTTGTTACAGCTTGACCTGAACGCCATGCTGGCCGAAAACGAGTCAGGCAGTTTGCTTTTACAGAAAACATCGTTGGGTTCTGATGGTGAGGGTAGTGTGGCAGAGGCATTTGGTATTGTAGAGGTGGTGGATAAACGTGAAATTCTTGCTTTTGGAGGCAACACACTCAGCGATATTCTGAACCGATTGGTTAATTTTTACATGGCTAGCCCCTCCCATATGTTTAATAACCAAACCACCATGCGTGGCGATTTGCCAGATACTTATTCTTCACACGTTTTGCTTTTACTCAATGGGAGGCCTCTTCGCGAATCATTCTTTGGAAGTTCCGATATGGGCTTCGTCAATACCATCGCCATTCAGGATATTGAGCGCATTGAATTGATACGTGGTACAGGTTCTGTTCTTTATGGAATAGGCTCTTTTACGGCGCTTATCAACTTCGTTATGAAGAACGATAAGATTACACAAACAAGTTTACAAACCACGGCAGGTGCTTACCGCACACGTGGTTTTATAGGCATACAATCCTACAATAAACGCAACTTTACACTCCATGCCTCTACGCGCTATTACGGACAAGAGGCGGGCGGTACCACCTTCCAGAGCATTGATTCGGTAGAAAGAACCCTTCCTCAGGATAATCAAAACTTTGGCACTTACATTAGCGCTGAAGGAAAAAAAGCCTATGCCAGAGTTTTTTATGGCATTTCTACCGCTTATGTTCTGAACAATATGCTCACATGGGGGCAGGGCAACGGCGATGATTTTGACCAAGTCCGCTCTAAGCGCCTTTTTGTTGATGTAGGCTACAAAGGTAGTTTTTCTAAGAAGTGGAATTACTCGCTGCGCAACACCAGTAACGGGCACAGCATCATTTTTTCGGTTTTTGACAACAAAAAAGCCAAGTTTAATTCCATGGACAATATGATAGATTTTACAAACTATATCAAGTTTAACAAAAAATCTACTTTGGCTTTTGGGCTTTCGGTGAATAATGCGACATGGAACTCTAAGGGCTCCTTAGATGAAAATGGCAAAGAGGTTAATTTATTGGCAAAAGAACAAGATAATACTTTGATGAATACTTTGCCGATTCTTTACGGGCAGCTTGATTATAAGTTGTGGAAAAGACTAAAACTGGTAGCAGCCACGCAAGTAGTAGGCGAAGTATCTGAAATGAAGCTAGAAGTTGCCCCTCGTTTAGGGCTTATTTATTTACAACCCAACGGGTTAGGTATTAAAGCTATTTACGGAAAAGCCATTATGCCACACACTGGCATAGAGCACTCTTACAGAAGTCCGCGCTATCTAAACCCAACGCCCGACTTAGAACATGAGTCCACACAAAACCTTGACGTTCAGTTTTTTGGGCAGTTCAAAACCCTGCAATTTGGTGCTACCTACTACAACACCCGCCAGCAAGATGTCATTACAAGAAGGTTTCTTGAAAAAGACCTCTATACGCTCTATAACATGGAATGGCTGAATATAGAGGGGATAGAATTTGAGTGTAAGGCTTCGGTAGGTTCGCGCTTTTTGCTGTGTTGGAACTTTTCTTACTTTCAAACAAAAAATAGTGAAGGCGAACGCAACGTAACAGGCGTACCGGCAATCACAACTTGCGCGGGCTTAGGTTATTTTTCAAAAAATAAGGCCATACAAACAGGCATTTACAATGTGTTCTTTACAAAACCTTATGATGTCGCTAATGCACAGAAAAATATAGACCCTAGCTTACAGCGTGTCCTTGTTAATCCAGTGCCAAGACCCTTTGATTTGATTTGTATTAACTTTGCAGTTGATATTACGACCGCTTTCAGAATGAAAGATTGGCCAAAGACGGTGGTGTCGCTTTATGGTGAAAACATACTCGGTACAACAGTTTGGCAGCCTGAAGTTTTTAACCGCCGTATTAACTCTATTCCTTACCAGAACATTGGTGTACGTGCATTTTACTTGAACGCCGCCATCTCATTTTAGAGCTTGCTCTGATTCAAGATGATATGTTTTGCAAATTTTTCAGGCTAAAAATAGCGCACACAACAGATTAATAGACTTGATAGGCTTAAATAATTCTCTAAAGCTGCCCGAAAATGCTTATAATCATTTTTTCGCCGTGTTGATGCTCCCTAAAACCTAAAACTACGCCGTGTTTTTAATTGATAATCAAGAAAATACCAATCCAGCCCTGAACTTGGCTTTAGAAGAATACTGCGCACTAAACCTGCCAACGACGCATAATTATTTGCTTCTGTACGTCAATCAGCCCTGCTTGGTTCTGGGCAAAAATCAGAACACCCTAGAGGAGATTAATCATCATTACACCCAAAAAGCAGCTATTGAGGTGCTAAGGCGCATTTCGGGTGGTGGGACGGTTTACCACGACTTGGGCAACTTAAATTTCAGTTTTCTCTGTCCTTTTGACTCTGCAAAAGTGGCCAATTTTAGGTGGTTCAATGAGCCTGTTAGGGAGGCTTTAAGAGCACTTTCTGTTCCCGCGGATATTAACAAGCGCGGCGATTTGGTAGCGGAGGAGCGTAAAGTTTCGGGCAATGCACAATACACTTCGCGCCGTATGATGTTTAGCCATGGCACTTTGCTCTTTGACAGCGACTTAGATGCCCTAGAAGATGCACTCCGCGTTTGTATTGGGCAGGTGGAATCGCGGAGCCTGAAGTCAGTACGCAGTAAGGTTAGGAACATTAAGCCTTATTTGCCAGAGGACTGGACTCTGCCCATTTTTAAGGATTACCTCGCCAAGCAGCTTTGTGGCCAAGAACCGCCTCGCTGGCAACTTACAAACACTCAGTGGCTTGAAGTAGAAGAACTTGCCCAAAGCAAATACAAGAGCTGGGACTGGAACTTTGGGCGCTCTCCCGAATGTCATATTAAGAAAGAAGCCACGCGAGAGCGCCCCTTTGGCATACACTTACACATAGCACAAGGCTGCAAGTTGAATCGCATTGATTTGGAAGGTGGGCAGGCTTTCTCTGCAACTTTTTTGGAAGAACTCAACGGCGCTTTGCAGGGTGAGCGTTATGCACGAGCAGATTTGCTGACGGCTTTGCTCAAGCTCTTCCGAAACGAACAAACAGCCAATCTATGGGCAGACTGGCTGTTTTGAGACGTATTGCTAAAAAAATTATTTGCACTTACCCGCACACATTTCCTGAATCACCTGGCCGTTGTGGTCTAGCAAGCGTACTTTGAATTGGGCATCAGGGCCTTGTGTGTGCTGAAAAACAAAAGGAATGTCATTGCGGCCATGCGAAATTTTGCTGTCTTCGTACACAACCCAAACGATTTGGTCTTGGGTATCAACCACCACCAGGCGCGTATGAGCAAGCGGCTCTTTTAAGTTTACGACCATGGTGCCACGTTTGACAATTTTGGCATAAGTTTTAGCATCAGCATTCGTTTGTGGAATTTTCTGGCTTATGACGAATTGGTTATCTGCCAAATTCTTAATTTTGAAGTAAAATGCTTGGTGCATAGGTAAGTCGCGGCAGCCCTCAAACTCGCTTTCGTGGAAGCCCTTTCCTAGTTTGTAATTCATGGCAAGTGGCGCATAAAGACGGTCTAGTGAATCATAAACACCTACCTGCGCTACAATGTCAGAAGGCAAGTCATAGGTAGCAGAAATAGCCCGGTTCATTTTACGAAGCGGCAAGTAGCTCGAGTTTTTGTCAATAACACGCTCGGCCAGTACCTTGTCGCCACTCATCAATTTAACCGTAAAAGTGCGTTCGGGGTTCGAGTAGTGCGGAAATCCGAACTTAAATTGATAGTATCCCTCTTTCATTTCATAGCCCTCGAGCGAAGTTTGTTGCAAGCGATTGGCTTCATCATAAACGCATATTTTGATTGGGAGCTTTTGGCTAGAAAGATACTCAATGCTGCTGCTGATGTAAGTAAGTTTGTGAGGTTTGGGATTCACATCAAACATTTTTTCGGGAATACCCATGATGTTGGCCAAAACAGGCACTATGGCTTTTATCTTGGCGGTGTCTTCACCGTAAATATGCTCGCTAGTGCTTTTATTGGCTACCGCCCATACCATGCTCTGTGCCGTAGAAGCATAAAACTGAACCTCAGATAGCTTTTGGGCTAACCTAAAAAGAGGTTTTTCTGCATTCAGAAGGGTTGTTTTGAAGATAGCACCACTATAAGGACTACCGTCAGAAGACTCCGTACACATGGTACGCACATCTACACTACGCTTTTCGGCAGTTTTCATCACAATTATTTGCTCTTCTACCACCAATAAATTTTGTAGATGCTCGTCTTCTGCCACAAAAAGCGTACCCGCCTCAAGGCGCAACGTGAGTGGACGATTTTGTTTATTCTGTAGTTGTAGTTTGACACAAAGACCATTAAATCCGCCATTGCCAGCCGCTGCCACTTCTACAAGATGGCTCGCAATGGCTTTGTGAATAGAGATTGCTTCAGTTTGTGCCTTTGTTTTAACGCAAAAGGTGATGAAGAAAAGAAAAACCAGAAAATATTTCATATAGTTATCTTAAAGTGTGAAATGTATTTTCAAAGTAATGACAATGACAAGAAAAAAGTAACCAGCTCTTTTAATATTTTTGGAGCAAACGTTTCGGCTAGCAATTAGCATACAAAGAAGGCGAACTAGACGCGCTCTGTCCAGCCGTTTTTGCCAAGCAATGGCACAAAAACGAATTTGCCAAAAGATTCCTCTTTGTAATTGAACTCGCTGAGCTTTGTAAAGCGGAGCATCAGTTGCTCATCGCGGTTGCCGAGTGGTAGAACCAATACTCCGCCCGAGACCAACTGTTTTTTGAGCGGTTCGGGCACGGTGGGTGCGGCAGCAGTAAGTAGAATGCGTTGGTAGGGCGAATGCCCCAACAAGCCCTCTGAACCATCGCCATTAAAAAGATAGATATTCTGTATCTTGAGATCGTTTAGGCGTTTTAGGGCGCGCTTATAAAGGGTTTCGTTGTATTCTACGGAGTAAACAGTTGCACCCATTTCGGCCAAAATAGCGGCCTGATACAGAGAACCAGTTCCTATTTCAAGGACTTTCATGCCTGGCTGTATGCTCAAAAGCTCTGTTTGTAGGGCTACCGTGTAAGGCTGGGAAATGGTCTGGCCTTCGCCAATACCAAAGGCCTTGTCCTGGTAGGCGTGTTCCAAAAAAGCACTATCCATAAAGTAGTGGCGCGGAATACGCAGCATAGCCTCCAAAACCGCTTCATCTTTGATACCGCGCAGTTTCAAAGAATCTACAAGGGCTTTTCGCAAGCCTTTATGTTTGTAATTATCTGTTTGCATTTGCCCTTTTTGTACCTCAATCAGCGATTTCGGTCTTAAACCATTTGAACTGCATTTTGCAAAATAGACTCAAAAATAGCGTAACCGTCCGTGTTGTTGAGCAGGGTATCGGCAGCGCGTTCGGGGTGTGGCATCATGCCAAAAACATTTCTGCCTTTGTTCATAACCCCAGCTATGTGCAAACAAGATTGGTTTGGATTGTTGTCGGCGCTTACTTGGCCTTTTTCGTTGGAATAGTAAAACAGAACTTGGTCATTATCTTGCAGGGCTTTTAGGGCATCATCACTGGCGTAATAACGGCCTTCAGCGTGTGCAATAGGTATTTTGTAGCCCTTTTGCAAGTCTAAATTGGCCGTCATGATGCTGTTTTTTGTGGCAGGTTTAATGTATTGATTTCGGCAAATGAACTTTTGACCAGCATTGCGCAGCAGCGCACCCGGCACGAGTTGTGCTTCTGTAAGTACTTGAAAACCATTGCAAATACCCAGTACATAACCACCTTTTTGGGCGTGTGCAATGACGCTCTCCATGATGGGGGAAAAACGCGCCACAGCCCCGCAGCGCAGATAGTCGCCATAAGAAAAACCACCAGGCAGCACAATAAACTGACAGCCTTCTAAATCGCGGTTTTTATGCCAGAGCTTAACGGTTTCTTGCCCCATGATATTCTTGAGAACATGGTACATATCTTGGTCGCAATTAGACCCCGGAAATACAACTACGCCAAACTTCATACAAAAGCAAGTAACTGAAAATGATAGATTTATGCCAAGAGTGAAATACTTTATGGCTACAAATATCTTTCATTTGACCGCAAATTACAAACCTTTGACTCAAAAAACTTTTGAACAATTTGTTCAGAGCGCGAAACGCCCCGTCTTGCCGCCAAGATTATTTTGTAGGAGATTCTATTCGTAAACTGCTGATAAAAAAAACTTTACGGCGAGTTTGCTTCTCTGTATTCCGTATTTGTTGTGTGCCATAATACAGATATTTGTTGCCATACCAGTTCGTAAAAACTTCGCCTTGTCGGTCATAAACCCGGTCGTTGGGGCTTTCGGGCATTAAAGTCTGCTTGAAAACTGAATCACTTGCTGCACTTTTTTGTGTATTTTTGTAAAAAAGCATTCCCTTTTCCAAATAAAGTAGTTGATTTTGCTCACCCATAACACTACAAGCCAAATAAAGATTGGGATTGATAGTTCTGATGTCTTCCAAAGAAATGCTGTTGTCCCAGAGCAAACGGCCATCAAGGTCAAACACACACACGAAGGCCTGTTTGTAGTCGTACTGCGTTACTTGCGGACTATTGATAGGATTGTTCCAAATATTGTTATAGCCATAATAAGGGAAAGTATTTGCACCAAAAGCGTAATAAGGCATCCGTGTATAAAGCATGGGATTGAACACCATCAGGGTGGGCGAGAACACACCAGTTCCTAAGGCATTTCGGTTGTCTTGCAAGATGGTTGTAAAAGTTTCGCCAGAAAGAACCAACTTGTTGTCTGTCAATGTTATATCGTCCAAAACTAAGTCTAAATTATAACGACTATTTTCTCCATCTTTCTTTTTTTCTCTGATTCGGCTCAAATATTTTTCGCGTTTGGCGGGCTTCATATAACCAAAAAAGTTGTTCAGATAGCAGAAATCATAAAACTTGAGAACGGGCTTTTCGCCTTGTCGCATATCAGCCACGTAAATGCCCTGCGGCTTGCTCCATTGCCGTAGGGCATACGCACCAAGAAGAATCTGCCTGTCTTTACTTTTCGCAAAAGCCTTGAAAGAAAGCAAGTTGTAATCTGTTTGGTTAGGGATTGTTGCCTTTTCAATGAGCGTGCCGTTGGCCTCATAGTTACAGAAAACAATGCTTTTTGTCTTTGAGGTTTTGCCAGCCAGCACCACCGAAAAGGTTTGGCTCGTGGTATCGGTGGCTAAATTAGCCAAATAATAGTCATCATATTGTGAGCCTGACACAATTTTTTGCTCATTAGTTTTAGGGTCTAGGTGCATAATAAAACTCTGTGCGTCAGACTCTCCCGTCATAACCAACTGCCCCGCTACGGCTTTGAACTGGCTAATGACAGCCTTAAACAAGCGTCTGTATGGGATTGGATACCAGCGACCGTCGTTGATATTGATGCTATATATTTGGTAGTCAAAGCGTTCTTCGTTGAACATCAAATACATATAAGGCCCGTCCAAACAGTAATGTACCAACTTGAGGTCGTTGGAAAGTGGCAATATTTCTGTCCATTTTTTATTAAGGGAGGTGTCGTAGCAAGTAAACGTAAAAGTTTGGTCTTCTGAAAAAGCAGGTGTATGGGTTTCTAAAAACAAAACACCTCTTTCTTTGAGTTGAAAAACCATAAATTCCTTGTTTTCTTTGTTCTCTGCGTTAATTTCTAAACGCTTTTCTAAGCGGGCGAATTGTGCGGTATCGGTTTGTTGGGCTTGGGCGTTCAAAACCAAACAAAGGCTAGTAAGTATTTGTAAACCAATGAAAAGATAAGATTTCATACGTCTTTGGTCTTTTTTTTTGTGGCAGTAAAGTGTCCTGATTAGCTGACACTTTTTATTAAAACATCAATCTCAAAGATTGTTTTGCAAATATACAAAGGATATGTTTAAACACACGGCCAATCGCCTCTTTATTCACTACCATGAACGTTGCATTTATCTGTTGAAGCTAAGCGTAAAGCAAAAAATAAAGGCTTAGCAATTATTGGTAAGATTATTATTACTGCTTTTCACCATAACTGAATAAGAGCGACAGGATGTTATCCAATTTGGCATCTTCTTCATTACTGAAAACAATGACACCAACATTCGTTTTGGTATCATAATACATTTCGGCCGTAACGCCCTTTTCTCCCCCACTATGCCCCAAAACTCTTCTGCCATTTGTTGTGTCGTAATAAAAAGATAGGCATTGTTCTGAGCTGCCAAATTGCAGAGTTTTCATAATGGTCATAGTCGCTGAAGACAGTACTTGTGTGTCGTTGAGCTTTCCGTTGAGAATGACCATTCTTAAAAACTTAGAGAGGTCTAGGGCAGTCGTTCTCAGGCCTCCGTTTGGATAGTCAGGGAAAGTATAATGAGGATTTGGGCTTGTAATTTCATCTGAGTAAGGTATAGCGAGTTCTGAAAGAGGCGTATTGGCAAGTCGCCATTCCGTTTTGCTCATTTCTAAGGGCGTAAAGATGTTATTTTTACAATAAACGTCAAATGGCATTTTTGTAATACGCTCCACTAAGTAACCCACCAGTGCTGAACCCAAATTACTATAGTCTTCGGCTGAGCCTGGCTCTTTTTTCGAGAAGTTATCGGACGAAAAATACTCACCCGTGCTCAAAAAAACAGCTTTGAAATATTGGTCTAAAGTCATTGAGCAATCTGTTCCGTAGCAGTCTAAAACCAAACTCTCTTGAAACTTGTCCGAGATACTAGATGTATGGCTCAGGAGCATTCTAAGGGTTATTTTGTCGTCAGGAAAGCTTGGATTCCGTACAGTAAAGGGCAGATGTAAATTAATGTCATCGTCTAAACCGACTAAACTTTGTTCTACCAACTTCATAGCAGCAACTGCCGTGATTGTTTTGGAAACAGAGGCAACTAAGTAACGCGTGTTATCGGTTGCTAGCTTTTTTATGTCTTTATCTGCAAAACCTACTGCCCCACTATGCAGTATCTTGTCGTTTTTTACTAGGCAATACGAAATTGAAATAAGTTTGTTGTCCAACACTTCCTCTTTCAATTTTGCCTCAAGTTCTTCTTTAGAATTTGCGCTTGGGCTGTCTTCTTTGCAAGAGAGCAAACCGACGAAGATAAGACCCAATAGTGCCAATAGAATTGTGTTCTTCATAAGCCTAAAATTGGTTTAAGTTCAGTAGCAAAGATAGATAAGAATCCAATGAAAACAAGTCCAAAGAAATATTTTTGCATCGCATTCCATACATAGCAACCTTGTATTTATTTTTTGCATCTTTGAAGCAATATTTATTACTAACAAAACAAGTTTTATGTATTCCACATCTAAATTTTATTCTTTTTGGGGCGCTTTGTTTCTGTCTTTATTTTCATTGTGCTTGAGCAATACTGTTGTTTTAGCACAAGACAAAAAGGACGACGACCCTTCTACTTTAGTTAAGGACATAGACCACTTCGATATTTATGGTGGCCCTATGATAAACGTTTATTTAGGTCAGGAAGATGCCTCGGCGGCCTTGGGTGGCTGTTTTGCGGTTATTCTCAACAGACAATTCACTATAGGCGGGTATGGGTCTGGTAGAACCAACGAGGGAGCATACACTGATTTGGGTGGACTAGAATATGACGTAAACCTACGGCATAGCGGCCTGCTTTTGGGTTATTCCATCAATGCCAAAAGTGCTTTTCATATCAATATCAATGCGCAGTTAGGTTGGGGCAGCCTCCGCACGGCAGGTTTAAACAATGAGTCTATTTTTGCGGTAACGCCTTATGCTGAACTTGAGGCTAACGTAACGCGCTTTTTTAGAGTCAGTGCGGGTGGCGGCTATCGCATTGTGAATGGTTTTGATACCAATATGTATGAGTCTGGCCGTTTTAATGCTCCTACCGCGAACGTAACCTTCAAGTTCGGGTGGTTTTAGTTTGTTCAACTTTTTGGTCTTGCTAAAAAAAAAGTAGATATCCGTTTAGGTAATCTCTTTTTAAAGTGTTATTATTGCATGGGCAATGACCGTGTTTATGGCAGGCTTATAATATTTACCATCAAAAAAATTAAAAGTAATGGAAAATTTTTCTCACGTTTCGGAAGAGCAAACCGCCGAAAGAGTATTCTTTTGGGGCGATGGCAAACAACTTTTCTCGGCTACTTTTTCGCAACTACTCATAACCATAGGCACTTTGGGCTTAGGCTGGCCCTGGCTACGCGCTAGCATCATGCGCTATATGATTGGTTCGATAGAGCTTGGCGGTAGTCGTTTTGTGTTTCATGGAACAGGCCGAGAAATGTTTCGTGGCTTTCTAATTTCGCGTGGGGTTATCTTACTTCTGCTCGCGCCATGGATAGTGGGGCTCATTACCAAGGACGTTTATCTTATCGCAATTGGTATGCCTGTTATGTATTTGGGGCTGTTGGCTCTTGTTCCGGTGGCTTTGCATGGCAAATGGCGCTATCGTCTATCACGTACCACCTGGCGCGGCATACGCATGGGCTACCGAGGCGAACTCAAAGAACTTTCAAAGATTTATTATCTTGGTTTCTTCTATTGTATTATTACTCTGGGGCTTTATACTCCTTTCCTGATAGTCAAGTTGAACAAGTATATGTACAGCCATGCGCGCCTCGGGACTTTAACCGTTGAATATGACGGAGATGGACGTGAACTTTTTTCTATCATGCTCAAAGGCACCGTGTTAATGGCGCTTACTGGTGGCTTGTACAGCTATGCTTATTATCGCAATATGCTGAACTACCATTACCGCCATCTTTCTATCGTTCAGGACGGCAAGGCTGCGCGCTTTATGACAAAATTCAAAGCGATGGACATCTTTGAGTTGTTTATGGTCAATTATGTTCTTGTTTATATAACACTAGGCATGGCAGTCCCTTGGATACTTGTGCGCAATAACAAATACATATTGGGTCAAATAAAATTGGAAGAGCCTCTTTATCTCAATCAGATTCAACAAAGTGAATTGATTGATAAAGATGCTAGCGGCGATATGCTTGCAGACTATTTCAATGATGCCAATTTGTAGCAAGTATTTCTAGTGTGTTGATAAAAGAGTGCCACAGTGGTTTTCCTTTGGTTAGGGAAAAACGCCATCTGTGGCTCTTTTTTTTATAAACTTTTTTTACCTTTTTTCGTTTATTAGAAAAGTGGCAGCAGAGTGTATTTTAGAGCGTCTCTGCAAGCCGCCCTTGTCGCACCCTTTGAACCCTTAGGTTTTGAAAGTAGCCGTATTCCGAAAAGAGCATTTTAACGCTGCTCACCGCCTCCACAACCCAAACTGGGACGCTGAAAAAAATAAGCAAGTTTTTGGTAAATGCAATAGTCCTAATTATCATGGTCATAACTATAATCTCATTGTCAAGGTGAGTGGTGATATTGACCCTGAAACTGGCTATCTCATTGACATCAAAATACTGAGCGACCTAATTTCAGAACACGTAACGAGTAGATTTGACCATAAAAACTTAAATCTAGACACCCATGAATTTAAAAACCTCAACCCTACTGCTGAAAACATTGCCGCTGTTATCTGGCATATTCTAAGGCAACATCTCGATTCCAAATACGACCTT
Source organism: Cytophagales bacterium (assembly GCA_013299045.1). GTDB lineage: Bacteria > Bacteroidota > Bacteroidia > Cytophagales > Bernardetiaceae > RDZD01. The sequence goes on along the minus strand of JAAFJX010000001.1, from coordinate 184,687 downwards.
AAAGTAACTCTCTATGAAACCGAACGAAATTTCGTTGAATACCCTGCTTAACGGCAAACACGCCCCTGCTGCAAATGGTAATGGCACTCATGCGCACAAGGAATGCAACTGCGAAGAGCACCACCAGCAAATAGGCGATATGCACCTTGCTACCTCCCTGGAGACTCCTATGCGCCCTGACGCATTTGACCGCTCAGAGGACGAAAAAATTAGCCTTATTTCAGCACATTTTCGCGAAATCATGCAGATTCTGGGGCTAGACCTCACCGATGACAGCCTTAGCGGTACGCCTAACCGCGTTGCAAAAATGTATGTTAAGGAAATATTTTCTGGCTTAAACCCTGGTAATAAGCCTGAAGCCAAAATGTTTGATAACAAGTTTGGCTACAATGAAATGCTGATTGAAAAAAATGTATCGTTTTTTTCATGCTGTGAGCACCACTTCGTACCTATTTTTGGCCATGCTCACATTGCTTATATTTCGTCTGGCAAAGTGATTGGCCTCTCTAAAATAAACCGAATTGTTAAATATTTCTCGCGCCGCCCGCAAGTTCAGGAGCGCCTCACAAACCAAATTGGTGCGGAGTTGCAGCGCATTCTGCAGACCGAAAACGTAGCCGTTCTTATGGATGCCGCCCATATGTGCGTTATGTCGCGTGGTGTAGAAGATACCAGCAGCACCACCATTACCGCTTTTTATGGCGGAAAATTTCAGCAAGAGGCTACCAAAAAAGAATTTCTGGACTGTATTCGTTTAGGCAAGTAATTCGCATTTACCTAAAGCGTACATCGTTTTGAAGAATTCAACCTCAACGACCGTGCAAATGGCCATACTGCCGTTTGTACGGTTTTTTTGCGAATGAGCATAGCAAACAAAGAATAAAATTTTAATCAACGGAAACAACTGCTTAGTCCTCTCTTTTTAAAACACACATAAATTGCTTATTATCAGTTAATTATATAAGAATTTCGTCTTTATAATATCTTAGATATATTTTAAGGGACGGCTATGTAGAAAACGGTAACCCAATAGAGTACCTGGGTTTGGCGGTGAACAAGACTGTTTTAGTTATCGGACAAAAATGACCCTCACAGAGCTTCAAAAACTTTGTGAGGCTTGTTTGATGCGAAACCTGAGCTCTGTCTGCACAAGCGATGTGCGTGAGGGAGGCAGCGGGTTTAGTGCAAAGCACCGAAGCGCTAGCGAAGCCCAAAGCCAAACGACCCGCTTGCAGGGCACACCCCATATTTTTGCGGCATAGAGGCATTATAAAGGGCGGCCAGTTCTTATGCTGCATGACCACTGATTCATGATATTTTTTTTTATGGCATTAACAAACAAAAGCAACGAAAATTCGTATATTGCAGCGTTTTGGAGACGGTTTAAGCCAACAGTTTAGCCGTGTTGCTCTAAAGTGTTTTAACGTTTTCGCTCAAAATAATTCACAAGTGCCATTCAAACAGGCCTTTAGCTATTATGAGCGATTTTATTTGTAGAAAACCACCCACCTCTTGTCCCGCATTGTTGCGCCATGGAAAACGAAAAAGAACTCGACCAAGCTCCTCTCAAGCCCACCGAAGAGGCCACTAAAGCAGAAATACCTGCCGAAACCCCCATCGTAGCCGAAACCGCTGCCGAAACCCCTACCGAAACTGCCGTTGTAGCAGAGCCAGAGGAAGATTATTCTGGCCTTACGATTCATGAAATCTTGACAAAAGCTACTGAACTTCAGACACTTGCCAAAGATTTAGAAGTGGGTGAATTTAAGAAGATTGACCGCAAACTCCAAAAGCAGAAAGAAGCCGTTGATGCCATAAATCGCAAGGAACGTGAAGAAGCTCTTGAAAAATTTAAGGCAGAAAACGAAGGCAACAGCGAAGGTTTCAAGTTTGAACGCGCCAAAGAAGTAAGTGCTTTCTTTGATATTTTTAACGACATCAAAGACCGTAAGTCCAAGCTAGTTAAAAAGCTAGAAGCCGACAAACAGCAAAACCTCAAAGCAAAAGAGAAAATGCTGGACGAAATAAAAGCCCTGACCGAAAAGCTCGACAGCGCCGACGCAACAGACGAAAGCAATAAAAAAGATATGGAGCGCCTCAAAACCCTCCAACAAGAGTGGAAAAGCACTGGCCCAGTGCCGCAAGAAAACAGCGAAGAAATCAATAAACGCTACCGTGCCCTCTCAGACCAATTTTATAGCCGTAAAAGACTGGATAACGAAGCCCGCGAGCATGACCGCAAGCGTAACTTGGAAGCAAAACTCAAAATTTGCGATAAGGCAGAAGAACTCGTACACATGGAAAACATGAACGAAGCCGTGCGCCAGCTCAATATTTTGCACCAAGAGTTCAAAAAATATGGCCCTGTACCCAAAGACAGGCAAGAGGAAATTTGGAGTCGTTTTAAAAATGCTTCAGACCAAATCTACGACCGCAAGAAAGTAAGCTCGGACGACTTCAAAAAGTCTTTGGAAGACAACATGAAGCTCAAACAAGAACTTTGCTTGGAAATAGAAAAGTATGCCGATTACAATACAGACCGCATCAAAGAGTGGAATGCCAAAACCAAAGAGGTGTTGGCTCTCCAAGAAAAGTGGGACAAAATTGGAGCCGCTCCCAAGGAAGTTTCTAAGAGCCTAAACAAGCAGTTTTGGAAAAACTTTAAGTCATTCTTCCAAGGCAAGACCAAGTTTTTTGAAAGCCTTGAGGCGGAGCGCTCCGACAATCTGAAAAAGAAGATAGCTCTCTGTGAGCAAGCAGAAGCCCTGCGCGAAAGCCTAAACTGGGAGGAGAGTACCGACGTAATTAAAGGTCTTCAAAACGACTGGCGCAGTATTGGCCCAGTGGCAGACAACCAAAGCGACGCAATTTACGAGCGCTTTAAGGCTGCCTGCGACAAGTTTTTCGACCGCAAACGTAACCGCCGCAACGAAGAGGATAAGGCTTATGATACCAACTTGGCTCAAAAAGAAGCCCTCTGCAAGCAAATGGAAGATTTGGCCAAGGGCAAAGACATGGTTTCGCTAGAAGCCATAGAAACTTTCCACGTCCGGTGGCACGAAATCGGCCAAGTGCCAAAACGCTCTCTTGATGCTGTAACAGGCCGTTTTGAGGACGCTTCAGAGGCACTGCTTCGTAAATTTGCCAACACAGACGAAGAGTACGTTAAGGCACGTACCGAACTCCAAGAACGTTTGGTACAAGCCAATCCGAAGTATGCCTTTAAGTTTCGTAAGCGCGAAGGCAACATCAAGCGCCGCATAACTGCCATAGAAAATGACATCAACTTGTGGCAGAACAATATTGAGTTCTTTGCGAGCTCAAAAACTGCTGACAAGCTCCGTCAAGAATTTAACGATAAAATTAAAGAGGCCAAAAAGGAACTGAGCATCTTGCAAAAAGAATTGCGTATGCTCACAGATGCTGGCAAATAATTTTGTTTTTTTTCATTTTATTTCAATAGAAAAAGGTGGTCTGCGTTGTGGGCCACCTTTTTTATTTCTTACTTTTTTCTAAAAATGCTTTGCCTTTCGTTTTTACAGTTCTCAAAAAAGAACGATATTTGCGCCGTTAAACAAAACTTTGCTCTTTTATGGCCCTCGTTAAGTTGTTCTCTGGCTCACAGTCGCGCTATTTGGCGCAAAAAATTGCTCATTGCTATGGCAAGCCTCTTGGTTCGCTTACACTACAGCGCTTCGGCGATGGCGAAATGGCACCTAGTTTTGACGAGTCCATTCGGGGCTGCGACGTTTTTTTGGTGCAATCCACTTTTCCGCCCGCAGACAATTTAATGGAGCTTTTGTTGTTGATAGATGCTGCCAAACGCGCCTCTGCTGGCTATATTACTGTTGTGGTACCTTACTTTGGTTATGCCCGCCAAGACCGCAAAGATAAGCCCCGTGTGGCCATTGCTGCCAAGTTAGTTGCCAACTTACTTTCGGCAGCAGGAGCTAATCGTTTAATGACTTGCGACTTACACGCAGGACAGATTCAAGGTTTCTTCGATATTCCTGTAGACCACCTCTTTGCAAGCGCCATTTTTATCCCCTACATCACCGAGCTAGGTTTGGATAACTTGGTGTTTGCTTCGCCAGACGTAGGCGGTGTGTCGCGTGCACGTGCCTACGCGGCTCATTTTGGCTGCGGTATGGTCGTTTGCGACAAGTACAGAAAGCGCGCTAACGAGATTGCAGCCATGCAAGTCATTGGAGACGTAGAAGGCGCAAACGTTGTTTTGGTCGACGATATGATAGACACAGCTGGTACAATCTGCAATGCGGCCAAGCTCCTCATGGAAAAAGGCGCGGTTTCTGTTCGTGCTATCGCCACACACCCCGTATTTTCTGGCCAAGCCATAGAACGAATAAGCAACTCAGCACTTTCTGAAGTCGTTGTTACTGACTCTATTCCTATGTCCGAAAAATACCCAAAAATTACTGTACTTTCGGTGGCAGACCTCTTTGCAAAGGCCATTCGCAAAATACACGACCACGAATCTATAAGCACACTTTTTATCTAGAAATTAGCATCAAAACACCCAGATTGGCTTTGGCAAAAATTGAGTATTTTGTTAAAGCCATTTTTTTATCAAAATATAAAAGATACCTATCATTCCATTGCCAAGATACAATTTATGCTAACAGATACCCACGCCCATATTTATTTGGACAAATTCAAAAAAGATTTAAATGAAACACTGCTGCGCGCTACAGAAAAGGGCCTTAGTCAAATTTATATGCCCAACATTGATGTTACAACCATTGATGCGATGTTAGATGTAGAACAACGTTTTCCTGAATTTTGTAACCCAATGATAGGCTTACACCCCTGCTATGTGCCCAAAGAGGTGGACAAAGCACTTTACCCCATAGAAGAATGGCTAAAAGTACGAAAATGGGCTGCTGTGGGCGAAATGGGCATAGATTTATACTGGGATAAAACCACACTTCCCCAACAAACAGAGGCGTTTAAAATCCAGATAGGGCTAGCCCAAAAGTATAAACTCCCTGTAGTGTTGCATACACGCGAAGCCACTCAGTATTGTATTGATTTGCTGAAAAGCATGAACCTGAGCGGTCTAAAGGGGGTTTTTCATTGTTTTGGCGGCACAGCCCAAGAAGCAGAAGCTATCATTGACTTAGGATTTTATTTGGGCATTGGCGGTGTGCTTACCTACCCCAAAAGTGGTTTGGCCGAAACACTGCACCATATTCCGCTCAAGCATTTGGTGCTAGAAACAGACAGCCCTTATCTCACACCAACTGCCTATAGAGGCAAGCGCAACGAACCGGCTTTCATGCGCGTCGTGGCCGAACAACTGTCTGATTTAAAAGGAATTAGCCTAGAACAACTCGCTGCCGAAACCACACAGAATGCCATTGAACTCTTTGCGTCATAATGCAAAGCCTTTCACATAAATCAATCAAAAAGATACAACAATGCGCAAGAAATTTATGCAGGTGAGTAGGGCTAAAGCGCTGTGCCTCTTGGTTTGCTTACTGATATGCACGGCTTGGCAGTATAAAGCACAAGCCCAAGAAGCCTATTGGCAACAGAAAGTCCATTACCGCATAAAAGCTAGTCTTGATGACCAAAAAAATATTCTGAACGGCCAGTTTTATGAACTGACTTATTACAACCAAAGCCCACATACGCTGAAAGAACTCTACTTTCACCTGGTTTGGAATGCCTATACGCCCAATTCACCCTACCACAACTTACAAGAAAATAACGATAAAACGGTTGTTTTTGGCGACCACGAAGCGAAAGGCTTAGGCATCAGTGTAGAAAATGTATTAGTAAACGGCCAAAGCGCAGACACCACCAGCACGAATAGTATCTTGCGTGTCAAACTGCCTGAGCCACTCCTGTCAGGCGATTCTGTAAAGGTATCTATGCAATTTAAAACTTATTTTTCGGTGGGTGGAAATTTGCGCAAACGCATGAAGGTTTATCAGACACATGGCTATAAAAACTACAATGCAGTTCATTGGTATCCAATAGTTTGTGTTTATGACAAGCACTTTGCTTGGGAAACCGAAACCGAACTAGACAAAGAATATTATGCCGATTTTGGCACTTTTGAAGTGGACTTAGACTTACCAGACAACTACATCTTGGACGCAACCGGCACACCACTCAACCGTCAAGAAACCCTACCCGATGACTTACGGCGCGCTTTGGATTTGAGCAACTATGCTACAAAAGCATGGGAGTCCAAGCCCTCCGAACTCATGCCTAAAACATCTCTAAAACGTAAGATTTGGCGTTTTAGAGCAGATAACGTGCATAATTTTGCCTTTACTGCCTCACCGCTTTATCGCATTGCCGAAACCGAAGCCGACGGCGCTAAAGTGGTCGTTTTGGTGCAAGAGCAGCACGCTCAATATTGGCAACAGACTCCTGTGCTTTGCGCCAATCTGATACAGTTTTACAACCGCGTTTTCGGTCAGTATGCCTATGAACGCATTATTTTTGCTGATGCCGCTGAAGGAACGGAGTGTGCGCAAATGGCTTTAGTTACTGGGCTGTATCCTAACCACGCTGGCCTGATTGCCCACGAACTAGCCCATCAGTGGTTTCAGGGTATGGTGGGCAGTAATGAGCGTTACAGGGCTTTTTTGGACGAGGGCTTTGCCGAGTACGCAACTGTTATGGCCTTGCACTTTTTGTATGGCCACGACTTAGTGAACTACAAAGACGAGCTGGGGCCGCTCCGTATCAAAGCCTATCCTTATTCACACCGTTACGCACATCTTTTTTCCCCTTATTTGGAGTACTTTTGGAGTGGGCATGATATGCCTTTGAACACCCACTCTTCCGACTTTCGTAGCGCGGTGCGTCAAGAGGGAGGCTATGGCTTGGTGTATCAAAAAGGCGGACTCATGCTTGAAAATTTGCGTTACGTCCTCGGCGACAAGCTCTTCTTTGGGGCTATGCGCCATTATGTGAACACCTGGAAATTCAAACACCCTTATCCTGAAGATTTCCGTGCGGCCGTAACAGCCTATACCCAAACAGACTTGGCGTGGTTTTTTGACCAATGGCTAGAAACCGACAAGTACATTGATTATGGTATTAAGAAAGTGCGCAGACGCTTCAAAAAGCCCGACTTTGCGTATGAAATTACCTTTGAACGAAAAGGCTCTATGCAAATGCCTTTGGACTTTCACTTATGGGATAAAAGCGGAAACCGCTATGATTATCATATCCCCAATAAATGGTTTCTCAAAGAAATGACCAAAACCAAAGTGCTGCCACAATGGACAGGCTGGGGCAAAAATTTAAACCCAACTTATACAACAACACTCACATTACCAAAACGCATCAAACGCATAGAGATAGATTCTAGCTATACACTTGCAGATGTGGATATGCGCGACAATTACCGAGGCAAAAGCCCACGTTCGCGGTTGCGTTTAGATATTGGCCAAGATTTAGAAGATTACACACTTGGTTATCAGCGGCTTTGGCAACCATATCTTTTTCATAGTGGTTTTGATGGTTTGCGTATAGGCGTACAGGTACGACTTCAATACAGAAACGTAGAAAAACTATTGGTCAAATTTTGGTTTAACAGCACCTTGCTGCAATACAAACCAGAATGGGCACAAAATAAGCTCCCCAGCCCTACAGGCTTGCACCTTCAATACAGCAATCGCTTTAGTGCGGCTGCACCCACCTGGAGTTATTGGGCAGATATTTGGGCGGGCGGTGGTCTCGCAAAGAGCGTTATTGGCCTTAAAAAAGAACTACAAAAGCGCGACCCTGATGATAGCAAGCGGAATACGCTTTCGCTCTTTCATAAATATATGCGGCTGGACGCAAATGGTTATTTTTATTTGGCAGACGTAGCCGACTGGTCGCGGAACACGAACTCATCAGTCAATTTTTTATGGAATAAAACTTGGAAAAAACGCCATAACACACACAGCTGGCACTTACTTTTACGCACTCCAGCCATGCAAAGCGAGTTTAATTATGGCTTTTTGAGCTTTGAGAGGCTATGGCACAAAAGATACAGAAGCAATGACCTGAGAATGCGTTTTTATCATGCTGAGATACTCAACAGTAGGATACCGAACGAGAGCTTGGTCTATTTGGCCTCTGCAAACCCTGAACAGCAAGCTGATAATACCTGGACACAAACTTACGGTATCTTGAAACCTTACAGTGGGCAGTTTGAGCACGTGAGCTTCCAGCAAGGTGGCGGCCTTAATGCACGTGGCTATACTGGTGCAACGCTTATTTATACCGACAGCAACACCATCAGCACGCCCTATTTTCGTGGCAGGTCGGGTACGTCTTTCAGCCTTGAATATGGCAAAAGTTCAAAGCGCCCTTTCTGGCAGAAAAAATGGCATAAACGCTTAGAATTGGACTATTATGCGTTTTTTGATATAGCGCAAATTCAACCCTACACGACGCAAAGCAATAATCAGGCGCGCATTTTTGCCAATGCCGGTATAGGTTTGGCATGGCGTATAAAATTCCCTCAAACACGTTATGAACCTTTCGTTATTCGTATAGATTGCCCTTTTTGGAACTCAACCAACCGCGCAGATGGCCAGAATTTTGCATTTCGCCCAGTTATTGGTATAGGTCGTAGTTTTTGAGTCTTAGTCTGCTGCATTCGCAATGGCCGCTACACTTAGGGAGGCACAGCCCGCATTGAGCAGTTCTTGGCCACACATCTCTAAGGTTGAGCCTGTTGTAACTACATCATCTACAAGTAAAATGTGTTTGGCCTGCACCAAGTCAGCTTTTTTGATGCCAATACTACTCTCTAAACCAGCCCAGCGTTCCCAGCGCGACTTTTTGGTTTGAGACTTCGTAAAAATGTGCTTCGCAAGTACATCTTCATCAAAAGGAATATTCAGCTCCTGCGCTAAGCCTTCGGCAAACGCGGCTGCCTGGTTGTAACCACGGCTCTGTTTTTTGTGTGGGTGGAGCGGTACAGGCACAATCAAGTCAAAGTGGTAGCCTTTTTCTCTTAAATCTTGCCCGTATAACTGCCCAAAGTACACGCCCATATCACGTTCACCATCGTATTTGAGCTTATGAATCATGGCTTGTACGGCACTTCCTTTTCTGTAAAGCAAATAAGCCAAGGCAAAACGCAGTGGTGTACGCCCTCTAAACTTTGTATTGAGGGCATTGTCGGCGGGGTTGTTGTGATAGTTGGCTTTTGGCATATCTAAATAACACGCCAGGCAAATATTCCGCTCGTGCTTGTAGAGCACCTGACTACAGCCAAGACAATATTCAGGAAAAAACAAATGCAGAAAGTCATTGGCATAGTCATGAATCCTTTTCAACTGGCTCATAGAAAAGTAGTTTTGATAGCAATGCTTGTTCAAAGATAAACAATAAATTTACTCAAATAGATTATCAATGCGTATCCTAAAAATTCTTTCTACCATTTAAACATTTGGCTAAATTATTCAAACTTCAGAAAAGACAGGCTCAGCGCGGCTTAGATGCAGACTGGTAGCCACCACCCTCACCAGACGGCAAAATATCGGTTATTTCGTAAGACTGAATAACGCGGCCAATACTGGTTCTGAAATGATTGCGACCAATTTGCTCTATGCGCAACACGTTTTCGCGGAGGCCGTCAAAAAACTCCCACAATATCATGCGTTGCCCTGGCGCACCTCTTGTTAAGTCAAAAAACATACCTTCTTTTTGACGCTCTCTATAGAAAGGTACGCCGTTGTAGGTAATAATGTTGTAAGGGCGCTGATTTGCCAAAATTTCGTTTTCAAGAGTAGGGTCAACGCTATGCAGATTGAGCGCGTAGCAGAAGAAAAGCTCAGCCTGACCCGCATAGGTCATGTAAAGATATGCGTTATGGCCGTCCAGGGTGTTCAGAACAGTTAAAACGCGCTCTGAAGTTTGGGTATCCCAGTCATATTGGCCCTCGTTCTCTACGCTCCATGTTTTGAGTTTAAAATCAAACAAAAAGCCTGAAGCAAGATTCTTGGGCTGCAAGTCTAACGGATTAAAGTCAGGCAGAGCAAGTTGTCTTGGTCTATTTTCAGGAATTCTATTCTTGGGATTTTGGTTCGTAAGTCGGTAGCGTATAACAATCCCACGCAGGATTTCATCTGCCAACTGCATATTAAACTCCTGCGTCATTTTAGGTACGCGAAAAAGGTCAATAAACCACCATATTCCACCTCCACCACCAGTTATCCAAAAAAGAACTTGCATAAACCAGCGGTTATGATATAAATAGTGCGCCCCAAAAAAGAACTGTAAAAGATAGGATACAGCCACCGAGCGCGACTTTCTGGTATATTCGTCCAGAAACTCGCGCTGTGCTTCCAACGGCATTTCGGCCAACTGCACCGAAACCGCATAAGGTAATTCTTGAATGAGAGTACTTGGTAATATCAAATTAGACATACAGAGGTTTGCGCGCCAAATATTTTTTTTAAGAGGAGTAAATAGTTTGCCTTTGTGGGGGATATTTTTTTTAATGTATAAAGTTAAAGATACGATTCCAACGGATACCGCCGCCGTCTTCGCTAGGAGGAGCCACTGACCACCAAATCATAAAACCTTTTCCAACGATATGATTTTGAGGAACAAAGCCCCAAAAACGTGAGTCCTGTGAGTTATGTCTGTTGTCCCCCATCATAAAGTAGTAATTCTGTTTGAACGTATAATCTTTGATTTGGTTTCCATCAATTTTGATGCTTCCCGCTTCTACGTTTACTTCCACGTTCTCATTGCCTTCATATTTTTTGATGAGTTCGCCATAAAGTGCAGCGTTCAAGCGGTTTATCTCTACTCTGCCACCTTGCTTGGGAACAGTAATGGGGCCGTAATGGTCGGCAGACCAGTCAAGACCAGCCAAAGCAGGGTAAGTGGGGTTCTGAGATTGGCCTTTGGGCGCTATCTCTCGCAAAACCTCCAAAACAAAATCGTAGTCTTTGAGTTTTTTGGCTGTTTCGGCAGAGGTGTGCGCCATTAAAACCGAATAATTAGCGACTGAATCGTACTTATTGAGTTCTGGAAAACGCCCAGAGGAACGCAAATACTGAAATGGAACCGTGGCTACATCTTCCTGACTGATATTATTTTCTGCCAGGAGCTTCTCCGAGACAGGCTCTTTGGAAACGATGATGTAGCTATGCTGCATTTTTTCGGGCGTATCGGCCAGCTTGCCGTTAATATGTACAATGCCACTTTTAATTTCCAGCACGTCGCCTGCTTCGGCTATACAGCGCTTAATGTAGTTGGTTTTAAGGTCTGGTGGATATTGGTCTTCGGGTGGGTAATTAAAAACTACCACATCGTTGCGTTTGACTTCGGATAGGCCAGGAAGACGCATATCGGGAAGCTGAATCCAATCTAAATAAGAAGGAATGCTTGTTCCCCAGATAGTTTGGTGCGTAAGTGGTAGTTGCAGTATCGTTTTAGGGACACGCGACCCATAGTGAAATTTGCTCACAAACAAAAAATCTCCTACCAAAAGGGACTTTTCCATAGAAGGAGTAGGAATTTTGAAGGCTTCTAAGAACAGCCAGCGAATAAGCGTAGCGGCTACTACGGCAAAAAGAATGGCATCAGACCACTCTCTGATTTTGCTCTTCGGTTTTTTATTAGATGAGACGGTCTCTAGCGTTTCGGGTTTTATCATAATATAAACTCAAAAAAATGTGCGCTTACCACAACACATATAAAGGATTTAAAGAGTACAAAGAACTTGTTCGGGGAGATTGTTTTTGCAAAAATAATGGCTTATTACTAAAAACAAGTGTTTTTAGTAAATTTTTATTCTATAAAGCTCAAAACTCTGCAAAATAAAAAAAGAATTACCCCAAAGGAGTAACTCTTTTTCATGTCAAACACTTAAAATTATGACAGCACAAATTTAATAAAGTTCAACGAAATAGCAAATTAAATTTATTTTATTTTAAAAAAAAGTACAAAGTGCTTGTATATAATGCAAAAAAATATTAGAATATCAATAACGCAACAATGTTGCACCTATTGAAAAACCAGCTCCTGTGCCGCACAAAAGGAGCATCTGCCCTCTTTTTAGTGCTTCATTGTTTACTACATGGTGCAGAGCCATCGGCACAGAGGCCGCAATGCAGTTGCCGTACTGAGCTAGTATATTGCAAAAACGCTCATCTGGAATTTTGAGCGCTTTTTGAGCCATAGCCAGACCTACGCGGCTCGCCTGATGTGGGATAATCCAGTCAATGTCGGCCATTCGGAAAGGTGTTTCCTTAAAAAAGGCTTCAAAAAATGGCAATAGGCGCTCTGTGGCCATACGCAATACCTCACGCCCTTCCATGTGGAAAGTGAAATCATCAGGAACTGCTTCAGGGTCGCGGGGGTGCAGTACGTTTCCGCCACCTTTTACATAGGTATAATAAGCGCCAGAGCTGTATGTTTCCATACGATAGGCTAGCAGCGCAGACTCCCCGCTCACATCACCGGTAAAAATGGCTGCTGCCGCACCGTCACCGAGCAGAGTAGCACTTTCTTTTTCTTTAAAATTCAAAGACTTTGAGGCTATTTCGGAAGCTACAACCGCTATAGTGCGGTAGCGCTTGGTTGCCAAGAGCGCTGCTACTACCTCGAGGCTAGTTATAAAGCTCAGGCAAGTGGCATCAATATCCCAGCATGGAATGCCCAAGTCGGGCTGCCCCAAAAAACGCGGAATCAAACAAGCATTTGAAGGCACAGGGTGGTCATAAGAACCAGAAGCACAGATAATTAAATCTATGTCTCTGTAGTGTAAGTTTGCCGAATCTAGGGCGTTTGCAAGAGCCATTGCCCCCATAGAGCCTATGGTTTCATGTTCTACAAAATAGCGAGTTTCAACACCTGATTTTTCCAGAATCCACTCGGGCGCTACACCAGTCAAAACTGCTAGGTCTAGATAAGATACCTTTTTTTTAGGCAAGTAAAGCCCCGTACCTAAGAGTTTGAGAGGAAGCATAGCTGTATCATTTGAAAGTTTACTTCCTAGCCACTATGACTAGGCTGTTGCGAACGGCCTCTACGCGGAACTGATGAATATCGCGTTTTTTGAAAGCATTTCGCATCATTTGCTCGCTGTAGTGGGACTTATGCTGCGCGTCTTTTGTGAGCGGGACAACACAAATAATAAAGCGCTTGGCTACGCGGCAAATTTCAAAAATTGCTTTTTCGCCTTCAGATACATGCTGAAGAACATCTAAGGCCGTAACTACATCAAATTGTTCATTAGAAAAACAAGACATATCCAAAATTTCAGCACTTTGGCCTTTTATATTGGCAAACCCTCCTTTGTGCATGAACTTAGCCATTTCTGTATAAGCATCGCTAATATCCATGAGTGTAGCGGGTAGGAAACGAAACTCGTCCATGATTCGCCATATAAAGCTGCCATCTGGCGCACAAATATCTAAAAGATTATCGGGCTGTATGCCGCGCAAGAAGCCCATGACTTTGGTTACTTCGGGCGAGTCTATACGGCGTTTGAGTACGTCTAGTCGCATTTCTTTACGCAGCCCAATCAAAATCAATTCATTGATTTCTTCCGGATTTAAGTCCTCTAACTTTTTCTGAAACAAATGAGAGGTACTTTTTTCTTGTTCCATACTGCCACGTACCATGGCAGCGGCCATTATGTTATAGTAACTTTGGTAATGTTCCATGACGCTTTTGCGTGTTGTAATCTTGTTTTATAGAGTACAAATTACTCATTTTAAACTTGAATATCCAAAGGCAAAGCCCAAAACTTTTAGGATAGCGGCTCAGCCTTGCTTCCAAACAGCAGGATTTTTGCGCCATTCGGCTAAAGTAGCCAAATCAGCTTGAGCAACGAGTTGGTCTTGGGCAGCCACCGTCAATAAATCCGTGTAGTTGGTGAGCGTGTGAAGCGGCACTTTGGCACTTGCAAAAGCTGCATCTGCTTCTGGAAAACCATAAGTAAAAATAGCCACCATGCCAACTACGTTTGCACCAGCAGCGCGGAGCGCGTCCACAGCAGCCAAAGAACTTTTGCCAGTAGAAACTAGGTCTTCTACTACCAAAACATTCTGATTAGGCAATATTCGCCCCTCTATTTGATTTTGGAGGCCGTGCCCTTTGGAATTAGAGCGTACATAAACTAGAGGCAGGCTATTGGTATCGGCCAGAAGCGTGGCTTGCGGAATGCCTGCTGTTGCCACGCCCGCCACCACCTCAGTATGTGGAAAAAAATCATTTTTGAGGTTATCAAGCCCTACCAAAACTGCTTCGCGGATATGCGGGAAGGAGAGCGTTAGGCGATTATCACAATAAATAGGAGAGAACCAGCCAGCTGCCCACTTGAAGGGTTCTTGCGGACGCAAACGCACGGCTTGGGCACTCAGGAGCATACGCGCTATGCGTAGAGAGGTATCAGAAATTAGGGTTTGCATGATAAAAGAATACAATTAGGCTATATCAGTTGGCAAAGTAAGCGCAATTATCTTGGCTTTACAAATGCCAAAAACGATATATTGGACTTCTGCATCAAATGAGTTTCGCCTAAGGTACGAAGATGCAAAGTTTTTCTACAAGAACAGGCCTTTACTAAGTGCTCGGCTGAATAATTGTACTTTCCTAAGGGGGCTGTTTTACGGACAAAACGGCCATTTTATACTACCATCATTAATAGCTAGCTAGGCAAACGCTAATAATCTGTAAGGTTGCATTTATCTCTTGACTCTAAGAACAGATTGAATCTTTTTGTTTGCACTAGCCGTTTTTGCGCGAGTTTTCTACCGATACGCAGTCCTTAAAGACAAAATAAATATCGTCTGGTTTTATTTGTTATCAATATACAGTATTTAATGGCGTAAAATGCGGTTTTCTGTGTCCTTAGGCACGTCATCTTGACAAGCCTACGCTATTTTTTAGTCTAAGAAAGTATCGCGTTTATCGAATTTTATCAAAGATTTATCTAAAAAAAGAATCTAAAGCACACCAATATCTTTAAAAAGTTAAATTTTTTAAAGATATAGTTCAATTTTAATTTTTTATTTGAATTTTTTGCAAAATAGACTTAAAAAAATCCATTGCCATTACAATAAAGCACGTATTTTTGCATTTAAGTATTAAAAGCATTTCTGCTTGAGTGTTTAAAGCATATTGATAAGCAGGTTTTATAGGTATGATGAAATTCAGATTTTTGCACATTGTTGCACTCGTAATGGTTTGTGTGCTTGCCCTCTCAGCTTGCAAGCGCGACAAACGCCCAACCAGCGTTAAGCCTGGCAAAAAGAGTACAGTTACTGGCGTTTCTTATGGAAAAAAGAAGCCAAACGGTGACGATGGTGGTTTTGCACTCAAAAAGTTCAAGGGACAACCCGCAGGGCCTAACCTAGTGCTTATCGAGGGTGGTCGTATGATTATGGGTACGTCTGAAGAGGACGTTATCAATGTATCGCACGATAACATCGAGCGCACGGTTACAGTCGCTACGTTCTTTATGGACGAAACAGAAATTGCGAACGTACACTGGTTAGAATATTTGCACTATCTCTATACGGACTCTGGTCAGGACGTACATGATGCGGCTCTCCCTGATACCACAGTTTGGGTAAAAGATTTGGCCTACAACGACCCTTACGTGGAGCAATATTTGCGCTACCCTGGTTTCCGCTACTTCCCTGTAGTTGGTGTTACTTGGAAGCAATGTACTGACTACGCAAAATGGCGTACTAATATGGTAAATAACGGCCTTGGCAACAAAGCCTCTGACAAAGCTACACGTGAACAAGCTAAAAACGGTGAGCGTTTGCCTATTGAATCGGGCGTTGTTCTGCCTGACTACCGCCTGCCAACAGAGGCAGAGTGGGAATATGCAGCCAAAGCACTTGTAGGTACGCAATATCTCGACGAAATGCAAGACTATTCACGTATCTATCCTTGGGACGGCCACTCACTCCGTAATCCGTATGGCCGCGAAATGGGCTTTATGCTCGCTAACTACAAGCGTGGACGTGGTGATTATGCAGGTATAGCTGGCAAATTGAACGATGCTGCCATGATTACTGATTGGATTTATCAGTTTCCGCCAAATGACTACGGCCTCTATAACATGGCTGGCAATGTGAACGAATGGGTATGGGATATTTATCGCCCTTCTAGCTTTGAAGATGTAGATGATTTGAACCCAATACGTCGCGACGACCACAAAGACCCTGTCTCTTGGTATGACAAAGAGCGTTTTGAAACATTGATTGATGACCGCCAACGCGTATTTAAGGGTGGTTCTTGGAGAGATGTAGCCTATTGGCTCTCACCGGGTACACGCCGTTTTATGGACCAAGATTCTTGCACCTCTACGGTTGGTTTCCGTTGTGCTATGATTAAGGCTGGCTCTAACCGTTAGAACTTGCTGTTCTAGGCTCTTATAAAAATAACAGAAGCACGGGGATAGTCCTTGTGCTTCTGCTTTTTTTGCAAGTTTCTTGTTCGCTATCATCAAATATGAATCTTTTGCCATATATTTGCGTATATAAATTTAGAAGTTGCGTTTTGTTAAATAATTGTCCACACTAATCCAAAAAGATGACAGCAACACAAACTTTAGGTGCAAACGAGTTGAATATGCTCGCTATCAAAGGCTTATTAGAAAAGAAAGCCCAAGATATTGTAGTTCTAGACCTCCGAAACATTAAGAAAGCCGTAGCAGATTATTTTATTATTGCTACAGGTACTTCAAACAATCACGTGGATACTGTGGCGCTATCCGTTGAGGCAGAAATTCATAAAGCATCTGGCGAGTTGCCGTGGCATTTGGAAGGACGCGAAAACAAAGAGTGGATACTGCTGGACTACGTTTCTGTTGTGGTTCATGTTTTTCAGAAAAGTCGCCGTGAATACTACGAGTTAGAAACGCTTTGGGGTGATGCTCCCATGACAAGAGTTCCTTCGGAGTAAGAAAAAAGACAAAAATTCAATAAGTAAAAAGGGTGCTTTCAAAAGAAGACACCCTTTTTTTGTTGTTATTAGAATAGTGGCTGGCCTACTTTCCTTGAAAAACAGGCTTGCGTTTTTCCATAAAGGCCGCTGTTCCTTCTTTAAAGTCTAGAGTTTTACAGCAGTTTGCGAATGCGTTGGCCTCACTTTGGTAGCCATTTACGCCTGAATGATAGACTGCATTAATGGCGCTGATGGCATTGCCAATAGCAGGAGGGGCTTTGGTGAGTATTTTGGCAATTATCTCATGGCATTTTGCTAGAAGTTCAGTAGCAGGGACGGCATAATTGACAAGGCCAAGAGCAAGTGCTTCGGGCGCTTGAATAATATCGCCAGTAAGAATCAACTCCATAGCCTTGGTTTTTCCGATAAGTATAGGCAGGCGCTGTGTCCCACCATAACCAGGAATAACGCCCAAATTGACTTCAGGTTGCCCAAAGCGTGCATTATCTGCCGCTACGCGTAAATGACAAGCCATGGCCAATTCGCAGCCGCCGCCAAGTGCGAAGCCGTTAATAGCAGCAACGACTACCTTAGGGCAGTTTTCTATGCGCGCAAAAACACTTTGGCCGTTTTCTACAAACTTACGTGCGTTGATGTCGGTCAGGGCTGCAATTTCTGCAATGTCTGCGCCTGCAACAAAAGCCTTTTCGCCAGCGCCTGTCAGGATAACGGCCTTCACTTCGGCGGTATCGTACACGTAATCAAAAGCTTGGCTGAGTTCTTCTATGGTTTGAATATTCAGCGCGTTGAGTTTCTTTTCTCGATTAATGGTAATGGTCAGTACGCCCTCATGAAGGCTAAGAAGCAGGTTTTCAAATTGCATAATCCTCTCAATCTTGTTGATAAAATGGAAGTGCAAAACTACATACTTTTTTTGGCTTTGCAACATTAATCGTACTTACGAATCTTTTTAGCTTTCGTGGCTTATGGCCTGGTGTTGTATTGCCTTGCGTTATGAACCTAATTTGAACAATTTTTTAATTTTTCATAAATCCTCCCTCTAAAATAGGCTTTCAGTCTAAATAGAACTATTTTTGAGCATAATATTTCAAGCCGTACAGAAAAAAACCATGCCCAATTACTACGACCGCGACTTATCTTGGCTTTCTTTTAATTTTAGAGTTCTACAAGAAGCCCAAGACCAAAACTTGCCTATTTACGAAAGAATTAAGTTTTTGGCTATATACTCTTCTAATCTGGACGAGTTTTATCGTGTGCGAGTGGCTTACTTGCGCCGTATGCTCAAAGTAAAGGAAAAAGACCGCTACGATGATGAAAATGAGATAAGCCTAACGCCTACGCAGTCTGTACTAGACCGCATTCATGCAGAGATAGAGAAGCATCGTGCTTTGATGGGGCAGATTTACAGACAGACCATTCTGCCAGAACTTGCCAAACACGGCATTGTGCTGTACAAAAACTCTCATCTTGAACCAGAGCACCAAGTCATGGCGGTGCATCTGTTCAAAACAAAGATACTGGGCTATTTGCAGCCTGTGTACCTTTCTTTGGACAAAAAAGCCCCTTTTTTGCAAAACCGAGCGCTCTATTTTGCTATTCGCATCAGCCGTAAAGGCGTGAAAGCCATGGCTTTACTCAACATTCCGTCTGACAAGTTAGATAGATTTTGGCAGCTACCGCAACTGAATGGAAACTACTTCTATATTTTTCTGGACGATCTTATCAAAATGAACCTGAAGGTCGTCTTTCCTGGCTATGAAATAGAAGAGTGTGTGGCTATAAAAATGAACCGCGATGCAGACCTCAACCTGGAAGATGAATATGGCAGTGATGTGGTGAACATGGTCAAGAAAAAACTTGAAAAGCGCAATCTGGGTGTGCCGTCCCGCTTTATTTATGACGGAAAGATTACACCCGCCTTTTTGGATACCTTACAGAAACTATTTAGCCTAAAGGGTGAAGATTGTGTGCGTGGAGCGCGATATCACAGTTTTTTTGACTTAATGAAACTGCCAAACCCGCTCAAACCACAGTTAGAAAGCCCTAGTCTGCCATATTTGCCTCACCCCGAGCTGGATAAGTCTGACTACTTACTGGATTGCGCACGCCGCAAAGACTTTTTATTGCATTTTCCTTATCACTCCTACGATTATGTTTTGCGCCTTTTTAGCGAGGCCGCCATAGACCCTGACGTGAGAGAGATTCGTGTTATGGTGTATCGTATTGCTGTTAATTCTTTTGTAGCGAATGCTTTGATTAGCGCCACGCGCAATGGAAAAAAGGTAACGGTTTTTGTAGAAGTTAAAGCGCGTTTTGATGAGGCTAATAACATTAAGTGGGCAAAGGAACTAGAACTTGCGGGTGTAAAAATCATTTATAGCCTCCCTGGCCTGAAAGTCCATGCAAAAACAGCGCTCATAAAACGCCTCAATGATAAAGGTGGACTAGAAACTTATGGCTATTTCGGTACTGGCAACTTCAACGAAATTACGGCAGGCATTTATTGCGACTATGGCCTTTTAACTTCCAATAAATCTTTGGTTTCAGAGCTTGAACGTATTTTTGACTTCTTGGACAACCAAGACGAGCAGCCAGTTTTCAGGAATCTGCTTGTTTCTAAGTTTAATATGCGGCAAACTTTCTTGGAATTTATCCAAAGAGAGATAGACCATGTCCGCGCCGGTATCAAAGGGCATATTCTTATTAAATTGAATAATTTGGAAGACCGCCAAATGATAGATGCGCTTTATGAAGCGGCTCAAAATGGCGTGAAAGTACAAATCATTGCGCGCAGTGTGTGTTGTGTGAACCCTCAAATACACCCTAATATGGAAGTCATGCGAATTGTGGACAAGTATTTGGAACACGCCCGTATTTTTATATTCCATAACAATGGCAAAAATGATGTTTATTTAGCCTCTGCGGATTGGATGCGCCGCAATTTATCGTCGCGTATTGAGGTGGCCTTCCCCCTTCTTGACCCCAAGCTCAAAGCTGATATCTTCAAGGTTATTGAGCTACAACTCAAAGACAATACTACATCTTCATACATTGTTAATCCAGAGCTCCCCTGCATACGCAAACAACGAGGCCCCAACGAGCCGCCTGTACGTGCGCAAATGGATATTTATAAGTGGCTCAAAAAACGCAATGAAGAAAACGCCAGTAAAGTTAAAAAAGGTTCTGCAAACGCTATCTGACCGCCCAAAAAATATGCTTGAAGTTAAAATTATCAACCGCTCGGCCTATCCCAATCCGGAGTATCATACAGCGGCTTCGGCTGGCATGGATATTTGTGCGAACATAGCCGAAACGCTTTTACTTGCACCCATGGAGCGTGTACTAGTGCCTACTGGCTTATTTATAGAACTTCCGCTTGGCTATGAGGCTCAAGTACGACCACGCAGCGGTTTGGCTCTCAAAAGAGGGCTAACAGTTTTAAACTCTCCTGGCACAATAGATGCAGATTACCGGGGTGAGATTAAGGTTTTGCTCATTAATCTTTCACAGGAAGTGCAACGTATAGAAGTTGGCGAGCGCATTGCTCAGATGGTAGTGGCGGCTCATGCTAGGGTGAACTGGCAGAGTGTTGGCCAACTCAATGAGACGGAACGCGGTAGTGGTGGCTACGGCAGCACTGGTGTCTGAAGGACTCTTTTAGTTTAGCGGTTATCGTACCAGTTATTTCGGCGCGATAGCTTGAGGTCTTGCAAAACGGCTGCTTTGACACCCAGGTCTAGTGTATAAGATTGACGCGGCCCAAAAGGTATCCAGGTAACGTTCATCTGCCAGCAATGCAGGTCGCGAAAAATAGTAAAAGTGGTGTATGACAGGTCTTTTGCCTTAAAGTCATAACCTGAGCTAAAGGTAACTTTCCACTTGGGGGTAAGCAAAAGCTCGCCGTTAAAATTGACTGTATTGGTTACATTGGCTTTACTGAATCCTTCTTTGCTGTAACTCAAGTTAGTACTGATACTGAGTTGCCAAGGCAGCGTAAAGTCCACGTATTGGGCTGAGTTATTATTAATCTCGTTCACTTGCTCAGGCGAACCTTTCTCTGATGTTTTTTTAGTATCCTTTTTATTGAAACTATAACTAAATGCAAGACCTGCTGCTTTTAAGTTACCTATACCATTGCCAGTTTGCCACGCATACTGACTTACGCGGTTCTGCCTAGCCTGGCCTGTGGCAGTGTCTAAGCTCACAAAGAGGTAGGTGTAAGGGTCTATGTTAGCGTTCATGTTTACACTTAATTTGCCAAAGAGAGTGGTACGGGCATTCATGTTGATATTAGATAATTTGAAAGAGTCCGCAATGAAGTTATAGTTGCCACTAAAGCTAAGGCCTTGCAAGAGTGCTATTTTTTTGGGTTTTTCGTCTGGGTCGCGGTTTCTAATCTTCATTTCTATACTGTTGTTCAAATCAACACTAATAGAACCCACTTCTCCTTGGCTCGGTGAGCCATAGAGTCCGCTATAACGAGGTAGTTTTTGTACGTCGCCTCTTGCATTAACTTGCGTTTCCTGAAAAAACTTGTATTGCTCTTTGCCGAAGTCAGGCGTGTAGTTGAAAGATATAGTTGGGGTCATTAAATGCCTAACAGCTTGTATTTTGCCTTTAAACTGGGCAGTCGTATAGACCTGTGTTGTAAAGGATACGCTGCTACTGTAATTATAAAAACGGCTAAAGCCACGCACAGTATCCACGTCCACGGTATCAGCGTTCCGATAGCTGTAATTATAGCGCTGAAAATACCAAGTTTCGTTGTAGTTGAATGACGGTGAAAAAGTAAAGTAGCGCGCTATTGTTCCAGATGTGGAAATAGGTATGCTATGCCGTGCTGCCGGCATAAAAGTTTGTAAAAGCTCGCTCATGTTGGTTAGATTGAAACCAATCGTATCTTTTTTGGGTACATCGGCCTGTCGGAAACTCCCACCACCAGAGCCTGCCCCTAATAGGTTTGTAATTTCGCCTTGAAAATCAGAATTGTAGGCAAAGTTGATTTGTCCTATCAAAGAACTTTGCTTTCGGACGAAACGCTTAAATGGTTGCAAGCGGTTCATATTCAAAGAGGCTTGTGGAACAACTTTGGTTATGTCAGTTTGAACGTTTTGATTGTGTCTTAAACTAGCGCTCATATTAAATGGCGTACCAACAAAATTGTGTGAAAAGTTAATGCTAGAGTTGAGCGTGTTGGACAAGAAGTTTTGTGTATTGAAGGAATAACGCTGATTAAAAGTGCTCGTCCCTAAGTTTACGTTTGCCGAAAAACGGCTATTGCCACGGCTAACGGGTGTGTGCGACCAGGTGAGGCGAAAGTCGTTGGCGCGGGCGAATTGTGGCGTACCGCGCTCGCCCTGTGTGCGGCTATTGAGTGTAAAAAGGAAGTTGCCATCATAAAAATAACGTTTTTTATACCGATAGGCTACCGAACCACCCACACCACCTTTGGAGTAAACCTCTCCGAGCAGGGTTAAATCCATGTAATCGCTGATAGCCCAATAAAATCCGCCATTCCGTAAGAAGAAGCCTCGGTCGCGTACTTCGCCATAAGCAGGAATAATGATACCACTTGCACGGCGCTTGGGCAAAGGCACAATGGCAAAAGGAAAGCCTAGTGGGGTAGGCACACTCGCTACTTCAAGATTGAAAGGCCCTGAAATAATCTGTTTTTGAGTGATATACTTAATCTTTTTGGAACGAATACCAAAATGAGGGTGTGGGAGGTCGCAAGTAGTATAAACATTGTCTTTGGCATAGTAGGTATCATCGTCTATACGCTTGGCTTTTTCGCTGTGAATGAAACCTTCGCCTTCTTTGGTCGTGAAGCCCGTTACTATAGCCCGCCGCGTTTGATAATTATAGGCAATGCCTGTTGAATTGTATTCCGAATCGCCTTGTTTAAAAACAGGGAGGCCTTTTTGTTCGCCCGTTGTGGTATCTTCTATACCATTTGCAGTAATGAGCTTCCTGTCCCAGTTGATGTCTATTCTTTCGGCAGTGAGGTTTATGTCTCCATAATCAATTTTACTGCTATTATACATCATGACCGTATTCCGCTCTACATCAAAAATGATAGAATCTTGAGCAGAATATTTAATGGTGGTCTTGAAATCGCTCTTTGCAGCCAGCGAATCCAAGTTGAGTGTGTCGGTAGATGACTTGTTCGTACTATCTTTAAGCGTGCGGACTGTTGTTTGTGCATGAGTTACTTCCGTTGTCAGCAAGCCTACAAGGAGGCTACCGAATAGAATGACGTAAAAAAAGCGTAACAAAATAGGCATCGTTTTAGAAGTCGGGAAGGTCTTTGTTGAGCGCAAGGGGCAGGAGTTGCACCTAAAGGAACAGCGCAAAAGTACAATCTTATTCATTATTTTTCAAAAGCGGCCAGCAAAATGCCACTTTCTTATGAAAATTTAACAGCTAAGCACGCTTTTGTGTGGCTATAACTGAAAAGAGCGGCGAATAGGTGTGGCTATATTTTAACCTTCATCGTGTGTTTTTGCAGTGCATTTGCCTATTTTATGTATGACAGAGGAACAGCCACTGTAAAAGTACTGCCTCTTTTGAGCTCGCTCTCAACACGTAAGCGCCAGCGGTGTGCTTTGATGACTAAGCTAACATAGTTCAGGCCCAAGCCGAAGCCTTTTACATCATGTACATCGCCAGTAGGTACGCGGTAGAATTGCTCAAATATCTTCTTCTGATATTCTTTGGCAATACCTATACCGTTATCCTTGACGGTTACCTCTAGGCTTTTTTCTGTTTTTGAGGTTTGTATAACAATTTCTGGCTTATTTTCAGTGTATTTTAGAGCATTATCAATAAGATTATAATAAACATTGGTGAGGTGAATGCGGTCTGCATTAATAAAAAGCCCTTCAGATGCTTCAATATGCAAGATAAGCTGCCCCTCAACCTCTTTGATTTTTGGATTCATGTTTTGGCTAATCTCCTCTAAGAGTTCATTAAGCGCAAAATCCTCTTTTTTGAGTGTTAGTTTTTCCTTTTCAATTTTAGCCATTTGCAACACTTTTTCTACTTGGTTCTTCAAGCGCATATTCTCGCTTTTTATAATGTTTGCGTAGTTTTGCAAGCGCTGTGGTTGTTCGCCTATCTTGGGGTTCAAAAGCACTTCTGCTGAAATAGCAATGGTAGAAATTGGCGTTTTGAACTCATGCGTCATGTTGTTAATAAAACTCTTTTGTACTTCCGAGAGCCGTCTTTGCTTTAGGATAACAAAAATAGTGTAGCCAAAAAACACAATAACAACAGCCAAAATAAGAGTCATAAATATCCAAATACCAACTTGATTGGAAATATAGGACATTCTGGACGGAATCCTAACGCCAAAATAATAGTTGTATTCGCTCCATTTAGGCAAATCAGTACTAATGCGATTGGCCTTACTGCTATTATCGTAGCTGACATAGTTGCCATAAACCATGCGGTCGCTTTCACAATTATAAATACCGTACTCAAAGTCCACAAAAAGCTCACGCTCAGCAAACTCACCTTTAAGATAATGCTCAAGGATATTTGCGTCAATTTTGCTGTCCGTGTTTACCACAAAATAGTTTGACGAAAGCTGGCTGACAGGGTTAGGGCTTGCCATGGAGCTTTTGTTAAAGGAAGCAATACGGAGCGCCACATTACGCAGCGCAATGTACATACTTTGGTTAAACTGCTTCTCTTTGATGTCTAAAAGTATGCTCAACCAATAAATTTGTGCTGAAAGAATGCCTAAAATAGACACAATAGCCAAAACCAAAACTATCCTGATGGCGTGTCGTCCCATTGCTTTTGTATTAACAAGCACAAAGATAAGAAAATTAAGGCATAAACAATGCTTTGATGTAAGGCAGGGCGCAATAAATATACATACCTAGCATCTACTCAAACTCCACATCTTTAACTAGAAAGTAATTGTTTAACTAAACAAGAAATACTTATCTTTGACGGCACAAAAATAGGCAACCACTATGTCAGAAAAAATAGTCTACTTCCTGAAAATTAAATGGCTTATAGTCAGGCTAATGTTGCTATTCGTATGCCTGCTTGGTAGTCATTACACGCCAATTCTTTGGGCGCAAGACATTCTGCGAATAACGACCTTCAAGGGCAAGCGGCTAAGTATTCAACAAGGTTCGGTGCTGCGATTTAAGCTCAAGGAAAGCCCAAAGCTCATTTACGAAGATATTGCCTTAGGCTTCACAGATAGTGCGGTGGTCTTGCAAAATGCGCAGCTTCATTTAAACTACAACCGCATCAAAACGCTCTATTTCAGGCGTAGAGCAGCCTATAGATTCCGCGGTGCGCTTACTTTTGTGGGTTGTGGCTTTTTGTTTGGTGCGGCTGCTTCGGTTTTTTACAAAAAAGAAAATTTACAGTATATTCCTCAAGACCAACTCATTATAGGCGTGAGTAGTTTAGCGCTCGCTCAGGTTTTGCGCATTTGGCACTGGCGCAAAGTGGCACCATACAAAGAGGCGCGCCTTTTTGTAGAAAAAAGTCGCTTTTAAATATCAATATCATTATTGTAGGAGCTTATTGCCAAAAAATCAGCTTATTAGCAATAAAAAATAGATTCGCGCGTTCTTTTTTTAATATCAAATTTTTGTATTCTCCTTTAAATAACTATTTTTGCAGTCTGATAAAAACACAACGGCATCATCTAGCGGTAGTCCTAACCTCTCCGAGCCTTCTCAGGAGTATATTGCACTTTGTATGGATAGCGATTATAAAAAGTCTTTGCTTTTGCTTAAATATGTCATCTTTAACTTCCACGGTCTTGACGCGGAAGAAGAGATGATTCTGGTGCGTACTGCTAATGAAATAGGTGCAGAAAACGAATTAACATGGGTACGCGACTTCGCAAGCCAAGATATTCTGACCGCACTAGACCGCGCTACGGAATGGCTTAATAGCATGATGGCAACCCAAAATGAAGAAATTCGGATAGAACTTCTCAAAAAAGTATGGAGTGCAAACAATCATAAAGGCTACATATCTGAGATGGAGGCTATGGGTATGCTCAAATTTGCGCGGCAATGGCGCGTAGAACGCCAGTTGATTGCGTTTATTAAGAATTAAAAATGACCCTCTCTTTGAATCTGTTTTGTTTTACCCTCAAGCGCCTGCGTTTTGGGCTTTTGTGTCTTGCGCTTGGTGTTTCTGTTTCTGCAAAGTCCCAAACAAGACCTGAAATGCCACCTGAAGGCATTGCTTGGTATCAGGCTGCTTTTGCTTTTGCAGCTAAACAAAACTACGATAGTGCGATTGTTTATGCACAAAAAGCCATGAAAGTTTACGAACAGCACGCCGCATGGGAAGAGGCCGCCAGAAGCCGTGTTTTGGTAGCAGAAATGGCCTTTAGGGCAGACGATTTAATGCGTTACGCTGATTTTATCAAAACCTCCGAGCAGTTTGCCACTCAGTTTTTGGGCAATACCAATAGCCTGACCCTGCAATTAGGCTATTATCAAATTCTTATACTTAAAATGCAAAATAGAATAGGCGAAGCATTAGAATACCTCAATGAATACAATCAATTTGTTAGGAACTTATCAGATAATGAAATATTTAAAACAAGATTTAATTCTTTATACTTAAATACTTTACTAGAAGAAAAAAATATTATATCTGCATATAAAATATACTCCAACTCAAATAAAATTAAAAAAGGTGAAGAAATTAATCTTTCTGAAGCAAATATTTTCCTTTTAACAAAGCA
The DNA here is from genome assembly GCA_013299045.1 of Cytophagales bacterium. Lineage (GTDB taxonomy): Bacteria > Bacteroidota > Bacteroidia > Cytophagales > Bernardetiaceae > RDZD01. The sequence continues at coordinate 158,031 of JAAFJX010000001.1, read as the reverse complement.
ATATTATTTGTTAGAAAAATTTATAAAAAGTGATTTTAAAACAAGAGAATATAAAAATATTTCTGATTTAACTTATTTATCAAATATCAATCATATTTTTTATACCATTTACTCTAATAAGGGTTTAACAAGAAAATATTTGCCAGTACTTTTGTTTTTTAAAGATATACAGATTAAATTATTAGGCGACAAACATTTTAATTTATTTACTACTTATAATCAAATAGGTACAGCTTATAGACTTTTAGGGCGACCCGACACCGCACTTTACTACCATAATGCTGCTCTGCGTGGAACAGCAGCCGAACTGGGTGTGGATAACGCAAGAGTGGCGGTGGCCTGTCAAGGTATTGGGCTGATTTACAGACATATTCAAGACCATGTGCAAAGTATTTACTATTTTGACCAAGCCGCATCGGTTTTTAGAAAAACTGAGGGACAATACAGTACAACCTTTGCATACAGTATTATGCAAATTGCCGAGAGCCACTTATTGCTGAACGCACCAGCCCGAGCGAGTTTGTCAGTACAGCAAGCAATCCGAATATTATGTGCTAATAATCAAGAAGATACTTATATCAATCCTGATATAAATGCGCTAAACCCTGCGGTGGTGGACTTTCTTGTTTTGGCTGAGGCGCTTGCTCTAAAAAGCAAGATTTTTGAGCAACTTTATCTTATTTCTGGCTCTCAACGTGATGCGGAAGTAGCCTTAGAAAGCGCAAAATTGGCTGTAAACTGCTCAGAGATAGTACAACAGCATACCTTTGAAGCGGGTGCGCATTCTTCCATGTTAAGTACAAAACGCCAAGCTACGGAAAGTGCCTTGGAAATGCTTTGGCTAAAAGCCAATAAGTACAAGAAAAGCCCGTAGTATGTTGTATATTAGCTTTTGGTATCATTGTCTGGCACAGGCGCGTCATCATCTCCAAGCCTGTTCTCTGTTTCAAAAAGTGTTGGCTGGTCGCTGTCTATGGTATTGCTGAGGTCTAGCTGCACGGCTGGGAAGTCTAGTTCTTCTGGCAGCGGTAGGTCTTCAATGCTGTTAATGCCAAAGTAGTGCATAAACTTTTCGGAAGTGCCATAAAGCAGGGGTCGTCCTGGACTTTTGGCTTTGCCCTTGATAGAAATTAACTCTTTTTCTAAAAGACGCTGAAAAGCATAATCTGCTCCTACGCCTCTAATGCGTTCAATATCAGACTTCGTAACAGGCTGTTTGTAAGCAATAAGCGCAAGGGTTTCTAGGGCAGTACGCGATAGCTTTCGCTTTGACTTTTGCTTCAACCAGATGCTAATAACTTTATTATAAGCGGGTTTGCTCAAAAATTGATATCCACCACCAATCTCGCAGATACCAAAAACTGTTTCTTGCCCATCATATCTCTCAATCAGTTCGGCTACTTGGCTTCTTATCTCACTTTTTTTGACTGGCTCGTTCAGCAATTCCTCAAGAGCGCGTTGTATTTCCTCCACTCTGATAGGAGCAGGCGCGCAAAAAATAAGAGCTTCAATTTGCTGTTGTAGATAGTTCATGCCAAAGCAGGTTCGGATATTGGCTGCAAATTACTGATTTTTTGGTTTAGGATAATGCACCACCACGTTAAAAATTTCGCTGAGTGCGCCTAATTCTTGACAAGCTGCTCGAGATAGCTTGACCACTACACGTTCGTCATCTATCTCATTACCAATCACTTCTACCAATACACTTTCGCCATTGCTGGGGTTTACAACGGTGATGTGGCTGCCTACTGCGGCTGTTCGATGCAGAGCGAGTTTCTTTTTACTGGGGCTATTAGTGCCTACCATGGCAGCCATGCCTTTTTCGCTCACCATTTGCAAACTAGGGTTTGTGGTTATGCTGCTGCCATAAAACCCCGCTTTATTCACAAGAAGGCGTGTTCCTGCTTTTACCATATCATTGCTCATTTTATTCCAGGCTTTAATGGAATCCGCGGAAACCTTGTAGCGTCTGGCTAAGCCAAAAAGAGATTCACCGTTCTGCACCGTATGAAAAACCTGTGCTGTGCTCTTTGTAATGTTGGCTTTTCCTTCTGCTATGAGCAAAACTTGCCCCACTGCGATATTGTCGTTTTTAAGGTTATTATTCTTTTTAATTTCGCTGGCACTTGTGTTATGCTTTTGGGCTATCTTTGAAAGATTATCGCCTTTTTGAACTGTATAAGGTTTCAACTTGATTTCAGTTTGCGCATATGCGCTAAAAAACAGCAACAAGTTGCTCAAAATTATCACAAGAATTATCTTACAGCAATACATTAACTTGATTGTTTGATTTTCAAAGGATTAAAAAAAAATTAGGTAATTTCTTGTTTAAAAGACCCGCAATAATAGTTATAAAATTGCTTTGAAACTGAAAAAATACCTCGCTGAAGTCGTTTCTATTACAAAAAAGCAGCCAGATGCACTATTGAAAGCAAATTTGTTTAGCGCAATCGCCATTTAAGCCCTAGTTGTAGTCTAATACCTTGCAAAGAGGCATAGTTGTAGCTGGGGTCAAAAGTGTAAGCATTTGGATTGGTAACGGGGTCGGCAGCTTTTTTGTCAAAAGGGTCAAAAGGGCGCATAATGGGTGCATCTTTAGGCACAAAGTTGAATAAATTTTTGATGGCAAGGCTTACTTCCAGCCCTTCATTCCATGTTTTTCTGACCTGAATATTACTCAAATTAAAAAATGGCGAACGTGCTGGTCTATAATCCTTAGGCAAAATTGGCATCAGCATAGGGCTTGTGAGGCTACCAGTAAAATCTAGAAACAATTTCATTTTTTGAAAATGATAAGAAACAGCATAGTTGGCGGTCAGGTTTGGGGTTAGCAGTTGTTCTTGTACGCGCCCTTGCTCGTGGATTTGCGCACGCAGGAGTGTTAGGCCAGCGTTTAAACCAAGCCCCATGTCAAAGTTCGCTTCAAAATTGCCCGAAAGGCCATAATTTTGGGCAAAGCCGTCTAAGTTAGCATAAATAATTTTTTCGGGGTCGCTCACATAATCTGCCACAATCTTATTGAAGTAGTAAGTATAGAACAGACCCGCATCAGCCGAAAAAGTTCCCCAGTTGGTCGGATTCAAGCGTGTGTAAGTCATATTGCTGTTCCATGAGCGTTCGGGACGCAGTGCTTCGGTAAATTCCACCATGCGTCCGCCAGTAAGTGCTGCATGGTCTTCCGAAAATACATTAACGACCCTGAAACCATTACCAATGCTTAATCGGAGCGTATTTTTTTCGCTGAAATCATATTTGAGTGCGAGGCGAGGCGAGGTAATATGCCCGTGTATGTTGCTGTAGTCATAGCGAAAGCCCACAAGGGACTTGAATTTTATACCAAATCTGTTCTCTTGTTGTAGAAAAAAGCCTGTTAAATGCTTTAAAGAAGGCTTATTCTTGTTTTCTTGAGTAGTAAGAGGTGTATTATCATCGTAATAGGTATAGCGGTGCGCCAAGCCAATCAGCATATCGCTACTGGGGCTTAATTTTTGATTATAAACGAGTTGCGAAAAAACAATAATTTGGTCTGCCCAGTATTTCATGGTGCCGTAATAACTATCTTGTACGTGCCGATTAGCCGAAAAACTAAAAGTAAGTGGCTCATTTTTAATAGGTAGCTGATAACTGGCTAGCAGTTCATAACGCTCAGTGTCAATGCTTTCCCCATAAACGCTGTCGCCTCCCTTGAATAGCGGCTGCCACTGTAGCTCTCCTCCCCAGCGATTTTCGTTTACATAGCGAAGCGCCACACTTGCCAGACGGTTGTTTTTTCGTTTGAGCGACCATTTGTTAAAGATAGAAAGACGTTTGCTGAGCGTCAAGTCTGTAAAGTTATCCTTGTTGGCATCTACTAGCTGGTTAAAATGATAGACATCAGCACTTAAAAGCTGTGATATGCGATAGGAAAGGCGTGTGCTAAGAGCTATATCTCCAAAATATTCGCCGTAGCCATTCCCGCTCACCGATACCGAAAGGCGTGGCATTTTGCTGGCCTCTTTCGTCAGAACGTTGATAATGCCACCCATAGCATCAGAGCCGTAAAGCGCTGCCGCTGGCCCCCTAACAACCTCTAAGCGCTGAATAACACTATTAGGAATACCACTAAGGCCGTAAACTGTGGAGAGGCCACTCACAATCGGCATACCGTCAATCAGCACCATAGTATAGGGGCCTTCCATGCCATTGATGTGTATATCCCCTGTACTGCAAACATTACACTGTATTTGTGGACGGACACCATTGATACCCTGTACTGCCTCTAGCAGGTTTTGGGTAGGGTTCTTTTGCAAAAATTGCATACTATAAGACTCAACAGGCACAATGCTAGCTGATTTGAGCGTACTGCGCAAATTGCCTGTAACAACCACCTCATTGCCCATCTGAATTTGTTCTTGCAAAACAATAGCTTGGACGAGTGTGTCGGCAACTTTTGTTAGATTAATAGTACCTGAATAGGGTGCGTAACCCAAACAAGTAATGCGCACTTTTAGCAGTTGGCGCGGTAGAGTCCTGAACTGACAAATTCCTAAAGAATCTGTTAGGCCACCCCTGCTGAGGTCTGGCAGCAAAACGTTGCATAATGGAATACCTTGTCGTTCTTCATTACAGATACGAAGCATTAAATGCTGAGCAAAAGCAGCTTGACAGAAAAAGATAAGGGAGCAGGATAAAATAAAAAAGTATTTGTTCATAACTGTATTTATTATTTACACAAAGCTGCATTATTTTTTTTGATTAACCTAATATATTATTAAATTTAATCAGTAAGCCATACTGAAGATTTAACCAAGTATTCTTCTTGTTTTTTTGCTCGTAGTTTCGCAATGCTGTACCTTTGTCTCGTGCTAAATATTGCCTCTTTTGCTCTTGCGACAATAGGTATTTTTATGTTATATCACGTGTGATAAAAGTTTCATTTTGATTAATTGATTCTAAAGAATACATCACCACAATCTATTTTTTTTGTTATAGAGCCGTTCGTTTGACTAAAATACTGCTATTTATGTCAATTATTACATTTTAAAATTTCTAAATACATGGAAAACTTTAAAGTGAGTATTCCTACTCCCTGTCAAGCAGATTGGGACTCTATGCCGCTCAAAGGCAGTGGACGTTATTGCGGCGCTTGCACCCAAATAGTTGTTGATTTTTCTAAGATGGAACCTGAAGAAATTAAGCAATATTTCTTGAGCAACGCGGGCAAAGCCACTTGTGGGCGCTTCCGAAATGAGCAACTCATACAGGCGGATAAGCGCAGCGAACGCGCCGCCTACTGGCAGAATTTCTATCAAAAAATACAATTAAAAGAGTTAAACGGCTTTTTTAACAGAGCTTCGCGGTTTGCGTTGTTGCTTTTGGTTGGTGGGCTGCTTACGCTTTCTGGTTGCGAAGGCGCTTTGGGTGGTAAAGAGTCGGCTGGCGAAATTTGCGTAGAGCCAACATCGGCGAGCGATACCACTAAGTTTATCAAGAAGAGCAAGAAGATTCTGTGCGGAAAGGCGAAAATGACCAGACACGCTAATATTTTTCTTTTCAATTAGCACAAAAAAAAACTCTGCCTAAAGCGCTTTTAAAATTCCAAAAGCAATACTTTATGCAGAGTTTTTTTTGTTTTTATACCAACAAATCTGCTTATGACAAAGCGCGTGTACCGAGTTGGTTGTATGGTACGGCAAAGCCTTCCTGCGCAAGGGCTAATTGCACTTTTTCATTCAAATCAAACATAACGGGGAAGTAGTCTGCTTGCTTGACAAATACACGAACCGCAAAACGGATACCAACAGCATTAATTTCATCAACAAAAATCTCTGTAATGGGTTTGTCTAGCACGCGCTCATCTGAGTCCGTTACTTTCTTAAAAATAGCTTTGGCTTTCAATAAATCGTCTTTATGATTAATTGTATAGCTAAAATCTAAACGGCGGAAAGGCTCGGCAGAAAGATTGGTGATAACACCATTGGCAATAGCACCATTCGGGATAATAACCACTTTGTTGTCAGGAGTCAGGATAGTTGTCGTAAAGGTCTGAATGGCTTTCACATCACCTACTTCGCCTTGTACTTTGATGGTATCGCCTACTTTGTAGGGTTTAAAAACTAAAATCAATACGCTACCAGCAAAGTTAGCCAAGCTACCTTGCAAAGCCAAACCAATGGCCAAGCCTGCCGCACCAATAATTGCTACGAACGAGGTTGTTTCTATACCCACTACAGAAGCCGCACTCAAAAGCACCATGACTTTCAAAAAGGCCTCTACTAAGCTGACCAAAAAGGGCTGTATACTGGCATCAATTTTATTTTTGGTAAAAACACCTTTCAGGAGGCTACCAATCCATTTAACAATCCGAAAACCCACCAGAAGTATCAAAATAGCCAGCAAAACCTTTGGCGCAAACTCTATGGCCATACCAGCAGCATCTTGGCCTAATTTTGTCAAATCAATATCAAACATAAAAAAACGTGTTAGGGTTATAAATTTTAGAATATGATAACTGAAACGAGCGCAACAAAATAAATCTTATTCAAATTAGCAAGCTATGGGTGTTACAAAACTATAAAATTATGGTTATGAGCCAACGTAGTCGTGCAAATAACTGTAGTTCTGTGTGAGTTTGCCATACGCCGCTATTGTTGCGCGTTGCATCATGGGGTTAGAAGCGCCAGCCAGCAGATGTGGAATGACGTTTTGAATAAGTTGCACTCCAAAATCATTGGACGCATTGCGTGGCAGTTCGCACGGCAAATTGTCTATGGCCATAACAGAAATATTTTTTGGAGCTGAAAAGGGCGGCTCTATGCAGGCTGTTTCAGGATTATAGTCATAGAATGGCTTTTCAATGCTGCTCGCTTGTAGCGTGGAAGGAATAGAGCCGTCTATGTCGCAGGTAATGTCTGCAATGACTTTAATACGAAAGTCGGGCTGCTTTATATCCAACTTGCTAAAAAGGCGCGGGGCGCGGGGATGCCAAAAAGCCGCCGCAATGAGCATATCTGTTGTTCTGGCAAAATCCATAAATGTACTTTGATACAATTCAGGCGATTGATGGAACTCTAGACGGTCAAACTCACCTCCATTTTTAGGGCAATGATAGTCTTTGGAGTTAAGTTGAACGAAAACAGCCTCACTATAATTTTGGGTCAAATAATCTTGAGCAGAAACCTGCCTGATGCCTATTTTCTGGAGTGTTTCTAATGCGCCACCACCCACTCGCCCACCGCCTGTGAGTGCAATTTTGATAGCAGGAAGTTTTATTTGCTTACAATGCTCCCACATCTCGTTCAAATCAAAACATAAATTAGCTGCTTTTAGTTCAAAATAGCCAGTTTTAAGCCCCCATGTACGAAAGGCATTGTATGCACCCACCAGACCAGCATAGCGCCCGAAAGCAATAACACGCTCGCCTCGGTCGTTAGTAAGCGTTTCGTAATCAATTAGTTCTATATTCTTTGCAATAACTTCTTGCAAAAGTTTTTTGTTGTGTTGCTGCTTTTTTATGGTATGCGAAAAAAACAAATATGTTTTTTGTGGCAGCAGTTGCGAAACAGGTACTTCCTTGACTCCCAAAAGAATGTCTGCATCAAATACATTTTCTACTATCTCTATCCCGTTTTCGGCATATTCGTTGTCTGTAAAGCAGCGAATGGTACTAGACTGCACCACAACCTTCACGTTGTTGTAGCTCTTTTGTAACTGAACGCACTGGGCAGGCGTAAGTGCCACACGTTTGTCTGGTGGATTTTTTCCTTCACGGATAAGGGCAATAACAGGCATAGTACTGGTGCTTTAATAGAAATTTTGTAACAGCGTTTTGAGCAAATTCATTAAAAAATTTTGCAAAGGTATAAAATCTATGCGTCATTTGCACAGAGTACATTCAAACTAAATATTGTCAGTCCTAAAAAAGTTCTTAGCTTCATCTGCTGCATGGTATTGCAAAATGTGGGTTAGAGCGTTTTTTGAGGCTGTTTTGTGGCGTAAAACTAATAAGAATAAAAGATTTAGAAGAAACTGATTCTTCTATCTGATGCGCCCTTTCAGGACTTCAACAACTGTTGCAAGTGATGAATTGTGCGTATTGAGCAAAACAAGCAAGTGAAAGAGGAGGTCAGCAGCCTCTTCATTGAGCCTAGCGGTATCTTTTTTAATCGCCTCAATGACCGTTTCTACAGCCTCTTCACCTACCTTTTGCGCTATTTTGGCATGGCCTTTTTCCAGGAGTCGTGCTACATAAGAGCCTTCGGGCTTCTCTGCAATGCGCTGACAAACCGTTTTTTCTATGAGTTCAAGAATTTGAGCGGCACTGAAATCATTTTCTTCCTGCCAGCAGGTGTCTGTGCCGGTGTGGCAGGTGGGGCCTTGCGGCAGAACTTTAATGAGCAGCGCGTCCTGGTCGCAATCTTCGGCTATGCTGACTAACTTCAAGAAATGGCCAGAGGTTTCGCCTTTTGTCCAGAGGCGTTTTTTGCTTCTGCTCCAGAAAGTTACTTGGCCACTCTCCTGCGTAAGTGCGAGGGCTTCGGCATTCATGTAGCCGAGCATAAGAACTTTATGCGTTTGTGCATCTTGCACAATGGCGGGCACAAGGCCAGTTGTGTTGTCAAAACTAGGCATGGGGCTATTGGGTGAGTCCTACAACATCAATTGCAAGATAAAAACAGCTTATGTCAATCATCGAAACAACAAAAAGCCATATTTTCCACGCATATTGAGCGCGTAAATATAGCCTTTTGTTGTTTCTAACCCATTGTTGTTTCAAACTATCGCATAACTTTTTATTGCTTCGCAATGATGTATCCAATACGGAAATCAACAGAACCAAAGGGAATAATTGGACGTTCGGAACTCAAGTTGCCATAAATACCACTTTCTAAGCTGTTGATATAGGTAACAAAGCCTCCTCCAAGCTCACCATTAAATACCAAACGACTCAGAAAGGGAGATACGGTCGGTAATTTATAAATAAAGCCACCTTTGATGCTGAATGCCACCAATGTTTCGCGGTCTTTTGTTAGCTGTTCCTCGGTGTACTCAAAGCCTGGTCTGCTGGGGTCACTGTCAATACCTACTTGCGTCCAATAGTCGCGTAATCGAGCGTGTTTGAAGAGTAGTTCTGCACCCAGATAACGATTTTCTTGGTGTTGTGTAGTGAGCGGTTTCAGAAAGGCACGTGCCGCTAAACGCAAACGCACACCATGTTGCAAAAAATTATTGGTGTTTTCTATGCTACTGCGACTGTCAGAATAAGGAATAGCCGTGTAGCCATAGAGAAAAGCAGCCTCGCCAACAAGAGAGGTATAGTTATTGACTTGCCTCTCCCACGCTAATTGGAATCCGGGGAAAATAGGGTTCATAATAGAAAGTGGCGATACGTAGAGTGTTGTTTTGGCAAGCAAGAAGCTGTCTGCAAGTGCCCGTCTGGTAGGCAGTGAGTCGGCGGCCTCTGTTCTTTGTGCGAGCGCATGGGAGGCGAGCCCTAGCGCAATACAGCACAAAAAGCCCGCTAGTTTGTTATAAAAAGATTTTTTCATAAAAACTATAAAATTTAAGACCCTTTTACGATTTTGCTGAGCAGACGTAAATCTGGATTTTCAGGACTATTAATGTCGTAACTGTATTGCAGGAATCCGTCTTTACCCACCACCATCAAAATACCGTTATTGGGAATAAGGTCGTATGCGTTGAAGCCTGTTATTGCCTGGGTGAGGACTGGCCTGCTGCGTTCTTTTATGTGAAAAGCCTTTAGTCCAAAATCTCCTTCACAAATGAATAAGAAATCTCCTTCAACCCCAAGTCCATGTGGGTTCTGCATAGGCATTCTGTTTACATTCTGAGGGTTAGAAAGATTGTCTATGCTTACTATATCCAGTTGGTTAGGGCTTTGGCGGCAGCTTTGCGCATTACGTAGGGTTACGTAGGCAAAATTGTCTTGTACCACAACTGGGTCACAGGCTGTTACGTGCACGTAGTTGCTGATGAAGGTAGGATTACCGAAGTTACTCACATCAAAAATGAGCATACCGCGTGTAGTACCCAGAAAGAGCTTGTCGCCATAAGGGAAAATGGTTTCTACTCCATCTTGGAGGCTCATTTTATCAACATAAGTAGGTTTAGCTGGGTCTTGAAGAGAAAAATGCCTAATCTCATCATCATCTACTACATAGAGACGGTTGCCCGAAATAGCAAAACGCGCCATAGAACCAGCCTTTCCTGTATTTGCAGAATTATCCATTGGGCTGGCCTCTCTCATGTCAGTGCTACTCATTTCACAAGCGCCCATAGTCATTGTCAGAAGGGCAAGGAAGGCCAAATTTTTGATGTTTTTAACAAATGATTTCATATTTTTTAGATTTTTATGAGTTTTAGCGTCCAGAAAATATCAGCGAAGCCTATCTAAAACAACGCGCCTCTTCGGTGTCTTCAATGCTCTCCCAGCCAACGATAACCCCTTTTTTGGGGTCTGGGCAAATGAAACGAATATTGGTATAAGGCGGGTAAATCGTCATAGCAGGGAAAACATTTTCCTGTCTGCTCACTACTTTAACGTTGTTTGGGTCTGCCACATTCAATGTTACTAAATCCGTATAGTTATCTACGTAAAGATAGTTGCCTTTTATGGCTACATCTTGTGCGCCAGGAATACTCAAAAAAGCTATTTTTTTAGGATTCTTAGGGTCTTTGTTATCAATGATGTGTACGCCTTTGCTTTGCTCACCAATGAATAAAAAGTTGTCCTTATAATAAATTTTACCTGTTTTATTGAGTACTTGCGGCCCCATCACACGAATATTTTTTACTTCTTTTGTTTCGCAATATACAGGGCTGTAAGTGCCCAATATAACTGGGTCGCGGTCTCCGTTTGGATTAGACGAGCAGGCCGTCAGCCACAACAAAGCGACAAAACCGACCCCAATAACAAGATAATGCTTCATTGTCATACTGTTTAGGATTATTGAATGCAATTTAGGCAAAAGCATGAAGCGCACTGGTGAGGTGCGCTTAGCCATTCGCAGTCATAAAGATAGACAACTTTTTCAGAAGGGTGGTTGCATGCGCTACAAAAAAGCGGTGTCGCCTACAAATCTCTTTCTAGTTCGCGTTGTGCGTCTTTCTCTTTGAGCGTTTCGCGTTTGTCATAAAGCCTCTTGCCTCTGGCCAAAGCAATTTCTATTTTTGCCCATCCTTTTTCATTGATAAACACGCGGCTCGGCACTATCGTCATACCGTTCTGGTCAAGTGCTTTTTCAAGTTTGTTCAGTTCGCGTCTGTTCAAAAGTAATTTGCGGTCGCCTTTGGGGTTATGATTATGGATATTGCCGCGTTCATATTCAGAAATATGTAGGTTACGCACTACAAGCTCATTGTTCAGAAACATACAGAATGCGTCCTGCATATTGACTTTGCCCTGCCTAATAGACTTGATTTCAGTTCCTTTCAGAACCACGCCTGCCGTGTATTTATCTATAAAATGAAACTCATGTGCCGCTTTTCGGTTCTGTATATTGACGGTTTTTTGTATATCTAACTTTTTGGGCGTACTCATTTTTTTGTTCTTTTAGAAATTGATAGAGCCTTATCAAACGCCAAATGTAAGCAATGCGTTGCGTCTTTTTGTGTTATATTGTGCTTAAATACCCAAACAAAAGAAAAACTATGCTTCAAGGCATGAGCAGTTCGGGGCGTAAATGTGCCAAATGCAGCACTCCGGCCACAGAAATAGCATCAGTAATTTGCCCTTGCATACACCACTCAAAAACTTGCTTAAAAGGTACTTTTTCTAGATAAAGCTCCTCAGTGTCTTCGGTGTGGCTTTCGCCTTGTGTGAGGTCTTCGGCCAAGAAAACAAAGCCAACCTCGTCCGTTACAGAGTTGGAGGTATGTAGTTTGCAAAGCATAGTCCATTTCTGCGCCCTCAGGCCAGTCTCTTCTGCCAGTTCGCGCTGAGCAGTTTCTAATGGTGGATTTGGAATAGGCCCGCCTCCCATCGGTATTTCCCAAGAAAACTCTTCCAATGAATAGCGATATTGCCCTACCAAATAAGTAAACCCTTGACTATCAAGAGGAATAATGCCGATGGCGTAATTTTTAAAATGCACTACACCATAAATTCCCTCTGTTTTCTTAGGTGTAAGTACCTCGTCGTGGCGTAGGCTTATCCAGGTGTTGTCATAAATGGGCTTGCTTTTGAGCAGAGTCCAAGGGTTCTTTGGCGGCTTCGGCAGCATGGCAGTTTGATGTAAAAATATAAGGCCACAAATGTACAAAATTGTCAGGTATAAATGTTCAAAAGAGAGCAAATCACTCTTACAAGCTCTGTTCATAAGCAAGGGCTAGTGCGTCTAATTTTGTCTTTTTTACCAAAAAAATGTTAAATTTTGTACACAAAAGGCATTATTTACGCACAAAATCTTATGTTTGTGCCAATAAAACTATCCGAACATGACTATTCTGAGTATTCTTTGGGAGGCCGACCCCGTTATATTTTCTTTAGGGCCGCTTACAGTGCGCTGGTACGGCATCTTCTTTGCCCTGTCTTTCTTTGTTGGCAATTTGATTATGATGCGAGCCTATCGCCTAGAGAACAAGCCCGAATCAGACCTTGAGACCCTTCTTGTTTATATGATTTTGGCAGTCGTCGTTGGTGCACGCTTAGGGCACTGCCTTTTTTATGACCCGCAATATTATTTAGCCAATCCTTTAGACATTTTCAAGGTATGGGAAGGCGGTTTGGCCAGTCATGGTGGTGCAGCCGGTATTTTGTTTTCGGTTTTTTTATACTCACGCAAAAAGCCAGACCAGTCGTATCTATGGGTTTTGGATAGACTCGTCATCGTCATTGCGCTTGGTGGCTTTTTTATACGTTTAGGCAACCTAATGAATTCTGAAATTGTGGGCTTGCCCACCGATTTGCCTTGGGGTTTTGTGTTTTCAAATTGCAGTGATTGTGGCTCTGCTCCGCGCCACCCCGCACAGCTTTATGAAGCGCTCAGTTGTTTTCTCTTATTTGTTATTCTCTTTTTTGCCTACAACAAAACGAGAGAGAACACAGCCAAAGGACTCTACTTAGGTCTTTTTATGATTTGGGTGTTTGGCTTACGCTTTCTGTGGGAAACTCTCAAGGAGAATCAAGTGGACTTTGAAGAAGAAATGCTTGTGGTTATGGGAATGAATATGGGGCAGCTCCTAAGTATTCCATTGGTTTTAGCTGGTATTTATCTCGTTTATAATGCCATGCGCCATAGAAAGTTAAGCTCATAGCCTTGTTGCTGTATCCAACGCACATAATAAAATGATGAGGGGCTAAAAACCCTTGTAAGCCTGCCAAAGACTCACAAGGGTTCTTCATAGCTATTCAGCAACTTTACACGTAAAGAGCAGAGTCAAGCTATGGCCTTCTCTTTGTTTGCCTAAGCAACTTCTTTGTTTTATGTTTGTCTTTGCTGCAAACTTCTCAACCCTCTCTCTCTTTGTTTTTATGACTTACAACAAACGTTTTTTACTTTTTGTGGCTTTTTTGAGCCTTTGGGTTTTGCCTAGCCATGCACAAATTTTAGGCCTAAACAGCATTTTTAGGCCAGGCGTAAAAGTAGGCGCAGTTTGGATTCCAGAAGGCACTTTGGCCGACAGCAGTACTTTTGGAATGCAGCGCCTGTTCATCAATACCATTATTCCACTAAAAACCAAAGTAGATGCTGATTTTAAGCTCTCTGAACTCCGTAAGGCAGACCTCAAATTGCGCCAGAGTTTCTTGACCCTTAATGCCGGTATGCGGCAACTTTCTGGAAATTTGGCGGGTGATATGCGCGTTATGAATGCTGCTGTGGGCATTACTGGTGTGCGCGCCTCTCTCAAAAAAGGAGTTGTTTTTTATACAGTCAATGTGGGTTTTGTGCAAAAACCAGAGGCTTTGAGCGACTTGCACCCTTACTTCATGGGTGCAGTGGGTAAGCTCAAAATCAAAGGTTTACGCAAACAAAACATCTACGGTTTAGCGCTTGCGTATCAATGGGGTGGAATCCCACTACCGATTCCTTTGATTGGCTGGAACAGACCTCTTTCAAAAAATTGGTCTGTGGCTATATTGCTACCAGCCAGTGCGCAGGTATCGCACAAGATTGCTAGGCGTGTTAAAAGCACTTATGCAGTTAATTTAACCAGTTTTAGGGCGGGTTTGGGGCAGAATGCTGCAAGTTCAAACATTTTACAGCAGCCTACGTTTCAATATTCACAAGTGCAAATCAACTGGCAGCTAGATGCCAAGTTGAGTTCCAGAGTGGCCTTTTTCTCTGAAGTGGGCTATGCGCCTTATCGGAATGCTAATTTCAGAAATGCAGTACCCAACCAAGACGATGCGCCCGCCAAAGTAGGTTTTGTGGGTATTTATGCGTGTGGCGGTCTGTCTTTCAATTTGGGTAAATCTCCTATTAATGCGCAACTTTTTGGAAATGATTTTTAAGCGTTCGTCTCTAAAAAATTGCAATTTGAATTCGGCTGTGTTTGGACTTATGCACTTTTCAAACAGTTAATTTATTTTATCATACGCTAAGCTATGTTTTTCAACGATGACAATTCAGAATGCTACATCATCGATGATTTTTTTGCTACGCCATGCTCGTTGCGTAAACTTCAGATGATAGGGTGTGTCAAAAAAGGCGCTGTCTGGCAAAACGTAGCTTTGAGGAGTTGTTTTTTGCTCTAAGTAAGGAATATCCGCATAATTTCCCCAAATCGTATTGATAACGGCAAAATTATGCTGGTAGCTGCTTTGGGCTAATACAGGCGGCAAGATGTACACGCGCGCCTCAAGCTCATGTGCTTGTTTGCAAAATGCTTCTAGAGAGCGCCTTTCAGCTTCCAAAAGAGCTTGCGGGGGGGTATCTAAAGCGATAGGAGCAAAAGTAACGGGCGCAAGGTGTTCGTGTACGCATACATCACCCATGGTATCAAAAGCGTGTAGGCCATAAATTTTAGACGGCTTAGGTCGCAAAAAAGCATTTATAAAGGCAATCTCTAAAGCCCTTTGCGCTTTTTGAATAGGAAAAGTAAGGCGGTCTATACCTCGAGAGTAGAGAAAATCAGCAGCAGTAACATTGGCTAAGGCTAGTTGAGTCCGCGTGCCCTGTTGTCCTTCGCCAAGTGCGTATGCCCAGGAAATAATAACCACATCGCCTTTTTTGAGCTGGCTTTGTACTTCAGCCAACATATAAGCATGGCCTAGTTCCTGATGCAAACCCATATTAACTACCTGATAGCCCGTTTTTTGTTGTAAAAGTTTGCTATCAACTCCAAACGCCAAGTTTGAGCAACCTACCAGAATCAAACGAGGCGATTTGAGATGCTTTAAGCGTTCTTGCTTTTGGACTGAAGCCAACAGATAATCCTTATCAAAAACAGCCCATGACCCCATCAGCATAGGCAAAGCGTATAGCAAAGCGTAAAGCAAAAGTACTGCAAAGCTATAACGGAACAGTTGTTTAGAACTCAAAATAAATAAAATTTTGTTGTGTTTGTGAAAGTTGGCCAAATAGCGCGAGTAACAAAAGCAGCGAAAAAATCCACCAAAAAGGCTTTTTAAGAATTGTGTAACCCAAACGTTTTCTGAAAGCACTGCTTTCTAAAGCAAATAACAAAGAAGTTAGGAGCATGGCAACAGCCCACTGATAAGCTAAAACACCTTCTAGAGTAGCCAAAAAGAGCGGCGTAGAGTGGCGTAAACCTCTGAACCAATGCGTACTGCAATGCCATATAGCCTCAAAGTCCGTTATTCTAAAGAAAATCCAACCGTAGAATACCACAAAGCCAACATAAATTCGCCTCAAAAAGAGCGGTACTGAGTTAAGAGGTATATGTTTTTCCAGAATCAGCCATGCGCCATGCCACAGCCCCCAGAGCAAAAAATTCCAATTTGCACCATGCCAAAAGCCGCTCAGGGCAAAAGTCAGCAATACATTTAAAGCTCGCCTTGCCTGCCCCTTATGATTTCCGCCAAGCGGCAGATAGACATAAATGCGAAACCAAGAGGACAAGCTCGTGTGCCAGCGTTGCCAGAAATCCGTCAGAGACAGAGCGCTATATGGAAACAAAAAATTTTGTGAAAGTCTAACGCCTAATGTATGAGCTGTGCCTCGCGCGATGTGGGTGTAGCCCGAAAAGTCTGCATAAATTTGAACTGTAAAGCACAACAAAGCCAATAGCAATGGAAAACCCACTGCCGCCTGTGGATTTTCAAAAACAGGTTCTGCCAAACGGCCTAACAAATCCGCTATGGCTAATTTTTTAAAAAAACCCCAAGTCATTAACAAAAGGCCGCGCTCAAATTGCTGATGAGAGGGTTTGTGTAGCCCTAGTTGATGTAACTGCGGCAATAAGTTTTGCGGTCTTTCAACTGGCCCTGCCATGAGCTGTGGATAAAACAAAATATAAAGGGCATAATACTGAAAGCCTTTTTCGGGTACAAATCGCCCCTTATAAACGTCTGTTAGATAAGCTATTCCTTGAAAGGTATGAAAAGATAAACCAACTGGCAACACCCACTTCGGCCAGAAAAAATTTGTATCAAGAAGCACGTTGATTTGAGCTGTCAGAAAAGGCATATACTTAAAACTCATCAAAAGAAGCAAGTTTGCAAGCAGACCAACCCAAAAACAAAAGCGCCGCCTTCTACCATGCTGTTTGGCCATCAATATCGCCCAAGAGTAGTCCCAAAGTACTAGCGTCAGCAAAACTAATAAATAAGCTGGCCTAAAACTGCCATACAAAAACGCACCACCCAAAAGCAAAGTCCAAATTTTAGACTGCCCCTGCAAATAACGCATCAGAACGCTCATAACGCTCCAAAAACCGAGAAAATAAAAGGACTGAAATGACATTGGAATTGGACAAGTGTTTTGAACGCAAGAGTATATTTCTGCAAAAACCAATTCTTTGCATTCCTTAAAGATACATTAAGTTATGGTCGCTTAGCACTTATTCCTTTTTTTTTCAAAAATAAGAAAAAAAACCATCATTTTAGGACAGAAGCTCTTATACGAAATACAATTTGATTTATTTTTTTTATAAGTTTGTGAATCATAAATATATTCTTTTGCATCATCTCTGAATTCTATTTGCTAAATCATTTGCTATCAAGCCAATGACTTTAAGCACTAACAATGAAAAAGATACAACTCACTATAGGCGTAAAGGCTCTCCTGGCCAATATAGGCTTCATGTTAGCACTGCTAGGTGTAGGCTCTGGTTGCTTGTATTATTTAGAAATAGGCCAAGCCGAAAGCCATTATTCCTCAAATGTTCTTGAGTATTCACTCGGACACATCAGCGATTTGCAAATTCTTGTTGTTCAGATAGACCAAACAGCCGAACAAAGATTGCATTGCCAAGGCGAAGGTATAGAAGAGTTTGCTTCCACAAAAGAAACTCAAAAGAAACATTTTTTGACTATTTCCAAAGAAATTGCGCTAAAAAAATACGACTGGCGACAGGCCAAACTACAAACAGAACTGGATTCTCTGATTCTGCAAATAGACCAAAGTTTCGTGTTTTGCGACAAAATTGATATTCTGTTGAATAAAAAAACAGACTATACAGACACCACTCGCTTCGCGGAAGCAAGCACTTACTATAACTTGGTCGTTAGGCAGCTCACTCAGAATACCTCAAAAAGACTCGCCGAGTTAGAGTTTGAAATGCGGCAGGATAACCAAATAGCCAAAACAAGTTTATCAACCGCATACGCTAAACTAAATGTTCTGGTTTTAATTGGGATTTTAATCGTCGTACTTGGTAGTGTGTTGTCTGCCTACTTTGTATCTAACTACGTTACTAGGCATCTGAAATACTTTGGTGAAATTATTTTGTCGCTCTCTAAGGGGCAAGTACCCAAAACGCTCAATGCGCATCAGTCTTCTGACGAAATTGGCATGGCCTACAATGCCTTGAAACGCCTTGTGGACGGACTGAAATCCACAGCAGATTTTGCACAAAGTATAGGAAAAGGAGATTATTCTACTCATTTTGAGTTGCTTAGTGAGCAAGATGCACTCGGAAATGCGCTTTTAGAGATGCGCTCTAACCTCACCAAGATGGCGCAAGATGGCCTCAAAAGACGCTGGACAAGCGAAGGTGTGGCTGCCTTTTCTGCTATTTTTAGTCAAAATTTTACAGACATACGTCTTTTTTCAGATACGGTCATTAAGCAACTCGTAGATTACATGGGGGCGAATCAGGGGGCTGTTTTTCTGCAAGATGACGAAGAAAATACACAACATATTATTCTGAGTGGTTTTTATGGCTGGAATAAATCTCAATCTCTGACCAAAACAGTTCATCTTGGCGAGGGGCTTTTAGGGCAGGCATGGGCAGAGCGCTGTAGCTACTACTTTACCGAACTGCCTGATGAGTACATCAAAATTGGCTCTGGGCTTGGCGATGCCAAACCTACCACCCTGCTTATAGTACCGCTTTTGCTCAAAAGTGAAGTACTGGGGCTGTTTGAGTTGGCTTTTTTTGAAAACGTAGAACCCTATAAGCGTGAGTTTCTGGAGCGCGTGGCCGAAAGTTTTGCTTCAGCGCTTTCTGCTGTGCGCAGCAATCAGCGAACGCAGCGCCTCCTAACGGACTCGCGCCAGCTTGCCGAACAAATGCGGGCGCAGGAAGAGGAAATGCGCCAAACCATAGAGGAGATGCAAATTTCGCAGGAAGGCAGCGAAAGGCATAGCAAAAACACCTCTGCTCTTTTGAATGCACTCAACGAGGTAGTGCTCTTGATTGAAATGGACAATGTGGGTGCGCTCAAGCAGATTAACAACAACTATCTCAATATTTTAGGTTATAAAGCGTCCGAGCTTCTTAACCAACCCATTACTACCATATTGCGGCGTGGTTATGAAGGCGCTAAAGCATACATTGATGCCTGGGACGAGCTTTCACGGGGTAACCCCATAGAAGGCGATTTTGAACGGGTCAGAAAAGACGGTAACGTGGTGTATGTACGCGGTTATTTTGCCCCAGTCATGGAAGGAGCACGTCTTGAAAAAGTTATACACATTGCTTTTGACGTTACCGAAAACAAAACCCTTAAAAAGCGCTTGCTAGAAACCGATGCGCTTTTGCACCAACATCAGCACGACATTGATGACCTCAAAAAAATTATAAAAGTACAAACTGAAGAGCGCAACAAAACCAATCATACTGCCATGATGGCAGATTTGGATACCTTACAAGGCCTCCAAATACAACTAGAAGCCGAAAAACAAGCCCTAAAGGCTCAAATAGGAGAATTAGAGCAGCAAAACACGAGTCTGCAAGAACAAATAAACGACTTACTGATGCGCTTAGGTTAAGTTTATCTCTATGCCGTTTAACTAGTCGTCCCTTAAAATACATCTAAGATGTTTACTATCAGTAAATTAAACAAGTATTTCATCTTTAAAATATCTTCGTTTTTAGCCTATTTTGTCGAATAACTGGCAAAATCTAAAGGGCTTCTTGCGGCCTGCACTGCCTCGCATCAGACAAAAGCGAATGGCTCAAAGGTCAGAGGGTGAGATTTTCTGTGCAACTCTGTTTTGCAAGAGATTGAATCGGCGAAAAAGCCATTCGCTGGTTTAGATGAAAAAAGGTTCTTTTTTCACCTAAATTGGCCTTTTGCGAGGCTTGATTTTTTTGCTATGCCCTAGGGTCGGAACTTTCAGCTCGCGCTTCTATTCTGCATCAAGGCAAAAAGTAGAGAGAAAAAACCACCCAAGAATCATGAGGGTGTTTCTAAAGCAGATAAATCATATAAATCAAATGACGTGCTTGTTCTTATGCAAACTTTTTAAGGGACGACTAACTACGAAATCTTGAATTGCCGCAAAAAGCGAATGTCATTTTCGGTATAAAGGCGTAGGTCTTTGATGTTGTATTTGAGCATCACAATACGTTCAATGCCCATGCCAAAGGCAAAACCTGTGTATTGCATAGGGTCAATGCCACAGTTCTTGAGAACGTTTGGGTGAACCATACCAGCACCACAAATTTCTAACCAACCAGTATATTTGCAAACGTTACAGCCCTTGCTATGGCATAAACTACAGGATACATCAACCTCCGCACTCGGCTCTGTGAAAGGAAAATAAGAAGGCCGCATACGAATTTGTACTTTATGCCCAAAAAGTTCTTTAGCAAAGTGCAAAAGCGTTTGTTTAAGTTCTGCAAAACTCACTTTAGTATTGACGTAAAGCCCCTCAATCTGATGAAACATACAATGCGCACGCGCTGATATGGTTTCATTCCTAAACACACGCCCTACCGAGAGAATTCTGATGGGCGGTTTCTGTTCGGTCATTGTTCTAATTTGAACAGAAGAGGTGTGCGTGCGAAGCAAAATATCAGGGTTCTTATCTACAAAAAAGGTATCCTGCATATCGCGGGCGGGGTGATTGTCCGCAAAATTGAGTGCCGAAAAATTGTTCCAATCAGTCTCTATTTCAGGACCTTCAGAGAGTGTAAAGCCCATTTTTGTAAAAATATCCATAACTTCTTGCCCTACTATAGTGAGTGGGTGTAAGGCCCCAAACTGGTTTGGAACAGTAGGCAAGGACACGTCAAAATCAGAAATTTCATTGTTCTCTGCATGGGCTTCTATTTGCTCTTTGGAAGCTCGGAATTTGTTTTCAGCGGCAGCTTTAAGCGCATTGAGCAACTGTCCTACCTGCTTCTTCTGCTCGTTAGGCACTTGTTTGAATAGGTCAAACAAATCGCTCAAATCTCCCTTCTTGCTGATAAAGCGCAGCCTAAAATCCTCTAAAGAAGCCGCATCTGTAATTGCAAAGTGATTGACCTCTTCTAACTGACGAGTTATTTGTTGTTCGATACTCATTTTATAATGACAAGAACCAATCGGAGATTCTTTTTGTTAGGTGGCGTTGAATATTTTGGCTGCAAAGCTACACTTTTTTTGTTTTTAGTCCAAAAATAGTAGATATTGTGAGTTCTGCAAAATCAACTATATGCTGCTTGATATTGATAGAATAAATTGGGCGGTAGAGTTCTTTTTGTATGTCTACTCTATATGGTGTGCGAATTCCTATTTTTTTAACACTCCTTAATAAACCACACAAGTTTAGCACATGAATTTAAACGATAACACTGTTCTTATAACTGGGGGGACTTCAGGGATAGGTAAAGCACTCGCAAATTTGTTTGCACACAACAACAATAAAGTCGTTATCTGTGGGAAGACAGAAGAAAAGTTACAGAATCTTCCAAGGAATACGACGGGTTTTTGCTGCGATTTAAGCCATAGAGAAGGAGTTGAAAATCTTAAAAAGTATCTTATAGAAAGAAATATATCCGTGAATCTGTTGATAAACAACGCAGCAACATTAACTGATTGGAATTTAGCATCTGAAGAAGACATTGAGGCAGAAATTTACCTTAACTTAACTGCGCCTGTACTTTTATCGCGTTTTTTTGTCGGGCAAGCAAATTTAGATAAAGAAAACGCTATTGTCAATATCTCCTCTAAAGCAAGTTTAGAACCAGTAGCAAACTTTATTACTTATAGTGTATCAAAAAGAGGATTAAGTTTTTTTTCAGCTGCCATACGTGATGAATTAAAAGCAAAGCGCATCAAAGTATTCAATATCATTCCACCCGCAGTCAAAACAAAACTATTTGATTCATTCCACCAAAAACAAAATGGTATGATGCACCGAAAAGCGTATTTAACAGCAGATGTCTTTGCTTTATTACTAGCAAATGCCTTATACGAAGAGCAGGAGGAAGTTAATTTTTTGTCTTGCATGAATGATAAGTTTTAGATAATTTTAGTCAGCATAAAAGGTTTTAAATAATGAAAAATATTACCCCTAAAACGCTTGAGCAAGTCTTAAACATTCTTTCAGAACTTAGTCCTCACTTTGCGGGTCGTGCACGCTTCTATGAGTTGAACAAGAGCTTTCCAAAAGAAAATTTTGATGACTTACATAGAGCTGGTTTGCTATGCCCTGCTGCTAGTGTTTCATTTGGAGGGCTAGGTTTTGGCTCACACTTGCAAAAATCTTTTGCACTTTGGGCAATGACTAAATCTATTGCTAAAGCAGATATGGCTATGGCTAGATGCTGGGAAGGACATATTAACGCACAAATCATTCTTGAACTTGCTGCAACCAATAGCCAAAAAAAGCTTTGGTTTAATGATATACAAGAAAAAGGGACTTTATGGGGGTGTTGGAGTGGCGAACCTTTACAAGTAACTCCTTTTGAGGGAAGTCCTGTAGGAACGCTGGTTAAGGAAACTCAAGATGGTTTTATCTTAAATGGTAGCAAGGTGTTTTGTTCAGGGGCATCGGGCGCAGATATGGCAATTCTCTTTGTCAATACACTTGGCATGGGCGGCGCTAGGCATAGTAGCAGCCCACAATCAGTTATTATGCTGGCTTGCAAGATGGCCGACAAAAGTATCCAGTTAGATGATGCCTGGTGGCAGCCTATTGGTATGACTGCCTCCGTGAGCTTTAAAGTACTATTCAACAACACATTTATTCCTAAATCAAATTTAATAGGCTACTCCGGACAATTCATGAAGGAAGAAATGGCCACGTATCTACTGCCGCATTACGCCTCAAATCTATTAGGCGGCATGGAGGCTATTAGTGAGCAAGTTATCCTGTATATTAAGAAGCAAGAGAAAAGTAAAGACCCTTATGTGCAGCAGCACATTGGACGAATTGAGCTTAATCTCCAAACTTGCCTAATCTGGCTACAACACGTAGCAAATCTCTGGGATTTACAACATATCCAAGAAGCCAAAATGGCGGGGGCAGCTTTCCGATACCAAGTAGAAAAACTAGGCTTTCAAAATCTTCTTGCCGCTCTGGATATATGTGGCTCACGTTCCTTGATAAGACCAAGCCCAATAGAAAAGATATATAGAGATTTTTCTTTTTATGCTAAACACGACAATGCAGACCACCTCCTTGCTCATTTTGGTAAATCAATCTTGGGCGAGGTCAGCGATTTAGCATTTGCCTCTAAATGATTCAATACCTAACAAAGAATATTCTGCAAGTAACTGTAAAAAATTAAATAGCCTTCCCTTTAAAAAATCTGCATAAGAACAAGTGCATCAATTGATTGATATGATTTATCTGCTTTAGGAACACCCTCATGATTTTTTTTTTTGGCTTTTTCTTTGATTGGGTGCTTTTATAAAACATGATTGCACAGAAAATCTCACCCTCTGACATTTGAGCCATTCGCTTTTGTCTGATGCGCGGTAGTGCAGGCCGTAAGAAGCTCTTGAGACTTTGCCAGTTATTTGACAAAATAGGCTAAAAACTAAGACATTTTGAAGACGAAATACTTACTTAACTTACTGACAATAAACATTTTAGATATATTCTAAGGGGCAACCAGATACTTTTCAGGAACAAGCATTATCAAAAAGTGCTGCTACTCTTTCTGCTACCCGCTCGCCATCCATAGCAGCTGACGCAATGCCGCCTGCATAACCAGCACCCTCACCACAAGGGAATAACCCCTTTATCTGTACGTGTTCTAGTGTATCGTTACGGCGCGGAATACGTACAGGCGAAGAGGTTCTGCTTTCAACGCCTAAAATCTGACCTTGCGATGCAAAGCCCTTAATTTTTTTATCAAAAACCTTGAAACCCTCTCTCAAGCGCACGGCAATAGAGGACGGTAAAACGGCATTTAGGTCTGTTGCGCTCAGGCCAGGTTGATAGGACGTGTCTAAAAGCTGTGCAGAAACTCTTTTTTGAAGAAAGTCCGAAATAAGCTGGGCGGGTGCTGCTTGGGTGCCTCCTGCCGCAACACAAGCCGCACGCTCTATTTCCTGCTGATAATACATAGCAGCAAGCGGTGATGAGAGACCACTTTGCTGCCAGTCTTCTGGCTCAATAGCCACCACAATCCCCGAATTAGCATACTTGGAATTGCGCTTGGAGGGCGACATACCATTTACCACCACCTCACCCGCAGAAGTAGCAGCCGGTACAATAAAGCCACCCGGACACATACAAAATGAAAATACACCGCGCTCTACCTTTTGAAAAGGCACTTGCGTAACTAGGCTGTAGGAGGCTGCTGGTAGATAAGGGCCACGTTCAGGGCAATGGTAGCGCGATTGGTCTATGAAGTTTTGACTATGCTCGGCGCGTACGCCTAAAGCAAAAGGCTTGGCTTCAATATGTATATTTTTGTGGTACAGTAACTCAAAAATATCTCGTGCGGAGTGTCCTGTGGCTAAGATAAGCGCTATACCTTCAAATTGGCGACCATCAGCGAGCACCACCCCCTTTAGGCTCTGCTCCTTGAGGATAAAATCATTTACTTTGGCATCAAAAAGCACCTCTCCACCCGCATTGAGAATACTCTGGCGCATATCCGCCAAAATTCGCGGCAGTTTGTTTGTACCTATATGTGGGTGATTGTCGGTCAGTATAGCCTCAGATGCACCATGAGCCACAAAAATTTCTAAAATGCGTCGCCAATCTCCACGTTTTTGAGAGCGAGTATAGAGCTTTCCGTCCGAAAAAGTGCCTGCCCCGCCCTCTCCGAAACAGAAATTAGAATCTGGGTGTACAATGTGTCTTCGGCTGATGTCTGCAATGTCTGAAGTGCGTCTTTTGACATCTTTACCTCGCTCAATAACAATCGGTTTGAGGCCAAGTTCTATCAAACGCAAAGCGGCAAACATTCCCGCGGGGCCAGCGCCTACTACCAGAACAACTGGTTTTTTTTGAACGTCGGGGTAGTTCTTTTTATAAACGATAACAGAAGCAGGCGGACTTTCATTGATGTAAATGGCTACGCGGATATGAACGCGCACCTCACGCGAACGCGCATCGACGGCGTGCTTGAGCAGAACAAACTCAAAGTCTGTGTTATGCAAAGCCAAAGCCTGTATCAAATAAACCCTTAATTGGACGCTTTCATAGGCTATGGAGGGCGGAACAGTGAAATTTTGCTCTATCACCATGTTTTTTGCGTATTGCTAAACGCCTACTTTTTGAGCCACCACCAAGTAGCTGCCACCAAAGCCCATAGACTTTAGATTTTTAATATTTTTGAGCTCCTGCTCCCAGAGTGGCTCTGCTAAACGGGTCATAAAGCCTTTTTTAGCGCCATGTTGTTCTTTTTGAACTTCGCTGCTCATAAATAACTTCTGCATACCGAGCTTAGAGGGCATGGTGCGCGTTAGCAGAATAGGCAAGGGCAACATACGGAAAATATAAGTGCCAAAGACCAGCTTAAATCCAGAAGCTGCCAAAAGTTTGTCGAAACTACTTTTGGTATAACGGCGATAATGACCAGCTTCTACATCAAACTCAGACCAAAGCCAGCTATAGGTAGGCACAGTGGCATATACATAACCGTTAGGCTGTATGTAGCGATGCAAATTTTTGAGAAAGGCTACGTCATCTTGAATATGCTCTACAACATCAAAAAGGCCAGCCGATGGAATGGTACTGGTTCGGAAGTGCGCGTCGTCTAGCGTGCTGCAGACAACATTCTGGATATGCCGTTTTTGATACGCATTTTGTACACCAACAGGGGAGGGTTCTATGAGTGCAGTCTGAATACCAGCATCTTGCAAACCTTTAGACACAAAGCCATTGCCACCACCTATATCAAAAAAAAGACTCTTGGCACTGAAATTTTTGACTAAAGCCGTTATACAGGCGTTGCGGTGCTTGAACCAAAAGCTATTATCTTCTATATCAAAATAGATAGAAGTTGCTTCGCTGGGGTAAGAAACTTGTGCAGCAGTTTTAGCATACCAAACGCCGTCGCGTTGTTCTATATTGTCCGCAATAGTCTGAAAATCAATCATTTTACTAAAGTGAGGCTTAGGTGAATACTGCCACGTGTTAATGCGGCACAAAGGTAGTTATTTTTCTGAAATAGTGTAACATTTAAGTTTCAATGTGCGTGCTTCTGCCTCCAATAACAAAAGAACTAGTGGTTTGCTTTTAAGAGAATCGTTATCTCATTGACCTTATAAATAGCATTAAAACGCACCTGAACGGCTTGTCGTGTGGGTTTTAGGTTTCCTGCATCTCCACATTTTTTACCCGCTTCCGTAAAATAAGTGTAAATTTTTTGTCCTCTGTTATGCAATCTAAACTCATCGGGTTTGCCAAGTAATTTAATAATTCTGTTCTCGTCCACACCCTCCAGCTTATGTTTGCAGCGTTTGAATGCGTCTAATTGCAACAAACGCAGCCCTTTACAGCCTTGCTCATCTTCTTTCCAAGTGGCAGTGTTCAAGTCTTCTACATTCAAAATTGGTTTTTCGGCACAGGCGCTTGCTATAAAAAAGACTAGCAAGCTAAGCAAATGTATTCTTCCAGGCATAATAAAAAGGTTTTAGGCAAAAACTAATAACTCCTGTAAAAGTTTGTGAGAATAGACTCTACTTCGTGCAAAATAACTCTTACAGGAACGCGGTAGTGGTTATTCATAAATGAAAAGGCCAATTTTTTACCACTCTTGGTGTAGAGGTAACCGCTTAGGCAAAAGTTGTTACTGAAAGTACCTGTTTTGGCGAAAACCATACCCGGAATGCGCTCAAAGCGGTTACGCAATGTGCCGCTTTTCCCGCCTTCTGGCAAAACATATTTCAGTTCCTCTTCGCCTACGGTAGCGCGTAGTTTGATGAGTAGTTCTACAAAGGAACGAGGCGTAAACAGATTGTAGCGCGAAAGCCCTGAGGCATCTACCCACCGCGGTTCTTGGGTCATATCCTTCAAGTAACGGTTTTGGGCGTAATCAATGATGGAAGAAGTTTCCATAGAACCAAATACAGATTCGCTACACATCAACAGGATTTGTTCCGCCAAAAAGTTGTCGCTGGTGTGCATCATTTGACGAAAGAGCTTGCGTGTAGGAAAGCCACTCAAAACTTTTGTGTTGGCGGGTGGAGGGAAATTTATCAACGAAATTGGTAGCCCAAGTGTATCGGCAAGTAAGCGCGCTGTAAATTCTGCACTGGCACGAAAAGGGATTTTCTTGCTTGATTCACTGCTCAAATTCCCGATGTTATAAGTAAATGAGTTGCCGTCTAAGTCGCGGTCTATCATAAAAGAGCGCGTTTCTAGTGTTTCATCAATCGCAGCAAATTCCTCAAATACAGAGGGATACGCTTTAATTTGGCAAGATTCATTGGCCTCAAAGACTACCATATTCCCATAAATAGGGAGTGGCGACTTCTCCATAGAGTGGTCGGTATTGTAATCGTCCCATGCCCAGCCATCTCCAAGCCGCGTATCAGAATAATTGGAGGTTGAAAAAAAGAGCTTTTTATTACTCCCCTTTAAGAATTCTAGCGCCTTTGTATTCTTAAAGACGGGGTGCAAAAAAGTAGGGTCGCCTGTTCCCCAAAAAATGAGAGAGTCACCTTTTTCTATATAGCGCAAATTGGGCAGAGAGTCCTTTAACATCTTTACACCCACATAGTAGGTAAAGAGTTTGGCATTGGAGGCTGGCGTAAAATAGCGTTCTGCATTGTATTCAAAAACACTTTTTTGGGAATCTAAGTCATAGATATAAAGCCCATGAAAACTGTTTTCAAAATTGCCTGTTTCAAGATAATTTCTAAGTTTGGCTTTGTAAGCGTCGTCCACTGCCAGTGCCTCCTCCTTGTTTTTTTTCTGCGCCCAAGCCACTTCGCTCGTCCAAAAGACACTCAGAAACAACAGAAAAGATAAACAACCTCTAACTATACTAAAAGAACTCAAATACATACCACACCAAACGTCAAGATGCTAAACTCTTTATTTTTTTTATATTAATCTGAATGTCGTAACACTCACCGAAGAGTGATTAGCAACATTTTCGGCTATGCTACCAGCCAGCATACGGGCTAGGCCCGTACGACCATGCGTACACATCACAATCAAGTCTGCCTTACAATCTTCGGCATAAGCCACTATGCCCTCCTCCTCCGAAAAATTATTGTAGGCGTGTGTTTCATAATGCTCAAGGCCATGCTGAACTGCAAAATTAGATAAACGTCTGACTGTGGTGCGTGAAGCCTCAAACGTTTTGGGCGTAATAACAGTTAGCAAATGTAAGCGGGACTTATAATGCGCTTGGAGGAGCTTAACAAATTCTATAGAACTTGGCGTATAATTCTCAAAATCAGAGGCATAAATAACGTTTTTCAACTCCAGAGGCTTGCTGTTCTTGATAACCAAAACAGGGCAAGAAGCATTACGAATGACTTTTTGTGAGTTAGACCCCACCAGAAGCTCCTCCCAGCCTTCCGCACCGCTAGAACCCATAACCACCAAATCTATTTGCAAGGTTTCAATCAAACTAAAAATCTGATTGTGAACGCGGTCTACAAATACGTGCTCATGTACTTTCACGCTTGGAAATAAGGTTTTCAGCTCTGCCGTTTTCAGCTTGACCTCTTCCACTGCCTTCTCCAAAAAGTGCATAAGGCCGTCTTGGCTCAGTAGCCCTTCTTTGGATTTAACTTCTAGCTGTGGTACTTCTAGAACGTGTAGCAGGTGCACCTCCGCTTTAAAGTTCCTTGCAAGCTGGCTGGCGGTTGTAAAAGCAGCATTGGCGCGTACCGAAAAGTCAGTAGGGACAAGTATCTTGCGAATTGTTTGCATGGGTAGAAGTGGCTCGTTTTGATAGTGCAAATATGGATTTTTTTTTTAGCAAAGCCAAATGTAGGAAAGAGCTCCTCAAACAAAAAAAACCTCCCGACTGAGAGGTTTTTTTACTAGGAGATTGTCCAGAAAAACTAGGCTTCAGGGGCTTCGTCTGTCTTAGGATTGCTTTCTTCTACTACGGGTGTGGTAGTTGCGGTGTTTTCAGCACTTTTCCCACCACGACCACGACGCACACGACGTGTAGCAGCACCAGCTTCTGTGTTATCGGCACTAGCGGTTAAGCTAAAGTCCACCAACTCAACGAGAGCCGTAGGCGCATTATCGCCTTTGCGGTTGCCTGTTTTGAGGATACGCAGGTAGCCTCCCGGACGGTCAGCTATTTTCTGTGCAATTTCATCAAAAAGAATTTGCGTTGCTACTTTTTCGCCGAGGCTAGCATAAACGATACGGCGTGAGTGCGTAGTATCGCTCTTGGACTTTGTGAGCAAAGGCTCTACAAAACGCTTTAATTCTTTCGCTTTGGCCAATGTTGTGTTGATGCTTTTGTAATAAATCAACGAACAAGCCATGTTTGAGAGCATAGACTTACGGTGAGTGTAAGTTCTGCCCAAGTGATTAACTTTATTTCCGTGTCTCATTTCAGTAGAAACATTAATTTGTTTTTAGAAAACTATTAGGCTCTCAACTAGCTGTAAGGCTTAGTCTTCGTCCAGTCTGTATTTGCTTACGTCCATGCCAAAAACTAAGTTTTTGTCAGCCACAAGTTGCTCTAGTTCGGTCAAAGACTTTTTACCAAAGTTTCTGAACTTGAGCATATCGGAAATCTCAAGACTTACCAAGTCGCCTAATGTGCGAATATTGGCAGCTTTCAAGCAGTTATATGCCCTTACAGACAAATCCAACTCTGCAAGCGAGGTCTTGAGCATTTTGCGCATGTGCAACATTTCTTCATCTACGGCCTCTTCTTCTTCCGACTCACCCATATCCAAAGAAATATTTTGGTCGGAAATCAGCAAGAAGTGCTTGATAAGAATACCAGCAGCACCTTTGAGTGCTTCTTCTGGGTGTATTGCACCATTTGTTTGAATCTCAATCAAGAGCTTTTCATAGTCCGTTTTTTGCTCTACACGTGTATTTTCAACAGTATAGCGCACGTTTTTGATAGGCGTAAAGATAGCATCAATTGGGATATACCCCAAAACTTGGTCTGCGGGCTTATTTTCTTCAGCTGGCACATAACCTCTGCCCTTGTCTAAGTAAAGCTCGAGTTCAAACTTTGCAGACTTATCCAAATGACAAATGATATGGTCAGGATTCAGAACTTTATAATCAACGGTGTTGATGTCCCCTGCTTTCAGAACTGTTTGTCCGCTTACGGATACAGTAATCTTATTTTCAGGTTCATCAGCGAGTTTCTTGAAGCATATTTGTTTGATATTCAGAATGATGTCTGTAACATCTTCAACTACACCTTCTATGGTAGAAAACTCGTGTAATACACCCGGAATGCGTATGCCAATGACGGCATGGCCTTCTAGCGAAGACAATAACACACGGCGCAGGGCATTGCCTACCGTAACGCCATAGCCGCGTTCTAAGGGTTTAAACTCAAATAATCCACGGAAATCGTCGCCTTTTTCCATGATTACTTTATCGGGCATTTGGAATGCTAAGAGTGCCATATTTTTTTGTTTCTGAGAAAGATTTTATTTAAAAACTTTACAAACAACTCTGCAAAACCAAACGATTACTTAGAGTATAATTCGACGATGAACTGTTCTTTGATATTCTCAGGCACTTCGTCGCGGGACGGATAGTTCAAGAACTTGCCAGTAAGCAAGTTGGTATCCCACTCTAACCAAGAATATTTTCTGTTTTTAGCGCCAAGACAATCCGAAATAACCTCCAAAGACTTTGACTTTTCGCGTACTTCAATCACATCGCCTGGTTTTAAAGAGTAAGATGGAATGTTTACCAATTCTCCATTTACGCATATATGACGGTGATTGACGAGCTGGCGCGCAGCACGACGAGTAGGCGCAATGCCAAGACGATAAACCGTGTTGTCTAAACGTGCTTCAAGGAATTGCAACAGGTTTTCGCCTGTAACCCCTTTTTTACGAGCGGCTCTTTCAAATGTGTTGTGGAACTGACGCTCTAAAACGCCATAAATGTACTTAGCTTTTTGCTTTTCTTTGAGTTGTTCTGCATAAGCCGATACTTTTTTCTTACGCCCCTTACCATGCTGGCCGGGCTGATAATTTTTTTGCTTGTGCTTTACTTTGCCGTCTGCTTCTACGCGGGCTGGGGTAAGCTGCTTGCAATGTCCAAAAATGTGCTCATTGAATTTTCTGGAAATTCTGGCCTTTGGACCTATAAAACGTGCCATATTCTTTAACTAAATAATTGAATTAAACATTGTTTATGGTTACAAACCATGAAATATTATTGACTTGACATGAACGGCCTATTCTGGGTGGCATTCTACTGCTCTTTAAGTCCTATAACGAGCGGCAAATTCACTGAATAAATGCTATTCCAAACCAAGTGGTTTTAGAGAATGCTCCTTACAGAACACTGCTCATAGGCGGGCTGCTCTTTGTATGCAACCTTCACTTATTATACGCGGCGGCGTTTTGGTGGGCGGCATCCGTTGTGTGGGAGAGGCGTAACGTCCACGATAGACGAAACCTCGATACCCAAACCGTGTATAGTACGAATAGCCGACTCACGACCTGCACCAGGGCCTTTTACAAACACTTCTGCTTTGCGTACACCTAAGTCATAGGCGCGTTGGCCTGCATCTTTGGCAGCAACTTGGGCAGCATAAGGCGTGTTTTTCTTAGAGCCTTTGAACTGCATTTTGCCTGCCGAAGACCAAGTGATAACTTCGCCTGCCATGTTGGTAACACACACGATAAGATTGTTGAAAGAAGCCTTGATGTGTACTTGGCCTTGCGCTTCAATCTTCACTACGCGTTTTTTCGCTTTGTCCTTGCGTTTTGAACTTGCTGACTGTGAACTCATTTTGCTTTTAACTTAATGTTAGAATAACGTTAGTGAAGGTGCTTATTTCTTCTTGTTGGCAACAGTCTTACGTTTACCTTTTCGGGTACGTGCGTTGGTACGTGTGCGCTGGCCTCTTACAGGCAGACCACGGCGGTGGCGCAGACCTCTAAAACAAGCGATATCCATCAAGCGTTTAATGTTGAGCTGAACTTCCGATTTAAGTTCACCTTCTGTTTTGTATTCGCGTGCAATAACGTCGCGAATTTTGCGAGCCTCTTCGTCTGTCCATTCTCCCGCTTTTTTGTCAGGGTTTACGCCTGCTTTCGTGAGAATGTCCATTGAGCTAGCTTTACCGATTCCGAAAACATACGTGAGGCTAATAAGACCACGTTTTTTGTCTGGAATATCTACACCTTGTATCCTTGGCATAGTGCTAATGAATGGGTTAAATGAAAGAAATTTGAACTAGAATACTTTTAACAACACTTTAAGCGGCTTAATTCACATCAAGCCAAATAATTTAGCCTTGTCTTTGTTTGAACTTAGGGTTTTTCTTGTTAATGATGTAAAGACGACCCTTTCTGCGTACCACCTTACAGTCCACGCTTCTTTTCTTTACGGAGGCTCTTACTTTCATTGCAAACTTTGTTTATAAGACTGAACATTTACTTGT
Organism: Cytophagales bacterium; assembly: GCA_013299045.1. GTDB lineage: Bacteria > Bacteroidota > Bacteroidia > Cytophagales > Bernardetiaceae > RDZD01. The sequence continues at coordinate 125,718 of JAAFJX010000001.1, read as the reverse complement.
AACGATACACAATCCGCCCTTTGGCCAAATCATAAGGGGACATGGCGAGTTTGACTTTGTCGCCCGGCAAAATTTTGATGTAATTCATGCGCATTTTACCGGAGATGTGAGCAATCACTTCATGACCGTTTTCTAGCACCACGCGAAACATTGCATTTGAAAGTGCTTCTGTAACTGTGCCGTCTAGCTCAATATTGGTCTGTTTGGACATACGTAACGTTTTGATTATTAAACACAAAGGCAGGCACACACAATGCGTGCTTACCCAATTGAGCAGCAAATGTAAGTTATTTTTTTGAATATCAAACACTTTGCTCAGAAATATTTTAAAGAGATAGGCGAATACTCCAAAAAGTATGCACAAAACTACAGAACCTCCCAAGAGTTACGGAGAAGATAAAACAAACTGAAAGCGCGTCATGGCTTTGCATAAACAAGTAACAGAATCTCTTTGGCAATATGCGGGCGATAATGAGAGGTTTCATAGTAATTTTTATAGTCGCTAGTCAATTCATTGATACCCGAAAAATCAAAAACGTTTTCTGCTCCAAATAGTTCATTTAAATAATTAACATCTTTGTTGTTGATTTTTAACTGGTTATAAAGCGGACTGATAACTATCTTGCAGTTTGTTTGGTGGCTGTTCAAAGTGCGTTTGATATGAGTGAGTAACTCTTTTTGCTTTGCGCCTATGGTAGCAGGCGAATATTGCTGAATACTTGTTCTTGTTTTGAATAGCTTTTTTCTGCTTTTATAATAGGAATCTGAGTTTTTAGACAATATTGAATCATATTTAAAATAGTTTAGTTCATTCGTAACAAGGTCTATCTTCCAGATATTGTCCGTGATGCCATAGGCAGACATATAATTTTTTCTCTTACCCGTCAAGAATAAGTGCATATAGGCGTAGATGGGTTCGGGAAAGTAGCCGTAGAACATTTCTGTATAAAAATCTAGAACAGACTCACCGGATATGGCAGGGTGCTTTATGAACAAATGCCCTTTGCTATTGTCTATTTTCTTTAATAGGCTCGCATCTAATACAATCAAAGCATTTTTGATATGCACCTCTTTTTTATCTAGAAATGCTATTTTACGTTCTATGCCAAACAAACTTTCTAGATTGCTGTTAAAATGAAAGCAGTTTCCATGGATGTGTTTCTTCCAATCTTTGACCTTGTAGAAGGAGGCGCGTGAGTTGCCAAATATGAATGAATTGTAGTTTTGAGTTTTGTGGTTTTTTAAGAATAGCTCTGTGGCTTGGAAATCTCTGTTAAAAGCTATGTTGTAGCTGTTATGCGTATTGATGTTGCCTTGGTTGCCAAAAAACAACATGAATGGGTCTGTTATTACAAAAAAAACAAAAGGGGCAATGAGCGGCAGGCCCAGCCAAGATACTTTTAGGATAAATTTTTTCATTTCGGCTAAAACTGGAAATAAATAAACTGCTGTTCTTTGCCACCAAACCAAATGATAGCAAAAACAATGGCATAGTAAAACATATATCTGAACGGGCTTTTCCAACTCAAGCCCAAAGTTTGAATAGCATATTGTTTTTCACGCCCTGCCCATTCAATGAGCAAAAATAAAGCAATAAGAATCAAGGTTGTGCAGGGCATTATTTGGGGTGGCAAAAGCAGAGAGCTGGAAAAGATAGAGGCTATGTAGCTGATGGCATGACTGATGCTTTCTGCTCTAAAAAATATCCAGGCCAATGTTGTTAGGCCAAACGTAAGCAGCATCAACATAACCTCTTTAAAAGTAGGAAGGATTTTGCCTTGTGCCACTGTTTCCAGGTTGTTTCTGTTACGTTCGGTTAGCATGAGCGGCAGAAAGTAAGCGGCGTTCAGCGCTCCCCATGCTATAAAAGTCCAGTTTGCGCCATGCCAAAAGCCACTGACTAAAAAGATAATGAAGGTGTTTCTTACCTTCATGAATGTTCCGCCTTTGCTTCCGCCTAAGGGAAGGTATAGGTAATCTCGAAACCAGGAGGAGAGTGAAATGTGCCAGCGCCGCCAAAATTCAGCCATATCTCTTGAAAAGTAAGGAAAGGCAAAGTTCTTGAGTAGGTCTATTCCAAATAAACGGGCAGTTCCTAAGGCTATATCTGAATAGCCAGAGAAATCGCCATATATTTGAAACGAGAAAAGAACCGCGCCTAGAACAAGCGTACTGCCCGAATAACTGGCAGAATGATTAAAAATCTGACTGGCAAACTCGGCGCAATTATCTGCAATAACAACTTTTTTAAAGAGTCCCCAAAGTATTTGCCTAAGCCCATCAACCGCCCTGTGGTAGTCAAAAGTCCTTTTGGTTTTGATTTGAGGCAACAAATGCGTGGCTCTTTCTATAGGCCCAGCCACGAGCAACGGAAAAAAGCTAACGAATAAGGCATAATCTACAAAACTGTTCTCGGCCTTTATTCTATCTTTATAAATATCAATGACGTAAGACAGACCATGAAATGTATAAAAAGAAATTCCTACAGGGAGTATTACTTTTAAAGTCCAAACATCAATCTTGAAACCAATATGCGCCATGCTTTCAGCAAAAGAGTCGGCAAAAAAATTATAATACTTAAACAGGCCCAAAAAACCAAGATTGATACCTACGCTGAGCCAAAATAATACCTTCTTCGTATTTTTACTTCTCGCTTTTTGCATTTTGAGGCCTGCAAAGAAGTCCAACAAAGTAGAAAATAAGAGTAGAAATAGAAAACGCCAGTCCCAGCAAGCATAAAAAAAATAGCTTGATAGCAGCAGAAAGACATTTTGAACCTTTAGGTTTTTGTTTGTTACCAACCAGTAAAGGACAAAAACTATAGGCAAAAAGATGGCAAAATGAATGGAATTAAAGAGCATTTTATCTTTCTAACAGTGTTTTAATCAAAAGTCATTGCCGTTTGATACTTATTAAGGCGCAAATGTAAATATATTTCAGAAATAGCTGCTTAGAAGCCTTGCAGCAAGGCATTTTTTGCATTTTAGAATAGCTTGAGGGCTTTAGTCCAACGTTCTTTAGGCTTGGCTCTTGAAAATAAGTTAGTATCTGAACCTGTTTCTTTTAAGTGGTGGTTCATAGCTTTGGCTATTAATTTTTTTAGGTGCAAATTTTGCTTGTTCACTTGTGTTTTTATATGTTTGTGCTATAATCTTTGTATCAAAAATGAATGTAATCAAGAACTTTCTGCGGGCTGAGGCTAAGTATGTGTTGCTCTTCGGCCTTTTTTTCTGGTATTTGCAAGCCTATGCACAAGACAAGCTAAGCGAAATAGAGGCCAACGTTCAGCAAGAAGCCTTTAATTTTGCTAAAGCCTACAACGACCTTTCTATTACAAAGGACATTCCTGCCGTGGTGCAATACATGGCCCCAGAACTGGTTTCTACGATAATAAACCATGACTTGAATGGAAATATCAAAGTCATTCATTCCGACTATGAGAGTTTTAGAAAATATTTGGGCAAAATGGTGCAAACTGATGGCTTGTCTATCAAATATAACATTACGACGGTTCACCAGCTCCGCGTCCATGACGACACACTTGCTGTTATCGTTTATGAGGCAGAATATGATGCTAAGCGCGACACAACGGCATGGAGCAAAGGCAGCGAAATTGTTACGATGACTCTCAAACGCATAGGAACCGACTGGTATGTGATTCATTTTACAACGCTCGCCATCGAAGATAATTTCCTGAAAGGAGCTTGCTTCTGTGAAATATTTGGCGACCCACAAAAAGAATTTGTTTTGCAAGCTATTATGCCCTCTGCCAAAAATTATACGGAGAGTTCACACAAAGTACGCTTTTTACAAACAGGCCAAGACCGCTTTATGCGCCTAGACGACCGTATTTATCGCTGGATGCCCAACGACGACGTGTGGGCAGTCAATGAACGCCAAACAGACGTGCAGTTTATTGGCTACGCCAAAACCAATCAAGAACTTCTGAAGCTCGTTCTTCAAAAAGATGTTTTTATTTCCAACTGTTCGCAGATTCATATTTCTTACAAATGATTAGCAGTAAACGATGCAACTAGCCCAATTTATTAATAACCTTTTAATCAGCAGCCTCATTCTCCTGCTCAGTCTGTTTGCTCGGCAGTCCCTCGCTCAGCAGGCAGCTCCTACCCTCATGGACTCCGCGCAGTGTGTGGTCTGCATCAGTAAAATGGGCGCATTTAAGTTCAGTTATACAGACCTTACGCCAGGCCTGAAGGTTGTTTATAAAATTTATGCTATTAAACAGAAAAAAATTTGGTTTTTGATGCTAACAGATGGCATAGAACTCATGCCTTTTTATGCCAAGATGCCTTCCAAGAAAAAGAAAGAGAAGCTCATACTCCTACCAGCCCCACCGCTTATGGCCGAAGCCATTTGTCAGTCCTTCCAGCCCAAAATGCTTAAAAATAAGCCTAAAACAAAGTGGGTAGGCGACCAGCGCTTGGATAATTATTACATGGCCAAACGCAAAACACGCCGCCTTATTAATGAAGTATTGATGAATTTAGCCATCATTAAACCCAAAAAAACTCTAGGACTGCCGCTAGGCTAAAGTCCTTTCGTTAATTTTATGTTGCGATTTCAGAATATTGTACTTTAAGAATGAATCATTCGTTCTAATTGCGCATATTTGCACCGCATAATTGGGCAGTCTTGTGGCTGTTTTAAACAGAATTATTAACCTCTAGCTTTTTTGGTGCTTCCCGAACGATGAGAAACTACCTCAACTTGATTAAACACACCTTTGATTTTGACACCCCCGATTTCGTGGTGGACAACTTAGAGCTTCACTATCAGGGTGTTCCTATTCTACCCCTTATCAAACAGTTTGGTACGCCTCTCCGTCTGACGGTACTGCCGCGAATCAGTGATAACATTCAAAAGGCCAATCAGTTGTTCAATGATGCCATCAAAAAGCATAACTACGAGGGCACTTACACATATTGCTATTGCACAAAATCTTCTCACTTTAGCTTTGTGATAGAAGAGGTGCTCAAAAATAATACACATATTGAAACCTCCTCTACTTTTGATATAGATATTGTTAGAAATGCGTACCAAAAGGGCTGGATTGACAAAAAAACGTATATTCTGAACAATGGCTTCAAGCGCACAGAATATTGCAAGGGCGTAGCAGAACTCATCAACAGTGGTTTTGAAAACTGCATTCCTATTCTGGACAACATGGAAGAGATGAAAAACTACGAAAAAATGGTGGACAAACCCTTTCAACTAGGCATCAGGCTCTCTACAGATGAAGAACCTGGCGTAGATTTTTATACTTCAAGGCTAGGCTTGCGCTATAAAGACGTGGTACCGTTCTATAAAGACCGCATTGAAAATAACCCCAAAGTATCGCTCAAACTGCTTCACTTTTTTAATAATTCGGGCATCAAAGACACTGTTTATTTCTGGTCGGAGCTAGACCGCTTCGTCCATAAGTATTGCCAGCTTCGCAAAATTTGCCCCACACTTGAAATTTTGGACATAGGAGGTGGCTTCCCCATCAAACAGTCTTTGGCATTCTCTTACGACTATGAATACATGACGGACGAGATTATTTCTACGATAAAAGGTGTTTGTGAAAAGTACGAAGTGCCTGTCCCTCATATTTTTACAGAATTTGGTAGCTTTACTGTAGGCGAAAGTGGCGCTATGATTTATTCTGTCCTGGAGCAGAAAAAGCAAAACGACAAAGAACTTTGGTATATCATTGATGGCTCTTTGATAACCCAACTGCCCGACACTTGGGGCATGAACCAAAAATTTATTATGCTGCCCATCAACAACTGGGGCAATGAGTTTAACCAAATCCTGCTGGGAGGCATCACTTGCGACAGCATGGATTATTACAACTCAGAGTCCCACGCTTCCAAACTCACCATGCCCAAATTCAAAAAAGGGGCCAAGCAATATATTGGCTTCTTCAATATTGGCGCTTATCAGGAAAGCTTGGGAGGTTACGGCGGCATACAGCATTGTCTTGTGCCAGCACCGCGCCATGTTATTGTGGACAGAGATGCCAACGGCAATTTACGCAGTCGTCTTTTCCGCGACGAACAAAGCAGCAACTCCATGCTCAAATTATTGGGCTATTATGGCTAAAGGCAAACAAATAGCGCGTGCTCAAAAAACTTCTTTCTGATACAGCACTTTATGGACTTAGCAGCGTTTTGGGGCGCTTGCTGAACTATCTGCTCGTACCTTTGCATACGGTGGTGCTTTCCTTGAACCATTATGGAGAGGTGTCGCAATATTATGCTTACGCGGCATTTTTCAATGTGCTTTATACTTTTGGTATGGAAACAGCCTTCTTTCGCTTTACGGCGCAATACAAGCCAGAGCAGAAAGCAGAGCGACAGGCCGTTTTCAACACCGCCTTTTCGGTCATTCTAAGCATAGGCTTGGTTGGTTCAGGTTTGCTTTGGCTGAGCGCCAGCACCATTGCGAATTACGTGGGCGATGCTTCACACATACCTTTCATTCGTTGGTTTGCAGGTATTTTTTTTATTGATGCCATCGTCATCATTCCTTTTGCGCGCTTACGGATTGAAAACAAAGCCAAAAAATTTGCAGCAGTGCGCCTCACCAATATCCTAATGAGTTTGGTCTTGAACTACGCAGTTTTGGGTTTGTGTCATTGGGCTGCCACAGGGCAAGGCTTCTTATTTTTGCAAGACTTTGCGCACCTTTTTTATGAGCCAGAGGCAGCCATGAGTTATGTCTTCTTGATAAATTTAGTGGCCAATGCCTTTGTTTTACCCTTTTTGATACCCGAACTAAAGGGATACACTTTTGCGCTCAATACAAATTTATACAAGAAGATGCTGGCTTACGGATACCCCATTGTGCTTATGGGTTTGTTTTTTTGCATCAATGAAGTAGGCAACCGCAATTTTCTGGAGTGGTGGCTACCTGCTGGTTACTATGGTCAGTATTCGGCTATTGATGCAGTAGGTATATTTTCTGGTTGTTATAAACTCTCTATTTTCATTACCTTGGCGGTTCAGGCTTTCAAATATGCAGCAGAACCCTTCTTTTTTGGGCGCGCCGCAGACAAAAACTCCCCTCAGCTTTTTGCTGTTGTTATGCGCTACTTCGTAATTGCCTGTACGCTGATGTTTGTAGGGGTGAGCTTAAATCTGGATATTTTCAAGCACTTTTTAGGTAAACCAGACTATTGGGAGGGTATAGGGGTCGTGCCAATCCTGCTGCTGGCTAATATCTTCTTGGGAATTTACTACAACTTGGCTGTCTGCTTCAAACTAACCGACAAGACAATTTATGGCGCTTACATGGGTTTTGCTGGCTCCTTGATAACCTTGGTAGGTAACTATTGCCTTATTCCGCTGCTGGGTTATTGGGGCTGTGCGTGGAGCACCTTGGTCTGCTACGGCGGAATGTGTGTCTGTTGCTATGTATGGGGTGAGCGGCATTTCCCTGTACCTTACTTTTTAAAATCGGCTTTGTTCGTTTTATTATCTGCTTCTGTCCTGGTTTGGTTTTGCCTACAACTCCCTATCCAAGAACTTTATAGGCGTTTGGCAATAGGCAATGGACTTGGCCTGCTTTATGCGCTCCTGGTTGGTTTTTATGAATATAAAAATTTTGGGCGTGTACAAAAAACTCTGCTTAAAGAATAAACCAAGAAATAATACCTGATGCCTTTGTTAGAAAAACGGTGTCATTTATTAAAACCGTGCTTTCCGCAGAGTTGCGGGGGTTTTTGAACGAAAGCAAGCTCTTAAATTAACCTCTCTTGAGTCGTCAAAAAGCCTTTTTTGAGTTCTAATTGCCCTCTTTTGCCCCTTGTAGATGGCATTTTCTCGCGTTTTCAAATAACTTTTTGTCAAATTACTTACATCTGACTTTTTGACTAATGATTGTTTTTCTACAATTTATTGGGCGTTCCCGCTTCGCGGTCGTTCGTCTTTGGGCTTCGCTTCGCTTCGGTGCTACGCACTAAACCCGCCGCCTCTCTAACGCAAATACAGGCCAATAGACGTACTAAATAACAAAAAAAAGAATAAAGTCGCAAACCCGCTTGATGCCTAAAAATTGCTTTTGTCCTATTTTGCCTTAGCCATAGGATAGCCGTATCATAGCCGTAGTTGGCCGTACTTTAAAAGTAAAGCCTCTATCTTAGAAAAGTACAATTATTCGCTTTCCAAAACTTACATCTCTCAGAGAGGTTAATTAAGAGGTTGTTTTTATAGCCGCCAGAAGTGCTCTGAGCTATAAAGGGCTAACCGTATTTTTAAGAGAAAACAAATATCAAAAAAGTTGTAAATTGCTTACTAGCTCGTATATTTGAGGCAAAGATTTGTTTTATTAAAGCTAAACAGTAACGTTTATGTCTGATATACTCTTTGACGAAATTCCCTCTTTGGACTTGCACCACTTTACGAAGGGAACCGCCGAACAAAAAGCGAAATTTGTTCAAGATTTGGGCGCAGCCTTTGAAAATATTGGTTTTGTAGCCATCAAAAATCATGGTTTTAGTGATGCCCAGCGCGACGAGCTTTATAAAACCATTATTGATTTTTTTACCCTGCCCGACGCTATAAAATATCAATATGAGCGCCCCGAAACCTCCTTTCAGCGTGGTTATATTGGGCACGGACGCGAACAGGCCAAAGACCATCCCGTCCCAGACCTCAAAGAGTTCTTTCACATAGGTCAGGAGTTTGATGCCGCCGAAGCACAACTAGATAAATCTTTGTTGGAGTTTCCGCCCAATGTTTGGGTAAAAGAGCTACCTACTTTGCAAACGGTTGGTGTAAATGCCTACTGTATTTTAGAAGCTGCTGGCAGAAATTTGCTTCGCGCTATTGCCCTTTATCTGGGTTTTTCAGAAGATTATTTTGAGCCTAAAGTAGTGCGCGGCAACAGCATCTTGCGGCCTATCCACTACTACCCCATCACACAACCCGAGCTCCTGGCTCCTGATGCTGTTCGTGCTGCTGCACACGGCGACATCAACCTCATTACCTTACTCATGGGCGCGAGTGCAGACGGCCTACAAGTGTTGCGTCGCGACGGTAAATGGATTTCGGTTACAGCCCTACCCGAGCAGGTGGTCGTGAATGTGGGCGATATGCTCTCGCGCCACACCAACAACAAACTCAAGTCCACGATACACCGCGTAGTGAATCCCCCACGCGAAAAAATGAATTCTTCGCGCTACTCTATTCCATTTTTTATGCACCCGCGTTCAGAAATGGATTTGACTTGTTTAGCCAGTTGTATAGACGAAAACAACCCCAAGCGCTATGAAGACATTACGGCTGGTGAGTTTTTACATCAGCGCTTAGCAGAAATTGGCCTAAGTAAAAAATGATTTTACCCTAAAAAACTAGCCACAGAATATGGAAAAGAGAGTAGTTCTCGTTACAGGCAGCACACGCGGCATAGGCCTGAGTATAGCTGAGTCTTTTGCTGCACAAGGGCATTATGTCATGCTAAGTGGTATTGAAGCCTCAGGCACATTTACTGCTCGCGAAATGAGCACCCGTTATGATACCGAAGTTGCTTTTGCACACGCCAACATGATGGAACCTGCTCAAATCCGTCAAATGATAGCAGACACTGAGTCGCATTTCGGAAAAGTTGATGTCTTGATAAATAACGCTGGCATTCAGCACGTTTCACCCATTGAAGAGTTCCCGGAAGAGAAGTGGGACGCAATAATAGCCATCAATCTGACGGCAGCCTTCCATGCCAGCAAAGCCGCCTGGGTGGGTATGAAGCAAAGAAAATTTGGGCGGATTATCAACATTGCCTCGGCGCATGGTTTGCGTGCATCAGAGTTTAAATCTGCTTATGTAGCAGCCAAGCACGGCATTTTAGGGCTTACAAAAGTATTGGCTCTGGAGGGTGCAGGCGTAAACATTACGGCTAATGCGATATGCCCAGGCTATGTTCTAACACCTTTGGTAGAAGGGCAGATAAAAGACCAGGCCAAAGCCTTTAATATTTCTGAAGACGAGGTCATTCAAAAAATCATGCTCAAAAAGCACGCTGTTAAGGATTTTGTAACTGCTGAATTCTTAGGCAAAACAGCCCTTTTCTTAGCCTCTGAAGATGCTTCTTTAATAACAGGCGTAGCTTTACCTATTGACGGCGGTTGGACTATTCAATAGAATTAGGGACTTAGGTATAACAAACAAAAAATAACATTTGGAAGATTATTGAGGCTTTCAAATGTTATTTTTCGTTGTGCTTGCACTTTAAAAAAATGGGTTAGTTTTCGTCCTTTTCTGTAATTGCCCACTTCAGGTAAATAGCACCCCAAGTAAAGCCCCCACCAAAAGCAACCAAAAGCAAATTATCGTTGGGTTTAAACAAATTCCGATGTTCCCACAAGCAAAGCGGAATAGTACCACTAGTAGTATTGCCGAATTTATGAATATTAACAAGTACCTTTTCCATACTGAGACCCAAACGGCCAGCAGTGGACTCAATGATTCTCTTATTGGCTTGATGCGGCACCAAATAGGCAATGTCGCTGTGAGTTAGATTGTTGCGTGTCATCACTTTTTGTGCCACGTCCGACATATTCTGAACAGCGTGTTTGAAAACAGCTGCACCGTGCTGTGTAACAAAATGTTCACGTTTGGCCACTGTTTCTGCTGTGGGCGGATAGCGACTTCCTCCTGCTTTCATGTACAAATATTCTTGCCCAGAACCGTCTGAGCATAGGAGCGCATCTTGCAAACCTAAGCCCTCAGTGTTGGGTTCAAGTAAAATAGCTCCTACACCATCGCCAAAAATGACGCAAGTGCTGCGGTCTTGGTAGTCCAAAATAGAGGACATTTTATCTCCGCCCAGTACCAACACTTTTTTTGCAAAGCCATTTTCTATGTACTGTGAGCCAGTTGTGAGTGCAAAAATAAACCCTGAACACGCTGCTTGCAAGTCAAACCCAAATGCGTTTGTTGCGCCTATACCATGCGATACCAGATTGGCCGTAGCGGGAAAGAGCATATCGGGTGTGGTGGTGGCCATAATGACCAAACCAATGTCTTTGGGGTCGGTGTTAGTCTTTTCTAAAAGTCCTTGAGCCGCTTTAATGGCCATAAAGGATGTCCCTAGCCCTTCACCTTTGAGTATGCGCCGCTCTTTGATGCCTGTTCGTTCAAGTATCCATTCGTCGGTGGTGTCCACCATGACCTCTAGCTCTTTGTTAGTAAGTACATATTCGGGAACATAGGCGTGTATGCCCGTAATAGCGGCTCTGACCTTACTCATAGTATGCTGAAAATATTTTGAGATATAAGGCTGCAATGTAGCAAACATCTTTGAATACCCAAACAAAGTGCTGAGTCAATCAAAAAATAAAGTCAGGTGTTGCAGCCCAAACAATCACCCCAAATGCCATGCTTGCTTTGCCGCAATGCCTACTTCCAAACAACTCTGTTGTTTTTATAGCTGGTAATTTCTAGCTCTATGCCGCCTATAAGCATTTCAGCGCGCACTTTAAGCGGCACGCGGTAGAGGTCGTCCGAAATCCAGCATTTGATAGCATCTTTACCGTCAAAAAGGTCATTTTCAGGCATAGATGGTTGTAGAACAATGGCAGTGAATGTCCCTACTTTTGTTTTTATTTTTTCCTTACCCAAGTAACGCACTTTAAAAGAGTAGCTTTCATTTTCAAAAAAGGCCGGTACAGTAATCATTGTTCCTTTAGCCATAGAATTATAGTCTATGGTACGTAGGTAATAGTAGCCGCTCACCATGTCCTGCGCATTCTTTGGGGCAGTAAAGTACTCTGTTTTTTCTGGGTTCTGGTTGGTGGTAGATTTTACAACGGTTTTGCCAGACAATTGGTCAAAGTAAACGGTTTCCACTTTGCGGTACTTATTTTCTTTGACGCTGCGATAAAAACGATGCGGCACCACAGCCTCACAATCCACATAAGATTGCCAAAGGTCGTCCACCTTCATACCCAGCCGAAAAGCGCCGGTAGTTTTACCAAGAATATCCACTTTATAACAAGGGCGGTTGTTAATAGTATGGAGTTGTTTATCCAGGGTAATAGTTGCTTCGGCGGCACTGATGAACCCGTAGTGGCAACTATATTTCATGGTTTCGCCTAACTCAAATTTGTTGTATTTTAGTACGCGGTAGTCGTCGCCAACCATAACAAAAGCAGAGGAGAGTAGTAAAATTAAAGGGAGTAAAGCCGTTATCCGTCTCATGGCATTAGCATTTAAATCAATGGTTCATAAACGTTGTGTATCAAAGACCAAAAAAAAATCAAAACGTTGCGCATGGCAGCACAGCTCTAAGAACCTCATACTTACAATGCACTTTGTTATTTAAACGCGCAAAGTTAGCAATCCGTTATGAAAGATGATTATTAATATTTGTTAAACCTGTGTTGGTTTGTTTAGAAGACGCACTTCATTTGCTTTTTATGTCCTTGCTATGGGCCTTTCTCAATGCTTATCTTACTCTGAAATAATTTATGTTTATCCAGTTAGCTTATTTTTTCGTACCTTTGTGCTGAAAAACAGGAAGGTCGGAACTTAAAAAGTGTAGGGTGTGTAAGAGTAGCCCAAAAGAATAAAAACAACATACAACAACTGAAGCAGAAATGATGGTACAGGAATATGATGTGATTGTGGTGGGGGCTGGTCATGCTGGCTGCGAAGCGGCTCATGCGGCTGCACAAATGGGTTCGCGTGTGCTTTTGGTTACAATGAATATGCAAACCATAGGGCAAATGAGCTGTAATCCTGCTATGGGTGGCGTGGCTAAAGGACAGATTGTGCGCGAGATTGATGCGCTGGGAGGTCTTTCGGGCATTCTTTCGGACAAAACCATGATACAGTTCCGTATGCTGAACCGCTCCAAAGGCGCTGCCATGTGGAGTCCACGCTGCCAGAGCGACCGGATGCGTTTTGCCGAAGAGTGGCGCTTGGCTTTGGAGCGCAACCAGTTTGTGGATATGTGGCAAGAAACTGTAGAGGCTCTTTTGGTAAAAGATGGCCGAGTTTTGGGCATTCGTACTCAAATGGGCGTAGAGTTTTTTGGCAAATCAGTTATTCTGACCAATGGTACTTTCTTGAACGGTCTCATTCACATCGGCGAAAAAAATTTTGGGGGAGGACGTGCGGGGGAACGTGCTTCGCTTGGTCTAACCGCACAGCTTGAGAGCCTAGGTTTTGAAAGCGGACGCATGAAAACAGGTACACCTCCGCGTATTGATGGCCGCACGCTCAACTACGAAGCTATGCAAGAGCAAGCAGGGGACGAAAATCCGTCTAAGTTCTCCTATTCTGCCGAAACCCAGCCTCTCAAAGAACAAAAAAGTTGTTTTATTACTTACACCAACACTGCTGTACACGAACTGCTCAAAGAAGGGTTTGATAAATCGCCTATGTATGCAGGGCGCATACAAGGGCTGGGGCCGCGTTATTGCCCTTCTATTGAAGATAAAATAAGCCGATTTTCTGACCGCGACCGCCACCAAATTTTTGTAGAGCCAGAGGGCTGGAACACCGTAGAAATTTACGTCAATGGCTTCTCTACATCTCTGCCAGAGGGCATTCAGTACAAGGCTCTTAGGCTCATTCCTGGCTTTGAAAAGGCCAAAATGTTCCGCCCAGGCTACGCCATTGAATACGATTATTTCCCGCCCACCCAGCTCAAAGAAACCCTAGAAACTAAGCTCATTGAGAACCTGTATTTTGCAGGGCAAATCAACGGCACTACGGGTTATGAAGAAGCTGCTTGCCAAGGTTTGATGGCTGGCATCAATGCCCACCTCAAAAACCACGAACGAGAAGCCTTTGTTTTGGACAGGTCTGAAGCCTATATTGGCGTTCTGATTGACGATTTGGTGCACAAAGGCACAGACGAGCCTTACCGTATGTTTACGTCGCGAGCAGAGTTCAGGCTCATGTTGCGCCAAGACAACGCCGATTTGCGCCTGACGGAAAAAGGCCACGCCATTGGTTTGGCCAGTAGCCAGCGCCTCAACGATGTGCTTATTAAGCAAGTGCAAATTGAGAAGGCCACCAAGATACTCGAGGAGGTCAGTATAGACCCACACGAAGCCAATGCTATCTTGCAAAAAGTAGGCTCTGCGGATATGAAACAAAAAAATAAAGCGAGCGAGCTTCTCCGTCGCCCACAGATGGACGTAAAACACTTGCTCCAGACCAGCGCTGCCCTCACTGACGCATTAAGTTCATTTAGCCACGAAGCGCTTGAGCAAGCCGAAATTAATCTGAAATACGGTCATTATTTGGAAAAAGAAAGGGCTATGGTAGATAAAATGAAAAAGCTGGAACACGTGCATATTCAAAACCGATTGGACTATGAGGCCATCAAAGCGCTTTCAAATGAAGCCCGCTCCAAGCTCATCCAGATACAGCCCCGCACGCTAGGCCAAGCCTCACGTATCAGTGGTATAAGCCCCGCCGACATTGCTATTTTGATGGTATATTTGGATAAATAACCCCTTGTAACCTGTGTTTTTAATACGCATAGTCTTGGTTTTTATCTTTGCTCTTGGGTTCGGCAAGGCTTGGGCGCAAGAAGGGGCAGCAACTGTCAAAAAAAGGGCTATTTCACAGCTTGTGCGTCAGATAGACTCGCTCGTACAGATACAAGCGCATGAGGAAGCCCTCAGCCAAACGCTCGTCCTTTTTGCCAAAGACGAAACCGAAAACAGCGATTCTTTGCGTATTTTTTGTCAGCTACACTTTTCTACCTTGTTTTTACAACGCGGCAGGCCAGACATAGCCAGCCAGTATGCACTTTTTGTAATAAACCACTTTTCTACATTCACAGAGGCCGAGTTGTTGCCCTTTCGCATCGTTTTATTTTTGGCATGGTTTAAGCGCGCTGAAGCACTTTTGGCCTTGAATAAACACTCTGATGCCAGAGAGCTGATACTTTTGATGCAAAAAAACTGCGCGTGGGTAGAGGGAAAACCAGTACTCAATAGGTATCCTAACTTTGATGCTATATTCCTTAAAGTGCTTGATTAGTAGCCTTTGTGTGCAGAGCGGACTATCCAGTACCAGCTCAAGTTGTAGTTCTTGGTTTGAGTCAAGAGCGATACAAAACTACTTTTTAGCGAATCCAGCCTTTTTTCTTGAACCAGAAGAAAATACCCGAAGCTACCGAGGCCATTACCATCAGCGCCACGAAATATCCATAACTTGTTTTGAGTTCGGGCATATTTTCAAAGTTCATCCCATAGATGCCTGTAATAAAGGTCATAGGCATAAAAAAGGCCGAGTACAACGTTAAGACGTTCATAATATCGTTCGTACGGTTAGAGGCCAAGCCCAGCTGTAAGTTCAGCAAATTGGAAATATTTTCACTAAGTTCGTCTGCAAACTCATGTATAGACTCCGCTACACCAATGAGGTCGTGGCCGTACAAGTCGCCATCACCCGCAATTTTGTTGTAGGAACGAATCAAATCTTTGGTATGTGAAAGTAGTCTTTTGAAAACTGAGGCGCGCCTTTTTAGAGAGTAGAGCCTGCGAATGACTGTATTGGTTTTCTTGTCGTCAAACATTAGTTGCTCGTACTTGTCTATTTTTTCTTCAAGCGACTTGAGAATTTGTACGTAAGTTCGGAGCGTTTCATCTATAATTTTATTAACGAGATGTTCTTGGGACTGATACTTGTACTGTTTCCCTTTCTCCCAGTCTGACTTCAGAATGTTCAAATAACTGGCTTCGGCTCGGTGAATGCTCACCACGTGTGTATCTGTTACAAAAATGGCTATTTTGTTGGTAAGAGACTGTATGGTTTCAGCCTCCTCGTGTGAGGAAGTGTCTGCATAACGTGTTACAATGAATACAACTTCTCCTATTCGCTCTGCCTTAGGCAAGTGGCTGGGTGATAGGCAGTCTTTAACAACACCTACTGGCAGGCGATACTCTCTGGCCACTTCGCGCAATTCGTCTGGAGAGAAAGTAATAATATCCACCCATTGAAAGCCAGCAGCGGCATCAGAAATATGCTTTATCATACTACAAACGGCTATAGGATAGGGTAATAGAGCAAAACGCAAGGCATAAATAGCCGAACAGTTATACCTCCTGTTATTATATAATCCGCAAAAATAGTGTTTATTTGGTAAAATGATACGCGGAAGCCTTAAAATATCCGCTTGGAGCGTATATCTTTCAAAAAAGCTACCATTTTCTGTTTTCTAATACGTTTGATTCGTTGGTTTATTGTCAATAAGAAACAGGGATAGTTCGAACGGCAGCGTTGGTCTGTATTCTTTGTTGCATTTAGTATTCAGTTTAAGGAATAAACTTGTTTATTTTCCGTTTTTTATATGGCAGGTTTCTTATTAAAATTGTAAATCATAACACTATGGTCATTTGGGTTACTGGCGCTAAGGGGCAGTTGGGGCAATGCTTGCAGCAGATTGCTAAAACACAAAAAACCAAGTTTGTTTGGACTAGCTCCAGCGAACTACCACTTACTGACGAGGAGCGCATTGTTCAATTCATAGAGCAGCAACAGATAAAGGTGTGCATCAACACCTCGGCTTACACAGCAGTAGATGCTGCTGAAAATGATGTTTATCAGTCTTTTCTGTTGAATTGCTGCGTTCCAAACTTATTAGCACGCATTTGTAAGCAACATGGAGTAAGGCTTATTCATTGCTCTACAGATTTTGTGTTTGATGGCTACGCCAATACACCCCTCCAAGAAACCCACACAACTACACCCGGCAGCATTTATGGGCAAAGTAAGAGAAGAGGGGAGGAACTGTTGCTCCAAACCTATCCTGAGGCTATAGTTGTACGTACCTCTTGGCTTTATTCTCTTGTAGGCAAAAATTTCTTGACCACCATGCGCCGCTTAGGGCGTGAGCGTTCTGAAATAGGCGTAGTCTATGACCAAATAGGAACTCCTACCTGTGCGCCAGACCTCGCCCAGGTTCTGCTAATCATGGCACAAAGAGCTGATATGAACGGTGGTATTTATCATTATTCTAATGAAGGTGCAGTATCTTGGTATGACTTTGCTGTGGCCATTATGAAGCTAGAGAGCCTTCAATGTACAGTCAAACCTATTTTAACCAAAGATTACCCCACTCCGGCCAAGCGCCCAGCTTACAGTGTATTAGACAAAAGCAAGATAAAGGCTGCTTTGGGCATCGTCATTCCGCATTGGCAGGACAGCTTAGAAAAATGTATCAGGGAGACGATAGATAGCGAATAAGCAGGGCTTTAACAAGAGGAATTACAAGTGAGTTTTCAGCACCATTTCTAAGTCTTCGGGTGTATCAATCCCTTGGCTGCTATGTGGGGTAACGCCAACTTTGATTCGGAAGCCATTTTCTAGCCAGCGGAGTTGCTCTAGTTGCTCTGCTTGCTCCAAGTAGGAGGTTTTTAGTTTTGTAATTTGTGCCAAAGTATCGGTGCGGTAGGCATAAAGGCCTATGTGTCTATAAAAATGATGCTTTTTGAGCCATTCGCCGCTTTCATGTCCGCGCAGATAAGGCAAGCAGTTACGTGAAAAATAGAGTGCAAAATGTTCCTTGTCAAAAACCACTTTTACAACATTGGGGTTTGTTAAATCTGTTTCGTGTTTTATGGCGTGTACGAGTGTGGCAATGGGCGCATGGCTCTCTACGATAAGCTGAACGAGCATCGCAATTTGCTCTGGCTTAATAAAAGGCTCGTCGCCCTGTATGTTGATGATGTAGTCAAAATGTTCTGCTAGTAGTGTGTAAGCCTCCTGAATGCGGTCTGTCCCGCTAGGGTGATGCTCCGCAGTCATCAGGACTTCAGCCCCAAAACGCTTGCTTTCAGCTTCTATGAGCGGATGGTCAGTGGCAATGACAACCTTGTGTAAGTTAGGCACTTGAGCAACCTGCTCGTAAACACGCTGAATGAGAGTTTTGCCCATAATATCAGCGAGCATTTTGGCAGGAAAGCGCGTTGAGGCATAGCGCGCAGGGATAACAGCAAGAATTTTTTTCATATGTAAGTATTAGCCCTAAAAAGCAAACGGACTTTTGCTTTCAACGCAAAAATCCGTTTGAAATGTAAAATTGGAAAGCAAAAATTTACTTTGCTGCTGCTTGTATAGCTGCCAGAGGTTGTATGAATGCGCCGCTAGATGCCTTCGATGGTGTTTCTAAGCCTGTTTCGTTCAAAATTTTGTAGGCTTCCTGAGTCGTAATGTCAGGATTAAAGGCTTTCATCATACCGAGCAGACCAGCTACGTAAGGCGTTGCCATAGAAGTGCCAGACAGAAAGCGGTAGCCATTGTTTGGATAAGTGGCATAAATTTCTACACCAGGGGCAGCCAAACCCATTTCAATAGTCCCCTCAAAATAGTTAGAGAAACTGGCAAGTTTCATGTCTGGGCCTACAGCCGTAACCGCGATGATGCCATCTGAGTTTGCTGGCGCGTAGTAATGCGTATCGTCGCTAGAGTTACCAGCAGCAGCCACCACAATAGCGCCCGCTTTATTTGCATACTTAACTGCTTCTGAATAAGCACGTTGGCTATCGTCTGTGGACATACCGCCTAATGAGAGCGAAATAACATCAGCGCCTTCATCGGCGGCCTGAATGATGCCATCAATGATACCTTGCTGAGTGCCAGAGCCTTCATCAGACAGTACTTTGATGCTTGTAACTTCCACAAAACCAGTATTGGGTGCCAAAGACGCAATGCCTTTGCCGTTACCAGAAACTGCTGCTGCAATACCAGCGCAATGTGTGCCGTGCCCTAATTTGTCGCTATCATGGTCAGAATCAATAGATACAAAATTGTCGGCAAGGTCTTCGTGGTCTGCTTCTACCCCTGTATCTAAAATAGCAATTTTTGCTTTCTTAACGGGCTTTTTACCTTTCAACCACTCGTAAAGAGCTGCTACTTTCATGGTTTCCATGCCCCATTGCTTGCTGACATCGGGGTCGTTTGTATTAATGCCTGTTTTAAAGTTGGCAGTAGGGTTTTCTTCAATAATGGGTGTGGCAGAAAGCATTTCGTTCATTTCCACTCCTTCGGCCATACCAGAGTTGCGTATAGAACCAATGATGTCTTCTACGTAGGCAAGTTTTTCCTGTGGCACATCAACAGCAAAGTAGTCATCAATTTCGCTGTACTCTGCATTCTTAGGTTTTGTAAAAGCTGGGCGAAGGCTCACGTTGTAATCAGCCAAATGCGCTTCTAAGTCGCTAGCCGAGTAGCCACTTTTAATATCCACCAGAATTTCAGCGTCAGCGTCCCATTTAGAGTTCACCTCACAACACTCTTCAGTCTGCTTGCTATCAAAGTTGAAAAGGTCTTCAAAAAAAGACGGAATACTGAAATGCAGTACGTGCGTAACGCCATAGAGCAAAATAGCCGCTACAACCATAGTCCAAACTTTGCGAACGGCTCGGTTCAAAACAAGGGCGGCCACACCAATAATGGCAAGGTCGCGTCCTGCTGAAAAAGCCATACTCAAGAGGCCACCATCCTTAAAGAATAAGGAAAATAAGAAAATAAATAAAGAGCCTCCAAGCAGATACTTACCCGCCTTGGTGCTTTGTGTGGTGGCAGAAGCTCTATAAATGAGCAGCAGCGATGCCAGAATGCCAATGACACTTAAACTATAAATGGTACTCATCATGTTTTTGTGGTTTTAAAGGAGTCAAAGTTAGTTCAAAATTATTGAAAAACAAACAATTAGATATTTTTTTTATCCAAATCCTAAAGTAATTCATAACTAGAAACCTTGATAGGAATTCCCCAGTTAAAGACGGATACCGTACCGTCTGCGGCGCGTTCCGCCACCACTTTCACTTGCAAGCCCTCTTGCTGCAAAGCAGAAGGCATATTGAGAGGTCTGAACTTGCGATTATCAGTGCCTAAAATGCTCCAAAAACCAGTTTCAATGCTTTGGTAGGCCACTTGCCCAATGATTTCTAAAGATGCCATATCAACTTTGGTAGGTGTGTTCTTAGTAAAAGTAATTGTAATATTAAAGAGTAAGATGCTAGAAATGAAGGGTGTCTTTTATACTATACATTACGTAATTCTGATGCAAATAGTTCTTGAACTCCATAAAAAAAAATGATGAGATACAGAGTGCTTTGGGTCATAACACCACAAAAGAAGTTAGCAAAAAATTGAAATTAAAACACATGAAATTAAAATACTGATTATCAGAAACTTATACAATAAACTGCGCCATACAATAGCATAAAATTAATAATAAAATTGTACTTATTCAAGAAATGGTATTTTTTTTATAAATAATTTATTTGTACTTTTCTAAGAACTATATACACCTAAAATGCTTTTACGTTGCTGTAAAGAAACCTTTACTGTTGCTTTGCGTGTAATATTCTAACAAGACGCTATCAAACCTAAATTGAACTAAAACAATAAATTATTCTTTAAAAACTACGCTTATGAAAAAAATATTTACGCTTTTAGCTATTTTTCTAGTATTTTGTTCTGCCGCTAAGGCACAAACCGATAGAAAGTTCTGGTTCGCTGCTCCTGAAATTACTGTTGGGCATGGCGACTCACCTATCTATATGCAGTTGGCTTCATCTACTTCACCAGCTACAGTAACCATCAGCCAGCCAGCCAATCCGGGCTTTATCCCGATTGCAGTTGCCTTGCCAGCAAACTCGGCCACTCGTATCGATTTGACAGCACGTTTGGCTGCTGTAGAAACAGCACACAATGTTATTGCAAACACTGGCATTTTGGTAGAATCCACTGCTGATATTACAGCTTATTATGAGGTAGCGCGTGGCAACAATACTGATATTTTTGCTTTGAAAGGCCGTAACGCCTTAGGCACAAATTTTTATATGCCTTTTCAGACTGCATGGAATCACCAAACTGGCCTTAGCCCAATGGGTCATACCATGGCCATTGTGGTTGCTACTGAAGACAATACTACTGTAACCATTGAACCTACCAAGAACATTGTTTTTGGTGGAGCTACCATACACACAGCAGGAGTTCCTTTTTCGATTACTCTCAACAGAGGTCAGTCATACTCCCTTTCTCACGAACAGCCTTCTGGGGCTAATATTGCTGCTGGTACGCGCATTATCGCCAATAAGCCCATTGCTGTAACACTCGCTCAAGACTCAATCAATAGCGGCGCTGGTGGCTGTTATGATTTGGCCGGCGACCAAATTGTGCCAACCAATATTTTGGGTAAAGATTATTTGGTTGTTCGTGGTTTTTTAGGCAATGATGAAAAGCTCTATGTTACTGCCACGCAACCCGCCACAAACATTTTGGTAAACGGCGTTTTGGTTGCCACCATCGGTGCGGGTCAGTCTCATATTGTGAACCTCCCTGCGGCATCAGTACGAACCTATGTTTCGGCCAATAAACCTATTTACGCGATGCACTTTTCGGGTTATGGCTGCGAAACCGGTGCGGCTATTTTGCCTCCCTTTGATTGCACTGGCTCACGCCGCGTTTTCTTTACGCGCTCTACTGATGAACACTTTGGTATGACACTTATTTGCAAAGATGGCAACCAAGATGCTTTCCGTTTGAATGGCGACGCTACCAAGATTACAGCTGCTATGTTTAGCTCAATACCTAGCCTGCCTGGTTATGTATCTGCACAGGTAACTTTTACTACAGCCGATGTGCCCGTTGGCTCTGCCAGTGATGTAGAAAACACTGAGGGTTTGTTCAGCATGGGAGTCATCAATGGTGGAGCTGGTTCTGGTTGCCGTTATGGCTATTTTTCTAACTTTAATGCTGTGAACATTGGGCCAGACATCAACATCAATTATGGTGGAACAACCACTCTTGATGCAGGGACTTCTGCGGGCATCGCTTACCTCTGGAGCACTGGCGAAACCACACAAACTGTCAATGTAGGGGTTTGGGGGCAATATTGGGTGCAAGTGGATTTGGGCGGCTGTGTGCTGCGCGATACTGTCTGTGTAGGCACATTTGAGTATGTGTGGCAGGGTTATCAGGACACACTCTGGCACAACATCAATAATTGGAGCAAACCATGTAATGCAACGGCTCTGCCTGATTGCAGTATTGATGTCGTCATTCCTACTGGTGTAGTACGCTACCCCACAGTTACCACCAACAATGCAGCTTGCCGTAATCTTAATTTGCTCACTGCTGCACGTATGAGTATTGCTACGGCGGGTCGTTTGAGAATTTGTGGCGACTATGTTCACAATGGTATGATGACTAACCACCTCAATTCTACAGTTGAGTTTGGAGGAACTATGCCTCAGGAATATGCGATTGCAGCTACTGGTTCTGGCGAATTTCAAAACGTGATTCTCAACAACACCACTCCCAACACAAGTGGTGGCATCTGGCCTTTTTTGGTGGTGGATAACACCAGTAACGGTAACTTGGTCGTTGGCTCAAGAGGTAGTTTTACTTTCCAAAATGGCATGATGGTTACAAACAACAATCGTGAATTGGTTGTTAAAAACCCAGCCTCAGCCTCTGTCTCTGGTCATGCCAACAACCGCTTTGTGGCTGGTAGAATACGCCGTAGCTTAAATCCTACTGGTGGCTATGACCTCCCTGTAGGCTTGACTGTATCTGTTCCACCAACACAGAATGCAGTAGCGGGTAACAATGGCACACTAACAAGTATGAACGCTGCCAGCGATTGGGTAACAGAAAACTATTGTGCCAGCATTGGCAATACCACGGTTTTAGATTTTGACGGTAACAACGACCGCGTAGCTATGCCAGCCTCGGTTGCAATCTCTGGCGCTGCTGCCCGAACTATTGAATGTTGGGCTTTTGTTCGCGACTTTAACGACGGTGGTCTTTTCCAATTTGGTAATACCAATACCCGCGAGGACTTCTCTTTAAGGACAACATCTACTGACAACGTTTGGAAGATGCAGTTTTGGGGTTCTGACCTTGACGTAACCCTCCCAGGCAGCCTGAACGCATGGCATCACTACGCCCTTGTATATGACGGCGCAACCGCTATGCTTTACTATGATGGTGCATTAGCTGCCACTTATACCGTAGCGCTTAATACCAACCCTGTTGAGAGAACAATAGGCCGCTGGAATGGCAATAGTTTGGATGGCAGAATAGACCAATTCCGCATTTGGAACATAGCACGCACAGGTGGCGCTATTCTTTCGGATATTTGCCGCCCATTCGACTGCTCTAATCTTGCACCAGCCTCTTTGATGGCCGAGTACGACTTCCAAGAAGGGACTGGTAGCGGTGTTATTATCCACAAACGCTGGACTTGCCCTTCGCCTACGCTTTCTTATCAATTCGCTAACATTACTTTTAATCCTGGCGCACCAACTACTATCAACAACCTTTTAGCTTTCTTTACAACCCATGCTGCACCTGCACCTACTGGCCAAACAGGTATCTGTGGTGCTAACTGGAACGTTAATCCGGGCTTGAATAACGGCTTTTGGACTATCAACGCACATAATGCAGCAGGCACTAAGATTACTGGTGATGGAACTTACATGACCACCTTGCGCCCTACCAACTATACAAACATGATGGGCACAGGCACTGTACAGAAGCGCAACACAGGCCTTGACCCTTGGTTGATTCCTACAGGTTTTTGTATTAGCAACGCAATTCCTGAAATTATCAGAGGTGGAATGTCTGGTTTCTCAGACTTTAGCATTGCGCAAAGTGCAGATGTTGTCATCTTGCCAGTGGATTTCCTTTTTGTAAAAGCTGAACCACAAAAAAACAGCATTAATGTCCGCTGGGGTACTGCCAACGAAACACCAAGCAAAGGCTTTGAGGTGATGCGCTCTGAAGATGGCAAAAACTTCACAGCTATAGGTTTTATTCAACCCAAAGGAGGTTCTAGCAACCAGTATAACCTTGAAGATAAGCAAGTGGTAGCCAATAAAATTTATTATTACCGCATCAAGCAAGTAAACTTTGATGGCACACCACTCTTGAGCAAAATCGTTAATGCGCAAATTATTGCCGCTCAAACAGAGCTGAATAATCTTGAAGATGTAGCAGTTTATCCAATTCCAGCTACTGATAACTTGACGGTGGATTTCTCTGGCCTGAACATGAATGCAGATAGCAAAATAGCCATTTTGGAAATTTACAACGTGCTGGGAGTTAAGTTACTACAAAAAGAAGTAGATTTAATGCTCGGTGGCCGCATTCAAGAATTGAATATTAGCCAATTTGCTAAAGGCTTGTATTTCATTACTATCACACAAGGCGCTAGCCGACGCACCGTGAAGTTTGAAAAAATGTAGGCAGCTAATTGTTTTTCTATTTACCCAAAAATGGTTTGTTTGGTATGCCCAGCAAGCCATTTTTTTTGCTCCTGAGTGCAGTCTGTGTTCTAAAAGTGGCTTAGTCGCTCCTTAAAAACGCGGCTTAGCGGTGGAGAAAATGAATCAACTATTCGAGAAGTGTTTGGTAAAGCAGAAATAATTTTTTGGGAATAAGCGCCAAAAAGATGCTTTCCATTTGTTTATCATGCTCTACAAAAATAGGGGTAGTCAATGTTCTCAGCCACTGCTTTATGGCACTTTCATCAGATGCATTGCGAAACTGTTTGAGCATCAACAAGCCCAGCATCAAGCGAACTTTCTGTTTTTTGCTTGGAATCATTCCGATTATTTGTAAGGCTCACAAGGTTGAATTCACCAAAAGGAAAGGGGAAATCAATTTAGTGTAATATTTTTATCGGTTAGTAGTATTTTTATTTATAAATTTGCCACATCGCTGAACAGACTCTATGCGTTCGTGGAGGCCAGAAACCACTCAAGAAACGGGGCGTACCGAAAAGCCAGACGAGTAGGAAAATTTTATTCTTTATAACATTATGTACGATTTTGATGACTACAGCTCTAGTGGTGGGGCTACTTCAACTGATTTAGAATTTTTGGAGGTTTTAGGCCCTTTTTTTATGGTTGTTGTTGGGGTTATTGCCCTGATATTTACCTTGATTATCGTAGTGTCTTTATGGAAGATTTACGGTAAGGCAGGCCGCCCTAGTTGGGCTTCTATTGTTCCAATTTACGTGTTTATTGTCTTTCTAGACATTGTTGGCAAGCCTTGGTGGTGGTTATTATTGCTGTGTATCCCCATGCTGAATATTGTTATTGGGCTTATAATTCTACACAGGCTCTCCACGGCTTTTGGCAAAGGCATGGGTTTTACTTTAGGACTTGCTCTATTTAGTATTGCCTTTTTCCCTATTCTGGCTTTTGGTGATGCGCAGTACAACAGAGCTTTGCTGCATTAAGTTTAAAATTCTATTTTGTAGATTCGCGGTGCTTTTGTGTTGATAATCAAACTTATAAGACTAAAAAGCCTTATATTTTTTGCTCTTATTGGCATTTTTTTCAACACAGAAGCGCCTTTTGGGGTGTTAGGCGGGTAGTTGTGCCGAATAGCCACACAGTCATCGCCAAATAGAGTCCAATCTATAGCTGGCGTGTATATCTAGCAAAAGATGGCTATGCAAGGCTGTTTGTGCACCAAACTCTTCTTTCCACTTATGCAAGTTGCTATTAACAGCTTGCTGCGCCCTCAGAGAACTTACACCAAAACTAAAATAACGGAAAGATTTGTAAAAAGCACGTAACTCCTGAACGAGCCAGTCCAAAACGGCATTTTTTTTCCCTTCCAAACTTGCCGCAATGTATTGACAGTGAACAGTTTTTTGATTTAAGAAAACAACTATACCTGCTGCCAACGTGCCATCATTATATGCGCACGCCAATCGAATATTCGCTGGCAAAGTATTGGCTAAAAATTGAATTTCGGCCAAACTATGGGTAGGCTGAATCTTGTGTTTGCTCTGTAGATTTTGCGTAAGCAAAGCCCAGAATGCAGTATAGTTATCCTCAAACTGCCACATTAAAGAAGAACGAATTGCTTTTTTGAGATTGCGCTGTTTGCGTTTGTGTAATTGCAAGTGAGCTTGTTCATCAATGACGAGGGAAGCTTCTTGCAAGACTATTTTGGCTTCTAGGCAGGCTAAAAAAAATGAATTGCTGTCATCAAAGGTGCTTTTTTGATAGTTAGAGAGCGGTTTCAAATACATTTCACTATACCCTCTCTCGGCCAAAAACGTGAGCAGCAAACGCCAAAAAGCACCCTTTTGTAACAATCCTAAACCGCCTTTCCAGATGATTTCACCAAAGCTGAGACCTGAATGAGATACTACACGTGCCTCAGACTGCACACAAAGTGGTAATACGCCCACCAAGCTGTTTTTTTGCCAAAACAGAAACGATAAGTCTTTAAAACGAGCTGCATGGTGCTCCATGTAGGCTCTGGAAAACATGAAATGGCTCGTTAAGTTATTGACAATGAAGCTATCCCACTCAGCTTGGTTGGAAGGCTCAAAAACACTTATAGACAAGTTTGTACTCGGCTTTGTCATTTCAAATTAGCATAAACTTTGAGCAACTTTACATGATTGCGCGGGTCATTGCAGTAGAGCGTTAGGGAGCGTGAGAGTTTGCCTTTCATTTTGTCTTTAAGCACGTGTACCTCCAAAACAGAACTTTCATTGGGCGCTAAATGATAAGGCGCTTTAAAAATTGAATAGACCTTACAACCATAGCCAGCCACTATTTTATATATTTTCAAATCTTTTTGGCTTTTGTTGTAAATAACAAACTTAGCAACGATGGAATCTTGGCTATAAACATCTCCCATATCCATAATGGAGTCCACCATTGAAAGTGCAGGAAAATCGGCATAATTGTTTGATTCTTCCGCACTAGGAAAATACTCCTCTATATTTGCTGAAACAACAATAGGTAGCCCTTTGGTATTCATATCAGCCGTTGGATAAATCCAAAATGTATCTAAAACATTGCCATAATCCTTTTTCTCGTCTGCCCAATAAGTAACGAATAGGTCTAGGTTGCCTGATGGTTCAATCTTGAGGCTATTGTCAAACTGAACCTTAATGTGTGGTGGTGTTTTGACGGCAGCCTTGAAGGTAAAAGGCTTATTGGTTGGATTATGCAGTTCAAACTTCTTTGTGAGCGGCTGCCGAGTCGTTATATTGCCATAAGTTAAGATGCGATTCTTGGTCATGAGCGGCCCCAAATGATGCAAAAAACGCTCTGTGATGGCAGTGGGCGCGCTTACATGGCCCTTTACTATCAGTTTTTTTACTTTCTCGTCGGTGCTTCCTGTGGCTGAATAAATGACTTCAATGCTCTTCTCAAAACTTCCATACTTATATGGCATATAAAAAATTTCTAAGATATTCAAATCCTTGCCTTGTTCATTGGGCTGAATTTGCCCACTTAGACAGGCGCATTCAGATTTAATATTTTTGATACTTAAACTACCCTCTCCCTTTATGCTGTACTTGAAAAGGGCAGTTAGTGTATCGGCATAGCTCACTTTCCCGAAGTCAAAAACACTTTCCTTAAACTCTAAAACAGGACTTTGTGCTTTGGCATGACCAACAAAAAAGAATAGGGCCAGATAGGTAAGCAAAAAGAAAATTCTCATTAGGGGGTAGTTTATGTTATAACCAGGCTACTGGCCTTTAAAAGGACTGTTATTGATTCAAATTTCATACTATACGGCGCGATAGATGATAAAGACGTTGAGCAAGGGTTAATTCATAAAAAAACATAGCCAAAGCGCTATCAGTACTAAAAAGGCTCTACATAAATTTTTGTACCCTCAATTTTGGTAACATGGACAAGCCTGCCAGACTCCACATAGTGGCTAGTAGTGCGTACTTCCAACTGGAACTGCCCAAAATCAACCGTACCCATAGGGCGAAGTGCAGAGAGCGTTCTGCCTACATCGCCTACGCTCATTTGGCTAGTCAGTACGGATATATTTTGAGCCTTACCGTCTATACGATGGTTCAGAGCCCATTTATTCCACGTTTTTGTTTTGAAGCTATAATAAACCGTTACAGCACCCGCCATGCTAGTTGCGGCAAGCGTAAGCGTTCCAATAAACCCGCCAAAACAATTATATGCGACGACTATGCCCAAAAGGCTTGTCAGGCAGCCTAAAATGCCTAACCACGTACTACCTGGCACAAAAAGGGCTTCAATAAGCACCAATATAAGGCCAATGCTAACTAGTCCAAGTACGAGTAATAGTTCCATATCTGTTTTAAAAAGTAAAGTGCTGCTAAATAATTTGTATGATTAATACAAGGGTTGCAGCACTTTAAATTGTTTGTACGACAAATTGTTTGCACTAACTGCTAAAAACACTTGCTATCTTGTGTACTTTATGCGTCAGTTTTGTGTCCGCCCGCAAAGAAATTTAATTTTTGACGACATCTTTCAATGCCTTTGAGGCGAATATCCACAGCACCAGCATCTAAAAGATACTTGATGCTTATCTGATAGGCCTCTATCGCTTTGTGCATATTGCCTTTGAGCTCGTGCATAATGCCAAATTCGTTATAAATTGTAGCCAAGTTAATACCAGGTACTTCAAGGGCTTTTGTTAAGAGCGCTTCAAGCTCTTCAAACTTCTTGAGGTTGGAAAGCAAAACAGGATAGTTGTAATAAATTGGCAGGTATTCCGGAGAATTCAAAAGCGCCTGCTCGTAATAATACTCTGCTTTGATGTAGTCTTGGTATTTGTTTTCAAAAAGCCAGCCTAAATGATTGTAAGCGCGTCCGTACTTGGGCAAGTGCCGCACAACGTTTAAAAGTACTTCCTTGGCTTCGCCTATTTTGTTCTCTTTGATGAGACGGTCTGCCTGAAAAAACAAATCGTCCGCCTGATGTTCTAAAATAACATTTTCCATGTTTCAGAATGATTTATGTTGTAGCTCGCCACGCAGCAAGCAGCCCCAAAGCGCTCAATGATTTCGGCTAGGACTGCAAAGGTAGCACTTTGATTCTGAAAGTCAAAAAAATATTCGCTTTGCTAATAAGCCTTTAGGCTAATATCCATGCTTTTGTAAGAGTGCGTGAGTGCACCTACCGAAACAAAATCTACACCCGTGCGCGCAATTAGGCCAATGGTACGCTCGGTAATACCACCAGAGGCTTCTGTTTCACAAATGCCATTGACTAAACGGACAGCCGCTGCAAGTGTCTCAAGGCTCATGTTATCAAACATAATGCGTTGCACAAAGCCGCGCTCTGCCATTTTAGTAGCCTCTTCAACCTCTTTGAGGTTTCGCGTTTCTACTTCAACAGCCAGTTGCATACTTTTTTCTTTGAGGTAGGTCTGCGCTGCCAAAACAGCCTGTTCTATGCCACCAGCAAAATCAACATGGTTATCTTTGAGCATAATCATATCAAAAAGGCCAAAGCGATGGTTCTGGCCACCACCAATTCTAACAGCCCATTTTTCAATCAATCTAGAATTGGGGCTTGTTTTGCGGGTGTCCAAAATGCGGGCTTTAGTGCCAGCAACTAGTTGCACCATTTGCGACGTTAAGGTAGCAATGCCGCTCATGCGCTGCATACAGTTAAGCACGAGGCGCTCCGCCATAAGAATGGAACGTGCGGGGCCTTCCACCAAAAGCCCTACATCGCCAAACTTAACAGGGCTGCCATCAGGAATTTTAACTTCCACGTTAAGTGCGGCATCTACTTTTTTAAAAATCATCTCGGCAAGTGCTACACCTGCCAAAATACCTTCGCCCTTAATGAGCAAATGGGCTTTGTTTCGCGCCTCAGCAGGGATAGCGGACAGAGCAGAGTGGTCACCATCTGCAATATCTTCATTCAAAGCGCGCTGAATAAAGTCTTGAATAAGCGCTGGCGCAAGGTAGTCGTACATTGTCTTTAGAGTTGAGAAATTTTAAAATAAATACTTATTTAATTTATTGAAAATTAATATTTTAGGTATATTTTAAGGACAATTAGCTACTGCTACAACCGCCGCCGCAACTGCTACCACAACTGCTACCAGAGCTACACGACGAGCCACCGGAGTCAGACGAACCGCCACTATCTGAGCCACTATCAACCCCTCCCCCATCATAGCTGCCGCCATCGTCCGAATAATCATCTATTCCATCTGAAACCACAAAAGCTGCTGCACCCGTTTCATAGCCAGAACTGCCGCCCTTCTTTACAGCCACTCGGCCAACTCTGGTAGGTACTTGCCGCTTTTTCCTGAGTGCAAACACGGTTCGTATCACGATGACTATGAGTAGAACCGCAAAAAGCGCAAAACCCAAAAAGAGACCAGCGGCCTGAACATTAAAGAGAGCCAAAAAAAATAAAAGCGGTAGCCAAACCGATTTACCCAATTGGGCAGCCAGGCGTTGTATAAAATTGGGCATTTTAGGAGGTTGCGTTACAACTGACCCTTTATAATGCCAAATAGCTTCAGGGTAAGGCCCAAAAATAGCCTTATAGGCGGCTAAAGTAAGGGCGTAGCCGTTTTCATCTTGGCTCTTATTGTCATAAGTCGGCTCATGGTGAATGGCCTTCCCCAAATAGTTAGGTACGAAGTCTTCCCAATAAGAGCGGGTATGAATCAAATGCAAATGCCAAACCTCATCTACTGCCAAAGAAGGCACCACTCTTTGTCTGGTAGCCAAATACATAAATTTGAAGTATTCTTGAATGGTGGCCTTTGCGAAAGATTCTGTCCACTTTTGCTCACGACAAAGGCGCAGAATAAAGTTTTTGTCAAAGCGATAAGCCGCAATGCGCTCAAACTGCATATCAGCCTGAAAATCATTATTTTTAAGCGTATTTTGCATAAATTTGTCGCTGAATCATGTTATGAAAGAAAAGAAAATACCAAGACTTTATGTTCGCTATACAACGCAAAACAAACGAAACTGGCTATTAAAACTGCTTAATTTTTAGACTTTTTTTAGCATATTAACAAAGTTTTTTTCAAATTTGCAAAATGTTTATGACAAAACATGAGTATTCTGATGTTTAAAAACTGCCTTCATTTCCTTGAATTACCGAATTGTGCCATGAAAAAAATTCTTATCTACTGCTCCATATTGGCTTTTTGTTGGCAAATAAGTGCCTGCGTAGCAGTTTACGACAAAGCCGAAATGAAGTTTCAGGCTGCTGCCTATGATGCCGCCATTCCGCTTTTTAAAGAGGCTATGGTCAAAAACCCGAAGCTAGCAAAGGGCATCAACTTCAAAATTGCAGAGTGTTACAGGCTCTCTAATCGTGCTCATTTAGCGGAACCTTACTACGCTGCAGCCCTTACGAGCAAAACGGGTGAACCACTTGATGCAGACAGCCAAGACAAGCTCAAGTTTCACTATGGTTTTGCGCTGGCTGCCAATGCCAAATATGCAGAAGCCACAGACCAGTTTGCTGAATATGTAGCAAGTGGCACTAAGCCCCGTCTTCAAGAAATGGCCAAAGGCGAAATGGAGTCGCTCAAACAAGCTGAAGACATCAAAAAAATGGTTACGCATACACGTGTAGAGCATTGTGCAGGTGTCAATACCAATGCTTCCGACTTTACCTCATCGCTTGTCAATCAGCAACTTGTAGTGAGCAGCGCACGCCGCCTTGAAAAAGTTTATGAAGGCACAGGAAAAGGCTTCCAGGATATTTACTATGCGGATTTCGCGAATGACAAGACACTTGCAAACATTACGTCTGCAGGTTTGGTTATCAACACCGACGGCGCGCATGAAGCCTCTGCTACGTTTTCGCCAGACGGAAAAACAATGGTTTTTGCGCGAAGCGGCAACGGCAAGAAAGAATCTGACCCTGAGGTAAGCCTCTACGTTTCTCGTTTTGATGGCACCGTCTGGACAGAAGCCCAAGCCATAGAAAACATCAATTCTGAAAAATGGGACGGTTGTCCTTCGTTTGCGCCAGACGGGAAGACGCTCTATTTTGCTTCAAATCGCGACGGCGATTTAGATATATTTACTGCTACGGTTAATCCTGACGGCACTTTTGGCGCTGCTACCCCCATGCCGAAAGACATCAACACAGCAGCCAATGAAATGTTCCCATATATGGCTGCAAACGGCAAATTCTTTTTTGCCTCTGACGGTCATTATGGTTTGGGTGGTTTGGATATATTCGTTAAGGAACAGACTAAAATCCGCAATGTAGGCACGCCCATCAACTCCTCTGCCGATGATTTTGGCCTGCTTTACAAGAACGACTCGGTGGGCTATTTTACGTCCAACAGACCAAATGCACCCGCGGTTGGCGATGATGACATTTATTATTTCATCAATGATTCAGTCAATTTTAAGTACGTGAACTACTATTTGCAAGGCATTACTTACTTCAATACCTTTGAGGATAAGTCCAAAAAACCACTTACAAACACCACGCTCCGCTTCAAAGATAGCAATAAAAATCTGCTGGCTACGGCCACTTCAAACGAACAAGGCAAGTTCAAGTTTGATACAGCCCTGAATATGAAAATGGTTTATAGCATAGAGGCCGAAAAAGATGGCTACCTGCCCAAATCAGAGTCTTTCTCTACAGTAGGAAAAGCCGTAGATGTGCGTACTTTGCCCAAAAAGTACAATACCATTACCTTTGATACCGACCTCACACTCACGTTAAACTTTTTGAAACCCACTAACGA
The DNA here is from genome assembly GCA_013299045.1 of Cytophagales bacterium. Classification (GTDB taxonomy): domain Bacteria; phylum Bacteroidota; class Bacteroidia; order Cytophagales; family Bernardetiaceae; genus RDZD01. The sequence goes on along the minus strand of JAAFJX010000001.1, from coordinate 93,235 downwards.
TAAACTGCCGCCAGAAATTGAGATTTTGTATGAGTTTAACAAAACGCGCCTTACACCTGAATCAACAACACTCCTTGACCAATTCGTGGGCTTCTTGAATGAATTTTTAACAGTTTATCCCGACGTTATTATAGAGCTAGGCTCACATACCGACGAGCGCGGTTCTGCCAAGTACAATGAAAAGCTCGCGGACGGGCGTGCCAAGTCGGCGGTGGACTATCTCATTGCAAAAGGCGTAAACACGGCAAATATTGCGGCAAAGGGTTATGGTGAGTATGAATTGAAAGTAAAAAAAGCCAAAACAGAAGAACAGCACCAAGAAAACCGCCGCACAACGGTTAAAGTTTTCAAGCGCTCTGAGTACAAACCCAAAGTGGTGGCTAAAACTAGTGGCAAGTAAGATAGTACCTTACCACCTACAAAAAAGGCTGCTTTAGACACAAGGCGGCCTTTTTTTTGTATAGTCCTCTTCTTTGGCCTAAAACTTTTTTTGTATGAGGTCTTGCATTTATTTTTTTACTGACTAACTTGCTAAAAATAGAAGAAAACCATGTTTTATCTTTTGTTAAAATTACTCATAAAAACCGCGCTCAAGGTTTTTTTTAGGGAAATGAACCATGCCCAAAAGAGCGATTTGCCTACGCATAGTACTATTGTTGTGGCGAATCACCCCAATACATTCATGGATCCTTTCATTGTGGGCAGTATCTTCAAGCAGCCGCTCTATTTTTTGGCCAAGGGTGCTTTGTTTAAATCAGCCTTTAACCGTTGGTTTTTGGGACAAATGAATATGATTCCGATTTTTAGGGCGCAGGATAACCAAGAATTAGAAAGCAGCCCTGAGCAGATGCGTGAGCGCAACGAGGCCGCTTTTAAGCAATGTTTTGACTTTATGAAAAAGCAAGGGTCTTTGCTTATCTTTCCTGAAGGAACCAGCGTAGCCGAACGGCGTTTGCGACAAATTAAATCAGGAGCGGCGCGCATAGCTTTAGGAGCGGAAGCCAGCGCAGATTTTTCCTTGAACCTACAAATACAGGCGGTTGGATTGAATTACACAAACAGTCAGCGTTTCAGAAGCCGTGTGTTTGCGAGTTGTGCTGCACCTATTTTGGTTAAAGACTACCAAGCCCTTTATCTTAGAAGTCCGCAAGAGGCCATTAAAAAATTGACTCACGATATTGAAGAGGCACTCAAGGGCGAAATGATTATCATCGAAACAGACGAAGACGACCTGCTCATTAAACGCATAGAACAAATATTCAAGGCAAATTTTGCTACTGAAGCCCAAAAGAGCATGGGGCTACAAAACTTTGAAATGACGCAGGAGATTGTAAAAGCCTATCATTATTTTAAAGGCACTGAACCAGAACGTGTATGGCAGCTTGCACAGCACATACAACGCTACTTTAGCACCCTAAACCGCCTCGCGCTCAAAGATTCAGCTCTGGCCGATAGCCAAGAACGAAATAACCTTTGGTTGGATAGCCTTAAAAGTCTTTTTTTCTTGCTACTAGGCTTTCCCCTATACCTCTTTGGCCTTATGAACAATTACCCAGCTTACATTCTACCCTCAAAGATAGCGCATTGGCTAACGAAAGAAAAAGAATATGTAGCACCAATTATGATGAGCAGCGGTATCTTTACTTTTTCTATTTGTTATGCTTTGCAAATTTCTGGTTTTCACTGGCTGTTTCAAAATGGCCTTTATACAGCTATTTATGCGCTTTTATTGCCTTTAAGTGCATTCTGGGCTTTGCGTTATACTGCGCGCTGGCAGGGCATTCGCAAAAAAGTTACGCTTCTTTCTTTATTTTATTCCAAAAATACACTCATTACTGAGCTTTTGGCGCTCCGCTCACAAATTATTGCCGAATTACAAAGGGCGAGCGCAGACTACGAAAGAGTGAACGAAAGTATCCAACAGCCCTGATAAAACGAAGTTTACCAACCAACTGTTAAAATTTGCAAACAGTACAGACGTTAAACAAAAAAGTACTACTTTTGCTAAAAAAATAACTAAAATGACTGCTCATATTACCAAATCTTGGATACAAGTGCCGTCCAATAGCGATTTCCCTATTCAAAACATCCCATTTGGCATTGGCCAGACGGCAGACATACCTCCTTTTGTATGCACGCGCATAGGCAACAGCGTCGTAGATTTGCACGCACTCAGTGAACTTGGCTTTTTGGAAGGCTTGGGGATAGATGCCGATGTGTTTGCGCAAAGCACACTTAATGCGCTAATTGCTTGCGGCAAAAAAGCTCACCAGCAGCTCCGTATGCGGCTTATAGAACTTTTGGCGGAAGATTCAGCAATTGCCGAGCACGAATCGTCTATTATGCTGCCTATCAGCCATGTTCAGATGCTGATGCCTATACAGATTGGCAACTATACCGACTTTTATTCTAGCCTTGAGCACGCGATGAATGTAGGCAAAATGCTACGCCCCGACAATCCGCTTATGCCTAACTGGAAGCATCTACCAGTTGGCTATCATGGTCGCGCATCTTCTATTGTGGTTTCGGGGCAAAATTTCCATCGCCCTAAAGGACAGTTCAAGCCCGATGATGCTGCCATGCCTCTTTTTGGTGCGTCTAAACAAATGGATTTTGAGTTAGAAATGGGCTTTGTTATTGGTAAGGAAACTGCCTTAGGCGAGTCCGTGAGCGTGGAAAGAGCAGAAGAGTATATTTTTGGTTTTCTTGTGTTCAATGATTGGTCTGCACGGGACTTGCAAAAGTGGGAATATGTGCCTCTAGGCCCTTTTTTAGGCAAAAACTTTGCCTCTACGGTTTCGCCTTGGGTGGTTACAATGGAAGCTCTCGAGCCTTTTAGAACAAATGCGCCAATGCAAGACGTGCAGGTATTGCCCTACTTAGAACGCACAAATCAAAAAACCTTTGATATCCAACTTGAAGTATTCATCAAGCCTGAAAATGGTGCTGAAAACAAGGTTTGTACGTCCAATTACAAATATTTGTATTGGACTTTCCATCAGCAGCTCGCTCACCACACCATCAATGGTTGTAACCTGAAAGTTGGCGATTTATATGCCTCTGGCACTATTAGTGGCCCCACGCCCAATGCCTTTGGCTCTATGCTGGAGCTTGCCTGGCGCGGTACAAAACCTCTCACACTGGCTGACGGCACGCAGCGTAGCTTCTTGCAAGATAACGACACCGTTATTATGCGCGCTTTTGCCGAAAAAGATGGTCTCCGAATTGGTTTTGGCGAAGCCAGCGCCAAAGTGCTACCCACTTTATAAATGATTAAACGAAGTATCACAACACACAAACCGAATAGACTATGCTTTTATCCGTATTAAGAAAAGTTCATTGGCTTTTCAAAATATGCTTGCTTATTGGCTTCTTAAACACTTTTGTATTCGTGCCGGAAGCTTATGCTACTTTTCCATATACGGATTATAAGCCTGAGTTCAGAAACTGGAAGGAAGTGTATATCCTTGACAGAGTCGTTTACACGGAAACAAGAACCATCTTTCATTTTCGGTTTATTGATAAAGATGGTGGTTATGCTGTGTTTTATGGGCCTGGTGCTATTCATGACTGGCTCTTGACGAACACCGCAAATCGCTCTGAGTCTTTCACGCTCAAAGAAATCCGCAATATAAAAATAAATGGCAAATTGGTATTAGATAGCCTTTCTGACGCAAGTGAAAGACGGTATGATGCCAAAGCGAAGGATATTTTTACCTGCGAAGTTCATTTTGACCGCCTGCCCAACACCGTTAAAGTTGTGGATTTGATAGAAGGTAAGGGACAGGATAAAAATGAAAACCACTTTAATTGTTTTGACATAAGGCTTAAAACATGGGACGACCCCACGTTGGGTAAAGAAAATGATATGAAAACCAGAGTAGAGATATTTAATATGCAACAGGAAGCCTCACTTGCAAAGGAGCTACTCGTATTAATCAACGATTTTCGTTCTAAGGAATGTTATTGTGGGGATAAATACTTTCCGCCTGTAGAGCCTGTTGTTTGGAATGATACGGTTGCGATGGCCTCCAAGCGTTTTGCACTCAAGCTCTACGAAACTGATGAAATGACCTTAGATTCGGATTTGAAAGGCTCAATAAAGCGTTTGAATGAGTTAGGGCTTTATCCTAGCCGTGCTTTTGAGAATATTTCCTATGGTTTTGAGCTGCCCAAACAAGCCTTCTTTGGTTGGCAGAGCATTTATCCACATTGCGTAAAGATGCGCAGCGCCAGTATAAAAAACATAGGAGCAGCCCGTATGGGTAAGTACTGGTCTTTGCTTATGACAGACTAGCTGCTCTTGTGTGTTTCATCAAACAAAATTTATCTTTGTATTGACTTTACCACAAAATTGAAACACTAGTCCGTTACGTATTATGAGCATAGGCAAAACACTTGGTTTTTTTGCAGCTTTTATCATTCCTGGTTTGGCTGTTTTGGGCTTGTATATGGGTTCTTTTTGGCAATTTAGTACGTTGCTTTTTGTTTTTGGGCTTATTCCTGTCCTAGACTGGCTCGTAAGCACGGATACAAGCAACGTAAGTGCCGAGAAAGAACCAAAGTTGTGGACAGCTTTTTTTTACAGTTTCGTGCTTTACGTATGGGCTTATTTACAACTGATTTATATTGTTTGGGCTTGTTATGTTGCTGCCACTATGCCGTTGAACGGAGCTGAATTTGTGCTCTTTGCAGTTACTTCTGCCCTCGTAACAGGCGGCATAGGCATTACCGTGGCGCACGAACTGGGGCATAAAAAAGAACCAGTAAAACGCTTCTACTCTCAACTCATTTTGCTCAGCGTTCATTATATGCACTTTTACATTGAACACAACAAGGGGCATCACGTGTATGTCAGTACGCCGCAAGACCCAGCCACAAGCCGTCGCGGGGAAAGTTTTTACCGCTTTTGGTTGCGTTCTGTTGTGGGTAGCTACTTGAGTGCATGGCGCATTGAGAACAAGCGCTTGGAACGCATGGGCTTAGGGGCTTTTCATTATAAAAATGCTATGATTTGGTATGCTATTTTACCTTTTGTTTTTATGCTTTGTTTATTTCTGGGCTTGTCATGGTACGCCGAAGTTTGGCTTTTCAAAGTCCTTTATTTTTGGCTCTTGCAAAGCGTCTTGGCATTTTCTCTGTTAGAAATGGTCAATTACATAGAACATTATGGTTTGCAACGGCGTTTGCTGCCCAGCGGGCACTATGAACGTGTAACGCATTTGCACTCATGGAATGCGAGCCATTTGGTGAGTAATTTTTTCCTTTTTCAGTTGCAACGCCATTCCGACCACCACGAGTCAGCGCTCCGTCCTTATCAAGTTTTAAGGCATTTTGACGAGAGTCCGCAGCTTCCAACTGGCTATACAGGCATGATATTGTTGAGCCTTTTGCCGCCAGCTTGGTTTAGAATTATGGACAAACGCTTAGATGAATGGCAGCAAAAACAAATGGTTGAGTTAGTCGTCCCTTAAAATATCTTTAGGTACACTTTCAGGGAAGATTAATCACTCTCCCTTTAAGTCAAAACGGTCTATAAATGCTTTAAAGTCTGGGTATTTGTCGCTCAAAAAGTTTATCTTGTCTGTTTGAGTGTAGGGGCGAGCTGTCTGTATGGGTGCTTGGGCTTTGATTTCTATACGCAACTCTAGCTTTGGAAGCCTGAATTTGTTGCGGAACGCGGGCAGTAATTTATTTTTATGTTGGTTATAGACGTTTTCTTCGCCCAGCGATTTTAGTTCTATGATAACACTTTGCGGGCTTTCTACATTGAATGGCGGCACAAAGTTCATAGCGCCAGGGCTTGTATTATTCTCCTTCATAAACTCTTCCCAAAGCCTGCACAAATTTTCTGGGCTAAGAGGGGGAGCTTCAATGGGTTCTGCAATAGTGCTGGGCTTATCGGGTAAACTTTTTAGTATTTCGCTGTAGTCGCCTGGTTTCAGTAGCTTGCCTCCTGTGCTTTTAAGGGCAGCCCCTTCTGTGTTGGCCGAAGAGTTTGGCGCTTTCTGCGCGGGTGTGCTAGGCGTACTGTGCGTGCTTAACTCAACTTTTTTTTTTAATTCTTCTATGCTGTTCCGAACCTGAAAAGCAGAAGGCAGATGTGTGATTTTAAGCAAACAGATTTCTACCAAAAAACGCTGGTGCTTGCTGCTTTTGTATTGCTGCTCGCAGTCGTTGGTCAGCGACATGGCCGAAAGCAAAAAAGAGGCTGAGAGCATTTTGCACTGTTGTATGTAAGATGCACGCACACCGTCCGACACCTCCAAAAGATGCACCGTAGCAGATTCTTTGCACATAAGCAGGTTGCGAAAATGGTCGCTAAGCCCAATGAGAAAGTTTTGCGCATCAAAACCGAGCCGCAGTACGTCATCAAAAAGCAACATGACTGCCGAGCGGTCTTCGGCCAAAAAAGAGTCTGTTAGCCTAAAGTAATAGTCATGGTCTAGAACGTGTAAGTTCTGCACCACGCTCTTGTAGCGCAGGATGCGGTCTGGAGCAAAGGTAACCATGAGGTCAAATATAGAGAGAGCATCGCGCAGTGCTCCGTCTGCTTTTTGTGCAATGAGGTGCAAAGCATCGGGCTCGGCCTCAATACCCTCGCGAGAGGCTATGTATTGCAACTGAACAGCAATATCCTTGACCTGAATTCGGTTGAAGTCAAAAATTTGGCAGCGCGACAGAATCGTGGGAATGATTTTGTGCTTTTCGGTAGTAGCCAAAATAAAAATGGCGTAAGCGGGTGGCTCCTCAAGGGTTTTCAAAAAAGCATTGAAAGCCTGATTAGAGAGCATATGCACCTCATCAATGATGTAAACCTTCCTTTTGCCGTGCTGAGGTGGATAGCGAACTTGCTCTATCAGATTACGAATGTCCTCTACGGAGTTGTTGGAGGCCGCATCTAGCTCGGTAATATTGAGCGCGCCTTGTGCATTAAAAGCTGTGCAAGAAGCGCAGGCATTACAGGGTTCTACCTCTGGGCTTAGATTTTCGCAGTTGATTGTTTTGGCCAAGATACGGGCACAGGTCGTTTTGCCCACCCCTCTAGGCCCGCAGAACAAAAAAGCCTGAGCCAAATGCCCGCTTTTGATAGCATTCTTGAGGGTGGTGGTAATGTGGGACTGCCCCACCACAGAGTCAAACTCTGAGGGTCTGTACTTTCGTGCCGAAACAACAAAATTATCCATAGAAAACCTGCCTTTGTTGCAGTAAAGTACCGTTCAGTGGTTTAAAAGGCTATTTTTTTAGAAAGGCAAGTCATCTGTTGGGCCTTCGGCCTCTATGCTAGGCACGGCCTTGGGAGCAGAATTGCGCGATATGGCACTCATGTCTTCTTCGCCCACTACGTTATCCACACTCACGGGGCCGCCATCAGTACGCCCGCCAAGCAGCACAATGTCCGAACCAATTACTTCGGTAATATAACGCATTTCACCATTTTGTTCGTAGGAGCGCGTACTCAAGCGTCCTTCAACATACACTTTGCTGCCTTTACGGAGATATTTTTCGGCCAAATCGGCCAAACCGCGCCAGAGAACGATGCGATGCCAATCTGTAATTTCTTTGCGTTCGTTTGCTTCTTTGTCAAAGTATGTGAGGGTAGTGGCTAAATTTAAAGAGGCAACTTTGATGCCGTTACCTGTTTCACGTACCTCTGGGTCACGACCCAAATTGCCAATGAGAATGACTTTATTGATTGCTGATGCCATATTGCTTTCTGTAAAAACTTGTTAAGAAATTATCTTGACTATTGACAAAGGTAAAGAACAAGATTTTAATTTCCCAAACAATACTTAAAAAATTCTGTTGTTTTTTTCGGTAGTGGTGCAGGAATGACCGCAATACTCACTTCAAAAGGGAGTTTCATTTCAACCAATTCGGGCTTGTCTTTGCATTTTCCGTTCATGGCCGAAGAAAATGCCTTAGATAAAGCCACACTCATAAACGATGAAGCCACATAAGGTCTGTCATTCACGTAGTGGCCAAGCGTAAAACCATCTCCACTCAAATTTTTACCGTTGCGCACCATGTCCACGGGGTCTATATCAAGCAAAAGACTGATGGTGGTTTTTTCGTCACTTTTTTCGGGATAAAAAATGTGCGCCTTGCCCACAGAGAGTTCCACTGTCTGAAACTTATCGGGGTGTTTGTGGAGCAAAAAGCCCAAATCCGTAGCGGGATAATGCGTCGTTGTAATACTTAGAATCATTGGTATGTGTCAATACTGGTTGCAACAGTCCAAATTAGCTCAATGATATGCCAAATTGCAAATAAATGAGTAAGAAAATATGAATAAGGTTAGTCTTCCTCCTCCTCGTCCTCCGTAAGATAGACTTCCAAGAAGCCCTCGGGGAGGGAGGTTTTTATCTGCTTGCGCTCAAAATCCAGTTCTGGCACAAAAACTTTTGTGAGCGGTACAAGCAACTCGTGCCCTTTATGATTGATGGCCAGTAAATTGTATTGTGGTGCTTCATAAACCGATTCTACTAGGCCTAGTTCGCCGTGTGTGGCATCTACCACCAACAAACCCACCAAATCGTGCAAGTAGTATTCGTCATCTTTGGGTTTTGGCAAGTCCTTGAGAGGCAAAAAAAGTGCGCTGCCTTTCAGTTCGCGAGCGCGTTGTTCGGTTTTCACGTCCTCTAGGCTCAGGATAAGCTGGCTTTGTTGTTTTTTGAGGGCAGTTACACCAAAAGGCAAATAGGTTTGCTTCTGCTCAATAAAAATATGCTTGATTTTGAAGTAAGCCTCAGGATTTTCAGTATCCAGTACCACGACCATATCGCCCTGCGTACCATGTGGGCGCAAGATATAACCTAACTCAAAAAAATCTACCTTGTTCATTGTTCAGAGGTTCTTTAGGGGTTTAGTAAAGGCAAAAAACGTTGGTTTTTCTTTAAAATCCTATCTACTTGGGCACAAAAACTTCAAAAAATTACTAATTTTGTTGCTCAAAAGCCAGCCCAAATACTGACCATGAGCGTACTTGACCACACCGACCTAGATTACGACCCACAACTCCTGGGGCGCATTACCTCCGATTTTGTCAAAATTGCAGATGTGCTCCTAGAAGCCGCCCACGAGTTGCGCCAGCGCAAGATGACAGACTTTCCCATCTTTATTTTTTCTGAAATGCCCACTAAAATTGGCACGCCATTTTTTAAGCCGAATGAAAAGGGTTTAGAGTATTGGCACGTAGCTGCTTCGTCTGTGGAGGAATTTTTGGCACGTCAGATTATTGTGCATGAGGCACTTGATACCTTCAAGTCTGTTTATAAACAAGCAGCAGAGCAAGCCTGTTTGTTGGTGATTAATGACAAAGTCAATCATTTTGTCTTTTTGCCTTTCCCGGCGGAGGAGTAGGCGTTTTGTGGTTTTTATCGTTATTTTAGGGTGTTTTGCCCATAAATTTGAAAAGACGGCATGATATTTCCATTGTTGGGAGAGTTGTTTTACCTTTGCGCCACCAACACTCTGCCCTCGAACAATCGATTGATTTTACGCTATGCCACACCGCAACGTCAGTTTTTATCAAAACATTAAAATGTCTACATTTTTAGACATTGCCCACCAATCTGGTTTTGATACCTGTCCAGACATGGAGCTTATCTTTGAGCGCATTAAGGATACAAGAAGCTTGGCGGAGCTAGGTGGCGGCTATGGGCGATGCGTGCAATATCTGCTTCAGAGTGGTTATAAAGGCACTATTTATTGCATAGAACGCGCTGCTTCTATGGTGAAGTATATGCAGGAAAGCATCACTGCGCCCACCGACAGAGTAGAAATTTTCCACCAGGATATTTGCGATTTACGTTTACCTGAGCGCGTTGATGCGATTCTCTGGCTCTGGTCTGGTATTTTAGAGCAAAGTAAAGCCGAACAACACCTATACGTAGCGCGCATCAAAACCTTTTTGAACAAGAGCGGCAGCCTTTTTATTGATACACCTCATAGTGAGCTAAAGGTTTTTGGCACCAAGCTAGACGACCACATCATACGTGTAGAAACTGACTGGGGTTCTTTGGAAGCCTATTTGCCGTCCCAAGACGAGATTATCAACATCAGCAAAGGCTGTGGTTTTTCGGCTTGCGAGGTCATACCTTACACCACTCCTACTGGCCTGCGCCGCGTGATGTATGAACTCAAGGTTTGATACCTAAAATATACTTAGCAGAGCGGTAGGGCATGATTTTTCTTTGTGCTATCAGCCCGCCATCACGAAAGCGCTTTTGGGTTTTCTTTGAGGCAGTTGGCAAAATAGCCTCCTTCATAATTTAAAGCATTCGTTTTTATACAAATGGCAAATTTGATGAAACATCTGGCTCAAATATTTATAAAATGCGCCTCTATCCATAACTTTGCGTCATGCTAAACCCTCAATTTTATGATGCCCTCAATTTTTTGGGTAAGGTTAATCTGAAACGCTTTTGGAATGGTTTGTGTATTCTTGTAAGTTATTGGTTTTCTAAGTATCTAAAAATCAATTATATAAAAGGAATGCCGCTTAGCATATCCTTTGAGCCAACAACGCAGTGTAACCTCAAGTGTCCGCAGTGCCCGAGCGGTCTCAGGCAGTTTTCACGCCCCACTGGCTTTGCAGATACAAGCACTTTTCAATTGATTTTGAACGAGTTAGAGCAGACGCTCCTCTATCTTATTTTCTATTTTCAGGGGGAGCCCTATCTACACAAAGATTTGTTTAAGTGGATAGAAATGGCCTCAAAAAGGAATGTTTATACTGCCACATCAACCAATGCACACTATCTGACCGACGAGAACTGCCAAAAGACTATACAAGCTGGGCTTGATAGGCTTATTATTTCGCTAGATGGCGTAGAGCAAAATTCTTACGCGCACTACAGAGTGGGTGGTACTTTGGAGAAAGTGTTGAAGGGGGTCAGGAATTTAGTTGCTTGGAAGAAAAAATTAAAGAGCCGTCGGCCTTTTATCATTCTGCAATTCATTGTTTTTAAGCACAATGAACACGAAATAGAAGCTGTGCGTGCTTTAGGCAAGGCGCTTGGTATTGATTACGTAGCCATCAAAACAGCACAGATTTATGACTATGAGCAGGCCGAGCATTTGATTCCTGCCCAGGAGCGTTATGCACGCTACAAAAGAAATGAACAAGGCAACTTTGTTTTTAAGAATAGCTTAGAAAACTCCTGCTGGAAGATGTGGCATTCTTGCGTTCTGACGCAGGACGGGCGTGTGGTGCCGTGTTGTTTTGACAAAGATGCCAGCCATCAGCTGGGGCAGATAACAACCGATAAGTCATTTAAGGACATTTGGTTAGGAGATTCTTATAAAGCATTTAGAGCCAAACTTTTAGAGTCCAGAAAAGGGATAGACATTTGCACCAACTGTACGGAAGGTACTCGCGTATGGGCTTAGCGGAGCGCTGTCTTGATGTCCTGTTTGCTGTATTCTAAGTGCCCCAATATCAAGAGATAGCGCTCTATCTGACCGCGTTTGCTTTTGAGTGCGCTGCCAGTAAAGCTAACTAACTGAGATTGTCCCGCGCGGTTCTTGACATTGAAAACATTAAACCATTTTTCACCTTTCAAAATGTGCTTAATGCCCATATCAATTGTATCTTCTTCGTCCTCAAAGAGGAGGTAAACCGTTCTGCCAAGCACTTCGGAGGCGGAGTAGCGCAGGGTTTGATAGAAAGCGTCGTTGGCATCTATGACGTTCTTATCCTCATCTAACTCTAGCGTCATAAAGCATTGACTAAAAGCGGTATTTTTGGCCTGTAAGCCGTGTTGTGTACGTGCCATTTCTTCTTGCGTAGAAGTAAGCTCTTCCAAATTCTGGCGCATTTCTTCTTCTTGGGCGGCAATCTGCTGCATCATGTCGTTGGACTCCTGCACAAGTCGTTTACTCTGCGCGTTGTTGCTCAGAATAGAAAAAGTAGAAGCTACGCTCTCGCCCAGTTTGCGTAGGAACTCTACTTGGTAAGGCGCGAACTGCTTAAAACTGGCAAGTTCTATCATGCCCATAACGATATCGTTGAGCATAAGCGGCACAATGATAACGTAGTTGGGCAAGGCCTGCCCCAAGCCCGACGTAATTTCAATATAGTCGCTAGGGACTTCGCTCAAGTACTTGAGTTCGCCTTCGTGCCAACATTGACCAGTAAGCCCCTCTCCTTTATAGACCCGCTTTTTGAGATGCTTTTTCTTGCCCCATGCGTAACAAGCCTCAAGCTCGAGGCAGGGAATCCCAATTTCGTCTTCGGTGAGAATAAAAATACCGCCTTGATTTGCCCCAAAGTATTTGACAATGCAGTGCATGATGCGGTCTGCTAGCTCATTGAGTTCGTGTTGATGACTGCGAATAACATCTTGTATGAGCACAAGTCCTTCGTTAATCCATTTGCGCTCTGTGCTTTCAATCTGGCTCTTGCGAAGGTTCTCTCGCATACCCAAAAGTGCATTGCCGAGCATATCGCGGTCGCTTAGTGGCGCAAAATTAGCATCATACAGGCCACTTCCAATGTCTTGCGCAAAGACAGAAGTTCTACGCATACCATCTACAAAAGTATTGACCGACTGCGCCATTTCGCCAATTTCATCGTCTTGAAAAATCTGATTGGCGTTTTTGGGTAGTTCGCCTTCGCTAAGCATTGTTATAAGCGCTTTGATGTAATGAATAGGTTCTGTGATGGACTTACCCATCAGATAGGCAAAGACCAAGCTAACCAGAATAGACACTAAACTAACGAGCAGAATTTGTTGCCTGATTTGCCCAAAAGAAGCCCCAATTTCCATCTGTAGGCTTTGGCTTTCAGCCTCTTTGGCTTCGGCCAAACCAGTGAGATATGTTTTTAGTTTGTCGTAAATAAGCTGATGCCGTTCGTTCTGAGTGCTCAAAAAATCGCGACTGGTGGTATCGGTATAGGCTTGTGGGTTACCCAAACGCTTCATGATAACCAATTCCACAGCAATAAGCGCATCAAATTCCATGAAAACGCTATCCAAAAGCTCCAAATCTGCACTATTAGGCCACTCTTTGGCTAGTTTGTCTATTTCTCGTTTTAATTTGGGATACTCTTCGTTGTGCAAATGCCTCAAAGCGAGTTTATTATCTTCATTATTGGCTTCATAGAGCCAAGTGGTAGTCATTTTTTGTGCTTGTGAGAGCAGTATTTCTAGTTTCTGAAGCGCCTCAAAAGAAGGGCGCAATACCATGTTTTCTTTGGCAATGAGGTCTTCGTTTCGGCTTAGTGTAACTAAAGCAATGACGCTGTTGATGACCATCACAATCAACAATAACAAAAAGCTACCAAATATTTTTTGCCAAATGCTTAGTCTAATTTTCAACATAATGTTCTGCGGCTACGTAAACGCCCAAAGTGGCTGCAATCAACAAAAAAAAAGCGTATTGCGCAAAAATAGGACTTTGTTTTTGAAATTCCCGAACAAAAAGTCTTTGGCGCGTCTAGTAACCGTGCATTTTTTTAGTTGAATTCACCTAAGATAAAAACTGCCAATCCCCCACCTTAAAAAAACACTTTATGGCCATATTGTGCCAAATCCACCTAACAAGCCATTTACTAAACAGCTCTACAGAGGCGACGGCAAAACCGACACCCTTCGCATAGAGGTAGAACGCTAGAAACCGTAGAAGTCGTGAGAAAAGAATTGAAATGTTTGTCTTATCTGCTTTTGCTGCTGACAAGCACTCTTTCTCCATGGCAGCAAGGAACTAAAGAATGTGGTACTGAAATCTGCCTAGATGTCGCTATGCTTCAACGCCTGCCTTGGTATGGTAACAATCAATTTTTGTACGACTTGCTGGACTCACTCGCTAAGGAGCATGATAACAAAGGGGTTAGGACACGTCGTTGCAATCCTGGCGATACGGTAGCAGACTTTACTTGGTATCAAAATTCTTGTGCGTGTTTGGCTTTTTGCTGATGATGATGGTACAAAGGTAGCAATACACTCCTGAATGGGCAGAAGCAGTTTGGTTTTTCATTCTTAAAGCTCACAGAACTTCAAAAATCTTGTAGGTTTTTGTTTCAGAATTTCTATTTGCTTTTGGGCTTTTAAAGCAAAAAAGTTTGTCAAAGATTTGAGCCAGAGCGGGCAGCTATTAACAAAGCCAAATTTTTGTATCGGAAATCAAACTTGCGGCCTATGGCTTCATTCGTAACCTCGCCCTCAAAGCAATAAACCCCTCTTGAAAAGCGGTTGTCCGAAAAAATATACTCGGATATGCCACCAGCCGCTGCTATGCGCGACAGCAGAGGCGTAAAAATATTGCTGATGGCTGTAGATGCTGTATGTGCTACTCGCGATGCAATATTAGGCACGCAGTAGTGAATAACGCCATATTTGACAAAAGTGGGTTTGCGCAAAGTGGTAGGTTCGGAGGTTTCAATACAACCACCGTGGTCTATGCTGACATCAATGATGACTGAATTGTCGGGCATTTGGCTAACCATTTCTTCGGTAACTAGGCAAGGTGTTCGGCCATTTTCGGGGCGCATTGCACCAATAACAATATCCGCTTCTTTGAGTGCATCGCTGAGGGTTTCGGCATCGATGATGGAAGTGTAGAGGTGTGGATTGTTGAGATTGTACTTTAAACGGCGCAGTTTATAATGGCTGTTGTCAAAAATTTTAACATTGGCTCCAAGCCCTGAGGCGGTTCGTGCCGCAAATTCGGCCACCGTACCACCACCCAGAATAACCACATTACTAGGAGGCACACCCGTTACTCCACCCAAAATGATTCCCTTACCGTTGTTAGTACTACTGAGTAGCTCAGCGGCAATCAGCAAACTGGTACTCCCTGCTATTTCGCTCATACCGCGCACTAACGGAAGGCTACCGTAGCGGTCTTGCATGAGTTCAAAGGCAACCCCTGTTAAACGCTTTTCTTTCATTATCTTGATGTATTCGCGTTCTAGGGTAACAATTTGCAAAGCAGAAATAAGGGTTTTGCGCGGCGGAACATCTTTCAGTTCTTCAAGGGTTGGGGGCAAAATTTTGAGGATAATTTCTGAGCCTTCATAAACTTCCTTGGCAGAATAAACGATTTGTGCACCGGCATCGCTGTACTGATGGTCTGTATATTTGGCGCGGTCGCCAGCTCCAGTTTCCACCACCACGTTTACGCCTCTGTTTACCAAAATTTTAACGGCTTCTGGCCTTAAGCCCACACGGTTTTCGTCTGGCGCAATTTCACGCGGAACTCCTATGCTAAGTTTTTGCGTTTTATCGCTTACCTTGGCCATAGACTCCTGAGGTTGTGCGTAATAGGCTTGCACAATTTTGCGTATTTCGTCCTTAGCGTCGCTCATAAAAGTTCAGTTCAATGGTTCTTGCCTGATTGTTTGCAATAGAAATGCTAATATCTAAAAAAGAATCCAATAATCCAAATGCTACTTCTGGCCATTCAATAAAACAATATTTATTTGAAAAAATATAATCTTCAACACCAATATCGGCGGCTTCTTGTTCGCTTTTGAGCCTGTACAAATCCAAGTGGTAAATGCTTTCATTACGAGGGCTTTGGTATTCATTCACTAATGAAAAACTGGGGCTGCTCATAGAATCATCAACGCCTAGTTCTCTGCAAATGGCCTTGATGAGGGTCGTTTTACCTGCTCCTAACTGCCCTCTGAAAGTCCAGACGCGGCAGGGCTGCGCAAAGGCAATAATTTTTTGAGCTACTTCGGCTAAGTCCTGAGGGCTAGGGCAAAGAATTTGCATGACTTTTTGGTGATAGAAAAACGCACTAGAATAATAAAAAAAAATGTTTATGGTGTAGTTTTAAAGTATGATAGGTTTCAAAAATCACTAAAAGGTTTGCTTTTGCCTTGTGTGCAGCTAAAGATAGAAACAAAAGGTTGGATTGTCATATTGCAAAGATATATAAAAATGTTGGTAGAACGCGAGCCATCAAAATTATTTGTGTTCATTTGGCAAAAAATCTTTGTGTCGCTGCTATCAAGAATCGTGCTGCTGTAATCAATACAGTTATTACTTTGAGTGCTATTTAGATTATAATTCACCGTTATAGCGTGAGTTGTCAGATATAAATTGTATTTTTGTCCATTGAGGGCACACTAAACCATACAACTATGCGCGACCTTAAATTTGGCCAAGACCAAGGAAATGCTTTTTACAAAGAATTGCAAGCAGCTGTACAGAACTATTTTGAGCAGAATAATTTGAGTAGAGCAGGCAGTGGCTTGATGACCTTCAAGATAGCTCTATACTTTGCGAGCGTCTTGTTTTTTTACGTTTTGATGCTGAAAGTTAATAGTTTGGGTGGGTTTTACCTCTGTTACTTATCGATGGGCTTGGCGGTTTTATTAACGGCCTTTAATGTATCGCATGATGCTGCACATGGTGTGGCTGTTAAGAGTAAGTTTTGGAACAAGGTGCTTTTTGAACTGAGTTTTCATTTGCAAGGGAACAACGCTTACGTTTGGGGCAAGTACCACAATGAATCTCATCATCTTTACACGAATATTGAAGGTAGCGACATTGATGTGTTGCACAATCCGCTTATTCGTATGACAGACACCCAGGCGTTACGCCCATTTCATCGTTTTCAGCACCTCTATGCTCCATTTCTATATTTGCTGTACTCTCTTAACTGGTTTTTTTTCAGAGAAACGCTCATGGTTTTTAACATTAGTAGCCGCACCATTCGCGTTGAGATGCCGCCTGCTGAAGCTTTCAAGCTCGTTATTTGTAAGTTGGCCTATATTGGCTATATGATTGTTCTGCCCGTTTTTTGGCTTCCTTTTGGTTACACACGTCCTTTTGGCGTTTTTATTGAATCATTTTATGGTATCCATCATTTTTACGGCAGTTTTGGGCGTTTCCCATCTTTCCGATTATGTGGAGCACCCCAAAGCAGACGATTCGGGCTTTGTGAGCATGAGTTGGCCTATGCTACAAATGAAAACTTCCGTGGACTATAATGCCAATAGCGTCTTTCTTAATTGGGTTCTTGGAGGGTTCAATGCACATGCCTTACACCACCTATTGCCGCAAGTTAGTCATGTTCACTATCTCAAAATATTGCCTATATTCCGAGCGCTTTCCCAAAAACATGGTCTGGACTATATGGAGATGCCTTATACTAAAGCGCTAGCCTCTCATTTTAGATTTCTGAAAGTGATGGGGCAGCAAGCGCATACGGTGCCGTCGGCTTTTCAAGGCTCATCAGTTGTATAATGCTTATAGTCCTTTAAACAAAGGCTTTAAGCAGAAAAATCATAGAGTCTATCTGCTATTGAGATAGTAGTTTGAAAATAAATTTAGCAAAAAACTTTGTATACAACAAATCTGTTAATTTATTTGTATTGTAAAAAATTGCACCTAATACACCATACGCAAAAGAACATGGGACTCAAAATACTCACCGAACATATCAACGTACCTGATTTACACACTATTGATGTTTACCGTAAATTTGGCGGTTATGCCTCAGTAGAAAAAGCTGTAAGAACCATGAGTCCTGACCAGGTGGTTGAGGAGGTCAAAACATCTGGTTTGCGCGGCAGAGGTGGTGCAGGTTTTCCTACTGGTATGAAATGGAGTTTTTTGGACAAAAAGTCCGAGAAGCCGCGTTATTTAGTTTGCAATGCGGACGAAAGCGAACCAGGTACATTCAAAGACCGTTATTTGATGCAGTACAATCCGCATGCCCTTATCGAAGGCATGATTACGGCAAGTTATGCGTTGGGCGCAAAGACTTCTTACATCTATGTGCGTGGTGAAATGCTTTACGTAGTAAAGATTTTAGAAAAAGCCATCAAAGAAGCCTATGCCAAAGGCTATTTAGGCAAAAATATATTGGGTTCAGACTATTCCTTAGACCTTTACGTACATCCTGGTGGTGGTGCATACATTTGTGGCGAGGAAACAGCCCTCCTAGAATCTTTGGAAGGCAAACGCGGCAATCCGCGCAACAAACCACCCTTTCCTGCAGTTTGGGGGCTTTATGGCTGCCCTACAGTAGTTAATAATGTAGAAACCATTGCAGCAGTTTCTTGGATAGTTGTCAATGGCGGTGCAGAATATGCTAAAATTGGTATAGGACGCAGCACCGGCACTAAACTGATTTCTGCCTGCGGGCATTTGAACAAACCAGGCGTTTATGAAATTGAGCTTGGCGTATCGGTAGAAGAATTTATGTTTTCGGACCAATATTGCGGTGGCATCAAAAATGGCAAAAAACTCAAGGCAGTAGTTGCGGGAGGCTCGTCTGTGCCTATTCTTCCGGCCAGTTTGATACTCAAGAATGTGAAGGGCGAAGACCGATTGATGACCTATGAATCACTTGCAGATGGCGGCTTTGTATCTGGCACTATGCTCGGCTCTGGCGGCTTTATTGCGATGGACGAAAGCACTTGTATTGTGCGCAATACATGGAATTTTGCCCGCTTCTATCATCATGAATCCTGCGGCCAGTGCAGCCCATGCCGTGAAGGTACAGGCTGGATGGAGCGTATTTTGCACCGCATAGAGTTTGGGCATGGCAAAATGCACGATATAGACTTGTTGGTGGATATTTCCAAAAAAATAGAGGGCAACACAATTTGCCCGCTAGGTGATGCTGCCGCTTGGCCAGTGGCCAGTGCTATCAGGCATTTCCGCGACGAGTTTGAATGGCACATCAAGCACCCCAAAGAAGCCACAGCCAAAGGCGCTGTGTATCAGGGTGCCGCTATTGGAGTGTAATTTTGACTATTCCTAACTGAAATGCTGGCTCTTGTGGCTTGCTTTGCAAATATTTGATTGAATGACAGCATCTACAGAACCAACAAAGCCGCCTTGGTGGGAAAAAAAACCGCTTATATGGTCTATTTCATTGCTACATGGCCTGTTGATGCTTTGGGCTTCGCTTTATTTGTTAAACATGAACCGCACTAGTTTTGACGAGGCACAACTCATTCGCTGGTCATTTATCTTTAAGCAATCCTTGTTTAACAAAACGCTGCTTGGTGAAAGACCACCCAAAGAAAATTTCTTTTTTATTGATGTTAGCCAGGACAAGCAGTTATTGGAGGTAAACGACGGCTTGGGTACAATAGCCATAACAGACAGAACCAAACTTGGCGAACTATTTGACCTTCTGAGTCGTTTTCCAGACGTTTATGACTTTGTCGTCTGCGACATTATTTTTGACTTAAAGTCCCCACAAGACTCCCTTTTGGCGGCCTCTTTGGCTAAAATGCCCAAGAAAAAAACAATTATGTCTGCCGTATATTTTCCTGACAGTACTGGCAATTTACAGTTTGTGCGGCCAATCTTTGATGTACCCTCTGCTTTGGCTGTTTACCGAAACTCTAAAAATGGCTTTTTTAAATACCGTCTCAAGATTGACTCGCTCAAGTTGTTGCCTACCGTGATGTATGAGAACCTGCATAATGGCAAGTTTGAAGAAAAAAATGGGTTTTATTATTGCGATGACCAACTTAGTTTGAACGCCTCCATTCTAGACTTTAAAATTCTGAGTCGCGATATTGGTGGCACAGATGGTTATCCTAAAGCCACTCTAGGCGAGATGCTCTTTGGCAGGCTAGCAGAGGACAACGACGCTGCTTTTATGAAATCTTATTTCAAAGATAAAATTATTGTCATTGCAGATATGGGTGGCGAAATAGATACACATGATACAGCGGCAGGTAGGCAGCCTGGTGTTTTGATTATGCTCAATGCGTATCTTTCCTTGCTAGACCGCACCAATATCATTTCATGGCTCTGGCTGCTTTATTTGGTTATTGCTTTTACAGGGGTTAGTTATGTGGGTTTTGTTGGTATGACCTTTACGCGGCCTCTATGGTTGGCCAATTTGCAAAAAGGCTCGCTTGGCAGTACAATAAACCGTGTTTTGGGTGTACCTATGATGCTTGTATTAACTACTTTGCTTTCCTATTTTATTTTTGGTTTGCACCTAAGTATTCTACTCTTTGCTATCTATTTTGCTATCATCGAACGCATTATTAGAACCCTGAAAAAGCGCTACGAACAGCGCAAGATAGAGGCAGAAACAAATCGCCTATCCGATACCTTTTAGGAATACTAACCAAAAGAAACAAGTCATAGCTGTTTTTTTTGTATCTTTACGCCCAACTTATCATAACTCTTTCGTAACTTTAGAATAATTGGGTGGGCTAAAAAATAAAAAGCACCCAAACTTTGATATTATTTTGTCAAAAAATAGTATTAAAATGACAATGTTCTAAAAGTGCATACAATTTGTAGTATATTATTCATCTCTCATCAACAAGAATCTATGATGTTTCAGTTTATGAGAGCTAAACCAAATAGAGTTGTTCAAATCTTAAATATCAAAGGCTTATGCTAAATTATCTGCTTGTAAGTTTGCTTGTTGTGTTTATGGCTTTTCAGGAGCCAGAAAAATACGTTGTCATCAATGTAGTGGGGACGGTTACGAATAAAGATAGTAAATTGGTTTTAAAGAAAGGTGATAAAATTCTGGCAACCAACAAATTATCCTTTAAAACTATCAAGGACAAAGTGGACGTTCTGGCCCCAAGTAAAGGGCGCTTTACTATATCGCCTAGCGCTAAATATGCTAAAGACAATGAATTTGTAGCTTTAGTTAAAGAAATGATAGCACCAGCCAAATCTTACAGCATGACGGCTGTCAGGGGGGATAATGACGTATTGTGTAAGAGTTGCGTGTTTAATTTTACAAATCCAAGTAAAAATAACATAGAAGACTTACGCTTTTTTTTCTCGCGTGGTGGTAATATGACCAAAGGCAAAGCCAATGATTTTTACATTATTGGTAAGTCTAGTTATACTATCAGCGATAAAGCATTTATTGTCAATGAGCAAAATTTCTTTTGCTGGCGCTTTTTGAGCGGTACAGACACCGTTATTCAAAAAATATCTTCTAAGAATAACACCATTACTTTAAGCGACGCTCTTCTAACTCGTAACAATGCAGTTTTAGCCATGCCAGCCGACTCTTTGGTTGAGCTACACTACGTGCAAACAGCTAAGAATACAAATATGACTGATAAGCTGAAAGATTTTAAGCGTTCACATTTGATATGTTATATGAAGCCTATCATGACCTCAGAAAAACAGGTTCGCGAAGACTTAGCGCTCATCGTACAAAATGCTGCCCCTAATGTAGCGCCCAAGGAACTTTATGAAAAAACGATTATCCCTTATGTCATTGAGGTTTATGCACAAAGTAACAAGGGCTTTGCCAATGACGCGGATATAAAAGCCTTGCTGCCTGAGGCTTTCGTTTCAAAGTTGAAGTAACTTCCTCTTTGTCAAATTTGTCAAAATGTTATTGCGCTTTACTTGAAGCTAAAATTTTTTACCAATGTAAAAAAGGCGTTGTATAGATGCCTTTTTTACATTGGTAAAGGTTTGGCTAGTAGCTTCTTAAAATACACCTAAGGTATTTATTATCAGTGCATTAAACAAGAATTTCAACTTCAAAATATCTTATATATTTCTTAAGGGACGACTATTTATAAATCAGCAAGTAAAACATACCGAAGCCGTTTTATTTTATTCGCCTCCGCTTGTCTTTTTTGTTTTTTCTTTGGCTTTTTTGAGTTCACCAGGCGAACAAGGATAACCAAAGAGGCATTTGTCTTTAATGGCTTTTTCAACTTCTTTAGGAACGGACTTCTCCCAGCCTTTTTCGCCTTGTGTAATCATGGAAAGGATATTGTCCGAAAAAATATGCAGAATACTTTTGTTGTAAGTTTTAATGTCTGCAAGTCTTTGGTTTGAAAGCAAGTATTTGTAGAGGTCTTCCAGGTGCTTAGGTGTTTGGAAGTTCTGGCAGGTCATGAGGTCTGTTGTGCCTGGTATGATGGCTGGATAGAGGTACATTTTTACATTCTGGCCAAAGAGTTTGCCAAAAGCTTCAAGAATACCGCCATTTAAATTGGTGTAAAATTTCTCTTGAAAAATATCCGTAAGATTAAATACACCCAATACAACACCTATTTTTTTGCCGCGAGTGAAGCGGGAGAGGTAATCAATGAGACGATAATACTCATGGTAATTCGAAATCATAACGTGTTGCCCCAATGAGCAGAGAATGTCCACGCGGTCGAGAAAATCGCGCTCGTCAATAGTACCCTCCTGGCCTCGAAGGTTGGCCAGTGTCAGCTCAGAGAGAACAATCAGTTTATCGGCCTCCACGTCTGGCTCGTTGATAAACATATCTTTACCACAACGCACCATGTCCATATTGACGTGTGTAACTGGCCTAAAACGCCCCCTGAAAGCGAGAATATTTTTTTTGTAAAGAACATCTGCTGGCTGCATAACGGCACCGTCTGGGCCGAATATGGTAGCATTCGTAAAACCTAATTTAACCAACTTCAGGCTAAAAATTCGGTTATCTACCTCGCTGAAGTCTGGCCCGCTAAGCCTAAACATATCTATTTCAATGCGGTCTGTTGAGAGGTTATCCATCAATGACTGCATCATTTTTTCGGGGCTATCTTTGTAGTAATAGCAGGCATAAATCATGTTTACGCCAACAATACCGATGGCTTGGCTCTGTAGAATTTTATCAGAATCCTTCATCCAAACGTGTATGACCAGTTCGTTGTGCTTGCCGCCTGGTGTAAGCTGAAAACGAATGCCGAGCCAGCCCTGTCCACGATTCGTTTTTTTGAAGTTGATAACTTCTACAGTATTTGCAAAGGCAAAAAAGTTGGTATCAGGCCGTTTTTCAGACAAGCGTTTTTTTAGCAAAGTAAACTCTTGGCTAAGCATTTTGACGCAGCGCGGTTCACAAACATAACGTTTACTTGCTTCAGGGCCATAGATGGCATCACTGATAGTCATATCATAAGCAGACATCGTCTTGGCAATAGTGCCAGAAGATGCACCTGCCTTAAAAAACCATTCAGCAACTTCTTGGCCTGCACCAATTTCAGCAAAAGTGCCGTAGTTTTTGGGGTCAAGATTAATTCTAAGAGCTTTTTGTCGGGTCGTGAGGCTTTGGCCTTCACTCATTAATTCCAAATCGTCCATTGCGCCGTTTAGCTTATACTAGGTAAAATGTATGATATGATGATGATGATTGAAGCACACAAGCGGAGGCTTCGTGTAACTTTTGTCAAATGTTCAAATTTGTTTTTGGAAAAACAAATGTTTTAGGACTCTTTTCTAAACATTACCATAAAAATAACAAATTTTGAGCCTAAAATTACCACTAACCAACAAAACTTAAAACCCATTGATAAAAGTTGTTATCAGGACAGAAAATGAACTATTTTAGAGATTTAAGAAATACCTATTCAGCATCTCAAAAAAAAACGACAATTTACTCACGAGACTCCCTTTTCTCTTTTCTGAATTTTTTTGTCGTTTGTAGCACAAGTACCTAGCGTATAGATTGTGCTAGTTGGGCGTTTGGGGGCTTTTTCAAAAACCAATAGTCTTGTCAGCAGTAATAATTTTCAAAGCGCCTGCGCGTTTATCTTGAAACCCCAAATACGCCGCAATATGCCCCTCATCAAGATTTTAGCCATTTTCATCTGCCTCTTTCCGCTTACGTTAAAAGCACAGGATAACCTCGTCCGCAATCCGCAGTTTGCGGAGTTTTATATAGACTACAATGCGAGAGATTGGTTTACTGTAGCTATGCAATTTACTGCACACTGGAACGAGATACCTTTAACACGCTCAGAAGCAGTTAATTACTGTTCATTTTTATACTTGTATCCTAATAAACGCGAATACGATTTCGCTAATTATGTACGCTACCATCCTAAAGTTCGTAATAAAATGATGACAAATTTAGAGTACGGATATGATGGCCATGAACATGGAAACAATAGACAGGATTTGTATAAATTACCCCTTAATGATGGTTTCTTGGTGTCTCTATGCTATTTAAAACCAATAGCTACTCTGCTGCGCAAACCTCTCAAAAAAGGACAAACTTATGAAATGAAAATGAGACTCCGCTCCGGCCTTTGGTGTAGCGAATTTGAATTTGGAATGGATACTGTCTTTGAAGATTTTGTCTTTTTGACAACGGTGGCACGTCCCAAAAATATCAAAGCTAGAGACGCTATTACTTCTAAGGCCAGCTTTGATACTCTCTCTCAGTCCCGCTTTTTTGAGCAACGCCAGCGCGATTCCTTGGGCTGGGAAACCTGGACTTGCCGTTTTGTGGCCAGCGATAGCGCCCGTTATCTTTGGCTTGGCGCGCGTGAATGCAAAAAAGTACCTAGTAAGTCTTACTTTTCTAGTAAGTCTTCCTTTTATCAATGTGCATCAGTTTCTATCGACAGCGTAAGCCTTCGCGCCATGACGGACACCGAAACTACCCAGCACTACGACAGCCTAGAGGCCAACAAGCAGTTGTTAAAACTCTTGGAACTTGGTGCGCTGGGCTTTGAATACAACAAAAGCGCCTTGAGTCCGCTCGGCAAAAAGAAACTAGACTCGCTGGCCACCGCACTCAAAAAAGAGCCGCCTTTCCAAAAACTCGTGCTGGACGGCCATACCGACAAGGCAGGCAGCCCAGACTATAACAAAAGCCTCGCACAGGCTCGCGCCAAAGCCGTACAAAACTATCTGGTAAGCAAGGGCTTGGCTACAGAACTCTTTTACTTACGTGCCTACGGCTCTGAAAAGCCTGTTTCCACCAAGCCCGAACTCAATCGGCGCGTGGAAATCAAGATGCTGAGGTAGAGGTGAAATTTTGTTTTTTTAGACTCGCGCTGTTGAAATTGGCCTCAAATACGGCTGATTATGCAATTTTTTGCTTTGGTTTAACATTTCATTTGCTTTGCAAACGCAATTTCGGCAAATGTTTTGCTGTTATTGTTGCATAAATGTATTTTGATTTATTCTTCCTTTCTCATGCAAACGCCGTTAATCAACTTTTTGGTCGCCGTCCTAATCAGTAGTTCTTCCGCCTTCTTGGCCAGCCCGGTGCCTGTGCCCAATGCGCCTGTATGCGTACCTCAAGCCTTGTCAACCAATGCCTTAGACACCGCCGGCATGGTTTTGGTGAAGGGGGGGACTTTCCAAATGGGGAGTATGTCGTTTGCCAATGAAATGCCCGTCCACGATGTTGTTTTGAAAGATTTTTATATTGATAAAACGGAAGTAACTGTGGGACAATATCGTTCTTTTTGCGAAGCCACCAACCGCGATATGCCCAAAGAGCCTGAATGGGGCTGGCAGGACGCAATGCCTATGGTACACGTTACATGGAATGATGCCAAGGCTTATGCAGAATGGAAAGGCAAGAGGCTGCCAACAGAAGCAGAGTGGGAATATGCCGCACGCGGTGGTGCTAAAGCGCAAGGATTTATTTATTCAGGAGCCAACTATCCTGAAGTGGCCGCTTGGTTTGACCAAACCACGCAAGGCAGCCCGCAAGCAGTAGGTAGGCGACAACCCAATGAAATTGGTGTTTTTGATATGAGTGGCAATGTTTGGGAATGGTGTTCCGATTATTATGCGCTCTATAACGAAAGAAAAGAAGAAAACCCGCAGGGTCCCACTGTTGGTGTCAATCGCGTAACAAGAGGGGGCTGCTGGTCTAGCCAGCGCGGGACTTTGCGCGTAGCCAATCGCTATTACCACTCGCCTAATTATGGCAGTAGTTTAATCGGTTTTCGTTTGGTGATGGACGCACCTAGTGCCAGCAAATAGTTTTCTCTTTTGCATGGGCATAACAAACAGCGCCTGTGCTAAATATTTTTGGGCTACATTCCTAAAGTGTACACCAAAAACATTACTTTTGCGACGCATTTAGTCAGTAATAAACACCAGCGATATGCGGAAACCCATCGTATCAAAAGGCGCAAAAGATACCCGTTCGGGTTTTGGCGACGGCCTCTTAGAAGTAGCAAAAAACAACTCTCGTGTAGTTGGCCTTTGTGCAGACCTCACAGGTTCGCTCAAAATGGACACTTTTCAGAAAGAGTTTCCCGAAAGATTCTTTCAAGTAGGCATTGCGGAGGCCAATATGATGGGCTTGGCAGCAGGCATGACCATAGGTGGGCTTATTCCCTATACGGGCACTTTTGCAAACTTTTCTACAGGCCGAGTTTATGACCAAATCCGTCAGTCTATAGCCTACTCGCATAAAAACGTTAAAATTTGCGCCTCGCACGCTGGCCTTACGCTCGGTGAAGATGGCGCTACGCACCAAATACTGGAAGATTTGGGACTGATGAAAATGCTGCCCAACATGGTCGTCATTAATCCGTGCGACTATAACCAAACCAAAGCCGCCACTATTGCCATTGCTGACTACGAAGGCCCTGTTTATTTGCGCTTTGGCCGCCCTAAATGGCCTATTTTTATGCCAGATAACGAGCCATTTGTCATAGGAAAGGCAATAACCCTTTACGAAGGGACGGCAGTTAGTCTCTTTGCAACAGGACACATGGTTTGGGAAGCAGTACAGGCAGCAGACCGCCTAGCCTCTGAAGGCATCAACGCTGAACTCATTAATATTCATACAATCAAGCCTTTGGACAATGATGCCATTTTAGCCTCTGTCCAAAAAACGGGCTGTGCTGTTACGGCCGAAGAACACCAAATTTTTGGTGGGCTTGGCGAAAGTATAGCGGGTGTTTTGGCAAGACACAATCCGCGCCCATTGGAAATGGTGGGAGTTCAAGATACTTTTGGTGAAAGCGGCACTCCCGAAGATTTGCTCCAAAAATATGGCCTCACTGCTCAAGCTATTTATGAGGCTGCCAAAAGAGCTATTGCGCGCAAAAATGCTTAGCAGAGAGATAGAATGAGCTATTTATCGCCAATTTTGATTGTGGCAGTTTCAGAAAACGCCTGTATTGGTGCGTCTGGTCAGTTGCCGTGGCGCTTGCCAGCAGACCTTCGCTTTTTTAAGCAAACCACTTTGAATCATGCGGTCATCATGGGGCGAAAAACATTTGAGTCCATCGGCAAACCTTTGCCTAATCGCTTGAACATTGTTCTAAGCCGCGATACCACTTGGGCACTCCAATACCCTGACTTGGTAGTTTGTAACAACACAGAGAGCGCACTAGAACTAGCCGCTTCGAGAACTCCTGAACGTCCACCTTTTGTAATAGGTGGGGCAAACGTCTATAAGCAATTTCTACCATTAGCGCAGCAGTTATTGATAACAGAAGTGCTGACAACTGTGGAAGGTGATGCTTTTTTTGAGTTCCCCAAAGCTGATTTTGTTTGTTTGGAAAGAAACAAATACCCCCAAGACGAAAAAAATGCCTTTGATATGATTTTTACTACCTGGCAAAGAAAATAATACTGCTTTTTGTTAATCGCGGCACTTCGCTTTTTTATTGAACATCAGCACAAAAGGTGAAACACACAGATACACACCTCTTTATTGCCTTATGCAAAACCTGGCATTTATCTGTTGAATCTAAGTTTTTTCTAGTTTTATTGAAACCTAGAGTTTCTAGGTATCGTATAAGTCAATATACCTAGAAAATCTATGCAATCAAACGAACAACTTTTACGCGGGACGCTTTCTACCATTATCTTATACTTACTCAGTAAACACGACAAGATGTATGGCTACGAAATGACAAAACGGGTGCAAGAGCAGTCCGAAGAGAAAATTCTACTCAAAGAAGGTTCGCTTTATCCGGCCTTGCACAAGTTAGAAGCCGATGGCCTCATTGTGGCGCATGACGTAGTGGTGGGCAAACGTATTCGCCGCTATTATATGTTGAGTACCAAAGGCAAGCAAGAATCTATCCTTCAGATTCAGAACCTTTTGGGCTTTCTGGATACCCTGCAACGTATGCTAACGCCTTTAAACCCTGAGCTTCATGCTGTCTGATGCAGAATTTGAGAGAATTGAGGCAGATTTGCTGGCAAATAGCCTGCAAATGAAGGCTTTACACCATGAACTCCTAGACCATCTTTGTTGTAGTGTAGAAGACCTCATGCGCTCTAACAAACAACTGATGTTTGAAGAGGCTTACCAGATTGCTAAAATTAAGTTATGCCCAAGTGGCCCCCAACAAATTGAAAATGAAACTATTAAATTACTTTACTTTCAAAAAACAATCAAAATGAACAAAAAATTGTATTTCTTTGGCTTTTTAGCCTCTGTTCTCATCTCTTTAACATTTGTTTTCAGGCAGTTACACTGGCCTGGTGCCAATGTAGTTTCACTGTCGGCCTGTGCAGCACTTATACTTGGTGTTGTTCCTACTGGCATTATGGTGGCTTATCACAGCCGCGACAGGTTTGCGTCTTTGGATAAATGGCGCTTTGTATTTGGGTTGTTGGCTGCCTTTTTGGTAGGTGTAGGTCAGTTTTTTAAAGTCATGCACTGGCCTACTGCAAACATGAGTTTTCTGCTCGGTATGTTATTTTTTACGCTGGGTTTTGTGCCTATTTTATTTTACCAACTCTATAAACGAGCAGCCCAAACAGCTTAAAATCTGTATTTTAAACTTTTTAGAAGCTCCTGAAAGGGGGCTTCTGAAAATTATAGCAAGCAAGACACTCATGCTTCCAAACGCTTTTGAATATTTGCCTTATGAGTTATTTTTTGAGAGCATAATCTAATGCAAAATAGATTTTTTTTATACAAAATTGCATCATTTTGTTAAAGATGCCCGTATATTTGCTGCTACGCAGTTGGCTCTAATAATAAATAATAACAGCGCGGAATCAAAACCTAACTTATCTGTATTCCCTTATTCACACACTACAACACGAAAATGAGTCGTTTTCATGCTATGTTTCTGTGTTTCTTGCTTTGGCTGCTCCAAACGCAAGTTTTTGCACAGCAAAACAACCCCAAAATTTCCAAATTCGAGCAGCTTGAAGAGCTTTTACCCACGCCCAACACCTACCGAACTGCCTCTGGTGCGCCAGGACACGAGTATTGGCAGCAGCGTGCAGACTACGTCATTAATGTAGAAATTGACGATAAGAACCGCCGCTTAACGGGCAATGAAACCATCACTTACTTCAATAATTCCCCAGACCCGCTCCGTTATTTATGGCTTCAGCTAGACCAAAACATTTTTGAAAAAAGCTCCGATGCTAATTTGACAGAAACCGCTGAAATAGAGCCACAACTTACTTTAGGGCAGATTAACGGTATGCTGCCACCCACATTTGATGGAGGTTTCAAAATTGAGTTTGTAAAGGATAGAACAGGAAGAGGCCTTATTTATACCATTAATAAGACCATGATGCGTATAGAGCTGCCTACTATGCTCAAGAAAGGCGAAGCTTTCAGTTTTCAAGTAGGTTGGAACTATAACATCAACGACCAACTCAAGCAGGGCGGGCGCTCGGGCTACGAATATTTTGAAAAAGATGACAACTGTCTCTATGAAATTGCGCAGTTTTTTCCTAGAATGGCCGTTTATAGCGACTTTGGTGGCTGGCAGCACAAGCAATTTTTGGGCAGAGGCGAATTTGCGCTCACTTTTGGCGACTATAAAGTGAACATTACCGTACCGGCCGACCACATTGTGGGGGCATCAGGCGAACTCAAAAATGCAGCACAGGTACTCAGCCCTAGCCAAATGCAGCGTTTACAACAAGCCAAAACAGCCGACAAACCAGTTCTGATTGTTACAGAAGACGAAGCCAGAGAAGCCGAAAAAAATAAACTTGAAAAGAAAAAAACATGGTCTTTTGAGGCTAAGAACGTCCGAGATTTTGCTTTTGCAACTTCTCGCAAATTTATTTGGGACGCAATGAACGTGCGTTTGGGTGAGCGAAACGTACTTTGTATGTCTTTTTATCCGAAAGAAGGCAACCCGCTCTGGGGACAATACTCTACAGAAGTGATTGCCCACACCGTCAAAACGTATTCAAAATATACTATAGATTACCCTTATCCGGTAGCCATTTCAGTACACGGGCCTGTTTGGGGTATGGAATATCCTATGATTAGCTTCAATGGTGGCAGACCTTTTTCGGACGGTACTTACCCCGAAAACATCAAATACGGTATGATTTCGGTTATCATACATGAGGTGGGTCATAATTTTTTCCCAATGATAATCAATTCGGACGAGCGCCAATGGTCATGGATGGACGAGGGCTTGAACTCTTTTTGCCAGTATCTTTCTGAGCAAGAATGGCAACGCGATTATCCGTCTAGACGCGGCCCCGCCCCAAATATTGTGGACTATATGAAAGGCGACCCTTCAACACTGGTGCCCATTATGCAAAATTCAGAGTCTATTCCTCAGTTTGGCAATAATGCTTATGGAAAACCTGCAACAGCCCTAAATATTCTGCGCGAGACCATCATGGGGCGTTCACTTTTTGACTATGCTTTCAAGGAGTATGCGCGCCGCTGGGCTTTCAAACACCCTGAACCAGCCGATTTTTTTCGCACTATGGAAGATGCCTCCGCAGTGGATTTGGATTGGTTCTGGCGTGCTTGGTTCTACGGCATTGAGCCGGTGGACATTGCGCTTGAGGAGGTTAAATTCTATACGCTGCAAAGCATGGAACCCAAGATAGAAGAAAGCCTGATAGCTGCCGAAAAAGCAAAAAATCGTTATATAACAGACATTAAAAACGATACCGCAATTTCCAAAACCATAGTGGATATGAAACCACAGCTCAAGGACTTTTATAACAATTACAATCCGCTCAAGGTAACGGAAGCCGATAAAGAACTCTATGACTACCTGATGAAGTCTCTTTCTGCTGACGAACGCAGCTTGCTCACTACCAATAATTTATTTTATGAACTGAGCTTTAAAAACGTAGGCGGAGTTGTTATGCCAATCATTCTAGAGTTTGAGTTTGAGGACGGCACTAAGGAGTTGCAGCGTATTCCGGCTGAAGTGTGGCGTATGGATAACGAGCAGCTCAAGAAGGTATTTGTCTTTCAGAAAAAAGTCAAGACGATTGCGCTAGACCCTTATCTTGAAACCGCTGACGTTGATGTGTCTAACAATCATTATCCTAAAAAGAACCAGCCAAGCCGCTTTCAGTTGTTTAAGCAGCAGCGCGGCGGAGGCGAGAACCCTATGAGGCGCTCTACAACTGGGCGATAAGCCATACAACTGAGTATCTAAGAAGTCTGAATTGGCTTAGGTACTCAGTTTTTTCCTATGGGTAGTCTTTAGAATGATGTAAAATTCAGCACGTTATTTTTATCAGAAAACAAAATGAAAACAGAATTAGCTAAAAGTAGCATTTGGGAGGCTAAAGAAGCAGAGCTAAATAGTTTGCTGAGAAAGATTCAGAAAGTTCATAAAGAACTTCAAAAACAAAAAGACTCAGTAGCAACAATTGTTGAAGAGTTCAATACAATCCGCACAGAAGTTCAGGCCGTTTTAAGTGTAAAGATTCGTCAGATTAAGGCTACTCATAAAAATCTTCGTTTACTTATTAGCGAATTGATTAAAACAAAAGGATTTTCGCTTGATGATATATTTTTTCTCAAAAGCGTTCAAGCAATGATGGAAGGAATTTTATCATCTGTGGCTGAGGCTTCAGATGATAAAAGCGAGGATTTTGAGGCATATTCTTCGGACGAGGAGCCTAAGGCTAAAAATGTGGATATTTTTGCAGAATGTATTGTTAAACCCAATGAGCAAGAACAGCAGGGCATTCGCAAGCTACTAGTTAAGCTGGCAAATAAATTTCATCCAGACAAAGCCAAGACTGATGCTGAAGCTGATGATTTTCATGATATTATGCAAGGCATCAATGAGGCTTATGCACGGGGTGATTATGCGCACCTGTTGCAAATAGAGGCTTTATATTTGAAAGGCGAACTAGAAATGTCAAATTCAGAGAATAATAGTTTAGTGTTTCTAAATCAGCAAATTGAGAATAAGCATAAGGAGTTGAGCTTGCTCGAAGACCAGCTTGCGCGCTTGAAACAAGAGCTTAAACAAATCAAAAAGTCTGATATAGGTAAGAACATCAAGAAGCATAAGAAAAGCCAGAAAGACGGTTCGTTTGATGAAGGCATTATCGTCTTTGACTCAATGTATGAGTTACTAACAATGCTTACTGAAGTTTTGTCAGAGACCAAAAAAACTAAAAAAATTGACCACCATAAATTTAGTATGTTGCTCAATAAGATGACTGAATCTGACGGAACTGATGCTGATACGGAAGAGGAAGTAGATGAGGATGAGTTGCTACAGCTATTCAAAGAAGTTTTTCCTGATGATATGCCGCAAAAGACAAAAAAGACTAAGAGCAGAAAGTAAGCACTACTGCCTTTAACGCTTTGCTAGTGGCCATAATAAGGCTAAGATTATATGTAAAGCTGCATATTGACACGATGCCCAAAAGCGTGTGTAAGTGTGGGCGTGCTCTGCAAATAATCCTAAAAATGCGCCCTTTTGATATGCCCAAAAAACAGGAAACCATGCTTCCGCTGGCACTAAAGGCTCTGTCATTGGCAAAAGCAAATGAGATTGATGTGAATATAAAATGCTTATAATTAGAACTTTGTACCATTTTCTAAGCAAATCATTCTGCCAAAAACATAGGAGCAAAACAATTTGGAGTGGTTGTAGCCAAAGGAAGAAGCGTTCGGTATCGCTCCCGCCCATTAGTGCCAAAAGACAAATACCTACCCAAATACTCAAAAAGCCTGTCTTGTTGCTACTCAATAGATTGTTTAGGACAGACCTACTTGTTTTTTGACTCATTTTTTTTGCAAAAATCTTTCCGCGCGCCCAAGTGTTTCCTATGAGCCAGAAAGGCAAAAGCGTAAATACCTGACAGTATGATAAGATAAAACTAGGCGCAGACTTTGCCATCAACCACTCGCGCATCTTGCCAAGCGTATGGTATGAACCCAGCTTTTCAGGCATGAACTGGCAGCCGAGCCAAACACAGAGGACTAAAAGAAGGCAGATAAGGCCTTTTTTTCGAAATCTAATATCAAAAAGCCATGTAAGAGTGGCGAGAAGCACGTATTCGCGTACCAACACACCCAATGCAATACATAGAATACTGAGGTAAAAGTACCTTTTAGCCTTTTCTTTGCCTAAATGATAGCATAACAGAGCCGACAAAAAGAAAAAAGCCGCCCAAACATCTACACTCATGGGATAGAACCATAAAAAACGCGCTGGCCCAAGCCAATGCACTTGCAATAAAACCCAGAAAAGCACCGTCTGCCCAAAAGAACGTGCCCAATAGCTTACCCAAAACCAAGTTAAAAGAGCCAGCCCAAATGCAGCTATGCTGTTCAGCATACCATACACTTCTGGCCAGGAAAGGCCAGGAGACAAGTATATACGAATTTTTGCAGCAGCAAGCGGTACAAGAACTCGGCTTACAAAGGGAGCTTGCCCCTTCCAGTGCCCCTGCTGCAAGTGTTGGCTTACCTCAGCATAACGCACGCCGTCCCAGCCCAGCCCTTTATTTCTTTGAATGGGTTGCTGTGTTCCGCATACGTAGGACTGTAGGAGTAGATGGAATAAAATTGGCCAAAGGCAATAATATTTCGGAGTTTTTGGGGCGCTTTGCAAATTCTTATTTTTGCTTTTCTTTTAAAGCTCTTTGCGCAAACGTGCTACAGGAATATTAAGCTGTTCGCGGTATTTGGCTACGGTTCGGCGGGCAATGTTATAACCTTTATCTTTGAGCATTTTTTCAAGTTTGTCGTCCGAAAGAGGTTTTCTTTTACTTTCCTTTTCTATGATTTCTTTCAAAATATACTTCACTTCCTTACTGCTTACGTCCTCACCAGTGTCGGTAGAAATACTCTCAGAGAAGAAAAATTTGAGCGGAAAAATACCAAAATCCGTTTGAACTGATTTGCTATTAGCCACCCTAGAAACGGTTGAAATATCCATACTGATTTCCTTAGCTATATCTTTGAGAATCATAGGTTTTAGCTTACTTTCGTCTCCTTCCAAAAAGAAATCGTACTGGTAGCGTACAATCGCGTCCATGGTGCGAAGCAGGGTTTGCTGGCGTTGCTTGATGGCATCAATAAACCACTTCGCCGCGTCTAACTTTTGCTTAACAAAACTGACTGTCTGTTTAAGTTTTTTATCTTTTTTATCGCTTTTGTTGTAGGTATCCAGCATTTCGGAATAAGAGCGGCTTATACGCAAATCTGGTGCATTTTTTGAGTTGAGTGATACTTCTAAGCCATAGTTACCCTCTTTTAGAATAAAGTCTGGTATCATAAATTGGGTTTTGTTATCATTGCCAACCGTGCTGCCGCCTGGCTTAGGATTGAGCTTGATAATCAAGTCCATGGCTATTTTTAGGTCTGCTTCGCTGACGTTTAGCTTTTTTTCAATTTTTTTATAATGCTTCTTTTTAAACTCCTCAAAACAGAGTTCAATGATGCGTTTGGCCACTAACACAAACTTATCTTTGGCATCTTTGGCGTGCAGTTGTAGTAAAAGACATTCTTGTAAATCTCTAGCCCCAATGCCAGCAGGCTCAAATCTTTGAATCCGCTCCAACACTTCTTGCACCTCCAGCATATTCACGTCGAGTTTTTGCAAAAATGCCAAGTCATCAATGATAGCCTCTAGGTCGCGCCTGATGTAGCCGTCCTCGTCTATACTCCCGATGAGCTGCTTGCCTATAATCTCTTCTTTAGGGCTGAGCCTAAGGTAGCCGAGCTGCATGAGCAAAGAATCAATGAGAGAATTTTCTGCTCGGACTGGGTGTTCGCGGTCTTCATCTTCACTGTAATTACCGTCTCCATACATTTTATAGCCTGCACTGTCGTCATCGCTGACGTAGTCGCTGATATTGAGGTCGTCGTTGTCGCGGCCCTCGTAGCCGTCTTCATAGTCATTGCTGCTTGTTTCGCTGCTGCTACTGTTATAGTCCAAGTCATTCATTTGAATCCCTTCGTCGGCTTCGCGTCCGTCATCTTTGCCCTCTTCAAGCGCTGGGTTGCCCTCTAGCTCTTCTTCAATACGGGTGTCTAGCTCAGCCGTTGGAATTTGCAGAAGTTTGATAAACTGTATCTGCTGCGGCGAGAGTTTCTGGGACAGGGTTTGGGTAAGACCTAACTTTTGCATAATCAATGACTAGGTTTAATTTGACAAAATTTTAGTTTGGTAAAATGCAAGATTTGGTATGTAATTTGCTGTAATATACGAAGGATTTTAATACGTGTTGCGCTTCATGTTCTTTTTTTAGAAAAAAAACAGACGAATGCGCTCTTTTTTTCTGTAAAACACTAGACACGGTATAGGAATACATTGTTGCTTACGACAAATTTGAGGGCCGAGCGTCTGGCGGCTATTTGCTATGGTGAAGAACGCCGCTTGTTCGCGGGGTGCCCTAGCTTACCAAAAAACGAATGAAGGATTTATTGGACGGTAAAGTAAATTTCTAAGAATTATTTTTTGCCTTTTAGGACAATTATTTACGGCTCTAAAAATTGCCGTTTTGGATAATAAAGCAAAAGCTCCGATTTAGTTCGGGCTTTGCTCTTGTATTGCGACTAATACGTTTTTACCTCCTTTAATTTGTTCTTTTACCAATACATAAGAACCTGGTAAAAATTCCCATTCTTCATCTTCTGTATCGTAAATTTCAAAACCTAATACTTTGTAAATATTGGATTCAATTTCTAAAGCAGGAATAGGTCTGTAAGCAATAGACCCTTCATTCAACAATTGTATATATATTACTCTTTCCATTATAGTTACCATTGAAATCCTTCACCCCCAACTTGTAGAAGTTCTTTTGTTACATTATCAATTACGACAGATTTTCCTGTGGTCGGGTGAACATATCTTATTGCAGCATTGCCTTTATTAACCATATTGACCGCATCAAATTTTTCTCCCTTCATTATTGCCTCTGTAACTTGCTCGGGTGTCCATCCTCGTTTAGCAAATTGATTTGCCCATTTAGTTTCTGACTTAAAAGTACCATAAACCCAACTACTTCCCCCCTTAGTGGTATTTCTTCCGAACAGCGCTTTCCAAAGACTTTTTAAATCTTTTAGATTGAAGCCAAGTAGCTGCCATAGACCAGCATCTTGGGTCATAGCGCCGTCATAGGAAAGCTCGCCTGGTATTCTGCCATCAAGCCCTAAGCTATTGAGCCAGTCGCTCACATAAAGCCATTCGCTATCATTGTGATAGTCGCCCATGATGCCATAGAACCAAGAGGCAGTATTGTCTGTGTTCTCTTCTCTACTACCCGTAACAACTACTTCCTCACCTACTTTTATCCCAGGCGTAAGATAGGGTGTTACATCGTCTTTCGCGTAGGGGGTGGCAAGTTCGTTGGCGACTGACCAGCAGAACCTGGTGCAGGTTGTGGGGGCGTTCCTCGGCCATCCTGCGCCGCCATACCCGTAGGGTTACACAGATTCACAGGGTTATTCAGAAAAGCACAGTAGGGAGAGGTGTGCGTGAAGAACTCCGCCAGCGGGTCTATGCTAATTGTCTGAACCCTGATTTTCAGGATTAAAGGATTAGCATGATTCTTTAAATCCTACGAATCTTAATCCAGACTATTTTTATCAAAGAACGTTTGCAGCGTAAAGTTATAAAAAGTTTTTCGTAGTTGGTTAAGGATACAGAAGAAATCTTTTACTTTTTTTCGTTCAGTTTACGCAAAAGCTCCTCTATGAGTTTGTCTTTTTCAGTAAGCGCTTGCTTTTGTTCATTGAGCACTTGCTCTTTTTCACTAAGTGCTTGCTTTTGTTCATTGAGCACTTGCTCTTTTTCACTAAGCGCTTGCTTTTGTTCATTGAGCGCTTGGTCTTTTTCACTAAGTGCTTGGTCTTTTTTACTAAGTTCTTTGGTCTTATCTGCCAATTCTTTGAGCAACTTCCTTTCTTTTTGCCCAAACAAAGCATTTACAGTACGCCAGGCCTCTTGCTCGTCTTCTATCCGCTTGCGCTCTTCAGGTTCTGTGCCCACATAATGCAAAATATTCGTTATTTCCCTCATCTCTTCCAAATCAGGGCTGTGGATATACTTTTTTGTAATTTCCTTATCGTCCGTAAAATTGCTCTGCTCAAAAATACTCAACAGTTTATCCAAACGGGTTTGGTAGCGGTTCGTAACACGCTTAGCCTGAACCACAAAGCAATCATGCGTCAGTTTCTCTATGAACTCGCTCTTTTGGGTGATGGTGGTCTTGTTGATAAGGTCGGTGTATTGGCGCTCTACTCTGACGCAGGCTGTTTCTATTTCTGGCAGTTTGAAGCCCAAAATATAAATCGTAGTGATGGGTAAAACGGCTGATTCGTCATTGATTTTGTCTTCTTTTTTGTACTGCTCGGCCAAATAATTCCTAAAACGCATCAAATCAATTTGATTCTGTGCCTTTTGTATTTCTATGAGTACTTTTTTATACTGCCCAGTTTCGGTTCTGATGGTGGCGATAAAATCTAAGCGGTAAACCCAGATGGAAAAACGCTCACGCATACGTTCTTCAACTGCTTTTGTGCCTTCTGGTGTATCTAGTTCGCCCTTGTAGGTGTATTCTTGCGGTTTTATTTCTAGTGTTTCTATGTGCTGGTCTAGAAGTGTGCCAATAAAAAACTTAGCCACGCGCTCATTTTCCATGAGCCGCTTAAACACCACATCGTATAGCGGATTCGCAATAATCATAGCTCTTGTTCCTTTTCAAGGACAAAGATACAACTTTTTGTCGCTTGGGGTGGTCAGGAAATGAAGAAATATTTTGGAGGGTTACTAGTTTTTGGTCTTGGTGGATTTCTAGGTAGGCAGAGAGGGTACTTCTATCCTTTGTATTTTTTTTAGTTCGGAATACCAAAAAAGGTAGAAAACCTAACTGTATGCTTAATTTATACTTATCAAATTTAGGTATTGTTTTATGTTTTTAACCATTTGCTGATTTACATCACTATCATCAGAAATATACTCCTCAATAGAAGAGTTGTTATAAATATCTTTTCTTACCACAAACATAGGATGCAGACTTCTATCAGCGATGTTCTCTTGCAATGATAGCTCATACGAGTTAATATGTATTGAAAGCTCATATCCTATCACTATAATAGTATTTTGTTTTTCCTTTTGATATTTACTAATGATGCGACAACCATCTAACATACCAATATGAATACATCTAAACATATGCTCAATAAGAACCTGTTCTTGATAATATTCAATTATTATTTTTTCATTTTTTCTAATAAGTATAATCTTTAGTATTGAATTATTCTTCAGAATTGGCAACATAAAAAAATTGATATCAATCATTTCCATCTCATCTAAATCAAGTGCTGAATACAAAACTTCATCTGGATTAAATTTACAGACAGACATTTCATATATTTCTTTAAAATGAATGTACGATACTCTACAGTAAAGTATAACGTTCAAATTCCCAAAATAAGCAGGACTATTTGAGATTAATTCTATTTTTGTCATATGCTTTCTACTCATTATATGGATACATACTCCTAAAATTACCTTTAGGGTCTAATCGTAATAATATCCCGTCTTTAAAATACCATGTTTCACCTGCATATTTTCCTGTTTTAGAAAAAGTGCGGCTACTTTCAGGGTTTCGAAAAACATCCTGTGCAACATCAAGATATTTAAGCATATCTCCTCGCGAATGAGACAAACCAAACTCTTCATAATGCTCGCCAAATTTCTTCCAAACCTGTTGTTGATTAAATTTTAATACAGAAGCGGCCGCATTTTTTCCGAACAGCGCTTTCCAAAGACTTTTTAAATCTTTTAGATTGAAGCCAAGTAGCTGCCATAGACCAGCATCTTGGGTCATAGCGCCGTCGTTGTCGCCTTCCTTAAAGAGAAAGTGTAGGTTTGGGTCAGTATCGTTTTGATGATTACCCGAAAGCAGAGAAAAAAGCGATGCCGAATGCTGGCTTTTTTCTTCTTTTTCTTCTTAGGGCCGTCATCACCACCACCGTCGCCGCTCGAGCTGCTGCCAGATGGTGTGTATTAGACTTAAAAAGAGTAATTCTAGCTGGAAGCTCAGGGTTACCTGAAGACTTTAAGCGCATACGCTTTTCAAATTCACTCTCTGAAGCATCACCAACATTCGTTGATTGAAACCCTTCACCAAACATACCCGTCGGGTCGCTTTTTCCTGCCGGATTATTATCAAACCCACAATAAGGCGACTGCTGCGCAAACTTCTCCGCCAGCGGGTCTATGCTAATTGTCTGAACCCTGATTTTCAGGATTAAAGGATTAGCATGATTCTTTAAATCCTACGAATCTTAATCCAGACTATTTTTATCAAAGAACGTTTGCAGCGTAAAGTTTAAAAAAGTTTTTCGTAGTTGGTTAAGGATACAGAAGAAATATTTTACTTTTTTTCGTTCAGTTTACGCAAAAGCTCCTCTATGAGTTTGTCTTTTTCAGTAAGCGCTTGCTTTTGTTCATTGAGCGCTTGGTCTTTTTCACTAAGCGCTTGCTTTTGTTCATTGAGCGCTTGGTCTTTTTTAGTAAGTTCTTTGGTCTTATCTGCCAATTCTTTGAGCAACTTCCTTTCTTTTTGCCCAAACAAAGCATTTACAGTACGCCAGGCCTCTTGCTCGTCTTCTATCCGCTTGCGCTCTTCAGGTTCTGTGCCCACATAATGCAAAATATTCGTTATTTCCCTCATCTCTTCCAAATCAGGGCTGTGGATATACTTTTTTGTAATTTCCTTATCGTCCGTAAAATTGCTCTGCTCAAAAATACTCAACAGTTTATCCAAACGGGTTTGGTAGCGGTTCGTAACACGCTTAGCCTGAACCACAAAGCAATCATGCGTCAGTTTCTCTATGAACTCGCTCTTTTGGGTGATGGTGGTCTTGTTGATAAGGTCGGTGTATTGGCGCTCTACTCTGACGCAGGCTGTTTCTATTTCTGGCAGTTTGAAGCCCAAAATATAAATCGTAGTGATGGGTAAAACGGCTGATTCGTCATTGATTTTGTCTTCTTTTTTGTACTGCTCGGCCAAATAATTCCTAAAACGCATCAAATCAATTTGATTCTGTGCCTTTTGTATTTCTATGAGTACTTTTTTATACTGCCCAGTTTCGGTTCTGATGGTGGCGATAAAATCTAAGCGGTAAACCCAGATGGAAAAACGCTCACGCATACGTTCTTCAACTGCTTTTGTGCCTTCTGGTGTATCTAGTTCGCCCTTGTAGGTGTATTCTTGCGGTTTTATTTCTAGTGTTTCTATGTGCTGGTCTAGAAGTGTGCCAATAAAAAACTTAGCCACGCGCTCATTTTCCATCAAGCGTTTAAACACTACATCGTAAATCGGGTTCGCAATAATCATAGCTCTTGTTTCTTTTCAAAGACAAAGATACAACTTTTTGTCGCTTGGGGTGGTCAGGAAATGAAGAAATATTTTGGAGGGTTACTAGTTTTTGGTCTTGCAGGATTTCTAGGTAGGCGCTAAGGCTGTCGTTTTGGTTCTGTTCGGGTACTTGGGTGTTTTGTTCGGCTTTTTTCCTCTTACCCACCAAAAACGGCAAAAAACTAAACATATTGAGGTGTCTGCGGCGCTCTTCGCCCACGCGCTGGCTCGTTTGCAGGGGCGGCACGCTCAGTATCAGCCCTAACTTTTTGCTTTCTTCTTTCTGGAGTATGGTCGGCTTTTGGGTCTGCTCTTTCTGCGCCGTTACGAAGGCCATAAAACTGAGACTGCCCCCCCTAAAAAGTATCAGCTCGCGCTTCAGTGCTGCATCAAGGCAAAAAGTAGAGAGAAAAAGCCACCAAAAATCATGAGAGGGTTTCTAAAGCAGATGAATCATATCAATCAATTGATGTACTTGTTCTTGTGCCGCCTTTTTAAGGGACGACTAACTATCTTTCTAGCCTATGATTCTTTCAAAATCAACATTGTTTAAGGGTTTACTTTGAAAAAGCAAAGAAAGTTACGTTATTGCGTGGGTGTTATTTGATATGGTTTTCTTGCGAAGTTAGTCATTTTCCTATCCAGACCTCAACTAAAGGCTTTTATGCTATTTGTTCTAAGACTGAGCGTCCACTTTGTAGCAGTTCTCATGCTTTGGGTTTCACATACAGCTTGGGCACAAACGGATACATTAGATTCTCACTTTTGGCAAGG
Organism: Cytophagales bacterium; assembly: GCA_013299045.1. Classification (GTDB taxonomy): domain Bacteria; phylum Bacteroidota; class Bacteroidia; order Cytophagales; family Bernardetiaceae; genus RDZD01. The sequence continues at coordinate 52,235 of JAAFJX010000001.1, read as the reverse complement.
CAGACAGAGTAGAATCTCTAACACTGTGCCGCATACACCCATAAATATTCTCATTCCGTTGGCAGATGTGCGAATCAACTTGGATAGCTTGTTTACTAGCATAGAAGCGGCCCCTGCATACCCCGACACACTCTCAATTTATTCTGCAACACCTAATTTGTTCAGTTTACAAGCATGGGTAGGAAGTTTTGTTAATGCAGGTGTTCTAATAAATGCCTCTCGTTTATTGGCAAAAACTCCCTTGAGCGAAAAAAGACTACATTATGACGGTTTTTATGCTTGCTTTTTGAAAGGGCCCTTGCCAAATCTGCCATCTGGGCAGGGTAGAGCCAATACCAAAGTGCTTTATGAAGCCCAGAACAAAACAAATGCCCGATTAGAAGTACAACACCAACATTTCAGTGGCTATGCTTTTATCAATCAAAATGACCGAGATTCAGTCTCTTTGCGCCATAATAATCTTTTCAGCGCAAATTTTGATATAAATAGTCCTAGCGAGCATACACCAGTTTGGGCTAAACTGAATGCACAGCATTTTTTTAATAATGCCACCTCGGCAGAAAGCAGCTTCAATGCGCAGGCAGAATTGCTGATGGCCAATATAAAAGACAAAAGTGCCAATAAAAACAATGGGAATCCTACAACAGGTAGCCGTAAAGGTTATTCACAAAAGTATGTTTTAGATTTGCTAACAAGAGCAGACATTATAGCACTGCACGTTAAAAATGAACAAGGACAGCAAAGCAGAGCGCTTGCAAACGTTGCTGGCGGACTCAAAATTAGAAATACAAACAAATATAGCTTTGAGGCCACGGGGCATTTGCTCTACCACTCCGATAGCGATAGCACGGGCGTCGGTGCAACAGGGCGCGTTAGTCCGGCATTGGGCTTGCGCCTAGAGCTGCCCCTAATCCCTCAAAAAGTATTGCTCAAAGTTTCCAACTTGCCCAGACTTATAAGCGTGGGCTTGGCAGAGCTTAGCAACACCATGCCTTTTATGAATAATAATATTCGCACAAAGACTGCCACACAACTTATCAATGCAATAGCTACTCTCAATTTGTATCCAACTAACTATGTTCAGGTGGACTTCAGTGCTGCCCGTAGCAACACCCAGAACCAAACATTTTTAATCAATTCCGAAACGCATAGTAATTTTTTTGATACAGATATTGAGTACGGCAATACAGCAAAAACCAGTGTGCTTATTGGCATAAATTATAGGACTAGCCGTCTTGAATGGCACTCTAAAATGGCTTATAATCGCTATAAACGCGACTCGGCCACGCCAGTCTATCATTTGCCAACTGTTGAGGTACATAGTGCGCTTTTGCTGCATTTGGGCAAAAAATATACTGCACTTCTATCTGCCGACTGGGCTACTGGTATGCTAGCCTATTCATCAACTTCGCCAAGATATGGCAAAAAAATGAACGACATTGTTGATTTGAGCACCGAGTTTAACTTCAAAGCCTCCAAGAGCATGAACATATTTGTAAAGGGCCGTAACTTACTCTTCAGAGAAAATCAACGCTACTTGGGCTACTCTGATTTTCGTGGACTTGTTGAACTCGGTCTTGACTATCGCATCAAGTAAGCAGCCTATAAGGATGACAAAACTGTCTAAGATACAGCATAATACTGTTCAAGTCAATCAAATAGTATTTTTGATAGGTATGCCCACAGCGGGCAAAAGCAGCCTTTGCGCACCTCTCGGCAGACGCTTGAGTTTACCCTACCACGACCTTGATAACCTGATAGAGCAAGAAGTAGGTTGTACAATTTCTACTTATTTTTCAACCTTTGGTGAACAAAGTTTCCGCGACTTAGAAACTCAGATTCTCACAAAAATCATTGAAAAAAAGCAGCCCATTTTGCTCGCTACTGGCGGCGGTGCCCCCTGTTTTGCCGCAAATATGGACAATATGTTGGCCAGCGGTATAGTTATATTCCTTGACCCGCCCATACAGCATATTATTGGCCGTTTACACACGGGCAAACGCCGCCGTCCGTTGTTTGATGGCATTGGTTCAGAACTATTTGCACAAAAAGTGCTAACACTCTATGAGAACAGGCTACCCTTTTATCAAAGAGCACACATCAGAGTTCGCACTATTCGCAATTCATCGTCTTATATTGCAGGCCTCATTTGTGCTTACTTGGGTGCAGAGGAGGTGGCTTCTTAGGCAAAATTTATACAGAGATATGCGAAATCTATTTTACTACGTGCTCATGCTTGCAAGTTTTGAGGGAACACCTAATTTTGCAGCATGAAATCAGCATTTTTTTGGCCTACACCTCATTTTGAATCAAAAGTTTTGGCTTGGGCGCAACAGTGGGCATATTACAGCTACTTAAAGCCAGATATCAACATTCCATATCCCGAAGGCGGCTTTAGGCACTTGCTTGCGGTTGGTTATCAGTGCTTGCAAAGTAATCCGATTGGGGGCTTTGAAAAACTATGGGCTTTTTGGCAGGAGTCGCCTCAATGGCTATTTGGGTATTTGAGCTATGAAATGAGGCATGATACAGAAAAACTCAATACGCGCTTTGAGTATGTTTATAAAGAGCCTGCCATGGCTTTTTTCAGAGCCAGTATCGTGTTGGAGTGGCTAGATTCTGGGCAAGTAGAGATACGTAGCTGGAGCGCTTCGCCCGCTGAAATTTGGCAGCAAATTTTAGAACAGACCGCTTCTTTTAAGGACAACGCACCTGTATTGATGCACGCCCGAGTTGATAAAGAGGCATACCGGCGGGCTTTTCTGGGGCTTCGTTCACATATTTTTGAGGGAGATATCTACGAAATCAACTACTGTATGCGATATGAGTCAGAATCTGTTGATTTTGAGCCAATACTATTTTTTCAGAAACTAACTCGGCGTTATCCCATGCCATTTTCAGCAGTGGCGCGTGTGGCAGAATGGAGCCTCGTGAGCGCCTCCCCCGAACGGTTCTTAAAAAAAGAAGGTTCAACACTGATTTCACAACCCATAAAGGGCACCGTTAGGCTAGGAAAAAATGCTGCCGAGAATAAATTACTGGTGAACTGGCTCAAGAACAACGAGAAGGAGCGCGCCGAAAATATGATGATAGTGGATCTCGTTCGGAACGATTTGGCGCGCTGCTCAGTCATTGGCAGTACATACGTCAAGGAGTTGTTCGGCGTTTATACTTTTCCGTCTATCAATCAAATGATTTCAACTGTGGCCTCAGAGCTACTGCCCAAATGGCGTTTCATTGATGCCATCAAGAGCGCGTTCCCGATGGGGAGCATGACGGGCGCACCCAAGATTAGGGCTATGGAGCTGATTGATGGATATGAAGAACAGCCACGTGGTTTATACTCAGGTGCTTTGGGCTATATCACACCCGAAGGCGATTTTGACTTCAGCGTACTCATTCGTTCTGTTTTTTACTGTTCGCCAAGCGCCTATCTATATACGCAGGTAGGCAGTGCGCTAACTTATGATGCGGAAGTGGCGGCCGAATTTGAAGAGTGCTACTTAAAAATAAGCCCTATCTTGAATTTGCTGGCGCAAAAATGATAACTAAACAGACCTCGTATTTGTCAGTGGTATTCGTGTTTTTTTATTAAATTGCGCATCTATTAGAACCATACCACAGACCATGACACCTCCCGCTTCGTCTCAAAAATTACGTTTAGGAATTACAATCGGCGATTTTAATGGCATAGGGCCAGAAGTTATCATCAAAACACTCAAAGAATCGCGGATTCAGAGCTTTTGTACGCCTATTATTTTTGGTTCGGCTAAAGTATTCTCTAAACACCGCAAACTGCTTGAGGTGGAGTTTCCGTATCAGATTGTTAGCTCGGCGCAGCCAGCACAAACCTCCGAAACTAAAATTTATTTGGTGAATAGTTGGACAAACGATAACCCAAACGTTGAACCAGGCCGAAGCAGTGCAGAAGCAGGTCAGTGTGCTTTGGCTGCCCTTAAAGATTCTGTTACGGCGCTCAAATCGGGTTGGATTGATGCAGTGGTAACAGCACCCATCAATAAATTTAACATACAAGATACTGAATTTAAGTTTATTGGTCATACTGAATTTTATGAGCATCACTTTGCAAATACCGAAAAAAGCAAAAGCCTAATGACTTTGGTAGCCGAAAAGTTCCGCATAGCGACCCTGACCGGGCACATACCACTCTCTAAAGTAAGTGCTAGCATTACAGCACAACTGCTCAGCGAAAAAATCCATATTTTTGCTCAGTCATTACAATCCGACTTCGGTATCAGCAAACCCAAGATAGCAGTTTTGGGGCTAAACCCACACGCTGGTGAGCAGGGTTTGCTGGGCTTAGAGGAAAAAAATATCATTGAGCCCACCTTAGAAAAATTGCGACAAGAAGGAATCTTAGTATTTGGGCCTTATCCCTCTGACGGTTTTTTTGGGCAAATGAGCCAGTCCAAGTTTGATGGTGTTATGGGTATGTACCATGACCAAAGCTTGATTCCTTTCAAGACTTTAGCCTTCGACCGCGGCGTAAACTTTACAGCAGGGCTTTCTATTGTACGCACATCGCCAGACCACGGCACTGCCTATAACATTGCAGGGGCAGGCACAGCAGACCCAACTCCTATGCGCGAGGCTATTTTTCTGGCTGCAGAAATCGCATCAAAGCGCAACTTAAAAGCTGTAAAAAGCGTTTAATCCTGAAACCACTGTCTCATTTGATGTACCCAACCAATCCATGCAAGCATAGTCCTTATACAAGTTCACACGTGCTTGGTGGGTCATATACACATAGCCAAACGCATCAAAACTTTAGTTACGAAGGTTTTAGCACAGTGAGAGAGGCGAACTATCTGTCAATACCCCTTGAAGAAAATGAGAAAAATTATTCCCAAAAAAGCAAAGGCTACATCTACAGCTATACTGATGCGCTCAAATGGCTTAGAACACCCGAAAATGAGCTTTTGCGCTCTGAAATTGGTGAACAAAAATTAGTTCTTACCAATAAGCGTCTTTATTGGACAGACGAAATCAAAAAATATTCTTTTTGGCTAGGTGAGCTCTCCGCAATTACCATCAAGTTTAGGCGACTGATGCTGCCACTTGTTTTTGGAGGAATTGCAGGGCCTTTGTTTATGGTGGCTATGCTAAAAGGGATTTTGGTTTGGTGGTTAGGCTTCTCGCTGTCATTCTTTGGCTTTTTGCTCTTCGCAAAAGGCTTGCAGGGAAGGCATCAATTAGAGATTCAGAAAGGAGCAGAAAAGTTAAGCATTGGTTTAGACTCAGCGCCACGCTATTGGGAAAAGATAATTGATATGGCAGAGCGACAAAGAGCCTTGCATCTGGGCACTAAGACATGAGCAAAATGCGATAACAAAACTTCAAATGTAAGTTCCTTTATTGGGTGAATTCAAGTGTTAAAGGCTGCCCTATACGAATGATTCTACCTAAACCTATAAATCCTCTGTCCGCTAGCCTTGTCTTCAACAAAATCGCCAAAAAGAGCTTGAATTTCAGGCTCTACAATAGCACCTTTGTCTATAACAGCTATTTTAACACGCATCGTCTTAATGTAGTCCAACTTGCTGGCTAAAAGGCTTTTTTTAATGCCTTTTTTCTCTTTAAAGCGGATAAACTGTTCTATTTCAGACGTATTCATGCTATTTTGAACAGCTTTAGGAAAGGGCCAGCGGTCTTTGCAGGCTTCTTCGTACTGTTCATAACAAAAATTTGCAAAATGTAAGTTCGGAACAGCGTAAAATAGATAAGTAGCATTTGAAAAAACATTAAAAAGCATAGGCAGCGAGAGCTTAGAAATATTGGAAGGGGCGTAATAAAAAATGGCATTGTTGGCCTCACTGCTGGATAAATACGGAACTATTTTGCTCTGAATATTAGCCTCAAACGCTTTCTTTTCATACTTAAAGCCTTCTAAAGGTTTTATCTTTAACTGTGTGTTTCGCACTATCCTGAACCCAAACCAAGCATAGAGCAAAAGCATGGCAAAAGGCAAATATTTAAACGTTCTGAAATTAAAATAGCTCATATTAAAATCTTCTTTATCAATACTATTGACCAACCAAGCAGTTAAAAGTACAATAAAAACGAGCTTGTGGTAAGCCTGACAATACGCGGTATAAAACTGCTCCCAATTAAAAAACTGAAACAAACAGCCAATCAGTAAAGCCACAAGGTAGCCATAACTTAACAACAAATTAAACCAGTTAAGACTGGGAAGAAAGTCCCGACGGAGCCATAAATAGATGACTATTGCAGAAAATGGTAAATAAGCCGCCCAGTAGCAAGTAAAGTAGTAAAAAACTCTTTCGCCAACCGAACTCAAAAATGCACTAAAACTGCTGTAATCTTTTGATAATTCTTGCATTGTATCTTGGTTCTGGCTTAGTTCAGGCGCAAAAAGTGCATAAACAAGCCCCATAAGTACGGCAGAAACCACAGCAGCACCCATTAAGCCGTACGCTTTTAGGTCTTTTTCTTTTGTAAAAAGAGCAAAAAAAGCGTATAAGAATACACCAGCCAAGCAAGCGGGCGCAAGTAAAACAGACAAAAAAGATAAGAAAAGCACTCCTAGCATGGCGTTTTGGCGGCTTCCGCGCAGTGCAAGCACAAACAAAATAACAAAATAAAGTTCTACAATACTTCTTTTAATGTCCAAAATAGGGTTTGCGGGGCCATGCAGCATATAAGCCGTCATAAATTCAGACAAATGAATGATTGGTACTTTTGACCAAACCCCCGTGGTAAGTACAGAGATAAACAAAAAAGTAAAGGAAAGGCCATATATGAGCCAGTTTGCGCTTTTGTTTATAAGAGAACGCAAAATGAGATTAAAGCCCAAAAAAAGCATACCCAGCACATAAATTGCAAAAGAAAAAATAAATAAATAAACCGAGCTGAGTTGTGTTAGCTTATGCCAAAAAGCAATTTGCCAGAGTTCAAAATAATGATAGGGATTGATGCCATGCAAGGAGGAATCTAACTCATTAAAGCCACGGTTGCTGTTTTCTATGCCGTTCAAAGACAGGTAGTCTGCAATTTGAGCATAATAACAATAGTCCATGTCCACAAAACTTTCGGCCAAAAAACCGTGTGTTGGTTCATACGATTTTATCAGCTTGGCAGCTGTGAGCAACAGAATAACCAGAATAAATACATTGGTATCTCGCCAATTTATACGCTGAAAAGTCAATATCTCTTCTTGGAAAGACAGCCTTTGGTGGTTCAAATTCAAATAAAAAGTGTAGGCGATAAGAGGAAGAGCAGCACTGAAAACCGTAACCCCACCAGATTTTATGAGCGCGTACAAAAAGGTTAATAAGACCCAGCCCAAGCAGTTTTTTGCAAAAAAATCTTCTAACCAATCTTTGAAGCGCCAGCCCAAAGCTGCAGCCAGAACGTGCCCCAAACCAAAATAGACCACAAAGAAAGCGAGGCTTAAAAGAAAATAAGGCCAAAAATCTGCAATGACAATCATCAGTAAGTGTTCAGTTTCAATGTGCAAAGTTGCTAATTTTTTTTAAACAAAAAAGAAGAGATGCACACAAAACAAATACGCAAGAACCAAAAAGATAAAAAAAAGCGTATCTTTGCCCACTTTTTATAAAACATGAGAGCATTATTTGATTTCTGTATAAAGTATCAGTTACTATTGGTTTTTGTTTTGCTAGAGGGCCTTTGTATTTGGCTCATAGTCAATAAAAACTCGTATCAGCGTGTGGTTTTTTTAACCTCTACTAACAATGCCATAGGTTACCTCTTAGAGCGCTCAGCGGAAGTGCAGGCTTACTTCAACCTTCAAGACCAAAACGACTTGCTCTTAGCCGAAAACGCCAAACTACGCACCAAAATTGCCAATAGGCAGGCAGCATGGTACGAACCAGACTCCGCCTTCATGTTTAAATATGAATTCATACCGGCTAAAGTGATTAAAAACTCAATAAGTTTGAACCAAAATTTTATCACGATAGATAAAGGTAGCAAACATGGCCTTAATGCAGGCGATGGCGTTGTAACGACTACTGGCATTGTAGGTAAAATTGAGCGCTGCTCGGACAATTACGCCATTGTGCGCTCTGTTTTGCATAATGAGAGTAGAATTTCTAGCCTTGTACGTTCTAAAAATATGAGTTATATGCTTTGTACGTCAAGCTGGGACGGCAAAGACTTCCGCTATCTCTATTTGGATTATCTGCCACAGTACCGCGGCATCAGCAAAGGAGACTCCGTCCTTACTTCAGAGTACAACTCCATCTATCCAGAAGGTTATATGATAGGTAAGGTGGTGGAAGTACCCAAAAATAACCAAACTAATCAGCGCGTAAAAGTAGTACTCAGCCATGATTTTAGTATGTTGCGCTTTGTTTATGTACTAAAAAACAAACACTTACCAGAGCAACAGAAATTAGAAAACAACCCTTAAAGGCATGGAAAATTCAGGAAGTGTTATCGGTCAGTTTGGCCGTTTTTTGCTCTACGTAGGCTTGCAAGTCTTTTTTCTGCGCAATATTGCGCTTTATGAAATTGGCTTCTGTATGCTTTATGTAAGTATAATTCTACTTTTACCAATTGAAATGAGCGGAGTTCTGGTCATGGTTTGGGGTCTTTTTTGCGGACTCGCCATAGACGTTATCTACGACACAATGGGCATACACGCAGCATCTTGCGTGTTTATGGCTTATATGCGGACGCACGTTCTCAGAGCCAACCGACCCAGCGGAGGCTACGAAAGCAATATGCAACCCACTATTGCGTCTATGGGCAGAGGCTGGTTTCTAACTTATGCAGCCACGCTCGTAGGCTTGCACCATGCAGCAGTCTTTTTGTTAGAAAGCGGCAGCTGGCCTGTTTTTGTGTTATCCCTTTCCAAAATTCTTTTTAGCACCTGCATCACTGTTGCAACACTTGTGATTATCCAACTAACACTTTATAGAGACCCACACGCTGGGCGCTATAACTAAATCTGCACTGAGTCTGTCAGTATTATGCCTCTATTCTCACCTTAAAAAAATAGAACAGGGCGAACAGTCCGATTCTAATGACCTCTTTGGGCTTTTTTGTGTCGTTTTTTTGTATTTTTTTGCGTTTTATAAAATCATTCCAAAAAAATGATTATTATTGCAAACACAAAGAATGTAGAGACTATTTAAACCCGCAAGTATTGTGCAACAGATAACTACAGCCACCAACGGCGTGATGACAGACGCGCCTACTATCAGCAAAGAAGAAGCCTTAGCAGATTTTCGCTTACTTTGCAAAAGCCGCCATGCCAGCCTAATGGGCCGCAAAGAAGTGTTCATGGGCAAAGCCAAGTTTGGTATTTTTGGCGACGGCAAAGAACTTGCACAAATTGCTTTGGCTAAGGTGTTCCGAAACGGCGACTTTAGGTCTGGCTATTACCGCGACCAGACCCTGATGATGGCTATTAATCAACTTACGCTACAACAGTATTTTGCGCAGCTTTATGCTCATACAGACGTTGAGGCGGAGCCTGCCTCAGCAGGTCGTATGATGAACGGGCATTTTGGCTCGCGCACACTAGACGAGCAAGGGCGTTGGAAGAACCTTACCGCTCAAAAAAATTCAAGCTCCGATACTTCGCCCACGGCCTCTCAAATGTTGCGGCTTTTGGGTTTGGCTTTTGCCTCTAAGTTGTTTCGCCAGAACGAAGCATTGCACACTTACACACAATTTTCTAACAAAGGCAATGAAATTGCTTTTGGCACAATAGGTGACGCTTCTACCTCTGAGGGGCTTTTCTTTGAATCCTTAAATGCAGCAGGCGTATTGCAAGTACCTATGCTGATGTCCGTCTGGGACGATGGTTACGGCATTTCTGTACCGCAAAAGTACCAAACCACTAAAAGTAATATTTCAGAAATTCTGAAAGGTTTGCAAAGAACCGAAACCGAACCAGGCTTTGAAATTTTTAGAGTAAAAGGATGGGATTATGAGGCATTATGCAAAACCTATGAGCGCGCCGAAGCCGTTTGTCGTAAGGAGCACGTGCCCGTTTTAGTACACGTTACAGAGGTTACACAGCCGCAGGGGCACTCTACATCTGGCTCACATGAGCGCTATAAGTCAAAAGAACGCATGACCTTTGAGGCTGGATATGACTGTTTGCGTCAAATGCGTCTTTGGTTGCTCAAAAATAGGTATGCTACCGAAGAAGAGTTAAACTCAATAGAACAGCAAGCCACTGATGATGCACGCGAAGCCAAAAATGCCGCATGGAAAGCCTTTGTGGCCTCTATGCAGGCAGACCACCAAGAGGCTATTCGTTTGCTGAACTCAGTAGCAGCTTCTGGCTCAGCCGAAAGCGCCAAACTAACTGCTTTGGCACAAGAACTCAGTGCTACCCTTAATCCGATTCGTCAAGATGCCATCAAAGCGGCTAAAAAGGCACTTCGCCTGATGCGTTTTGAAGATAATGGCGCTAAGAGGGCACTTAATGATTGGCTAGAGCGCATCTTGGCAGAAAATAAGGTGCGTTATAGCTCGCACCTTTATAGCGAGTCGGCTGAATCTGCCCTTAAAGTTTCTGAAAACAAAGCCAGCTATGCCTCAGACGCTGTTATGGTGGACGGGCGCGAAATTTTGCAGGCTTGTTTTGATAATATTTTTAATCGTGAGCCTTTGGCTGTTGCCTTTGGTGAAGACGTAGGCTTCTTAGGTGATGTCAATCAGGCTTTTGCGGGCTTGCAGGCCAAATATGGTGAAATTCGCATCATGGATACAGGTATTCGCGAGGCAAGCATCATAGGACAAGGTATAGGAGCTGCTATGCGCGGCTTACGGCCTATCGCTGAAATTCAGTATCTCGACTATTTGCTTTATGCCTTGCAAATCCTTTCAGATGACCTCGCCACATTGCAGTATCGTACCAAGGGGGGCCAAAAAGCACCTTTGATTATCCGCAGCCGCGGCCATCGTTTAGAAGGGATATGGCATTCAGGCTCACCTATGGGCGCAATTTTGAGTACCATGCGTGGTGTGTATGTACTTGTACCGCGCAACATGACGCAGGCTGCGGGCTTCTATAACACGATGCTCAAATCTGATGACACAGCCATTATCATTGAATGCTTGAACGGCTACCGCTTGAAAGAGACCATGCCCCAAAATATAGGTGAGTTCACAGTCCCGCTTGGCCAACCCGAAATTTTACGCAAGGGCAAAGACGTTACGGTCGTAACCTACGGTTCTATGTGTCGTATTGTGCTTGATGCGGCCGAGCAGCTAGAAGAAGTAGGTATTAGTGTAGAAGTTATTGATGTACAGACCCTTTTGCCTTTTGATTTAAACCACAGCATAGTCAAATCTATCCAGAAAACTAACCGAGTCATCTTTGCCGACGAAGACGTGAGCGGCGGTGCTTCGGCTTATATGATGCAAAAAGTGCTGGACGAGCAAGATGCCTACCGCTGGTTAGATGCCAAGCCTATTTGTGTGTCTGGCAAAGACCATCGCCCCCCTTATGCTTCCGATGGCGATTATTTTTCTAAGCCAAGTACAGAAGACATTTATGATGCGGTTTATGAAATGCTGAGCGAGGCTTTCCCTAAGGATTATCCAGAACTCTACAAATAAAAGTCATTTATCATAGAATGCGAGCTGCCCAATAACGCTGAGTTTTTATGAAGCTGTCGTTATTGGGTAGTTTCATTTGTAGTTCGTAAGGCAATATAAAGGTTATTTTGGGTATTGTCGGGGTTTTGCGCCTTGGTTTCTGCCGCATAGCCTACAAGAGCCAAAATGCCTTTTGGGCTAGCCAGCACCAAAACATCTTGCTTCTCCAGAACAGATAACTTGGCATCGGTCAGTATTTTATTGACTTTTCTGCGGCCACTTTTTGCATTTGGTGAAAGCGCATCACCTGCAGCCCAAATACGCAAAACAAGTGGAAAGTCAGACGAAGCAAGATATAATTCGCTTTGCCATAGAGCGTTTGGAATAGGGCTAGGGCTTAAAACAACAACTTGACTGCTAGAAAGCTCTATGCTTATAACGTCATCTATAAAATGCTTGAAAGTCGTGGCAACAAAGGCTTTTTTATGCAACATACCCACCACAAGCTCCTCTCTATTCGTACACAGAATATGTGTGTCGGATAAAAATTTTTTCCCGCTTTTCAGATAACGCTTTTCAAAAATATCTGCACTGGCCGTATAACTAAAACCAAAGCGATTGAGCCACTCACTTAGAATAAAAACTGGCTCTGAGGACTTTTCTAAGCATTTGATAGAAAGGATATTGTAACCATTTCGTGTCGTGCAAATCCTATTCAGTTCTGCCTTTATCTGAGCAGATAACAAACGCTCAGCGGCTTGTGCGCGCTCGGCACTCTGCACAAAGGTCTGTTCCAAGCTCGGATTGAGTTGGCGCAAAAGCGGAACGACTCTGTTGCGCAGAAAGTTACGTTGGTACTTATCCTCAGCATTAGAGGAATCTGTACGGTAAGACCAACCATAAAGCGCTAGGTAGTCTTCTATTTCTTGTCTCGTTACAGCCAAAAATGGGCGGACAATACGTTGATTTTGAGGACTGATACCTTTTAGTTTACGCCAATTTCCACCTTTAACCAAATTGAAAAGGGCTGTTTCAAAGTTATCGTTTTGATGGTGCGCTACTGCCACCTTCTCAATGCTTTTGCTTTGGCATATCTCCTCAAAAAAGGCGTAACGGACATTTCTCGCCCATTGTTGCGTATTGCCACTTTCTTTTTTTTGCGCTCGGTGTATATGCAAAGGCGTATTATGCGCAAGTGCCAAATGACGAACAAAGGCTTCATCGGCATCTGATTCCTCCCCACGCAAACCAAAATTGACATGAGCTAGTTCCACCTTATAACCTAAAGCGCTCAGGACATAAAACAGACAAACCGAATCTGCACCCCCACTAATACCCACTAGGGCCACTTTGCCAACTTCAAGTAAGTTGTGTTTTTGGATATAGGCTCGTACTTTAGCAGTAAATTCTGCCATAGCTGCGGGGCAGTTTAAAGTAGCTATAAGGGTGTAGATGTTTGATTACTCGGTACTTCTCCGTTAGAACTTGGCGTGTTATGCTCCGTTTTAGGGTCTTTTTCTGCTTCTTTAGGAAAAAAAGTTTTCTGCCAAATAGCAATGATAGCCACACCAACAAAAATTGAAGAGTCTGCAATATTAAAAATAGGCCAACAAGCCATATACATACCGCCAAAAAGCGGTATATCGGACGGGACATACCCCTCCCAAATATCTATATAAATCATATCAACGACCTGACCATGCAGCCAGGGGTGTAGCGGTGGCAAATCCCCCTCATAATAAACAGAGTTGCCATCAAGAAATGCACCGTAAAAGATGCTGTCTAGCACATTGCCAATTGCACCGCCAAGTATGAAGGAAACAGCCACCAAAAGACCTGTGTGTTGCTTTTTTTGAATTATTCTAACAAGCAAATAACCTATGCCGAACGTGGCCAGTGTGCGGAAAATTGTCAAAAAAAGTTTTCCATATACCGAACCTATTTCAATACCAAACGCCATGCCCGGATTGAGCGTATAGTGCAGTTTCAACCACTCACCGATGAGAGAAATCTCGCCCAATGGCCCTGGCATCATGTATGAATGCACAGCCATTTTTGAGGCTTGGTCTAATAAAATCAATAAAAGAGCAATACCAAAATATTTGAGGTGGGCTTGCATGAGGGTTTGCGGTGTGGCTTTTGATTGAAAAACACGCAAAAGTATGCTTTTTTGCAATGCACTGCAAATTTATGCGGATAATTCTATGATGCTTATTGGCTTCTTGTTTTCTTATATCTTAGATGCAACAGATAAATGCAATCTTATAAGTTAAGCATTGTAGCAAGTTGGAATAGCTGTTTAAAATCGGTATCTCTTTCTGGGTTTTTCGTTGATTTTGTTTTGAATGATTAAAAGGTCTTTTTCCGACACACGTTCAAAATTAGTTGTTTATTAAAACCGTCCTTTCCGCAGAGTTGCGGGTGTTTCTGAACGAAAGCAAGCGCTTAAATTAACCTCTCTTGAGTCGTCAAAAAGCCCTTTTTGAGTTTTTTGAGTTCTAATTGTCCTCTTTTGTCCCTTGTAGATGCCCTTTTCTCGCGTTTTCAAATAACTTTTTGCCAAATTCCTTATATCTGATTTTTTTGACGCATTATTATTTTTCTACAATTCTATTGGGGCGTTCCCGCTTCGCGGTCGTTCGTCTTTGGGCTTCGCTTTGCTTCGGTGCTACGCACTAAACCCGCCGCCTCTCTAACGCAGATACAGGCTAATAGACGTACTCAATAACAAAAAAAAGAGAGAAAGCGGCAAACCCGCTTGATGCCTCAAAATTGCTTTTGTCCTATTTTGCCTTAGCCATAGCACGGCCGTATGATAGCCGTATGATAGCCGTATCATAGCCGTAGTTGGCAGTACTTTAAAAGTAAAGCCTCTATCTTAGAAAAGTACAATTATTCGCTTCCTAAAACTTACATCTCTCAGAGAGGTTAATCAAGAGCTTGTTTTTATGAGCCAAATCGGTCTTGTATTCGCGCTTTATTTCTCTGATAACTAATCATTTATCTTGCCAACAGCCTCTATAATAGAAGTTATTATGTGTTTTTTTGTAATAAGTTGCGCAATCATGTATCTTTGCGCCTGTATGATATGATGTGCCATCTGTCTTTTTGAGTAAGGAAAACCTGAGGATACAAAGGATATGCTGAAACACACAGGCCAAATCGCCTCTTTTGTTCACTTATGCAAGTCGTTGAATATATTTGTTGAATCATAAATTTGAACAACGTCTAATTTTTGGCTATTTTGTTAAAATTTTATCATGTTGAACATCAATCCAAATATTATTGAAGCACAAACGCTTAGCAGCGAGTTTTATAAAAGTAAAAGCCTTTTTGAGGAAAGCCAAGACAAAATATTTGCGCGCACTTGGCATTGGACTGCAGACTTAGCCCAACTCTCTACCGCAGGACAGATATGGCCTGTTACATTACTTGAGGGCTTCTTGAATGAACCAATTTTTTTGAGTCATGACTATAATGGGCAGTTGTATGCTCTGGCAAATGTTTGTACGCATCGAGCCAATATTTTGGTAGAACATCCTTGCAAGCTCAAAAAAATTATTTGTAACTATCATGGTCGTCGTTTTGACCTGAGCGGCAAGTTTGAGTTTATGCCAGAGTTCAAAGAAGCTAAGAACTTTCCGAGCCCCTGCGACGACCTGCCCCAAGTACCGCTCGGAATTTGGCAGAATAAATTTGCCTTTACGAGCATTCAGCCAGCTTTTCCATTTGAAAGCATGACACAAGCTCTGCATGAACGCCTTTACTTTTTGCCTTTGCAGGATTTCCGCTTTGATGCCACACGCTCCAAAGACTATTTGGTGCAAGCCAACTGGGCGCTTTATGTGGATAATTATTTGGAAGGCTTGCATATTCCCTTCGTTCACCCTGGCCTGAATGCAGTTCTGGATTATGGCACTTATGAAACGCAACTATTTGAGCATGGCAATTTGCAAATCGGCTATGCCAAAACGGTTAATGATGGTTTCGTGTTGCCGCAAGGCCACCCCGATTACGGCAAAAATGTAGCTGCTTATTACTATTGGTTCTTTCCAAACCTCATGCTCAACTTCTATCCTTGGGGGCTTTCACTGAATATCATCAAGCCTTTGGCCGTCAATTTATGTAAGGTATCGTTTTTGAGTTTTGTTTGGGACAGCACCAAGATAGGTTTAGGCGCTGGTGCAGAACTAGATAAAGTGGAGCGCGAGGACGAATACGTGGTAGAAAACGTGCAACGCGGTATTCAGTCCCGTTTTTATCAAAAAGGCCGTTATTCTCCGTCCAAAGAGCAAAATGTGCATCAGTTTCATAGGCTCATTGCGCAGTTTATGGACGACTAAGTACTTGTCTGTGTTTTAGAAAAAACTGCCTTTCTTATTGGTTTTTGTTCTAAAAAAACAAGAAATTTGCGGCGTTTCAAATGTTATCTTTAACTCATATCCTCTCAAATAGCTTTTAAGTCTATGAAAATTGCAGTAGTTGGTGCAACAGGTCTTGTAGGGCGCACTATGCTAGAAGTACTAGCGCAGCGCCAGTTTCCATACACCGAACTTTTGATGGTTGCCTCAGAGCGCTCTAAAGGGCAAATTATTGATTTTCAAGGACAATCATATACACTTTTGTCTATACAGGAGGCGATTGCCGCCAAGCCAGCCATTGCTATTTTTTCGGCGGGCGGGGGTGTCTCTTTGGAGTTTGCACCTCAGTTTGCTGCTGCTGGCACTGTG
Source organism: Cytophagales bacterium (assembly GCA_013299045.1). GTDB lineage: Bacteria > Bacteroidota > Bacteroidia > Cytophagales > Bernardetiaceae > RDZD01. The sequence goes on along the minus strand of JAAFJX010000001.1, from coordinate 35,940 downwards.
GTTATAGACAACTCCTCTGCATGGCGTATGAGTCCGTCGCATAAGTTGGTTGTGCCAGAAATAAATGCACATTTGCTTACCGATGAGGATTTTATCATTGCGAACCCTAACTGTTCAACAATTCAGATGGTGATGGCTCTGGCCCCGCTTCATAAAAAGTACAAAATTCGGCGCATTGTGGTTTCCACTTACCAGTCCGTTACTGGCACGGGTAAGGCTGCCGTGGACCAACTCATGAACGAAAGACAGGGTATAGAAGGCAAAAAAGTGTATCCACATAAAATAGACCTGAACGTTTTGCCGCATATAGACGTTTTTATGGATAATGGCTACACCAAAGAAGAAATGAAAATGGTAAACGAAACCAAAAAAATTCTGGGCGATAACAGCATACAAGTAACCGCTACTGCTGTGCGTATTCCTGTTATGGGCGGGCACTCTGAGGCTGTGAACGTAGAATTTGAGCAGGACTATGACCTTGCAGAAGTTGTCCATATTTTAGAAAACACAGAGGGAATTATCGTTCAGGACGACCCTGTTAATTTTGTGTACCCTATGCCGCTCAATGCAGTTGGGCGCGACGAGGTATTTGTAGGCCGCATCAGGCGCGACGAAAGCCAGCCCAAAACCCTGAATATGTGGATTGTAGCTGATAATCTTAAAAAAGGAGCTGCCACCAATGCCGTACAGATAGCAGAATATTTGGCAAAAAAGGAGTTGGTGGGTTAGTAACTAGTCGTCCCTTAAAAAGCATCTAAGATACTTTAAAGGACGACTCTATAAAGTGCTTCGGTCAATAATCTTCTAAACTCGCATACCCAAGAGCAGAATATCATCGCGCTGCTCAACATCGGTCATGTGCGCATCTAGTGCAAATTCTAGATAGCTTTTTTGGTCTTGCAAAGGTTTATGATGCACCCCAGTGAGTGTTTTTAGAAGCTGCGGCTCTGAAAAGCTCTTACGGTCTGCGTTGTTTTGGTCTACAAAGCCATCGGAAGCCAAATAAATAATTGCTCCTTTGTTTAATAAGAGGTCTTCGCACTGATAATTTTTATCATCGTTGGCCCGCCCACCAATGGCTCTACGTACGCCTGATAGCTTTTGAACAAGGCTACTTTCTGCCTCTGCATAATACATTGGCCTTTTTGCGCCAGCAAAGAGAAGCCGAGTACTGGTCTGTGTCAGTTCTTCCAACACAGCAATAGCTACGTCCATACCGTCTGTGTTGCCTGTTTCATCTTGCTGAAGAACTGCCTGAATTTCTTGGTGCAATCTGGTCAGGATTTGCGCTGGGTTGTGTATATGCCATTCTTTGATAATTTTATCCAAGAGTGTGTTGCCAATCATGGTCATAAATGCTCCCGAAACGCCGTGTCCTGTACAATCGGCCACAATGACAAACTTTTTATTATCAATCTGATTTACCCAATAAAAATCGCCAGATACGTAGTCTTTAGGCCGATTGATGATGAAGTAGTTGTGCAGCGTTTCGTCTAGTTTTGCTTTGGGCGGCAAAATGGCCTGCTGTATGGTATAGGCCGAACGTATGCTACTCGTTATTTTGGTACGGAAATGCTCAAGTTTAATATTTTGGTCTGCCAAAAGGTCGCGCTGCGCCATGAGCTCTTCCTGAGTTTGCTGAAGTTCCTCATTGACTTGTGTAACTTCTTCATAAGCAGATTGAATGAGCTCATTCTTATCGCGCAAATCCTTGGTTTTTTCTGCTACGGTTTCTTCCAAAACCTTATTTTGCTCTTTGATTAAGTGCAAATTTTTGGCTTGTGCTTGCTCTTTTTCTGCTCTTAAAACATTGATGCGGTAGGCCAACGCTAAGGATAAAAGCAAAACTTCTAGCGCTGTTCCAATAAAAACTGAATGCCCTGTAAAGACATTGCTCTCAATAACGGATACAACTTGTAGTATCAGAATAACAACACTGACCAAGTAAATGCTCCATGCTACCAGATAAAAGCGCGCCATAGGACTACCAGCACGCATGGCGGCAATGGCCATCACCAAAATATAAATGCTAAGAAACATTGCGCCTAACTGCGACACACTTGCGCTGATGTGGTAGTCCCCACTGAGGTTTAGTACAATACAAATCAAAAAAACAGCATAAAAGACAAAAGATATTTTATACAAAATGGGCGTGTACTTGGATGCTTTGAGAAACTCATTGGCAAAAAGCAACATCAAGATAGTAACCACAGACGAATAAAGTGGTGTGTAATCATTCAAGTTAGGTACTTCGCTCCAAAGTAAATGAAACATATAGCCCTTTAAGTGCAAATAAAAGAGACCTATAAAGAATGAAAAACTGCTGTAAATGAGATAAGCGCGGTCTCTGATAAAGAAAAAGATAATCAAATTGTAGAGCGCCATGCTCAGCATCAAGCCCATATAGAGGCTAAAAGCCACATTCTGGGCTGCTTGCCTTTCCATGAGTACACGCAGGCTGCCCATACTGACGGGTATTTCAAGCGGGTAGTTGCTATGAACTTTTAGATAATAGGTTTGGGACTGCACGGAGTCAGGCTGAGGGGCGAGACCAAACAAAATACTATTGGCATCTACCTCTTGCACACTTTTGGGCAAGCTAGCACCAGCTTTGCGCTCTTTGAAGATTCCATTTTCAAAACTAAAAAGACTCACTTCATCAAGCATAGGATTGCCAATTTCTAGATAGGCAGTAGGCATTTGTCGTGTATCTAGCTCTAGTTTCAGCCAAAAAGTTGAAGCGCTATTGCCAAAGTTAGCCACGTCCGTCATATTCATTTTAAAACGTGCTTGATTCTCCGGCCTCAGAATGGCATCTATTGTGAGAGAAGAAGAGCTATCTTCTAAAAAATAGAGCTGCTTGCCTACAGGAATAGCTTTTTCTGTCGTTTCCGTAGCTGTTTGTGCCCACGCAAAATTTGTGGTAAACAAAATAAAAAGCAGCAAAAAATATATGTATTTCATAGCGTATGTCAGTCTGTATATAAAAGCCTCTTGCAATAATAAGAAAAAAAATACAAATACAACAAATTCTAAAAAAAAAAAACAGTGCCGTCCTAAATGTTTTCAAATTTGTATAAATGTAGTCTTGCATGGATTCAGTGGGTTATTTTTGTTTTTCAAAAAAGCAGCCCTGTACAAGACTTTCTAAAACATTTTTTGGGGTGGCTCTTTGAAGGGTTCATTGAGCCAGGCTTGTAAGTCTATCTTTACAAAGATGTTCAATTTAATACATAAAGCGTATTAAATTTTTATGGTTAGTTACCCCTGAAAAGTGCTTTGCAAGGCATATTCTGACAAATTGATTCTTATGACCTGCTTGTTTTGGGAATACTCTCAAAATTTTGAATGGCTTTATTCTTGGTTTGGTGCTTTGACAAAATATTTTTTGCACAGAAAATCTCACCCTCCGACATTTGAGCCATTCGCTTTTGTCAGTTTTTTGACAAGATAAGCTAAAACCTAAGAAATTTTAAAGATAAAATTCTTGTTTAATTTTCTGATAATAAGAATCTTAGATATATTTTAAGGGAAGACTAAATACGCTCTCAGATGGCTTTTTTGTAATAACTTGCTGCCAACATTTAAAGTTTTATGCCAAACAAATAACTTTGTATTTAAAATCCATTAAATTTGCAGCGCAAAAGTATGCGAACTTTCCAAGTTCATTTGGCTTTTGTCTAACAAAACCATAACCCCTACACTGAGCAGATGAGCATTATTTCAGCCACCGCCTCTATTTTTGACCAGATGACAGAACAAATTTCTGGACTTACTGAAGAGCAGTATGCACAGAAGTTGCCAATTTTTTCTGGGAGTTCTATTGGCCAGCACATTAGGCATATTGTTGAATTTTATGAATGTTTGTTTTCGCAACAAGGCACCAACTGCGTGTGTTATGACCGTCGTAACCGTGATTTAAGCCTTGAAACCAATCCTGCTGTTGTTATAGAAAAACTTAGAACATATCGTGCGCTTCTGGACACCTATCTGCCCAACAATCCACTCACTTTAGTTGTATATTTTACAGCAGACGAAGACGAAGTGCCTACCGAAATTGCCTCTAACTGGGGGCGTGAGTTGGTTTATAACATTGAACACGCCATTCATCATCTTGCGATTGTAAAAATAGGATTGCGTGAGAGTTTTCCAAACGTTCATATTGTATCCAACTTAGGTATTGCGCCCGCAACTATTAAGTACCATCAAACAAAGTAAGTGCTTCAGAATGAACCAGTATCTGCAAGGTATTTTAGCTAGCTGCCCCAAATTGTTTTGGCTGCCCATGCTTATAGTGCTTGCATCTGCTGTTTTTGTCTTTAAAGCATCTGTTGCTAAAGGCCAAAGCGAGAACCGAAAAACGCTAGAGAAGGAAAGAGCTGCTATCATGAACCGCATTCGCAGCACGCATCTGACGCTCAAGCGTACTCGGGAAACACGTGCTCAAGAGCTAGACCGTTTGGCCGAAATTAATAGTCAAATTTACCAAAAAAATGCACTTGTAAGCGTGCTTCAAAAGGAGCTTAGGCTCATAGAGAAGAGCGTGCAAGAAAATGCCTCTATCGTGGAAGCGCTCGAGGCAGACCTCAAGAGCATCAAAAATGAGTATAAAACCATGCTCTATGCGGCTTATAAATCGTCAGGGAAACTCGATAGACTGGCCTATGTATTTGCTGCTAATAGCTTGAATCAATTTTTGGCACGAGTGCATTACTTTAAAATTTATGATGCCAGTCGTAAAGAGCAGTTTTCTCAAATCAGCCGTGTTCAAGCTATGCTTACGGAAAGAAAAACAGAACTTGAGCAACAAAAACTTAGTAAGCAACAGTTGCTTGCGCTAGAACGTCATGAAACTGTTGAACTCTCTTCGCTACAGGGCGCTCAAAAAAGCGTTATCGGCGAGCTGAAATCCAAAGAGAGCGAAATGCAGCAAAAACTTGGAGCAGAGCAGGAATCACTCAAAGAAATGGAGAAGCTGATTGCAGAAAGTATTAAAGCTGCAGCCTTCTCTGCTTCGCTAACGCCTGAGGAACGTAAACTTTCGGCTAGTTTCGTTACGTCTAAAAAGCGGATTCCTTGGCCAGTTAGCAATGGTTTTATTTCAGGAAGGTTTGGTTTACAGGCATTTGGGGACGACAAAGACTCCAAACTTAAAATAGAAAAATTAGGCATTGATATCAGAACTTCGGCCAACGAGGCTGTTCGCAGTGTATTTGCGGGCAAGGTGGTGGATGTGAGCGAAATACCAGGGCGCGGCTATATGGTCATTATTCAGCATGGCGACTATTTTACGGTTTATGCGCGCCTCAAAAATGTGCAGGTTCAAATTGGTCAGAAAATAAAAGCCAAAGAAAACATTGCGCAAGCAGGCCTTAATCCGAATAACCTGCCAGAAATTGAGTTCCAAATTTGGCGACACCAAACAAAACTAGACCCTGAACAATGGCTCATCAAATAATTCAGTTTTACTTTGGATTGCAAAACAATGGCTTTTAAAGAAGAAGCTGCCGAATGGTTCAAAGGCTTACAAGAGAACATCTGTAAAGGCCTATGCGAAGCAGACTTAAACGTGCGCATACAAGAAGATGTATGGGAGCGGCCAGGTGGTGGAGGTGGGCGCTCAAGAGCCTTTACTGACGGCGTGTATATAGAAAAAGGCGGTGTTAATTTTTCGGCGGTTCATGGCCCCACTCCTGACAAAATTTTAGCAGCATTCAAGCTAGAAAAGGCTGACTTTTTTGCAACAGGTGTTTCTATTGTTATGCACCCGCGCAACCCCTTTGTGCCGATTATACACATGAACGTCCGCTACTTCGAAATGAGTAATGGCACGTATTGGTTCGGTGGTGGAATAGACCTCACACCGCACTACGTTGTGCGGCAAGAGGCGCAAGAGTTTCATCTCAAACTTAAAAAAGTTTGCGATGCGTATCATACGAGCTACTATCCTGAGTTTAAACGCTGGGCAGACGATTACTTTTATAATCCACATAGGCGCGAAACCAGAGGAGTCGGTGGCATCTTTTTTGACCGTTTGCAAGCAACAGAAACCATTAGCAAAGCCGAACGTTGGGCTTTTGTACGGAGTGTTGGCGAAGAGTTTTTGAACTGTTACGTCCCGCTTTTGCTAAAAAATGGCTACGCACCCTACAGCGTTGAGCATCAGGCATGGCAACGGCTGCGGCGTGGGCGTTATGTAGAATTTAACCTTGTTTATGATGCAGGCACAAAATTTGGCCTAGAAACTGACGGGCGGACCGAGTCTATCTTGATGAGTTTGCCGCCTCTGGCTGCATGGGAATACGACCATAAAACCTTGCCCAATAGCCCCGAACAAGCTACTTTAGATTTGCTTAAAAAAGGAATTAATTGGATAGAAACACCTGTCTCTACTTTAGCTTAAACTTTTTTTGATAACAAAATGGATTTAGAAACCTTCAGAGGTTATTGCCTCAAGCTCAAAGGCGTAACAGAATCTACGCCTTTTGACGATAAAACACTTGCCTTCAAGGTGATGGATAAAATATTTGCCTTAACTGATATGGATTCCTTCCAGAGCATCAACCTCAAATGCGACCCCGAGGAGGCTGTTCTCTTACGTGAGCAATATGAGGCTGTAAGCGCTGGCTACCACATGAATAAAAAGCACTGGAACACTGTACTGAGCAATGGGGACATGAACGACAAAACAATTTTGCAATGGACACTGCATTCTTACGAGCTGGTTGTTAAAGGACTAACCAAAAAACAAAAAGAAATTCTGATGAATTTATAGGAGGCGTGGCTGAATGAATAACTTGTTCTATTGCTCGAATTTAGATAACAATGCACCCCAGCTTGACGAGGAAGAACTTGCTCACTTACGCAGTCTGCGTGTTCGCGAAGGTGATATAGTGTACATAACCGATGGAAAAGGGCTGCTGGCAGAGGGTATCTTGGAGAGTTTTAGCCATAAAAAATGCCAGATTAGCCTATTCAAAAAAGAAAAACAGCAGTTAAAATTGCCTCATAGTAACTTGGCACTTGCCCCACTCAAAAATACCGACAAACTGGCCTGGCTGGTAGAAAAAGCCGTAGAGCTTGGTATTCAAGAAATTAGCCTTGTCCAAAGCCAATATTGTGAGCGCACCTATATCAACACCGAACGACTTATGCGTAAGGCCATTGCTGCCCTTAAGCAAAGCCTAAGTTGCTTCCTACCTGTTATTCACGAAGTAAGTCCTTTTGAAACATTTATAAGCCAAGTACAGGCCGACTGTTGTTTTATCCCCCATATTAAAAAAGGTGAAACATCTGCACCTTCTCTCTACAATGCTCATTTTTCGTCCGTTTCTAACTGTATCTTGATAGGCCCAGAGGGTGGATTTAGTGAGGTAGAGATTTCTCTGGCGGAATCCACCGGCTGGTTATGCGTGAGCATGGGGCAGCAACGCCTTCGTGCTGAAACAGCTGCTTTTATGGCCTGCGCGGTTATGCACCAAAAAAAAGCAGGCTAGCGCTCGTCTAAAATTAGAAAATGGCGTTTCCTTGATTAAACCCCAACAAGAATAAGGCGCATCTTTTGCGTTTTTTAATTCAATGCCGTCCTAAACGATTTCAAGTTTCTATCAATCTATCCTGAGCGATGATTAGGTGGTTCTTTCACTTTTAAGGGACGACTAATTAGGACGGGATTGACCTAAGACCTAGATGGGGTGCAGGGGTTTAAATGGCAACTGGCCGAATGCTTTTGTTCATGAAGTTATAAATGATTGAAAAAAAATGGTTTTATTTGCGTAAACTTTAGGTCAAAATTTCAAGTGCGCCCTGCTCCTATTTTACAACAAAAGCTGCTCTATGCAGCACACAACTGCGTCCGTAATTTACCTTGCAACTATACGGAAGCTGATGCTTTTCGCTTTGCCAACGACTTTGAGCGCCCCACTTACGACATACACCGCTATGACTTGGCACCTGTCTGCGTTACGTCCGAGGGCGTACTGCTTGACAAATTGGGCATTGTTGAACCGCTCACAATCAAAAACTATTTGAGCGACTATGGCAAAAAATATTGGCTTAAAAAATATTGGCTGTTGCCCAAACAAAATTTACAACAAAAAGCTGTTTTCTGCTTTGATGAATGGAGCAAAGGCCTTTTTCATTGGATTTGCGACGTATTGCCCAAACTGATATGCCTGCGCGAGGAAGCTCCTGGCTCAGTTCTACTCTTACCTCACGCCGTTCAAGAGTTTCACTTGCAGAGTATAATGCCTTTGGGTTTTGGTAGCGTACATAGTATTGCTCGCAATCGCAGCATTTGGGCTGGGGCTGGTCTTACTACGGTGTCGGAAATTGCCATAACAGGCAACTACCATGCAAGCCTCATGCACACTATGCGCCAACTATTTGATAGTTATTTCCCGCTCAGGCCCGAACTGAATTTTGGGGAACGCATTTATGCCAGCCGTGCTAGGGCGCGCCGAAAACTCGCCAATGAAGCAAATTTAGAACCTACCTTTGAAAAGTATGGCTTCCGCAAATTTTTTTTGGAGGACTATACTTTTATTGAACAACTCAGTATTGTGCGCCATGCCAAGTGTTTTGCGGCAGTCCACGGAGCATCTTTGGCTTTTATGGCGTTTATGCAGCCTCAAACACGAATTTTGGAAATACGGAACGAAACAGATACACACAATCTTTGCTATTTTGCTTTGGCTACAGATATGCAGCAGCCTTATTTTTACGCATTAGCAAAGCCAATTCAAACTGGTTTAGGCAATCATTCAGACCTGGTACTGCCTCAAGAACAACTAGAAAGAGTATTAGGACAGATTACTGCATAAAGAGACTTAAATTTATTTGCAATTTCTGTATCGGAACTTTTTATTTTCGGTTCAAACAAGTCGTATCTGTATAGCTCTTGATTTTTTTTGAGCCTATTTTTAAGCCAAATTCAATTGCTCTCATCTGTTAAATCTATGTTTTATACGTAGTTTGTTTGAGATACCTCCGTTTATGCTTATTCTCGTCGCCTAGTTCGTAAGGAATCAAGAGTTTTTAGAGTTGGGCATCTGAAACTTTTTTTTTTAGATGCCGTTGCTTATGTTTGCGAGAGTTGATTATGTAATAACACCCAAAAATTATTCAAACCTTATTTGTTTTGGTAGAAAAAATCATTGTACTGGAAAATGTGGCGCTGCCCGATTTTTTTGGAGCAGAAGACACTAATATTCGTGAAATCAGGCAGGCTTTCCCGGAAAGCCGCATCGTGGCTCGCGGTAACGAAATCAGGATACAAGGCAGTAGCCCTGAAATTGTCAAGATTAATGAAATCATTAACCAATTACTAGAACATTATCACCGCTTCGGGAAAGTGGACTTGGCCGATGTACGCCTTTGCTTAAACGATGATTCTGCCTCTTTGCTGCGCAAAGATAAGGACGATACGATTATATTTGGTGTAAAAGGACTACCCATCAAAGCCAAAACACCCAACCAACAGGAGTTAGTCAAGCAAGCAAACGACAAAGACATCGTGTTTGCTCTCGGCCCTGCTGGCACCGGAAAAACGTATGTGGCAGTAGCGCTGGCTGTCCGTGCACTCAAAAATAAACTTGTTCGTAAAATAATCATCACGCGCCCTGCCGTAGAGGCTGGTGAAAGTTTAGGCTTTTTGCCTGGCGATATGCGCGAAAAAATAGACCCCTATTTGCGCCCTATTTATGACGCATTTGAGGAAATGATACCTGCCGAAAAGTTGAAACATTATCTGGAAGAAAACATCATTGAGATTGCACCCATTGCTTTTATGCGTGGGCGTACCCTTTCTAATGCCTTCATTCTGCTTGATGAGGCACAAAACACAACCTCTATGCAAATGAAGATGTGTTTAACGCGCATGGGACAAAACTCTAAAATGATTATAACAGGCGATGTCAGTCAAATTGACTTGCCAACCAAGCAACGCTCTGGTTTGATAGATGCCGTACATATTCTCAAAAAAGTAAAGGATATTGGCTTTGTCTATCTTGATGGCAAGGACGTAGTACGGCACTATTTGGTGCGCCAAATCATTGAAGCCTATGATAGGAACGATGCCGTTGATTCTGATAAGCGGAAGCCTACTGAACCCAAAACAGAGTAATTTGACTTACTTTTGAATGTATTTTCGCAGGGCTTCGTTCAGGCTTTCGGCGCTAATAGATAAACTCAAGTGACCGTATTGGTCTATAAGAACCTTCAAGTTTGGAGTCGCGTTGGTATGGTAGCGACGACCTCTCGAAGCTAAGTTAGTTTGATTTTTCATAGTCAGTGGTTTTGATGGGTTACTGCAAGTAGATACGCAGTAGCCCCTTAGAACGCTGCTTTGGGTCTGATAGATTGTTGGGCAAAGTAAGGAAGGCACTCTAAAATGCTGAATATTTCATAGTAGCTACTTTTTTTAAATCTTTTTTTATAAATTGTTGATTAGTAAATCTTTAATTTTTATATTTGCAAGAATACTGACACTGCTAATTGGCCAAATATTCTTTGGTGCAGCACTATAACAATCAGCCGTTGAAATAGTTAATGGAGTTCTGAGAAAACGTTTATGAAATACGTATTAAGCGCGCTAATTCTTTTTCAATGCCTCATTGGGCACTATCTCCATGCTCAGCAAGTTGATAATAAAGCTTGGTGTGGAACTAAGCATATACACCAAAGTCCTTTTGTAGCAGGCGGCCAGCGTTTCGAAGAAGACATTTTTAATTCCACACGTCGCTCCAACGAAAGACTCACAGGAGTAGACAGGCTCAGTGTTCAGGTAGTTGTACACATCATACACAATGGCGAAACTCAGGGAAAGGGCTCTAACTTGCTCTACGACCAAATTGAAGCACAAATAGAGTTACTTAACTTGGATTTTTCGGCACGTAACCCAAACCTACAAGACACTGAAACGCAGTTTGCTGGCCTTATAGGAAATCCGAATATCCAGTTCGTTTTGGCAAGAGTAAGCCCTGATGGCAAGCTGTTGGCCGAAGCAGGCGTAAATCGCTTATCATTCCCACAAAAAGATTGGACTCCCGATGCTTTCAACAAACTCGTAAAACCTCTTACGCAATGGGACACCAAACGTTACCTCAATATCTGGGTAGTAGATATAGCCAATGATACTGAAATTGGCTTCAGCACTCCGCCCAGCAGCTGGCTACCTAAAGAAAGTGCTATGCCCCCAGTCAATCCTTTAGAAGAAGGTATTGTAGTTGATTATCAGTATTTTGGCGATATTAGCCAGAGAGGTGGTGCGTATTTGGCCGAGTCTGCATTTGGCCGCGTCCTGACTCATGAAATGGGACATTTTCTGGGGTTACTACACCCATGGGGCACTACTCTAGGAAAGTGTGATTCAGATTTTTGTGAGGATACACCCCCAGTTGATGCTTTTCATAGCTACTGTGGTGTGCGTTTAGCGAGCAAGTGTAGCAATAAACCCGTGATGATGCAAAACTTTATGGATTACTCACCTGAACAATGCCGCACTTTTTTTACGGACGACCAGGCACAACGCATGAGAACTTGTTTAGAGCTTGCACCCTCTAGGATAGAGCTACTGAACGCTGGGGCACGAAAAAGCGAAATGATTGCTGCCTTTACGGCATCTAGCAAAGAGGTCTGTGCAGGCGAAACGATAGTTTTTGAAAACTTAGCCTACAGCCTTTATGGCCTAGTAGAGTGCCAAGCAGAATGGGAGTTTGAAGGTGGCATCATAGAAAAACAAAATGCTAACAAAATATGGGTACGCTATGCGAAAGCGGGTATCTATGATGTAAAACTGAAAGTAAGTACGGATTATGAGCTGGACAAATGTTCCTACGAGAATTATGTATTAGTAAAGAACCAAAGCAACCAGGCCAATGCCCTTGTGTGGCCATCTAACGCCATAAAAGACGAGGACAAATGGCACTTTAAGGGCGATAACGTTTTTATGCCTTATGCGCAAGGGCTTATGACTGGCTCTTACACAGTTCAGAAACGCAGTTTTGCCATTCTTGAAAGCCCACATCTCAGTTTGTTAGAGCCAGACGGCAGGCGAATTTCAGACTTGATTTTGAGCCTTGAGTGGGCGGGTGCAGGGGCCATGCAAGATTCCTTTTTGATAGAAGTGAGCGAGGATTGTGGCAGCACTTACAAAACGATATGGTTTAAAAATGGCCAGAGCTTGGCCTCACGCCCACATTTGAGCAACCTCTCTTATCCCCATAACGCCCCCCAAGCCACCGATTTTGTTACTGATTTTGTTTCATTTAAACCTCTGCCAGAAACCCAATTGCTCAGGTTCAGGCTAGTTTTGAGCGGCTTAAATGGCAATATGTTTTATATCAAAAAAATAGCCATAGCAGATGCAAACCCCAGCCTACCCATAGCCACCATAGAACCAGAGCATGACTACGCACTAGTGGGTGAAACCGTGCGCTTCTTTGACGTATCAACAGGAAGCCCCCTTCGGCTCAACTATACCTTTGAGGCTGCCAATACCCGTATGAGTAGCGAGCGTTCGCCACGCATTGCCTTTGTAGCAGCTGGTGCTTTTAGAGTAGGACTAGAAGCAAGCAATGAGCGCGGCAGTTCTTATACTGAAATTATGCAAAAAGTCCTTGATGCAAAAAAGTATTATGACCCTGCTTTTGAACCCAATAGATTTAAAAACAGAGCTGATTTTGAGGTTATTCAGGGAGCAGCTGTAAGCTATAAGTTAAGTCAATTTAGGCTAAAAAATCGTGTTTTGATAGGTGTTGATGCCTTTTTTGAAGAGATAGCACCAGAGCAAGAAGTAAGACTAGGAATCTATAAAAAAGGCGCTGACGGTTATTCTAATATTGCACAGGTGCCTATCAAAGCCAGTTCGATTGAAAAGCAACTCAAGAAAGGGGCTTGCTTGCGCGTTATCTTTGATGAACCTTTGTTTATCAATGATTTGGATGATATCACACTGGGCATAACCAGTAGCGCTGATTTGTATTTGCAACAGTATGATAACCCTACCTACCTCGCAGAGCCAATTTACGACAATGGCAACAATGCCGCATGGAAGCCATATAAAACCCTGGAGAAATCTTCTTGGGCGTTATTCCCTATTTTTGCTTTTAGCAAAGATGCTAGTCCTGAAAAATGGCTAACTGTATATCCCAACCCTAGCCAGGGTGCTTTACTGCACATCAAGTCAGAAGGCCACCCCATTCATAAAGTGCAGATAATTGGTTTGGACGGGCACGTACTACTTGATGTTCCTCAGGTGCAAACGAAGGATATGCGTGCCAGCAATCGCTACTACGGAAGCGTAGGCATACACGATTTAACGTCTGGTTTATACATTGCCAAGATTTATACGCGAAATGGTGTTTTTGCTCAAAAGATAACAGTTGTCTCACAGTAAAGAAAATAGACCACTTCACACAAGGTTTTATACGTATAAATCCGAGTTGGGTGCTTGAGTATTGCTGATTAAAAGTTGAATAAGATACCACCAAGTGCACTTTTCTTTCAAAAATTCTAATGCGTCTTTGAATGATAAACTCCAAAGAATAAAAATAAATTTTGTTAAGCATGAGGTATATAAAAAAAGATGAGGCATTGCTTTTTAGAACAGAATTACGATATTTGCGGGCTAAATAGTGCCCTTTTTTTATGGGCTATCCAACTTAACCCTTATCAAGTGTTTGATTATTAAGATTTTATGAAAGAAATTGCAATGTATTCTGTGCCTGCTTTTGGCGTAATTGCCCTTATCTACATGGCGATAAAGTCGTCGTGGGTAGGTAAGCAAGACGCTGGCGATGACAAAATGCGCGAACTATCCGGCTACATAGCCGATGGCGCTATCGCTTTTTTGAAAGCTGAATGGAAAATTCTGACCTATTTTGCAATCATTGCAGCAATTTTGCTTGGCTGGTCTGGCACTCTGGTAGAAAATTCAAGCCCAATCATTGCCATTGCTTTTATTATTGGTGCTTTTCTTTCTGCCACTGCTGGCTATATAGGTATGAAAATAGCTACACAGGCCAACGTCCGTACCGCACAAGCTGCCCGAACCTCACTTGCAAAAGCGCTTGAGGTATCCTTTACAGGCGGTGCTGTTATGGGGCTTGGTGTTGCTGGTTTGGCCGTTTTTGGTTTGGGTGGACTGTTTATTGTTTTCTACTTCATGTTCGTAGGCGATGCTGCAGCCAATAGCCACGAAATGGAAAAAGCGCTTGAGGTTTTGGCTGGTTTTTCGCTTGGTGCAGAATCTATCGCACTTTTTGCACGTGTAGGCGGTGGCATTTACACCAAAGCAGCAGACGTAGGGGCAGACTTGGTTGGCAAAGTAGAGGCAGGTATTCCCGAGGACGACGTGCGTAACCCTGCTACTATTGCTGATAACGTAGGCGATAACGTAGGCGACGTAGCCGGTATGGGGGCAGACTTGTTCGGTTCCTACGTAGCTACCATCCTCGCTACTATGATTTTAGGTCGTGAAATTGATGCTTCGGGCGATAATTTTGGGGGGCTTTCTCCTATTCTCTTGCCTATGGTAATCGCTGGCATCGGTATTATTTTTTCTATCGTAGGTACATTCTTTGTACGCGTTAAAAACGAAACAGATAGCGTACAAGGCGCGCTCAACATGGGTAACTGGTCGTCTATTATTCTTACAGGTATTGCAGCTTCTGGTTTGGCTGTTTGGATGCTTCCAAAAGAGCTTGCCATACGTGGTGAAAATTTTACCTCGGTGGACGTAGTATGGGCTATTTTGATTGGCTTAGCTGTGGGCGCTGGCATGAGTATCGTTACGGAATATTATACGGCTATGGGCAAACGTCCAGTTGATTCTATCGTGCAGCAGTCCTCTACTGGCCATGCTACAAATATCATTGGCGGCTTGGCAGTAGGTATGGAATCTACCGTTATTCCTACGCTCATTTTGGCTGCTGGTATTTATAGCTCATTTGCTTTTGCTGGCCTTTATGGCGTGGCTATAGCAGCGGCAGGTATGATGGCTACTACGGCGATGCAGTTGGCCATTGACGCATTTGGCCCTATCGCAGATAACGCTGGTGGCATTGCAGAAATGAGCGGTTTGCCGAAAGAAGTACGCGAACGTACAGACAATTTGGACGCAGTAGGCAACACCACAGCCGCTACTGGCAAGGGTTTTGCCATTGCTTCGGCAGCTTTAACGTCCTTGGCACTCTTCGCCGCATTTGTAGGCATTGCTAAAATTGATGCTATTGATATTTTTAAGGCTGATGTTTTGGCTGGGTTGTTTGTGGGTGCTATGATTCCATTTATTTTCTCGGCCTTGGCTATTGCGGCTGTGGGCAAGGCGGCCATGGCCATGGTGAATGAAGTACGTCGCCAGTTCCGTGAAATACCTGGTATTATGGAATACAAGGCCAAACCTGAATATGAAAAGTGTGTGGCTATTTCTACTGAAGCCTCAATTCGTGAAATGATTGCCCCTAGCATGATTGCACTTTTAGTACCAATCGTCGTAGGTTTTATTTTTGGCCCTGAAGTGTTAGGCGGTCTTTTAGCTGGCGTTACAGTATCAGGTGTTTTGATGGGTATGTTCCAATCAAATGCAGGTGGTGCATGGGATAATGCTAAAAAGTCATTTGAAAAAGGTGTCAAAATCAAAACAGCCAAAGGTGAAGAAATTTTCTACAAAGGTTCCGAACCACACAAGGCTTCTGTTACTGGCGATACCGTAGGCGACCCGTTCAAAGACACTTCAGGACCTTCTATGAACATTCTCATTAAGTTAATGTCAATCGTTTCCTTGGTGATTGCACCACACATTGCACTAGACAGCAACGTAGATGGCCATAGCCACGGCATACAAAAAGATGCGGCGAAAGAAGTCAAGCTAGAAACAGTTGTGTCTGTTAAACAAAGGAATATGCAGCAGGTAGTTCTCTAGTGGTTGCTTTTGCTAAATAGAAAAGACTGCTTGCTGGTTACAAAAGTAATTTGCAAGCAGTCTTTTTTGATGTATCAATATTTTGGTGAATAAAAAAAATAAGTCAAAGTTTTTCGGTCTTTTCCCTTACTTTTTGGGTCTTTAAGTGTATAAGGGTGTTTTTAAAGCCCCTTACCGCGAATAAGCACGTGCTAATATTTGGCTAATCAGAGAAAAAAGCGTAGCTTTGCAGCCGCAAAAATTGAGTTTCAAGCCTCACAGAATTGTTGAAAGACCCTGTATTTCCTATGCAAACTGCCCCAAAAACGCCTAATCGCTTGATTTCTTCTACAAGCCCACACCTTCTACAACACGCCCACAATCCAGTAGATTGGTATGTATGGGGCGAAGAGGCCTTTCAAAAAGCCACCAAGGAAGATAAACTCATTATTCTAAGCATAGGTTACTCAGCTTGTCATTGGTGTCAGGTTATGGAGCGCGAAACTTTTTCTAACGAAGTGCTGGCACGTTTTATGAATGATAACTTTGTGTGTATCAAACTAGACCGTGAAGAGCGCCCCGATATAGACCAACTCTATCTTGATGCGGCAGCCGCCATGAAAAACCCAACAGGTTGGCCACTGAATGTGTTTTTGCTACCAAATGCTCAGCCCATTTATGCCAGCACCTACCTTGCTCCTGAGCAGTGGCAATCCGTTATGGAGCAGATGCTAGACCAGTATAAAAACCAGAAAGCACATTTGCAAGACATAGGCAAAAAGCTAACAGGCTATTTAAATGTTTCTGAAGTCATTAAGTATAAACTAGAAACCCGCCCAGTAGCACTTAATTTCAATCAGCTCAATCAGCTTGTAGCAGGTTTTGCCACAAAATTTGACCAAAAGAACGGTGGCTTTGGCTCAGCACCCAAGTTCCCGATGCCAACCTCCTACCTTTTTTTGATGCGTTATTACAAACTCACGCTGAACCAAGAATTGCTCAATTTCATAACATTCTCTTTGGATAGCATGGCGAGGGGTGGCATCTATGACCAAATAGGCGGCGGCTTCTCACGCTACTCTACAGACAATGAGTGGTTTGAGCCACACTTTGAGAAGATGCTCTACGACAACGCGCAACTTATTTCGGTTTATAGCGAAGCCTACAGCCTAACCAAAGACCCTCTCTATAAAGAAGTTGTATATGATACCATAGCCTTCGTTAAGCGCGAATTATTCACAAAAGAGGGTGGTTTTTGCTCGTCTATATCCGCAGAGTCGGAGGGCATAGAAGGCAAATATTATGTATTCACGGCTGCCGAAATTGAAACAACTATTGGCCCCAAAGACGCTGAACTCTGCAAGAAGTTTTTTGGTGTGGAAGAAAAAGGCAACTGGAAAGACAACTTTGCGGGCAATATTCTATTCCGCGTTCGGGAGGAAGAAGACTTCGCCGAACAGAATAATCTCAAACCAGAGGCTTTCCGTAAAAAACTCAATGCTTGGAAAACCAAATTGCACAAAGCCCGCAAAGAGTTTGTTAAGCCTGCCGTCGATGATAAGGTTATCACCGCATGGAACGCACTTATGATTAAGGGCTTATGCGACGCATACATGGCTTTTGGCGATGAGGATTTTTTGACTCTTGCTCTCAAAAATGCAGTATTTTTAGAAAAACGTTTGGCCTATAATGTGGCGCTGTTTCATACCTACAAAAAGAAACAAGCAAGCATTCCTGGCTTTATGGACGACTACGCCTTTTTGATTCAGGCCTATATAGCGCTCTTTCAGGTTACACACCACAGGCACTGGCTCTTTAGGGCAGAAAACATGACGCATTATGCGCTCGACTGTTTTTTTTCAGCCAAGGACAAACTCTTTTTTTATTGCGATTTAGGCACTGAAGCCCTCATAGCGCCCAAAAAGGAGATTTTTGATAACGTTATGCCTTCGTCTAACTCGGTAATGGCGCAAAATTTGCATATTTTGGGCTATTTTTTAGACAGTACGCATTTCAAGAATATCTCTAAAGCGATGCTTACACGCGTCTTGCCTATTTTCGCTACCGAGCCGCGTTATGTTACTAATTGGGCTACCTTGTTTACATATAACGTGCTGGAAACCACAGAAATAACCATCATAGGCCCAGATGCTTTCGCTATGGCTAAGGAAATTCATGCACACTATTTCCCTAATAAGATTGTTATGGCGCTCATTGCAGCAGATGAAAGTGAGTTGTTGAAGGGGAAGCAGCCAGCAGAGGGACAAACGGCAGTGTATGTCTGTAGAAAAAAGACCTGCGAAGCCCCGGTTTATACTTTAGAAGATGCTCTTGATACCATTGATTATCACATTTCTAACGAACGCAAGCGCAAAGAAGCCGAGTTGTTGAAGTAGAGTTTGGTGTGCTAGTCTAGTCTTTCCTTAAAAAGTCTGGATAAGAACAAGCGCATCAATTGATTGATATGATTTATCGGCTTTAGGAACACCCTCAGGATTTTGGGGTGGCTTTTTCTCTCTACTTTTTGCCTTGATGCAGCACTGCAGCGCGAGCTGAAAGTTCCGACCGCAGGGCATAGCAAAAAAATCAAGCCTCGCAAAAGGCCAATTTAGATGAAACAACAATCTTTTTTCATCTAAACCAGCGGCGAATGGCTTTTTCTTTGATTCACCCTCTGACCTTTGAGCCATTCGCTTTTGTCTGATGCGAGGCATAACGGGCTGCGAGAAGAACTTGAGATTTTACCGCTTTTTTGACAAAATAGGTTAAACCCTAACCCCGAAAATATTTTACGGAATTTATGCTAAAAACCGATTATATGCTTTGTATAGTCGGTTTTTTCGTTTTTATTTGCGTTCCGTAAATACGTATTAAATATGTCTTCAAATCACATCTACCCAGCTTGGGCTATTGAGCATCGTAAACCTGCTACCGAACTTAGATTCATCAACAATAAGTATTATCTCTATGAAGTGAGTTCGTTTTACGACCCTATTCTCAAAAAGACTAAAAAGAAAACAGGATGCCTTTTGGGAACTATCAAAGAGGGCATCGGTTTTGTGCCTTCTGGCAAAAAAGAACTCAAAGATAAAGTTGCCAAGTCGCAAATTATTGACCCAAACACTATTTCGGTTAGAGAATTTGGGTTTACAACATTTCTTAATCAATACAATCAGACTATCAAGTTGAAATTAAGCGAGTTTTTCCCAAACCATGTTGAGTTGATTATTTATATGGCTTATTGCCGAATAGCCCATCAAAGTCCGCTGAGTAGAATGGATTTGCACGTTGCCAAATCGTATTTGAGCGTTGGTGATACTAAAAAATATTCAGACAAAGACTTTAGCCAAGCCCTGAAAACGATTGGAAAAAATAGAGATGCCATTACAGCCTATTTGAAAAGTTTTATCAAGCCCAATGAGCATATTTTGGTAGATATGACCAACATATTTAGTGCTTCCAATCAAATGAGATATTCCAAAGAGGGCTATAATAGCGACATGGTATTTGAGAAACAGTTCAATTTGCTTTACATTTATTCAGCCACACTTCAACAACCTGCGTTTTACAAAATATACAGTGGCAATATCAAAGATGTGTCAGGTTTTCAACTGTGTTTGCAAGAAAGTGGTATCAAAGATGCCATAATCATAGCCGATAAAGGCTTTTATTCAGAAGAAAATTTCAAAAAAATTACTGAATCTAACCTAAAAATGATTGTTCCACTACGAAGAGACAATAAAGCCATTGACTACACAAAAATCGTTCAACAAGAGATGAGTTATTTCAAATTCGAGGATAGATATATATGGCATGTCAAATATAGGTTCAACAAAGGCACTATTTTCTTGTTTTTAGACGAAAAATTAAAAGTGAATGAAAAAAAAGATTATTTGGATAGAATAGAAACCTTGCCAGAAACCTTCACAAAAGAAGGATTTGCACTCAAATTCAATCAGTTTGGCACCATAGCCATGATAACCAACATGGAAGAACCCGAAGCCGAAGATATTTTTACCAGCTATAAAAGTCGCAACGAGGTAGAAGTAATGTTTGATGGTTATAAAAACATCCTCAAAGCCGACCGAACATATATGCAAGACGAAGATGCTCTTGAGGGCTATATGTTCATCAATCACATTGCCTTACAATGGTATTATATCATTTATAAGCTATTGAAAGAAAACAAATTGCTCAAAAAATATGCTGTTACTGATTTTATCAAGCTCTTAGTAGAAATCAAAAAGGTACGCATAAATGAAATTTGGTACACAGAACCTATCATCAAAAGAATCCAAACCATGCTAGTCCAACTCAAATTATCTGTTCCGTAAATTTATTTCGGGGTTAGGGGTTAAAAACTGAGATATTTCAAAGATGAAATGCCTGCTTAATTTATTGATAACAAGCACCTTAGTTATATTTTAAGGGACGACTATACATTCAGGACGGCCTAACTAAAAATACAACAGCTTATAAATGAATGCCTAGATTAAAAATACTTATCCATTAAAACCAATTTTGTCTTCAATAAGAAAAAAGGAGCGTCTATTAAATTCATGGTGGTAGTAGGCATCGTATCGGAAGACAGGAATAATTGACAGAAAACAAATCAAAGTGCTTATATTCAGATAAATACCGAAAATGAAACTAAAAAGAGAGCCTTCCCAGATACGAACAAAAATAAATGAAAAAACAAAGAGAATGGCAGTACAAATCAGCCAGAACTGTTTTATTCTTGGAATAGAAATTTTACCGAAACGAACAAAAGTATTGACAAACAAGGTCATCTTTTTGGCAAAGTTCCACTGAGATTTTCCCTTGCGCCTTTTGAGACGAGTGTATGATACTTCACCAAATTCAGGACAGACATACAAAAATTCGTAAAGCAAGTGAGTGAGTTGTGGTTTAATACCTTCTAAGGGCTGAGCTATTTGCCGCTCAAAAAGCACAGTATCAAAGCCTTGCTTAGGGGCGTTTTTAAATAAGAACGTTCTCACTAGCCAATGAAAGGTGTTGGCAAGTAGCTTATTCTTGAACGAATCTTGTCTATTGCTGCGGCTTGCCAGCACTAGTTTGTGGCCTTTTTTCCATTCTTCTAGCATGGCGTAGAGTGTATCCGTGGTCATTTGTAGGTCAGCAGCCATAAAAGCCACCAAATCTCCTTCCGCGTGCTTCATTCCTACATAAGCAGCAGTGTGTGCGCCTTCGTTGAAGATAAGCCGAATAATGCGGAGTGGAAAAGGCGCTTGCGTATGCCAATCTTTGAGAAGTTCAAAGCTATTATCCGAAGAAAAATCATCAACAACAATCAGCTCAAAAGCAAACTCAACTTTGATGCGCTCATAAAACCGCAACACGTCCGCTGCCAAATCCGCAATGTTTTTAGCATTATTGTAGCATGGTATTACCAAAGACAATTTTTTTACAGCCAACTGCTCCACACCTATCTTCTGCCCTACTGAACCTAAATAAAATCTTGCAAATATAACTAGAATAATTAATTCTGACCCACAATCGTTGTATCTGTTAGCACAACATTACTTACATTCAGTTTCCTATCTGCTATTTGGAGCTGAAAACGCACCGTATCGCCTTTTTTAATAGGTGAGCCAAATGCTCCATAAATTAGTGCAAATTCGTAACGCAAGATACCTTCTAGCGCGGTCGGTTTATTGAGTGTGTTGAGAAGCGGAAAACGGCCGTTGAGGGTAATAAAAGGGTCGCCAAAGTCAATCGGCAAAAAAGCACCATTCTTCAGACGTTGTATATTGATAAAGTAGTTGTTATAAAATTGGTTAGGAGTCCTTTCGTCTAGCAAACGCTGGTAGGGCGGAAAAGAATCGCGGGTAGCTAAACCCAAATCGCCATCGCCGTCTTTAAAAGATAGAGTAATATAGACGCTGTCCAGGCGGCTATTCGTGCTGGATGGCTTTCTAACAAGGGTTTCAAACTTAATGGCAGGTGCATCGGGATAATTTGGCTCTGGAATACAGCCATAAAGCAGCATTAGAGGCAAAAAGACAGTAAGCAGGAGCCAGTTTAAGTTTATATCATGGGAGCGTAAAAGATGAAAGATGGGTAGCATAGCAAATGCGTGATATTGGGTATATTTAGTGTGTTTCACGTAGCAACGAGCAAAAGGTAGGCAAAATTAGCTAAAAACACCTCATTTTTTAACAAAAAACTCGGTATTAGTATAAAAAGTATGAAAACAATATTCTTTATACTTAAATCATTGCTTCCTTTTAACTACACCCTCTTTGCAAAATTTAATGCGATTTACATTCTGGACAGTCTTCCATCTTAGCTAGTTTGGGGCATTAATTTTGCAAATATACAAATCTATGTTTAATGAACAATCAATGCCGTCTTAAACGTTTTTTAGTTTGTTAAAATATTGCACTAGGATTGATTGTTTGCAAGTTTATCTTTACAATGATGTTCAGTCTAATGAATACCACTTGTGCTTGGCCATCGCTTTTAAGGCTTTCAGGACAAGTTGATGATGAGGGCTTTTCATGTTTGTATGATGACCACATTTTGACCAGTTTCAGTGATTAATCTCCATCTGTTTTTATACAGTTCACTAATGGTGTTTGCTGTCAAAAACCCTTGATTGGTGATAAGTTCTATGGTATGTTTGTTTCTGTTACACAAACGATAGCAGGGGACTGTTTGTATAGGACACGAACAAGGGTGAGGATAGCCTCGTTTTCTGCATAGAAATCCTGCAAGACCAAAAACTAGTAACCCTCCAAAATATTTCTTCATTTCCTGACCACCCCAAGCGACAAAAAGTTGTATCTTTGTCTTTGAAAAGAAACAAGAGCTATGATTATTGCGAACCCGATTTACGATGTAGTGTTTAAACGCTTGATGGAAAATGAGCGCGTGGCTAAGTTTTTTATTGGCACACTTCTAGACCAGCACATAGAAACACTAGAAATAAAACCGCAAGAATACACCTACAAGGGCGAACTAGATACACCAGAAGGCACAAAAGCAGTTGAAGAACGTATGCGTGAGCGTTTTTCCATCTGGGTTTACCGCTTAGATTTTATCGCCACCATCAGAACCGAAACTGGGCAGTATAAAAAAGTACTCATAGAAATACAAAAGGCACAGAATCAAATTGATTTGATGCGTTTTAGGAATTATTTGGCCGAGCAGTACAAAAAAGAAGACAAAATCAATGACGAATCAGCCGTTTTACCCATCACTACGATTTATATTTTGGGCTTCAAACTGCCAGAAATAGAAACAGCCTGCGTCAGAGTAGAGCGCCAATACACCGACCTTATCAACAAGACCACCATCACCCAAAAGAGCGAGTTCATAGAGAAACTGACGCATGATTGCTTTGTGGTTCAGGCTAAGCGTGTTACGAACCGCTACCAAACCCGTTTGGATAAACTGTTGAGTATTTTTGAGCAGAGCAATTTTACGGACGATAAGGAAATTACAAAAAAGTATATCCACAGCCCTGATTTGGAAGAGATGAGGGAAATAACGAATATTTTGCATTATGTGGGCACAGAACCTGAAGAGCGCAAGCGGATAGAAGACGAGCAAGAGGCCTGGCGTACTGTAAATGCTTTGTTTGGGCAAAAAGAAAGGAAGTTGCTCAAAGAATTGGCAGATAAGACCAAAGAACTTAGTAAAAAAGACCAAGCACTTAGTGAAAAAGAGCAAGCGCTCAATGAACAAAAGCAAGCGCTTAGTGAACAAAAGCAAGCGCTTACTGAAAAAGACCAAGCGCTCAATGAACAAAAGCAAGCGCTTACTGAAAAAGACAAACTCATAGAGGAGCTTTTGCGTAAACTGAACGAAAAAAAGTAAATCAGCGCCACAATAGCGTAGAATACGAAGGCTCGTTGCTCTATCGCGTTCATGACCGAACCCATAGCCAAAGCCAAAGCCATGCAAGAAAACCACTACGACAGCATCAGTCAGTAATGAAACGAAGACGGAGGATATAAAAAGGCGTTGCAAAGATATTGGTAAGATAAAAGTAAAAACGAAGGTTTTAAAGATGAAATTCTCGTTTAATTTACTGGTAATAAATACCTTATGTATTTTTTAAGGGACAACTAGGTAAACTATCCTCCTTAAATTTAGCTTACATCTGTTGCAAGTACTTTTTCAGGGAAGGCTGAATACTTGCTCGCTTAAAGCGTTTTGACTCGTCTAACATCACTGCGAAATACAGTCTATAAAAAGAATTACAAAAACTCGTTGCAAAGAAGTCTTTTTGTGTGTAGGTTTGCGTTCAATTTAGGCTTAGTCAATAGCGGCAAAGCTATAAAATTGAAAACCAATGGCTTATAACAAACAAACTCAGGCTGCTATTCTGCTGGCAGACGGTACGCTTATGCGCGGCTTCAGCATAGGCCAGGAAGGCACTACAGGTGGCGAAATATGCTTCAATACAGGCATGACAGGCTACCAAGAAATTTATACAGACCCCTCTTATTATGGTCAAATTGTAGTTAATACCACCAGCCATATTGGCAACTATGGTGCGTTAGACGCTGAAAAAGAATCATTTAACCCCAAAATTAGAGGGCTTGTTGTTCGTAATTTTTCGGACATTTACTCAAGAAAAACAGCACAAGACTCCCTGCTCAATTTTCTAACAAAGTCAGGCATCATAGGCATTTCTAACGTGGACACCCGCGCTTTGGTACGCCACATCAGCCGCACAGGCGCTATGAATGCCGTTATCTCATCTGAAAGCACAGATTTAGACTTTTTGAGAGAAAAATTAAATGCAGTTCCCAGCATGGAAGGTTTAGAGCTTTCTTCAAAAGTAACGACCTCTAAAACCTATGATATAGGTAAACCAGATGCGCCTATTCGTGTGGCCGTTCTAGACTTGGGAGTTAAGCAGAGCATTTTGGCTAATTTGGCCGAACGCGGGTGCTACTTGCGTGTGTTTCCGTCTTGGAGCAGTTATCAAGACCTTAAAAGTTGGCAGCCGCACGGTTATTTTATTTCTAATGGGCCTGGAGACCCCTCCGTGATGACTTCGGCAGTGTCGGTAGTGCAGCAAATTATTCAAAACAATGAACCTATTTTTGGTATTTGCCTGGGGCATCAAATTCTAGCGCTAGCCGCTGGCATAAGAACCTATAAAATGCACCATGGGCACCGCGGGCTAAACCACCCTGTTAAGAATATAGAACAAAACCGCTGCGAAGTAACTTCTCAGAATCATGGTTTTGCAGTTGTTCGCGAAGACATAGAGAGGTCTGATTCAGTTAAGATAACCCACGTAAACCTCAACGACCACACGGTGGCTGGCATTCGTCTTGAGGGTAAATCTGCCTTTTCGGTACAGTATCACCCTGAATCTTCGCCTGGCCCACACGACTCACGCTATCTTTTTGACGATTTCGTTCAACTGATTAAAAATCATGGCTGAAAGTTCGCCTAAAATACGCTTTAGCTTTCAACGAATAAAGAACAGTCTTTCCTTACAAAAAATACGCGCATTGGCTGCTAAATTCTGGAATAAAATACCCAGAGTTTGGCAGCACCGTGTTAGGCTGGCATCTCTGAGCCTTGCTGCTGCTTTTATACTTTTTTTGGTTTTAGATATTTGTTTTCCACTACCCACCCAACTGACCTACTCGCAAAGCATTTTGAGCCGTAAAGGTGAAGTACTACACGTTTTTTTGAGTCAAGACGATAAGTGGCGGCTCAAGTGCGAACTCAATGAGATAAGCCCCGTTCTACAAAAAACGATTGTCTTTAAAGAAGATAAATATTTTTATGCCCACTACGGCATCAATTTTTTGGCACTAGCCAGAGCATTTGTTATGAATGTTTTGGCCAGCAAGCGGACTTCGGGTGCTTCCACAATCACGATGCAAGTGGCGCGTCTGCTAGAGCCTAAGCCTCGGACTTATTGGAGCAAGCTCTGTGAGATGTTTAGAGCTACGCAGCTTGAGTGGCACTATTCTAAGAGTGAAATTTTGCAAATGTATCTGAACCTTGTGCCCTACGGAGGAAACGTAGAGGGGGTGAAGTCTGCCGCACGTTTGTATTTTCAACAAAACCCCAGTGAGCTAAGCTTGGCTCAAATTACAGCCCTTACAATTATTCCAAATAGGCCCAACTCGCTCGCTTTTGGCGAAAATGATAGCTACATAGAACAAGAACGCAATAAATGGCTCAAACGATTTGAATCAGAAGGTGTTTTTGATAAAAAAATAGTGGAAGATGCCCTGCAAGAACCACTTGATGCTCATTTTAAGCCTATGCCCAAACGCATACCGCACTTGGCGCGCCGTTTGGCCCTGGAGTTTCCGGACGCTTATAATTTACGTACCACCATAGATTTCAATATTCAAAACTTGGTAGAACAGATAACCTTGCCATATAGCCAAAAAATGAAGTTTGCGAACATCAACAACGCGGCAGTGGTGGTTGTGAACAGTAAAACTGCCGAAATTTTGGCATACTTAGGTTCACCAGACTTCAATGATGCGCGCCATGCGGGACAGGTGGACGGCATACAGGCTTATCGTTCGCCTGGTAGTGCTCTTAAACCACTGCTTTATGCGATGGCCTTTGAAGAAGGTGTACTAACACCAAAAATGAAAATTAGCGACGTACAGGTGGACTATGACGGGTATACGCCTGAAAATTTTGACGGAAAGTTTCACGGTGAAGTAACCGTAGAAGATGCTCTGGCTTATTCGCTGAATGTGCCTGCTGTTAAAACTTTAAACCAGCTTGGTGCATATAAAATGGTGCAAAAGCTCTGCGAAATGAATTTTAAAAAAGTGGAGCAGCAACAAAAATTTTTGGGTCTTTCGGTGGCTTTGGGTGGCTGTGGTGTAAGTCTTGAAGAAATGTGCGGCTTCTATACAGCCTTGGCCAACAACGGTAAATACAGACCACTAAAATATGTCATGGCTCAACAAAATCAAACCAAAACCAAGCAAGTACTTTCCCCCGCAGCGGCTTTTATGACTAACAATATTCTGACAACACTCCAAACGCCTGATATGCCGTCAGATTTCCGAAACAGTGAGCACTTGCCCCAATTTGGCTGGAAGACAGGCACTTCCTATGGACGACGCGATGCCTGGAGTTTGGGCTTTAATGCGAATTATACGGTGGGGGTTTGGTTGGGTAATTTTTCAGGAGAAGGGGTCAATGATTTGACGGGTATTGGTGTAGCTACGCCGCTCTTGTTTAAGTTATTTACGGCCATAGACTACAATGCCATCAATGAATGGATAACACCGCCAACCACACTCAAGAAGCGCCTTGTATGTGCAGAAAGCGGTAAAATACCAGAAGACTTTTGCACAAATCTCATCATGGACTACTTCATTCAAGGCATTTCGGCAGCCGAAAAGTGTACGCATTTAAAGTACGTTTTTGTCTCTAATAAGCAAGATTTTAGCTATTGTAACAAATGCCTCCCTGCCCAAAACTATACCAAAGCACTTTATCCAAATTTAACTCCTGAAATGGCAGCCTACAATGAGCAGCACGGCATTCCCTTTAAGCCTATACCTGTTCATAATCCACTCTGTGGGCACGTTTCGGAGAGCGGAACAGCCCCTAAAATTATTTCACCAGCCCCCGAACGCACTTTTTTTATGCTTAATGAGCAAACCCAACTTGCACTTTTTGCCGAAGTGAGTGCCGAAGTGCGCGAAGTGTCTTGGTTTGTAAACGACCGATTTCTGAGGAAAGCGCAGCCAAATGAACGCGTGTTTTTTAAACCTGCACGTGGCAAAGTAAAAATCTCTTGTACGGACGATAAAGGCAGAAATACAGACTGCATCGTTACGGTCAAGTAGCCCGCCAAAAACAGTTTCCTTCCGCTAGGGCGTATCAAAAGAGCATTCAATGCGAGAGCATACCCATTTTTAGGAATTGTTGTAAGGCAAATAGACACTAAATTCTGCTGATTCGCCTATCTGAGAATCCACAAGCACATCGCCTTTATGAATATTCTTGACGATATCGTAACAAATTGAAAGCCCTAAGCCAGTACCCTCGCCTGCCGGTTTGGTAGTAAAGAAAGGGTTGAAAATTTTATAAATGATTTTTTCAGGAATCCCTAAACCATTGTCGCGGAAGAGAATTTCAATTTTATCGCCCAGATTGATTGTCTTGATAAGCAAACGCGGTTGGTAGTCGTCCCCCAGTTTGAGTTTTTTCTTGTGCAAGGAATAAAACGCATTATTAAGCATATTCAAGAACACACGGCCAATATCTTGCGGAATAATTTTGATACGGTCAATGGACTCATCAAGGTCAAGGTCTATCGTAGCCGCAAAACCTTTGTAGGTGTTCAGCGTGCTATGGTAAGCCAAACTGGCATACTCTTGAAGCATGGTATTGATGTGTGTGTCTTGGTAAACGCCCTTTTTGTCATGTGAGTGCATGAGCATATTGTTGATGATGCTATCTGCTCTCTTGCCGTGTTCGTGAATTTTATCGGCGTTTTCGCGTAGGTTTAGTATAATATCGTTCAGATTGTCCTGGTCTGGCGCTTCCCATGTACCGCCTCCCTTCTGGCCAAGGTCTTCCAACTCTTGGAGCAAATCTTTAGAAAGCTCCGAAAAATTAATGATAAAGTTCAGCGGATTTTTGATTTCGTGTGCAATACCAGCGGTTAGTTCGCCTAATGATGCTAGTTTTTCTTGGGCTATTACTTGTCTTTGGGCATTTTTGAGTTTTTTGAGCGTTGTCTCAAGTTTTTCATTACTATCCTGAAGCTGATTCATCGCCTCTTTGAGTTCGCGTGTGCGCTCTTCTACCTTGCGTTCTAGCTCCATTTTGTGGGTCTTTTCGAGGCGAATAATACTCAAATAAGCATTGATACGGTTCGTGAGCTGATAGTCGTCAATAGGTTTGGTCAGGTAATCTGTTGCGCCCAAGGCAAAACCCTTATTCTTGAAATCTTCAGATTTATAGGCAGCCGTCAAAAAAACGATGGGAATGTTCTTGGTTTTTTTGCGGCTACGAACGAGCTTAGCCGTTTGGAAGCCGTCCATCTCAGGCATCTGTATATCCAAGATAATCAAGTCAATAGAGTCGCGCATCAATACTTCCAGGGCTTCAAAACCAGAACCCGCCTCAATGATGTCGGCAGGAAAACGCTCTTCAAGCAAGGTTTTGAGCGTGAACAAATTGCTAGGCACGTCGTCCACAATCAAAATCTTAAAGATCATGTTCTCGCTGGTAGTCCGTTCGGCAGATGTATTTAAATCCTCCATATTGCTTGGTTGCTGCCCAAATTTATCATTGATAGGCTGTGTGAATAAGGGAATGTGTTGATGCTTTTGAAAGGCAAAAAAACATGATTTTTTTTACAAAAGGAATGCCATTTAGGTTTTATTTTAGAAAATTTACAAAAGAGCATGAAAAACACTGAATATCATTTCAATCGCTCTATTTTTAAGATACAAAACCCTGTCAGTTTTTTAGGCCAAGACCGTGCCATAAATCCTATAGAACCCGTGTAAAATATGCCATAATGACTAAAATTGCGTCATTTAGTCAGTAAAAATCAAATTGGCAGCGGAATTGTGAAAGTTAATGTTGTTTTTACTTTTTCCAAAATCCAATATTTTGAAAAAGTTTTTCAAATCCTTATTCAACAGTTCCAAAAAAATGGAAGATAACGATAAAAAGCCGTTGGACGATAACGCGGCGGAGTCTGCGTCCGCAGATGCACAAGATGCTGACAAAGAAACTGTTTCAGAGGAAGATAGCCTGTCTGAAGTGCCGAAAACCTCTACTGAGGCCAATGAGTTAGCGGCCATGAAGGACAAGTATTTACGCCTTTTTTCGGACTTTGAAAACTACAAACGCAGAAATGCAAAAGAAAGATTAGAACTCATACAAACCGCCTCAAAGGATTTGCTGCTGGCTATATTGCCGATTTTAGATGATTTTGACCGCGCTCAAAAATCTATGACTACAGCTTCCGAACAAAACATTGAGCAACTCAAAGAAGGCATGGGTCTTATTCACAATAAACTTTTTAAGTTATTAGAATCCAAAGGATTAAAAAAGATGCCTTCTGCCAAAGACCAAACGTTTGATATGGATTTGCACGAAGCGATTACACAGTTTCCGGCACCCGATGACTCCCTAAAAGGCAAGGTGGTTGAGGAAGTGGAATGTGGTTATATGATTGGCGATAAGGTGGTTCGCTTCGCAAAGGTAGTGGTAGGGGTTTAAATTTGTTAGTCTTAGAGATTACAATATCTTCCCATACTTGAAAAAAATAACGGAATTCAGAATAAAACTATGGCACAGTCCAAAAAACGCGATTATTACGAAATACTCGGTGTAGGTAAAAACGCAACCGCTGACGATATAAAGAAAGCCTACCGAAAATTGGCTATCAAACTGCACCCCGATAAAAATCCGGATAATAAACAAGCCGAAGAAGATTTTAAAGAGGCTGCAGAAGCCTATGAAATGTTATCAGATAGCGACAAGCGCGCACGTTACGACCGCTACGGGCATGAGGCTGCCCAAAGTGGTGGGGCTGGGCATTACCAAGACATTAATGATATTTTTTCGCGCTTCGGAGATGTTTTTGGTGATGATTCTCCCTTCGGCGATATGTTTGGCGGCGGAAGGCGGCAATCTAATGCACCACGCGGCACTGATTTACGCATTAAACTGAAGCTGACACTACAAGAAGTTGCTAAAGGCGCAGACCGTAAAATCAAAATTAAACGATTACACGTATGCGACCCCTGTGATGGGACAGGTGCAAAAGATGGCAAAGCTATTGAAAATTGCGCCACTTGTAAAGGTGCAGGGCAGGTGCGTCGTGTAACAAACACAATGCTAGGCCAGATGGTGTCGCAGAGTGTATGCCCTACCTGTAGCGGCTCTGGCAAACGCATTATTAACCGCTGTATGGCTTGTAATGGCGATGGTGTAACGAGCAAGGAAGAAACTATTGATATAAAAGTGCCGGCTGGCGTTACAGAAGGCATACAGCTTTCTATGTCGGGGCGCGGCAACTACCCACCACGTGCAGGGCGCAGAGGCCGTCCGGCAGACTTGCTCATCGTCATAGAAGAGGTAGAAGATGAACTCTTGAAGCGCGACGGCAAAAACATACTTTATGCACTTAACTTGAGTTTTCCAGACCTCGTCTTGGGAACAAGCGTGGAAGTGCCAACTATAGATGGACTTGCTAGAATAACCGTTGAACCTGGTACGCAAAGTGGTAAAGTTCTAAGAATCAAAGGAAAAGGCATTCCTGAACTCAATGCTTATGGACGTGGAGACCAGCTCATACACATACACGTTTGGACTCCGCAAGAACTCACCAAAGAAGAACGCACCATCATTGAAAAACTCCGTACTTCACCTAACTTTAGCAATACCCCTAAAAAAGGCGACAAGAATTTTTTTGACCGCATGAAAGAGTTTTTCCAGTAACCTACGTTTATTGCGCTATGGCTTTATAGATGCTATCATGGATACGGGTTCTAAAGCCTTTGGCTATAAGCATTCTGTTCTGATAGCTTGGATAAACCCGGTTGCACAAAAAAACGTACGTAAGGTTGTGTTTGGGGTCAGTCCAGACGCACGTACCGGTGAATCCTGTGTGCCCAAACGTTTGTAAAGATGCCCAGTTGGTTACGGGTATGCGGCTACCTGGCACGGGCTTGTCCCAGCCCAAGGCACGACGATTGTAGGCATAATGCTTTTTGTTGAACAAGGCTATGGTTTCAGGCTTAAAAAAGCGCTTGCCACCATACTCTCCTTTGTTCAAAAAAACTTGCATCAAAATAGCCAAATCTGCCGCTTTGCTAAAGACACCAGCGTTGCCATTCACCCCCCCCAGCAGAGCCGTAGAATAGTCATGCACCTCACCGCGCAGCAGTTTTTTCCTCAAAAACATATCAAATTCTGTTGGTGCAATATGCTCACTGCTGTAGTAATCAAGAGGGTTGTAAGTCATTGAACCTAAACCTAATGGTTTATAAAACCAGTCATTAGTCAGTGTTTCTAAAGACTTCTTGGTTACAACTTCTGCCAAGCGCTTGAGAACATAAAAGTTCACATCGCCGTAGCGCGGAATAGGCGAACCCGCCTTGTTGGTGCGCAGGGGCACACTTTTTAACCAATTCCAAAACAGATTATCCACGTCTTGCATGGTCATTGCTTTGTTGTAATATTTAAGGACTGTTGTGTCAGTATCTTCATGGTCGGTGTGGTCAGAATCTTCGCTCTGGGCTGCCGAAAAACCATTTTTATGCCAAGTAGGCATCAAAGAAGGAAGCCCAGAATGATGAGAAAGCAGCTGCCTTACAGTAATTCTTGCTTTGTTCGTTCCGCCCAAGTCAGGAAAATACTTGACGATGGGCGCATCTAAGTCCACTAAATTATCCTCAACCAATTTCATCATAACAGGCACTATCGCAACGACCTTTGTTAGTGAGGCAAGGTCATAAATAGTACTTTCATTGACGGTATCCTGCTTTTCATAAGTAAAATGCCCAAAGCCTTTGTTATAAATTACCATACCATCTTTGGCCACCAAAACCTGCATACCCGGAGTGGCACGAACAGCCATGGCTTCCGAAGTAAGCCATCTGATTCGCTCATTGAGGCTTTGCGAATTCATGCCCACGCGCTCGGGTACTTCCGAAAAACGCATCTTGTTTAGGCTTTTGTAGCTGAGGCCAGCACCCTCTGGAGCGGCATCTGAAGCCGTAACAGGCAGTTTGGCATTTGTGCCTATGGCTGCAAAAAGCACTTGTGGCACAGCATTTTGCATCAATTTATCATCGTTGTAAGCAGCCACAAGCGTAGGCACTTCATCAAAGTATTTGAGGCTGTATGGGTTGCCAAAAACGACTAGCACGACCTTTGTTTTTTGGCTTAGTGCCTTGATAAAAGCCTTACAGCTCTCAGAGATACCAAAATTGATAGAGGGCTTATTAATGTCCACCCCAAAAAGCCCCACCACCACCACTTTTTTCTGGCTCGCTTTGCTCAAAATAGTGCTGGCGCTGCTTTCAGCGAAGTTTTTATCCGCTAGCTGAAAATGCTCAAAGCGGGCATAATTGCTCAACATCTTTTGAAAAGGATTATTTTTGGTTTTTCCAATAACAACAGATGCAAAATTCAAACTATCAAAGTTATTGAAGGGCAGCAGTTTAGGTGTATCGCGCACAACAGTTACGCTGTTTTCATAAATTTCTTCACAAAGTCCTTTGTAAACAGCCTTGTTGAGGTCTGTGTGTAGGTTCTTGAGAGGAATGGGCTTGTATTTATTCAAACCAGCAAAGTATTTGGCATTGAGTATTTTACGGACACGTTTATCCAAGTCTGCCAAGCTGATAACAGAGTCTTTAAGTGCTTTTTGAATGGCCTCAACACCTTTTGCGACTGCCCCTGGATAGAGCAAAATATCATTCCCCGCCATAAATGCCTTCAAATCTGCCTCACCCGCACCATAAAAATCTGAAAGTCCCTTCATGTTCATTGCGTCAGTAAAGATAAGTCCCTCGTATCCCATTTCTTTCTGAAGAAGCTCTGTAACGACACGTTTTGAAAGCGTCGTTGGGGTATTTCGGGCACTGTCATAAGCCGGGATTTGCAAATGCGCTACCATTACCCCCTGCACAGAGTCTTGAAAGAGGCGTTTGAAGGGGTACAGTTCTAAGTTCTTAAAGCGCTCTATGGGCTGATTGATGACAGGAAGTGTGTAATGTGAGTCTTTGTCCGTATCGCCATGGCCAGGAAAATGTTTGGCCACTGCTAGTACGTTTTGATGTTGCATTCCACGGGCATAAAGACTCCCTTTTTCGGCTACGTTTTCCTTATTTTGCCCAAAAGCGCGTGTGCCAATGACGGGATTATTAGGGTTATTATTCACATCAATTGCTGGTGCAAAATTGATATGTACGCCTAGCCTTTTGCATTGCAGAGCAATATCTCTGCCCATGTTATAAATGAGTTGGTTGTTACCGCAAGCACCTAGCACAATTTGGCGTGGATAAGAAATGGTGCTATCTAGGCGCATACCAAGCCCCCATTCTGCATCCATACCAATCAAGAGAGGTACTTTAGCTAACTTCTGATAGCGATTGGTTAAAACTGCCTGCCGTACAGGGCCTCCCTGAAAAAATATCAAGCCGCCTACATGATAATTTTTTATCAGATAATCTACTTGCTTATAAGCTGTTTCATCTTGGTTAGAATAGGCCGCAATCATAAACAGCTGGCCAATTTTTTGCTCTAAAGTCAAGGTTTTGAGCAAACTGTCTGTCCAGGCATCGCGTTTTTTGCAGTAGGCATCGTACTTTTGCTTATCTTTAACACGCTTTAAGCTGTCTTGTAGGGTTTTAGGGTCTGCTGAGCCTACTTGCTGGCTAGTAACTGGTGTGCAGTTGGCCAAAAACAGCCACAGGGCTAATAAACTGATAAATTGCTTGTACATTTTAGGGCAGGTCAGTATTTCGGGCTTTTTTCATAAAAGCTCGGCGCAAAGTTATAAAAATAACTTGGTTTTTTGAAAAGGTGCTTGCGAATTTAGGAAATCGTTTGCGCCACTACAGCATTGAAACGGCGATTATCTCTGTTAAAGATAAAAACAAAAAAATATTGTCGGTAAGTTCTTGCAAAATAGAATGACATTGCTTATCATTCGCAAAATTCAATTCAAGACAACCCACACAAGGAAAATGACTGCACAAAAAGAACATAAAACCCCTCAAGAGTTAGCAGAAGAACTTATAAGTATGGCTGATGCCAAAGATAAAAATTTTGTCAATTTATGGTTTGAGGTGCTGGAAGCCGCTTTCCGCACAGAGAGCAGCCATAAGTTCGGGAACTTAATGAAGTCCAGTATGCTTATGCAATCTCTATACGTGAAGTTTATGCAGGAGAATTGGTATAGTTATTTTTCGGGCTGGCAGAAAAACAACTCTAAAAAATGAATGGAGTTGTCGGTAGCGAAAGTTCAAAATAGACGGTAAACTTCTAAGGCTTAAAGGGAAAACAAAAAGAGCTAATCATTTAAAATTAGCTCTTTTTGCTGTAAAATCAACGCAAAAAAATATTACTCTTCAGTAGCAGGTGTGCTTACTTCCTCTGCAGAGGGGGTAGTGTCTACTTTATTTGCTGCTTCTTTTTTGGCACGAACGGCATCAGCACGTTTGTCTTTCACTTTAGCTTCGGCAGCCAAACGGGCTTTGCGGTCGTCTTCTTTGGCTTTGGCCAAACCATCAACACGGTTAGCGAGCTTGTCTTGCTTCTTCTTCATAAAATCTGCTTGGCGTTGGTCAGCAGTTTCTTGCGAGATAGAACCTTTACGCACACCCACTTGGAGGTGCATACGGTGCATGATACCATGATAAGAGAGCATAGCCCTAACAGTATCGGTTGGCTGTGCGCCATTCATAAGCCATTGGAGAATACTGTCGCCTTTAAGTTCAATGGTAGCTGGTATCGTTTGTGGGTTATATGTACCCACTTTCTCGATAAATTTACCATCACGTGGCGCTCTCGAGTCCGCAATGACTACATCAAACAGGGCCTTTTTTTTGCGGCCTCTGCGTGCGAGTCTAATTTTTACTGACATTTTTGAAAAGAGATTATTTGAATAGAGCCGCAAAGGTAAGAATCCTTTACAAAAATACAAATGTTTCAAAAACTATTTTTCAAAAACTATTGTTTTCTGCGCAATGCTCTCTAGCCTTATTGTCCAAATTATTTCAATGTCAGACCGCTTGACGTTCAAAAAATTAGCTGGGCGTGTTTATAGGGGACTATCAAGCAAATTGAAGGGGATTAAGGAAAGCATTGGTTTTAATTCCTGAAATTTTCATTCCCCCACCATGACAAAAGCACCCCAGTAGTAAGGCTCTGGGAAGCGTTTTTTGAGGTTCGTTTGAGCTGTTTTGAAGGCTTGGCGCTTGCTTTGGCCTTTGAGTAGGGCGGTATAAAATTCAGTCATCAACGTTTGCGTGGCCTCATCATCTACTTTCCAGAGGCTCATCAGCACGGACTTTGCGCCTGCT
>JAAFJX010000025.1 GCA_013299045.1 Cytophagales bacterium | reverse complement strand
CACTACCAGCAAAGCTGAAATTGACCTGAGCAGTTTGGCTAATGCCGCTTACAACCTCAAAATCAGTA
This sequence comes from Cytophagales bacterium, assembly GCA_013299045.1. Taxonomy (GTDB): domain Bacteria; phylum Bacteroidota; class Bacteroidia; order Cytophagales; family Bernardetiaceae; genus RDZD01. The sequence continues at coordinate 56,140 of JAAFJX010000025.1, read as the reverse complement.
CGAGTATCGGTCAGGTATTCAAAACAATCTCTAAAGTAGAGTAGTTTTTGAATAAAACACGATAGAATAAATCAAAACGGTGTTTTGTGCGCTTCCTCGGAAGTTCAGAAAGCACCGTTTTTAGTTTTTTTTTGGGGGGGGGATGGAATGCCTTCATTTTTATATTTTTCCAACTATAAGAAATTGTAGTTTGTAAAGATATTTTAACTGACCAATGTAAAAAGCGCCCGATTGAGTAAAATAAATTGCTAGTTTTTTAATAACTTTGTTGTCTATCCCAAAAACTGCTTTTGCATCTATGAAAAGTACAATATTTTTGTTTTTTTTAACTACTTTCCTTTTAGGAAAAGCGACTGCTCAAGAGCGCCCTGCTGGTATGGACGCATACATCAAAGCAGAGACCCTTCGTGAAAAAGGGCAATACAAAGAGGCCATAGCTGCTTATGATGCGGCTGTAGCTCTTGAACCTCAGAATCTTTCGTACAAAACCATTAAGTGCCAGTGTTATTTGAATATGTTTGAGGTTAAGCAGGCTATTACTTGTTTTGAAAAGGTAAGCCTCGAACACCCCAAAGATACCTCATCGCTGGAAACCCTCGCAAATTTACACGCCACCGCCCAGTCGGTGGATAATGCTGCACTTTATTTTGAAAAAGCAGCAGCACAGAGTCTTTCTAACGATTATAAACTTTCCTGTTATCTGAATATTCTGAATTTGTTGCATATCCAGAATAAGATGCGCAAAGCAGGCGGTTATCTCAAAGAGGCTCAAAAGGCTAATCCTGAACACTTTGACCTTTTGTTTTTTGAAGCCGAATACCAAAACGTTATGGGTAACTATGAGGCTGCACTTGCCGCAATTAGCAAAGTGGTGGCGCAGTTACCTCAGAATAAGCCCTTTCCTGAATTTTCTAAGTATTACTATCAAAAAACCCGTGCGCATTTCAATTTAGGCCAATATGCGCCAATGCGCGAGGCTCTCAAACACATGATAGACGAGGAATATGTGAGTTTACAAAAGTTTTTTACCTCGGACTTTCATTACGGAATAGGCGATACTTATTTCAAAACATATCTCTATGGCCAAAGCATGGAAGCCCTTACTTTGGCAATTAAGCTGGATAGCAATAATCAAAAGGCACGTATGCTGCGCTCAGAGATTTACAGAGTTCAGAGCGACGTGCAAAAACCGCGTTTAGAAGAACTAGAAAAAGGTTGGAAGGAAGACTTGCCCAAAGATAAGCTAAGCCCTAGGCTTGCTGAACTCACTATGCTGCATTTTAACGCGGGCAACTATCCTAAAAGTCTTGACAAGGTAAGGGAATACTTGGTGTTGAATCCATTACAGCATGAAATGTATATGGTGCAGGCTGCCAATTTGTTGTTGCTGAAAAAGCCAAACGAGGCAGCGGACTTACTAGAACCTATGGTTAAAGTAGATAAACTGACGGCGGATATCAAAAGCAAATCTTTCATGCTTTTGGCTTTTGCTTATCTGGAGCTTAAAGAGTACAGAAAAGCCTACAGTATGCTCAAAAAAGCGTCTTATGGTGATTTTGCAGAGGCTGCAGGTTGGCACATGAAGCACATTCGCGAAAGCTACGACCTTGAAAAGGGGGAATAATGATTAGTCGTATCGGGAAAAATCCTTTCAATAGACTTTAGCTAGTCGTCCCTTAAAAAGTCGGCACAAGAACAAGCACATCAATTGATTTATATGATTTTTTTGGGCTTTTTCTCTCTACTTTTTGCCTTGATGCAGAACTGAAGCGCGAGCTGAAAGTTCCGACCGTAGGTCATAGCAAAAAAATCAAGCCTCGCAAAAGGCCAATTTAGATGAAAAATAACTTTTTTCATCTAAACCAGCGAATGGCTTTTTCTTTGATTCACTCTCTTATAAAACATAATTGCACAGAAAATCTCACCCTCTGACATTTGAGCCATTCTCTTTTGTCTGATGCGAGGCAGTGCAGGCCGCAAGAAGCTCTTGAGGTTTTGCCAGTTTTTTGACAAAATAGGCTAAAAACTAAGAGGTTTTAAAGATAAAATGATTGTTTAATTTTCTGACAATAAACACCTTAGATGTATTTTATGGAACGACTATATATACTTTGAGGGACGGCTTATTCATCTATTTTTTGAGCGCCAATAAGCATACTCAAAAATATATTCTAAAAAAAGTATCAAAACATTTGCAAAGTAAAAACATCATCTTACCTTTGCACCGCGATTAACGCAACAACGATGCGAGGTAGAGCAGTTGGTAGCTCGTCGGGCTCATAACCCGGAGGTCATAGGTTCGAGTCCTATCCTCGCCACTACAAGTTAAGAATCCACCCCCAAGGTGGATTTTTTTCGTTTTATGGAACTTTACTTTTGTTTGGCAATTTGTTTGAGATACTGTGTTGCTTTATCGTCTAACGTGTTCTTGTACTCATGCTCGGGAGTATTCAACACGGCTTGCCAATAGAAAATGGCTTTTTCTCGGTCTTTGTAATGGTTTTGGCAGATTACGCCCAGTTGAAGTGCGGCATTGGCTGCGTAGAAGTGCGGGAGTTCTTTGCCCAGCAGATAGGCTCTTTCTAATTCGCTACGGGCTTCTTCGGTTTGGCCGGTGTTCAAAAAGATAAGCCCTTTGCGGTAATAAAACTCTACCATTTGTGGGCTAGATGCCGCCCATTGAGTTGTTTCGGTGCTATTTAGCAAAATCAAAGCCCTGCTATAATAGCCGCCATCATAAAGTAAACGAGCCTTTATCAGCGAATTTGCGCTAAAGTTCACTAAATTTACACCCACTTTGGCAGCGTACTGGTCTTGTTCGGTGGCTTGCAGGCCGCTGCTATTGATGAGCTGGGCATGACTGTTGCGCTCAGAAAGGCTTAAAACGGGGTTTTCAAGATATAAGGCTAAAAAAAATTTAAAATGCGCATCTTTGCGGTAATTTTTGCCTTTGTACATCTTCAAGAAAAGGGTGTAATGCACCTTGGCTTTTTGCGTTTCAAGACCATATAGATAAGTTTCTGCTAGTAGGTAGTGTGCGTAAGGGATTCTGTCAGCGTTAAGAATCAGTTTAAGAAAAAGTTGTTGTGCCTTATCCGTTTGCTTATTTTTTAAAGCAACCACGCCTGCCGCAAAAAGGACAGGAATATGCTCTGGATAGGCTTTCATGAGTTTCTCCACCTCATTAGCCGCGTTGTTTTTGGTCATGTAAGTTTTTATCAATGCCTTATAGAGCGCGGCCTGAAGTGCACGTGGGTCTGCGCCGAGTGCGGCAGAATCTAACATAGCCAAACCTTTTTTATTGTTGCCCTGTAAGCCAATCAGTTTGAGAGCCCATTGGTAACGAGCTGGCGTAGAAGCTGTTAAAATATTTAACGCGCCTAAGTTTTTGAGTGGGAGATGGCTCTTAGGGTATTTTTGCCTAAAAACCTCGAGCTCCTGAAACGCCTTTCGGAGCGCCCAGATAGCGGCCAGTTTGTTTTCAAAGCGCAACTTGACCAAAGCAGAAAGCGTTAGGAGTTCTGTATAACAAAAAAAAGCCTTTTCAGAGGTGTTTTTTCGCATATTTTGCAGGTCTATTTGCTGCTCTATCCGCGCCAGATGAACCTCGTACTGGCTGTAATCTTCTGTAAAAATAAGGTAAAGTGCATCTTTGAAAGCGAGCAAAAAACCAGCATCTGCATCTTTTCTTTGCTTGAGTTGCCAAACAATGGGCGTTTGGCGGAGCGCCATGATGTCTGCATAAACGCGCTTATCTTGCTCTGAAAGGGCATTTGCAACGCTTATTGGCCAGGCGGACAGGCATATCAAAAAAAGGAGAACAAGCAGGCGCATGGTTTTAAAGCCCAAAAGCCTTCTTGAGCTCCTCTAAATCGTCAAAATGATGCTTGACACCAGCCACTTCCTGATAATTTTCATGCCCTTTGCCAGCAATAAGAATGATGTCTTGCCCTTTAGCTAGAACAACAGCCCGCTGAATGGCTAGGCGGCGGTCTAGTATCAGTTCGGTTTTGTCTAAATCATTATCATCAAGCCCTGCTTTCATATCTGCCAAAATGGCTTCTGGTTCTTCAAAGCGTGGATTATCAGAAGTCAATAGTACTTTTTGGCTCATCTGAGCAGCTATCTTTGCCATTTTTGGCCGTTTGGTAGCATCGCGGTTTCCACCACAACCCACTACCGTTATCACGCGCTGCTGGGCATTTTTTCCTTTCAGAATGGTCTGCAAAACGTTTTCAAGTGCGTCGGGAGTGTGGGCGTAGTCCACAATACCAAAGACTCTTTGCGGAGAAATCAAGCGTTCAAAACGGCCTTTTGCGCCACCCAGAGCGGATAACTTTTGCAAAATGGTGTTGGGTTCTTCGCCCATTTGCACCGCTACGCCATACACTAAGAGGAGGTTGTAGGCATTAAACTCCCCTGTCAGCATAAAGCTGGCGCGTTGCTCGTTGATTTCCAACTCTAGTCCTTCAAAACTGTTGCTGATAATTTTTCCTTTGAAGTTGGCCAGTCTTTTCAGGCTATAAGACAAGCGGCTTGCAGAACAGTTTTGGAGCATCACCGAACCATTTTTGTCGTCGTTATTGGTGAGCGCGAAAGCCTCTTTGGGCAAGTCGTCAAACAGGCGCTTTTTGGCAGCCAAATAATTGGCAAAAGTGCCGTGGTAGTCCAGGTGGTCGTGTGTGAGATTGGTAAAGGCAGCTGCTCTGAAGCACAAACCGGCAATGCGGCGCTGAGCTATGGCGTGTGAGCTGACTTCCATAAAAACGTGTGTACAGTCGGCCTCAAGCATTTTGGCTAGCAGCGCTTGTAGCTGTATGGCATCGGGCGTGGTATGGGTGGCTGTATGGCGCTGTCCTGCAATGCGGTTTTCTACCGTGCCAATCATGCCCACACGGTAACCGAGCGCTTCGTAGAGGTCTGCAAGGAGTGTTACGCTGGTAGTTTTGCCATTCGTGCCAGTAACCCCTACCACATTCATTTTTTGGGAGGGGTTTCCAAAAAAATTGGCAGCAGCCAAACCTAAAACTTCGCTTGTGTCGCTAACCTGCAAACAGATAACTTTTTGTTGTATGACCTCGGGAGGCATCTCTTCACAAAGAATGGCTACTGCGCCAGCTCTTACTGCGGCATCAATATAAGCATGGCCGTCTTGTGCTGTGCCTTTAATGGCAACGAAGAGTGCCTGGGGCTGCACGCGCCGCGAGTCTATGCAGAGGTTTGCAACAATGGTTTGCGCTTTTTCGGAGTTTAAGCCTTTGAGCACGATGCCCTTAAAGATACTTTGCAGTGTTTGCATGATGGACGTTGTTAGGGGCGCAAAGTTACAAAAGGCCACTTCTAAAAACTGCAATATGACTATTTTTTTATTTTGAGGGCTATTGATTTTTTTTTTGCCCAATAGCTTGGGTTCATATAGACCGTGCCTGTCTAGGCTTTAGACGTAGAATAGCTTTTTGGGGGGCTATTGACTTTGCCTGTTGTGTGGTTGTTCGTGAGGACAGGAAGAAGGGGCGCAGTTTTTAGAGATAACCGAACGTTCTATGCTCCATCTGTATATTTTTTCTTAGACGCGATGATTCTAAGCCACAAAAATTATACCATGATACATCGCTTTGTAATAAATTTTAACTTTTTAGGAATTTGTTTGGAGGTAAAATAAAAATATGAAAAGATTGCGGGGTACGGGAGCGGGCTATGCCGTGCTGCTCTTTTTTGAATTCTCTTTGACTGGCTGTTTTTCTGTATTTTGAGGTGTATGAAAAGGTCATTTATTCAAACCGTGCTTTCCGCAGAGTTGCGGGGGTTTTTGAACGAAAGCAAGCTCTTAAATTAACCTCTCTTGAGTCGTCAAAAAGCCCTTTTTGAGTTTTTTAAGTTCTAATTGCCCTCTTTTCACTTTTGTAGAGGCCATTTTCTCGCGTTTTCAAATAACTTTTTGTCAAATTCCTTATATCTAACTTTTTGACGTATTGTTGTTTTTGTACAATTTATTGGGCGTTCCCGCTTCGCGGTCGTTCGTCTTTGGGCTTCGCTTCGCTTCGGTGCTACGCACTAAACCCGCCGCCTCTCTAACGCAAAATACAGGCCAATAGACGTACTCAATAACAAAAAAAACATAAAGCGGCAAGGCCGCTTTATACCTTTTGTCCTATTTTGCCTTAGCCATAGGATAGCCGTATCATAGCCGTAGTTGGCCGTACTTTAAAAGTAAAGCCTCTATCTTAGAAAAGTACAATTATTCGCTTCCTAAAACTTACATCTCTTAGAGAGGTTAATTAAGAGCTTGTTTTTTGATTTTATCTGCTTGTTGTTTTGCTTGAGCTTGGGGGCTGGTGTGGTGTATGCGCAGCCAGTAGTAGATACTGGTAGCATAACGCCACCCCTAACCAGTCTTGGCTCTTTGGTTTTACCCTCACCCACAGCCACTTCCCAGACGCGCAGCACGGATGTACCTGTGAACCTCTATACGGGCAAGCCCCAGATAAGCATACCGCTGGGCAGCCTAGAGGGGCATCAGTTGAGCCTGCCTATTACCCTCAGCTATAATGCGGGCGGCATACGTGTGGAAGAAAAACCCTCTTGGGTGGGCTTGGGCTGGTCTTTGAGTGCGGGTGGCTGTATTACGCGGAGTATGCAGGGTTATGCAGATGAAGCTCCTGGAGGTTTTTATAGGAATGGTCGGTTAGAGTTGCGGGATTTTCTTGGTCTAGTCGGTTCTCCTACACCAATGACATACGATGAAAGAAGAAGCTATTTGTGGTTAGTAACTCCCGACGTAGCAAAACCATTATATGATACCGAACCAGATATTTTTGCGGTTAGTACGCCTTGGTGGAGTGGGCAGTTTGTTTTTGATATGGATGGGAAGATTATGACCATCCCATATAGCCCAGTGGATATTGCGATTAATGATGCTTTCACAGTGATAACCATTACAACTCTTGAAGGTATAAAAATGACCTTTGGTAGAGATGAAATAAGGGCTAAGTCTGGCATAGAAATGTCTGGTTCTATTACGTATTTGCTAAAGGTAGAAGACTGTGCCAGCGCATGGCAACTCATGCGAGTGGAGAATCTATTAACGAATGATTTTATACTTTTTGATTACCGAGACCCTACCTATGAAATAATATACCCTTCAACTTACACTGAAACAAAGAGAATGACACACTTTGAATCAGGCCCCCCTTTTGATAGTTGTACAATTACTCCGAGCTACTATAGACCTTCTTTCCAGTATCATATACCCGCACGCCTCGAAAAAATTACAAATTCTAAAGGTATCGTAGAATTTGATTGGGACGTAGCTACTGTATCGGAAGATAAGCCAGATGGCCTTTTGGCTGGTGTTGTCTTTAAAGACCATGAAGGTACTTTTATCAAACGTTATGATTTCAATTACGCAGGGCAGTTTCTTCGTACACTGACAGAACGAGTAACAGACTGTAAGATGCCTCCTTATAAATTTGATTATTATAGCTACACTGATGTAAGTTTTAGTATGATGCGGCAACAAGACCATTGGGGCTACCCCAATTCAAATCCTGAGCCTACACTTATCCCCGCTATGGCAAGTCGTGTATTAGGGGTGCCATATTACAGACCCGGTGCTGATAGAAATACTGACACAGCCAAAGTAACCAGTAGAGCATTGAAAGTCATTCACTATCCTAGTGGAGGACGAACAGAATTAGAAATGGGATCTAACTCTTATTATGAGGATACGCCGCCATCAATTGACTGCCTGCCCATCTACGACGCATATGGAACGGCTCCTGATAGTATAGTCATTGAATGTGAAACAGATAGTGGAGATATATGTGCCGATGAGTTTCTGCTTACGGCAACGAGAAATGTAAGTTATTATGTAAAAGGGCTTATAGTAGCAGGCCGGCCTGAAGCGGAAACTTTGTTTGGCGACCGCGCTACAGCCATTATAACGAGAGTTTTTCCTACACCAAGTGCGGTTCATTACGGGTGGGTATGCCCGGAAGATCCTTTAACAGGCGCAACCACAGGGACAGGATATTGTGTTGAAAACTTTGCTCAATGCGTAGAACTTGATTCTGGCCACACCTACCGTTTTAGGGTGGAAAGCTCCAACAGGGCGTATGCAAGGCTGGTGTTATATAAACAGACTCTTCCTAACAAAACTAAAAAAGGTGGTGGTTTGCGTATCAAGCGCATCAAAAACTATGATGGCTTGGGTTCGCCCCCTCAGATTACCCGCTATGAATATCTATACACAGCTGCTGATGGTAGTGTACGAACTTCTGGCGATCTTTACAGCAAGCCCATTTATCACTTTGTTACGTTCTATAACACTTGCCCCTATCTGCATCGCTCAACTTTCAGTCAAGCGCCCATGAATACCACACAGGGAGCAGCAGTTGGCTACAGCCATGTAACAGTCTATCATGGTGAAAATGGAGAAAATGGTAAAGTTGAGAACGTGTTTACGTGTTCTAAAGCTGAATTAGGTGGTTTTTTAAATTCCAATAATGACATTTATCCTTTTGCTGTTTATGCGAAGAATGATGATAAGCGTGGTATGCTCTTGCAGCAAACCACCTATAAAAAAGAGTTGGGTAGCTATAAAAAAGTAGCTGAAAAGTTCAATACATATACGCTGTATGGCGATGGAGGCTTTCACTTTGGTACAAGCAGAGGTATTAAGATAGGTATCATCAATGATAATCCACCTACCTTTTGGGGTGGCACTAGTGGTTCCGGTGGTATGTATGTAGACTATTATCGATTTGTAGAAGACTACAGGGTTCAAGACTACGCACACTTTTCCGACTGGTACTACCTTTCTAAGACCGAAGAACGTGCTTATGACCAGTTTGATGACACCAAGTTTGTGAGTACCACCACGGATTTTTTCTATGATAATGAAAAGCATACCCAACTCACGCGAAGTAGCAAGACTACAAGTGTGGCGGGTGAGCTTTTATGGACGCGCATACGTTATAATTCGGATATCTTGCCACTAGGTTCTACCGGTGCCCCCTCGGTGGGTAGCAGTATGGCGCAGAGCTTGTATTTGATGAACACACTCAAGATAAAGGCCATTCCCATAGAGACCATTACCTACTACAAAGAAGCAGCTACGTCAGTACAGTATCTTACTGGCGCTAAAATCAATACATACAAGATATGGCCTTTCGGAACTAAGCGCTCTATCCTGCTTGACGAGGAGCTGCAATATACCTTAATAAGACCCATACTAGGCGTTTTTGGTTTTTATGGTTATTTGACTGGTGCCTTAACCTCAAGGACATTCACGCTACGGCCTGGTTCTGAGCCTGTATATAAGTGCCTCAGCTACAACAGCGATGCGAATATCTTGAGTGTGCAAAAAGACCGCGACATTGTGCAGAGCCTCGTGTGGGGTTATGGCGGACGCTATCCCATAGCCAAGGCAGACCACGCCAATCTCAATCAAATTCACCATAGCTCTTTTGAAGACCCTATTTACACCTTAGAGACCAGCGGCAGCCTAGCCAAAACAGGCGAACGCTACAGCGCAGGCGGTTTTAGCGGCAGTCTCTCTTCGGCTCTGCCTGCTAGCCCGGGTGCTGGCACCGAGTACGTGCTGTCCTTTTGGGTACGGAATAACGCAGGCAGTACGGGCACTTACAGTCTTGCGGGAGTGTCCGTGGCCAGCGGCAGCTTTACGGCCAGCGCAGACTGGAAGCTCATAGAACAGCCCTTTACGCTCGTAGGTACGGGTGCGGGTGCGCTCAGTCTGAACGTAACGGGTGCGGACGTGGACGAGGTGCGCCTCATGCCGAAGGCCGCCCAAATGACTACCTTTACGCACAGACCCCTCGTGGGCATGAGCAGCAGCACCAGCCCCAACCACCTGACGCAGTACTTTGAGTACGACAGGTTTTTACGCATGAGGCTTGTACGCGACCATGACCGAAACATTCTAAAACTCTTTGATTACAAGATAGGTCATAAAAGCGGTGTAAGCCCTTTGAGCCCTTGCGAAGATTAAAAAATAAACCCACCTTCTTTTTTCTGGACTGACAAACCTTTGAGTACTATGCGTTGCTGTTTCGTTTTTGCTTTGGTATTTTTATGGGCTGCGGGCACGGTGCAAGCCCAAACGACCGTGCTACCCGAAAACCTGCCCAACTGGCTGAGCGACCTGCCTCCTTTCATGGATTGTAGCGGTACGCCCTCGCACACTGGTAGCCTGAACTACGTCAAGAGTACGACGGTACTTATTGAGGGCGTGCAAACCACGACCGATGTAAACACCCTGACGCATGGCGGACACAGAGAGGTGGATATTGCCTACCTAGACGGCTTCGGCAGACCTATCCAGAACCTTTCTTTGGCCTACTCACCCAGCGGCAAGGCCCTTGTGCAGCCCATCGTTTACGACGTTTTTGGCCGAACGCCCAAGCAGTATTTGCCTTTTACGGAAGCCACACCAGACCCAAGCGCTACGCCTATAGACAACCTTTTTGTTGCGGACGCTTTTGACAAACAATGCGCCTTTTATAGCCCGCATACAAGCCGATTCGCCGTCATTGCGGGAACGGGAGTGCCCTTTTCAGAGTCTGTTTATGAGGCTTCGCCCCTGAACCGCGTCCTGGAGCAGGCAGCCCCTGGCGAAAGTTGGATGCGGCTTAGCGGCAATATTCAGAGCACCGAAACAAGAACCAATACAGTGGCAGATGCTGTCCGATACTACAGCGTAACGCTAAGCGGAGGCGCTGGTGCGTCTGGGCTGGCACCGCACACAGCCTCTTTGCGTGAGCGTGGTTTTTTTGCGGCAAACCAACTCCTGATTACAGAAAGCCGCGACGAAGACAACAAAACTGTTTGGACTTTTACGAACAAGGAAGGCCAAATGATTATGCAGCGCCAAGAGGGCACAGGCGATACCTACTACGTGTATAACGACCTTGGCCAGCTGAGTTTTGTGCTGCCACCACGCTTTACGCTTTCTTTGGGTTCTGCTACTTTGCCTACACTCATAACAAATTTGGCTTTTCAGTACCGCTATGACCAACGTGGCCGTTTGGCTGCCAAGCGCCTGCCTGGTATGGATGCCTCTATACATATTATCTTTGATGGGCGCGACAGACCCGTGATGCAAAAACAACCAGGTGTGGACTGGGAATATACCAAGTATGATGCGCTCAACAGACCCATCATGACGGGACTATGCAAAACGACCAGAGACATAGACAATATGCGCATTGATGCGGAAGCCTCTACGGTTTTTGGCGAAAGACGCAACAGCAGCCCGCACCTCTATACGAACGAGAGCTTCCCGATACACGACGGCAGCACCTATGACCTAGAAGTGCTGACGGTGCAATACTACGACGACTACAGCGGCTTAACGGCTGGTAGCGAAGGCGATGTATGGAAAAGCACTGCCCAAAAGCCTATTAGTACGAAGGGGCTCAGCACCTGGCAAAAAGTGAAGGTACTGGGCAGTACGGGGCCTGGCATTTTCCGCAAAAGCTATACGCACTACGACGAGCGCCTGCGCCCAGTAGAACTGAAAGCAGAACACGAATTGGGCTTAGACTTGACCGTACTGGAACTCGCCTTTGATGGCAAACTGCTCAGCAAGGACTACTACCACCGCTACGTGCGCGCTACGGATACACGCATGGTGCGCCGTCTAGAACGCAACGTTTATAGCAGCTTCCGCGGCAGGCTAGAGCGCATAGAGGCTTCCCTCTGGTACATGGCAAAGCCTAAAAAAGATTGGACGCTGGCCCGCTATACCTACAACGAACTCGGCCAGATGATTAATAAAAAGTTGCATTCGGAAGATGGGGGCGTGGCTTATGGCCAGGACATTGACTACCGCTACAACATACGGGGCTGGCTGACGGCCATTAACCAGGCTACGCTTAATAATTACCCGCTAGACTTGCTCGGCATGGAACTCTTCTATGACTATGGCTACAACAAAAACCACTTTAACGGCAACTTGAGCGGCGTAAAATGGATTTCGCGTACCGACATGAAGCCACGCAGCTATGGCTACCAGTATGACCGAGCCAACCGCTTGCTCAAAGCCGACTTTGCGGAACTGGCAGTGGACGGCCTACTTGGCCCCTGGAATCAAGGACGCACAGCCATAGGAGCGCCTACCTATGCACCCGGCAACTACTCCCTCTACGATTTGAGTTATGATGTGAACGGAAACATCTTGACTATGAAACGCAACGGCCTGGCCCTTGTGGACGGCAGCACAGGCAATGAGTATAGGAAGGTAGATGATTTGGAATACTCCTACAAGGTTTTTTCTAATGAACTAGAAAAAATAGATGATATAACGGGCAGCGGGCTGGGCTTCTTGGCCAACGACTTCAAAGACCGCTACACTGGCCCTGCCAATGATTATACCTACGACGCACGCGGCAACCAGCTCAGGGACCGCAACAAGCGCATCAATCCAATCAGCTACAACCACCTGAACCTGGTAGAGTCTGTAAGCATCAACACGAACACGATAGACAACACCTACCTCGCAAACGGCACGAAGGTCAGGAAGCAGTCGGGCGCAGACCTGACGCAATACGTAGGCGAGGCTGTTTATGAGAACGGAACGCTCTCTTTTTTGCGTATGCCAGAGGGCAGGCTGGTGCCACCCCTGCCAGACGAGGCCAGTGTGAGCTATCCGCTTGTGCCGCAATACGAGTACCTAGACCACCTCGGCAACTCTCGCCTGATATGGCAGCCCTACACCAGCAAGGACGGCGGCAAGCTGCACCATCTGAGTTTTGAGAAGGATAGCGCCGCCAAAGAGGACACGCTTTTTAGGGGTGTGGCTGAGGCGCGGCACAAGGGTATGGCGATGCGTGGGGCTTATAGCGGGCTAGTAACAGGGGCATTAGAGCGCGAGCTGAAACTTTTTAGGGGGGACAGTCTCAGTTTTATGGCCTTCGTAACGGCGCAGAAAGAGCAGACCCAAAAGCCGACCATAGTCCAGAAAGAAGAAAGCAAAAAGTTAGGGCTGATACTGAGCGTGCCGCCCCTGCAAACGAGCCAGCGCGTGGGCGAAGAGCGCCGCAGACACCTCAATATGTTTAGTTTTTTGCCGTTTTTGGTGGGTAAGAGGAAAAAAGCCGAACAAAACACCCAAGTACCCGAACAGAACCAAAACGACAGCCTTAGCGCCTACCTAGAAATCTACCAAGACCAAAAACTAGTAGCACGCCAAAATATTTCTTCTGTATCCTTAACCAACTACGAAAAATTATTTTTAACTTTACGCTGCAAACGTTCTTTGATAAAAACAGTCTGTATTAAGATTTATAGGATTTTAAGATTCGTAGGATAAAAAAATCATGGTAATCCTTTAATCCTGAAAATCAGGGTTCAGACAATTAGCACGGCGCTAGAAACCTAGACCTACAAACGGGCAGATGGATAAGCATAGACCCGCTGGGGGAGAAGTTTGCGCCCATGAGTCCATACACGGGGCTGGGGAATAATCCGGTGAGGTTTAATGACCCTGATGGGAGAGACATCTTTGATGGGCTAAGAGGCTTTCTGACTGCCATTGTAGATAATCTTACGTTTAATCTTTTTAATCTTCGCGGCGGCGAAAAAAGAGATATACGTTCCAGAGGTATAGAGGCCAGACAAGATTACAACCAGGGTCTAATGGCTGGCGATGCTGCCTCTGTGGTAATTGGCATGAACATCGCTGGTGGTAGTGAAGGTGGTGGGGCTGTTTTGGCTGTAACAGGTACACCAGTAACAGTAACAGTGGGCGCTGCTACCGCACTTGCAGGAACGCTATACGGTGGTGCTGTTACCATAACTTCAGTAACAAATCTTGTCAGCGGAAATGGAATTTTATACTCAAAGAAGCGTACTGAAAAACCATATGATGATTTACCTCGCACTAAAGAGGAATTAGATGAGCTAAAACAGCAAGTTAATGATGAAAAAAGTGTTAATGGGGGCAAATTGAATAAGGAACAGAAACAATTATTAGAGAAAATTAAAACGCAAGAAAAGTTAATTGGTGAGAGAAATAAGCAAAAAAGAGATGAAGACAAACGGAAATAGGTTATCTCTTGAGTCCATAAAATCGCAATTTGAACATAAAAGCTTTTCTGTTCGCTCAGATTTTATTCAGGATTATGATTTCAAAGATTCATTTAGGGACTATTACCTTGCTTTTATTCGAAAGGCAGTTGTTAATGTAAAAACACCTCTCTACTTGTCTGACTTAATTGACTTATCTTCGTATCTAGGCATTGAAGATTCTACCATTGTTCAGATATATGCGGATTATTGTCTAAATCATAAATCATTGCTAGTTCGTATTTCCTGTATGGATTATTTCATTGAGAGCAATATTTACTATCAGGAAGAACTAGAATTGACTCAAGCCCTCTTAATGCGATTATCTCATACAGATTTATCCTTTCTTGAGAAGAATATGATACTACTAATGCTTTTGGCTAGAGAAGATAGTGGAGAGTATTTGAACATGTTCTGCTCGTCGCTTCAAAAAACAGATGATTGGCGTTCTTTCCATCGCACACTCTTAGTTTGTTTAAGGTGCTCAAAGTTAATTAAATATCATGGTAAAATAGCTGAAACAATTTCTTCGGCAGATACTTCTATACTCAGCGCTGATATACTGAGTATGCTGGACGACTTGAAGAATGGTAAAAACTAAGTCTGTAAGCATCAACACGAACACGATAGACAACACCTACCTCGCAAACGGCACGAAGGTCAGGAAGCAGTCGGGCGCAGACCTGACGCAATACGTAGGCGAGGCTGTTTATGAGAACGGAACGCTCTCTTTTTTGCGTATGCCAGAGGGCAGGCTGGTGCCACCCCTGCCAGACGAGGCCAGTGTGAGCTATCCGCTTGTGCCGCAATACGAGTACCTAGACCACCTCGGCAACTCTCGCCTGATATGGCAGCCCTACACCAGCAAGGACGGCGGCAAGCTGCACCATCTGAGTTTTGAGAAGGATAGCGCCGCCAAAGAGGACACGCTTTTTAGGGGTGTGGCTGAGGCGCGGCACAAGGGTATGGCGATGCGTGGGGCTTATAGCGGGCTAGTAACAGGGGCATTAGAGCGCGAGCTGAAACTTTTTAGGGGGGACAGTCTCAGTTTTATGGCCTTCGTAACGGCGCAGAAAGAGCAGACCCAAAAGCCGACCATAGTCCAGAAAGAAGAAAGCAAAAAGTTAGGGCTGATACTGAGCGTGCCGCCCCTGCAAACGAGCCAGCGCGTGGGCGAAGAGCGCCGCAGACACCTCAATATGTTTAGTTTTTTGCCGTTTTTGGTGGGTAAGAGGAAAAAAGCCGAACAAAACACCCAAGTACCCGAACAGAACCAAAACGACAGCCTTAGCGCCTACCTGGAAATCTACCAAGACCAAAAACTAGCACCCCGCCAAAATATTTCTCCTGTATCCTTAACCAAGTACGAGAAACTTTTTATAACTTTACGGTGCAAAGAGGATTCGGCTATGTTTAAATTAAGGGTTGTAGGCAGTGGTGTGGGTTATAAGACCTTCTTTGATTCCGTGAGTTTGAGTGTTTATAAATCGCCGAGTGTGCGTGTGGTGCAAGAAAACCACTACTATCCCTTTGGGCAGAACATGGTAGGTATAGAAGAAAAAGACCAACAGAGCACCAGCAGCAGCGAAGAGCAAAAATTCCAATACAACGCCAAAGAAAAACTAGATGAGTTTGGGCTATTCTGGAACGACCACGGCGCTAGAAACCTAGACCTACAAACGGGTAGGTGGACAAGCATAGACCCGCTGGCAGAGAAGTTTGCGCAGCAGTCGCCTTACTGTGGGTTTGATAATAATCCGGCAGGAAAAAGCGACCCGACGGGGAAGAGTAGTGAGGATTGGTGGACAAAACTCAAAACCGCATGGACAAATACAACAAGAGAGGTTTTCAATAAAATGCAAGGGTCATCAAGTGGCGAAGTAAAAGCACCCTTTAAGAGTGCGGGTGTGTATGGTCAGATTTCCTATAATGCAGTTTCTCACGACTCCAAAAAAGGGACAAGAGTATTGCCAACAAAAGCGAAAGAAGAGAAACTAAAAACAGCAAACTCAAATAAAAATCAACATTATAGTCCTATTGCAGGCAATCCAGGCGTTGCTCTCAAGGGTTCAATTAGTGTTGCGTTTATGGGTAATACCCCTACTGATGGGTTTGTGAAAGTAGAAGGAAAAGCAAGTACAGAAGTTAATTTGCTTACAGCAGGTGCATCAGTAAATGTAACGGGGAGTACACGCGACCACGAAGTTGGCTTTGTTATCTCATCGAAGAAAGTAGAAAATGATACTGAGTTCTTTGAAAACACAAAGATTTTTTCTCAGTCTGCTATTGTGGGGCCTATCAAAGCAGAGTTTTCATTCAATGATAAATCAGACTGGGACTTTAAAGTAGCACTTACCGACCGTATGGGGTTAGAGTACAAAGTTGCAAGTTTTCCAAAGCAAGAAGTTGGTCTTAGGCATACACATCAATTTATGAAATGATTATGGATAATAAACGTGTGGGGCTTTTTCTAAAAACGACAGCAATCATAAGTGTACTTTTGTCATGGTGTATGTACGAAGTTCATGATGGTATACTTCCTTGTTATTGCAATGCAACCGAATCTAATCGTGCTTGTTACTACCTAAAGAGTGATGGTTTGTTTCTTAGGCACGATTTGTTTAATCAAAGCTATAAAAGGTCTTTTCATACCTCATGGAATTGGATAATGACGAAGCATAAGCTAGGGGATTCTTTGAACATTAAATACAATCCTGAAGACCCATCTTGTTTTTATCCTTCGGATGATGCGTATGCTTTAGAAAGGTTTTTATGGCGTGAGTTTACTAGTTTATTGTTCTTCAGTTTTGTAGGTTTTATTGCCATTGGCATAATAAATCAGTATCCCTGGCATCTTCGCAAAAGATTCAAAGACTGGTTTAATAACTTATAACCCCGCCAAAATATTTCTTCCAAATCTTTGCTGGAATACGAGAAATTATTTATAACTTTACGTTGTCAAACAGATTCTGGTATTTTCCGCGTTCGTGTGGTGGGTTCTGGTTCTGTTTACAAAACGTTCTTTGATTCCGTGAGTTTGGGTGTTTATAAATCGCCGAGTGTGCGTGTGGTGCAAGAAAACCACTACTATCCCTTTGGGCAGAACATGGTAGGTATAGAAGAAAAAGACCAGCAGAGCACCAGCAGCAGCGCCGAACAAAAATTCCAATACAACGCCAAAGAAAAACTAGGTGAGTTTGGGCTTTTCTGGAACGACCACGGCGCTAGAAACCTAGACCTACAAACAGGCAGGTGGACGAGCATAGACCCGCTGGCAGAAAAGTTTGCGCAACAGTCGCCTTATTGTGGGTTTGATAATAATCCGGCAGGAAAAAGCGACCCGACGGGGAAGAGTGCTCAAGACCCGCCAGGCGCAGGATATTATGCAGCAAGCATAACAACACGTTATATTGGTTTTGGATTAAGACATCCTATTGCATCTTTACGAATAGGCTTGGGCGTAACTAAAGGGGAAAGCAATATATCTACAAATGCAACGCGATTTGCAACACGCGGCGAGGTTTTATTTGGGTCAAAAAAAGGACAGCAAGACGAAGGGAGTGAAAATGGTGCCTTTAGACATACTCTTTGGCAGGCCACAATTGCAGCAGAATTTGGCGGCGTAACGGCCAAGGAAGCAGGAAATGCGCACGAAGCGAATCCTTTTACTGACCTGAATGAAAGAAGTTTTGAAAATATAGCTGAAGCTGACCAGACCGTAGATTTGCTTAACAATGAAGTTGGACGTAATATTGGTGAATCTAATAAAGATGCCGATATGAATGAATTAGCAAACTTAGTTCTTAGTGAGTTTAAAACAAACGGACTCTTTGTTGCCACTAAGAACGAGGATGGTAATTGGAATGTGTCTAGAGGGAAATTATCTAGTAAAAAGTATAATCAACTCACAGAAATTTTTAAAAATTTAAATGCAAATGATCGTACAAGTGCTGAACAAATAGAATCAGATAAGAAAGCAATGGCAGAAATGCAAAAATTAGATAACGGCCCTAAATTACAACGTTAAGCTCTGTGAAAAAATACATAATCCTTTTATTGCTAAAATATATGCTACTTAACTGCTCCCCGAAGAGTGATTTTGATTCTATAGTCGCAGAAAATTGGAGGAAATGTGGAGGAAAAACGGATTGTATTATTGACTTCTCAACCGCAATGCGTTTCGAATGGGATACAATGTATTATTATTCTATAGAAAATTCTTTAGATTCTATACAGCCTGATTTGAAATTTGATTACAATAAATGGGAAGATATTGGCGACAGAGTTTTTTTTGTAAAAGATAATCGAATTGTTTATCACCAAGACTGGTTTCCATCAGTAGACAAGCCAATAAAAGGAGCTATTTTTCTTATTGAAGCTAAAAAAATTAAATTGACTAAATCAAATTCAAAGTTTAAGATTATAAAAAGTGGTGAGATATTTTACTTAAAAAAGTTATAGTTAAATAAGTTACGAAGTATCATAACGAAACGAATCGACAAAACCACTACTATCCCTTTGGGCAGAACATGGTAGGCCTAGAAGAAAAAGACCAGCAGAGCACCAGCAGCAGCGCCGAGCAAAAATTCCAATACAACGCCAAAGAAAAACTAGATGAGTTTGGGCTATTCTGGAACGACCACGGCGCTAGAAATCTAGACCTACAAACAGGCAGACAAGCATTGACCCGCTGGCAGAGAAATTTGCGCAGCAGTCGCCTTATTGTGGGTTTGATAATAATCCAGCAAGAAAAAGCGACCCGAGTGGACGGAAGCCAGTTGATTTGATAGTTACAGGTACTGCCGTTCAAGCATTCAAAGACCAAGTAAATAAGGGTACAGGCGGTTTCTATGATGCTCATGTAGACGATAAAGGAAAAGTCACTTTAGTAAGCACAGGAATGGAACAATTTGATGGCGCACCTTCTATGTCTAGTAAACAATATGCGTTTGTGAATGCATTGAACGATGCTATAAACAGTAAAGCTACCGTTGAGATTGAAACAGTATCCTCCGACCCTAATGTTCAGGTAGGTAATATTGTTACTAATCAGATAGATATGAAAGATATTGCTGCTTTTGATGAAGCCGGGCCAGGTGGTGGAACAAGCCCGGGTGCATTGGGCCATGAAATAAAAGAGCAGCAAATGAAAGCTGAAGGAGGTGGTGTAAAAGGAGTTTACCCAATGGGTAGTGATGGTAAACTTGCTAGTAGAGCACACCGACAGGGAATAAAGACAGAATGTTTAATTAATGGCAATATAAGGTCAGAGAACGTCCCACAGAATGGTATCGATACTTTCGCTGAAAGAGATGGAACTAAAACAATTCAAACAATAGAGTCTCTGTCGTCGGGCGCTATTAAAGTAACAAAAACAAAAGTCAAATGAAAAAAATAATTATCGCAATGATATTTCCATTCATAGTTTCTTGTTCATTGTCAAAAATGAGTGGATTATCCACGCGGTGTCGCGAGAATAAAAAGTTCAAAAAAACGTTTTTTGATAAAATTGATTATATTGGAGCAAATATCTATGGTCGTTCACCCGACTCAACTTTCATAAGCACCTTAATTTTTATATCGAATTATGCCCCTGTATCATTTTACAAGATGAGACACTATGTTATAAGCTATACACCTGACGTTTTCCAAAATGACAAAAAGGTTTGGCTTAGATGGTACGAAGAGAACAAATGCAAAAATATCAAGCTGAAGAATAGCCATCCAATACCATATCAATATAAAAGCTTTTTTGATGACTTTCTACCCAACTTTCAATATTCCCCTTGACCTAGCAGAAATAGCGTTAAGAAATTTGAGTGAGGGGCAGATTTTAGCAAATTTCTGTTTGAACGAAGTGAGTTAAATTTGCTCTGCCTCTCAGTCAAATTTTAGCGTCCATTTCTGCAAAGTCTTGAACTTTTGGTTCTTTTGGTTCAAGCCAAAAGAGCATGAAAAAAACACCAAAATATTTCTTTGTTTCTAGCACCGAACTGCTCAAAAAAGCCGTATCTTTGTCCTTGAAAAGGAACAAGAGCTATGATTATTGCGAATCCGCTATACGATGTGGTGTTTAAGCGGCTCATGGAAAATGAGCGTGTGGCTAAGTTTTTTATTGGGACCATGCTGGATACATTTGTGGAAAGCATAGAAGTTAAACCACAAGAGTTTACTTACACAGATGAGTTGGCTGGTCTTGCAGTTCTAAGGCTGGATTTTATCGCTATCATTAAGACAAAAACAGGCGAATCTAAAAAAGTTTTGATAGAAATTCAAAAAGCAAAAAATCAAATTGATTTGATGCGTTTTAGGAATTATTTGGCCGAGCAGTACAAAAAGGAGGACAAAATCAATGACGAAAGTGTTGTTCTACCCATCACCACGATTTACATTTTGGGCTTCAAACTGCCCGATATTGAAACGGCCTGCGTCAGAGTAGAGCGCCAATACACCGACCTCATCAATAAAACCACCATCACTCAAAAGAGCGAGTTTATAGAAAAATTGACACATGATTGTTTTGTGGTACAGGCGCGGCGTATCACAGACCGTTATCAAACCCGCTTGGATAAATTGTTGAGTGTTTTTGAGCAAAGTAATTTTACAGACAATAAAGAAATTACAAAGAAGTATCACCACAAACCAGACTTAGAAGAAGTTAAAGAAATTACGGATATTTTGCATTATGTGGGTACAGAACCCGAAGAGCGCAAGCTAATAGAAGATGAACAAGAGGCCTGGCGTACTGTAAATGCGATGTTTGAAGAAAAAGAGAGAAAACTACTTAAAGAGTTGGCAGATAAAACCAAAGAGCTTAGTGAAAAAGACCAAGCGCTTAGTGAAAAAGACCAAGCGCTTAGTGAACAAAAGCAACTCATAGAGGAGCTTTTGCGCAAACTGAACGAAAAAAAGTAAAATATTTCTTCTGTATCCTTAACCAAGTACGAAAAACTTTTTATAACTTTACGCTGCAAACGTTCTTTGATAAAAATAGTCTGGATTAAGATTCGTAGGATTTTAAGAATCATGGTAATCCTTTAATCCTAAAAATCAGGGTTCAGACAACAAGCATAGACCCGCTGGGCGAGAAGTTTGCGCAACAGTCGCCTTATTATGGGTTTGATAATAATCCAGCAGACAAAAGCGAATGCCTCAAAGGTCAGAGGGTGAGATTTTCTGTGCAATCATGTTTTGTGAGAGAATGAATCAGAGAAAAAGCCATTCGCTGTTTTAGATGAAAAAAGGTGCTTTTTCATCTAGATTGGCCTTTTGCGAGGCTTAATTTTTTTGCTATGCCCTACGGTCGGAACTTTCAGCTCATGCTTCAGTTCTGCATCAAAGCAAAAAGTAGAGAAGAGAAGTCTATCAAAGGTCGTCAATATGTTCCCGAAATTGGTGAACCATTCTCCTTAAATTTAGCTTGCCTCTATTGAATGTACTTTTTAAGGGACAACTAAATAAATGGCTCATGGTCAAACTTTGATTGTGCTTTTTGCGTATATTTGAGCAAATATTTTGTAGTAAAATTCTTTCCCCCCCCCAATGACGCATAAAAAGCAAAAGCCTAGCCGTAAACAGCCCAACAAAGACAGCCTTAAACGCATAGTAGCCAGTATCTTAGGATTTTTAGATGACAATTTTTCTAGCGCCTTTTCCTCTCGGCAAATTTTTAAAAATATAGGTGGTATCAGAGTGTCCAACGTCAATGATTTCAGAATTATTCTGGAGCGCATGGCCGAACAAGACCTTATCAAGAAACCAGACGAAGACCGCTACACCACCAAAAAACAACACCACAGTAAATCTTACGAAGGCCGTGTGGATATGGTCAGTCGCGACCACGCCTACGTTGTATGTGAAGGCTTAGAAGAGGACTTATTTGTGTTCCAGCGTAACTTGATGCACGCCCTAGACGGCGACACGGTTCGTGTAGAAATCATGCGCCGCCGTGAGCGAGGCAAGCACGAAGGCCGTGTGTTAGAAATTTTGAGCAGAGCCAAAACTGCCTTTGTCGGTAAGCTGGAGCGCGTTGGCGAAATAGGCTTTGTGATAGTAGACTTCAGAAAAATGCACCAAGACATTTTTATTCCTACCCAAAATTTGCATAAAGCCCAGCATGGCGACAAAGTTTTGGTGGAAATTCTCTCGTGGGACGATGACGAAAAAAATCCGCTCGGCGATATCGTTAAAATTCTTGGCAAAAGTGGCGAGCATGATGCCGAAATGCACAGCATTATCTATGAATTTGGCCTCAGCACCGAGTTCCCTCAAAAAGTTTTGAGTCAGTCAGAGCATATTTCAGAGGAGATTCCGGAGGAAGAAATCAGCAAAAGACGAGATTTTCGGAAAACACTCACCTTCACGATTGACCCCGTTGATGCCAAAGACTTTGACGATGCGCTCTCTATCAAACAGTTAGAAAATGGCAACTACGAAATAGGCATACACATTGCGGACGTAACACACTACGTGCAAGAAGAAACGCATTTGGACACCGAAGCCTACAAACGCGCCACTTCAGTCTATTTGGTGGACAGGGTTGTGCCGATGCTGCCCGAAAAACTTTCTAACAAGCTCTGTTCCTTGCGCCCAAACGAAGATAAGCTCACTTTTTCGGTGGTCTTTGAAATGAACAAACAGGCCGAAATTTTACACACTTGGATAGGCCGCACCGTGATTCATTCGCAGCGACGTTTTAGCTATGAAGAAGCCCAAGAGCGCATTGAATCCCAGAAGGGTGATTTGGCCAAAGAAATTAATTTGCTCAATGATTTGGCGCATTTGCTTACCAAAAAACGTTTTAAAGCAGGTGCTATTGGCTTCGAAACCATAGAAGTCAAGTTTCTTTTAGAGAAAGATGGAACGCCCATCAAGGTAGTGCCTAAAGTGCGCAAAGATGCACACAAGCTCATTGAGGAGTTCATGCTTTTGGCCAATAAAGGTGTGGCAGAATACGTCTATAATTACAATGAAGGCAAGGATAAGAATCCCATGGTTTATAGGATTCATGACCTGCCCGACAACGATAAGCTGAACAGTTTGGGCATTTATGCACAAAAATTTGGTTATAAATTCCGCTTTAGTGCCGATATGCCCAATTTGGCGGAGCGTCTTAATGAGTTAGTGCAAGCGTGTGAGGGTAAGCCTGAGCAAAATATCTTGCAGCAACTCGCTATTCGCTCTATGGCCAAGGCCAAGTATTCGCCTGAGACCATAGGGCACTTTGGGCTTGCCTTCTCGCATTATTCCCACTTTACGTCGCCAATTCGCCGCTATCCGGACATGATGGCGCACCGATTGATTTGGGCTTATATGCACAACCAGCCCTTGCAGCCGCTCAAACAACTAGAAGCACAATGTAAACACACTTCCGAAATGGAAAAACGCGCCTCCGATGCAGAACGCGCTTCCATCAAGTATAAGCAGGTAGAGCTTATGCAGAAACACATTGGCGAAACCTTTAAAGGGATTATCACGGGGCTTACAGACCGCGGCATTTATGTAGAAATTAAAGACACGCTTTGTGAGGGAATGTGCCGTCTAACGGATTTAAAGCACGACTATTACAGTTTTGACCAAGCGCGTTTGCAGGTAGTGGGCAACAAAAGTGGGCATATTTACAATCTAGGAGATGCCGTAGAAGTAGAAATCTTGGCGGCTAGCCTTGAAAGACGTACACTCGATTTGCTGATTCAGGAGTAAAAAGCATTGCTCTGCTGCTCCGAACGCAATTTTACTAAACAAGAAAAGAGAGGCACTACTCAAAGTACCTCTCTTTTTTGTATGAACTAACAAAAAATGAGTCTTGGGGCCTAAGCCTCGCCAGACTCGTTGTTGTCAGTGGCAGCAACTTCATTCTTACGACGACGGAGAGTGGTCGCAAATTTATCTAGTTCAGACTTAGCGGCATCAATACGGTCTTCCAAATCCGAAACGAGTTCGTTAGACTTTTTAGCAATTCTGCCACGTGTGTTTTCGCCTTTGTCTGGCGCAACCAAAACACCTATAAGCGCACCAATAGCCACGCCCGCGATGAAAGACAAGATGTTGCCTTCTGAATTATTCATTTCAAAAATTATGTTTAGAGTCCTAATAATGAATCTTTTATAAAGAGCCGCAAAGTTAAGTTGTATTATTTTAGCAAGCAAACAATTTGTAAAATTTAATAACCCGTTTCCAAAAGCTGCAATTGGAATGGGTTTTTATTGGACGTATCTGGGGCATATTTGTCCTTGATACACTTGCAATAAAAACCAAGAAATGTAACATGAATTAGAGCCTTGTAGCCCATTCCATTGCTCTTTCCTGGCTCTTATTGCAAACAGACAAAATTTTAGAAAATAAATTTTCCTAATGTTTTATCAAATTTCAGAACGATAGGTGTGCCTTCCATACCAGCCATGCGCGGCGTGATGGTCAGGTTAGTGCCTATTCTCGGAATAGTTACTTGGCATTCCATTTCGCTATTAAAAAAGCCTGCATCGGGCTTATAACCATTGCTGAATTTGCTGTTCTTAGCTACACCCAAAACAGTATTTTTATCTAAAACGCGGCTTGTTACATCATTCCATTTTGTATCAAAAAAGCGTAAATTATTAAGTTGGCCGCCGCAGCCTTCGCCCCCACAGTAGGTAGGAAAAACTCCAATAACTAAGCTGGCATCAGCGGCTTTCCATACTGCCATCTCAAAAGAAGCGCACTCCATATCCGGCTGGCCAGACTCTTTGTCCAAAACGGCAAATTTAGCATAGCCATTTTTTAAGTCTAGCAGTTCTTCATTGCTACCACCACTGCTCCATCGCTGCATATCGCTGGGCTTATGGTCTGCAAGAATCCTAGGCGTATTTTGCTTAAATTGTGTATAAAAGTCTTTGATAGTGCGGCCTTGCGCCAAAAGGCTAGTACTCAGAAAAGCCAAAGCAAGGACTAAAAGAGAGGTTTTCATAAGAAAAGATTTTTTTTATGGATTGATATAGAATAACCAATGCAAATATAACAGCATGATGAGTGGGTTGCAGATATAATTTACGAAGCGCTATTTTTTGTTCACAAGCAGAAAACTGCTGGCTCAAAGGTCAGAGGGTGAGATTTTCTGTGCAATTATGTTTTGTAAAAGCACCCAATCAAAGAAAAAGCCATTCGCTGGTTTAGATGGAAAAGGTTATTTTTTCATCTAAATTGGCCTTTTGCGAGGCTTGATTTTTTTGCTATGCCCTACGGTCGGAACTTTCAGCGCGCGCTTCAGTTCTGCATCAAGGCAAAAAGTAGTCTGCATTTGTCAATTACTTTTTAGCTATTTTGAACCTGTTGGAATAGCGATGCTTTCTTCACAGATAAAGATTTTGCTACAAAAATAGGACTATTAAACATCTTCATTTGAGGCATTACGAAAATGTTTAGTATCAGAACTATCGCCGTTTGGTGCTTGGCCCCCATTCACTGTGCCTTTTGTGCTCTGTCATGACTAGGCTTCCGCAACTATGATATTGTCTATCAGACGCACACCACCAATACTTGCAGCAAGACAAATGGCGGTTTGTGTAGGTGTGTGTGTGGGAGATGCCGGTACAAGACTTATTCTGTCTACAAACTCAATGTATTCTACATTAAAAACAGTATTCCTCTGTAAATCAGCGATAACTATAGCTTTCTCAGTATCTAAATTACGTCCTTTCAAAAAGGCTTCAGCGAGTTGTTTCAAGGCTTTATAAAGCCTGCTTGCCTCTTGAAGTTGATTGGGCGTTAGGCGCTTATTACGAGAGGACATGGCCAAGCCGCTGCCTTCGCGTTGGGTTGGGCATATAACCAGTTCTAAATCATAGCTTAACTCCTCTACTAGTTTTTGTACCACAGCGCATTGCTGCAAATCTTTTTGGCCAAAATAGGCACGTTTCGGTTGCAGTATATTAAAAAATTTACTTAAAACTATGCCCACACCGCTGAAATGACCTGGTCTAAAAGCACCCTCCATGAGCGTCTCTAAATGACCAAAATCCATACGCATTTCCACTTTCTTTGGGTAAAACGCATCGGCAGATGGCATAAAGAGAACATCGCAGTCCACAGTGCGTAGCAGAGCAGCGTCTGCTTCTTCTGTGCGCGGATATTTGAGTAAATCTTCTGTTTTATTGAACTGTATCGGATTAACAAAAATGCTGCATAGGGCTAGGTCATTTTCGGTTTTGGCTCGCTCCACAAGTGCAATATGCCCCTTGTGCAAAGCCCCCATAGTAGGCACAAAACCTAGAGTTTTACCCTGTTGAGTTTTGATGAACTGACGCATTTCGGCAATGCTATGGTATATTTTCATGGTTAGGTGCTGGAATTATGAAATATATAAAAACAAACCAAAGGTAAAACCAAAAAAAGCAGCCTCACCCCGCATTTTAAACGAAAAGAGGCTGCTCAACACAAATTTGGAGCTTAGAACTATACCAGACCCTGCGCCATCATAGCATTGGCTACTTTGACAAACCCGGCAATATTGGCACCACGAACGTAGTTTACAAAACCTTTCTCGGTGCCATACTTCACACACGAAGCATGAATACTGCGCATGATACCCTGTAAGCGTTGGTCAACTTCTTCTCTACTCCACGAAAGACGGAGCGAGTTTTGCGACATTTCTAGGCCAGAAGTAGCCACACCACCCGCATTGGAGGCTTTGCCTGGCGCAAAAATAATTTTTGCTTTAATAAACGCCTCAATGGCTTCTGGCGTACTAGGCATATTAGCTCCTTCAAAAACACCTTTGCAGCCATTTTTAAGAAGTACTTTTGCATCATCGCCATCTAGCTCGTTTTGAGTAGCAGACGGATAGGCCAAATCGCATTTTACGCCCCAAGGAGTTTTACCTTCGGTATATTTCGCTTTTTTGTATTTCTTAACATATTCGCTGATACGACCACGCTTCACGTTTTTCAAATCCATTATGAATGCCAGTTTGTCCGTATCAAAGCCGTCTGGGTCGTGGATAAACCCACCAGAGTCTGAAAGAGTTACAGGTTTTGCGCCCAGCTCAATCAGTTTTTCTACGGTGTATTGTGCCACATTGCCCGAGCCAGATACTACGCAGACTTTACCCTTTATGTCCATCTTATGGGCTTTGAGTGCTTCTACCGAAAAATAAACATTGCCATAACCGGTGGCTTCAGGACGAATGAGGCTACCGCCAAAGTCCAAACCCTTACCTGTAAGCACACCTGTAAACTCGTTTTTGAGGCGCTTGTATTGCCCAAACATAAAGCCAACTTCGCGAGCACCTACGCCAATATCACCCGCTGGCACGTCGTTATCGGCATGGACGTGGCGGAAGAGCTCGCTCATAAAACTCTGACAAAAGCGCATCACTTCGTTGTCCGACTTACCCTTAGGGTCAAAGTCCGAGCCTCCTTTACCGCCACCCATCGGTAATGTAGTAAGGCTGTTTTTAAACACTTGCTCAAAAGCCAAAAACTTTAGAACACTTTGCGTAACCGAGGGGTGAAAGCGCAAACCTCCTTTGTAGGGGCCAATGGCGCTGTTCATTTGAATACGATAGCCTCTGTTTACTTGGAATTCGCCTTTGTCATCAATCCACGGCACTCTGAAAGAAATGATACGCTCGGCTTCAGCTATGCGTTCAAGTATCTTTGCCTTTTTGTAATGAGGGTTTTCAATGATAAAAGGAATAACAGTCTGCGCCACTTCTTCTACTGCTTGCAAAAATTCGGGTTCGTTCGGGTTCTTACGGCGAACTTGCTCCATGAATTCGTTGTAGTAAGTTAGGGCTGAGCCACTCAAAGAATTAAGCATCTTTCTAAGAATCAGGTTAAGAGAATGTTACAGAATAATGAATATGTTTGTGACCTTTGAGGCACACATTTTGGCCATCATGTACCAAATTTTTGGTTTAAAAGTACGCACACTTTTAATAAATGCAAGGAAAAGCCAAAAAAAAATTAAAATTTATTCTGTATCCGTACTTTTTTTTTTCAATATCAAAAATAGACCAATACAATTTCTGTTTGTTCTTTTGCTTAAAAGAACAGATGCCGACTGAATGTTTTTAAGGGAATACCGCGCCAGACGACCAAAGTGCTTTTGCTTTATGATTGACTATTAGCCTGTAAAATTCCAAAACCGAAGTCTTATGAACAAATACATGATTTTTTCTTTGAAAAGAACTAAATGGTTAAAAAAATGTATTTTATTTGCGTACTAGTTTTCCCGACGTTTAGAATCTGAATGAGTACGGCTAACCAAAATTTTAATCAAGACCAAGCAGACGCACCTAATGAGCGCTCCGCCCATATACAAAGGCTTATTTTGTTGCGTGTTAGGGTCGCTTTTGCGGCAGTAGTACTCTTTGGCCTGGCTGCTGCTTTCCGAATTTTTTACGTACAAATCATAGAAGGGGACAAATGGCGCGGTTTGGCCGTAACGCAACGCGAGCAAACTCTCAAAGCCATGCGCGGAAATATTTATGCTGCCAACGGCGACCTACTCGCTACTTCTCTGCCCTACTACCGCGTAGCGATAGACCCCACCGTAGCGGACTCAGCCGTGTTTTTTCGGAATTTGGATTCCCTTTCGGCCAACCTGGCGCGCCTTTTTCCTGAAAAAGACCGTGCGGTGTGGGCAAAAGAGTTGCGCGAAGCCCGAAGCGCCAATCGCAAATATAAACTACTCAGTAAGAACTTACTGACCTATCAACAGCTCAAGCAATTAAAAAATTTTCCTGTATTTAACACTGGCCTCAAAGAAAGTGGCTTGATTCTAGAAAAAACCGATAAGCGCTTTAATCCTTATCCTGAATTGGCGCGACGGACAATAGGTTTTATCCCTGCCGAAGAGCAAAACCGCCGATATGGCAGGGGGCTAGAAATCAGCTTTGACAAGCAACTTTCAGGGACTGGCGGCAAGGCATTGCATCAGAAAATAGGCCCTAATTTATGGCTACCCATCAACGAAGACCTCCAAATTAAGCCCATTGATGGCTTAGATATTGAAACCACTCTAGACCTGAACTTACAGGATACCGTACACCGCATTTTGAAGTCTGCTTTGCAGAAATATCAGGCCAGCTCTGGTTGTGTCATTGTTATGGAAGTGCAAACTGGCGAAATAAAAGCCATTGTTAATTTAGGCCAAGAAGGGGACAGTTATGGCGAAGTCAATAACTACGCGGTTGGCGAAAGTGGGCTTGCAGAGCCTGGTTCCACTTTTAAGCTCATGTCTATGGCTGCTATTTTGGAAGAAGTGCCAACCGTAACCATACAAGACACCGTGCAAACCTTCCAAACAGGAAAGCATAAATTTTATGATGATGCCGTTATGACCGACGTAATGCCCTACGGCAAGCTCTCGGTGCAAGAAGTGTTTGAAAAATCATCGAATATAGGAATGTCTTTGCTTACGTATAAGTATTTTCGTAAAAATCCGCTGCGTTATTATCAATGGCTTGAAAAATTTGGTCTTACCAAACCTTTAGGGTTTCAGATGGCTGGTGAGGCAGCGCCTTATGTTAAAAACCCTTCTGCGGGCGGCTGGAGTGGCAGTACCTTGCCTTGGATGTCTATTGGTTATGAGCTAAAACTTGCGCCACTGCATACTTTGGCCTTTTATAATGCGATTGCGAACGGAGGGAAAATGATGCAACCTTTTATTGTTAAGCGAACTTTTTATGCCAATAAGGTATCCGAAGAGTATGAGCCTCGTGTTCTGATTCCTCAGATATGCTCGTCCAGAACAATATCCATTCTTCAAAAAATGCTTGAAGGTGTGGTGCAACGTGGCACAGCGCAAAACATTAAGTCCACACACTTCAAAATAGCTGGCAAAACAGGCACGGCCGAAAAAGTGAAGAACCGCATTTACACAGAAGAGCATTACACCTCTTTTGTTGGCTATTTTCCTGCCGACAAGCCCAAGTTCAGTTGCATTGTGGTTATTGATGCGCCCAAGAACCCTAACGCCAGCCCTGATAATGCACAAGCCAATCGCTTGTTTGCGGCAGAAGTAGCAGCGCCTGTTTTTAAAAAAATAGCAGAGGTAGTTTATGCAAGCTCTATTTATACAGATTTGGCTTCCATGAGGCCGCTCAATTCGGTTGGTTTGCCCACTATTCGTGCTGGCTATAAATCAGATATTGTTAATATTTGCAATACGCTAGGCTTAGGGCTAAACGACCGCAGTTATAGTTTCACGGAGTGGGTAAGAACAGCTCCAAAGGGCGACACGGTCATACTGGACGATAGACCAAGTCTTCCAGGAAAAGTACCAGATGTACGCGGTATGCGCCTACGCGATGCCATTTATTTGCTAGAAAACGCGGGTCTAAAAGTTCGTTGCGAAGGTACAGGGCGCGTTATTTCACAGTCCATTCCGCCAAGTTCTGTACTCAAGCGCAGCGCAATAATTGTCTTGAAGCTGGGCAGCTGAATAAGACATTATTTAGTCTTCCCTTAAAAAACATATAAGATATTTATTGTCAGTAAATTAAACAAACATTTCATCTTTAAAATCTCTTAGTTCTTAGCCTATTTTGTCAAATAACTGGCAAAATTGTAAGGACTACTCGCGGGCTGCCATGCCTCGCATCAGACAAAAGCGAATGGCTCAAATGTCAGAGAGTGAGACTTTCTGTGCAATCATGTTTGGTATCAGAGTGTATCAAAGAAAAAATCATTCGCTGGTTTAGATGAAAAAAGGTTGTTTTTTCGTCTAAATTGGCCTTTTGCGTGGCTTGATTTTTTTGCTATGCCCTACGGTCGGAACTTTCAGCTCGTGCTTCAGTTCTGCATCAAGGCAAAAAGTAGAAAGAAAAAGCTACCCAAAATCATGAGGGTGTTCCCAAAGCAGATAAATCATATAAATCAACTGATGTGCTTGTTCTTGGCAGACTTTTTAAGGGACGGCTATTTAGACGTTTCTTAAAAGAGGGCAATTAGAACTAAAAAAACTCAAAAAGGGCTTTTTGACGACTCAAGAAAGGTTAATTTAAGAGCTTGATTTCGTTCAAAAACACCGCAACTCTGCGGAAAGGACGGTTTTAATAAACTACTGCTTTTAGATGTCCTTTTGCATGATATAGTCCTCCATCAAATAGCCATGTCCTATGTCAATGTTCTCTTCTCCCATAATACGAAAACCATATTGTTTATAAAAATTAACGGCAGCATTATAGCGATTGACGTTCAGAACAAGGTATTTCTGATGCTGAACCCTGGCTATCTTCTCTATATGCTGCATGAGTGTTAGGCCATATTTTTTGCCTTGCGCAACAGGTAGAACGTATATCTTATGTATCTTGGTGTAGCCCTGCTGCCCATGATTTAGCTCGTATGAGGCATATCCATGAAACACGGCTTCATGCTCAAGAAGTACAAATTGATGCTTTTTTTGAACTATCTGCAATGTAAGCGCATCGTGGCTATACATAAGGTCTAGCATATAAACAATTTGCTCTGGCGAGAGAATCTGCCCAAAAGTATGAGGCCATGTGCGTTGCGCAATAGAACGTATCCAATCAATATGGGAAACAGAAGCAGCAATGATGCGCATGATTTGTCTAGCGTTTATTGATAACAATTAACTTACCTTCTACAAATTTCATAATAGGGACAAATTGATTGTCTCGTCCTGCCGAAAAATCTATCTTTTCTAACATAGTACCCTCCAAAAGGCCATTGGTCTTAAAAGAAGCGGGGAAGTTACGGCCGTACCTGAAGAGACTGCGCCCAAAAAACAGCATGGTTTCGTAACCCAAGTGCGAAAACAAAGAGGGGATTATGTTCGTGCGGAGCGTATAGTCTTTGTTAAAGTTACAAACGGACTCTTTCTGGCTATCAACATATTGTGAACTAATAATATAGGTATCGCGGTTTTCTACTTGGTTCAAGTCCATTTGTTCCATAAATAGCCAATCGTCCGTTATAACCAAAGGTAAATTGACGCGCTTGGTTTGCAAGGCACTCATAATGCTGACGGAAAGGGCAGGGTCGTCGGTAAAAACAGCGATGTGTAAGTTAGGGTTAGACGAGGGTGAAAGTCCCATATTCTGAGGTGTAAATTCACTAGGCTTGAGTGTTTTTTTAGGGTCTGGTTTGAGGTCTGCCAGAGCATTCTGAGCCTGTGTGTAGCTTTGGCCAGAACTATTTATTCTCTTGAATACGGATACGCTTCCCCCTCTTTGTTCAACGTTCTGTTTATAGGCATGGGCGAGGGAGGAGTCAGCTTTAGAAGAGCCATAAAGAATGTAAACATTGGGCTTTTTGACTACATCTAGCATATAATCGGAAACTTTTATACCTTGTGTATAAAAAGACGGACTCATTAAATACTGCTGTGTGTTGTTGGTGAGTAAGTCCACACTTTTAGAAAACGGGTTCACCATCTGAATGTTATTCTGCTTAGCAAAAGCAACAATGGGCGGTGCTTCGCTTTGGTATGCTGGGCCTACAATCAAATCCAATTCGCGGAGCTTGGTATCTGCCAGAATTTTTCGGACGCGGTCTGTGCTTTTTTCAGTGTCAAAAGCCACCAAGTTAATCGTGATGCCTTCGGTAGCCAGCTTTTCTACGCCTAGCTTCATGCCCTCATACAAGTCATAAACAAACTGATTTTTACGAATAGCAATAGACGGATTAAGCTCAGAAAGCAAAAAAGGCATCATAAAAGCAACTGTGTAAGACTTTTTCATAACAGCAGTTGTAAGCATTGCATCGTCGGTAGTAAGTGTTCCTGCTTGGATTTTTTGGGGTGTATATACAAACCGAAACTTTAAGTCGCCAAGAAGTTTTTTATCTGCTTCACTCAAATTGTCATTAGAATACAGTTTGTCCGCAAGGGTTTCGCCTAGTGCTTTGTCTTGGTCAAACCCCACGTAAAGCATTTTGAGTTTGCTGAGCGCTAGCTCTTGTAAAAACAAGCGTTTAACGGCGTGTGCGTCCTCTTTAATGGCTGGTTTAAGAATGCGCTTGAAAGTCTGCAAACCTGATTCGGTTTGGCCATCGTCCATTTGCAGCAAGCCAAGTAAATAAAGCGCCTCGTCTTTCTGCGGCCACTCCGAAAAGTCCTGAATCAAAATTTCAAGCCATTCTCTCGCTTCGTAGTGGTCGCCTGCCTTGTAAGCACTCAAAGCCGCAAAGTAATAGGCATATTCCATGTAGTCATGGTTACGACCTGTATTGAGGAGTCTTGCAAAGTCCTCTTTTGCCTCGCGGTATTTCTGTTTATCCAAAAGCTTTTTGGCATCTTCAAAAGCAGACTGCTGAGCCTGAACTTGCTGTAAGCCTAGCCCCAAAAGCACCAAAGAAAGAAACCAAACTGATTTTTTAAAACTCCGTAAGCATTTTTTTTTGCCAAACATGACCAAAGAATTATACAAAATGACAAGAAATCTTAAAACGGCCTAAGCTGCCTAGTTGCTGGTTACACGGCACAAAAGTAGCTTTTTTATATTTATTTTCAAAAGAGGCAACTGTGAATTGAGGCTAAGACGCATAAAAGAAACCTTAGGTGGCAAAGCTAAGTTCCGAATACTTGGTCTTTATATCAAAAAGAAGAATCCAATCCATGAAATTTATCCTCATGCTACTAGCGCACGCCTAGCACTTAGGGGCTATGTGCAATCACAAGAAAATAACAGTGAGTTACTCTAGAAAGAAAAAGCGATTCGAACGATACGCTTTGCATGAATATCAGATTATGCCTAAGTTTTTAGCCTATTTTGCCAAAAAAACTGGCAAAATATCAAGGTTACCATGTTTCGCGTCAGACGAGAGTGAATGGCTCAAATGCTAGAGGGCGAGACTTTCTGAGCGAGAATGATTGTTAAAAACACACCCAGAAAAGCCGTCTTTCCTTTTATCTTGCAGACTAAAATAGCCATCATTTGGGGGCAAGCGCTAACTCACCCCTCAATGATGACAAAGTTTTAATTGGCCATTGATGCGAGAAACTCGTCGTTTGAGCGTGTACCGTCCATGTTTTTGATGAGGTACTCCATAGCCTCTAGTGAGTTCATATCTGCCATCATACGGCGCAAAATCCATACGCGTTGCATAGTTTCGCGGTCTAGGAGCAGGTCTTCGCGGCGTGTGCCCGACGACGTGATGTCAATAGCAGGATAAACGCGTTTATTGGCCAACTTACGGTCTAGTTGTAGCTCCATGTTCCCAGTGCCTTTAAATTCTTCAAAGATAACCTCGTCCATTTTAGAGCCGGTTTCAATGAGAGCTGTTGCGATAATAGTAAGCGAGCCACCATTTTCAAGATTACGTGCGGCACCAAAAAAGCGTTTGGGTTTATGCAAAGCGTTGGAATCCACACCACCAGAGAGGATTTTACCCGATGACGGAGCAGTTGTGTTATACGCACGCGCCAAGCGGGTAATGGAGTCTAGGAGGATAACCACATCATGGCCACACTCCACCATGCGTTTGGCCTTTTCCAGAACCATACTGGCTACTTTGACGTGGCGTTCGGCCTGTTCATCAAAGGTAGAGGAAATGACCTCGGCTCTAACGCTGCGCTCCATGTCCGTAACTTCTTCGGGGCGTTCATCAATTAGCAAAACAATAAGATAGCATTCAGGGTGATTGGCCGCAATCGCATTTGCGATTTCTTTAAGAAGCACCGTTTTGCCTGTTTTAGGTTGTGCTACAATCAAACCGCGCTGCCCTTTGCCGATTGGCGCAAAAAGGTCAAGAACTCTTGTAGAATAAACACCGCTTTTGGTTCCTAGGTTCAGGCGTTCTTGTGGGAAGAGTGGAGTCAAAAACTCAAACGGTACACGGTCGCGAATTTGCTCGGTTGTTTTGCCATTGACAAGCTCAACACGCAGAAGCGCAAAATATTTTTCACCTTCCTTGGGAGGGCGCACGTGCCCTTTGACGGTATCGCCTACTTTTAAGCCAAATAGCTTGATTTGGGACGGCGACACGTAAATGTCGTCTGGGCTGGCCAAATAGTTGTAGTCCGAGGAGCGCAAGAAGCCATAACCGTCTTGCATAATCTCTAAAACACCTTCACATTCAATAAAACCCTCAAATTCTTTCAGCGCGAAGGGTTTAGGCTGGGGTTCGCGTTGGTCTCGAAGCTCACGGTTCTCTTTGTATTCTTTGCGTTGATGTTCGGCCTGCGAGCCGCCGCCATGTTGCTGAGCAAATACCTCTTTGTTACGAGGTGGAATATCACCGTTGAATTCTTTGGCGGTATCTTTACTGAGGTCGCGCTTGTCTTTGTGGCCAGAATACATAGGGCCTTTATACTCCATAGGTGGGGGTACGCTGCTGAGCGCATTTTCCAAGTCTATGCTGCTTTTGGGCAGTTTTGAGTCCGTTTCTTGAGAACCTTCTGGCAACTCTTGCGCACTTTTGAGGCGCTCACGCTCTTTGGCCTCTATCATTTCTAATTTACGCTTGAGCGCTTTTTGCCTTTCGCGCTCTTTGAAGTCCTGGCGGCGTAAAACACGGGGCTTGTCATTGCTGTCTTCGTTGTTGCTATCTCCGCTGGGCTGTTCTAATTTTTTATAGGCTTCTGCATCGCGTGGTGGTATCTTTTTGTGCAGAGGGGTGGCAAATAGCTCGGCGTGTGCTTGTTTAACTTCAGAGTGCGGATTCTCGTTTACAAGCGGCGTGCCAGACTTCAGCGATTTATCTGATGCGTGAGAGTCTTCTTCGGTAATAACCTCTGCCTCGTCATCTGGCATGGAGGCTTGCGCATCTAAAATTTTATACAGTAGTTCTTGTTTTGAATATTTAAGCGGGTTCTTGACACGGAGGTCAGAGGCAATCTTTCTAAGCTCGGAAAGCAAACGCATTTCGAGGTCTTCTTTGTTATACATAGAAATTGAAACAATAAAATGAACGGAACACTTTGGAGGGGTATGAAACGGATTGATGGATTGGGCAACTGCTTATTCACATACAAGATAGTGAAAGGGTGTGCGAAAAGAAATTTTCGTAGCTGCCGCCCGGAGGGCTAGTAAAAGGTAATAAAACACTATCCTAAGGCACTTTTAATTTTAGGAAGTATAACTTCAGCGCACAAAACTAATATTTTTATATTTAATTAGCAAAAATTAAGCCTAAAAATCTTAAATGACTTTGATAAAATTTTGGTTATATTAAAAGTAAATCTTCTCCGACAGCGCTTCCGCTTTATTGACGTGGTCATCTAAACCAGCGAATGGCTTTTTCTTTGATTCACCCTCTGAGATTTGAGCCATTCGCTTTTGTCTGATGCGAGGCATGGCTGACCGTAAGAAGCCTTGAGATTTTGCCAGTTATTTGACAAAATAGGCTGAAAACAAGCTCTTAATTAACCTCTCTGAGAGATGTAAGTTTTGGAAAGCGAATAATTGTACTTTTCTAAGATAGAGGCTTTACTTTTAAAGTACGGCCAACTACGGCTATCATACGGCTATGATACGGCTATCATACGGCTATCCTATGGCTGAGGCAAAATAGGACAAAAGCAATTTTTAGGCATCAAGCTGGTTTGCCGCTTTATCTCTTTTTTTTGTTATTGAGTACGTCTATTGGCCTGTATTTGCGTTAGAGAGGCGGCGGGTTTAGTGCGTAGCACCGAAGCGAAGCCCAAAAGCGAAGCTCAGAATCATTTTTTTGGTGATGCTGCCAATGCGCCACTAGCCTATACAACTTAACAAGCTCGCCAGCAGCATAATTCAACGAACAACTAGTTATCCAAAAGTTGATGGCCAGTATGAAAGCAAGTATCCTCATTGAGCACCCCCCAAAAAATTTATCATCCTTGAAACATTAAACATTCAATAAGGCTGGCAGTGCGCCATAGTACAATACTTGAGCGGATTCTAAGTTACAGAGTATCTCTTCCTCATAAATCCAGTGCGTGGTGGCAGTAACCTCGCCAAGGAACTCTGTTGCTTGCTGCTTTTGTGCCATAAATGATTCAAAATTGGCTTTTTGAGCAGGGCTAACCGACACCAATACACGGCTCTGTGCTTCGCCAAACAAAAAAGCGTCATGCCGAATATCAGCACGTTGTTTGCTCACTTTAAAACCAACCGAGCCAGCCATAGCAGATTCTGCCAAGGCAATAAACAAACCTCCGTCCGATACATCATGGGCAGAATGCAAAAGACCGTTTTCAATACAAGCAGCTAAATTTTGTTGCATAGCAAACTCTGCATCAAGCTCAAAATGAGGTGCTGGGGAGGCTGCTATGCCCTTGTAAGAGTACAAATACTCTGAGGAGGCAATGCAATTCTGCGAAGCGCCCACCATATAGATTAAATCGCCAGGGTTTTTGAAATTGAGCGTTGTGTGGTTTTTAAAGCCTTCCATGAGGCCAAGCATACCGATTGTGGGCGTTGGGAAAACAGGCCCTTCGTCCGATGATTGGTTATAAAAACTGACGTTGCCCCCAGTAACGGGCGTACCGAATTTTTCACAGGCTTTTTTCATGCCTTTGATAGCTCCCACAAACTGCCAATATACTTCTTTGTTATATGGATTTCCAAAGTTCAAGCAGTTGGTGATGGCCACGGGCATACCGCCCGAGCAGACGATATTACGTGCGGCCTCCGCAACAGCAATAGCGCACCCCTGTTCGGGGTCTGCGTGTACATAACGAGAGTTGCAATCTGTTGTGATAACAATATTTTTGTTTGTGCCCTTGACGTTTACCACGGCGGCATCTGAGGGGGCATTGGTGCTACAATTTGCCGTACCTACCATAGAGTCGTATTGCTCATAAATCCATTGGCGGGAAGCAATATTTGGGTGCTTGAGCAAAAAATGAGCTATTTTTGACCAATCGCTACCACTTTTAGGCTCTGTAACGGCGGCAATGCTAAACTTTTTGTAGTTTTGGTAGTAGGCAGGTTCTACATATTCGCGGTGATACACAGGCGCGCCTCCACCCAAAACAAGGTCGTTTGCGGGCACATCAGCCACCAGCTCATTGTTCTGATAAAAAAGTAAGCGCTTGCTGTCCGTAACTACACCAATTTGAGAGCAATTTAAATCCCATTTGTCAAAAATACGTATAATTTCATCTTCGCGCCCATTTTTAACAACTAATAGCATACGCTCTTGGGACTCCGAAAGGAGTATTTCAAAAGGTTGCATATTGTCTTGACGGCACGGCACCTTGTCCAGCCAAATTTCCATACCGTGCTCACCTTTGGCGCTCATTTCGGAGGTAGAACAGATAATACCAGCAGCGCCCATATCCTGAATGCCGATGATGGCATCGGTCGCGAGGGCTTCGAGGGTGGCCTCAAGTAATAGTTTTTCTTGGAAAGGGTCACCAACTTGTACAGCAGGCAGCTTAGAAGCACTTTCTGCTGTAATGTCCTCGGAGGCAAAAGTAGCGCCGTGAATACCGTCCTTGCCTGTTGCAGAGCCAACTATAAAGACTTTGTTGCCTATGCCATAAGAAGTAGCCTTAGCAATGCGGTCAGAGCGGACTATCCCTGCCGAAAAGGCATTTACTAAAGGATTGATATTAAATGAATTATCAAAGTAAACCTCACCGCCTACCGTCGGAATGCCAAAGCAGTTACCGTAGTCGCCTATGCCTTTTACAACGCCCTTCATCAACCATTTGGTTTTTGCCAGCTCAGGGTTACCAAAACGAAGTGAGTTGAGCAAAGCAATGGGGCGTGCGCCCATCGTGAAAATATCGCGGTTAATGCCACCTACGCCAGTTGCAGCGCCCTGATAAGGCTCAAGCGCCGATGGATGATTATGAGATTCAATCTTAAAACTACAAGCCAAGCCATCGCCAATGTCCACAAGACCAGCATTCTCTTCGCCCGCTTTTACAAGCATACGCGGTGAGTCTTTGGGGAGAGTTTTGAGCCAAACGATAGAGTTTTTATAGCTGCAATGCTCAGACCACATAACAGAAAAAATGCTCAGCTCTGTAAAATTAGGTGTTCTGCCCAAAATTTCTTTGATTTTAGCGAACTCTTCGGGCAAAAGTTTGAGCTTTTTGGCGGTTTCTACAGTAGTTAGTTCCATAGCAAAAGATGTTTGGGCAGCATAGATTGCTGGCTTTGAAAATTGATGCGCAAAACTACATATTTTCTAATGCTCTTTACAAAAAAATAACTCAAAAAATGAAAAGGTTTGGTTCTTTTTTTACACATTCTGGTTTGCAAGATAGTCATAAACAAGCTAGAACCAGTTGTTTTCAAGAGATAAATGCACCTTTTGGCAGGGAGGGAATGCAAAAACCACTGACTGCCAAACAGTAAAGAGACGATTTGCCTGCTTTGAACTTATCGTTTACAAAATGTTGGGTTTGCGACAGTCCAACCTGTAAGAAATTTTGTGTGTCTGGCTCTGTAAATTTACCACTGCCCGTGCTATCCTGGCCTTAAAGCAGGTTATTCATCTTAAAAAAAATATAATTGTCTAGTCCTATTCCAAGAATAAAAAAGCCTTTTGGTGCTAAATCCCTAAAAATTTGATATAAAAATACATTTTCATAAAAAAATAATTAGCTTTGTGCAATTTGTTGAAGGTTTGGTTTATCCAAGCATTTCTTTTGTATCAATTTATAAAAAATGGTTGTTCTGTGCGATCTTGCTATAGC
The DNA here is from genome assembly GCA_013299045.1 of Cytophagales bacterium. Taxonomy (GTDB): domain Bacteria; phylum Bacteroidota; class Bacteroidia; order Cytophagales; family Bernardetiaceae; genus RDZD01. The sequence continues at coordinate 16,483 of JAAFJX010000025.1, read as the reverse complement.
TATATCCTTGCCTTATGTTTGTTTTTTATGTTTATGGGCGCTAAAGCCCAAACCCAGCAGCGGCTATACGATATTGTGGAAACTAAAGCGGGCTATTTGCACAACTTTGTGAAGCATACCAAGTGGGCACCCACCGAAACACCTTTCTATCTTACCGACAAAATTGTTCTGGGCATTATAGGACAAGACCCCTTCGGAACAAAGATTGAACGTATTTTTCAGGGCCGTCCCGTTCATGGGCGTAACTGGGAAATTCGGCGCGCCACCAAGATTCGCCAACTATGGGGCTGTCATGTTATCTTTGTATGCGCCTCCGAGAAGAATAACTACAAGGATATTCTAGATTATTGTCGCAAACACTCTGTTTTAACAGTAGGCGATAATATTGCTAACTTTTGTGCGGCGGGCGGCATCATCAATTTCACTGAAAACGTCAATAACAGGCGTTTGGGTTTTGAGATTAACATTGATGCAGCCAAACGCGCCCGTCTGACTCTCAACACGAATTTTGTGCGTTTGGCAGTCAAAATTATAACCGAAAATTGATATCATAAATGACAATTTTTTTAGCATAAAAACCCTTTACCAGAGAATAAATCATGCCTTTTTTTAGCTTCAAGCAACGCTCCATCAAGACTCAGATTTTGTCTGTTATCATGCTTATTAGTAGCATTGCACTTATTTTGGCGTTTTTTTTCTTTCTGGTGTATGATTTTTTTTATGTCAAGAACAAAACCGAAGAGCAAATCAACTCTTTGGCACAGGTTATTGCGTCCAACAACAAAGTATCGATGGAGTATGGCTACGGCCAAGCTGCAGAGCAAGACTTGTCCGATGTACTAATGTCTGACCACCCCAACATTATAGATGCTTGTATATATGATTCGTCCAAGACAGCGATTGCTGTTTATTTTAGAGCTTCTGCCAAGAATGCCAAACCAGCTGCCTATCGTACTCCGCCCTTTACTGACTTCAATTTTCCTGGCAATTTTCTGTATATTTACAGAGCCATTGAGGACGAATACGGAAAAAATGTAGGGACTGTCTATTTGCGAACGGATTTGAACGCTCTCTATCAGCGTTTGTATCAATATTCTTTGGTTTTGCTTATCATATTTGTTGGCGTAATTGTGCTTACATATCTACTTTCTTTGTGGTCGCAGCGCATTATTTCCGAGCCAATTTTATCCTTGGCCGAAAACACCAATTTGATTTCAGCCGAGCAAGATTATTCATTTAGAATTCCTCGCGACGACCGTGCAGACGAGATAGGGACTTTGATAGATGGTTTCAATGAAATGCTTTCGCGAATAGAGGAGCAAAACTTAGCGCTTACATTCGCCAAAGAGCAAGCCGAGCAGTCTTCAAAAGCCAAAGAGCAGTTTTTAGCCAATATGAGCCACGAAATAAGAACGCCCATGTTTGCTGTTATGGGCTTAACCGACACTTTGCTAGAAGGCCAACCCAATGATAAGCAACGCGAGCACTTAGACCACATCAAAGTATCGGCGGAGCATTTATTAGTACTTATCAATGATATTCTGGACTTGAGTAAAATTGATTCAGGAATGCTCACTTTTGAAGAAAGGCTCATAGACCTCAATCAGCTTTTGGAAGCAGTTATGGCCAGTTCTACTCAAAAAATTAAGCAAAAAGGCTTGGTGATTAAGCAAAATGTTCCGAACAGCACACCACCTAAGTTCATTGGCGACCCAGTCCGCCTGAAGCAAATTCTTATCAATTTGTTCAGCAACGCCGTTAAATTTACCCAAAAGGGCGAGGTAGAACTAGGAGTGCAACTACTAGAAAGCACCGCAACAGATGTCCTTTTGAAGTTTTTTGTTCGCGACACAGGAATTGGCATACCCGAAGATAAACAAGACTATATTTTTTCTATTTTTACACAGGCCAGCAGCGATACAACAAGACGCTACGGTGGAACGGGTCTGGGCTTGGCTATATGCAAACAACTTGTTGAACTACAAGGGGGGCAGATTAAGGTGCAGAGCCAAGTAGGTGTAGGCAGTACATTTTCGTTCAATATTCGTTACAAACTGCCCCTGCCTCAAAATGCCAGTGAGCTGATTATGCCTTCAAATAACGAAAAGCCCCAAAGCAAGCATATTTTGTTGGCAGAAGATGTAGAAATTAACCAAATGCTGGTAGCCAATATGCTAAAAGCCAATCAACATACGGTTGAAATTGCCCAAAATGGTCTTATAGCCTTTGAAATGCTCAAAGAAAAGCACTTTGACCTCGTGCTTATGGACGTGCATATGCCAGAGCTAGATGGCTACCAAGCCACACAACGCATCAGAAAAGAGCTTGCAGAGCCTAAATCAACAATTCCTATCATTGCTATTACGGCCTCGGCACTCAAAACAGAACTGGATAGGTGCATTGCGGCAGGCATGAACGATTACATTTCTAAGCCCTTCAATAAACTGACTTTGCAGGAAAAGATAAAGGCACATACCGCCGAAAAAACAAAAGACTAGGAAACTAAAAGCTCCAAACCACTTGCAACTCAAATCTACGCCCGTGCATTGGAAAAAAGGCTATGGATTGGTATTGAAAGTTAAGTATGTTATCTATTGTAGTGTTGATTTTCAGGTGTTTAGATATCTGGTAACTTGCGTTGGTATCAAAGAGTATGTATGCGGGTAAGTAGCTAGAGTTATCAGAAGTTGTGTAACGACGGCTGTAATATTGCGCTTGTAAATTGAAGTGCCATTTTTCAAGAATCAAATAATCAATCCGCGCTTTTATATTATGCAATGGTGTATAAATGAGCTGCTTGCCCACCGCCTTGTCGTTTTGAGTATAAGCCGCTGTATTGATACTGCTATTCAGAGAATAAAGCACACTTATCTTTAATGCGTGTTTTTCTGTAAAGTTTATGCTGTTTTTGATGTTTGCCTCAAGACCTCTGGCAGCCACTTGGCGCAGGTTTTGTGGTTTCCAGTAACCACTAACGGTTGGTAGCCACTGTATCCAATCTTCAACGCGGTTATTATAAGCAGTTATTTGAACCTCAAGAATAGGCTTTTGGGTTTTTTTAGCCATGTATTTCTTATAATCTATTTGTACTTCAGCACCTTGGCTACGTTCAGGAAGCAATTCTTCATTACCAGAAATTGGCCAAAAACGGTCGTTAAGGGTAGGGTAGCGCGCATTCTGAGCAACTTGCATTTGTAGATTCAGACGGCTCAAATCTTGTTGTAAAATAGTTATAAAACAGCCCAATGCGCCTGTAGTGGGCATTCGGTACATAGCCTCATGGCTGCGGATATGCTCTTGCCGAATGACGGCAGACCACTCAAGACTTCCCCATCGCCCATGTGCCTCTGTGTGTACTTGAGGCCGTGTTTGCGTTTGTGCATAAGCGCTGCTTTGTACCTGTTCATGCGCCAAAGCAAAACTTGCCCGCAGAGAAAAGGCATCAGAGAAATCCAGAGAATGTAAGGTTTGGCCTTGCGCTGCATGAACGGCGTTGCTACTTTTTTGGTCTTGCGCTGGGTTTTGGTAAACAAGTCGGTCAGACGTGTAGGCCAGCCAAGTTTTATGCTGATAATTTAGTTTATAGGGGCTTCTGTACTGATGTTCTAAGTGAATTTTCAGACTTCTATCATCTTGTTTTTCAGTACTTTTACCAACAAGTATTGAAGCAGGTAGCTGCCTGAAGCCTTGTTGTTGCCATACACGCAGCGCCCACGTTTGGCGCTTATCTGGTCTGTAATAAAGTTCTTGTATTGAGCCGACTTGCCTCAAAAAGGCATTTTGTTGGCGCATATCTTGGCCGTTAAATCGGAAAGAAAAGTTATTGTCTGCCTGACGCAAAAAGTATTTTTGCTGCCAAAGTATTTTTTTATAGCGCACAGTACTCTGAAAACTGCCTTTGTAGGTGCCAAAGCTAGCCGTTAAAAGGCGAACCTGGCCTTGAAATACTTTTTCATCAAAGCAAGGTTTATTTTCTAGATGTATGCCGCCACCCAAACCACCATTGCCCATACGCAAGGCGGCAGCACCGTAGAGAATCTCCACGTGGTCTGTGGCGGCCATTGGAATTAAAGAAAAATCTAATTGCCCAAGCATAGGTGAATTAAGCAGAAGCCCATTCCAATAAACCTGCGTGTGCGTAGAAGACATACCTCTAAAAGCCGAAGAAGCCAAGCTGCCAGCACCATAAAACTTGATAAATACAGGACTTTGAGCAGCTAAAACTGTACTCAGTTCTTGTTGTTGAGAGCGCTGTAAAACAAGAGTGTCAAGAGTCTCAACTTTAAAACCAGGACGTAGCGAGGTGCTATAAACAGTTACTTCAGCAAGGAGCTGGGTTTTGAGGCTATCTTTTTGCTGAGCATATAAATCTGAATAAAGCATAAAAGCATAAAAAAAAATACAAGAAAAAAATAGGATGCGTAGCATGGGCGATATGACTTTGGACGCAAATTTAGCACAAGTCCATTTGAATAAAAAAATAAGGCATTATTTTATTCAAAACACGTATTTTTGTACTTTTGCTGCACCAAAACTTCTTACAGATGGCCATACATTTCTATACAGAGGAAATAAAGTTCCAACTTAAAAGCATTCTTTTGATAAAAAAGTGGCTGAAGCAAGTAGCAGAGGCCGAAAAGCGGCGTTTGAAATCCCTTATATATGTTTTTTGTACGGACGAGTACCTACTGAAAATCAATCAGGATTATTTACAACACGATACTTACACTGATATCATTACCTTTGACCAAAGCGAAAATGATAGCCTAGTAGAAGGTGAAATTTACATCAGCATAGAGCGTGTCCGTGATAATGCGATAGAACTGAACATTGACTTTGAAGCAGAACTTCGTAGGGTTTTAGTGCATGGCCTTTTGCACTTATTAGGGCATAACGACCTCAGCGATGCCGAAGAGATGCAAATGCGCTTAACGGAAGACCATTATCTCCTATCTTTTGAGCAATTACGTGTCAGGTAGGTAGGCTTAAATTCAAAATTTATTCGGCTAATTTTCAAACTGTTTGTAAAAACAATAAACAATAAACTAAATTTGCGCCATGAGCGAGCATAATCTAGACAACACCGTCATAACCAAAGCGCCACTCCCAACAGATGAGGAAATGAGCAGCTTGATGGAAGTGGACTTACCTAAGTTATGGTACAGTTTGTTGTCTTCTTGGCTTGTCATTCTTACTTTTGCGGCCATCGTTTTGGGTGGTGCTTATCTGTATTTGCGGTATGCAACGCCTATCTATCAGTCTGATTCTAAGCTCAAACTAGACCAAGAGGGGCTTTCAGAGCTTTTGGGTTTTAATAGCTTCCAGACCGAAGCACAAGTAGAAAACTACCTTTATGGCGAAATTGAAATGATTTATTCTCAACTCGTTGTAAACGACGTTGTGGATAGCCTGAATCTTGCCAAAGCCTATTTTAAGCGCGGCAATTTCTTTCTTCGCTACGAAGAAAAATTTTTGAATAGTCCTTTTGTTGTTATAGATGAAGAGGTCAAGAACGGGGCTATAAGCAACCAAGATATTGAAATTTTTTTAGATAATCCGAACACTTACCGGATTGAATACAAAATTGGAGATGAAAAAAAGAGTTATGAACACGCTTTTGGAGCGCTTGTCAATACGCCTGAACTAAAGTTTAGACTAGAAAAAACTAAATTCTTTGTTGCTAATTCCGAGTGTTATGGCAACTATTTCTTTAGGTTATACACCAAGGATTTTATCATTCAGGATATTAGAAAGAACATCATAGCCGTAATTTATAACAAACAGTCGCGGACGCTTTCTGTGGGTTTTATGGACGGTAATCCATATAAAACTGGCTCAATCGTCAATATGGTGAATGGTATTTATCTCCGCAAGACTATTGATTTTAAAAACCAGTCGCATAAGCTCACACAGGCTTTTTTGAATAGCCAACTAGGTTCTATTCGCGATAGTTTAGAGTTTTATGAAGACCGCATAGGGCGTTATAAAGACAGCACCGGCACTGACGACAACGATGCCAACATCAAAGAAAAAATTGGTGCTATCTTGGACGATATAAGGCGTTTGCAGGAAATGCGTCTTAACCTAACTACTGAAATCAATGCTTATCAAAAAATTGCAGAGTACATACTAGACGACAGCACCTATATTTATGCAGGCTCGTATGCAACCATGGTACAAGACAAGCGCGTAGCAGATTTCGTAGGGGAGCTAAACGTTATAAAAGCAGAAATTGAACGACTGACAAAATATTCAAAGTCAACAACTTATGTTTATGAGACCAAAGTCAATGAGGCCATCAAACGGCGCAATGATATGGTAAGGCTGCTAGAGTTCAATAAACGTAAAATTTATGACCAGCGCTTTGAACTAGACCTAGAAATCAACAATTTAGAAAGAAGCCTGCCCAATCCGAACGACCTTAATGTAGAGTTAAGGCGTTTGAGGCGCTATTATGAAAACTATGAGTCTCACTACAACATTGTTTTGAATAAACTCATTGAAATTGCCATCAATGCGGCTGGCACCACACCTAACTTTCGCCAAATAGAAAGCCCGCCCGTGCCAGGCCGCTTGATATACCCCGAAAAGCGCAAGGTTATTCTCTATTCAGCTTTTTTTACTATTTTGGTCAGCATTTTGATGGTGCTGGCTCGCTATGTTGTTTTGAATAAAATCAATACAGTGATGGAAGTAGAAAAACGCTGCCATGCTCCTCTTTTGGGTGTTGTCCCTTTTTATGACACAAGTAAAATGCCTAATTCGCAGCTTGTTGTGCATCTTAAACCCAAATCTGCCATCAGCGAGTCCATTCGTTCTATTCGTACCAACCTAGACTTTATTGGCAACTTTCATCAAAAACGGATTATCTCTATTACTTCAACCATTAGTGGGGAAGGTAAAACCTTTGTTGCGCTTAATTTGGCTGGTGTAATCGCCATGTCAGACCTCAAAGTAGTACTCATTGACTTAGATTTACGCAAACCTAAGATTCACCTGGGCTTGGGGGTAAGCAACGACAAAGGTGTTAGTACGCTTTTGGTAGGTAAATCCAGCCTTGATGACACAATACGTAAATCTACGCTCAAAAACTTAGATTTTATTACGGCAGGCCCCAATCCGCCCAACCCTTCAGAACTGCTCATGTCTGCCGAGTTTGACAATCTCGTGAAAGGGCTGGAAGAACGCTACGATGTAATCATGTTTGATACACCGCCTATTGGGCTTGTAACAGATGGTATTATTGTTATGAAGCGTGTGGATTTTCCAATTTATGTGGTACGAGCGGGCTACTCTAAACCTGCCTTTTTGACAAGCCTTAACCGTGTTATTGCCCAGCATGGCTTCAAAAAGCTATCGGTTGTACTCAATGCAGTCGGACAACAGGGCGGCGGCTATGCTTACGGTTACGGTTATGGCTACGGTTATGGCTACGGAAGTTATGGCTATGGGCAGGGCTATGGTTATGGCTCAGGCTACTATGAAGATGATAAACCTGAAACGCCGCTTCAGAAGTTTTTGAACTTATTTAAAAAATCAAAGAAAAATAAAAGTTGAGTATTCAACGCCAAATAATCCTGAAACTTTAGTTATGCAAGCCCACGAATACGATGGCCAAGATGCGGCCGTACCCGTTGCTAATGATACCGAACAAGTACAAAGTAAAGCAAAATCTAAATTTTGGGATTTTGAACCTCTTGTTTTAAAGCCCCTCAGCACAAACACTCTGCTCTTTATGGTAGCGGCTGTTGCTTTTGCCATTTATGCAGTAACATTAGGCCATAATTTTGTGTTTGATGATTCTGGCTCGGTGGTTCATAACAAAAGTGTGCATAAGGGCATTTTAGGCATACCCGAAATTTTTACGCAGCTCTCTTGGCAAACTGCCAAAAGCACACGTAAACTAGCTAATTTTAATATTTATCGCCCAATGTCCTACTCATTTTTTGCGCTGCAATATCAGATTTGGGGCGCAAGCAATGTCCTTTTTCATTTGGTTACTGTCCTGCTTTATTCGGGGGTTTGCGTTTGTATTTATCTTTTTCTGGAGCGCCTTACCGAACAAAAATATCCCTATCTTTCTTTGCTCGTTACGCTTTTGTATGCTTTACACCCTGCTCATACTGAAGTGGTTTGCAACGTCAAGAGCCAGGACGAACTACTTTCTATGTTGCTTGGCACTAGCGCAGTGTTGCTTTTCTTGAAAGGGCATCAAGACAAAAATAGAAATAGCCTTATTGCTTCTTTTTGTGCATTTTTGGCTGCCGCATTCTGCAAAGAAAATGGTATCTTTTGGTGGCCAATTATTGGTTTGGCTGCCTATTACGGACTACGTAAAAACATTTGGCAATCCTTGCTGCTGATGCTGCCTTATCTCATTCCTGTAGGCATTTACCTGACCGCACGTTATTTCGTTCGCATGGAGTCCACAGCTATTTACCAACATTCGGGCTACGACAATCCTATTTTCTTTGCCCAGACAGTGAGTCAAGAACTGGGTATGCGGTTTTGGGCGTGGGGAACGGCTATATGGCAACTTTTAGTTCCTCACAAACTCAAACTATTCTATCATTACAATGACGTACCTATGACAGAAGTAACTGATTGGCAAAGTATTGTGTCTTTATCAACTGTTCTAATTTTGCTAGTAGTTGGCGTATGGGGTTTAATAAAACGCTATTGGTTGGCATTCGGTATTGCTTTTTTTGGTGCGCATTATGCCATTTTTACGCAAGTTCCTTCGCCTATTGCCAATATTTTTGGTGAGCGTTGGCTTTTTACGCCTTCCTTAGGCTACTGTTTTGTAATCGGCACTGTTTTTTATGGGCTTGCCTCGCTTATGATGGCGCGAAAGAAAGAAAACCCCAGCTTGAGTATTTCTCTAACACCACTTTATGTCCTTCTTGGGCTGATACTTACGCTTTATTCAATCAGAACTTTTACACGCAGCCTAGACTGGCAGTCCGAATACAAATTATTCAGTAAGGAATGTGAAAATAGCCCCAATACCTACATAGCGCATCGCAATGCCTATATAGCCTGCGAGAATAAGCTCAAGCATGAAAAAACAGCGGAACTAGTCGCGCAATTTGAAATGCACTTGCGCAAGTCTATTGAGGTACGCCCAATGGGGGTGGCCTACGAGAAGCTAGCACAGCTTGAGTTTGAAAAAAACAACCTAAAAGAAGCCATGGCTTGCTATGAGCAACACCTAAAACTTGGTGGAGGGAATATCAACAAATCAAAAATCAAGCTGGCTAGTTGCAGAAATCTATTGGGATTAAAGTTTGAGGAAACGGCCAAAATGCTTGAGCCTGTTGATAAAGTAAAGTTTGAAAAGAAAGACCAGATAGAAGTGTATCACGAATTTGGCATTGCGCTCAAGAATATTGCTATGCAAAAAGGCGACTCCGCTCTCTACGATTCTGCCTACATACAGTTTAACCGAGCGCGCATGGCAGATGAAAAGGACAAAAACAAGGATACGGACGTATATATGTCCTTTATTTTTAAGGATATGGGCGACTGCGAAATGGCCATGAAGCTCTATAAACGCGCTGAACAAACCTATTACCACGCTATCAACTTGAACGGCAACAACCACGAGGCTTACTTGGGTGCGTCAAATGCCTTAAAAGCCTTAAATGATGAGCAGCGTTCAAAAGCATTCTATTTTAAGTACTTACAAATGACTGGACAACCTCTACCAGCTGGCCTACACTAAAACGTTATGAAAGAGTTGTTGCCCAAAACTTGGCTTATCCTTTTGTTTCTGGCTTGCCTGATGAGCTGTGTGGGAAACCAGGTAGGCTTGGAGCGTGGTCAGACTGCCCCCGACTTTGAACTATCAGGCACCGACAACCAAACGCTTAAGCTCAGTGCCATGCGAGGAAAGGTGCTTATGCTGCACTTTTGGGCAGATTTTTGCCCCTCCTGTAAACGTGAGTTTCCTGAAACACAGGCCTTTTATGACAAGCTCAAAAAGCAAAACTTTGAAGTCATTGCTATCAATGTAGGCCAAAAACCCCAAATTTCTTTGGATTTTCAAACAGAGTTCAATGCCACTTTTAAGTTACTCAGCGACATAGATAAGCGTGTAGCCAAGCTCTATAACGTGGGCGATAAAATGCCAGTCAATTATTTTATTGATGAAAAGGGCTGCATCATTCGTCGAATCAATGGCTGGACTAACCAGAACCAAGTGCAAGTTATACTCAAGCAAAACGCGCAGAAGTGAGGTTTGAACAGTGTTTTCAAGTACATTATTGTTTTTTTATTCAATTTTGGCCTACAAAAAAAGCGCGACAACAATATGCTCTCGCGCTTTCTGATAGGTTTATAGTATTGCTATTCTGTTTTGTGGACTTCTTCGCCGTTAATAAAAGTGCGAAGTACCATGGTGTTGCGGAGGAGCAGATTGTCTGTATCTAAAATGTCGGTGTCCAGTACCACAAAATCAGCAACTTTACCCGCCTCAATGCTGCCTTTTTCCTTTTCTTCAAAGTTAGCAAAAGCAGACCAAATCGTCAAGCCTTTGAGCGCCGTTGCCTTATCCATAATTTGTTCGGGCATATAACCGCCATCTGGCTCAAAACTCTCATCTGTTCGGGATACTGCCGCGTGGAAAGTGTGCATAGGGTTTTCGGATACCACGGGGAAGTCGCTACCAAAAGCAATCATGTTATTTTGGAGCATCAAATCCTTAAAAACATAAGCATACTTTATGCGCTCTTCACCGAGTCGGTCTTTTGCCCACCGCCAATCGGAAGCCACGTGTAGAGGTTGCACCGATGGAATAACCGAAAACTGCTTAAACTTAGGCATATCCTGAGGGTGAATAATTTGAGCGTGTTCTATACGCCAGCGCTTTTCGTTCGTGCCTTTCAGAATCTTACCATAAAGGTCAAGTACGGCACGAGCGGCAGAGTCGCCTATGCAATGCGTGTTTATTTGAAAACCCTTGGGCGAAATTTCGTTATAGAGAGCTTCTAGCTCTTGTGGTGTTTTTTGCATTACGCCGCGTGTGTCTGGCTTGTCGCTATAAGGCTGCAAGAGACAAGCACCCCTAGAACCCAAGGCCCCATCTGCATAAACTTTAAACGAACGCACGTTGATACGGTCTGTTTTATAAGGCCCTTTGGCCAAATAATGGGTTTTGTTCTCGGCAGTTGGGTTGAGCATGGCATAAATGCGCAGCTTGAGTTTGTTTTCTTTTTCAAGTTTTTCAAGCAAATCAAGCATTTTTTTATCTACACCAGCCTCCGAAACCGTGGTAAGACCTACTTCTAAACATTTTTTCTGAGCAGCCAGTATCATATCTGCCCACTCGGCCTCACTTGGCTGCGGAATCTTATTCAGGACTAAGTTAAAGGCGGGGTCTTCTAACAAAAGCCCAGTAAGTTGGCCATTTTTTACTTCAACAACACCGCCCGCCACTGTGGTCTTGGAAGTTATGCCGGCCAAATCAAGGGCTTTCTGATTCACCAAAACAGCATGGCCATCAATGCGTTTGAGAACAACCGCTATGTTAGGAAATTTAGCGTCTAAAAGCTGCTTGGTAGGCATATTCTTATCCGACCATTTGTTTTGGTCCCAGCCCCAGCCCACAAGCCATTGCTTGTCAGGATACTTCTGGCGGTACTTGTCTAACTGTTCTACCACGCCTTCCATAGACATAACATCGCGTATATCAGCCTGATACATACGTTCGGCCAGGCCGAGCAGGTGGGTATGTGCATCAACAAAGCCTGGCACAATGGTTTTGCGCTGCATATCCAACTGTGCTGTACTTTCATACTTTTCTAATAGAGCCGCACCGTCGCCTATTTCCAAAAATTTGCCATCTTTAATAGCAAAACCATCAGCTTTAGACATTTTGCCGTCCACGGTATGCACAATGGCATTATAAACAATTAAATCTGCTTTGTCTTTGCCTTTACAACCGTAAAAAGCAACCGCAAACAAGGCTAAGTAAACAAGAATATTTTTCATTATGAAAGCACTTCAAAAGTAATTAAGACTAATTTTTAGATAGATGATAAGGTTTTTATGCCTTATAGTAACAGTGAGCACCGGCATAAGGGAACTCTTTGAGGATAGTAAGGCTAATCTAATGCCAATCTTTTTTCTATACGGCGTAAATCTGAATAATTATAAAGGCCAGCGGTGTCCTCTGCTTCTGTAGACAGCATTTGAATACTCAGGACGGTTTGGATATGGTCGTTAGTATATTCTGGATTGCGCTTTTTTAGCAATAGGGCGAGTTCTGGATAAGTCCAGCCATGACGGCGCAACAACTGTTTGGCGACGCTCAGTTCTAAGTCCACATTGGCTATACGCATAACCACGAGCAGGAGTTGCCATTGCACAAAACCCACTACCAGATGCGGAAATACATAAATAAGAACATCATTGCTGTCGTTTTTAAACCAGTTGTAGTTGGCATAAGCCCACCATTTATTCTTCGGAAACAGCATATCGCTGAGCATTTCTACGCTAATAAATGAGGCTAGAACCAGAAAAGCCACTAACAAATAATTGTATTTTTCACCGGCCAAATCAAATATTAGGAAGCGTTTGCGTAGCCAAAAGACAATCAAAAGCATGGCCAAAAGCGACCATATTGCCGATAAAAAATAGGGATGCCCATAGTGCATTTGCCCTAACTTCAGGTAAGTGCTACACTCCACATTGTTCAAAAAAATATTATCCAATATCCATTTGGCCAAAAAAGCGGCGCTTGATGGCAACAAAAGAACAATGGTTATATTTCCAAAAACAAACTGCGCAGTAGCAGAGGCCGATAACTTAGACATTTTGAAATGCGTAATAACTTTCGCAATAAAGCCAAGACAAAATTCGCTATCATAGAATAATGTTCCTGATTTGAGCGCAAAGTTATAATTTTGTTTTGGGAGTTGTGAGAATTTATTGCTTTTTATCAAAAATTTAAATCATAAGCACTCGGTAGAGTTCTGCTTTTACATTGCACACGCGCCAATAAATTCTAATCAGCGTTCCGTATCAAATGTTGGTAGGCAAGTACTTTACACCCCCCATGAGGCAGATAATTGTGTTTTTTAAGCTACTATCCATTCTCTTCGCTCATTACTATTTGATTTAGCGCTTTTTTCTATATCTGTTTTATTAACAGGTATTTTGATTTTACGACCTTGCCCTCTAAAACCAGGAAAAAAAATCTTATCGGTCTTAATCGTGCTTTGGGGCGCGATTTTTATCGTGGGTATTGCAAAACATAGCAAAAATTATAGGTTTACTTAGCGCTTAATTTTAGTCTGTTAGGAATATTTTTTGTTGTTACTTCCTTTTGTTTTACCTTTGCTTTAAATAATGAACAGAATAGGCTGAGCCTCACAGAAGCCATTTTATCATACTTAACCAAAACTAGAACTCTGGAATAAATGAAAAAACTATTACTACTCACGTGCCTCTTTTTGTACTTGATTACAGGTGCTAAAGCCGCCGATATTTACGTCAATGATGTTTATACGATTGCTGATGTTTATACGACAGCCGCTGGGGATGACTTATTGGGTACTGGTGGCCCTAGTGATCCTTATGCTACGCTAGAGAAAGCCTTGTCGGTGGCTGTAGCGAATGACATCATTTGGCTAGATGCAGGGCTTTACGTTGAAAATTTTCCTGCTCTGCCACTGGTCGTTCTCCCTGCTGGCTTACAGATACGTGGCCGACAATACAACACCAAAAAAGTAGATGATAACGGCGATATCATTGCGCGAGGAGCGGAAAGTCTTGTGCGCGGAATCATGGCTCTTAAAATTGATTTTGCCGATAATATCATCGACGGCGTTATGTTTGAGAACGTTGCACCAGCCGACATCGGCGATGCACTTATACTTCTTTCTGAAAATGCTTCTAATACACAGATTCTGAACTGTCATTTCAAAGATGTATCGAGGCGTATAGAAATTGGCACAACCTCATCTGGCCCAGCAACCTCGCCAACATTCAGGAATAACTTATTTGAAAGTGATACTAGCGCAGAACCCACGCTCTCATTCAGAGATGTCAATAACGCCATTGTTACTGAAAACCACTTTACAGGTCTTAGCGGCGCGGCGGTAATGGTATCCAAGCTCTCTGGTAGTGTTTCTATTGGCAATAATAAAATACTATCGGGTGTTGTAGGTAGTATAGGTATAGGCATTGCTGATAACCCAGCACCCGACTTCTTTATGCTCAGCATCATACAAAACGAAATAGCTGTTGTTGATGACGCTATTACCATCAAAGCCAATAACATAACAAATGTTTCGAGTATGATAACGGTTTATAACAATCTGTTGTCATCTGATTCTCAATACGCTTTTAATTGGAATATTACTAGCGACTATGTGCTGCCAGCGTTTAATGTGTTGGTGCGCTACAATAAATTCATAACGGTTTCCCTGTCTGATGATATATCTGCTGGCTTTTCTTCTGTTGCCACAGGCGGCATAGATTGTATGTTTAATGCAAATGCCAGCCCCTCTTCGGCTATAGCGGTAGCGGGCAGCCCAGCTTGTCTAGACAAATGCTTGCGCTATGGCTGGCTTGATGACAACACCGATTCAGACCCAGTCTTGGTGGGCTTTCAAAATATACGAGCAACACAGTTTTTGGAAAACTACTCGCTAACAAGCCTCCAAGCCATACACAACGCACTGCCTTCAGGACAAGAATGGACAATTATCATTAATGAGGGGCCAGATATAGAGCTTCAGGACTTGCAATTAGGCACACGCGATGTTATTCTGGAAGAAGCTACTGCTGGTGGACCTGCTGTTTTTTTTAAAACCTTGACAGTTGAAGCTCCTGCATCTATCACCATGACTCTCTCAGGAAATTTTGAGCTAAACTTTTTGAATCTAAACAACGGAACTTTAAATAACCCAGTAGCTACCAGTACGCTCCACATAAAAGAAAAGTTTACCGCTCCTGTAGCCAATGGCAAAGTGATAAGAAGTGCGGGTTCTTTGTCTGCTCCTATTAGCGGAGTTACTGGTAAAGTGGATTACGAATACCAATTTGGCTCATTTTCAGGGTCCAATGAAATGCCCGTATTTGGTACAGGAAACATCAATGATTTGTTGTTAAGTCTTGCACCTGGTGAAAAGCTATCATTGAGTCATAACGTTCATATCAGCGGCAAAATTACCTTTGAAGAAGGTTATTTAGACCCAGGAAACTATCGTTTTGCGTTAGAATCCTCAGCTTCTGTAGATATAAGCCTTTTTGAACCAAGACCAGCCAGCCATTTTATGATTACTGGAGCAGGCGAAATTGTCAAGCTGGGGGCGAGCAGTTTTCAAATGCCGATAGGGAACGGCACACGCATCTTTGAGGTATCTTATACCAATCCGCCTGGTGCAGTGGATTTTTCAGTTAAGAGGATAGAAACCATAGTAGGAAGCGGCTCTGGCATAGAAACCGTTTTAAGTACACCGCCTACTGTTCTCAAGGCCGTTGATGCCATTTGGCCCATACGCTTTTATAACCCCGTTGCTACCATAGCGCCTGTTATTCGTTTCCATTGGGAGCAGGGCGCGACCACACAATCGCCTACGACAATGACAATCACACCCAAACCTTTTGTTTATATCCGTGCCGATACCGAATGGAAGCCTAACGATAATACCAGCTTTACACTAGGAAATTTCACTGCTCCTTATCTTGCACACTATTTTGAAACAGACGGCTATATACCAGGCGGGCTAGGAGTCTGGAGGCAGTATATCGTAACGCAGGCAGAAATTTTGGACTGTTTCAGTGTTTCGCCAGCCGGCCCACTTTGTGGGGGTAGTACTGTTGCGGTCAGTTATGGTGGTACATCGGGTATGTCAGGTAGCACACTCACTGCCATTGCTTCGGGGCCTACAGGCTCTTTTGCAATCCCTGATATAACAACCATAGGAACTGCACCAATCCCTCTTTCTGGCTCAGGTATTTTAACCACTACAGCCCCTCTTGCTGCTGGGACAAATTATCAAGTATTGCTAAGAATCAATTCACCAGAACCTATTGTTGCGTTTACCCGTCCATTTTCTGTCGTTGTTGCCAGGCCTGTGGTGCTTAATGTAAGCCCTCTTGGCGGTGGTTGCGCGGGCAGCGGTGGTTTTAATGTACAGCTTGCTCCTGGCTTTGCTGGTACGGTGGTAGACATTATACTCAATGGCGGAATCCCAATAACCCTTACTGGCATAACCGTACCTAGCACTGATATTATTCCTATAACGGGCTTGGTAACAGGCACGGTTTATTCCGACATTCTTGTAACCTCTACGGTCTCACCATTTTGTTCAGGTGGTTTGAATGGCCCTTTCACGGTGGCCAGCGGCACCTCCCTCAGCATCAACACGGTCATATTAACGGATATGAGCGGCTGCGGTGGTTCGGACTATTCGGCGATGACGATAGAACTTGGTGGTGGTTCACCAGACGGGAACTACGACATAGATTTGAA
>JAAFJX010000024.1 GCA_013299045.1 Cytophagales bacterium | reverse complement strand
CCTCGAAATTTTTACAAAAAAAATAGCGAAGCCTAATTTTAGCCTCGCTCAGAATGGTTTTATGCAAGCCGAAATCTTTTGAAATTCTTGGTTTTTGAATTTTTGTCGTAGTTGTGCAACGGTTACCGCTGTTAGCTGCTGTGGTTATTATTGTTTTAATAAGTTTTTCTGTTTTAAAAAGTCAATAAATTCATTCACTATTTTTTCACTTCTGTTAATTATGTCTTGCTCGTTAAAGTCTGTTTTGGTGTCTGCCAAATTCACTAATTCAGAAATAATTGAACCTGCTTTTTGTTGTCCTTTGTCGTTAGTGAAACCTTTGTAATACTTGGTTTTATCACTAAATCTGTAATCAGATGCTCTTATGTTTATTTTATCTTCTAGTAAAGATTTGTTACCAAGAACTTCTAAGTTTTTTGTATTGGAAAGCGACTTGTCATTTTCTTGTCTTTTTCGTGCAAAAATATGTTCAATGTCAAAATTCGTAGTGAGTGTTGGGATTTCTTGATTATCAACTTTAAATGCCCACCAAGTTAACATTGACCTTGTAATTGGTCTTCCATTTT
Source organism: Cytophagales bacterium (assembly GCA_013299045.1). Classification (GTDB taxonomy): domain Bacteria; phylum Bacteroidota; class Bacteroidia; order Cytophagales; family Bernardetiaceae; genus RDZD01. Next base: position 58,598 of record JAAFJX010000024.1, on the reverse strand, counting down.
TAAACTCAAAATTATTGATTGCTGTTCGCAATGTGTTTTCGTCAAATTTATGTTCTTCAAAGTTGACTGTTTTGTCTGTTACAATATTTATCATCTCGGCATAAACAGGCGTTCTTAAAGCGTTAACACCAGGATTAGTGAATGCATAAGCCCAAACAAATGCGACTGTTTTATTTAAAAACTCGTCTAATTTTTGTTCCTCTAATTGTTCGTGACCGTTTTTGTTTTGTAGAAAATATACGGACAAAAAATACGTCCACATACCATTTGGTGCGGAATTAAGGATAAATAATTTTCTTAGAATATTAGCCGAAAATCTGTCAGTATTTTGATTGTAAACGTCATTCCAAAAATCAACAAGTATTTTGAGATTTGATAAAGTCTCATCTTGTTTGAGAATAGAGTATTTGCCTTTTTCGTAAAACTTGCGTAAGGCTTCTGTTGTGCTTGATTTTATACCTTGTTTTGCACGGACAAAATACATATATCTTGTAAAAAGCTCGTCCATTGGTGTTCCATTCAATGGTTTGAAAATTCTAGCCGTAATTTCTTCAAGTTCTTTCCATTGCTCAATGAATTTGTCTTTTTGGTTTTTTGTACTGTAATGCTTGTAAAATTGTGCTTTAAAAATGTCGGCATCAGACAATGGTAGCCCTCTATCATTCAATGTTGAAAATATTCTCAAGGCTGTGTCCTGAGACTCTGCGTCAATTGGTAATAGAATACAGTTACCTAAAATTCTTGCAGGCAAGTATGCAAAATATGAGGGGTATTCACTTAAAAAGTTGTCTATTTTTTCTTGAAAAAAGCGATAGTTCTTGGCGTAGTTGCTTTTTTGGTCTTTGTTAACAATACCAGTTTTAAGTATTTCTAAAAACTCGTCTTTGTCATTATCGGTTGCCACCTCCGAGTCAATTTTGAGTATGTTTAGATTTGGTTGTCCAAATTCATTTGTTTTCCATAGACATTGTGCAATTCTTTCACGGGTGCTTTTTGAGTTCTCGTCTTGCATATTGCCAAACTTTGCATAGAAAGCTCGTAATAACAACATTAAAGTGGTTAACCGTTGCTGTCCGTCAATTACTTCTTTTTTATTGTTGTCATTTTCAAAAGTTACTATTGAACCCAAAAAGTATTCTTCATTGCTGTCAAATTTGTCGCTGTTGTTGTCTGGAAATGCGAAAGTAAAAATGTCGTCCCAAAGGGTTTGGCATTGTCCTTCTTCCCAAGCGTAAGGTCTTTGATAGTCTGGGATAAGAAAGTCAGATTTTTTATCTGAGAAAAGTAACATTATTGTTTTCTGGTCAACATTTAGTTTTGACATATTGCTGTTTATTTTTTTTTGTTAATCGTTCTTTTGTCGGTGGTGCGGTCGTCCTACCATTGCCGCTAACGGAGCGGGGATTTGCGAAGTTACAAAAAATACGAGCGAAGCGAGTAAATTTTTTGTAATTTTGCAAATCCCTTGTTGTGCGAAGTGCCGTAGGCACGAGTGCAACAAGGGTGTAATCCCCGCTCCGTTGTGGCGAAGTGCCTGAGCGAAGCGAAGGCATTTCGCCGCAACTCATAAATAGACGCAACTCACGCCTATTTCCCCGCAAAAATAAAAATTCTTTTTTATTTTTCCAAATATCTCTAAAAATAAATCTTAAACTATTGAAAATAAATAACTTATAATTAAATACATTGCGTCAATCAATCTATAACAATACAAAATACGCATTGCGTTTTCGTGTATTGTTTAAGATGTTTTTTGTTCAAAATATTTTTTGATAATACAAAATACGCATTCCCTAATAGTTATTGTTTTGTATCTAAAAACAAAATCTATTCCCCTATAATTCCCGTTACGTAGTCTTTCTTTGAAATACACCTAAGATATTTATTACCAGTAAATTAAACAAAAATTTTATCTTTAAAAATTCTGGGTTTTTAGCCTATTTTGTCAAATAACTGGCAAAATCTCAAGGCTTCTTGCGGCCTGCTATGCCATACGGTCGGAACTTTCAGCTCGCGCTTCAGTGCTGAATCAAGGCAAAAAGTAGAGAAGACAAGTGCAACAAAGACCGAAAGTTATTCCTAAAATAGATAAACTGCTCTCTTCAACTTAGCTTACATCTATTGAATGCGCTTTATCAAGGGACAACCAGGTGGCCAATGAGCAAATTCAATATGCACAGCAGGACTTGTCTTTGAGAGCATATCAAAAATTTGTACTTTTGCGCTGTCTTTATATGGTATAACTCCTAAAATGCCTTCTATGCTTATACTTATTTCGCCAGCCAAGAATCAAGATTTTAAAAGCCCGCTACCTGTTCATTTACAGAATATTGTAACCTGTTCTTTGCCATATTTTCAAGACGAAGTGCAAGAATTAGTGCGCATTATGAAATGGCAAAACGCTGCCGATTTGCAAAAAATGATGGCTATCAGCGAAAAACTTGCAGAACAAAACGTTGCGCGTTATGGCGAGTTCTCATCAGAATATACAGCCGCAAATAGCAAAGCCGCTCTTTTTGCATTCAATGGTGAGGTGTATAGGGGGCTTGATGCCAATGGTTTTGATGCCAAAGATATAACCTACGCCCAAGAACACTTGCGCATTCTTTCAGGGCTTTATGGCTTTCTTAGGCCACTCGACCTCATGCAGCCATATCGTTTAGAAATGGGGATTCCGCTCAAGAATAATAAAGGAGGCAACCTTTATCAATTTTGGCAAGATAAGCTCACTAATTTTTTGAATACGGAATTGAGCATATTCAAAAAACCTTATTTGATTAATCTCGCTTCAGAAGAATATTCAAAAGCAATAAATTTTAATCAAGTTCAGGCTAATGTTATTCATGTTCAGTTTAAAGAGTTTAAAGACAATCAATATAAAATTATAGGAACTTTAGCAAAGAAAGCTAGAGGTGAAATGACAAAATATATTATTAAAAACAAAATAATGAATCCATCAAAAATTAAACTCTTTAATGAAAATAAATATACCTTCAATGCAAATATTTCTAGTAGCTCTGAATGGATTTTTAGCCGATAGTTTGTAACAAAACATACAAGTAAACTAACGAAGCATTCCGTTATTCTGAATTTCTAATACGCTTTAAGAACAAGGCCATTGGCTATGTCTTTTTGTATTTTGTGCTTTCACTTTCTTGACACGCTATTAAAGTTTAAAATATAGCTTTTAAAGCAAATCAATAGACGATTAGAAATAGTAAGGGAAGGCATCTTAAAAAAAGTTAAGTTATTTTTTGTATATTCTAAAATTAAAAATCATATTTGCCCACTCATCTGTTCTTATTCAATGAACTTTATCGTATTCATTGCTTTAAAAATTTAATTGAATGGCCAACAGATGCTTTTTTATCATTAATTTCTATTCTTTAATTCCACTCAATGCTTAGTTCAAGATGGCAAGAGCAAAGAAAACATCTACCGTAGTACAGAAGGCACAGCTACGCATTAGCGGTCTCAAATCTATCAATCCGAAACTAGATTTAGGCAATGGCTTAGATTTAGCCACCTTTGAAAAGAAAATAGGCGAAGTAGAGCGCTTGTTACAGGCGTACAACAAACTGCTTTCTGATGCAGATGCAGCAAAAAATATTTTTGAAGAAGCAGAGAAAGCACTAGGCGAACTCAACTTGCGTTTTTTGGCTGCTGTTAAGGCTGTTTATGGCCCTAATAGCAATGAATACGAAAAAGCTGGCGGCATACGCTCAAGTGATCGTAAAAAACCAACACGCGACAAAAAGGTTTAAGCATTAAGCACGACAACTCAGCAGCAAACTAAACAAGCAATAGATTGCATCTAAGAGTACAATTTCCAAAATTGGCTAAAACTTTTGGCGCACCATGACACAGTTTGTATAGCAGTGGCATTCCTTTTTTTTAAGCCATTCAAAATTATTGTCATTGCAATCAAAGCACAACAATTATGAGACAAGTCAGATTATAGGGCTTGTTCTAAATGAATGAAGTAAGCGCAAGGTCAAACATCAAAAGCAGTTCTAAGGCTGGTTTTGAAACAGAAAAGTATGGCGAATAGCCCCAAAAAAGAAAGGCGTTTGATTCCAAGAGAATTATGCTTTTTCGTCTATTTAGTCTTCCCTGAAAATATATCTAAAGCATTTATTTTCAGTAAATTAAACAAGCACTTCATCTTCAAAATCTCTTAGGTTTTAACCTATTTTGTCAAATAACTGGTAAAATTTCAAGAGCTTCTTCTCGCGCTTCGGTTCTGCATCTAGGCAAAAAGTTGAGAAGAGAAGTCTATCAAAGGCTGTTAATGTGTTCCCAAAATAGGTAAACTATCCTTCTTTAATTTAGCCCACATCTATTGAATGTATTTGTTAAGGAACGACTATTTAAAACGCTTGGGTCAGTAGGCTTTTTTCAGCATATCAGCAAATATATTGGGCAAAGGGCTTTGTTCTATAGCCTTTGTGGTATGTTCTATCGCGTAAGGAACACGCACAAAACGCACGTTGAGAGCAGGGTTGTATCGGCTAGTTTGTGGGTTTATGTCTAGCAATACATAACAGGCGCGCGCGTCTCCATCTTTGGGTTTGCCTACAGAACCAGTGTTGATAGCATGGCGGTAAGTACCATCAGCTGCTGTCAGAACGCGATGATACGGTTTATGAGTATGCCCAAAGGCCATAATCTCTGTGTGAGCGTCTTGCATCAGGCGAAGCAAACTAGCTTCGGGGCGGTCTTCAAACAAATATTCATTGATTCGGCGCGGACTCCCATGTACAAGCAGCAGCCTTATGCGCTCGGTTTGTACCCAGAACTCAAGGGCTATCTGACGCGGCAGCATTCTAAGATAGGCCCTCTCGGCCGCACCAATGCGTGCATTCGTATAAGAAATGGATAGCGCACCATTGGCCTGCTCTATTTCTGTTTTGTAGGCACAGCCACAGTCGTTGGAGTTTTGGCCAACACCCTCATCATAGTTGCCCGCAATGCAGGGAATTTGGCGCGCTCTTATGCACTGTATCACCTCGTTTGGGAAGGGTGCATAACCTACCAAATCCCCTAAACAATAGACAGAGTCGGGCTTTTGTGCATCAATATCAGCCAAAACTGCCTCTAATGCTGGCAAATTGGCATGAACGTCGCTAAAAAGAGCAATGCGCATAAATGCAAATAGTTACAACGTTTAGCAGGCACCGCCACAACAAGATTGCACAGGGCTTAATTCTGATAGCTTGATTTTAGGTTTTTGTTGTGGAACACCGCAGTTATCTTGTGCCAAGCAGTTGGTAGTGGTGGAGAGCAACACAAAATCTCCGCCTTCAAAACCTAAATGGTATTTGCCAATGGTCTCGCCCTGAAACTCTACTTCTACTTCTAGGTCTTCTATACCAAGTTTCTCTTCAGAAAGTCTGATAATGTTTAAGAGTTTAGTCGGTTTGAGGCGATGCTCAAAGTCATTTGCGTCCCAGAGTTGAAAACTCACTTTACGTTCGCTACGAACAACACCGCCACAGTCTATGAAGTGCTTACCCACCACACCCACTTCCGTTACGTGGAAATGCTCAGGTACAAAGCAACCATTTTCTAAACGAAAAGATACGTTTTCTAGAGAAGGCAAAAGCCTTTTTACTTCTGAAAGTTTCATAAAATTAGTTAGTTGAGAGTTAATACTTTTTAAAAGAGAAGAAATTCAATGACAGCAGTTTGCACCCTGCGCCTTGAGTGTGTCCAAAGCACGGCCAAAATAGCCATGCAAAAATTCTAGAGCAGAGGTATTCAAGCAATAACAAACGGAAGTGCCCTCCACTGTGCCCAGAATCATACCAGCCTGTTTCATTTCCTTCAAATGCTGCGAAACAGTCGCTTGTGCCAAGGGCAACTCGCTCACTATATCACCGCAAATACAACGCTGCTCTCTGAGCAAATGCTCTAAAATAGCCACACGCGCCGGATGCGCTAGCGCCTTTAGAAGGGCGGTGGTTTGGTTTTGCGCCTCTGTAAAATCCGATGTTTTAGTTACACCCATGCTTTTGTTTTATTTTAATATCGCAATATTACGATTAAATTTTTTAATTCCCAAAATTTCCAATGAAAAAAACAGCTTTTTTCATCTAAAACAGCGAATGGCTTTTTTCTCTGATTCACTCTCTTACAAAACAAGCTCTTAAATTAACCTCTCTGAGAGATGTGAGTTTTAGGAAGCGAATAATTGTACTTTTCTAAGATAGAGGCTTTACTTTTAAAGTACGGCCAACTACGGCTATGATACGGCTATCATACGGCTATGATACGGCTATCCTATGGCTGAGGCAAAATAGGACAAAAGCAATTTTTAGGCATCAAGCGGGTTTGCCGCTTTATCTCTTTTTTTTGTTATTGAGTACGTCTATTGGCCTGTATTTGCGTTAGAGAGGCGACGGGTTTAGTGCGTAGCACCGAAGCGAAGCGAAGCCCAAAGACGAACGACCGCGAAGCGGGAACGCCCAATAAATTGTAGAAAAACAACAATACGTCAAAAAGTTAGATATGAGGCATTTGGCAAAAAGTTATTTGAAAACGCGAGAAAATGGCCTCTACAAAAGTGAAAAGAGGGCGTTTGGAACTCAAGAAACTCAAAAAGGGCTTTTTGACGACTCAAGAGAGGTTAATTTAAGAGCTTGCTTTCGTTCAAAAACCCCCGCAACTCTGCGGAAAGGACGGTTTTAATAAACAACAGAGTTGCACAAAAAATCTCACCCTCTGACCTTTGAGCCATTCGCTTTTGTCTAATGCGAGGCATGGCAGGCCGCAAGAAGCGTTGAGGTTTTGCCAGTTTTTTGACAAAATAGGCTAAAAACTAAGAGATTTTAGAGATAAAATGATTGTTTAATTTGCTGGTAATAAATATCTTAGATACATTTTAAGGGACGACGAAATAGTCTTGTGTTGGTGGTACTCAATTCTAGCTTTGCTATTTTATGCAACAAAGAGAAGAAAAGGCGGTCTAAAGAACATTTAGAACACACACTTTATATCCTTGTATGCACACAGCCCCCCCCAAACGAATGACAATTCAACGCCCTATAGGTTATCTTTCCTCACCGCATGGTGTTTCGGAACAGCCCAAAGCCACTTTTAGAACGTGTATATCAGAGAGTTGTACATAAAATGTTTCCGTTTCTGAGCGCGGGAGCAAGAAGCAGACCTTCATGCCATTTTCGGTGTAGTGCTGTTTGTGGACTTTTGCCTGCATTTTTTTGGCCAAATTAAGTGCCAGATTGATGTGTTCAAACCCAGCGCTAACATTAACTTCGGTTTGAATAACAACTTTTTCTAGGACGGCATTGGCCAGAGCCTCTGCGCTTGCTTGTTTATAAGCCTGAATGAGACCGCTTACGCCGAGCTTAGTGCCGCCATAATAACGCACCACCACAACCAGCGTGTCGGAAAGTTGCTTGGCCTTAATCTGATTCAGAATGGGCGTACCGGCCGAGTGGTTAGGTTCACCATCATCGTTGGCGCGCTGCTTTAGGCCATCTTGCCCCAACACATAGGCGTAGCAGTGGTGCGTGGCATCAAAATAAACTTTTCGGAGTTGCTCCAAATGCTTACGCACCATCTCTTCGGAGTTCGCTGGCATAGCAAAGGCGAAAAATTTGCTGCCCTTTTCGCGTATTTGGGCTTCGTTGGCCGTTTTGAGTGTCCAATAGAAATCTGAGTCTAGCATTTTGCGCCGAAAGCATTTTATTGCCCAAAAACCAAATTTTCTACTGTTTCACAAATGATATGCCCCAGCATGATATGAGACTCCTGTATGCGCGGTGTGTCGCTGGACGGCACGGAAAAGCAGTAATGACAAAATTCCTTCATCTTACCGCCATTTTGCCCGCCAAAACCTACTACGGTCATGCCAATTTCGCGCGCTTTGTGTATGGCCTTCAGAATATTGGGCGAGTTGCCAGAGGTAGAAAATGCCCAAAGCATATCGCCCGCCCTTCCCATTCCTTGCACAGCCCTGGCATAAACTTCGTCATAGCTGTAATCATTGGCCACAGCCGTCATGTAGGAGGTATTGACGTGCAGCGCTTCGGCAAAAAGAGCTGGCCTGTTCTTATAGAAACGCCCAGTAAATTCTGCTGAAAGATGCTGAGCGTCTGCTGCACTTCCACCATTGCCACAAAAAAGTGCTTTGCCGTGCGTGGAAGCAAATATTTTAGCAAGTTCCAAAGAAACAGCCTCAAGGTTTTTGAGCATAGCATCGTCTTGCAAAATAGCTTGCTTGGTGGCTATGCTTGCCTCTATGATTTGACGAAATCGTGTAAGATGATTCATTTTAAGCAAGATGTTTTGGGTATAACTACTTGGTTTTTAGCGGTGAGTCAGGCTCTTTGTGCATAACTTCAAAGACTTTTTTATCCATCCAACTCGGAAAAAGCTTGTTCATGAGCACTGTAAGCTTTCCTTGCCGCGTAAGGGTTAGGAGTTTTTTGCGCGCAATAACAGCCTTTAGTATATGTTTGGCGCATTCTTCTGCGCTCATCATAGAAGCCTCATCGCGTGGGGACTCCGCTTGTACCGAACCATCTTTTGTCAGGGCAGTTTGCCGAATATTCGATGCTGTAAAACCAGGGGCTACGGTCAAGATGTGTACGCCTTGGTAGAGTAATTCGGTTCGTAAAGCCTCTAGGAAGCCCTGCAAAGCAAATTTAGAAGCCGAATAAGCCGTTCTTCCGGGCAAGCCTCTGTAGCCAGCAATAGAGGAAATTCCTACAATACTGCCTTTGTTGGCAACAATGTGCGGCAGAGCATACTTGGTGGCATATACCGCGCCATTGAAGTTGATGTCCATAACGCGGCGAAAGACGTTCAGGTCTAGCTCTTCAAAAATAGCACGCATGGAAATACCAGCATTGTTTATAAGCACATCTATACGTCCAAAGTGCTTGAGCGTTTCTTCCACCACGTAGGCATTGTCGGCTTCCACACTTACGTCTGCCTTGAGGGCTAGAAGTTTGAAGCCCTTATGAAACATCTCTCTGAATACTTCGTCTAGCGCCTCTTGGCGGCGGCCAGTAATAACCACCTTAGCACCAGCCTGTGCAAAGACTATGGCCAAGGCTTTGCCTATGCCAGAAGTACCGCCTGTAATAATGACAACTTTCTGATTCATTTTGTTTTGTTAAGCCATGCGCACTGCAATCATAAGGCCGCATTGGGCTGCAAATACGGCAATCATGCCTTTAAATCAAAGAAAAGGCATAAAAAGTCCATTGAAAAATTTGCAAAAGTATTGTTATATGCAAGGCTTTCGCCTCGCAAAATTGACCTTTTAGTGGTTCTCATCTCTTTCTGAAAAGTTGCTATTATCTCATTTCTAAAAGGTTTTGAAAAATGTATTACGAAAAATTTGCTGTGTTTTATAAGGCGGGAATAATTTTTTGGAATAAGCGCCCAAAAATGATGCTTTCCATTTGTTCATCATTATTTATAAAAACATTGGCAGTCAATGTTCTCAGCCCACTGTCCTACCACACCTTCATCGGACACATTGCGAAGCTGTTTGAGCACCAGCAAGCCCATCATCAAGCGAATTTTCTGCTTTTTTGTTAGGAATCATCGCGATTATTTGCAAGGTATTACAAGGCAAGTATCCTAAAAATGGCAGTCTTTTCTTCAAATAGTCGCCCCTTAAAAAAATACCTAAGATGTTTTTTATCAGTAAAATTAACCAATGTTATTTATTAAAACCGTCTTTTCCGCAGAGTTGTGGGGGTTTTTGAACGAAAGCAAGCTCTTAAATTAACCTCTCTTGAGTCGTCAAAAAGCCCTTTTTGAGTTTTTTTAAGTTCTAATTGCCCTCTTTTGTCCCTTGTAGATGCCATTTTCTCGCGTTTTCAAATAACTTTTTGTCAAATTCCTTATATCTAACTTTTTGACTAATGATTGTTTTTGTACAATTCTATTGGGGCGTTCCCGCTTCGCGGTCGTTCGTCTTTGGGCTTCGCTTCGGTGCTACGCACTAAACCCGTCGCCTCTCTAACGCAGATACAGGCTAATAGACGTATTCAATAACAAAAAAAAGAGATAAAGCGGCAAACCCGCTTGATGCCTAAAAATTGCTTTTGTCCTATTTTGCCTTAGCCCTAGCACGGCCGTATCATAGCCGTAGTTGGCCGTACTTTAAAAGTAAAGTCCCTATCTTAGAAAAATACAATTATTCGCTTTCCAAAATTTACATCTCTCAGAGAGGTTAATTAAGAGCTTGTTTTTACCTTTAAAAACTAAGCTATTTTAAAGTTGAAATGCTTATTTAATTTGCTGACAATAAATACTTTATATATTTTTGAAGGACGACTACATAAATTTTCACCGATTTGATTTTTACCATTAAAAGCATTTGCGAATAAGAAGAATTTTGTCAGCTGAATTTGCCTATAAAATGTGCTACTCCGCAAAAGTTCAGAATACATCAAATCCTTTTATTGAGCCAAACATAAACAAAAAAGGCAACAAGAAAAACACAAGCAGGACGTAGCTAAAGCCTATGATTTTATGCTCAATGACCGCATCGCTAATGCTTTTGGATAAGTCAATAACAAATTCACGTGGCCAGCTCGCACTCATAAAAAGCAAACCGCAAAGAGCATTTAGAAGCAGATTAAGAAGCGCTAAACCAAGCAATGGTGGATAGTTTATAAAGAAAATGGCGGCCATAAAACCAGCACCCGTAATGCCTAGATTATTTCCTAAAATATATGGAAAAGTATTCTTTAGTAAAATTTTTTGTTGGGCGGTAGGCGTAAGAATCTGCGCACGTGCCGCACCGCTAGACTGAAACAAGAAGGCATACCTAAGGCCACTCATAAAAGTCTGTTGTGCATTGGCAAAAGTTTTATCCAAATCAAATGGGGCATTTTGGGAGTACCCACCTGCTGTAGCCCTATAAAGATAAAACGAAAAGTATAAACTAATAGCGCCAGCAAAAAACATGAATAACAATAAGAAAGGGCTTTGTACCGTAAAAATCAAGGTTAGGGTAGGTTCGGTGGGCACAAAAAAAACTAAGATGCGGCTCAGCCACTGTCCATAATACTCTACAGGAAAAAATAACAAGACCAGAAATAATTTAAAAAAATGATTGCTCAGCAAAAGCGCCAAGCCGCGCTTAAAATCTTTCTTGCGGCTAAAAGTTCCAAAATTAGACATAGAGCCAGAAATTGTACTGCCCAAATTTGCGCCAAACAGCATAGGAACCAATACAGCCAAGCTCAAGTTTTGGCTAACGGCTAAGGCAGCCAAAAAACAAAAAGCCAAAGCATGGCTTTGCACAACAGCCGCCAGCATGAGTGAGGCAAAAAATGCCACAAATGGTTCATTTTCAAGGCCATTTAATAAACCGTTGAAAATTTGAAAGCTACCAGCCAGCAAGTATAAACCAGCTCCAAACAACAACAGACACAGCGCAAATTTAAACACTATGGCTATTTTGGACGTACTCTGAATTGAACTTAAAACTTTAGGCAGCATACCGAATAAGAAAATACTTAATATTCCAATTCGCAAATTAAGTAAAAAAATAGCCTTTAGATATCTTTTTGCAGATAAACGAATTATTAAAAAATTATTGCGGTTTTGACACCTAACAAAACTCCTACAGAATTTGTTATTCAAATAATGAAAACTAAGCGACACACCAAAAGCACCCTACCCGAAAAAGTCTGCAAAGTCTGCCAAAAATCTTTTGCTTGGCGAAAAAAATGGGAAACTGTATGGGAGCAAGTTCAGTATTGCAGTGAGCGCTGCCGCCGCAATAAAAAAACAGGTATTTAGATACTTTGCGTGCGTTTTTTGAGCAGATTTGCAGCCCAAAACAACCATGCACTGTGCCTATGTCGCTTATCCAAAAAGACCAAAATTACATTTGGCATCCTTTTACACCACAAACCTCTGGTTATGAGTCCGTCATCATTAAGTCAGCGAAGGGTGTTTGGCTTTATACGCAAGAAGGTGAGGCTATCATTGATGCTATCTCGTCTTGGTGGGTCAATTTGCATGGCCATGCGCATCAGGCTCTCAATAAAGCACTGCAAGAACAGTCGGAACGTTTAGAGCACGTTATCTTTGCTGGTTTTGCGCATGAACCCGCCATCTGTTTGGCAGAGCAACTCCTTAAAAATTTCGGGATGTATGTCGGGAAAGTTTTTTTTTCTGACAATGGCAGTACGGCTGTTGAAGTGGCTATCAAAATTGCGTTACAATCTTTTTTTAATCAAGATAAACCGCGCTTAAAGCTCATTGCCTTTGAAGGCGCATATCATGGCGATACCTTTGGTAGCATGGCAGTAGGCGACCGCAACGCATTCAATGCTCCATTTTTTGACTTGCTTTTTGACGTTTCATTTTTGCCCTTGCCGTCTGATACTAACTTTGATGCTGTTTGCAGCGCTATGCAGGCGCATTTGGCGCAAGAGAACGTAGCCGCTTTTATTTACGAACCGCTTGTGCAAGGTGCAGCGGGTATGCGTATGTATGCGCCCGAGCATTTGGAAACACTGATGCAAATGGTGCATCTTGCAGGCGGACTTTGCATAGCCGATGAGGTCATGACGGGTTTTGGACGAACAGGAACGCTTTTTGCCTCGCAGCAAATGCGTGTACAACCAGACCTCGTTTGCCTTTCAAAGGGGCTAACAGGAGGCTATATGCCATTAGGCGCAACCCTGGTTCAGGAGTCCGTTTATAAGCATTTTCAAAACAAACCATTTCTTAAAACCTTCTTTCATGGCCATTCCTTTACGGCCAATCCGTTGGCTTGTGCGGTGGCCAAAACCAGTTTAGATTTATTGCTGGAGGCCTCTACACAGGCCAATATTGACCGCATTACAGGGCAGAATAAATGTTTTCTGGAAGAAATTAAACAACTCAAGCGCGTTCGCGAAGTGCGCACAATGGGCACAATTTTAGCCATAGAGCTAGAAAATGAGCAGGTAACGTCCTATTTTAACGAAGAGCGCCAAGACCTGTACCAATACTTTTTGCAGAAAGGGGTATTGCTTCGCCCACTCGGCAATGTTGTTTACACCATGCCGCCTTACTGCATCACTGAAAATGAACTTCAGCGTGTTTTTGACGTAATAAAGGCATACATTTCAAGATAGCACCTTTTTAAATTACTTCAGCATGGATAAGTACCTCGAAACATTCCAAACATGGAACAAAATAGCAAAGGCTTATGAAGAAAAATTTATGAATTTAAGCCTTTATGATGCCTCTTATCAAGATTTTGTTCAGGCTCTCCCCGCAAAAAATGCAAGAGTTCTTGACCTAGGTTGTGGGCCTGGTAACATTACCAAGTACTTGCTGCTGAGCCGCCCCAGTTATCGCATACATGGCATAGATGTAGCACCACAGATGCTTCAAATCGCGAAAGAAAACAATCCGGGTGCTACCTTTAGCCTACTTGATGTCAGAGCGCTGCATACACATCTAGCCAAATACGACGGTATTATTGCGGGTTTTTGCTTGCCCTACTTATCCAGCAATGATGTTGAGCTGTTGTTTAGGAGTAGTTTTGATAATCTAGAGGCTGGTGGCGCTTTTTATGTGAGTTTTGTGCCCAGCGAAACGGAACGTTCTGGTTTTCAGACAGGAAGCAATGGGCTTCGTGCTTTTTTTTATTACCATCAGCCAGAAACTTTACTAAGATATGCCCAAAACATCGGTTATAGGCTTATCAAACAGCATTCCATGCAGTATGCCCGCTCTGAGCAAGTAGAAGAAACGCACACGGCATTAATCCTAAAAAAGCCTTCTAACGAACCCTAAAGTACTAAAGCGAGCGCCAAAGAAAAATAAAGCAATGGGCGAAGACTTTGTTTTGTCTTTATTCTAAACAGACCTAAATTTGAATAGTTGGCGATATTTAGTCTTCCCTTTAAATATATAGTTGATTACATCTAAAACTTTTTAGTACACGGATGATACTGATTAGGCTGATAAAAACAAGCTCTTAAATTAACCTCTCTTGAGTCGTCAAAAAGCCCTTTTTGAGTTTTTTGAGTTCCAAACGCCCTCTTTTCACCTTTGTAGAGGCCATCTTCTCGCGTTTTCAAATAACTTTTTGCCAAATTACTTACATCTGGCTTTTTGACGTATTATTGTTTTTGTACAATTTCTTGGGCGTTCCCGCTTCGCGGTCGTTCGTCTTTGGGCTTCGCTTCGCTTCGGTGCTACGCACTAAACCCGCCGACTCTCTAACGCAAAATACAGGCCAATAGACGTATTCAATAACAAAAAAAAGAATAAAGTCGCAAACCCGCTTGATGCCTAAAAATTGCTTTTGTCCTATTTTGCCTTAGCCATAGGATAGCCGTATCATAGCCGTAGTTGGCCGTACTTTAAAAGTAAAGCCTCTATCTTAGAAAAGTACAATTATTCGCTTCCTAAAACTTACATCTCTTAGAGAGGTTAATTAAGAGCTTGTTTTTTCAGCAAAACAACAATTTAATGCCCTCAAGAGCGCAATATTAAGCCCTCGAAATTTTTTGAAATTCTTGGTTTTTGAATTTTTGTCGTAGTTGTGCAACGGTTACCGCTGTTAGCGGTTCGTTGTTTTTGTCGCATTAAGGTCATTTATTATGCAGGTTAATAATATTTGTCAATACCACCAAAACCTGAAATAAGCTTATTTTCCTGTGTTTTTTGAATAAAGTTATTCAGTCGTTTAGTAAATTCTTCTGGACGTTTTCTTGCACTTTCAATGTATGCAATTCGTATTCGTTTGTATGGCTCTGAAAAATTTAAGTAATTTCCCCAAGTTGTTTCGTCCTTTTTTATTTCGTCTAAAATGTCATTTGGGAAAATATATTCTTTTGAAATAATGTTCTGAACTGTTTTAAGAAATGATTGATGAATTAGATTATTTTCAAATAACCATTTCAGTCTTTCTTTATTGGGTTGTGAGTAACTGCTTTTGGTTTGTCGAGGTGTAAATCTTTGAATTGTGTGGTCTTCGTCAAGTGTTTTATTTGTGCTGTCTATCCAACCAAAACATAAGGCTTCTTCAACTGCATCATTATATTGAATGCGTTGTTCACCCGTTGATTTTTTTGCATAAACCAACCAGATTTCTTTCTCAATGTTAAAATTGTGTTCGAGCCAATTTCTCCATTCAGTTCTTGTTTTTATATGAAGTGCTTTTTCCATCGTCAATTTGTACGTTTGTAATGAAGTTGTGTTAGTCCTTTTTCAAACTGTTTCGTTGAAACCAATTTCAATTTTAGTTCTGGGTCTGCTGTCTTTAAATAGTTTTGTTCCGTTGCCAACTAAGATTGGAATAACCGAAATTATAAACTCATCAATTAAATTCTCTTTTAAAAGTTCGTGTACGATTTCTGCTCCACCATCACAAAATATATTCTTTCCATTCTCTGCTTTAAGTTTTTCAATGAGTATTTTGAGGTCGCCTATGTAAAACTTTATTGAACCTACGTTTTGTTTTGGTGTCCTTGTGATGATGTATGCGTCTTTGTCTGCGTGTGGAAAGTCAAAACCCATAGAAATTACTTTTTCATAAGTTTTGCGTCCAACAATAACAGTGTCCACCGTTTTTACGAAGTCCGCATAACCTATAGTCTTGCCCTTTTTGTTCTACGATTGAAAGAAAACTTAGGTCGTCATTTGGTTTAGCAATGTAACCGTCCAAACTTATTGCGATGTATAAAATTACTTTTCTACTCATATTTTCGTTGTAAGTTTTCTATTGTTGTTACACTGACCGCTAACGGTTTGGCGCTTGGCGAAGTTGGGGTTTAGAAGTACAAATGTTCAATTTAGCACCAAAGCCAAATAGAAGTACAAATGTTGAATTTACTACTTCTGCCCCCATTGCGTTCAAACCCTTGTTATGCCTAGTGCCTTCTCTCGTCTGTACATTTCGTTTTTTTTGTCGTATCGTTGTGCGTTGGCTTGGTAGCTCTTTTGCATTTTTTAGCATTGGTTTATGCGTTAAAAAAAATGCAAATGTGCTACTAAAAGCGTTGGCTTATCCTGTCATTCCGTTTATAAATGTTTCTACAAAGTCTATTATTCGTTTCAAAATTCTGTCGCCTAGTTTTTTGCGTTGCAATAGGCTTGGTTTTTCTCCTTCAATAAGTTCTAATACTTCATCTCTCAAAGGTTCTCTTTCAGCAAATAAATAATTTTCAATTAGCTTTTCTGTTTTTTCGGCTGATAGATTTTCTTCTATTACAATTTGTTGAAATGCCTTTTGTTGTTCTTCACTCCAAAACTTATCAAACTCTGTTTGTACTTCGTCTGTGTCGACAATTACTGGCAAGTTCTCTTGTATAAAGCGTTCTATGAGTTCTCGTTTGCTTCGTAATTCTACTTCTGTGGCTAATAAGTTTTGAATTTCTTTTATAATTTGCTCTTTCTTTTCTTGTGGTAACGTAGTATTTAGTAAACTTTGTTTCAACTTAATCAACAATTGAATAATGTAGTTTACATTTATTTCGTCTCGGTGAATTAACTCTAATTCAAAATCTACATCTTCTAAAATAGATACTTTTTCGGTTTGGTGGTCGGATTTTACCTTGTCGTATAAATCCAAATACTTGCTTTTAAAATCTTCAAAAAGCTGTTCTGTCATTTGTACATCTTCCCATTTGAAGTCTGAAAACGAAGTGAGAATATTCTTTATACGCATTAGGTTTCTAAATGCTTTTATAAATTCTAATTCGTCATCTTCACTTATTAAATCGTTTACGCTGTCTGTGGTTGGCGTAACATTTAATAAATTTTCAAAGGCTTCATCAAACTTGGCGGTGTAGTCTTCATAAGGTTGCATAATAATTACTTCAATAGCCTCTTTGTTGCTAAATAAAGTAATGGCTTCGTCTGTTCTCTCTTTTAGATTACGAAAAACAACAATATTGCCTTGACTTTTTTGTTCGTTTATTATTCGGTTGGTTCGGCTGTATGCTTGTATTAGTCCGTGGTATTTTAAGTTTTTATCTACATACAAGGTGTTTAGTGTTGGGCTGTCAAAACCTGTTAGAAACATATTGACTACCAACAATATATCTATTTTTCTTTCCTTTACTTTTTTAGAAATGTCGTTGTAATAGGTGTAAAAACTTTCGCTGTCTCGGGTGCTAAATTTGGTGTCAAACAGTTTGTTGTAGTCTTGGATAAACTCGTCTAACTTTTCACGACTGTGTGCTTGTAATCCATACAAGGCTCTTGGTTCTTCTACTACCGAAACTTCTTCGGGCAAGAAACCATTGGCATCTAAATCGTCTTCGTTGCTTGCATAACTAAAAATGGTTGCAATGTTTAAATTGTGTTTACCTTCTTCTTTTTTGCGTTTGAGTATGTCGTAATATTTTATTAGCGTTTGTACATTATTGATACAAAACATCGCTGTAAAAGTTCTGCTTTGGGTTTTGCGATTGTGATGTGCAATGATGTAATCTGATATTTTCTCCAATCGGGTAGCATCTTCCATCAACTCTTTAGTGTCAATGTCTTCCACCTCAATATCAATATTGGTTTCTTTGCCATCTTTGTGTTTGTAACGCCCTACATATTCTACCGAAAACTTTAATACATTTTCGTCTTTTATGGCATCGGTAATGACGTATTTGTGCAAACAGTCTTCAAACAAATCTTTGGTGGTTCTTTTGCCTAATTCGTTTTTGTTAGCATTTTCGGCAAATATGGGTGTGCCTGTAAAGCCAAACATTTGAATATTAGTAAAAAACGACTTGATACGATTATGCGTATCGCCGAACTGACTTCGGTGGCACTCGTCAAAAATAAATATGATACGTTTATCTTTCAGTTCAGCCATTTTTGCCTCATACTTCAATTTGCTGATTGCCGTATTTAGTTTTTGAATGGTGGTTACGATTAGCTTTGTGCCATCGGTAAATTGTTTTACCAAGGCTTTGGTGCTGTCCGTTCCATCAATACTGCCTTTACTAAAACTATTAAATTCTTTGGTGGTTTGATAATCCAAATCTTTTCTATCTACCACAAAAACCACTTTGTGTACCTGTGGCAAATTCATCA
Source organism: Cytophagales bacterium (assembly GCA_013299045.1). GTDB lineage: Bacteria > Bacteroidota > Bacteroidia > Cytophagales > Bernardetiaceae > RDZD01. The sequence continues at coordinate 40,562 of JAAFJX010000024.1, read as the reverse complement.
ATATTTGGCTGGCTTTAAAACTTGTTAAGGTTTTGCCGCTGCCTGTGGTATGCCATATATAACCATTTTTATCCGTGTTTTTTACTCTGTCAATTAAGGCTTCAACGGCATAAAATTGATAAGGACGAAGCACCATTGGTATTTTATAAGCTTCGTTTAGCACAATGTATTTGCATATCATTTTGCTAATGTGGCAAGGTTCTAAAAAGGCATCGGTAAAACCATTGAGGATATTGGTAAGGCGTTTGTTTTCTACATCTGTCCAATAAAATGTTTGTTTGAAACTTTGGTTTCGGTTGTTGGCATAATACTTTGTATTTACTCCATTACTGATAATGAAAATTTGTACATACTGAAACAATGCCACACTCGCTCCAAAGGAATGACGCTGATAGCGATTGATTTGATTGAAGGCTTCTTTGAGTTCTAAACCTTTGCGTTTGAGTTCTATTTGTACCAATGGTAAACCGTTGATTAAAAGTGTAACATCATATCGGTTTTTATAAGTGCCTTCTTGGCTTACTTGGTGGGTAACTTGGTACTCATTTTGACACCAATGCTCGGTGTTCATAAACTCAAAATACAGGTTGTCGCCATTGTCTCTTACAATGTGCTGTTTTTCTCGTAGCGTTTTGGCTTTTTCAAATACTGAGCCTTTGCTCAAAATATTAAGCACTCGTTCAAACTCGGTTTTGGTAAACGCTACGCCATTGTGCTTTTCTAATTGGGTTTTGAGGTTGGCAATTAGGGCTTTTTCGTCTTTTATTATAGCCAAACCATAACCCAACTTTTGCAGTTGTGCTACCAATTGTTCTTCTAATACTTGTTCGGATTGTTTAGCCATTTTGTCTGAACTATGTTTTTAATAATTTTTTGATGGACTATGATTTTCTTTGAGGTTTCATTACTCTTTTAAATTGTAAGCTTTGAGAACCAAAATTTATCAATAAACCAATCTGCATTTTGTACGCTTCTAAATAATTTATGGCTTGTGCCAAATGCACATCTTCTAATTGAATAACTGCTTTTAACTCTACCATTATTTTGCCTTCTACAAAGAAATCGACTCGTCTGCCTCCAATTTTTTCGCCCTTGTAAAAAATATCCATTTCGTGTTCTCTACTATATTCTAATCCTGCATTGTTCATTTCTATAGCCAATGCTCTTTGATAAATTACTTCTTGAAAACCATTGCCCAATATTTTATGTACTTCCATAGCACAACCAATTATTTTGCCTGTCAATTCGCTGTCAGCATATTCGTTTTTAATCATACTTTTCTAAACTTTGATTTTAATGATTTTTTGATGGACTATGATTGTCTTGAACTATGTTTTTTTTGATTTTTTGATGGACTATGATTGTCTTGAACTATGTTTTTTTTGATTTTTTGATGGACTATGATTGTCTTGAACTATGTTTTTTTTGATTTTTTGATGGACTATAATTGTCTTGAACTATGTCTTTTTTGGTTATTTGATGACCCATGATTTTTATTGTTTATAATCATAGTTTTCATTTAATCATACAAAAATCATAGTTCAAGACAATTTACACAAACATACGCTGCAACAAGCCTTTTTTCCAAGTTTGTGTTTGTTGTATTTGGGCTTCAGTATGGTTTATTTTTTCATCTATGGAAGATAGAAAATGGGCGATTTTGATTTGTTCGGGAAGGGAAGGGATTGAAATTTTCATTCTTACCAAACTTTCATAACTCAATGTATTTCTTACACTACCTTCAAAAGAATTATTCATTTGCATTAAAAACTCTTCTATTGAAAACCAATTTAATAAATACTCATCCGTTAAATATTGTTGATTTGCTTTAAAGGAAATGTATAATGGGCTAATTGTAGAAATTTCGTCATCAAATTTATATGCTAATGAACCAACATCTATACGAGAAGGATTATAAGCAAAATGACCTTTTTCAATTACATAATAATTTGATGTGTCTTTACTTGCAACTCTTCTATCTTCAAACATTTCATCTTGATTTATAAATCCGTGTTTGTTACTAACACTTTGAACTAATGAATACTTTTGGTTTTTATTTTTTGTAGAATTTTTAATTAAAACCTCCCCCAACTTCTTCTTTTCCCATTTAGGAAAGGGTTTGCCATTTTCATCTTTAAAGCGTAATTGTTTTGCACTATGATTTTTTTGATTTTGTGATTGACTATGATTTTTACTGTTGTCCATCATAGTATTCATTTCATCATTCAAATCATAGTTTAAAAACAGTTGTTGCATTACCCCTTTTTTGTATTGCTGTAAAAGTTGTTTTTTGGTTTTGAGGGCTTGTATTTTGGCATCTATGGCTGTGAAAAATTCAGCTATTTTGGTTTGTTCGGCGAGGGTGGGGAAAGAGATATCTAATTCTTTACATTCTTCTGCATTTAAACCAGGCTGACCAGAACGCATTGACATTTTTAGAACCCATTTATTGTAATTTTCTTTTAAAGTTTGCGAAAAAATAAAATATGGATTTCCAGAAACAATTGAGAACTTTATCAAAAACCCAGCGAATAATAAATTGCCGTCTTTTGTATTATATAAATACGTTTTACCTACGCTTGCACCTGTTCTAGTAAATACTAAATCACCATATTTTAATTTATATTTTTCTTCAATTTCTCCATCAGGAGAAACCAATGGTTTAGGTATAAATTCTCTTGAATCTTCATCAATATCAGTAATTCTTAAATATTTATTTTCTCCATCAAAAGGAATTGCTGCCGAATTCATTCCATACATAATATTCTCACACATTTCCCCCAACTTTTTCTTCTCCCAATCTCCATTAAATTTAGGGAAACGCAGGGTGGGCACATTGTCTGCACTATGATTTTTGTGATTTGCCTGATGGCTATGATTTTCTATTTGTTGTTTCATTGTATAATCTTGTAAATCAAGGTTTAGACATTTTTTAGTTTTTTAAGATTATGATTACCCAATAAAGATTTCATTTGCGTAATAGCAATGCTGTTCAATTGTTGTAATCTTTCGGGTTGGCTTAGGTGTTGATGTATGAGTACCGCATTTATACTTTCAAGGTTTGAGAGTACAACCAATTGTTCAATAGTAGCCTCGTCTCTAATATTGCCTTCGGCTTTGGGGTTGGCCTCTCTCCATTGTTTGGCTGTAATGCCAAATAAGGCTACGTTTAGCAAGTCGGCTTCGTCGGCATATACAAAATTTATTTTTTCTTTGGGCAATGCTTGTGGCAGTAGCTTTTCTTTTATGGCATCGGTATGTATTCGGTAATTTACTTTGGCAAGGGTACGTTGTAAGTTCCAAGTAAGTTTCAGCCTATCATTTTCATCATCTTTAAGGCGTTGAAATTCTTTGATTAAATACAACTTAAATTCAGGGCTTAACCAAGAGCCAAATTCAAAAGCTAAATCTTTATGGGCAAATGTACCACCTCCATATCTGCCTGCTTTAGATTGAATACCAATGGCATTTGTGGCATCTATCCATTTTTTTGGTGTCAGATTAAAATTGTTTAACCCTGCTTGCATTTTAAAGGTTACGAATTCGTTACCTTTAAAATTGGGATTGTTCATTTCTTCCCAAATGCCCAAAAACTCCAATGTATTTCTATTACGCATCCAACTATATATCATTGTGTCATCTCCAAAGCCTTTTACCATATCGGTTAATGAAATATAGTCAGAATTATCTTTTTGAATAATTGCAATTTCAGTTCCTTTTACATTTATAGTTTTACTTTTTGCCATAGTTTTTATTTTTTTTAATTGTGGCGAATTCGGCATAATTAGCTTTACCATTGGTAGCAGTTGTAAAGTAATTCTTTATAACTGAATTTTGGTCTAACTCATTGTCTTCCAATATGCTTGCAATGTGTTGCCCTATGTTTTGCTTTGAGGTGTAAGTAAATTGTTGGTTTATTTTAATCATAGTAATCATTTAATCAACAAAAATCATAGTTCAGACAGTTTTAAAATGGGGTTTCAATACCCAATTCTTTACAAAATCCTGCTATCACATTATCGGTGCTTTTTATATCGTTATCCAATGCTTTTAGTTCAGTGGCAATGGCATCAATATCTATGCTTTCTTCGGCTTCAAACGTATCTACATAACGAGGTATGTTTAAGTTAAAGTCGTTGGTAGCTATTTCGGTAAGGCTAGCTTTTTTGCTATATTTTTCGGTTTCGGTTCTATTACGATAATGCGTAATTATTTTATCAATATGCTCATCTCGCAATATATTTTGGGTTTTTACTTTTTCAAAGTCATTGCTGGCATCAATAAACAATACATCGTTAGGGTTTTCTCGGCATTTTTTAAAAACCATAATGCAAGTAGGTATGCTTGTGCCATAAAAAATATTGGCAGGTAAGCCTATTACGGCATCTAAATAATTTCGGCTTTCAATTAAATATTTACGAATGTGTTGCTCTGCACCACCACGAAATAATGCACCGTGTGGCAACACAATTGCCATAGTTCCATTTTCGGCAAGGTGGTGTATCATATGGCAAACAAAAGCAAAGTCTGCTTTGCTTTCTGGGGCAAGTTTACCATATTGACTAAAACGGTCATCGCTTGTAAACAAAGGGTTTGCACTCCATTGTGCCGAAAAAGGTGGGTTGGCTACAATGGCTTCAAAAGGCAAAACAGCCAAGTGTTGTGGGTGTTCAAGAGTGTCTTCTTGCTTAATGTCAAACTTGCGATAATGCACCCCGTGCAATATCATATTCATACGAGCCAAGTTGTAGGTAGTACGGTTCCTTTCTTGTCCGTAAAAGTTGTTTACTTCTTTTACTTCCTTTACTACTCGTAGCAATAACGAACCCGAACCACAAGTAGGGTCGTACACCGATTTTAATTTTTGCTTGCCTGTGGTTACAATTTTAGCCAATATTTTACTTACTTCTTGAGGTGTATAAAATTCTCCTGCTTTTTTGCCTGCACCACTTGCAAATTGTCCTATCAAATATTCGTAGGCATCGCCTAACACATCGAGTTCAGTATTTTCGAGTTTAAAATCAATTTTATCTAAACGAAACAACACTTTGGCTATGAGTTCGTTGCGTTGTTCGGGCGTTTTACCCAATTTGGTACTATTCAAATCCATATCCTCAAAGAGATTATCAAAATCGTCTTCGCTGTCTGTACCCATTGTACTCAACTGAATGTTGGTGAGTATTTTTTGTAGGTCTTCAAGTATAAAGTTTGTTTTAGAAACATCAAACTTGTACTCTTCGCTATTGTTTCCGTTACCTCTTTTACAAACTTCCGTAAACAGTTCTTCGGGTTTCAGAAAATAACCCAATTTCTCTAATGCTTCTTCTTGTATGGCATTGAGGTATTCTTGACTGTTTGCGAGTTTAGGGTTAATGTTACGGAATTTTATTTTGTCTTGTTTCAAAATTCCGTTGGCAAACATTTCCATTTTCTCACTCAAATGTTTGTAGAATATAAATCCTAAAATATAATCGCGAAATTCGTCTGCATTCATTTGGCCACGAAGGTCGTTGGCAATATTCCAAAGCTGGTCTTTTAATAGTTTTTTTTGGTCTTCACTCATATATTAATGCAGTTATAATTTGAGTTGCGAATTTACAATTTAAAAGTCTTGTCTGCAATAGTTTTGTTAAATTGTTGGGTAATTGGTAGGCTTGGGGTGCGGTAGGGCAAAATAAAATGTGGTGCAAAAGCGTTGGTTTTGTGCGTTGGCTTGCAGCCCTTTTAATTTTACGAAGCATTGGCTTTTCTTTTCTGTCTGTTTTTTGTTGTACTGTCAATGTTCGTAGGCGGTCTCGTGGCATTGGGCATAACGGAAAAGGCTTGGCGATGTGGCGGATTTCGGAGCACAAAACTGTCAACCAGCACCGAACTTAAATAGAAGCACAAAGCTTCACTTAAGCACTGAACCCACCAATTTCTTGTAGGTGTTGTTAGCGGTTCGGGCTTCTTTGTCGGTTAAGTTTATGCTAATCCTTTCTGTCATACTTTGTCTTATAGCCAGGGTTTGTTTCTGGTCGCAATGCGTTTGGATAGTTAAAGTCCGTCTTGATGTCAACCGAAGTCTGTTTAACCATTTTAAATACTTCGTAAGGATTTTCAATTGCACTCCAAACGTCATAAAGTTTAGTTGTATTCCCTTCGTCAGTTTGTGTTCGTCCGCTAAAAAATCGAATTGAACCTACATTATACATTCTCTCAATAATATTGACGGTTACTTCAATGTCTGAGATTTTGTCATAGTCAATTGTCTTAAAGTCTGTTCCGATAAAACCTGTCCGCATCATTACACGCTTGTTTGAGTAACCGTATGCAGTGTTAGAAAATGATAAAAGTCTATTGAGAAAAACATAAAGTCCTTGAAGCAAAGGAATAAGTCCAAAAAGCCAAAAGTAATTCCAACCTGAACCACTTTCTACATTGTCGGGCTTGATATTATAGTTACCCAAAACCCAAACAATTCCAAAAGCTAATGTGAAAAGTCCCGCACCAAGTCCGCTAAAAATATAGGGAATGAATTTCGGTTTTCCTGTCCATAAAATTTCTTCGTCATTGTCTTTAACGCTGTCGAATTGGGGTAATAAATTTTTGTCGAATGTTGAACTCATATTTTTGTCTGTTTGTTTATTATTGGTTGTGTCGTCTTTTGGCCTGACTGCACAACGGACAAGGCTTGGCGCAGGTGGGGCAAACCAGCACAAAAGCCCAATTTAGCACTTTAGCCCCACTTGCGCCAAACCCGATGTGCTTGTTGCACAACTTGCTTTTCAAAAATACAAAACTAATTTCATTCTGCAAAAAATGCCAAAAAATAAGCAGGTTTTCCGCATCAAAATTTAGGATAATAATTTTAAGAGATAAAGGTTGTCTTTGTGGGCTTTTTTTCGTTTTCTTTTTATACTTATTTTTTCAGGCATCTTTTTCAAGATTAGCAATGCCCATTTTCTAACTTGGTGCAAATTAATGATTGCATTTTGGTTGCGAATTTTGGCATCATCTTCCCGAAAAGTAATGTCTAATTGCCAATGAAGTTGGTTCTCAATAGCCCAATGATTTCTAATATATTGTGCCATTTTTTAAGGTGTTGGATTAACTAAACTGCTGATATAAAACAATTTACTATTTTGTTCTTCGCCTATATATTGCCTTGTTCTGTCTACCATAACCACCGTATTGAGGTCTTTCCAATGGGTTTGATTTTCAATCCATTTAGGCTGTGAGCAAACGGTTACTTGACGAATTTCTGTTTGCCCACCTTGTTTTTCTGTCTGTGTAAAGGAGGGCATCTGAGCCGCTTCTAGGGCAAACTCTTAGACCACTTGTTGGTGTAATTCGCCTTGATTGCCTTTTAAACTAATCACATAGTCTGCACCTTGCTCACGAATTTGGCTCACAATAGGCTTTTGGCACGCAATCGCATCGATACTGACTACTGCATCTTTGTAATCCAAAGTTGCTAACAAACTTGGAATGGCCATTATCGCATTGCTCTTTTCACCTACTTGATACTGCCCAAAACTTAGCCCTGATTCTACTACCCAAGCGTTTACCATACGCACTAGGGCGTGTTTGTGCCCTGAAGGAATGGTGCTCCTCAGTTCTTTGCCGTCTATACAAATCTGCTTACGGGCTAGGGATAAATCCCCTAAAAAGGATTGATAGCATTGTTCTAAATCGCTTGTTTTAAGATGTTTAAAGACTCTTTCTAAGGTGTCTTTACTAGGAATACCATTCGCAAAAGTAAAACCTAAATCGCTGCGGAGAAAGTTTATATTTTGATTCCCGTAATCAAATATTTCTAGAAAATCATCACAATCTGCCAAAATACCAAGTAAAACTAAACCCAAAATATCGCTTAGTGAATGGCTACAACGACCTAGAACACGAAAATCTTGGACGACACTAAAATATGAACTTATAGACATAGGTAAACGTTAAGCCCCAATATACAAGTATTTTTGATGCGGAAAACCTACTCTGAATCAATCCTAAGGCCATATTTTAATAAATTAAAAAATATTTGGGACGACCTTGTTGCCATATTAATTTTTGATGGTAGCAGAATGGCTGCCTCCTTTTTTTGCAAACAAAATATTAAAAATTTTACTAAAAGTTGTTTTATTTCGTTACTTTTGCACACAACGACAAAAACCGATGCAGACTTTGACGACTTCTTATCCGAATAACTACTCTGAAAAAATAGATTTGGTTTCGTTCTACGAAATAGTAGACCATCAAGAACCGCTGATTTTGAACCTTTTGCGGATACTTCACAAAAATTTGCTGGATTATCCAATACAAATGAAGCAGGACTTGCAAAACCATGATTTTTTGGCCTTGGCTGAACTCGCCCATAAGTTTAAGTCCAGTACTGCTTATGTAGGGCTTAGCCAGTTCAATCATGTTCTAAATCTTATTGAATATGCCCTGCCTAACCGAGCTGAGCCAGCACAGATTGCAGAATGGACAAATTTTATTGTGAAGGCTTGTCCAATTATTGCTGGGCAAATTGAACAAAAAATACGTGAAATGAGTACCTAAGTGCTTTTTTATGTTTTATGCTTTGGAAAATTCATAAAACAAGAGAGCTAATTTAAAAAAATGGCTAAAAAATTGTATTATCAAGAAATGAGTCGTTTATTTATCGTATCAAAAACAATACTCCAATTCACATGAATTTGACTAATATTTCAAAACTACTTTTTATATTCTTGTTTATCAGTAGCTTAGAGGCTAATGCTCAGCTCAGCAAGGACGAAGCCAAAAAGTGGAAGGCGCGCCAAAAAGAAATGACCGTTGAGAGCTTCAAGCAGGCTCTGGACGAGTACGAGGTACTCAAAGGCGAAACAAGTGGCCTAAAACGCGAAATTAGCGTTCTAACAAAGTCTAATTTGGCTTTGCAAAATGAAATTGATTCTATTTCTAAGCTGGTAGAAGCGAAAAAAGCGTCTGGTGGTGGTGCTATAACCAAAAAGAATACTTCAGGTTCGGGCACTGAAAACAATGGCATTAAAAAAGCAGGAGCTGATAACTTTGTATCAGGGCTTGCTTTTAGGGTACAAATTGGTGCGTTTTCTACCAAAGACCTTATGAGTTATGCTGGCGATGCCTTGCCTTGTAACTGCAACGAAATGCGTGAGTTAATAACCTATGCAGAACAACAGCGCTTTAAGCCTGAAGAGCACGACGGTAAAAAGAAATATACCGTTGGGGTCTTTCGCGATTATTGGGAAGCTGATTTGTTCAAAAATTATCTCTGCGAAATGGGCGTGAAGGGCGCTTTCATTGTGGCCTATAAGGACGGGCAACGCGTAGGAGACATCAAAGAAGTGCTTAGTGCTGAAGATGTTGATGCTATTCAAAAGCACTTGAAAGAAAACCCTTGCGGACGGCTTACAGACAAAGGAAAAAACATGAACTAAGTTTTTGTTACTCTGTTTGTTAGCCAACAAAAAAAGTACGCTTAATCATTTTAAGCGTACTTTTTTATATCCGTAACTCAAAAAAACATTCGTGCTTCAGTCTCTTTCGCTAACACAAATATTTTAAAGATGGCTTTATGCTTTTTCTATAATCATGGCTGCTGCACCACCGCCACCATTGCAAATAGCCGCCAAACCTACCGATTTGTTCTGCTGAGAGAGGACACTATTGAGCGTCGTTAGGATACGTGCGCCAGAAGCACCAATAGGGTGGCCTAAAGCACAAGCCCCACCATTAATGTTTACCTTGTCTAAGCTCAAATTAAACTCTTTGGCAAAAGCAAGAGTTACTACAGCAAAGGCTTCGTTTACTTCGTAAAAGTCCACATCGGCAAGTGTCATGCCTGCACGTTTGAGAGCAATAGGTGCAGCAAGAACAGGCGCAGTGGTAAACCATTCAGGTTCATGGGCAGCGTCAGCAAATGAAACGATACGTGCTAATGGCTTGATACCAAGTTCTTTTACTTTTTCTTCGCTCATCAAGACCAAAGCTGATGCGCCATCATTAATAGTAGAAGCATTGGCAGCCGTAACAGTGCCTGTAGGGGTGAAAACAGCTTTTAGAGTAGGTACTTTGTTAAAGTCCACGCGCTTATATTCCTCGTCTTCTGTAATCAGAGTCTTATTGCCTTTGCGGTCAGTGATTTCAACTGGCACAATCTCGTCTTTAAAACGCCCATTGCTAGTAGACTCAGCGGAGCGTTTATAGGATTGTATGGCAAATTCATCTTGCTCTTGGCGCGTAATACCATATTTTTCAGCAGTAGCATCAGCACATATACCCATAGGTTTGTTGTTATATGCGTCCGAAAGACCGTCGCGAACCAAGCCGTCCAGAAACGTGCCATGTCCATAGCCATAACCACCAAAGCGCGCTTTGTCTAAATAAAACGGGATATTGGTCATGCTCTCCATACCGCCAACAACCACAACATCATTCAGGCCGAGCATAATACTTTGTGCCCCAAACATAGTGGCCTTCATACCCGAAGCACACACTTTATTAACGGTTGTACAAGGCACTGCATTGGGTAAACCTGCATAAAGAGCGGCCTGACGTGCAGGAGCTTGTCCTAAATTTGCAGAAATGACATTTCCCATGAACACCTCGTTCACAAGTTTTGGGTCTAGGCCTATTTTTTCTAAAGCTCCTTTGATAGCAGCTGCACCCAAGCGCGTAGCCGATACTGCTGCCAATGAACCATTAAATGACCCGATTGGGGTTCTTACTGCGGATACAATATAGACTTTTTTCATTGTTTGGAAATATGAACTTTGGATTTGTATGGGCCTCAATAAAGCCAAATAGATAAATACGGTATGTTTTAAAGAACCGTATGCCACAAAGCTATGTAATTTTGGATAAAAACCCAAGACTAATCTTATTTTTTTTCTAAAACCCAATTCTGCCCTGAATAAGCCCCCCCCCTCAGATGACAAACATAACCCTCTATCTCGCAATGGATACCTAGTCGTCCCTTAAAAACACGCTTTAGCACGTCATAAAATGAATCAACTATTTGAAAAGTGTTTTGTAAAACAGGAATAGTTTTTGGGAATAAGAGCCCAAAAGAGACCTTTTTTTACCGCATATTCTGCAACTTGTCAGTTAGTTCTTTAAATTCATTCAAGGCAGTTATATCTATCCTCATGGGCAGAATCATTTTTATCAATCAAGTATCTCATCTCTTAAAATGCCAATTTTGCTAATAGCTTGTAAAATTTTATCTTTGTGGGATAAATACAAGACTTAAAGTCAAATGCTTAACAAAAAAATATTCTATATTTAAAACCAATATTGATAAGACCTATCTCAGCCATACCGCTGGGCATAAAAAGAATCAAACATTCACCCAAAAAGACCTGTTCAAACAGCAGTTTTCAGAGGTGGCTTAATCAATAGGTTATAAAATTGCTTTGTTTAGTTTCACGCAAAGACGCAAAGGGACAAATGGTTTCATGTAAAGGGTTCAAGAATATAATGTTTACTCAATCGACAATTTATACACATAAAAAAATGCTTCGCGCCTTTGTGCTTTTGCATGAAAAATGTTGTTTAAACAGCATTCTTTTCGTCTTCATTTCATTTGCTTTTCAAACAGCTTATGCCCAAAATGCCACTGACCGCGGTGTTTTGAAAATTTACTCTCGTCATATTGCCCATGACAATACGCTTGACAGGTGTTCAAACACCTTTTCGAAGCCTATTTTCCTGAGTTACAACTTTGAACACGGCTGTTTAGAACACAATACCAAAGATGGTCTTGTTGTAAAACAGCTAGAAATACTGGCCGACTCTGCTGAATCTTTGCACTTGTTCTTTGAAGTCAATAAATGGCCAAAAGACGCTATTCTAGAAGTCCTTAATCCGCAAGATTCTGCTCAGTGCTGGCGCTATACTGCCAACGATATTGCTGCTAATGGTCAGTTAATGACCTTCCCCATAGCAGGCCGAAGGCTTTGGCTGCGCTTACTTCAAAAAAATAATGAAAGCACTGATTTAAAAATATTTAGAGTAGATTTAGGCTTTAAAAATTTGCCCAAGCTCTTTGCAGAACTTCGTGGTGTGGCGGGTTTTGGCGATGCCGCTTCTTGCAACAAAAACGTGAACTGTGCACCATACAGTGTTGATTATGCCCTTGCTAAGCGGAGTACAGCACTGATGATGACAAGCAGCCTAGCTGGTTCAGGTTTTTGCACAGGTGCGCTTATCAACAACAGCCAACAAAACAAAAAGCAACTTTTTCTGACTGCCAATCATTGTAGTTTTGGCGCTACAGAAGGCAGTTTTGTACCTTGGCTCTTTCTGTTTAATTATGAAGCGCTTGGCTGCACCTCCCCACCCACCGACCCCTATGCCCCCACCTCTGACAAGATAACTGGGGCAACCGTGCGTGTAGTTAATGCCGCAACTGATGTCATGTTGTTGGAACTCAGCACAACGATTCCGAGTGCTTTTCAGGTGGTTTACAGCGGCTGGACGCGCACCGACAAACGTCCTGCACAAGCCGTCCTCATACATCATGCGCAGGGCGACCTCAAAAAAATTAGTGTTTCAGATAATCAAATTAGCTCTTCTGTTTTTGGCGGGGAGGCACATAGCGGAGAGTCTCATTGGCGTACCGCCTGGGCCGAAGGTATTACCGAGGGTGCATCTTCTGGCGCGCCTTTCATTGACAGCGAAAACAAAATTAGAGGCTGGCTTGAGGGCGGCACTTCTTCGTGTACAGTTGCTAGTCAGCCCGACTATATGCGAAAACTGAGCAAAGCATGGTCTTTTTTACAACCCTGGCTTGCACCTTGCAACCCTGATATTCAAAGCATAGATGCACTAGACCCTGCCTTTGTGCCTACCTCCGAGCCTCACACTGGCCGTTTCAATGGCACATCTGATGTCATTTTGGACCCATCCAGCTCCTCCCTGACGAAGAACATAAGCATTGAGGGATGGGTAAATCCTGAAATACTGACTGATACACAGACCGTATTCTCTTGGGGCAGCGAAGCCTTTGAAGCAGCCACCATGCGTGTTTTACCATCTGGCTTTGTGGAATATGCCGAATTTTCGGGCGGCCTTTGGCGCAGCGTTATCAGCAGCAAACGCATCAGAACGTGGAAGTGGGCGCATCTAGCAGTTGTTAAAATAGAAAAAACTGCCCAGATTTTTATCGACGGACAGGCCGACAACAGCGCACTATTAGATACACTTACAGGCGCACTCACTACGGCACACATAGGGGCAGAAATGCGTGCAGACGGCTCTTTTAAACATTTTTTCAAAGGATTAATAGACGAACTTCGCGTCTGGAAGGCCATACGCACCGAAGCGCAGATAAGGGCTGCCATGCACGAACATCTTGTGCCACCCATTTGGGGTATGGTTCGCCTCTGGCGTGCAGACGAAGGCGCTGGCTTACACGTAGCAGACCTTACAGACAACAGTGCAGGCGCTACTTTGCCGCGAGCTGATATGTGGATAGACCTTGCGCCTGTAAGCGTGTCTATCAATGGAAAAGATAGCTTATGCGCCTCTGAAACAAGTAGTTATAAGGCTATTCTTGAAGGTTGCGAACCGATAAGAACCGATGCGCGCTTGGTCTTTGACTGGACGGTTTCTAACGGAATCATCATAGCAGGGCAAGGAACAGATAGCGTTGTAGTACAATGGGGAGTGGGTGGCGAAGGCCGCTTAGCGCTTCGTGCAAGGCATTCCAATCATTTTTTGACAGCGCAGGCCAGTACTTTTTGGGTTTATTTGGCCACCCCACCAACTCTACCGCCCATTCTAGCGCAAGGGAGCTTGCCCATAGCCTGTGGCGACTCGGCCAAATTGTTTGTAAACCTGCCTGCTACGGCTTACCATATCAAAAATATTGCCTTTGCTAACCTTGCTTTAACAAGCCCTACTTTACTTGTCGTACCCGATAGCCAATGGACTAGCCCTCTGCCAATAGGCTTTAACTTTTCGGTTTTTGGTCAGACTTACAATCAGTTACGTGTGGGTGCAGACGGCCTAGTAAACTTAGGAACTGCCCCCCTTCCTTTATTTTTGCCAGCTCCAAGCACTCTGCCGACCAGTTTATGGCCAAACACGCTTTTAGCACTGGCCTGGAACCGCCTAAAACCCTCACACGCGGGTAGCATTGCGTATGAAGTACAAGGTGTAGCGCCTTTTAGACAGTTTTTGCTACAGTATGACAATGTCCCTTTGGCAGAAGATTTAAGCAAGCGCATCAAAGCAGTTTTGGTGCTGCATGAGTCCACCAATGTTTTAGAATTTCATTTAGAGAATATACCCAACAGCAGCTTTCAAACCACTCTGGGCATTCAAAAAGAAAATTCAACGCTTTTTGCTGCACCAGCCAGCCGCAACGCTACTATCTGGCCACATATCCATCACGAAAGTTGGGCTTTTGTGCCTATTAATAGCGGCTTTACCTGGCTGGATTCTGGCTCACCAGTTTTGGTACGAAGCGTTTACGATTTCCAAGAAGGCAATTTTCAGTATAAATACCATGAAGATAAATTTTGTGAAGATAGTAGCGCTGTGTTTTTCTTGCCGACGGACTGCTTCAAACCTCCTGTCATTGATTTTCCCACTTTTACAACCATAGCAGACTATAGCGCCGTTTTGGGTGCGAATGTCTTGTCAGATAAAGGCTTGCCCATTTTAGAAAAAGGCATAGTTTGGAGTACAAGCACTTTGCCTACGGTTTCAAGCGGCACAAAGGTTGTGGTCGTGCCGGCAGGATTGGGCATTTTTACAACACTTATCAGTGGCTTACCACCGGCTACTCTGATTCATTTCAGAGGCTTTGCGCGAAATGCAGCCGGAATTTCCTACACGGCCAACCAGACCTTTTCTACCCTACCGGATACGAGTCCACCAGCCATTTTGAGTTTAAGTCCAACCGATAATGCGCTTGAGGTGTCAGCACTTACAGGCTTTAGTATCAGTTTTGATGAAAAAATTCAAACAAGTGGTTCTTGCAGCTTTCAACTCTATACTGGTGGTGGTGTTTTGGTTGAAGTCTTTGATGTATCATCTATAAGCGGTTTAGAAACGCTCAATTTTAGCCTCAGCGATACACTGCTGCCATTTACAAGTTATTATTTGCTTTTTGATGCGGGTTGCATCACAGATTTACACGGGAACACTCTGCCCGCGCTTTCAACAACTGCTTGGAATTTCACAACAGGTGCTTTGCCTTTACCGCCAGCCGTAGGTATTCCACCTCTGCCCCGGCCAGAGTATCTGACGGCAAAAGCGCTCTCTACAAGCAGTATTATGTTGAAATGGCAAGACAAGGCCAGCGATGAGGAGGGCTACCGCATTTTTAGGAGGGCTGAGGGGGTATTGGTTTTTACTAAAATTGCAGATTTAGACGCATTGAGCGGTACTTGTAACTATACAGACAACAGTTTGGTCAGTAATAGCGCCTACATTTACTATGTAGAAGCCTACAAAGCGACAGAAACTGCCACCAGTAATTTGGCAGCCGAAACTACTTTCCCAGACTCACCCACAATACTGCCAATTGAAACTGTCTGTTCAGGACAAACCGCATTTTTGCGTGTGCAAGGTTCTACAAAAGCCTATAAATGGTATTCCAATACGGGTATGGCTTTAAGCATGGGCGGCATACCAGATAGCTTGTTTTTGTTAGAGAACCTGACAAAAGATAGTCTTGTTTTTGTGAGAGCGCTCGGCAAAAAATACGAAAGTGTGGCTGTATCGGCTAGTGCTCGCGTAAAAATCCTGCCTGAAGCCAGTATCCTTACAGATGCAGTTTTCCGTACCTGTGCAGCAGAGTTATTGCTTGAGGCAGCACCTGTTGATGGCGCTACTTACATTTGGTTCAGGAATGATGCTTTTGTTTTTGAAAGCACCTCCCCTGTTCTGCGCATCAACCAAAGCGGCTCTTATAGCCTAAAGACTGTTCTGAATGGCTGCACAGCTACTTCTGTCTCCAAAGTATTTAATCTGAACTACAAACCAGAGGCCGTGATTTTAGGCAGCAAAAACCCCGCTGATACCTTGTACCTTTGTGAGGGACAGAGCATTTTTGCTAAAAATGTTAAGGAAGGTGTTTATAGCTGGTACAAGGCGGGCTTTTTAGTGGCTAATGGCATTGAACTGCCTGTGCCAGAGTCAGGCAGCTATGTGCTTCGCGTGGAGCAGTACGGCTGTGTCGCTTATGATACGGCTTTTGTAATCTGCTCAAATTTTCCCGCTGTTATTCGTCTAGAAACCGCTCGTTCAGAACTGTGTAAAGGAGAAACAGGTCTGCTAAGTTGTTCCTTTGCGAAAGAAGCCAGTTATACCTGGTACAGAAACAGCAAAAAAATAGCAGAAACAAAGCTTAATGAATTAGACGTTCGCGAAGCAGGAATCTATGAAGTAGAACTTGTGTTGGCTAGTTCTTGCAAAAAGCGAAGTCGTGCGCTTAGCATACGCCTTAATGACCCGAAATTAAAACTGATACAGCAGAGCGAATTTTTGCATCTCAGGGGCGCAGACAGCATTCAAATAGAGCAAGTGAAATGGTTTTGGAATGAGGAGGAGCAGCTTTTGTGGGCTAGTCAGCACGTTATCAGGCCAGAGCGTAGTGGTAAGTATGCGGCATTTGTAAAGTTCAAAAATGGCTGTGAGGCGCTTTTTGAGTTGAAAGATGTGCGTATCTTAGGCATGGACGGTGCTAAAGATTTGGTAGGAGTTTTTCCGAACCCTACAGAGGGCATTCTGAATGTACACTTCTCAGGACAGTACGCTGGTGTTCTAGACTTTGAGTTATGTGATATTCTAGGGCGCTCTTTGCTCAAAAAAACTGTTTCTATTGCACAAGATGATAAAATTGTTTTAGATATTTCAGCCTTTGCTAAGGGCGTTTACAGCCTAAAAATCAGAGATAACAAATGGCATAAAGTTGTTCAAATACAGTTGAAATAGGTGCTTTATGATGTTATATTCTTTATATTTCGGCAATAAAATGAATAAGTGTTTTTTTAGCTATGCTCAAATCGTCTATTTTATCTTTGTTGTTTACTTTTACGTTATACCTCATGCAAGCTCATGTTTGTTTGAGGGCACAAGCCGTCTATATCAACGATTCTAGCGCTGTTTATGAACAATTTTGCACAAATGCGTTGTTTTACTTGGACAAAACAAGCGGATTGAGTATAAAAGACGTTACAGCACCAGAATTTGCAAAAAACTGGCAGCCTTATACTAAAGGTGATTTGAGCGAGCCAATAACACCTCACTATAGTTATTGGCTAAGGCTGGAAATCAAAGCAGCCAATGACATACCAAACGATTGGCTTTTAGATAGTTACAGTACTTTTTTAGATACCATAGAGTTTTATCGGGAAACACCTTCTGGTTTTATCCAGCAGAGGTCTGGCAATGATTTTACACACGAAGCCAGAATGCTTAAATCTACTTATCAAGCATTCAAACTAAACTTTGCAGAGAGCAGAACGCAAATTGTCTATTTCCGTACACACAGCCGCTATCCTGCATGGCTGCCTCTAAAGCTGCGGAGGAGTGCTGATTTTTATGAAAGCGTTTTGTTATCCGAGTTCCTCTACGGAATTTTCTATGGGATTTTCTTAATCATGAGCCTTTACAACTTATTCTTGTATTACTCTATCCGCGACAAAAATTATTTGTATTATGTCCTACTCATGTTCGTTTCCATGCTCGTCTATGGGTCTGGTAGCGGTCATGCCTTCATGTTACTTTGGCCAGACTATCCTTTTTTAAACCGTTACATGGTTCGGATTTTAATGTGCCTTCTCGGTTTTTGCAGTGCTCTTTTCACACAATCCTTCTTACAAAGCAAAAAGTATGCGCCCAAGGGTCATTTTTGCCTTCTTACTCTGATGGGCATAGACCTGTTCATGCTCGTTTTATTCGCTACAGACTTATACAACGGCCCCTTATTAAATGTGCTTTTATCCGTACAGATATGCACCATGATTGCCGTAGGTTTTACCTGCTGGCAGAGCGGAAACCAATCAGCACGTTTTTTTATCTTGGCATGGATAGTTTACTTGGTTGCAGGTCTTGCTCGCGCTATGGCCAATATGTCTGTTCTTCCATTCAATTTTGTAACCTATCATGGCATAGAAGTAGGCGCAACTTTAGAGGTTCTGTTGCTCTCTTTGGCCTTAGCAGACCGCTATAAACGAATGCGTGTAGAACGAGAGAATGCTCAAAAAGAGGCACTGCGAATACAAAAAGAAGCCAATGAAAACCTAGAGAGCAAAGTGCTTGAACGCACCCATGAGCTTAGAAACGCCAACGAGGAACTTAACCAGATCAACGAAGAACTCAGCCAAACGATGGATATGCTTGAGGCTAAAACCAACCAGTTACATCAAAGGAATGAGGCCATAACTGCTAGCATTCAATACGCCAAACGTATTCAGCAAGCCATTTTACCATCAGACAGTACCTTTAAACAGTATTTTGATGACTTTTTTATTCTTTATCTTCCTCGGGATATTGTGAGCGGCGACTTCTATTGGCTGGTCAGGAAGGATAAGGTGCTTGTGGTGGCTGTGGCTGATTGCACCGGACATGGTGTGCCGGCGGCTCTTATGGCTATGATAGGTAACAACTTACTCAATAACATTGTCTTGGAAAATGGACTTATATACCCTAACCTTATTTTACAGCAAATGAATAAAGGAGTACATCGTGTTCTAAAACAAGAAGGAAAAGCCGTCAATGATGGCATGGATATAGCCATTTGCAGTATTTATCAAGAGGAGATGCGTTTGGAGTATGCGGGTGCTATGAGTCCAATCTTTTTGGCAAAAGAAGAGGAGTTCATAGAGATAAAAGCGGATAAAATCAGTATAGGCGGCCACAGCAAACCAACTGACTACTTCACAGCGCATAAAATGCGTTACGACACCCCCTCCATGATTTATCTACTCAGTGATGGTTTCCAAGACCAGTTTGGCGGCGCACATAACAAGAAGTTTATGGTCAAAAAACTAAAAAATTTGCTCTATAACATTCGCAAAGAAAACTCAATACAACAACACGACATTTTATTGAGCGCCTTTGAGTCGTGGAAGGGAGAATACAAACAAATTGATGATGTACTCATTCTAGGAATCAGGCTCTGACTTACTAACCATGCAAACAGACCATGCTTCGCCCCATATTCTTGATTGCCTCATTATAGGTGCAGGCTTAGCGGGTTGTGTGTTGGCTCATAGTGCAGAGCGGAGAGGTTTACGGCTCGTGGTTGTTCAAGCTGTTTCGGCAGAACCAACCGCCTCTGAAGTGGCTGCAGGACTGATGAATCCTGTTACGGGCAGGCGTATGGCGCTCACCTGGAAAGCCAAAGAACTTTTTAGTTTTCTAAAGCAATTCTACCCTGCTTTTGAGCAAAAGCTACAAACACGCTTTTTTTATCCTAAAGCCATCTACAGGCCCTTTGATTCTCTCAAAACTCAAAATGAATGGATTGCGCAGAGTGCCGAAAAATATCTAAGTGATTGGATAAGGGTTATCTTGCCACCCGAAAAACCATTTGGCAGACAAGTTCGCGACGATTTTGGTGGCCTGCTCCTGGGTGGCGGTGGTTTTGTGGACATACCCAAGCTAACAGAAGCTTATCAAATGCACTTGAAAGCACAGCAAAAGCTAAAAACAGATAACTTTGACAGCGCAGAAGCCTTTTTTGAATCTGGCTGTTGGCATTGGAAGGGTATAAAGACTAAGCATATCATTGTTTGTAGGGGAGCAGCCGAACGCTTTTTGGATTTCAGCTTTCTGCCTTTTTCAGTGGTTAAAGGCGATATTTTAGACATAAAAATCCAAGAAAACTCTGCCTTTGAGGGTATATTGAACCGTAACGGCTGGTTTTTTGAACACAGCCAACAGCGCTACAAACTGGGTTCTACCTACGAGCATACAGATTTGAGCAGCATACCTCGTCCTGAAGCCCAAGAGAAGCTACTCGGGCAACTACGCACACTATGGCTCGGCAAAGTAGAGGTTCTAAAACACCAATGCGCGCTCCGTCCAGCCACCAAAGACCGCCGCCCTTTTTTGGGTTTACACCCACAAAAGCCAAATTTTTGGCTCTTTAACGGCTTAGGTAGCAAAGGGAGCTCCCTTGCACCATTCTTTGCAACACACTTGCTTGAGGCTATTTTTGACGAACAGCAAATTGACAAAAGTGTAGATTTAATGCGTTTTCTAAACCCAGACAACCGTTAATACTTTTTTATTTGGTACTATTTCTGTATGGAATTTAATCTGTTTTGTATTATATTTATTGTAATTTGCAAAATTATCATTAACTAAGCCTTATAGCGGTGCGGAAGATACTCTTTGTCTGTTTTTTTCTGTTATTCAGTATTTTTGAGGGTTTTTCTCAAAATAAGCTGGGCGTTCCGCACGTGCAATTTTATGACCAACGCTCCTATCGCCAAGAACCTATGAACTGGGCAGTTCAGCAGGCATCAAATGGCTTGATGTATATAGGTAACGCCGCCGGTTTGTTAGAATATGACGGTAGCAGATGGCGGCATATTCCAGTCTCGGGAGATGTAGTAAGAAGCCTCTGTAAGCATAAAGACATGATGTACGTAGGCACAAGCAATGATTTTGGACGTTTGGTAACGAATGAAAATGGGCAACTCATCTATGAATCCCTTTCTGCTAAGCTGCTCAAAAAGGGGGAGCTGATGCAGACCGTATGGACAATAGTTAGCAAAAACGACCATTTGTATTTCAATACACAAAACGAAATATTTATTTATAATCCTGATAGTCAAGAGACTAAAAGAATTCGTGATTCAGAAGGCATCTATGATTTTTGTAAAGTTGATGACCAAACACTTCTTGTTAAGAATGGAAAAGGTGATTTGCTGCGTTTAACGGACGAACATATCTTTGAGCCTATTGCATGGCTTGATGAGCTAAAAAAATATGATGTTACCTGTAGTATTGCTGTTGGCAGATATTGGATTTCTACAGATTATGAAACAGGCGAAATTTTCAAGATAGACCCTTCTCTACGCACAATAAGCAGACTAAAGACAAATAACGCGCAATGGCTGGCTCATAGTAAGGTTTATACGGCCTGTCAAGTCAATGACAGTACTTTTGCACTAGGAACAAAAGATAATGGAGTAGGCATTTTTACGCTTTCGGGCCGTATGCTTTATAAATTGGGCAGAGAAGAAGGGCTTCTCTCAACCAATATCAATGAACTGACACTTGGCAAAGATGGCGCACTTTGGGCTGCCACTGATGAAGGAATAGCACGAATATCGCTTGACTTACCCTACACCATCTTTTCAAAACATTCAGGCATTAAAACCAGAGCTATGTCTTTAGGAATGAGCCATCTGGAAAACCAAACTAGCATCTATGCTGGAACAAATACTGGCCTCAAATTTTTGAAGAACGACGGCTTTTTTGAAGCATTCAATAAGAACACCACGCAAACTTGGCAAATGCTGCCTTTCCAAAAACAAAGCTGTATTGTAGCGGGTGGCAATGCCGGCTTTTTCTATCTGAAAGGAGAGCGCATCGTGCAGAGGATAGGCAGCAACTGGGCTACTATGGCCATTGAACGCTCTAAGTTGGATAGCAATCTCGTTTACATAGGTCTTTATAATGGCTTTAGAATAGCAAACTATAATCCTCTGGCTGATAGTTTTAAAATTTTGGCCGATTTGGATTCACTCAAGCATCCTAATCGCAGTATTGCGGAGGAGCCAGATGGTACTGTTTGGATTGGATCCACATTTGTCGGTTTTTTTCGTCTGCAAATTGATAGAAGCCTGCCAATAGAAAAAGCTGCAAAAATAGCGAAATTCAAACACTTTGTATCCGGAATAAACGAGATAAAGGGGTGTCGTGTAGAGAGAATTGGCAAGCAAACCTACTTTTTTACAGAGAGCCAGGTCTATGTTTTCGACGCTAAAAAAGAGGTATTTGTGCCCACACCTCTTTGGAACTTTGATTGGAGCAAAACACCATACAAACGTTCAATACACGGCTTTTGGACAGAAAGTATCGGTAAAGTTTGGCTCAAAAATGCCAAGCAAATCATTGATTTTGACCCGCAAGATGGCGCATTGCGCAGCATAGATAGCACCACACTCCGTAGCGTACCAGGCAAGATTTTGAGTATTATCAAAGAAGCATCGGGCGTATATTGGATTGGCTCAGAGGAGGACATCAAACGATTTGAGAACTTGCGAGCACCCCAAACTGCCCTTGTTGCACATATTCGTAAAATTTTCTCTTCAAATACCGATAGCCTACTCTGGGGCGGCGCTGGCCATATCCCTTCACTCCGCAATCTTGCTTACAAGCACAATTCGTTGCTGATTGAGTTTGCTGCATTGTACTATGTTTTTGAGCCTGAAACTCAGTTTCAATTTTTTCTGGACGGCTACGACAAACATTGGTCAGAGTGGAGCAATGATGCCAAAAAAGAGTACACCAATCTTTATGAAGGCCCTTATACCTTCAAGGTGCGTGCTAGGAATGCGCTAGGTCAAGAAAGTGCTATCTGTAGTTTTGCATTTCAGATACAGCCACCCTTTTATAGGCATTTTTTAGCGTATCTGCTCTACATTGTTCTCGCATTTCTAAGTGTTTGGCTGCTTATTCGCTACAACACGAAACGGCTCAAACAAAAACAAATAGAGCTAGAAGCCATCGTCAAGATACGCACACAAGAAATCCAATTAAAGAATGTAGAACTGGAGCAGCAGAAAGAAGAAATCATCGTGCAAGCCGAAAACCTCAAGGAGGTGAATGCTGACATTACCGAAAAGTCTAACACTATACAAAGTGCGCTAGAAAAGTTAGAAGAGCAGAACAAGCACATAACGGCTAGCATCAACTACGCTAAACGCATACAGAGCGCGATTTTGCCAACTTCTGAAGAACTTTCCAATACTTTTAAAGATTATTTTGTTTTGTTCAAACCCCGTGATATTGTTTCGGGCGACTTTTATTGGCTGGCCAGAAGGGTATCGCGCGACCATGAACATATTTCTGTTGTAGCTGTGGCAGACTGCACAGGGCATGGTGTACCAGGTGCTTTTATGAGCCTGATTGGAAACGAGATTTTGAGTGAAATTGTCTATAACCGTTTGGTTTTTATGCCAAATGAAATTCTGACCATGTTGAACAGCCGTATCCAGCAAGCCCTAAAACAAAAAGAAAACAAAAATCGGGACGGTATGGACATATCAATTTGCACCATAGACTGGCAGGCCAAACGTGCCTTTTATGCGGGCGCACAGAACCCACTCATATATGTTCAAGACCAACAATTGACGCGGATAAAAGCAGACAAACTGGCTATTGGTGGTTATCAAAACGATGAAGATATAACCTTTGTCTTGCACGAAATTCCACTTAAGAGCCAAGAAAACAACTATTTGCCAACACAAATTTATTTGTTCAGTGATGGTATCCAAGACCAGTTTGGCGGACAAGAATCAAAAAAATTCATGCTGAGAAATCTGGAAAAACATATTCAAGAGACTGCACGGTACGATATGCTTACCCAAAAAGAAAACCTTAATCAAATAATAGACAAGTGGTTAGAAAACCACCGTCAGATTGATGATATGTTGATTTGCGGTTTTGTATTAGATTTTGGTCTTGCTTAATAGTCTGCCCTTAAAATACATCTAAATTGTCCTTTTGCGAGGCTTGATTTTTTTGCTATGCCCTACGGTCGGAACTTTCAGCTCGCGCTTCAGTGCTGCATCAAGGCAAAAAGTAGAGAAGTCTATCAAAGGCCATCAAGGTGTTTCCCCAAATAGGCAAGCTATCCTCCTTAAAATTTAGCTTGCATCTATTGAATATACTTTTTCAGGGACGATTGTTTAGCGTTCAAAATAAAGCCTATGTCCTTTTTCTGCGTCGTTAAAGAGTCCTTGGCTATATGCCAGATGCCCTGAAACAAATGTGTGCAGTACTTCGGCACCGAAGGTATAGCCCTCAAATGGCGACCATCTGCATTGGTAGTGTAAATTTTGCTTATCAACGCTGTGCTTTTTAGCCAAATCAAATAACACTAAATCAGCCCAATAGCCCTCGCGAATATAGCCGCGTTCTTTGATTTGAAAGCAATCTGCTACTGCATGACACATTTTTTCTGCGATACGCTCTAAACTGATTTTTCCCTGCTTGTAAAAGTCCAACATAGCATAGAGACTATGCTGAACAAGCGGCACTCCTGAAGGGCACTGCGCATACAAATTTTGCTTTTCTTGCCAAGTGTGTGGAGCATGGTCGGTCGCAATTACGTCTAGTCGGTTGTCTAAAAGCGCCTTCAAGAGTTGCTCTTTGTGGTGCTTAGCCTTCACGGCCGGATTACATTTAATTTGCGCACCAAGTATCTCGTAATCATCTGCGCTAAACCAAAGATGATGTACACAAACCTCTGCCGTGATGCGCTTCTCCTTGAGCGGAATTGTATTACTGAAAAGCGCCAATTCATCTGCTGTGCTTATGTGTAACACGTGCAGACGGGTATTGTGCTTGCTGGCTAGCTCTACCGCAAAACGCGAAGAGAGTAAACAAGCCTCCTCATCGCGAATTTCGTGATGGGCTTCCACCGGGATATTTTGCCCGTAGCGCTCTGTATATGCCTTTGTACGGCTTTGCACGCGCGGCTCATCTTCGCAATGTGTGGCAATAAGCATATCTGCTTGACTAAACACACGTGTAAGAACAGCCTCATTGTCCACAAGCATATTGCCCGTAGAAGAACCCATAAATATTTTCAGACCGCAAACATTTTTCTTGTTTGTTTTAAGTACTTCTTCCGTATTGTCGTTGGATACACCCATAAAGAAAGAATAGTTCGCCAAGGAAGTGCGTCCAGCAATACTATACTTGTCTTCTAAAAGACTTTGTGTGAGTGTATTAGGGATAGTATTTGGCATTTCCATAAAACTGGTTGTGCCGCCAGCCACAGCCGCTTTGGCCTCCGATGCAATGCAGGCTTTGTGGGTCAGTCCAGGTTCGCGGAAATGCACCTGGTCGTCAATAACACCAGGCATCAAATGAAGCCCTTCGGCGTTAATTTCTTGTACTCTGAGTGGTGAAGCACCAATGGACGGTGCTACCTTTTCAATACGACCATTTTTGATGAGAAGGTCTGCGCTCTGAATATTATTTTCATTAATCAGTAAGGCATTTTTAATGAGGTAGTTCATCGTTCAGTAAAGGATTTTATGGAATGAAGAAGTAACGCCAAAAGGCAACCAGTAAAAGCAAAATAAAAGAAGCGGGTGTAAGAAAAAGCCAGCAAAAACGCATGAGTTGGTCTAAACGAAATCTTGGAAAAATCCAACGCACAAACATTTGGGTAAGCAACCAGAATAGTGTTTTGAAGAGTAAGCAAGCTAGAGCAAGCCATGCGTCTGGTGTGCTGTTCGCGAATAGCCCAGCCCAGCCGCCCCAAAAAAGACTTACACCCAAAAAGCTCACAAACAGCATGATGCCATATTCTGCTAGCATGATAAGTGCCCAGCGTGTTCCTGTATATTCGGTATGAAAGCCTGCAATAATCTCTGATTCGGCTTCGGCCATATCAAAAGGAGCGCGGTTTGACTCTGCTAGACTCGTGATGAAAAAAATGATAAAAACAGGCCAAAGAATGGGTGCTTTGATGAGCGCCCACGACCCAAAGCCTGCTTCGGCTTGCTGCTGCACAATGAGCCTTAAATCTGTTTCGCCAAAGAGCATAACTACACATAACAAGCTCAAAATGAGAGGTAGTTCATAGGAAATCAACAAAGCTAAAGCCCTTGCAGCCCCAAACAATGAAAAATTACTTCCTGAAGCCCAGCCTGCCATAATGATAGCGACTACGTCTAAAGCGAGAATGCCCAAAACAAAAAAAATACCGAGGTCGGTACTTATACCAGCCCACACCGGCCCTAGCGGAATGAGTGCCATTGCACCACAAACCGTTAAGAAAATAAAAACAGGTGCTATTTTAAACCACTGCCAATCAGAAAATTGCGGTTTTATGTCTTCCTTCTGAATGAGCTTCAGAATATCTGCTATGGCTTGCAGCACGCCATACGTGCCCACGTGATTTGGGCCTAATCTATTCTGCATAAACGCGGCTACTTTACGCTCTACATAGCTGCCTATCAGGGCTGTAAGCGGAAGCATTAACATTAAAAACAAAGCGTAAGCAAACACTAAAATAAGAAAATTAATAGAAACTAGTAACAAAAGTAAGGATTATTGCAATAGATGCAGCTGAATGAACCAGAAAAGTGTAGAAGGTTTTGTAACTGTTGAGAGTATGAGCATTTTTACCCGCTCAGCAACAAATCATTTACCTTTCACTAAGCATAGCGGAAGATTTTTATAAACTAAAATTAGGCAGTAACTAGAAACCGACAAACCAATCAGGACACAAAACGAAACAAATACTTGATGTAAGACTTATAGATAGCCCACCTTACGCAGTATAATCTTATCGCCATAACGAATGCGCAGTTGATATAAGCCCTTGCCTAAACCAGAAAGGCTTAACCTGAACTTTTTATCCTTAACTACCTCGCTAGGGACAGTATGGACACGCACACCAGCAGAGTTGAATAGCTGGATATCCACAGTAGCTTGCTGCTTTAACCTGAAGTCAATAGCCACAATATCGGAAGTAGGGTTTGGATAGATTAAAAGGCTGTAATCCTCCGTTTCCTCTACACCCGTCAAGGTTGGCTCATTGATGACCACCACCGATTTTATCAAGGTGTCTGTACAACCAGCAATATCCTGAGTTACAAGTTTGATGGTAAATACGCCAACTGAGTCAAAGATTACACTAGCGCGCTTGGTAGCAGCACGTTTACCGTTGCCGAAGAACCATTGATAACCAGCAGCACTGCTACTCCCTTCGGCATCTACAACAAGGGTATCACGACTGTAGATATTGAGGGTGTCTGCACTTATTGTAAAATTAGAAGTGGGCTTGCGGAAACCAATGCGCACTTCAGCATATTCGCTTTCCACCATTGAGTCGCGGCAGGTAACGTAATAAGTTTTTGGTGATTTTAAAAAGCCCGTGTTGTAGGCTCGGCCTTCAAAAATTGGCGTAGAGCTTGTACGTGAATCAAAGAATCTGAAGCGTGTGCCACCCATTGGAATAATGGTTGTAGAATCGCCTCTACAAATGTTCTTATCAGCAACCAGAGGTGTAGGGCTACGACTAATGACCTTGAGCGTTTTGGTGAGTGTTGCCGTACAGCCATTCAAATCGGTCATTGTTAAGATAATGGGATAAATGCCCTGTGCGGAATATACGTGTGAAGGGTTCTTTTCGGTGGAGGTGGTGCCATCACCAAAGTTCCAAAGCCAAGACTTAGGGCGCGTACTCATATCCCGAAACATAACGGTATTTTTATCACTCAAAAATAACTCGCGGTCAAAATCAAAGTCAATACGAGGTTCATTGACCGTTACAGTAAGGGCCAAATATTCACTTTCTACCAAGGAATCTATATTTGTAATATAGATAATCTTAGGACTTTTACTTGAAGCAGCAAAACTGTAAGAATTACCAGTTCTAATAGGCAAAACGCCTAGTTCAAAGGGCTTTTCTTCATAGAATCTAAACATCTTTCCATTTTTGGGTGCAATAGTAACTACGTCGCCCGTACAAGTATTAATGTTTTTGTGAATAGGCGTTGCGGCTTTTTTGCCTACTCTAAATTCTTTTATAATAGTGTGTTTACAGCCTTTAATATTTTCTATGGTTAGTTTTACTTTATAAACGCCTTGTGCTGCGTAAATGTGGAACGGGGACTCTATAACCTTTATAGTACCGTCGCCCATGTCCCATGTATGTTTAGTAATGGCCAAATCGGAAGTGGAACGGTTTAAAAACTGTGCCATATAATATAGAACCGTATCAGCGCGCGGGTTCGTTTCAAAGTCGGCATAAATGGCGTATCGCTTAATTTTTACGCGAATTGGCGCACTTTCTGCTCCCAAAGAATTATTAGTTACCCAAACTTCTGTGAGCATCATATCAGAAGTAACTTTCAAGGAAACACCACTAAAAAATGGTGTAGTAGAAGGCCAAGTTTTGTAAAAGTTAAAGAATGTACCATTGGTAGGGGCTAAAACAAGTGGGTCATTGCCGCAAACTTCTATAAATGGTGGCAAATTAGGCACTGGACTGCCCGAATTAACTGCTTTGAGGGCATGATATGCAGTATCTACACACCCTCTGAAATCCGTCATAATCAAACGCACTGTATAGTGCCCTGTATCTAAATAAGTATGGCTTGGGTTTTGCAACAAAGACACTGGCGAACCATCGTCAAAATCCCAACTCCAGCTTACAGCACCCGCGCTTGCATCGGTGAAGTTAACTGTGGACGTTACAAGTAAGTTGATGGAGTCTATTGCCGTTATGGCAGCAGTGGGTGTATGTAGTTTAAACTTCACTTCTTTATAATCGCCTTCTACGGTAGGGTCTACGCAGGTTACATAAAAGGTGCTGCTCGTATCTGCTACAGCCAAAACCATGCTGCTGCCTGTTGCTACGGGTGTTTTTGTATTTGGAGCTTTGTAGAAACGGAAAGTTGTGCCGCCTGTTGGAGTAACTGTTCGTGGTGCAGTATTGCAAACAAACGCGCTTACGCTAGGCTTAGGACTCACCACTGACGCGGGGTTTAAGAGAGTTTCTACGGCATCAACAGTGCTGACCAAACCCGCTAAATTATTGGCAACCATCATTAAAAAGCGAACTTTTCGCGTTTGGCCAGGCAGTAGGTTACTTATTTTCGTACCCACAAAATGCGATACATCATTGCCCGCTACCGAGTAGCCAGCTTGCGTTCGGCTAATCCCATTGCCTATGGCCTGAAATTTTTCGGCAGTCGTAAACTGGTCGGTTACATTAATGTTGCCACCGCCCACATCAGTCATATCCAACGCAAAATAAGAATTAGCCCCATCTAGTGCTTTAATTCCTGCAAATTTGCCTCCTGATTCAAAAGCATAACCAAACTGCTTGGCCGCGTGCCAGTCTGCAAAATTATCATTGGCTACACCCAAATCCCAATCTGCATAAAGCGCTACATTGAGTGAGTCCATAGTAGTAGCAGTAAGATTTGTTACATCATATTCAACAATAACCGCATTGCTATAAGGCGTATTGGTCTTGCCCCAAATGCGCTGTTTTACCTTCAAACCAATTTTACTTGGGTTTGCAATAGTGTCGGTCATGGTCGTTACTACACCTGTATAAAAAGGAGTTAGGCTATCAAAGATAGGGTTGTCCAAAGCTCTGAAATCCATTGCTTTAGAGCCTAAGCTCATGGTATCCAGAATGCAGTCAGAAACTTTGATGCTGCCGTTGTTGTGCCCAATTAGCAAACCGCCATCGCTCAAAACACTTGCACCCAAATAATTACCGCCTAACCCGTCTGAGCCGTTCTCGCTATAGTGCGCCAAACGCCCAATATTGGTCAGTGTGAGGTCAATATCATTGAAATCAACGTGTAAATATGGTTTATTGACATTCACAATAAAATATTGCCAGTCGGTATAAGGGCCGTCCTTAAATTCTAAACGAAATTTGAGCTCGTAGTTAGTCGGTACGGAAGGGTCTATACGAATTTTAAAAGGCAGCCCTTGGTTAGATTTTGTACCTAAAGTAGGCATAGCTCCTGCCACAAAAACGCTATCTAAAACTGTTACGTAAGGCGTTACAGCGCGTAATTTGATGCGGTGGGCAGAACTTAATGCCTGCAAATAGTTCGTGAAATCGCAGGTTACGGTTGCGGTGTCGCCCGGAAAGCCAAAATTGCCATATTTACCATCAAGGGCAAAGTTAGTCATACGAATAGATTTAGACGTAGGCAGTTCGGTTAAGGCTCTGTAAGCATTAATTCTGCCTTTGCCAATCATTTCTAAATAGGCTGCATTAGCAGGCAGCGCATACTTATCATCAGAAGTTACACGAATTAGCTCACCAGCTTGTTGGCCTGTAAGTGTTGGATAGGCCGAGCGTACCAAAGCAGCTAAACCAGCTGTTTGTGGCGAAGCGAAAGAAGAACCTGTAACATTATAATAACTAATGCCGGGCGCTAAAACAAAAGTTGGATTGAAGGTGGTATAAACACCCACACCAGGGGCCATGACATCAATAAAATGACTCCATGTGCCGTTTACCCAGCGTTCGTCCGTACTGCGCGAGTGCGCTACTGATAAAACATAGTTGTAAGATGCAGGATAATAGTCTAAATAATAGTTCGCATTTCCGCCCGCTGCTACCACCAGAACGTCCTTAACAGTGCTAACGTAAGTTATAATGTCCTGCTCCCATTGCAAATAAGTATCAGGGCGGCCCAAAGATAAGTTAATGACCTTGCACCCATTCTCTGCGGCATAAAGAATACCACTAAACATTCTGCGTACCGCATAAGCAGCTGTAAAAACCTTAATGGGCATAATTTTGCAACGAAAACCTATGGAGGCGATACCAAGTCCATTGTTGGTGCGTGCAGCCACTCGCCCGGCCACAGCCGAGCCGTGATAATGTTCATCTATAGGATTGTTGTCCATTGCCCCAAAATCATAGCCCAATGAATCGTCCACAAAACCATTGGCATCATCGTCAAAACCACTAATACCACTACGCTCGGCGGCATTGTAGTGCATTTGATTTTTCATATCAGGGTGATTATAATTAATGCCCGTATCCACAACTCCTACAACAACAGTGCTGTCGCCCGTGTGCAAGCCCCAAGCATCATAGGCCTGAATAAGACCTAAATCCCACTGCGCGGCCAAGTCTGTATCTGTTGGGATTAGCGGTGGCGTAAGCGCAAAATGAGGATAGATTGGCTCTACATTTTCTACCCATTCAAATTTTCTAAACTTACTCATAGCCGCTTCAAGGCTTATGTCCGCATCATAAGATAGCTCTACATAGCCCTCAATATTTAATAAGTCGGCCAGAATTTTTTTCTCGGGGCTGAGTTTTTGGCGGTTTATAAAGGGGGCAAAGGGTTGTTCTAGCTCTTTTATTTTTAACTCGTCTGTTATCTTCAAAAAATCACTGTTGCCACGCAATGCACTGACAGAACGCAAATAACCACGTTTGACTTTAACCATCAAACGCCCTTTTTCTGGCTTTACGGCGGTGGGAGTACCATCAAATGCAGTGAGATGGTCGGACGGCAACCCCTGCGCAAACAAGGCCATTGGTGCATTTCCTAAACCGAAAACTAAGCATAACCAGAAAGAGAATAAAGATAAGCGAGTCATGTAATTATGTTTCATTTATACAAGCTAATTAATTTTATAGAAACACGATGATTAAAGATTGCAAACCAAACCTTTTTGGCATACGCAACAACAATAAAATGGTTGCATAAACGCTATAAAAGGCAGAATGAATATGCAAATACTTGGTTTTTTGACTGAATAGATGGACTATCAGAATGACACTCTAATAAATGTTATGGTTACTCATCAATCATTTGGGCTTAAAATTAAAGAGTAATTTATTGAAAGACAACTTTTTTATGAAAATGTTTTTAGAAATACACAAAGTGTTAGACCGACGCACAATTTTTTTGGCCAACTAAGTGCCATAAAGCTTCCTCCTTAATTGAGCTAAGGCGACAATACTTAAGTTTGACACTTCAATACCTAATAATCATTTGTTAATATTTGTTAATAAATTGCTGTCTTTTGAATAATTAATTGACTTAAAGATAGATTTAGTTTAATTATTCTAAGTCATTAACAAATAGGCATTGCTATTGTCTTTAAATTTCGGGACTAAATGTGGCAATAGCGCTTTTATTAGATTTAGAGTTTTAATGGCTAAAATTAAATACTATTACGACACCGAAACCTGCCGATATGAGCGTGTTAGAGTGAGCCTATTGGACGTAGCACTAAACCTAGCAGGTTTGCTCATAGTGGCTTGCGTCATTGCAGTAGGTTTGGCTACACTTTATAACTGGCTTTTTCCCTCCGAACGCATGGCTGAGCTACTACGCCAAAACCGCGAGTTGATGCTCAAATACGAGCTATTGGACAAAGAGCTAGGCGAAGCAGACCAAATGCTAGGCAAGTTGCAAGAACGCGATGATAAACTATACAGAGTAGTTTTTGAAGCCGACCCAATCCCGAATGAAGTCAGAAAAAGCGGAACTGGTGGCTCAGAAAAATATAAAAATATTATTAATGAACGTTTGGATAACGAATCTTTGATACTGACAGCGCTTTCTAAAATAGACCAGCTGAAGCGCAAAATGTATATTCAAACGAAGTCTTACGATGAGCTTAGCCAACTGGCCAAAAGTAAAGCCCAAATGCTGGCCTCAATTCCCGCCATACAACCGCTTCGTAAAGAGCAAGCTACTTTTTCTTCTGGCTTTGGCTACCGCGTTCACCCAATTTACAAAATCCGGAAAATGCACACAGGCTGCGACCTTTCCGCCCCCAAAGGTGTGCCCGTTTATGCAACAGGAGACGGGGTGGTCATTGCGGCCGGCTGGGACAGTGGCTACGGCAATGCTGTTGAAGTGAATCATGGCTATGGCTACGTTACACGCTATGCGCACCTTTCGGCCATGAACTGCCGTGTGGGGCACAAAGTTAAGCGCGGCCAAGTTATTGGCAAAGTGGGCAGTACGGGACTTTCGGTATCGCCTCATTTGCATTATGAGGTGTTGCATAATGGCAAGTACGTCAATCCTGTAAACTATTTTTATCAGGATTTAAGCCCCAAGGAATACCAACAAATGTTGGAGATTTCTAACCAAGACCGTCAGTCCTTGGGTGGTGGCCACTAAAACAAGTTCATTTTGGCTGAATGAGCAAAAGGCTTTTGTTTTAGAGAGTGTATTGGTTTGCGCTTTTCTGTTTTTCGTGCGCTTGATGAATGCACAGACAACCATTTTTTTTGATTATGATTCTACGCAAAACTGGGCTGTGGCGTGCGAGCTAAGTGCAGGGAGTGGCAAAAACTTTTTTAATCATGCCAGCCCGTTTTTTCATGCGCTTAATGCCGCCCTAACGCATCTTCTGGGTACTAAAGTAGCTGTTTTGGTCTATTTTAATGCGGGTTTGAACGTTCTTGGCTTATGGCTTTGGGCAAATGTTTTTCGCAAGGTTTTGTGCTGGACGGTGCGCCAGTCTTGGCTTTTTTGTCTCTTGTTTGGGCTTACCTTTTTTCAGTTGTATGCCAGTTTTTGTGTGGCGGTAGAGCATCTGATGGTTATTTTTGGCGCTTTGCTTTTTGTTTTTTTGCTCAAAAAAGAAAAAAGACGGCAAGCGAACCTCCCTGATGAGTTGCCTTTCAATGATAAATATACTTGGCTCAGTGGCCTTTGCATGAGCTTAGCCTTCAATGCTGGCTATCGTTTTCTAATTGTTGGCTTTGCTTTGTGCGTTTGGATGACTTGGCAAACGTTGAGAAAACTATACTCACTCCACTATCTGCTTGTTACACTATTCATTTGGGCACTTTGCGGTATATTAGCTTTTCTATTTTGGTCTTTTGTGGGTTTTTGTTGGGGAGCTAAATGGTATGGCTATGCCGCCAACTTATACGGACTTTTTGTGCTAAGGCAGGCGGTGAGTGCGAGTTTTTTGGACTTGGACTGGCTGTTTTTTTTCTATTATTCCCTTGACTTTGAGCCTTTTTTATGGGTAGGTTTATTACTTTTCTATCTTTTGGGTAACGCCAAGTTATGGCCAGTACTATGGCATTATTGTCTTTGGGCTTTTTTATTAGTGGCACTGCTCACGCCTAAAGCACCACGCGCCTTGGTCATGGCTTTTCCTTTTCTCTATGCGCTGCTTTGGCAGGTGGGGAGTGTGCTTTTGCAAAAACTTTTCAAAAAAGATAAACTTTTGGGCTATAGCCTCAGTACGTTTTTAGTGCTAGGTTTTGTGTTTCTTAGTTGGTTCTTATTTGAACAAAGGTTGCTCCGATACTTGAATGTATCTGCTTATCAGCAAGTAGCCGAATATCTACAGGCACAGCAGGCCAAGACCCTCAAAACAACTTTTAGTATAAATATCCTGCCTCTGCTAGAAGACCATGAAGGCATACAAGTTTGCACCAATGATAGCATTTGGCAGCAAACCGCCTGTAATTTTGCGTTAGACGATGCGTATTGCCACTTACTAAAAAAGAAATTTTCGTTGCTAAGGAATCATAAACAGTCTATGATTTTAGAATATCCATGCCCACATTTACTAAGTCCTATCCTCTTTTTGGAGCATTGCGAATATACCAATGAAACATACAGCATGGCATGGAAGCGCCAGCAAGAACTAGAGCAGAAAGGTGCTTTTCTGTACCTTTATGACCTCCGTCCTTAGCAAGTAACCGTGCACAAACCACTCTACGTAACAAGAAGAATCAAGCTGTTTTGATGCGCTTAATCCAATGTCTATTATCGGCAATGACTCCACGTTTAAGGTCTTCTAACTCTTTTAAAATAAGGCGACTAAAGCTATTTTTATCTACTGCCGGCAGTTCAAAGTCTGTTCCTTTATAGCCAATGGCAGAAATAGATGAAACCGTGGCGGCAGTGCCCGCACCAAATGCTTCTAGCAAGTGTCCGTCGTGAGCAGCCTGAATGATAGTTTCTACTGAAAGGCGCTCCTCAATAACTTGGTAACCCCATTCACGACCAATTTGCAAGATGCTTTTCCGCGTAACACCGTCCAGAATGGTTCCGCTTACTGGTGAGGTCAGTATTTTTTTGTCTTTAAGAACAAAAAGGACGTTCATAGTACCAGACTCCTCGATGTATTGGTGTAAATGCCCGTCTGTCCATAGAATCTGGTCATAACCAGCTTTCATGGCTTCACGTGTAGGATAAAGCGATGCACCATAATTGCCAGCACATTTGGCAAAACCAGTACCACCTTCGGCTGCGCGCACATACTTTTCTTCTACTCTAACACGGACGGGTTTGTTATAGTAAAGTGCAGAAGGAGCCGTAAAAATAATAAACTTGTACTCTTTGGCTGGTCTAACGCCTAAAACTGCATCAGAAGCAAACATATATGGGCGTAAGTACAAAGAGCAGTGGGGTGCAGTAGGTATCCAAGCATGGTCTAGCTTCAGGAGCGCCTCTAAGCCCGCATGAAAATACTCAGCGGGGAGTTCTGGCATACACATACGGTCTGCTGATACATTCAGTCTTCGTTGGTTTTCATCTGGCCTGAATACCAATACCTCTCCTTCTGCGCTTTTGTAGGCTTTCATACCTTCAAAAAGTGCTTGACCGTAATGCAAGGCTGCACAAGCAGGTGAAAGGCTCAAGTTCTCGTAAGGCACTACGCGTAAATCTTGCCACCTATCATCAACATAATCTGCCACAAACATATGGTCAGAAAAGTACTTTCCGAAGCCAACATCGTTGAAATCTACTTCTGAAAGACGGGACTGCGCACTGCGCTGAATTTCTATATGGACGCTCATAATAGCATGATTTAGAACCGATAAAATATGACAAAAACTTCTTAATAGGCAGATGCTTACGAATACAAAGGAAGGTTTTATGCCTTAGAACCCAAATAAAAGCGCTTTGATTTGGATATACAAGCACTTGCACTAAATTATTTATGAATATTGCAAAATCAATCCCGTCCTCAATATTGATTTAGAACGGGATTGTATGACAACCAATTATTTTTATCATTAATCCTATAATTCAATTCCTATTTGTCTTTAGAATACTAAAATTTATATTAACTTTGCCGCTTAAAAGTGCCTCAAAATAAGTTAATCTACTAAAAATAAGCACTTTAATAAGAGAAGAAATGGATAGAAATCAAATCATTGGCCTAGTCCTCATTTTTTTGATACTCGGAGCCTATGCCATCTGGTTTGCCCCTGAAGGCGACCCTACCAAAACCGAAGTAGATAAAGCCAAAACAGAGATAAAGGCCGCTCAAACCAGTACAAAGCAGACTCTTGGCGAACAAGCTCCCGTCTTGGACTCTGCAACCTTGCAGAAAGCAGGTTCGTTTGCTGCAGTTATGAAAGGAACTGCACAAGAGCTAGTACTAGAAAACAAAGACTTAAAGATAAAGTTAAACACACGCGGAGGTTTGGTTGCGTATGCGGAACTTAAAGATTTTAAACGCTTTGATGGAGGCGCATTGACGCTCATCAACCAAACGAATAGCCAAATGAACTGGTTACTGGATACCAAAACCACACTAGGCAAAATTAATTTAAACCAAGTTTATTTCACCATAAAATCGTCTACACCGCGCGCAGCGGTTTTGAGAGCGGATTTGGGCAATGGCCAGTTCATAGAACAAAGTTATACGCTCAAAGAGAACGGTTTTGTATTGGGTTATAACTTGGATATGAATAGCCTAAAGGATATACTCATCAACGCGCCAGAGTTTACTTGGAAAGACGAACTGATTAAAAATGATTTTGACGTGGCACAAAGCCGCCAGCATTCTGCACTTAACTATTATGACACAGAGGAAGAATTTGAGCAACTAGACCCCACCTCTGACCCAGACGAAGAAAAGCCAGAATTGGGTGTAAAATGGTTTGCTATGAAAGACCGCTTTTTTAATGCGGCTTTTATCACCGAAAAGAAAATGCAAGCTGCTCATTTTACGGCTGCCCCTCAAACCGAGGGCGATGGTATAAAAATGCTCTCTGCTAGTGTCAAGATACCATTAGAGGACTTAGCAGGCGCTAATTTGAAGTTTTATTTTGGCCCTAATGATTATGCTATCAACGAAACTGTAACAGCAGGTTTTGAGAAGAATGTCTATTTGGGTTGGGCACCTGTTGCGCCTATTAATAGGTTGGTTATCATGCCTTTGTTTAATTTTCTGGAAAAAATTGTAAGCAGCTATGGCCTATTAATCATTGTACTTGTTTTGATAGTGCGTTTGCTCATGTTTCCTTTGAGCTACAAGCAGTTTGAGTCTGCTGCTTACATGAAAGCCCTTGCACCAGAACTAGAAGCACTCAAAAAAGTACATGGCGACGATGCCACAAAATTACAACAAGAACAAATGCAGTTGTACAGTAAATTTGGAGTGAATCCATTGAGTGGTTGCTTTCCTATGCTCTTACAAATGCCTATTTTCTTTGCACTGTTTTCGTTTTTTCCCTCTGCAATACAGTTCCGTGGCGAGTCTTTTCTTTGGGTTACGGACTTAGCCACGTATGACTCCATTCTGGATTTGCCATTCACCATCCCATTTTATGGCGCACATATCAGTTTGCTGACTATTTTGATGACTGCTTCGCAAATTGGTCTGTCTATGATGACAACTCAGCCTAATATGTCGGCACAACAGCCCATCAACCCCAAAGTAATGATGTATGGCTTTCCGTTGATGTTTATGTTTATTCTGAACTCTTTTCCATCTGCATTGGCTTTGTATTACTGCATTAGTAATTTTATTTCTATTTTGCAATCGGTGATGGTGCGCAAATTTATGGTGGATGAGAAGAAAATTAGACGAAAGTTGGATGCAAATAGTGAGCGCCACGCCAAAGGTGATGTAAAAAAATCTAAGTTTCAGGAACTCATGGAACAAAATCTGCGTATGCAAGATGCCATGCAGCAAGAGCAGCGTAAAAACATTAAAAAACGCAACTAGAGTGTTTTTTTGGGGTTAGCTAATGGCGGCATTTATAGTTTATGACTTTCGTGCCGCCATTTGTTATGCTACCGCGCCTACCTCCCAAAAGCATATCAATGTACTTAGTCTTTCCTTAAAATAGATACAAGGCATTTATTACCAGCAAATTAAATAAGCATTTCGTCTTTAGAATATCTTAGATTTTAGCTTATTTTGTCAAACAACTGGCAAAATTTCAAGGCTTCTTACGGCCTGCACTGCCCCGCATCAGACAAAAGCGAATGGCTCAGAGGTCAGAGGGTGAGATTTTCTGTGCAACTATGTTTTGCAAGAGAGTGAATCAAAGAAAAAGCCATTTGCTGTTTTTTTTATCTAAATTGGTCTTTGGCGAGGCTTGATTTTTTTGCAATGCCCTACTTTCAGCTCGCGCTTCAGTTCTGCATCAAGGCAAAAAGTGAGAAGAGAAGTCTACCAAAAGCCGTCAAGGTGTTCCCTAAATAGGTAAACAATCCTCCTTAAAATTTAGCTTACATGATTGAATGTGCTTTTTAAGGGAAGACTAAATAGCATTAATCTGCTTTAAACTTTTGTTCGCGTAAGTTTTGCAGCGTGTACCACTCGTCGCGTAGGCGCGCCGCTTCCAAAAAGTCTAATTCTTTGGCAGCTTTCTCCATTTGTTTCTTGGTGAGTTCTATTTGTTTTTGCAACTGTGCTAAGTCCATGCTCATAATGACTGGGTCATTTACAAATTTAGCCTGTATTTCTTCTGCTTCTAACAAATATTCTTGGGTTTTAACTTGCCCAACCATAGTAGTTTGCTCTATAATAGCCTCTCTGGACTTACGTACCGTACGTGGTACAATATTGTTTGCTGTATTATGGGCTTCTTGCAAAGCACGACGACGGTTTGTTTCGCTAATAGATTTTTGCATAGATGGCGTAATTTTATCCGCATACATCAATACACGCCCATTTTGATTACGCGCCGCTCTTCCAATAGTTTGCACCAAAGAACGTTCATTTCTCAAAAAACCTTCCTTATCCGCGTCTAAGATAGCTACCAACGACACTTCGGGCATATCTAAGCCTTCGCGCAACATATTGACACCAACTAGCACGTCAATATCGCCCAAGCGCAGTTGCCTGATAATCTCTACGCGTTCTAATGTTTTTATGTCGGAGTGTAAATAGCGATTTTTGATACGGTAATTTTCTAAATACTTAGAAAGCTCCTCCGCCATGCGCTTGGTAAGTGTCGTTATGAGCACGCGGTCTCCCGCCGCAATAGTCTCTTCAATTTCATTGAGCAAATCGTCAATTTGATTCATAGTAGGCCGCACCTCTATACGAGGGTCTAGCAAACCCGTAGGCCTGATAATCTGCTCTACGAATACGCCTTCTGTTTTTTGCAACTCGTAGTCGGCTGGCGTAGCGCTCACAAAAATAGCCTGATTGACAAGGGATTCAAACTCGTTGAAAGTGAGCGGGCGGTTATCTAAGGCCGATGGCAGCCTAAATCCAAAGTCCACCAAAGAAATTTTACGGGAGCGGTCGCCGCCCCACATCCCTCTTACCTGTGGTATGGTTACATGGCTCTCATCAATAACGAGTAAAAAATCGTCAGGCAGGTAATCAAAAAGACAATAGGGACGGTCGCCAGAAATTCTTTGGTCAAAATAGCGAGAATAATTTTCTATACCGCTGCAATATCCTACCTCACGCATCATTTCAAGGTCTGTGCGCGTGCGCTCCTCAATACGCTTGGCTTCCATGCTTCGCCCTTCTTTTTCAAAGAACTTCACTTGGTTCAGCATATCTCGCTCTATATCGGCCATGGCAGCATTCAGAACGTCGCGCCCTGTAACGAATAAATTGGCAGGAAAAAGCAAAATGACCGATTCGTCTTTGAGTTTTGTGCCTGTGTGTGGGTCTATGAGGTGAATGGACTCTACTTCCTCTCCCCAAAAGTACAGCCTGTAAGCTAAATCCGAATAGGCGGGAAAAACATCTATCGTATCGCCTTTCACACGGAATGTTCCGCGTCTAAATTCCACTTCTGCTCGTTCATAGAGAATTTCAACAAATTGGAGCAGTAACTGATTCCGCGGAATGCGGTCGCCTAATTTAAGAGTAATCGCATTGCGGCCAAACTCAACCGGATTCCCTAGACCATAGATACAAGAAACAGAAGCCACTACGATAACATCACGGCGGCCAGAAAGCAAAGAGGCTGTAGTCCGTAAGCGCAATTTTTCAATTTCTTGGTTGATAGAAAGCTCTTTTTCTATATAAACACCCGTAGAA
The DNA here is from genome assembly GCA_013299045.1 of Cytophagales bacterium. GTDB lineage: Bacteria > Bacteroidota > Bacteroidia > Cytophagales > Bernardetiaceae > RDZD01. The sequence goes on along the minus strand of JAAFJX010000024.1, from coordinate 632 downwards.
GGAATAAAGGCTTCGGGCTGATAATAGTCGTAATAAGAGATAAAGTATTCTACCGCATTTCTAGGGAAAAACTGCTTAAATTCACCATACAACTGAGCCGCTAAGGTTTTGTTGTGGCTAATGATGAGTGTAGGACGGTTCAGTTCTGCTATAACGTTGGCTATCGTAAAAGTTTTTCCTGAGCCAGTAACGCCCAAAAGGGTCTGATAGCCTTCGCCAGACTTGATACCGTTTAGCAGAGCCTCTATGGCCTGAGGCTGGTCGCCAGTAGGCTGAAAGGGCGATTCCAATTCAAAACGCATGGGGGAAAGTCAAAAGTTTAGTCTGCAAATATAGTAAAAAAGTAACTCTCCTAAAAGTTTTGATTTGGCTTACGTAGTTTTATCTAAATCCTGTCCTGAACAAATATCCGTCCTCTCAGATGACAAAAATAACCTGTCCATCTCACAGCGTGTGTATCAAGCCCCAAAAAACAAAACAACCCCACAAAGCCCTAAAAGCCTGACGAGGTTGTTCTTATTTTGTCTTTGAAACAGAATGATTTAGCGATACAGCATGACTATGTAGGTAAAATAGTAGGTGCCGTCTTTCGCTCTGGCCACGCCAAGTTTTGCAAAATTATATTGCTTAAC
>JAAFJX010000051.1 GCA_013299045.1 Cytophagales bacterium | reverse complement strand
GATAGAAGACGAGCAAGAGGCTTGGCGTACCTTCAATGCTTTATTTGGGCGCAAAGAGCGAAAATTACGCAAAGAACTAGCCGAAAAGAAAAAAGAACTGAAAGAGAAAGAGCAAGCACTTAATGAAAAAGACCAAGCGCTTAGTGAAAAAGACCAAGCACTTAATGAACAAAAGCAAGCACTTAGTGAAAAAGACCAAGCACTTAGCGAAAAAGACCAAGCACTTAGTGAAAAAGAGCAAGCACTTAGTGCAAAAGACAAACTCATAGAGGAGCTTTTGCGTAAACTGAACGAGAAGAAATAAGGCTCGTTGCTCTGCCGCGCCTATTTTGATGACCTTTCTATCGTGCTCATACTCGAACCCATCAAAGAAATGCCTACACTCGCCAGCGCAGAGCCTAACGTCGAAATGACTTTAGAAAAAATGCCTGTTCCAGAGCAGTCTGAGGGTGATGATGGGGGTGGCAGCGAAAGCGGTGTACAACTTTTTGATTCGCCTGATAATTACACACAATTTGGGCAGGTTGCGGTACATAATCTTGGTGCAGCGGGTTATTCAGAAATGTCGCTCAAAATGCGGCAAAGTAGCCCTACTGCCACCGCTATTTTAAACTTTTTAGAGACGCACAGCAGCGGACTGAGCGTACACGGCAACATTATGATGGATAACAGGTTTTATCCACATGAAGGTACAGGTAGCGGCAGCGTAACTTATTCTAGCAATGTGGGCTTTTGGGATTCAAAGCGAGTCTATATGCCACCGGGAATGTCCTTGATGCACGAGCTTATTCATGCCTTTTTATGGGCAATAAACCCTGATTTGCAAATTAAAGCAGAGCAAAATAATCTTGTGAGCATTAACACCATCTTCGGGGAATGTAAGTTTGAATTTTGTGCTGGTCTTGTTGATATACAAATTGGCAACGCTTACATATCTTTGCCTACTTATGTATCAACAGACAATAACCAAAATGAGGCACTTGTTGGGGCTGTAGAGCACCAAATAGCTAAAGAGCTAGGTATTCAGCCTAGAAAATCTTATACAGGAGACATCAACGACCATGTTCTGATTACTGGTGGAGTATTTTCAAGGAATCCTGCTACTTGCACTGAGGTTGAAATATTTACTAAAGGGATTTTAGAAGACTTTGCAACTAAATCGGATGATACAATAGCACTACCTGTTTTACGAAATTTCATGCTGTTTCATAAAAAGAAAAATTACTTTCCTTATGAAAGTACAAGTTATACAAATTGTCGTTAACCAATGAACCGCATAATCCAACATGTTTTCATTCAATACATTTCTCTTTTCTTATTTAGTTCTTTGGGTTTCGCAATTAACCTCCCTGCTATGCTACCATAATGATGCTAATTTTAAAAGCAATAAGATGATTTACAAATATATTTTCGAACCGCGAGATGAAAAGACCAATGAAAATATTTATGGCTTTCCATTGTATGAGTTAGAACTCAGTGAAAATGGAGGCTTTCGTGAGATACGTGGCAAGAGTCTTTATCGAGAATCGCCTGTGAGTGGGCGTTGGCGAATAGAGAAAGACACCATGTATTTGAGCAACGACGGTCAGATTTATTATCCTGTGTTACATCTTTTGGGTGAGTGCTTTGCAGAGATGCTTCTAGATAAACCTTTTCATTGTACGTATGGCATCAACGATAATGTTTGTGTCGGCCTTCAGAACATCAAATTTGGATACTCAAATAAACGGATAGGCTATTCAGAATTAGTCTTTGGCAAAAATTCTACTTATGTTTTTTCACCTGTTATAAAGCTTTCAAGAAAAGACCAAGAATATAGCCCTGACTCAACAAAATATAAAAAATATCATTTCATATCTCCCACAGAACAAGAATACGGCATTTACCAAAATGGGAAGTTGGTAGGGATGGAGGTTTTGGAGTCCTGCAATGAGGAGCGCACTATCTGTAATTACAAGCGGCGTTTGCTTAATCCAAATGGTGTTTATACCTATCTCTCGGATAGCACGACTGTTCATAGAAAATAGGGTGAAGAAAACACCTCTCTGGCTGCCTATGTTGGGTGTTTATCGTGGGAAAGCCGATGAGGCTCATTCTAAGCCTCGCCCATTTGAGGCACGTTTTTTGTGGCCTATTTTTGGTAAGAAAGCGCCTACCACTCCGCCGAGCACCACGCCGCGAGCCTTTTTGAGGGTGCGTTATTTTGATGCAGGCGGGTCTTTTGTGGGTATGGAAGAGCGCCAAATGACGGACTTAGCCTACTGCCAAACGATGCGCCTCACGAGCCAAGTGCCTACAGACGGCAGCGCCACAGTCAGCGTAGAATACGAAGGCTCGTTGCTCTACCGCGCCTATTTTGACGACCTTTCTATTGCGCTCATGACCGAACCCATAGCCAAAGCCGTGCAAGAAAACCACTACGACCCTTTTGGTCTGAACCTGAAAGGTATAGAAACGCAAGGGGACTTCCGCTGGCTCTACAACGCCCAAAACGAACTAGAAACCCTGCATGAGCTAGACCTCTACGAAACGCCTTTCCGTTCCTACGACGCACAACTAGGGCGTTTCCACCAAGCAGACCCACTCGCCCCCCTTTACGACGGCATCAGCCCCTACCAATACGCCTACAACAACCCTATCAGTTTTAATGACCCCATGGGGCTGGAAGCGGAGGCAAGTAGTAGTAGCAGTACGCAACCAGCGGCAGGCGCAGCGGAAACACAAGAAACAAAGAATCATCCAAATGGAAGCGGTAAGAGTATGCTTGGAAAGATAATAAGCGCAATCGTTAATTTCTTTAGAGCGCCAGGTGCACAGTTTGAAGGAAATGGTAACAAAATAGGGCATGACTACGATAATAGTGGCGGTGGACTCACATCTGAGGGCGCTGGCAGTCCCGGCGGCAGTGGTAAAGAACCACAAACTAACAGCAGCAGCAACTTCAATCAGCCGAATACGTATTGGATAGTGGATTTGGACGGGGTGAATAGCAATGGGGTTTTGAGTAATGCTATCAGCCATGCCAATTATTATATTCATCTTATGAACATACAACTTGCTTCTTATGGAAAAGCGGGCAGCCCCCAAGTTCCTTTCCTAAGGCTTTACACAGGCAATCCTAAGGCGCTGGGTATGCTCGGCAAAGACTGTTTGCCTGCGTCTAGCGGATACGCCTTAGTCGCTCATAAACAAGAAACCATGCAAAAATATGCCTATCAACACGTGCCGAAAGATTTTGTGGATTACAAGGATGAATTCTTCGGTGTTTACCCTATAACTCATGAAAACTTTAATGAGAACCCTGAAACTGCTACTGGTAAGGGCGATAGAGTATACCGAGGTATGGGTAATGCAGGTTTTATTTGTACTTCAAGAGTCTATACAAAGATATTGGGAAGTGGATGTCAGCCAGATACACCTCGACATATAGCCTTATCCTATATAATTTTGCACGTTATGGGACACAATGCAGGTTTGCAGCATAAGGACAGATTTGTCATGACTGGTGGCGATGATTTGTGTCCAATACCAGTACCCAATATGAATGGAGAATACACACCACCCTATAATGTTAATCGTGCGTTTCAAGGCTGGGGTTTTGAGTACTTAATGGGTAAATTTGCAAGATATGTAGGTAATTGGTTTGGGGCAGGCATAGAGCTAGATGATTAATCATATCATTAAGCCTCTTGATTTTGTTTACATTAATCATTTAACAAATATTCAGTTATGAGGATACTATTTGTGCTTCTTTGCCTGCCTTTCTACTCTAGCTTACTGATTAGTTGTAACAACAAGATAAACTCAAATGGCGAACGAAATAACTCTGCCATAGCGGATACGCTATATTCGTGGGAATACCGTTATTTAGAGTCATTTCTTGCGGAGAGGGTAGGTTTGCCACGAACAATATTTGTCCCACAAATGATGGATGCAATGAATAAAGACTCAGGGCTGAAAGATTTTCTTAAACTCGATACTGCTGTACGTCTCAAAATTTTGCGTTTAAAACGACTACCGTCCATAGACTTAGAATTTGACCCGATAATTTTGTACTATGATGGCACAAAAAGGCTGCCTGATGGCGCAAGAGGCAGGTCAAACCAATTAAAAATCAATCCATGTGGTATTTATGCGCCCATACCTACCGAATACCTGCTGGCCTTTGATAAAACTACTTCTTTAACGGCTCCCTTATGCCCTGATGCTGTACGTGATGTATTGGGTAAAATGAAAAATTTGGATAGCATCAGCTTGACAATTATGTCCACAAAGCCCTATATCATCAATTTAAGTGGTTTAGATATGCGGCACATTAAGCATCTGCATTTACACGCAATTAACTGTGAACGCATCATATTTCCTACGCAAAACGCCATAGAGACCTTGGTGCTTTATGAAAGTAATTTCAGTAAATTTGACAGTTCTTTCCAAAAGCTGAAAATGCTAAATTATCTGTTCACATATAGGATTCCATTGAAAGAGTTGAATTTGAATGGACTAAAGAAGCTACATTCTGCTTGGGTGGTACAGGATAAAATAGAACTAAAAAAAAGCAATGTTATGTTAGATTCAACTTGTAAAATTAAGATTATTTCTTGCTGTGACCGCCCTAGTCCAGGTAAATATTATCTTAGAAAAGAAGATTATGCCAAGGACGAGCGTATTCGCGATTTAATAAATAAGGCTAGTTGCAACTAAGTTGCTCTATCGCCCCCATACTCGAACCCATAGCCAAAGCCGTGCAAGTCTACGACGGCATCAGCCCCTACCAATACGCCTACAACAACCCTATCAGTTTTAATGACCCCATGGGGCTGGAAGCGGAGGCGAGTAGTAGTAGCAGTACGCAACCAGCGGCAGGCGCAGCGGAAACACAAGAAACAAAGAATCATCCAAATGGAAGCGGTAAGAGTATGCTTGGAAAGATAATAAGCGCAATCGTTAATTTCTTTAGAGCGCCAGGTGCACAGTTTGAAGGAAATGGTAACAAAATAGGGCATGACTACGATAATAGTGGCGGTGGACTCACATCTGAGGGCGCTGGCAGTCCCGGCGGCAGTGGTAAAGAACCACAAACTAACAGCAGCAGCAACTTCAATCAGCCGAATACGTATTGGATAGTGGATTTGGACGGGGTGAATGGAGTAGGCCCTACAGTTATTGGAAGTGGTGTCCTTGATAAAACAATCAATTATGCAAACGGCATAGTTGCAGAATTAAATAGTATTATCAATCCTATGGGTAAGTATGGCTATATGGCCTCGAAAGTGTTTCCTAGTTTTCAACTATTTAGCGGTAATCTAAATGACATACGCTTAGACGCATACGATGCTCTTCCACACGGAAGCGGTGTTTTGATTATTGCTAAAAGCCAGACTCTTATGCGCGAATTTGCCTATAAAAGGCTTTCAAAAGAATTCCTAAAAGGAACAACAGGTATAAAAGAGTTTTTAGCAGTGTATCACAAGGATTCTCCAAATTATAACATAAATACAGAAATATCAAGTCGCCTGACAAGATTTAATGTTCCTAATTTTGGGCTCATCAATTTTGATAGAATCATAGACTTTATTACCACAACCAATTGCAATGAAACAACCCCGGTAGAGGTGGTGCTTTCTCATATGTTTTTTCATGTGCTGGGGCATAATGCAGGTATGGACCACCCAAATGAATTTGGTAGTGGTGGTCAATATGTTATGAGAGGTGGCGGCGATATTTGCCCTATTCAGGCTGGTTGCATTTATAATATGGGGGATACTTTCTGCGGTGATGGTCTAAAGTATCTTCAAACCGAATACTTAACAAATTTTCTTAAATGGTTCAGATAAAAATAATAAGCTACTTAATGGTTTGTATCATGAAGTATTGTAGATTCTTGTTCTTGTTACCTTTTGCTTTCCTGACTTGTAAACCCACCGCTAAACCTAGCAAAGATACTTCTCAATCTGATACTCTCTACTTTCAGGAGTTTATTGATATGGAAGCCCGTCGCGGTGACACTTTGTATTCACCTTATACAAGAGTAACTTCTCATAAGTTATCTCATCCGGGTGATAGTTTTGAAAAGTTGAATAGAGAGGATAGGTATAATTTGATAAAACTTTTTAGATTAGCAAACATACATCTCAATTATTACGGCTCACTGCCGATAGAATTTGGTCTCAATGGCTCAAATAAAATTGATAACTTAAGTGTTCTTCAGCGTGCCATTTACGGCTTTCTACCTACAGAACTGATAGTTTGTCATGATTCTATAAGAGAACTAGATGCACCGCTTTGCCCAAATGCTACTCGTGAAGTAATAAAAAAACTTAAAAAATTGCATGAATTACATATAACACCTTTATCAAATGAGCCTTATACCATAGACCTCAGTGATTTGGATATGCACCAAGTAAAAAAAATGTATCTGCATGGGATAAATTGCGAGCGAATTATTTTTCCTGAAGAAAATAGTTTAGAAGTTTTGGTATTATCAGACTGTAATTTTACACACTTAGATTCATCTTTTAAATACTTGGATAAATTAAGGCGATTGCAGCTTTATAATCTGCCCTTAAAAAAGGTAGATTTGAGTATTTTTAATAATCTAGACACTCTTATAGTAGAAATGAGTGCAGAATCCCCCCCTAAAAAACAACTACTAGAAAATGCAAATCCTAATTTATTTGTTGATTTTTGCCAAAAAACATACTGTAGTCCGCTTCCACCACATAGTTCAATAAGGCGGGAAGAGTATAAATCCGATACCCTTTATCAGAAATTCGCCGCCGCCGCGGGCTGCAAGTAAGGTCTGCTCACTGCCCGTTTTTTATTTCTATGACCATCACAAAATATTTCTTCATTTCCTGACCACCCCAAGCGACAAAAAGTTGTATCTTTGTCTTTGAAAAGA
>JAAFJX010000033.1 GCA_013299045.1 Cytophagales bacterium | reverse complement strand
AAACAAGGGTTGCATTTGATGTAATAGTTTCTTACAAAAATGCTGATAAGAATAATTCTTTTTATTTAAAAATACCTTGAGACTAAAAATAATGAAAGACCACAGGAATTTTGACGGGCCTGCGCACTGGTCTCGTAGAGATAAGATTAAATTTTTTTGAACGCAATAAAATCATCGTAATTTTCTGTAACATAGGTTCTATCAAACGATAGCATACCATTGCCACAGACATAGAGATAGTGTACAAATCTTCTACCACCATCTAAATGTGTGAATCGGCCTACCCATTTACCAGAAACAGTGCTCTGCACAATCTCAAGGGGCGCTTTAAACCTCGCGGCAGAAAAAGTGTTTGCAAAGTAAAACAAGGAGTCCTTGGTAATGATGAGGGCAGAAAAATTGCCGCCGAGGGTGTCAGCCATCATTGGCATGGGGTCGTATCCAGAGAGTTCGTTACCAGTCTGTTGCACAGCTAGCCACCTGCCTTGTAGGAGCTTATGAAGTTCCTCTTTCTCAAAGGAAGGGGCTTCTTCGTCTCTGCAATAAAGGGCCGGTGGGGGAAGTTGGGCGGTGTCCAAAAAGAAGACGGGTGCTTCACAGACCTTCACTTCTTGCGGTTCAGGGACTTTTTCTTTTTGGCAGCCCAGCACAAAAGCCAGCACCCAAGGCAACAGCCAGTAGGTTTTTAGGTTTTTCAACATAAAACATAGATTTAATTTGAAATAAAAAGTAGTAGTAAGCTTGTACTATGCCATGTTACTTGCAAAGGTAAGGTATATCTGCGTGTTAAACTCAAAAAGGCCTACTCAAAATCAATGCTCTTGGTAGTCCAAATCCTCGTGGAAAGTTTCTTTGAGACCATAGAGCGCAAGCATGGCCACACAAAGGGTAAAAATACCTACCGCAACAGCCGCGTTGAGAATACCATAAGTTTTATTAAGAGTTTGAAACAATACGGTTAGCGGTACGAGCGCACCTCTCACAAAGTTGGGTACGGTGGTGGTAACAGTGGCACGTAGGTTTGTGCCAAATTGTTCGGCGGCTATTGTTACAAAAATCACCCAGAAGCCTGATGCAACTCCCAGAAAGGCACAAAGCCAATAGAGTGTATTGGCCGTAACGCCTTGAGCGTTCAAGAATATTCCTACGGCAAGGATGTTGGCTGTTAGGAAGATAAACATGACCTTGATGCGGCTTTTGAGCCATTGGCTAAGTGCTCCGCTGATGAGGTCGCCTACTACTAAACCCGCATAGGCATACATAATAGCTGTACCCGCCGACACCTCGCCCACCACGCTCAGGGCTTTGGCAAACTCAGGAGAGAAAGTAACCAAAATGCCAATAACGTACCAGGTGGTTAGTCCAATAAAAATACAGCGTAAGTACTTGATGAGCCTTGTCTTGTTGGTGAATAAGGCAAAAAAGTTGCCTCTAGAGATACCTTTTTCTTGGCTTTGTGCAAACATACCAGACTCTGCCATACCAATTCGCAACAGCAGCAGGCTTAGCCCCAAGCCTCCGCCTACGAAATAACAAACGCGCCAGTCAAAGTAATTATGCAAAAAACCAGCTACTACAGCTCCAGTAAGGCCAATAACGGCCACTATCATAGTACCATAGCCACGTTTTTCTTTGGGCAAGACCTCAGCCACCAGTGTAATGCCTGCGCCTAGTTCACCAGCCAAGCCCACACCCGCAATAAAACGCCAGATGGCATAGCTTGTTATGTTGTCCACAAAACCATTGGCAATATTGGCCAGAGAATAAGTAAGAATAGAACCAAAAAGAACCGATAAACGGCCTTTTTTGTCGCCCAGCACCCCCCATAGTACGCCACCTACCAACATTCCAAGCATTTGCATATCTATCAGCAAAATGCCTTTGCTGGTAAGCTCCTCGCCCGAAAAACCCAAGGACTTTAGACTTTGCACCCGCACAATGCTAAACAAAACGAGGTCATAAATATCCACGAAGTAGCCTAAAGCTGCAATGATGACAGCAACGTTGAGTAACTTGGCGTTGCGCATGGGCTGAGGAGTGCTCATATTTTTAAAATTAGGCTGCGTCTTGTATGAGATAAGAATCTAAAAAGTTTTAGGCTTCACCCATGGTGCTACCAAAGTTCATAGGGTAAACGGAAGGCTCATTATGAATTTGGATTCTGCCAAAGGCTGTTTCATATTTTTCAACATTGTCTTGCAGGGCTTTCATGAGGCGTTTGGCGTGTTCGGGGGTAAGAATAATGCGTGATTTGACCTTGGCACGTGGTGCACCTGGTACTATACGCACAAAATCGAGCACAAAGTCGCTGTGTGAGTGTGCAATAATGACCATGTTAGAGTAAGTTCCCTCGGCTACGTCTTCGGGAAGCTCTATATTCAGTTGATTTTGTTCGTTTTCTTGCATGGCGCAATGCGATTGATTGTGGCTTAAAAACGCAATAGTAAGGGCATTTGTGCGAATATGCAAAAAAAGTAACTTAAAATAAAGGAATGACCTCAAAAAAAAAGTTTTGGCCTCATCAAATCCTAAAAAATAAGATTTAACTTCGTTAGTGGTCTGTACTTTATAAGCCAAGCCATTGTGAAAGAGTTTTATAGACGCTACGAAAAAAACACAAAAAAAATATTAAAAAAAATTGACTTCGTTTAAAAAAAGTGTTTGTTTTGATGCACAGAAATACTGCGGCATAGTCAAATTATCTAACTTACGGCTATTTAACGTTGTTTAGCCCCTTTTTACCTTGAATATTACCCGTTCATATATTGTTCAGGCTGCTGCTATTCTAGTTGGTTTGCTGTATCTAAGCCGACTATTTTGGCTACAGGTTCAGTCTCCCGACCTAGAGGCGGAGGCTCGTAGAAACTCGCTAAGCCAAGAAACGGAGCACCCTCTACGCGGTATGATATATGACAGAAATAATAAACTATTGGTAGAGAATAAGTTAGTTTTTGATATAAAGATAATAGCGGACGCATTTCATATAAAAGATACAGCGTCATTTTGCGGGTTGCTCGGCATGGATATTAGTACTTTTCGCCGCCACCTCGAAGCCTCCCAAGAAGGCCTACAGCGCTTTAAACCCTACACATTAGTTAAAGCGGTTTCTCAAGAAGATTTTGCACGGCTACAAGACCGTATCAGCGACGCGCCAGGCGTGGTTGTAGAAGCTCGTGGTATTCGGCAATACCATTATCCTAACTTGGCCAACGTACTTGGCTATGTTAAAGAAATTAGCCCAGACCAGCTCAGAAAAGATACAAGTTCTTACTATGGACAAGGCGATTTTGTTGGAAAGTCTGGACTAGAGCGCAGCTATGAGAACATTCTGCGTGGCCGCCGCGGTACTCGCTTCACGATGGTTGATGCGCGAGGGGTTAATAAAGGCAGTTATCGCGACGGGGCTTTTGATACACTAGCACAAACAGGTTCAGACATTACTACAACGATTGATATTCAGTTGCAAGAGTTTGGTGAACTATTGATGAACAATAAGTCTGGCAGCATAGTGGCTATTGAGCCTTCCTCTGGCGAAGTTCTTGCCATGATAACATCGCCAAACTATGACCCAACAGTATTGAGTCATTCGGATACTGAAAATAAAAAGAAATACGTAGAACTTTTAAATAACCCTGAAAAGCCACTTTTTAACCGTGCAGTCAGTGCAGCTTATCCACCAGGCTCTACTTTTAAGCTCCTACAGGCGCTTATTGGCCTACAAGACGGTGTTATTGACAGCGTTCATACGCGCCTGAGCTGCTCACAGGAGCTTGTTAAATGCCACTTTCATAGAAGCCCGCTCAACTTACATGGGTCTATTATGCACTCTTGTAATCCATTTTATTACAAAACGTTTAACAAAATTATCCGCCAGGGCCGCTCCGAAGACCCCGACGAAGATGCCAGAATAGGCCTAAAGGCATGGTATAAACACGCAGAGTCCTTTGGGTTTGGCAAAAAGATTTGCCCCGATTTGGTAGAAGAGAAGGCAGGGAGATTGCCCTCGGTAGAATATTATGATAAAAAATATAAGGGTAGAAAGTCCAATTGGCGTTTAGCAAATATTTACTCCATGAGCATAGGGCAGGGTGAAGTAAGCGCTACACCTTTACAACTGGCCAATTTAGCAGCTATTATGGCTAATCGGGGTCATTATATAACGCCGCATTTGGTGCAATCTGTGAACGATGGTAAACAAAAAACTGCTCTGCCACACAATAAAATGAAGCACGCCACCACTGTTGAGCCTCGTTTTTATGAGCCTATTGTAGATGCCATGTTAGATGTGGTGCGTGTTGGTACTGGGCACAAGGCATATATTGATGACATCAGTATTTGTGGAAAAACAGGTACAGCACAAAATCCACACGGAGACGACCACTCTATTTTTATAGCATTTGCTCCACGCACTAACCCTAAAATTGCTATTGCCGTTTTTGTTGAAAATGCAGGCTTTGGAGGTGTATGGGCTGCACCTATGGCGAGTTTAATGATAGAAAAATATATCAAGCAGGAGGTAAGAGCAGAAAATGCCAAATTGGTTGATGATATTGTTAAAACAAACTTTATAGCGCGCAAATATGCACAGCTAGCCCGCGCTAAAAGCCGGCGCGAAGCGGCTCAAAAAGAGCGTAAACGCCTAACATCACCCAATAATGCTCCCGAAATCATAGAGATTCATAATGATGTAGTTGCAAGCATTGATAAAAACCAAACCTGGCTAGCTGAGGCTAGTAACAAGGCTTCGAACGCTAATTCTCTGCCCACACACAACAGAAACCCTGCTACCCAAACTGCCGCTATTGAAGACAAAATGCTGCTTGGAGGTAGTTTTGCTTTCCAGCAAAAAAGTAAAGGCGGCAATAACACAAAAAAGCGCAGGAATAGGCGCAAAGGTGCATAATGTTTTGGGATTGCTGTGCTTTGTTATAAGCAACATTCAGCCAAACAACGCAAATCCTAAAATTCATAGATTCTATTTACAAGATTTTGCAGGCTTCCTTAAACCGAAAAAATTAAGTATATGGTTTGTTTCTGGATATGAAAAAGATAAAAAATAAGTTGAACTCTGTAAAAAAACGCCGCTGGGGAGGAATCAAGTTCGTGTTTCATCAGCGTTGGGTTCTTTCCGTTAGCGCTTAGACCCCAAAAAATATCTTCAATAACAAACAACAAAACATAGTAAGGCAGAATGAGAAAAATAATTTACTACGTAGCAAGTTCAATGGATGGATTTATTTCGGGCTTGAATGATGACATTAGTGGGTTTGTGGGAACAGGAAGTGGTGTAGACAAGTATTTAGCAGACTTAGCAAACTTTGATACCGTAATAATGGGGAGAAATACATACGAATTTGGGTACAAATATGGTTTGCAAAAAGGGCAATCTGCCTATCCAAATATGAAACATTTTATATTTTCAGATACCCTGAAGTTTGAAACAGCAGACCCAAATATTCAAGTTGTTAAAAAGAAACTTGCTGAAATAGAAAAAATACAATCAAGTATTGGAACAGACATTTACTTATGTGGTGGCGGTATTTTTGCAGGTTGGCTTTTAGACAATCAAAAAATTGATATACTCAAACTCAAGTTAAATCCTTTGATTTTAGGTCAAGGAGTAAGACTATTTGGTCAATCTATCAAAAAGCGCAAACTACAACTAATAGAAACAGAAGACTACGAAAATGGCTTGCAAATAATGACCTACAAAATAGAATACGGTGCTTGAAACAAGCCTCAAACCGTATCAGACAGAGATGAATACAAACTCTCTTTACAGAGCCTTGGTCTTGTACCACTCTACAAAAGCCCTTACACCATCTTCTAAGCTCGTTTTGGGCGCATAACCCAGTTTTTCTTGCGCCTTGCCAATATTGGCGTAGGTAATAGGCACATCGCCTGGTTGTTCTGGAAAATGTTTGATTTTTGCTGTTTTGCCAGCTACTTTTTCTATGGTTTTTACTAAGTTAAGAAGCGTAACTGGGCGGTTATTACCAATATTGAATACTTCATACTGGCTACCCGCATAGTGCATAGCTGCATGGATAGCCTCTAGCACGTCGCCCACATAGGTATAGTCTCTCTCGGTGTTGCCGGCTCCGTAGAGGGTCAGTTCTTTGCCGTTTTCAATGGCATCAATGAATTTATGAATGGCTAGGTCAGGGCGCTGGGCAGGGCCGATGACTGTAAAAAAACGCAAAGCCAAAAAGCGTATGTTGTACAAATGCGCATAAACGTGCCCGAGAAGTTCGCCCGCAATTTTGGTGGCGGCATAAGGGCTGATAGGTAGCAAGACGGAGTCCGACTCAGACCAAGGCGTTGTGGGGCTAACTCCATAAACGCTACTTGATGAGGCAAATACAAATTGCTTACAGTTTTTGCGTTTGGCTACGTCTAGCATATTTTGAGTTCCGCGTACGTTCACATCTTGGTAGCGCATAGGGTTTTCTATACTTGGCCTTACGCCCGCCTTAGCGGCTAAATGTACAACAATGGCAGACTCAGGCGTAAAATCTAGCAGCGCACCATGGTTGGTGATGTCTAGCTCTGCAAAGGTAAAATGCGGCGAGCCTCTGAAGGCTGCAAGGTTGTTCTCTTTGGCGCTTTGGGCATAAAAAGGGTCAAAATTATCCAAGCCAAACACTTGGTAATTGCCTAACTCTAGTAAATAATGACACAAACGACTTCCTATAAAACCCGCTGCACCTGTAACAAGCACCTTTTGCATAACCCAATAAACATTAAAAAAAGAAACGCAAAGGTAGTATTTTTTTGACACTTAAAATTAAAGCCAAGTGCTTGCTTTAAAAAAAACTGCCTAAGCATCACCAAATGACACATAGCCTAAAAGCTCAGAATAATAGACAATGGCTATTTTTTTGTATAAAAAGTAAACAATAGTTTGGCAATGCGCTTACAAATGCCCTAAATTTGAAGCAATTATCGGCGAATCTTTCCTTAATGCACTGAAAACGGATTATTCAAGTAGAATTGTATGAATGCCAAAAAAGACCCTAAGTATGTACGCGGCCGAGCCGAAGAACTAAAAAAGCAAGCAGCAAGCCCTAAAGCCAATGCACCAACTGCTGCACCTCCACAAACGCCCAAAGAACCCGAAGCTGATTTGTTGTTAAAACCTCTGCATTTGTTGTTGCTAACTTTAGGTTTGGCGTTGCTGTATTTTCTGTTTTCATTGCGTTCGGAAGGTTTTTATCAGCAAGATGAAGCTGCACACTATCTCTCAATGAAGCGTTTTTGGCACAATCCTAACGCTATTTTGTCTAACTGGGAGAAGCCCGGTTTTAAATTGCTTTATGCGCTTCCTGCTTTATTAGGCAGTACTTTTGTTCAAATCGTGAACTGCTTAGTGGCTGCTTTTTCCTGTTTTTTTGCCTACAAAGTGGCCGAGTCCTATAAACTCAAAATACCTCTTATTGCTTTTATACTATTGGCTACACAGCCATTTTGGGCTTTGCTTGCATTCCGCAATTATTCAGAGCTGCTTTCTGCTTTCTTGCTAATTTTGGCGGTTTATTGGCAAAAAAAGGATAAGTTTTATTTAGCCGCGCTCACTGCTTCCTACATTGCCTTTGTGCGGCAGGAATTTTATCCATTTCTTGGGCTTTATGGTATCTATTTACTCTTCCAGCGCCAATTTATGAGTGCACTGCTGCTCGCTGTTTTTCCGCTTATCCATAACACATGGGGTTGGATACTGACCAACGATTTCATGTATTTGCTGAACCAGATATTGAAGTCAGGAAAGGAAATAGGAGATAATTACCCACGACAAGGCTTTGAGCATTATTTTTTGATGTCTGGCACTATCTATGGTGGCTTGGTGCTTACCTGCATAGTGGCTTATGTAGCCTTAAAGGTATTGCAGCGCAAGCAGGCAGAATGGTTTTTGCTCGTTCCGGCAGTACTTTATTTTTTAATGTACTGCGTGTTCAACATTCAGTCTTATCCTATGGGGCCTTCTACAGCTGGTAATTTGCGCTATCTCATCATCATTAGCCCACTTTGGGCTGTAATAGGCGCTATGGCGGTTTCGGAATACAAGGAAACGGTTGGTTCATGGCGAATTTTATATGCTTTGCTACCATTTGCAATTATTTTTGCAATTTACATGACTTATGAACACAACAACATTGCATTTGTAGAAGGTGTACGCGACTTCAAGCCACTTTTTGGTGTGTTGGTAGGTATCATTCTTATTTTGCTACCGCTAAGCCATAAACAACACGCTCTTTCTTTTGCGGGCGGTAGTCTTTTTATGGTATTAATTTTAGTGCGCCCTATGCCTCTTTCGGAAGAAGATAAAACTTGCCAAAAACTTGCTAAGTGGTATCTGAAGTATGAAGCAGAACAAGCAGCCAAAAAAGACAGCATGGGGCGGCTCTTTGTCAATCATACTATGTTTTACTATTTTGCCGACCGTATCCCTGAAAGTTTTGAAAAAAAGGCAGAAGGCTTGAACTTAAAAAGCCTTGAAAAAGCTAAAAAAGGCGATTTGTTGATTTGGGATTCACATTATTCGCTTTACCATAAAGAGCGCCGCCCCAATGGAGTAGCCTACGAAAAAGCGGGAGAAATGAGTTTTTATCCACCTCTCTATGACCAAAGAGCTGCCGACAACACGTTCATGGTAACAGTTTTTCAAAAAAAATAGCTCCTGCTCTCAACATTATTGGCCTAAAGTTCTATGAATTGGAAACAAATAGAAGCCCACATGAAGAGACTGACCGTTTTGGTCGTCGGCGACGTAATGATAGATTCCTATCTTTGGGGAAAAGCAGAGCGCATATCGCCTGAAGCGCCAGTGCCAGTAGTAAACGTCCTCAAAAGCGAGCACCGCTTGGGAGGAGCGGCTAATGTGGCTCGCAACATTAAAGCTTTGGGCGCGGAAGTTTATCTTTGCGCGGTAGTAGGCCAGGACGAACATCATCAAAGCCTACTAAAATTGTTGAATCAAGAGCATATTCCTACGCAGGGTATTGTCCCTTCTACAGAACGCCCCACCACCATCAAACACCGTATCATAGCTGGTACGCAGCATCTTCTCCGCGTAGATGCCGAAACTGATAAGGCGCTTAGCCCTGCTGAAAATGCTCAATTTTTAGCCACCATAGAAGCCTTATTGCCTCAAATTGATGTTATCATTTTTGAGGATTATGACAAAGGCGTTTTGCACACACAGAACATTCGTCAGATACTCACTTGGGCACAAGAAAAACACATTCCCACTTGCGTAGACCCTAAAAAGCGGAATTTTTGGGCTTATCGTGGCTGTACCATGTTCAAGCCGAACCTTAAAGAACTCAGAGAGGGTTTAAACCAAGATATTAGTCCTCAAGATATTGCGGAAGTGCAAGAAGCTGCACAGGCATTAGCAGAGCGTATGGAAACCGAGCACGTCTTTGTTACTTTGTCCGAACATGGCGTTCTTGTAACGGAAGAAACAGGTTGTACGCACACAAAGGCACATAAGCGCGAAATTGCAGATGTGTCGGGTGCAGGCGATACCGTCATAAGCATTGCCGCACTGGGTTTAGGGCTGGGCTTAAAACCCGCGCAGTGGTCTGCTCTGGCAAATTTGGGCGGTGGCTTAGTCTGTGAATATCCTGGTGTAGTACCAATTTTGGCCGAAAAACTCTGGGCAGAGGCCGAAAAATTAATCCCACTATAAAAGTGTGGCATTCTAAGAAAATAAAAAAAAGAGTCAATCTTCGCTTGTCTGCCTCTCATTGGCAGAGGGAGTGATTGACTCTTTTTCTCTTTGCTGCAAAGGTATATGTATTTTTGGTTATCGCAAAGAAATAATGATAAAAAAATTACTTAAAAGTTTTTGAGTAAAAGCATTCTATCAATTTTTTTTTTATCCAAATACTTGATAATTTTATCAAATTTATTGTCATTCAAAATAAAAAATGCAATAATTACATCATTAAAAATATCTTTTTGATTGTAGCCTCAAAAGTTATTAGGGCATTGATATAAAAAGCACTGCTGCCATGTATTAAATTATTTTAGTATTTTTTATATTTGGCACGAATATTTAAGCTTTTTTCTAGACTATGTCAGAATAAATGTCCACCTCATATAAGCATTCGTTTAGCACTTCAACCAAACTCAATGACAGAACTTTACCTTAATACTAATCAAACAGCACGTATTCTGCGAAGCAAGCCAAACGAAACTATCGTTTTGAAGTTTATGGGCGTTGTATTAGTAGAAGACTATAAGTTTGCTATGGAGCTGCTGCTTAAATTGGCCAAAGAGTACCAGTACCATAGAATCATTTTTGACCTTTCTGATGCAGAATCTACGCCTGCAATAGGTAGGGCATGGTTTATAACACAGTACGGGCCGCGAGCATATCGCGAGCTTGGTAAAAAATTAACAGTCTGTATGTTGCTTTCGCAGCGCAGTGCTTTTCAGAATAAAGCCTCGGAGTTGGTGGCGCGCTCCATGCAAGCGCTTAAAATGAATATCAATATTTCTTTTACAGATGATATGGACAATGCTCTGGATTGGTGTGCTAAAGCTGACTAATCATCATGTTTCATAAATGAATGATAAATCTTTTGTAATTAACTCTTGACCAAACGTTTGGCAACATGAATTATCTGTTTGAATTTGATGGAAGAAGTATTTTACGTTCTAATACCGCTGGCGGAGAACGTATAGTGTTTGCTGCTAATTGGCACTCTGTCCATGCTATGACTATGCACCAAGAAAGGCTCTTGATAGCAGCCGATACCAGTATTTACAGCATGAGTCCTGATGATGCTACCTTTGTTACCGTAGCGCAGCATTGGCGCGGGGTCAGGCTTCTGAGCTCTGATAACCAGTCTTTGCTCATATTGGCTGATGGTGGCTGGTATAGCATGAATACGGACGACAAAACCCATAAGCATTTATTTAACTTTCCGCCTCAGTTTGCCATTGCAACAATATGGAAAAAGCCAGCACCCACCACAGCCTCTGTCCCGCTTACACAAGCACAAGGCTCTGGAGCTACTGGTGTTGCGCCAGCAGGTTTTCTGGTAGGGCAGCGTGTTGCTTGTCTTTGGGGCAGCGGCTCTTATTACATGGCCACCATTACAGAAAGTTTAGGTTACAGGCAATACAAAATACGCTATGATGATGGTACGCTTAGCGACACCACAGAAGAGCAAATGATACCATTACTAGGCGTAATTGGCGTGAAAGAAGGCATCAAAGTTATGGCTGTTTGGCAGACACAAGGCAAACTTTATGCTGGGAAGATAGGCGCTATGAGCGCTAGTACTGCTGCTATTCATTGGGAAGATGGCTCTTCGCCTTCGCAGGTATCGTGGCAAGATATTGTTCCGTATAAAGATTAGCTTGTTGATAATAATATTAGGCTCAACTAATCCAGTCTGTTTTTTTAATAAAAGAGTGCAAAAAGTTTGTTGGTAACAAAAAAAACTATAATTTTGCACTCGATTTGGCGAGATAGCTCAGCTGGTTAGAGCGCAGCACTCATAATGCTGAGGTCCGGGGTTCGAGTCCCCGTCTCGCTACAAACAATAAGAAAAGCCCAATAAACAAAATTGTTTGTTGGGCTTTTTGCTTGGGCTTCTGTAAAAGCATGGCTTAGAACAATAGCAAAAGCAAGGGGGCAAAAATTCAAGACAGAAGTGCTATACAGTCGTTATTTCTGTTTCTTTAGCGGCTACCATATCATCTACTTTTTTGATATACTTGTTCGTAAGGTTTTGAGAATCCTCTTCGGCTTTTTTGATTGCGTCTTCTGGCGCACCGTCTTTTTGTAACTTTCTTAGAGCCTCATTGGTTTCTTTTCTGATGTTACGAACCTTAACGCGAGCATTTTCTGCTTCTACTTTAGCCTTTTTAACAAGCTCTTGACGGCGCTCACCTGAAAGCTGCGGAACAACCAACCGTATAACCTCACCGTCGTTTTGTGGGTTAATGCCCAAATCGCTAGTCCTTATGGCCTTTTCAATTTCAGCAATCATTTTCTTTTCCCACGGTTTAATAACCACCGTGCGTGCATCGCTAGTGCTTACCGAAGCCACTTGTGCAACAGGGGTCATGCTTCCGTAGTAATCTACACGGACATGGTCTAGCATACTAGGTGTAGCTTTTCCTGCTCTAATTTTAGCTAAATCTTGCGCAGCTCTTTGAAGTGTGGCGCTCATGGCCTCGTCTGCCATTTGCAGACACAAGCTAATATCTTCTTCCATATTGGTTCAAAAGACAAAGTTTTTGTGAAGCCCAAAGTTATGAATAAGTTTTGTAGATTACAAAAATATATGGCTTAAATAGTTGTCCCTTAAAAAGCGCTTTCAATAGATGCAAGCTGAACTAAGAAGAGCGCTTTGTCTATTTTAGGAATATCTTGGTAGTCTTTGATACACCTGTTTTCTCTAATTTTGTCTTGATGCAGAACAGAAGCATAAGCTGAAAGTTCCGACCGTAGGGCACAGCAAAAAAATCAAGCCTCGCAAAAGGCCAGTTTTTTGACAAAATAGGCTAAGACCTAAGAGATTTTAAAGACAAAATTATTGTTTAATTTGTTGATAATAAATATTTTATATATATTTTAAGGAAGGACTATTTATTCAGAACTGCATTGATTGTTTATCTATAATTTTATTGTCATATTGCAGCAAATTATTCATTCAAAAAGAATAGTGTAGCAATGAAACTTATCAAAGTAGCGGGGGCGGTTCTGAACCAAACTCCTATGGACTGGCGCGGTAACAAAGCCCGCATTTTGACAGCCATCAAAGAGGCTCAAAATCAAAAAGTTACTATTCTCTGTCTGCCTGAACTTTGCGTTACGGGTTATGGCTGCGAAGATATGTTTTATGCGCCCTCTATCCACCAAAAAGCCTTAGAAACACTCTGGGAGATAGTGCCGCACACCCAGGATTTAATAGCCTGTATTGGCTTACCAGTTCTGTACCAAAATCGTATTTTTAATACCTCGGCGCTTTTGGTCAATGGCCAACTGATGGGCTTTGTGGCCAAACGTTTTTTGGCGGGTAATGGCATTCATTATGAACCACGCTGGTTTACACCTTGGGAGGCCGATAAACGAATAGAGTTGCCGCTATGGAATCCAATTAGCAAACAACAAGAAAACTTTGCCTTTGGCGATGTGTTTTTTGAGGTAGGTGGCATCAAAATTGGTTTTGAAATCTGCGAAGATGCCTGGGTAGCAAACCGTCCTGGGCGCAGCCTCTATGCACAAGGCGTAGATGTGATAATGAACCCGAGCGCAAGCCATTTTGCTTTTGGTAAGTTGGATACGCGCAAACGTTTTGTCTTAGAAGGTTCCAGAGCTTTTGGTGTGGCTTATATTTATGCCAATTTGCTGGGCAACGAATCTGGCCGTGCTATTTATGATGGTGGTGTCATCATTGCTTCGTCTGGCAGCTTGGTGGCTGTGGGCGAACGACTTGGTTTTGACGATTGCAAGCTGACAACTGCCGTTATTGATGTGGCTGCTGCACGCATGATGCAAGCGCAAGCAAGTACGGTTTTCCATGTCCCGAATATGGATAAGACGGGTATTTTTATTGCATTTCAGTACCCTTCCATCAAGCCAGAGCCACCTCAAAACAAAGGGCAAAGCTGGGAGAGCAGCCCTACTTTGCAAGAAGAAGAGTTTACACGTGCGCTTACGCTCGGTTTGTTTGATTATATGCGTAAAAGCCGCTCAAGTGGTTTTGTCGTTTCTTTGAGTGGTGGTGCAGACTCCGCCGCTGTGCTTGCTTGTGCGTTTTTGATGCTAAAAATGGGTATTAAAGCCATTGGTTTGGAGGCCTTCAAAGAAAAAATTTCTTATGTCAAAGGCATAAAAACTGCCAAGAATGCCGAAGAAATAGGCCGTTTGCTGCTGACTTCTATCTATCAGCCCAGTAAAAATAGTTCGCAAACTACGCGAAATGCCGCCAAGGAAGTGGCTAAAGCACTTTGTAGCGACCACCACGAAGTGAATGTCAGCAATGCAGTTAAATTTTATGTAGAAGCTATTGCCAAAGCAATAGAACGCCCACTGACTTGGGAGAAAGATGACATAACGCTTCAAAATATACAAGCAAGGGTACGAGCCCCTTCGGCATGGATGTTTGCAAACCTACGCAATGCCCTTTTGCTTTCTACAAGCAATCGTTCGGAAGCTGCCGTGGGCTATGCCACTATGGACGGCGACACGAGCGGTGGTCTAAGCCCCATTGCGGGTATAGATAAGGCTTTTCTGAGGCAATGGCTGCGTTGGCTTGAGCACGAAGGCCCGCTTGGCGAAAATTTGAACATTCCTGCTCTCAAGTTTATAAATCAGCAGCAACCAACCGCCGAGCTCCGCCCTGCCGAACAAAAGCAAACTGATGAAGATGACCTCATGCCTTATGACGTACTCGATGAGATTGAAGAGGCGGCTATCCGAGATAAAAAATCTCCGCTGGAGTGCCTCGCTTTGTTGGAAGCTAATAGACAAAACATACCCAGAGAAACACTGAAAGAATGGGTGGCTAAGTTCTTCAGGCTCTGGAGTAGGAATCAATGGAAAAGAGAGCGTTATGCACCTTCTTTCCACCTAGACGACAAAAACCTAGACCCTAAAACTTGGTGTAGATTCCCGATTCTCTCGAGTGGTTTCCAAGAAGAAATAGAAGAAATGCTGGCGAGCTAAACAAATTTGACTCTAGCCAGCCTTGCCTTAAAAAGTGCTTTTTAAGAGACGACTCGTTAAGTGCTCAAATGCTCCATTGAAAAAATATTTTGATGCGGAAGCTCTAAAAATTTTAGAGGTAAAGACGCATAAGCGAAGCGTATTCTATTTATCTTTGTGTTTGTTTGTGGTTTAAACTAAGTATTGGTTATGAGTTCTATGCGTTTGTTTAGTGTTTTTGTTGGTTTCTGGCTTGTTCTGGTTCTGCCTGCATATGCGCAAGTGGTACTGACAGACAAAGAAGTGATTGCGAACGTGAAGACTGCCATGCAGGTAGGAAGCGCCAAAGAGCTGGCTCGTTACTTTAAAAAGTCTATGGAAGTCAATCTTCTGAACAAAAAGACAAGCTGTACTAAGAACGAAGCAGAGCAGCTCTTCAAAGACTTTTTTGCGCAATATAAGCCCAAGGGTTTTCAATATTCACACCAAGGCACTACCAAAAATGGCCTCATTTATGCCGTAGGTAAGTATTCTTATCTCAAGGGAAACAGCAAAGGCCAAACACTCGTTTATTTACAGATTAAAAAAATAAACGACAGCTACCAAATAGAGGTGCTAGATTGTAACTTTATGTAGGGTAATAGGCAACTTTTAAGCTCAAAGAGTCGTTTTTGTGAGTTCAAAATAAGCAGCATTCAAAAAAAATTTTAGCCTTACTAATGAGTTACTGGGAAGAGAAAGTCAATACTTATTTGCCTCTTATTGAAGATGACCCCTATCATTTGCCTCATGTTCGCGAAGTGGTGGGTGCTTATATGGCTTTACAGCATTATCAAAAAGCTATTAACTTGATTCAAAGTACATTAGTAGGCTTGCCCGACGAAGAGTGGCTCTGGCAGCGCAAAGGCCAAGCGCACGCATATCTTAAACAATACAAACAGAGTTATGAGGCTTATCAAAAAGCCTCCGAGCTCTTTCCATCCAAATGGAATTTGCAACAAACAGGCTACAGCCTCACTTTTCTGAGCCGTTACGAAGAAGCGCTCGCTATATATAAGTCAGTACTTGAAATCAGTACAGACCGCTGGACGCTCAACCAACTAGGGTATTGCTACCAAAAACTACAAGATTATGCCACCTCGCTAGACTTTCATCTGCAAGCAAATGCCTGTGAGGGGCCAGCAGACGCATGGGAGCTTAATCAGATTGGCTATTGTTATTCTGCACTACGAAAACCACAAGAGGCGGTGGAGTTCCATGAAAAAGCGCTCGAGCTACTGCCCAATGACTCTTGGACGCTCGGACAGATAGGCTTTAACTTACAGTCTTTGAATCGTTATAAAGAAGCTCTCAAAATTCATAAACAAATTTACGACATCCAAGCCTCTAATGCCTGGAATATGGGGCAAATTGGTTTTTGTTTGCAGCGCCTGGGGCTGTACCACGAGGCTATTCTACACCACGAAGAAGCCTATAAGCTAGACCCACACAATCATTGGCAGTTGATACAAATAGCCTTCAATACAGGAAAGACAGGTGCTCACAGAAAAGCATTTGGCTATTACGAACAATTATTGGAACTCCTGCCCGATAATTTTCAGGTTTGGGAGGGTGCAGGCTATTGCCTCAAAGAACTTTCTGAGTATAAAAATGCCATTGTTTATTATCTCAAAGCGAATGAGTTACACCCTGATAATCCGATTCTAATGGATAATTTGGCGCATTGCTACGAAGAAATAAACTTGTGGGTCAAAGCCAAAAAATTATACTTGCGCTCTCGACAGCTCAACGATAGCCGAAAATGGAACTTACGGCACTTGGGCTGGGTGGAGTTCCTGCTCGGCCATTCCGACTCTGCCCAACTTTATCTAACACGCAATATCAACGAGAATAACCCCGACGGCTTAGACTTTATGAGACTAGGGCACACTTATTGGGTTAAAGGCGAAGAAAATGAAGCGGATAAGTATTACAGAAAAGCGCTAGAGCATTATCAAGAGCGCGAACAACTGCTCGATGCTTTTTATGACGACTTCAGTATTCTGGAAAAATATGGCATTTCTTATGGCGACTGGCTTTCTAAAAAAATGTCCATCAGCTTCTGGGAGAAACCCCCTAATGATGACTTTCATATAGATTGATTGATAAAAACAAAAAAAGTATGAGTACAGACTCTCTTATTCTAATGCTAACCGTGCAAGGGCTCACGATTGGCTTTACGGCCTATTTTTTTAAAAAAATAATGACTGCTTCGCGCAACAACAAAAAAGGAATAGACTCTGCCACCGACTATAAATGAAAGAATGCTTTTTGTCTATTTTAACTCAAAATTCAGGCCGAGCTGAATGTTTCTACGGAGCTGTGGGTTATAGGGTAAGTCTACATCAAAGCCAGTAACATCAATACCGCCATAGCCTTTGTCAAAAACGTTCAGAACTTTCACAAAAGTACGTAACTGTTTGCTTATGTTGAAGTTAAGGATAGCGTCCATCACATAGTATGCCTTTGTGCGCACGAGAGGGTCGTTCAGCTGACTAACATTAGACACCTTGCGGTTAATCCAATCTGAAGAATGTACGTTCTCTAAGCGCAAAAACACTTTTTCACTAAGTTGCGCACTGAGCGTCCATTGCACAAAAGACTTAGGCATCATACGGACATTACTCAACTCTCCACCCCCATTAGGCAATATCTCCGAGCCACTTGTTCGCAGATAACCAAAGTCCAAATTGAGTTTGATTGGGCGAATAATGTTTTTGAAACGAAGCCAAACCTGTGTGCCAGAGAGCAGGCTATTGGCAACGGAGTCATTGACATAAGCCCGCGCAACGACTGGATTTCCTGGAAAGGCAGCAGCATTGCGGTAAATAGATGTATCAATAGGTATAAACTGCCCTGAAATTCTGTTTTCGAGCAAATTGTCATAATACAAAACATCAAACTCTATATTCGTGCCCAAGCGCCCTCGCAGGCCAAACTCTATGTTGCGCAAGGTTTCTGGGCTTAGATTAATGTTCGGAATTTGTTGATAATTAACCTTTCCCAGGCGTTGAAGATTGGGGTTCGTAATTGCTAAAGAGGTATAAAATAAATTCGGTGAAGGTGGCTTAAAGCCGCTACCTATGCTCCCACGCACCGAGAGGTTATTGGTAATTTTGTAAAGAACTGCCACACGCGGATAAATCTCAAAAGGGATAGTGCCCTGGCTTTCATAAGCAGTTGTCATATCCATGCGCATACCGCCAATGACTGTCCACCTCTTGGGTGTCCAGAGGAACTGCGCAAAAGCACCACCCGCAAAAACTCGGATTGGGTTGTAGCCAAAATCTCCAAAAATGGGGTGAGGTGTTGGCTTGTTATTAGAGAAAGGCCGATAATCCTTTATGTCAAAAGGTTCGTCCAAATCATTGCCTTCTGGCATACAGCTAGATGCCTTCAAAGAAGCGCCAAAAGTCCATTCCAAATCTTTGGCGGGCGTGTAGCGCATCAATAGCTCGCCAAAAAGGTCATCGGAAGCTGCAAAACGATAGGCTCTGCTGCTATAAATACTGTCCCTATAATTACTACTTCTTGAACTGAGCGGGTTATAGCGGTAGCGCATATAGCTGGCATTGGTAGTTATTGTCCATTTTTTGAAGACGAGGTCATGCGAAATGGACGCAAGGTGTTGGCGGTCGCCTATGTAGGTGTCAGGGTCATAATAACCAAAAATAACTGGACTTATGCCCAGGGTAGCAAAGTCCTGCCTATACATATCAAAAAAATTGACTTGAAGCCTTTTGTACTGCAAGGAAAAGCCTAGAGTCTGGCTCTGTTGTGGTATTCTTCCAAACTTAGGCGCAAAAACATCTCCCTGGTAGTTGCCATAATTATCTTTGATAAAGACTAAAAATCCATCTGGATTAAACTTCCTGATATTTTCGCGCTCCTCGGCGCTTGTAGTCAGCGCCAAAAGCGGGTCGTAGTTATTGGGGTCGTACTTAATGTTGGTATCGGCACGGCGGCCTAAGTTTCCGAATACGTTGTAACGGACTACGTTCTTGTTTCGGCCAAACTTACCTCCCACCATAAAGTTAGCGTGCTGATAGCCGTCGTTGCCTGTTCGTATATCGGCTTGAGCATAAGCGCTTTTTTCGCCTACTCGCGTAATAATGTTGATAACTCCAGACATGGCATCAGCACCATAAATGGCAGAAGAAGGCCCCCAAATGATTTCTATGCGTTCTGCTTGCGCAATAGGCAACTGCTCGGCTATGGCTACTGAGCCTGCCACCGAGTTTTGTAGAGGTAGATTGTTCAAAAGAATTTTACAGTAGTAGTTGCCTATCAAGCCGCGCATCAAAAACATTTCGCCATCTGGCCCGCTACCTGGCTTAGATACACGCATACCAGGCACTGATTTGAGTACATCAACGAGTGTTGTATAGCCGTTTCGGACAATCTCTTCGTGCGTAACCACGTAAGCCGTAACAGGAATTTCGCCCAGTGTTTGGCTAGAACGGCTTGCCGATACAATTTGTACGTCCAGCGAAGTTTTGCCTTCCATGACATCATTTTTACCTAGCCTAAAAACCGTTGATGTGTCATTCTGAGCTAGAAGAAGATGTTGAAAACATAAACCGAACAACGCTGTAAATACCAAGAGCAGTTTGGTATAAAAACTATGGGAATGTACGAAGTTCATGGTAAAAAGGCTAAGTGTTTGATAAAAAACGGTCATTAATTCGTAAAGAGCAGCAAAACGCCCTAATGGTTGCCTCAAAATGCACAAAAAGCAGTCCAAAGTTTAGGCAAACCAAAGATAAGGGGGGGGAAGTTTTTATAAAATCTCTACCCAGATACCCGCACGGCAGATGGCATCTCGCTCAGGTTTGAGGTCATTAAAACTCCCCAGCTTGACAGTCGCATAACCATAATGATGGGCGTGATGAGTAACTTCAAAGGCTTTATTGAGGTGTAAGCCTGATACCATTACCAAAGTGCGAATAACATATTCAAAAGAGTTTACCGCATCATTGAAAAGAATAAGCTCACGCTCAAGCTCCTCGTCAAGTTGCGTCATCAAGGCCTCTTCGGTCATGATATCAACATCTTGCTTGTTTTGAAGAATGGTTTGGAACATACGCAAAAACTGATATAGTTTCTAAAATTCAGTAACTAACTAATTGACAAGGTTTTTGTTTATTAAAATGCACGCATTTTTTTTAATTTTCGCTTAATTGAATAAGCTCTAGCATGGTTTTTAAATTGCGGGTGGTGGCTCTTAGCTTCAATTTATTTTCTACTAAGTTGTTGCTGAGTTTGGTTCTACCATAAGCGGGCACGTGTAAGTAAACAACCCCATTAGCGTATAAAAGTTGCTCATTTTCAGCAATAAAAGGGGTAAGTTTTTCTAAATCCTGAGGGCTAGGTTCTGTATCTAGAATGGTAAAGTAAAGCCTGTCGGGTTGGTAGTCTGGCCTAGTCATGAAAGGGTTGTTAGCCACCATTTGCTTAAAGTCCTGATGGCCGCGCAAAAAAACACTTACTTCAAAGCCATAATGTTGCTGAATAGCCTCGCGAATTTGTACGGCAAGTTCTGCTGCACTTCGTTCGGATTCAAAAACAACATTACCACTTTGTATGTAGGTTACTACATTTTTTAGACCTATGCTCTCATAAAGAGCCTTGAGGTCTTTCATTAAAATCTTCTTCTGTGCCCCTACGTTGATGCCCCGCAGTAAGGAGATGTGTTTAGTCATAACTCAAATGGTATGAACTTTAAGTCTTTATGCACCGCAAATGTAGAAAAATAGTTGTAAAACAACTGCTTTTCTTAAAAAAACTGGGCATGAGGATAAAAACAAGAGATGCTGGGCTGTGTCAGCGAACCATTACACAACAAAATACTAATCAATGAAAAAACAAAGGCTTTACTTTAAGCTAACAAACAAAAAAAATGACTACTTTTTGACCAAGCGTTTCCATGTATCGGTACGACCAATGAGAGATATGCCAATATAGCCGCGTCCATCTAACAAGTTGGTATTTTTCTTATTCATTTTCGCCTCAAAGCTATAGTCAGAGCCATTTTTAGCGTCATAAATACTGCCATCTTCCCAAACTAGCTCGTCTTTGCTGCCAGTAAATTCTAAGTCGCGCATAATGACTAAGTTCTTGAGGGGGCGGCTTCGCAGCTTTTCATCAGGGTTGAGTTTATCTACACGAGGTTTACCCTCGGCATCATTAGGCTCTAATAACCAAACAATTCGGCCATAATATTTGTCTGTTGCTTCGCCATTTTTACCAGTGCCTTTATAAATTTGTACGACAGAGCGGCCGTCGCTAGGCTGCCAGTTGCCAATGATGAGGTCGGCGTTCTGAATATTCTGTGGCTCTACGGCCTTGCCCACAAGAAACAGGAGCATAAGCGGCAGAATGAAAGTCAAAATTCTGAGTTTTTGCATGACAGAAAAGATTTAGAAAGCGGAGGATTATTTGCGTAGCAAAACAAACAAAATGAAAAAAAGTTTTATTTTTCAAAAGATTTTTTAGCCCAAAAGTATCATGATTCTTTTTATTTCCTTTTTAAGACAAAAGGAAATAAAAAAAGTAATTTTATTTGTTTGATACATATATATATGTCTATCTTTGTGCCATTATCTAGTTCAATAAATTTATGCGGCTCAATCAAAGAATAGAAAGCGCAAAGCTCCTATCTGCTGCCAATATGCTCAAGGTTATTGCGCACCCTATGCGTTTGGAAATTGTGGACTTGCTTTCCGAAAAAGGCAAATTGACTGTCCTGGAAGTACAAACCGCACTAGGTTTAGAGCAGGCGGTGGCTTCTCAGCACCTCACATTGCTTGAGGATAAAGGTGTGCTGCTTTCTGAAAGAGTTGGCCGCAACAAGTTTGTATCTTTGCGTTTTCCTAAGATGCAAAACATCATCAACTGCCTTGAAAACTGCTGCAAGGACGTATAAACAGAGCACAAAGTGGAAGCACTCGGATACATGGCATCGGTTCTCATTGGCATATCACTTGGCTTGATGGGTGGTGGTGGCAGTATCTTGACAGTGCCCGTTCTTGTTTATTTGTTTGGTATTCAGGTTGTTACTGCTACAGCTTATTCTCTTTTCGTAGTGGGTCTAACGAGTGCAGTTGGTTCAGTCAGCTATTTTAAGGATAAGCTGATAAACCTACAAACTGCAGCAGTTTTTGGCGCGCCTTCTATTGTGGCGGTTTACTTAACAAGGGCTTATATTGTGCCTGCTATTCCCACACAAATTATAGAAACAGCCGCTTTCAGCCTGTCAAAAGATACCTTTTTGCTGCTTTTGTTTGCTGTCTTGATGATAGCGGCAGCTTACAGTATGCTCAAAAAGAATGAACAAGATAAAGACCTAAGTAGCTCAGCGCGAAAGTTTAACTATCCACTCATTGTGCTGGAAGGTACTGTAGTGGGCATATTGACTGGGCTTGTAGGCGCTGGTGGTGGCTTCTTGATAATTCCCGCACTAGTAGTCCTTTCAAAATTGCCCATGAAAGAGGCTGTAGGCACGTCCTTGCTCATTATCGCTGCCAAGTCTTTGTTAGGTTTTTTGGGTGAAAGCAGCAGCACCGTCATTGATTGGACTCTGCTTGGGTTCATGTCAGCGGCGGCCATTGGGGGAATTCTTGTAGGAATTGGTCTTTCAAAAAAAATTGATGGAAATAAGCTAAAACCAGCTTTTGGTTGGTTTGTATTGCTCATGGGTGCTTATATCATTCTTAAAGAAACGCTGTTGAAGTAAATAAAACGATGCTCGAAATCATCAAACAACCTTGGCATTGGTCAGTCGCTGGTCTTTTGATTGGCCTGATAGTGCCTACATTGCTGCTAGTTGGCAACAAAAGTTTTGGTATATCTTCTTCCCTGCGGCATATTTGTGCAGCTTGTATCCCTGCTGGCCTGCCGTTTTTTCAGTATAACTGGAAAGACGAAGTTTGGAACTTGTTATTTGTACTGGGTATTTTTCTGGGAGGCATAGTTGCCACGCAATTTCTTGGCTCTGGCGAAGCTATTGTTCTGGCTGAAGGTACAAAAAACAAGCTGACTGTTCTCGGCATTACCGATTATTCTCAATCCATGCCTCCTCAAATTTTTGGCATGGATAACTTGCTAACCGCCAGAGGTTTTTTCTTTTTTGTACTAGGCGGCTTTCTGGTCGGCTTTGGAACGCGCTATGCAGGTGGTTGCACGAGCGGTCACGCCATTATGGGGCTTTCTGGTTTGCAATGGCCCTCTTTGGTGGCTACTTGTTGCTTCATGGCGGGGGGCTTTGTATCTGCCAACTGGCTTGTTCCTTTTTTACTCAAACAGTTTTAGGAATGATGAAAAAAATTAAATACTTAGTTCTGGGCTTGCTTTTTGGCATCGTGTTCGTCAAAGCGGAAATTATCAGTTGGTTTCGGATTCAAGAAATGTTTTACTTGCAATCTTTCCATATGTTTGGCGTAATAGGCACAGCCGTTTTGGTAGGAATGCTCTCTTTGTTTTTGCTCAAAAAATTCAACATCAAAACATTAGATGGCGAAAAAATCATTTGGGCAGAAAAGACGTTTAATTGGGGACATGTCTTTGGAGGCTTGCTCTTTGGCATAGGCTGGGCTATCACTGGTGCTTGCCCTGGCCCTTTGTTTGCGCAAATTGGCAGTGGGTTTGGCGTAATACTCCTGACGCTCCTGAGCGCCATAGCGGGCACATGGGTTTATGGCTTTTTTAAAGAAAAACTACCGCATTAAAATTCAAACAATCTACTAACTATAAGCAAATTAGAACAATGAACACACCTTCTTTTTTAGTTGAACAAATTTATACAGGCTGCCTCGCACAAGGCGCATACTACATAACTAGCGCGGGGGAAGCTGCCATCATTGACCCTCTTCGCGAAACTAAGCCTTACTTGGAGCGTCTCCAGCGCGACGGAGTTAAGCTCAAATATATTTTTGAAACGCACTTTCACGCCGATTTCGTTAGTGGACACCTAGACTTGAGCAAGGCCACAGCAGCGCCTATTGTCTATGGCCCAAATGCTCTGCCCAACTTTGAGTTTGTGAGCGCAAAAGACGAGCAAATTTTCCAACTTGGCCAAGTCAAAATAAAGGTTTTGCATACACCAGGACACACTATGGAAAGTACTTGCTATCTCTTGTTGGACGAAAACGACACACCCAGAACTATTTTTAGTGGCGATACCCTCTTCATTGGCGATGTAGGCAGGCCAGACCTCGCCCAAAAAAATACCAGCATGACCCAAGAACAGCTAGCCACTACACTATTTCATTCACTCCGCTCTAAGATTATGACCCTGCCAAACGACGTTACCGTTTATCCCGGACACGGAGCAGGAAGCGCTTGCGGAAAAAATATGAGCAAAGAAACCGTTTCTACCATTGGGCTGCAAAAGCAACAAAACTACGCCTTAAGAGCCGATATGACCGTTCATGAGTTCGTCGCGGAGGTTACGGACGGCCTTCTTGCCCCACCGCCCTACTTTGGCGCAAACGTCATGCTGAATAAAATGGGATACAATAGCTTTGAGAACGTTATGCAGAACGCCATGCGCGAACTGAGCGTCCAAGAACTGGAAGTACTTGTGGAAGAAACCAATGCCCTTGTTTTGGATACACGAAGCAGTGCAGATTTTTGCAAGGGTTTTGTCCCTCAATCTATCAATATAGGCATTAATGGAGACTTTGCCCCTTGGGTAGGCGCTATGATAGGCGATGTCAAACAGCCCCTTATCCTCATAACTGATGCTGGCCGTGAAGCGGAGTGTGCTACTCGCCTGAGCCGTGTGGGTTTTGACAACATTTTGGGTTATCTCAAAGGAGGTTTTGCGGCTTGGCAAGAAGCTAATAAAGAAATAGATACTGTCAATCGAATCACGGCACAGCAGTTTGCAGAAGAAGTAAAAATTGGCAAAAGCAAGGTTATTGATATACGTAAAGAGGGCGAATATACTGCCGAACACGTAGAAGAGGCTTATCTGCGGCCACTTGCAGACATCAACCTCTGGACAAAGGACATCAACCCTAGCGAGCACTTCTACATACACTGTGCGGGAGGCTATCGGAGCATGATTGCGGCCAGTATTTTGCAGGCCAGAGGCTTCCGTAATTTTTCAGAAGTGGCTGGTGGCTTTAGCGCCATTGCTAAAACTGATGTTCCACGTACAGATTTTATATGCCAGAGTAAGATGATGTCTTGAGGCTAAGTTACAACAAAGATGCTGTTTCGTTAATTTTCTGTGTAGTGCTTGCCCAGCCTACAATTTTTGCCTAAAATTGTGTTGAAAAGAATTTGTCTTAAAAAACTCAAAGCAGCGTCCATGTTCAAAAAAATCAGTATTCTATTCATTGGCTTTGTACTAACGACTCATTTAGCGATGAGTTGGGGGTTCTATTCCCATAAACTGATAAATCGTACGGCAGTTTTTACGCTTCCACCCCCCATGATTTCCTTTTTTAAGGCAAACATTGTTTACTTAACAGAAAATTCTGTAAACCCAGACCGTCGCCGCTATGCCGTAGAAGGGGAAGCGCCACGACATTATATAGATATTGACGTTTATGGCAAAGAAGCCATCAAAACCATGCCGCGCCGCTGGAACGATGCCGTAGCCAAATATTCTGAAGACACACTCATGGCCTATGGCATTGTGCCTTGGCATATTGTGAGCATGAAATACCGTCTTACTAAGGCATTTGAGGAGCAGAATGTAGAGCGAATTTTGCTTCTGGCAGCAGATTTGGGGCATTATATTGGTGATGCAAACGTGCCTCTACACACAACAGTCAATTACAACGGCCAACTCACTGGGCAGTATGGCATACATGGCTTTTGGGAGTCGCGCCTACCAGAACTGTTCTCTGACAACTACGACCTCTTTTTTGAAGATG
This sequence comes from Cytophagales bacterium, assembly GCA_013299045.1. Classification (GTDB taxonomy): domain Bacteria; phylum Bacteroidota; class Bacteroidia; order Cytophagales; family Bernardetiaceae; genus RDZD01. The sequence goes on along the minus strand of JAAFJX010000033.1, from coordinate 11,620 downwards.
CTCATTATGAAAAAGATGTAACAAGCAGAGCCTGGCTCGCCGTTGAAAATGCGCATGCCGCCTTAGATTCTGTCCTAAAATTTGAACGTGAGCTAACGCTCAAGATGGGTGAGGATAGAAAATTTGGCTACGAAATGCGTGGGAATGTACAAACACGGGTTTATTCCAGGGAGTTCTCGGAAGCCTACCACACATGGCTGAACGGACAGGTAGAGCGACAAATGCGCGCCGCTATCAAGATGGTAGGAGACCTCTGGTACACCGCCTGGGTAGATGCGGGCAGCCCAGACCTCAACAAATTTGTAAAATTATCCGAAAAAGAAATCCAGCGAATCATAGAAGAGCAAGAAAAAGAACTCAAAGAGCGCAAAGTGAACTCACGCGACCACGAGGGCTATCTACACGATTGCGCCTGTCCACATTTGCAAAAGTTTGCGCCCAAGCAGCGACCGCTCTACACGCAAAGGCGCAGAAAGAATGCAAAGCACTGTGCAACTCCGTTTTGATATGCCCATTGCCAAGAAACCCTTGCAAAACATTGACAGTCCGACAAAAACGAAAGCCAATATAAAAATACCACAGCCTTAAACAAGAATGAAAAAACTAAATTGCACCCATAAACTAAGAATAATAAACAGACAATGACTGACAATTTAGAATTAGAGAAAACCCTTTGGCAAGCTGCTGATAAACTGCGTAATAATATGGATGCTGCCGAATACAAACACGTTGTATTGGGTTTGATATTCTTAAAATATATTTCTGATGCTTTTGACGATATAATTCCAATCTTTGAAGAAGAAGTAGGTGCAACTTGGGAAACCGATGCCTATAAAAACGAGTTGCAAGATATTTGTGTGTCCGAAAAAGTATTTTTCGTAGTGCCCTCAGCACGTTGGAAATGGCTACAAGACAGAGCGAAACTACCAACTATTGGCAAAGACATTGACGATGCCATGGATGCCATTGAAAAAGACAACCCAACTTTAAAAGGCGTTTTACCCAAAGACTATGCAAGACCAGCTTTGGACAAGCAACGATTGGGAGAATTGATTGATTTAATTGGTTCGATTACATTAAGCAAAGGAAAAGACGGAAAGGGCAAAGACATTTTAGGTTGGGTATTTGAATATTTCTTGGGACAGTTTGCAGATGCCGAAGGCAAAAGAGGCGGACAGTTTTACACACCGCAAAGCATTGTGAAAATATTGGTTGATATGCTTGCCCCCGAACCCGAAAAACGTGTGTATGACGGTGCTTGCGGAAGTGGTGGAATGTTTGTGCAAAGCGAACGCTTTATTGAAATGCACGAACACCGCAAAGGCAAAATTTCAATCTTCGGACAAGAGAGCAACCCAACGACTTATAAATTGGCTAAAATGAATTTGGCTATTCGTGGGATTGATGCCAAAATAGAATTGGGCGATACTTTAATGAATGATAAATTCCCCGAATTGAAAGTGGACTATGTCATTGCCAATCCACCTTTTAACGTAAGCGATTACAACATCAACAAAGCCGAAACACATAAATGGAAATATGGAGTACCACCAACAGGTAATGCCAACTATGCTTGGTTGCAATTGTTCATTAGCAAATTAGCACCTTTTGGAACGGCAGGCGTTGTGTTGGCAAACGGTAGTATGAGTTCTGAAATTGCCACCGAAGGCCAAATCAGAAAAGAATTGATAGAAAACGACTTGGTAGATTGTATGGTTTCTTTGCCTTCGCAATTGTTTTACAACACACAAATACCAGCGTGTTTGTGGTTTTTGGCTCGTAGTAAGGGCGAAGCTAAGTCTTCGCCCAATGGTGGTTTCAGAAATCGGCAGCACGAAATCCTTTTTATTGATGCCAGAGAATTAGGCACCATGATTAGCCGTAAACAAAAAGAACTAAGCGAAAAAGACATTGCCAAAATTTCGGACACTTATCACAATTGGAGAAAAGCGTCTGAACCACTGATTAAAAATGATTTACTTGATGGCTCTGATTTGAAAAATGGAAAATCAATGAAATCACTTAATCAAAAAAATCGTAGTTCAGACTATATGGACATTCCAGGTTTTTGCAAAAGTGCTACTATTGAAGATGTACGCAAAAACAACTACATTCTTACGCCAGGCAGATACATTGACTTTAAAGAAGTAGCCGAAGATGGAGTAGCTTTTGACGAAAAAATGCAAACGCTTTCAGCCACACTTTCAGCACAAATGCAAAAAGCCCATGAGTTGGACGAAGCCATTAAACTAAACCTTGCTAAAATCGGTTATGAAATATAATCCAGAAATTCACAAACGAAAATCAATTCGCCTAAAAGGATACGATTATTCGCAGGCGGGTTTATATTTTATTACCATTTGCGTTCAAAATCGGGAATGTTTGTTTGGTAATATCGGTAGGGGCAGACCTGCGTGTCTGCCCGAAATGACGTGTTCGCCCGAAATGACGTGTTCGCCCGAAATGACGTGTTCGCCCGAAATGACGTGTTCGCCCGAAATGGCGTGTCTGCCCGAAATGACGTGTTCGCCCGAAATGACGTGTCTGCCCGAAATGACGTGTTCGCCCGAAATGATATTAAATGATGCAGGAAAAATGATTGAAAAATGGTATTTTGAATTGATGAACAAATTCCCAGACATCAAATGTAACGAAATGATTGTGATGCCAAACCATTTTCATTGTATCGTGGAAAATATCGGAATGGTAGGGGCAGACCTGCGTGTCTGCCCTGATATGAACAGGCAATCCGTTGATAATGGGCAATCCGTTGATAATGGGCAGAACGTTGATAATGGGCAGACACATAGGTCTGCCCCTACGATGGACGATAATCCAATTTTGGGCGAACACACCATTTTGGGCGAACACATAGGTTCGCCCCTACATACCGTGGTGCAATGGTTCAAAACAATGACAACAAATGAATACATCCGAGGCGTAAAAAATTTGGGTTGGCAACCGTTTGATGGCAAATTGTGGCAACGCAATTATTACGAACACATTATTCGTAACGAACAATCGTATCAAAACATTTCCAATTATATTATAAACAACCCCGCCAAATGGCAGGATGATAAATTTCATGAAAAATAAATCTGTAGGGGCAGACCTGCGTGTCTGCCCAATTTATCCAAAAGACATAGAAAAGGGCGAACACGCAGGTTCGACCCAACGTTCGCCAACCGTAAACCCAAATCAAAATAAATTATGAGTGAATGGAAAACATATAAGTTGGGGGAATTAGGAGTTCTTGCAAGAGGAAAATCAAAGCATAGACCAAGAGATGCTGCTTTTTTGTATGGGGGGAAATATCCTTTTATACAAACAGGAGATATTAAAGCTGCAAATCATAGAATTTCAAAACATACACAGACGTATTCTGAAGAAGGCTTGAAACAAAGTAAACTTTGGGATAAAGGAACTATTTGTATAACCATTGCTGCAAATATTGCTGATACAGCTATTTTGGAATATCCTGCTTGTTTTCCTGATAGTGTAATTGGCTTTATTCCCAATAAAGAAGTTTGCAATGTTGATTTTATGGAATATCAACTTCAATTTGCTAAAAGGAATTTACAAAGTCATTCTATTGGTTCGGTTCAAGACAATATTAATTTAGGCACTTTCCAAAACTTTACTGTTGATATTCCCGACCTTCCCACCCAAACCCAAATCGCCCAAATCCTTACTTCGCTTGACGACAAAATAGAACTCAACCTACAAATGAACCAAACCCTTGAAGCAATGGCACAAGCATTGTTTAAAGAATGGTTTGTGGATTTCAACTTTCCAAAATCGTCAGAATCAGGATTTACAGAATTAAAGAATGAACAAAATAATCAAATAAATACAAAATTCTGTAAATCCTTAAATTCTGAAAATTCTGATTCAGACAAGTTGCCAAAGGGTTGGAAAATGGGGAAAGTAGGGGAAATTTTACAGCCTAAAAGAGGCAGAAATATAACAAAAGCGGAAGCTATTGAAGGAATATTTCCAGTTGTTGCAGGCGGTTTAGAACCTTCTTGTTATCATAATGAATCTAATACAAAAGAACCTGTCATTACAATTAGTAGTTCAGGAGCAAATGCAGGATTTGTAAGACTTTATCAAATGCCTGTTTGGTCGGCAGATTCTTGCTTCATTGATAGTTCCATTTTTCCATTTGTTCATTACTGCTATGTTTTTTTAAAATCAAACCAAAAGAATATTTACGATAGTCAAGAAGGTAGTGCACAACCACATATTTATCCAAGACACATCATGGATTTGAATATTTGCATTGGAAACGAAGATATAGTTCAACAGTTTGAAGAAATTGTAACACCTCTTTTCGAAAAGATAAAATATAATTCACTTCAAATCCAAACCTTAACCCAAACCCGTGATACTTTATTACCCAAGTTGATGAGTGGAAAAATAAGTCTGAATCAGGATTTTCAGGATTAAAGAATAAACAAAATGAATAGAAATATCAAGAAAAAACAATCCAATCTAACAAACTGCATTAACAAAATTCTGTTAATTTTAAAATTCAGTAAATTCTGATTCAGACAATTATGATAAAAGATGAATTGACTTATAAAATAATAGGATGTGCTATGAAAGTGCATAATACATTAGGCAATGGCTTTCAAGAAGTGATTTATCAAAGGTGTCTTGCCATAGAATTAGGAAATGTAGGTTTGGGTTTTACAAGAGAACAGGAACATACAATCTATTACAATGGAATAGAAGTTGGAACAAGACGAGCAGACTTTGTAGTAGAAAATAAAATAATTGTAGAGTTAAAAGCCTTAATAAATTTAGAAGATGTGCATTTGGCACAAGCCAAAAACTATGTGGTTGCTTATGGTTTTGACATTGGGCTTTTAATAAATTTTGGAGCAACAAGTTTGCAGTATAAAAAGGTTTTTAATTCAAAAACAAATCCTGTAAATCCTCAAATCAAGTAAATCAAGATTCAGACAAATGAAAAACAGCATTACCGAAAACGAAATAGAGGCAATTGCCCTTTCTTATCTTCAAAATTTAGGGTATTCCTATATTTTGGGTACTACCCTTTCACCTGATGGCGAACACCCCGAAAGGCAATATACCGATGTAGTTTTGGCTACCCGTTTGCGTGATGCTATTGACAAACTCAACCCAACCATTACCCAAGATGCTAAAGAAGATGCACTCAAAAAAGTATTGCGTACCGAAAGCCCAAACGCTTTAATCAACAACGAAACTTTTCATAAATACCTAACCGAAGGTGTAGATGTAGAAGTACGCACAGCCGATGGCATAAGAGGCGAAAAAGTGTATATCGTTGACTTTGCCAATGCAGAAAACAACGAATTTTTGGCAATCAATCAATTCACCATTATAGAAGGCAATCAAAACAAACGACCCGATATTATTTTATTCGTTAATGGTTTGCCTTTGGTGGTAATTGAATTAAAAAATGCAGTGAGCGAATTGGCCGATTTGGACAGTGCTTTTAATCAAATACAAACCTATCAAAACGCCATACCAAGTCTATTTACCTACAATGCCATAAATATTATAAGCGATGGGTGGAGTGCAGCCTATGGCACTATTAGCAGCAGTTTTAAATATTATAAACCTTGGAAAAGCATAGATGGCATAAGCATAGAAAATACCCACGACTTGCAAATGGAATTTTTGCTAAAAGGTTTATGCAACAAAAACACCTTGCTTAATGCCATACAAAATTTTATAGTGTATGAAAAAACAGAAAAAATAACAATCAAAAAAGTAGCCCAATACCATCAATATTATGCAGTAAATAAAGCGGTGGCAACTACATTGCAATCTTCCCAAATAGCAGGCGATAAAAAAGCAGGGGTAATATGGCACACCCAAGGCAGTGGAAAAAGCCTAAGTATGGTTTTTTATGCAGGGATGCTTATTACCAATGTACAAATGCAAAACCCAACCTTGCTAATACTTACTGATAGAAATGACCTAGACGACCAACTGTTTGAAACCTTTAAAAATTGCAATCAATTATTAAGGCAACTACCCAAGCAAGCCGATAGCCGCACACATTTACAGGAACTGTTAAATGTAGTTTCGGGTGGCATTGTATTTACAACCATTCAAAAATTTGGTTTAGAAAACGATGATGAAGTAGAAACTACAGAGGCAGGAATAGTAACTGAACCCAAAGTAAAATATATAGGCGAAAAGGCAAAGGTAATAAGCCATAGAGATAATATTATAGTAATAGCCGATGAGGCCCACCGTAGCCAATACGGCTTGTTAGATGGTTTTGCTAGAAGACTACGAGAAAGCTTGCCCAATGCTTCATATATAGGCTTTACGGGCACACCCGTTGATAGTAAAGACAAAAGCACCAAAGCCATTTTTGGAGAGTATATAGATGTATATGACATACAGCAAGCCGTTTTAGATGGTGCTACTGTACCCATTTATTACGAAAGCAGAGTAGCCAAAATCAATATTGAAGAACAAAAAAAACTACAACTAGACAACAAAATAGAAGAGCTTACCGAAGCCGAAGAATTGAGTGTGGCTCAAAAAATGAAGTCGAGATGGAGCAGTGTTGAGGCAGTAATAGGCAGCAAAAGCCGATTGCAAAAAGTAGCCCAAGATTTTATTACTCATTTTGAAAAACGAACAAGTATAATAGAAGGCAAAGCAATGTTTGTGTGTATGAGCAGGCGTATTTGCGTTGATTTATATAATGAAATAATTGCATTAAGACCACATTGGCATAGCGATGACGATGCTAAGGGTGCTATAAAAATAATTATGACAGGTTCTAGTGCCGATGAAGAAGGGTATCAGCCTCATTTAAGAAGCAAAGAAAAAAGAAAAGCCATAGGTGAAAGGCTAAAAGATGAGAAAGATGAACTAAAAATTGTAATCGTTAGAGATATGTGGCTCACAGGTTTTGATGCACCTGTACTGCATACCATGTACACCGATAAGCCAATGCAGGGTGCAAATCTAATGCAAGCAATAGCAAGAGTAAACAGAGTATTTAATAATGCTAAAGAAGGCGGATTAATAGTAGATTATTTTGGATTAGCACAGTATTTACAAGAAGCATTAGTAGAATATACCCTAAGTGGTGGCGAGGGCAAACCAACACTTGATGATGAATTGGCAGTAGCCAAATGTTTAGAATTTTACGAAGGCATTCAATATCAATTAAAATATTTTGATTGGAAAAAGTTTTTTAGCCTAAAACCTGAAGAAAAACTTAGGTATATAGGCATTATTCAAGATTATATTATTAGTCAAGAAAGCGGCAAAGAAAACTTTATAGACACCACCGCCAAGCTATTAAAAGCCTATGCATTGGTTGCTACCCACGAACGAATAGATGCTATAAAAGATGATATTGCCCTGTTTCAAGCCATAAGGGCAAGGCTCATTAAATTTGATGAAAGAACAAGAATAGAAGGTGGTGGCAAAACAAATGCTGAAATAGATTTAGCCATAAAACAAATAGTAAGCGCAGCAATAGTCAGCGACACCGTAGTAGATATTTTTGATGCCGCAGGAATAAAAAAACCAAATATTGGTATTCTGGACGATGTATTTATGAAAGAAGTGCAAGGAATGGAACAAAAAAACCTTGCTGTAGAATTGCTAAAAAAACTTTTGAGAGAAGAATTAAAACGAAAATCGAAATACAATTTAGTACAAAGCAAATCCTTTTCAGAAAAATTAGAAGATGCTATACAACGCTATCATAATGGACAAATAGATAGTGTAGAGTTTATAGAGAAATATTTAATACCACTAAGTAAAGAAATAAGAGATGCCAATAAAAAAGGCGATGATTTAGGTTTGGATTATAGAGAGTATGCATTTTACACCGCATTGGAAGTAAATGATAGTGCAGTAAAAATATTGGGCGATGATATTTTAAAACACATTGCACAAGAACTTTTAAAAACAGTTCGCAACAGCACAACAATAGATTGGACAATTAAAGAAAGTGTACAATCGGCATTGAGACGAAACATAAGGCGAATTTTAAGACTACACGGTTATCCGCCAGACCTTCAAGAAAGAGCGGTGGACACAGTCATCGCACAAGCAAAAATGTTAGCAGAGGACTTTATAAATAACAAACCGACCGAGTAGCAAGTCAGCGCTAAAAAAACAGGCAGACCGAAAAAAGCATCAGGATTTTAGTGAGTCAGTTTTATCAAATCGGCATTCCATGCTTCAATGAGCTGTATTTCTTTGGCATCAACCAAGTTCAAACGAATGAAAGCCTCATAACAAAGCAAAAGATTGTCGGCCAAATGCGCCGCACCAGCTTTCAGGCTCAAAGCAAAAAGCGTTTCGCAAATTTTGGCATTGTGCAAATAACCTTCTACTTCATCTTTGAAGTCGCGCAACAAATTGTGGGCATTGCGCTCCTGCCAAACCGAGGGCGACTCGAACAAAATATGCCAACCGTTGGCATAAGCAATGCGCAAAGCAACATAACTGCGCCAAATATCAGTCATGCGGAAACTGCAATAAGAGGGCAAATAGAGCAGCGAGTAGGCTTCAGGAAACCAGACTGTGTTTTGGCTATTAAACGGGTGCAAAAGCCCTTTGCCCGCTGCTATGCGTATATTTTTTTCAAAAAAGATAGGCAACTTGGCCGTCAAGCGATACACAGCGTCCACATCTGGGTTTTCGTCTGCTAAGCCTTGTTGTATAGGGCAATAATGATTTTCTAAAACACCCATTTCTGGGTTTGGGCTGCTGTGTATGCGCTCAAGCGGAAAACCGCGTGCCCATGTTTTTTCTGCCGAAAAATAATTGTAGAGGTTCACCCAATCTTGTGCATAAAGCGATTTTGCCTCTACTTTTGCTGTTTTTTCCGCCCAAAAATCAGCAAGCGGCCAGTTATCGTCGTCTGTTTCCTGTATCAGCGTTGCGCCCTGTCGGATAGCTTCCAAATACCCCAAATTCTTGCGCGCATAATGCCTCTTGGGCAAGATAGCACTTAGCGTGTAAGGTAAGGCCTCTTGCTGCGCGATGCTATAAAACTGGCAGCCTTCTAATTGAAAGTTATTGGGCGAAATAACATCGCCCATCACAATAAAGTCAATACCTTTTGAGGAACATTCTGAGGCATAATGCTTGAGAACGGGATGATTGTCTGCGGCAATGGACGTAATAACTAAAGAGCGCTTTGTTTCTTGTTGAGCTAGAGGCATAAAATAAATGAACGAAATGAGCTTTAGAAATACAAGGAATGAACAACGCACAAAGTTAAGCGCTTTTTTGATACGCAAAGCCAAGAAAGGTATTATATTGTGTTATAATGCCAGAAAACGAACAGTAAACTCTGCTAAGGTAAAAATATAGAAGGTTAGAATAGCTTTTTTTGTCTAACATATTTGATAAATTCCTTAATTTGCAACAATTTGCAGTTTCTAAGCCTATTCAACTGTAAATTACTTTCCATACCTTTGTTTTTAAACTAGATAGCGACAAAAATATGATGCGCGTAGGTGTATTTTTTGGTGGGCAGTCCCGCGAACGCGAAATTTCCTTTGCAGGGGCTCGCACCTTCTTCGAATCTATAGATACAACTTTATTTGAGCCTGTTCCTATTTTCGTTGATAGCCACGGCAATTTTATTCTGTTAGACGAGCGCTTCCTAAAAGAATCTCAAATACGCGATTTTTATCCGCCAAAAACCAATACGGACAGCGTTCTGCAAGGCTTTAATATATATGTAGAGTCTATTAAAGTACTTACAGACGAGCAACTCGCACTCATGGCTTCAAAAATTGGCCATCTCATACGCCCTACTGACTTTAAAAAATACTTTGATTTTGGATTTATCTTGCTTCATGGCCCTTATGGTGAAGACGGCAGCTTACAGGGCTTGTTGGAATGGTACAATATTCCATTTTCGGGCAGTGGCATACTTGGTTCGGCCATGGGCATAGACAAATACGTGCAAAAGCAGTTCCTGACTATGATGGGGCTAGACCCAGGCCGCCATAAGGCCATTCTCAAAAAGGATTACTTGAGAAGCGACAAGAAAATCTTGTTTGAAAACCTCAAAAAAGACTTAGGTTTTCCCTTTGTGGTTAAAGCACCTTATCAAGGCTCTTCTATTGGAGTCAGCATTGTTAAGCAAAACGACTTAGAAGTGTTCAAGCGCTCTATGAATAAAGCCTTGTTTTCTATTTCTGTAGAAAAAACTCTCTGGAGCAGTTTTTCACAGGCAGACAAAGAACAGTATGTCCGAGATTTGATTGACTTGGATAAGGGAATTGGCCTGCCTGTTATTTTTTCGGACGAATCTCTGCTGGCCGGAGATTTAGGCGATGTAATATGTTACCGTCCCTACGAACTGATACAAAAACTTGACGACTACTTTACTTATGCTGAACAAAGCGCCACGCTAACCTCTTTTGATAGCGAAGAACTCGTCCTCTTTGAGGCTTTTCTGAACGGAAAAGAGTTCTCCTGTGGTGTTATTCAAGACGAATACGGCAAACCTGTTGCGCTTCCGCCTACCGAAATCATTTCGCACACCAGCGAAGGGTTTGATTTTGATGCCAAATACAAGCCAGGCGGCAGCAGCAAAAAAATACCCATAGGCATAGCCACAGAGTATATTGAGCAGATACAAGCAATATGCCGCCGCGCATTTGTGGACTTCAAATACAACGTTTGTGTGCGTATTGATGGCTTTTTTACCGAAGATAAAAAGATTGTCCTGATAGATACCAATACCGTACCCGGTATGTCGCCTACTTCGCTCATATTTAGACAGGCTGCCGAAATTGGACTCAATGCCACGCAGTTCCTCACCTATATAATAAGAACGTCACTTGCAGAGCGCGTCAAAACAGGAAAGAAACCCTATCTTTTGCTCACACAACTTCGTAACTTGGATACCAGAATCCAAAATGCTGCCGAACGTAACCGAATAAAACCAAAGTCGGCTATCATTATGACGGGTTTTAACTTGAGCAAAAACGATATTTTAGACACAGCTAGGCGTATTTATACCAATTTATGTACCTCGCGAGACTTGCAGCCTATTATTATGCTCATGCCCAACAGCCAACAGGCCGACCTCCATATTCTACCCATCTCGCATCTCTTGAAGCCTACCTTACAAGACGTTATGGACGCGCTAAAAGCACCTTTGCACCCAGCTATAGCAGAAACAATAGAAAAAGCGAGAAGCATCACGCAGAAATACGCACCTGAGTTTAATCCACTCACCCAGCAGGTTACCTATTTTCACCTGCAAGGCAAGATAAAAGCAGTCTATATGGTGGGCGAAACCAAAGCCCCTTCCGCCGAAAAACTCAAAACTTTGCTGCATAACGACCACATTCTCTGCAAAGAATATATGATATAGTAAGAACTAAATTATTAATTATCAGTTTATTAAGAATAATAGCGTTTTGCAGAACAAATAAAAAAGAAAATTTTTTATGAAGATTATTCCTTTTTATTTGGAAAGACCAATCACATACTCCACTTTTGCAGTCCGAAAAGCGGGGATTATGTACTTATTGTTTATTACTATTGGTATCTGGTCAATTTGAAGGTATTTTATTTGGGTAATGTTTGATAGCTGTATGTATTGGTTATTTTATGT
>JAAFJX010000074.1 GCA_013299045.1 Cytophagales bacterium | reverse complement strand
GTGGCGGTGGACTCACATCTGAGGGCGCTGGCAGTCCTGGCGGCAGTGGTAAAGAACCACAAACTAACAGCAGCAGCAACTTCAATCAGCCGAATACGTATTGGATAGTGGATTTGGACGGGGTGAACGGACAAAGCGGTGGGGCACTAGCAGATGCTATTGGCTATGCCAACGAGCTGATAGATATGATGAATACGCATCTTATCAAGACACTAGGCCGTGCCTCCAGTGATATGCAAGTGCCTTGTCTTAAGCTCTATACAGGTAATCCCAATAACCTCCCAATGCTAGGAAAGGGTTGCTTGCCTAAGTCCAGTGGTTATGCAATCATCGCCAATAAACAAGAAATCATGCAAAAATATGCCTATCAACACCTGCCGAAAAAGTTTTTGAATAATTGTGATGATGCCCATGACGACCCCAATCCACTTCGGTCAATACGTGGCTTTTTTGGTGTTTATGAGGCTGGAAGCACGTTATACAATATTCATTGGGAAACTGCCACTACCCCACTGATTCAGGCGTATGGTGGTATTGGTAATGCTGGCTTCATCAACTACGGAAGAGTTTTTTCATCCTTAAAATCTATGAGTTATAATGCCCACGTACCCAAACATATCGTACTGGCCTATGTATTCTTACACATTATGGGGCATAACGCCCAGCGTTGGCATAGAGATGGACATGTTATGAATGGCGGTGAAGAAATTGCTGCTTACCGATATAACTTGCTAGACGCTTTTAGAGATAAGGGTTTGGAGTACCTCAAAAATGAATATGCGAAACGTGTAGGCCATTATTTTGGGCGCGGATATGTAGCTGATGAGTAGTGTAATAAATAACCGTGGTTTTAATTTTATTTGATTATTTAACTATTTAACAAAGATTCAACTATGAGAATTCTATTCGCATCTATTTCCCTTTTCCTTTGCTATGGCTTATTCTTTGGCTGTAGTAGCAATGTATCAGGCCAAATGAAAGGTAAGACGACCGACCCTGATACTACCTACTGTGGGGAGTACCGATATCTTGAATCCCTTTATGGTGAGTCAGGCCAGTACAGCCCCAAAACCAAATTTTGGCGAGCTCCCACTATGAGCTCAGGACTACAGTTATCGTCCTGTGGGCCATTGATTAAGTTGGATACCGCCACACGCTTAAAGATACTGCGCTTAATGCGATTACCCAGCTTGCAAGTAGATGAATATGGTAGCACAGCCTACTTTTTTCTAGATGAAAAGGGGCGTATGGATTTGTATATGCATCCTCGCGGTGTTTATGCGCCCATCCCAACCGAGTACTTGCTAGCATTTGATAACATAGCCTCTTTGCTTACGCCCTTATGCCTTGATGCTGTTCGTGATGTACTAGGAAAAATGAAGAACTTGGAAAAAGCAAAATTGACGATTATGTCCATGAAGCCCTATACCATCAATTTAAGTGGTTTGGATATGCGCCATATCAAAAGCCTTACTTTGATAGGTTTAACGTGCGAAAATATTATTTTTCCGAAGGAAAATACCCTTCAAGAATTAAGCATAATCAATACCAATATTGTGGAATTGGACAGCTCCTTCAATCAGCTTACGCATCTTAAGCACTTATTCATCACCGATACACCGCTTAAACGATTAGATTTAAAGAATTTGAATGAGCTTGATACGCTTATCATTGAGCGAGACATCAAATCATCGAATATTAAAAAGCTGCTAGTCAATCAAAAACCAGATTTATTCGTTGATGAGAGGAGATTTGTTGATGAACCTCTGCCCCTTTTCTACGGGCACATCATACGCAAAAATGAAATGAAATACAGTCTTTATCAAAAACAAGTAGCCGCCATGAAATGCGATTGTGAGTAGAACTAACTATTTGGAGAAGGTAGCAATCGTGCGTTTCTATTCAGTGCCCTTTGAGCAGATGTTGGCCTATACTTTGCTACACGTCATGGGGCATAATGCAGGTATAAATCACTATGGGCATTATGTGCTAGACTCCAGACTAGATATTATGAGAGCGGGGCATTCTATCAGAACCGAACACGGTGACTGTGCCTTTGATATCCGAAATGCTTTTATTGACAGCAGTTTAGAACAACTCAAATCATCAGATTTTTGGGGCGAATTACACAAATATTTTTATCAACGTTAGTTTAAAATTAAAATTTAGATGTAATTGATATGAAAAAACTATTCACCTTGATTCCCTCTTTATGTATTTTTTTCTTGCTTTTGTATAATTGTAAGCCTCAAAAGGCAATCGATTTGAATAAAAATGACTTTAATGAACTACCAGACACGAGTTTTTTTGGCGAATACTGCTATATGCTCAGTTTGGAGAGTGATGGTCGTTACTTATCGAGGAAGAATGTATTTGTACCC
>JAAFJX010000028.1 GCA_013299045.1 Cytophagales bacterium | reverse complement strand
TTAATCCCTAACCCCGAAAAAATTTTACGGAATTTATGCTAAAAACCGATTATATGCTTTGTATAGTCGGTTTTTTTGTTTTTATTTGCATTCCGTAAATACGTATTAAATATGTCTTCAAATCACATCTACCCAGCTTGGGCTATTGAGCATCGTAAACCTGCTACCGAACTTAGATTCATCAACAACAAGTACTATCTCTATGAAGTGAGTTCGTTTTACGACCCTATTCTCAAAAAGACTAAAAAGAAAACAGGAAGCCTTTTGGGAACTATCAAAGAGGGCATCGGTTTTGTGCCTTCTGGCAAAAAAGAACTCAAAGACAAAGTTGCCAAGTCCCAAATTATAGACCCAAACACTATTTCGGTTAGAGAATTTGGGTTTACAACATTTCTTAATCAATACAATCAGACTATCAAGCTGAAATTAAGTGAGTTTTTCCCAAACCATGTTGAGTTGATTATTTATATGGCTTATTGCCGAATAGCCCATCAAAGTCCGCTGAGTAGAATGGATTTGCACGTTGCCAAATCGTATTTGAGCGTAGGTGATACTAAAAAATATTCAGACAAAGACTTTAGCCAAGCCCTGAAAACGATTGGAAAAAATAGAGATGCCATTACAGCCTATTTGAAAAGTTTTATCAAGCCCAATGAGCATATTTTGGTAGATATGACCAACATATTTAGTGCTTCCAATCAAATGAGATATTCCAAAGAGGGCTATAATAGCGACATGGTATTTGAGAAACAGTTCAATTTGCTTTACATTTATTCAGCCACACTTCAACAACCTGCGTTTTACAAAATATACAGTGGCAATATCAAAGATGTGTCAGGTTTTCAACTGTGTTTGCAAGAAAGTGGTATCAAAGATGCCATAATCATAGCCGATAAAGGCTTTTATTCAGAAGAAAATTTCAAAAAAATTACTGAATCTAACCTAAAAATGATTGTTCCACTACGAAGAGACAATAAAGCCATTGACTACACAAAAATCGTTCAACAAGAGATGAGTTATTTCAAATTCGAGGATAGATATATATGGCATGTCAAATATAGGTTCAACAAAGGCACTATTTTCTTGTTTTTAGACGAAAAATTAAAAGTGAATGAAAAAAAAGATTATTTGGATAGAATAGAAACCTTGCCAGAAACCTTCACAAAAGAAGGATTTGCACTCAAATTCAATCAGTTTGGCACCATAGCCATGATAACCAACATGGAAGAACCCGAAGCCGAAGATATTTTTACCAGCTATAAAAGTCGCAACGAGGTAGAAGTAATGTTTGATGGTTATAAAAACATCCTCAAAGCCGACCGAACATATATGCAAGACGAAGATGCTCTTGAGGGCTATATGTTCATCAATCACATTGCCTTACAATGGTATTATATCATTTATAAGCTATTGAAAGAAAACAAATTGCTCAAAAAATATGCTGTTACTGATTTTATCAAGCTCTTAGTAGAAATCAAAAAGGTACGCATAAATGAAATTTGGTACACAGAACCTATCATCAAAAGAATCCAAACCATGCTAGACCAACTCAAATTATCTGTTCCGTAAATTTGTTTCGGGGTTAGGGGTTAAGGTAATTTTGGCTAATTTGAATGGCGAGGTAAAAAAAAGTTATGCGCTGAACTTAGGCGCACATAATACCAGTAGTGGCGCGAGTGCTTTTTCTAAATTGATAGGAAGCAGTTTCTATTTTTCGGTGTTAGCGCTGGGAGGCCCTGAGCAAAGCTACAGTATAGCAGAACTAAACATAGTGAATGGCGATATTAAACTACACACGCCTTACGGTGAACCCTACAAGAAAGGCTGCTGGGGCGCTATGAACTTTGATTATAACTATCAAACCTATAACCCAGACACGAAGTGCATCATCATAAGCCACCCCGCAGACCATAACATACACGTTTTTGACACCAAGACCCGCACCACAAAAGTTGTGTATGGGGGTAGCAAGGCCGCAGGAAGCATAGAAGCACCCTATAAGTCCATGGCAGAACTGGCCACTATCCCGCCCGAAGTGTACTCTTTGGCGTTTCTGCGTTCAGCTTCCTACCAAGATATTACCTATGATGTGGTCAAAAAGCGTTACTACCGCAATTTGAATTTGCCGATAACACAGCCCAATAAAGATGTTATATCTGCTTTAGAAGTTCGACAATCTATCGTTATAGAAATGGACGAAAATTTTAAAATTCTGGGCGAGTATGGCTATATTCCAAAGAAATATACCTTTTGTTATGGTTTCAACTGGCCAGGAAAGGGTTTTTACTTATCTAAAAACAACACCGAAAATGAAGATTTTAGAATATTCTGTCCGCTGGTGCAGTAGTGGTTTTGTCTTGCTCTGTATGCTGCTGCTCGGTGCAGGCTGCACCACCCCCAAGCCCAAAGACACCGACTGGCTCAAAGAAATCATGGGTGCGGAAGTAGAAAAAGCGGCCTACGTGCTCATCATACCCAATGCGGGCTGCACGGGCTGCATCTCGGACGTAGAAACCTTCGTGAAAGAAAACTGCCAAAAAATGCCCCAAACGCTGGTTTTGTATTCTACGCCACAGTCCGTTAAGCTACTAAAAATAAGGCTTAAAGAGCATTTCAAAGATTGCGCCTGCATACGCATAGACCAGTCCGGTCAGTCCGCGCTCAAGGGCTACAACTCGCCCTATCCTATGCTGCTAACGCTGGAAGATGGCTACATCACCCAAACCGAAATCCAAAGCCCCGATAGCATCATAGATTTCTCAAAATTGACGAAGTAGGGTTTCTTTTGATGATATTCCTCTAGGTGGCTGTTGCACTGCTAAGGCAATTATTTTTTTATAAAAAATTAACACTTTTTATAAAAAAATAATTGCCTAAAAATTTGGAGGCCTTTACCTTTGCCTTTATTTTTGATTAGCCGTTTTGGCGGTAATGGGGTTGGGGGTATTTAACGTAAGCAATACGGTTGATGCCTGTGCTGGTGGTACTGGTGGTCGTTGCCTAACATTTATTAATCCGAATGGTGGCCCTAGTTCTATAGCAACTTGCTATTCAACTTCCTATGTAAATAATTGTGGTGGTGGTAGTCTTGACCCAATTCCATTATAAAATAATATTATAATAATAATAAAGTAATTTTCTACCTCTGTAGGTTAATGTTTTAATTTTATATTAATTTATAGAGGTAGGAAATTGTATGAACTAAAATATCATGTTGAAAATTAGGGCTAAGATATTATTTCTACTTTTTATATACAGTTTTTTGTATCCTCCTATTTTAAAAGCGCAAAATAATTTGATACACAATCCGCAGTTTGCGGAGGTATATGTGGATTATAATGCGAGAGATTATTTTATGCTTTTTAGTCAATTTACAAAATCATGGATAGAAATTCCAATAACGCATGCAGATTCTTTCTCTGGTAATCGTAATGCTGTGATACAGTTAGAAAAGGATAAATATTATCATGCTTTAGGGTATGTTAAGAAAAAGCCAGAAATTCTGAATCAGATGATGACACAGCTAGATTATAGCAATTCAAGTCTATACCACTATTTAGCCATTCCGCAACTTCCCTTGAATGATGGTGTATTGGCTCTTCAGGCTTATTACACACCGATTGGCACGCAGCTAAAGCAGACGGTTCAAAAAGGGAAATCTTATGAGATGATTGTACGTGTTGCTCTTGTTAATGAAAATGCTACAAGTAAAGCAAGGTTAGATTCATATTTTCAAAATTTTTTCTTTTTGCTCACCTACGGAAGTACCAAACACCTGAAGACACGCGACGGCACGAGCAATAAAAGTAACTTTGACACCCTTTCTCAGTCCCGCTTTTTTGAGCAACGCCAGCGCGATTCCTTGGGCTGGGAAACCTGGACTTGCCGTTTTGTGGCCAGCGATAGCGCCCGCTACCTCACTCTGGCTGCCCGTTGGCCTAAGAATACATCCTCGCCCCAAAAAGTAGGCCGCGGTTTTTTCTATATCGACAGCGTAAGCCTTCGCGCCATGACGGACACCGAAACTACCCAGCACTACGACAGCCTAGAGGCCAACAAGCAGTTGTTAAAACTCTTGGAACTTGGTGCGCTGGGCTTTGAATACAACAAAAGCGCCTTGAGTCCGCTCGGCAAAAAGAAACTAGACTCGCTGGCCACCGCACTCAAAAAAGAGCCGCCTTTCCAAAAACTCGTGCTGGACGGCCATACCGACAAGGCAGGCAGCCCAGACTATAACAAAAGCCTCGCACAGGCTCGCGCCAAAGCCGTACAAAACTATCTGGTAAGCAAGGGCTTGGCTACAGAACTCTTTTACTTACGTGCCTACGGCTCTGAAAAGCCTGTTTCCACCAAGCCCGAACTCAATCGGCGCGTGGAAATCAAGATGCTGAGGTAGAGGTGAAATAATTTTCAAAGCGCCTGCGCGTTTATCTTGAAACCCAAATACGCCGCAATATGCCCCTCATCATGATTTTAGCCATTTTCATCTGCCTCTTTCCTCTTACGGTAAAAGCACAGGATAACCTCGTCCGCAATCCGCAGTTTGCCGAGGTATATGTGGATTATAATGCGAGAAATCACTGCATGGTTTACAACCAGTTTACTATGCATTGGACTGAAGTTCCAAAAACAGAACGAGATTGCTTTACGAATACAAGTCACGCGCTATTACAGATGGAATATAGTAAATACTGTGATGCAATTGGCTATATCAGGGAGAAACCAGAGGTACGGAGTAAAATGATGACGGAAATAGAGTACGAACCTCATGGCGTAAGTAATCGCTATTTAGCTATTCCGCAACTTCCCTTGAATGATGGTGTATTGGCTCTTCAGGCTTATTACACACCGATTGGCACGCAGCTAAAGCAGACGGTTCAAAAAGGGAAATCTTATGAGATGATTGTACGTGTTGCTCTTGTTAATGAAAATGCTACAAGTAAAGCAAGGTTAGATTCATATTTTCAAAATTTTTTCTTTTTGCTCACCTACGGAAGTACCAAACACCTGAAGACACGCGACGGCACGAGCAATAAAAGTAACTTTGACACCCTTTCTCAGTCCCGCTTTTTTGAGCAACGCCAGCGCGATTCCTTGGGCTGGGAAACCTGGACTTGCCGTTTTGTGGCCAGCGATAGCGCCCGCTACCTCACTCTGGCTGCCCGTTGGCCTAAGAATACATCCTCGCCCCAAAAAGTAGGCCGCGGTTTTTTCTATATCGACAGCGTAAGCCTTCGCGCCATGACGGACACCGAAACTACCCAGCACTACGACAGCCTAGAGGCCAACAAGCAGTTGTTAAAACTCTTGGAACTTGGTGCGCTGGGCTTTGAATACAACAAAAGCGCCTTGAGTCCGCTCGGCAAAAAGAAACTAGACTCGCTGGCCACCGCACTCAAAAAAGAGCCGCCTTTCCAAAAACTCGTGCTGGACGGCCATACCGACAAGGCAGGCAGCCCAGACTATAACAAAAGCCTCGCACAGGCTCGCGCCAAAGCCGTACAAAACTATCTGGTAAGCAAGGGCTTGGCTACAGAACTCTTTTACTTACGCGCCTATGGCTCTGAAAAGCCTGTTTCCACCAAGCCCGAACTCAATCGGCGCGTGGAAATCAAGATGCTGAGGTAGAGGTGAAATAATTTTCAAAGCGCCTGCGCGTTTATCTTGAAACCCCAAATACGCCGCAATATGCCCCTCATCAAGATTTTAGCGCTTGCCTAACAGTTAATTTATTTTATCAAGACCTCAATCGTATTTTTAAGCGATAACTATCCAGTCATTTTTGCGTAGTAACTTTATTTGTAGCATTTTTGCACAATACAAAAAAAACAGACTGAGCCATGGAAGATATACGTCAAAACCGTATTGTGCAGTTACAAAGATTTGCCGAAGAGAACCCCCAAGACCCTTTTCCTAAATACGCCTTGGCGCTAGAATATTTGCATACAGATTTGGCAAAATGTGAAGCACTTTTTGAGTTACTCTTGGCAGACTTCCCCGACTATTTGCCCACTTACTATCATGCAGCGGCCTTCTTTGACGACCAGAACGAACCCGAAAAAGCCCGAAAAACTTATATCAAGGGCATTGCCCTTGCAGAAAAAAACAAGTCCATTATGGCACTGCGCGAGCTCAATAATGCCTATAACAACTTTCTATCTTTGAATGATTGACTTAGAACTATCCTGGCAACTTTTTCGTTTTACAGGTGTTGTTTCATTACTCAAATAGCTTTTTCTTTTGTAAGCTGACCATTACGAGCCATTCTAATATAAAAACGCCCGCTTTCAGATGACATTCAATCTATATCACAAATACCTGCATGGGCTGCTCTGTGCCTGCATTTTTCTGTTGAATTGCTCACAACAGGTTTGGGCGCAAGAGTTTCCGCTACATGAAACGCACTTCGGCAAAAATAGGCTGCAATTCAAAGGCATAGACTGGAAAAACCGCCCTTCTGATAACTTCGATATGTATTACTTAGAAGAGAATCTGCCTGTTGTTGAAGAACTTACCGGGTGGTCTGAGAGTGAACTAAAGCGCATTACCGATGTTTTGGGTTATGCGCCGTATACAAAAATTCAGGTTTTTTTGTATAGCACGCCGCAGGATATGCTTCAAAGCAACATTGGCATCAACACCCAGAATTTTATGCTGAGTGGGCGCTCTAATTTTAATGAGTCGCTCATAGAAGTAGCCTATGGCGGTTCCATGCCAAAACTTAAACAAGCTATAAGCCAAGAAATTGCCAATGTTGTACTTATGGAGATGATGTATGGCCGAAATATAAAAGAAATTTTAAGAAGTAGCTATCTGCTAAACCTACCCGATTGGTTTATTTCGGGGGCAGCGGCTTATGTGGCAGAGGGCTGGAGCAGTGAAATGGATAATTTTGCGCGCGCCAATTATACCGAAAAACGTTTTATGAGACCAGATAGCTACCGCGACAACAATGCCAAACTCATTGGTATCTGCATTTGGAATTATGTGGTGCAGAAGCATGGCATAATGAACTTTAGTAACATTTTAAACCTTACACGCATAGTGCGTAATGAGCGCTCTGCCTTTCAGGGCACGCTCAAATACACCTTTGAAGTCATTATGGACGACTGTAGATTGTTTTATACAGACAAAGTGGCTGCTTTCCAGAAAGGCCTTATGCGCCCTAATGGCATACCTGTTGTGAGCAAAATACAAGCAGATGAAACTATCAATCAGATTAGTCTGTCCCCGGCTGGCGAACAACTTGCTTATGTTCGTAGCACACAGGGCGTGGCTGAAATTTTTATCAAAAAAATGCCTAATGGTTATAAAAAGCGTGTTTTTAAATGCGGATATCGTATTTTTAACCAAAAAACAATCCCTAACCCTATTCTCTTTGCGTGGGCTAATGAGCAAGAACTTTGGGCTATTAGTTTAGAAAAAGGCTGTTATCAGTTGCAAAACATAAAGCTGAATGCGAGAAAAAGACTAAAACCAATTTCTTTTAACTTTTTTGAAGTTATCAACGACATGACGCTTTCTTCGGACGGCCAAACGCTCATATTGAGCGCCTCCAAAAATAGCCAGAATGACCTGTATAGCTATAGCTTCCGAACACAACAAATAAAACAGCTAACCGATGATGTTTACGACGATTTTAGCCCAATTTTTGATGGCAACTCTCTTGTTTTCAGTAGCAACCGCCCCGTAAAATCCATAGCTGAACTGAGCAAAAAATTAGGGGGGGAGGCCAAGTTCAACTTCCAAAACCTTTTTAGGCTTGAGGGTACAAGCATACAAGAACTTTCTAATAGCATGACGCAGAACATAAAGCCAGTTTGGATTGCCGACAAGCGTTTGGCCTTTTTGAGCGACCAGCGCGGCATTTCTCAAATATACAGCCTAAAATCTGACAAGAAACTGATAGAGCCACTCACCAATTTTTTGCAAGATGTAGAGTTTTTTGACTACAAAAACGGTCATTTGACTATTCTCACTGCCAACCGCGCCGAAAAAACCATTTTTTATTTCAAAAATTATCAATTTTCGGTCAGCAATATGGCCGAAAAAACTGAGCGTCAGGTAATTATAGACCAATACAACATGGCTTATATCAGGCTTTTACAAGACAAAGTTGTTCTAAAAGAAAAAGACAAGCCGCGCATAGATAGTACACGCGCACCTGCCGAAGAAATTTACCAATTTGATACCTTTGATAACAAAAACAAATCAAAGCGCAGCCACTCAAAAAAGAACAACAAAACGTATCAAAATGGATTGCACCTTGACCAGACCACTTTTTCCTTTGTCAGCGACCCCCTCCGTGGTTTTCGTTTGTTTGTGGAAAGTAGCCTCACGGATTCACGTGAGAACCACAAAATAGAGGCTGGTGTACTTAGTATTGGGCTTAATACGCTTCAAAATGGAGTTCTGTATGCACAGTACCAGTATTTGGCCAAACGTACAGACTTTAGGCTTCGGCTAGACAGGCAGGCGCTCATACGCGAAGCTCCGCTTTTTATTCAAAAATACGCTATGAACAAACTGAGCGCAACCGCTTCTTATCCTTTCAGCACTACTTCGCGCTTAGCTGCTACTATTTTTGCTACTCAAACGCGCTTTGTGCCTACCAGCAATCTTTCGCAGTTTACCCAAGCATTTGCCTCAAAACAAGTTACTTACAGTGGCCTGAATTTTGAATTTGTGTTGGATAATGCCCAAGAAATTGGCCCCAATATGCGCAAAGGCACGCAGGTAAAAGCCACTTTGGACAACTACTTTGCGCTCAACGCTCAGAAAAAGAGTTTTACGAATCTACATCTTGACGCTCGCCACTATGTGCAGCTCACGCGCGACCTGATACTGGTAGGCCGCTTGGCAATGGGTACTTTTTTTGGTGCGGGTGGCCGAACCAAATCCTATCGCATTGGCGGAGTTAATAATTGGCTTCTAGGAGAAGAAAACCCTCAAAGTCAAGGAACAGACCCACTTTTTTTGAATACAAACGACCCCGAAGCCTACAAAATTGACCAATCGGATATCCTTTTTGTACGCTATGCCATGCCTCTACGCGGTTTTGAATGGAATAAATTGAATGGCAATAGTTTCTTGCAGGCCAACATGGAGGTTCGCGTTTGTATGCTGCCCGAGTTTTATCGCAGAACGATTAAAAGCCGATTTTTAAAAAACCTGCAAGTAGCTGGCTTCGTGGATACAGGCTCAGCCTGGACTGGCGCAAGTCCATTTAACCGAGAGAATGCACTCAACACCGTAGAAATTGGCGGAAAACCTTTTTATGCAAAAGTTTCTAACTTCAAAGACCCTTTTCTTGTGGGTTATGGCTGGGGCTTTCGCTCCAAAATACTCAATATGTTTACTAAATTTGACATCGCATGGGGGCTAGAGGACGACGTAGTTCTTAGGCCGCGCTACCATTTGAGCGTTGGCTATGATTTCTAGCTAGCCCTAAAATATATGGCTTAATAGAAGCATAAAATGAGTTGTTTTTGATAAGAGAGCCAAATGACAGGCGAGTCTGACTTTCATATAAAAACCATGACTACTTGTAATCCAATACTGAATATGGTTCGTTTATGCGTATATTTGCCACAGTAAAGCAGGCGCTTACACGATTTATACAAAGCCTTTTCCTTTTAAACTTATGGATAACTTAGAAATCCTCAAAAATCGTAAAGGTGCAACCAAGCTCAAGGATATACCAGCAGAAGTATTGTCTCTCTTGGATACAGGGGTTTTAGAAAGTGCCAATTTGATAGAATGGCTGGCCATTAGCCACCAACATTTGCTAAAGGTAGTTTGCAAAGAGTTGGAAGTAGAAGCCTTGTATCCTCATCTCAAAGCGTGCATACTGCAACTAAAAAAACCAACGGCCATGCAATGTTATCAGCATTTAAGCCCAATTATTGTAGAATTTTTGGCTACCGTGTCCAAAACGAAGGCACAAAAAATAAGGCAGAACTTTAGCAAGCATCAATCCGATACCGTTAGAGGATATGCGGCTTATCTTATTGCCCAAAACAAAGACTGGACGCTTGCCGAAAAGATAGAGGCTATACAGCCATTGGCGGCAGACAAGCACTTTGGCGTGAGGGAGCTGGCATGGTTGGCGCTGCGCCCTTATCTGGCGGCAGAGTTGGCTTTGAGTATTCAAAAATTAAGTGTTTGGGCATTGAGCAAAGATGAAAACATCAGGCGCTTTGCAGTGGAGAGTTTACGCCCAAGGGGCGTGTGGTGTCAGCATATTGCGGCACTCAAAGAAAAACCCGAACTAGCCCTACCAATTCTGAATGTCCTTTGCCAAGACCCTGCGAGATATGTGCAATTGAGCGTTGGCAACTGGCTCAATGATTCGGCTAAGTCCAGCCCTGCTTTTGTGAGGGAGCTTTGTGCGCAATGGCTCAGAGAAAGCAGCAGCCCTCATACTATCAGAATCGTGGATAGAGGTTTAAGAACAATTAAGGACAAAAATTAGCGCTAACTCTTAGGCTTGGGTACACTTTCTACTGGCACACGCGTAGAAAATTGGCAGATGTTGTGTTCTGCCTCTCTTTTGAAATTGATTTCTTGGGCAATATGCTTCACTAAAATAAGCCCAATACCGCCGCTGCGTTTGTCCTGAACAATTTTATGAATATCGGGCGTGTCATAATTCTCTAAACTAAAAAAGTTGCGGTTGCAATCTATAATTTCAACATCTAAGCGCGCCATTTCACCCTCAACGTGCGGATAAATGGTAATATTGATAAAATCTTTGGTGTGGTCTTGGAGGTCGGAGTGCTCAATAGCATTGCTACAAATCTCTTCTACAGCAATGGATACAAGGTTGATGTGTACAGGGTCAATTTGATAGGGTACAAGCGTACTCTCAATAAAATCGCGAACTTTTTTGAGTTGGGTATTTAGATATGTTATCTTAATGCTCGGCATTCGTTATGAGTTTTTGGGCATCTGTTAGCGTAGGTACTATGGTCAGCAACTTATCTAAGCCTAAAATTTGAAATACTTTTAGTATTTTAATGCTCAAACCAAACGTAATGAGTTTGATTTTGAGGCGCTCACAATCTTCTAAGCGAGAGGTAAACACCCCCACACCGGGCGAAGAAATGTAGTTGAGACGATGACAATCCACTAACAAATGTTTGTGTTTTGCTTTGAGAGCATTCTCAATGGCATCATCTAGATTAATAGCAGAAACGGCATCTAAATCTCCTTCCAGAGTCAAGAGATAGAAATCCTCTTCGGTGGTTGTAACGACTTGCATCACGCACAAAGGTTTTAACGGAACAAACGGCATTTTGGTTGTGCAATTTTACACCTTTTTATGGAATTAATCAAACTTTTAGCGTCTTATTTTGCATAACTTAATTTCAACCGCGATAAGGCATTCTAAAAAATGCACACTCTGGACTTTTTAAGGGACGACTATTTAGTACGTCTATTGGCCTGTATCTGCGTTAGAGAGGCGGCGGGTTTAGTGCGTAGCACCGAAGCGAAGCGAAGCCCAAAGACGAACGACCGCGAAGCGGGAACGCCCCAATAGAATTGTAGAAAAAGAAGAAATATTGAAAAGGCCAGGCATGAGGCATTTGGCAAAAAGTTATTTAAAAACGCGGGAAAAGGTTATCTACAAGGCTTAAAAGAGGGCAATTAGAACTTAAAAAACTCAAATTAAGGGAAGACTAAATAGTTATATTTATCGTCAATTCTTTTTGTTTTTTATGCAAATCTCCCTATACTTGTCGTTAATTGACTACATCACCCAGCTATCCTAAAAAAATGACAGAGCTACTCGCCATACACCCTGATAATCCACAAGAGCGTAATTTGGATAAAGTTGTAGATTGTCTCAGGCGCGGCGGTCTTATCATTTATGCCACGGATACTGTCTATGGCTTGGGCTGCGACCTCTACAATCCTAAAGCGATACAAAAACTCTGTAAGATTAAAGGCATTGACCCTAAAAAGTTGCATTTATCTTTTATCTGTTATGACCTGAGCGACCTAAGTAAATATGCCCGTAATGTTAGCAATGCAGTTTTTAAGGTCATGAAAAAAGCACTTCCAGGCCCCTATACCTTCATTTTGGAGGCTAGTCCAGAAGTACCCAAAATAATGGATAACCGCAAGAAACAGGTGGGAATTCGCGTGCCAGCTCATAACGTACCGCGCGCCATTGTTCATAGATTGGGTAATCCTATTCTGACAACTTCGGTCAAACAAAATGATGATTTGATGGAGTATCTCACTGACCCCTACGATATTTGTGATGTTTATGAAGGCTTGGTAGATATTGTGATTGACAGCGGCATAGGCGGTCATGTACCTTCTACGGTAGTGAGCGGCCTAGATGGTAGTTTTGAAGTATTTAGGCAAGGCTTAGGCGATTTTTCGCAGTTCGTGGAGTATGTATAAAAGACCCTAACTGCTCAACAAAAAAAGAAGGCAAGAAAGGGTTTTGGGATACCATCTCTTGCCTTTTGAGGCTAATACTTTAAGAATAGAAGAGCCTATTTTTTATCTTCCACACCCTTTATAATGCTCACATTCTGATTTTCTATTTTATTTAGCTTTTTAGATACATCTTCAAAACGAGGATTGTATCCATCTACATTAGAAAAATAGCTTTTCATCAAAGGAGTTTTAAATATCATTCCATAACGCGCATAAATTTCGTTGCGCATAATGCGAAGCTCATCTTTGCTCATGCGCTGCAACTCAGCGGCCTTCAAAACGCGGGTGGCCGTATAGGGATACTTGCCCGGGAAGTCGTGTTGTGTAGCATTCTGCCAAAAACAAAGCGGGGTGTTTGTTTCTATTGCTTTGGTAGCATGACTAGCAGTCAGTAAGAATAGGCTCAAAACTAAGAGTTTCATATTTCTGTTTTTGTTTAAATTTAAAGATGAATATCTACGCAAATATATGATAGCTTATTGTAAAGTAAAAAAGCCTATTCCTGAACTTCACCAATGGCCATTATTTTTTTATAGACTGCACAAAGATACGTGGTTTATCGTAATTTTGTGGTCATCATCAGCCTATTCAGTTAATCTCTATGCTTGCTTTTTTAGTTGAAAATAGTTTAGCGCTTCTGCTCGGTATGGGGCTATGCGTGCAGGCTTATCGTATGGCATATAGCAAGCAACTGTTAAGTTTGCTATTCAATTTTTTGTTTGCGGTGTGTGTGCTGGTGGTGGTTCAGCTAAGCATAGGAGCAGATGTAGCTGCTTTTACGCTGCTTCTTGTTACTGCTAGCGGTCTAGTTGTTTTGATAGCGCTTGGTTTGAATAAATCCACGGAGCAGGGCACAGAATTTGTTGCGAATGTTGCGCCATGGAAGTTGTTATTTTCGGCCTTTCCTATTGCTTTGGGCTTTCTATGGGCTTATTCACAAGTCGGCAGTCAAACTCCGAAAATCAAACACTTAAGCAAGCCTATGAACCCGCTCCTAGAAGTAGGAAGCACAATGGTAAACAATCATCTACTTGTTTTTGAACTAGCGGCGTTGGTTTTAACAGGTATTTTGATAATAGTCGTGCATCTTTTGAGCATTGATACTTCGGCCAGCACTGAAAACAAAGACTGACTTGTTGTTCGGTGATGAACCAAACGAGCCAAGCACAATTCACAGAATTTTGCAATAAAGGCAGAGTTGTTGGCTTAAAGCAGCCTTACCTCAGAGTTAAATGAAATGTTAAACCCTTCTTAAAGGATACATAAATATCCGCTTAGTAATATGAAAAGGCACACTAATTGTATCTATAATAAAAAAAGGATACCTTTTTTGATATTTGAGTTCAATTTTCTGTAATTTTACAACGTTATTTTCTTGGTTTGGTCTAAAAAAGGCATAAAAACAGACAACGAGAACTCTTTATCAAATTTGATTTGTATTTGTTTACTCACAATATCGGATTAGTCCTTCCATTTACATCTGCAAAAGTTAAAATTTTATGACTTGGTTTACTCTCAACGCATTCGCTACACTCGGCCTGAGTGCATCGCTCTTGGGCATGAGCGCTATAAGGCTGCCCAACTCAAGTACAATACCTAATGACCAAAACATAGCCCCAAAACAAGTCTATAAAGTGATTGGCGCTAAGGGTTTTGATGCAGCCAGTACTATTGTCAAAAGTAAAACTGGTTCATATATCTTGATAGGGCGTTCAGACTCTTATGGTTCGGGCGATATGAACCTCAATGCGGTTATGGTAAGCGAAAATGGCGATGTTATATGGAACAAAAACTATGGTGCTGACGAAAGCGAGGAGGGTTTCTGCGGCCTTGAAACTTCAAACGGCGACTTTCTGTTTGCTGGCTACTCTGATTCTTATGGTGCCGGGCCAGACATGAAGGAGATGTATATAGTTTATACCGATAAATCTGGTTCAAAAGTATGGGAGAAAACATTTGGCAGCAAAGAAACCATTGCGGAGGCTGCTTCAGTTGTAGAAGCCCCAGACGGCGGCTTCATAGTTGTAGGCACTAGCTCGCCAATTAGCGGCGCTAAAAGCGACATCATGGTTGTAAAAGTTGATGCCAAAGGCAATAAAGTATGGGATAAAAAAATTGGTAATGCCACTGCCGAACAAGCACATCAAGTGATTGCTCTCAAAGACGGTGGATTCGCCATCATTGGCAGCATAGAAGTTATCAGTTCTGGCGACAAAGGCAAATGGGATATGTTCCTCGTAAAAATTGATAAAGACGGCAACAAAACCTTTGAAAAAAACTTTGGAGGTGGCGATAATGAAATGGGTAACTCGGTATGCGAAACACCCGAAGGCGACTTTATATTGGGTGGTTATACTTACACTTATGCAGAAGGCAGCCACGATGCCTGGATTATGAAAATAGATAAAAATGGCGGCAAAAAATGGGATAAGGTAATTGGCGGGCTTAGCACAGACGAAATATTTGACCTTAAAATGACCCCCAACGGCGACGTAGTGGCAGCAGGATACACTGATATTTATGAAGCTGACGAGTATGGAGAGAACAAAAGCCCGCTTGGTCAGAACATCCTTATCGTAAAGATATCATCAAAAGGCGATATGGTTTTTGATAAAAGGATTGGCGGTAATAAATCACAAGTCGCTAAAGGAATAGCGCTTACTAAAGATGGCGGCTTCATTATAGGGGGCTATACAGATGAGCTGGCTGACGACAAAAGCGTAGAAATGCTTGTTGTTAAGGTAGATGCCAGCGGTAACTAATAGGGGTAACAAAACTGAAAAGCCTTTGGTACAGGTGTTTGGTCATCTGTGAGAAAAAAGCATCTTTCTGATTAAAACGAGTGGTGGACTACATAGTCGTCCCTTAAAAAGGCAATAAGTTATTCTTTATGAATGATTGAATTTATTTAGTTGTCCCTTAAAAAGGCAATAAGTTATTCTTTATGAATGATTGAATTTATTTAGTTATCCCTTAAAAAGTCTGGATAAGAACAAGCACATCAATTGATTGATATAATTTTTTAGGCTTTTTCTCTCTACTTTTTGCCTTGATGCAGCACTGAAGCGCGAGCTGAAAGTTTTGACCGTAGGGCATAACAAAAAAATCAAGCCTCGCAAAAGGCCAATTTAGATGGAAAAATAGCTTTTTTTCATCTAAAACAGCGAATGGCTTTTTCTTTGATTCATTCTCTTACAAAACAGAGTTACACAGAAAATCTCACCCTCTGACATTTGAGCCATTCGCTTTTGTCTGATGCGAGGCAGTGCAGGACTAAAAAAGCCCTTGAGATTTTGCCAGTTATTTAACAAAATAGGCTAAAATCTAAGAGATTTTAAAGATGAAACTCTTGTTTAATTTACTGATAGTAAACACCTTAGATGTATTTTCGGAGAGGACTAGATAAATTACTACAAAAAAAATCTATTAGTTGTGCAAAAAGAAATGTAGTAGTCGCCAAAAACTAATGAGTACTTTAAATTATTGCTTTAGCGGTGAGATAAGCGCAAGTATAAAGTGTGTCATTATCATCTGGCTGAGCTACGCAACAAGGTCTTAGGCTCTGCTCACAAAAGAGCAAGCAGACCGTTTTTTTTAATGAGAGTGAAGTGCTTATTTTAAAAAAGCAACATAGAAACCACCAGTCTGTTCTGATTGCGGAAGCCTAAACCTGGGTCAAAAATTCTTTTTTATCCCGTCTCTACTCATGTACGTCATAGCCAAATTTTTTGATAACGTAAATGTGTACCTCCTGCATTTGAGGTAGGTTCGCGTCTGTATCAAGGCTTCTGTTTGTGGTATTGGCCAAGCAGTCTGCACCAAAACTCACTTTCGCGATTTTTTCGGAGGTAGCAATATTTTTATTCAAAAACTTACTGAGTTGCCATGCACGAGCTTGTGCTTTTTTAATTTGTTCGGCCACTGCCTGCTCATTATCAGGGTTAATGGTCGCGCTAACTTCGAGGGCAGTGCCTTCTTCACTGTTAAGAAACCCAATAATCTCTTTCATTTGGTGCTTTTGTTTAGTGCTTAGCTTAGTTTGCTTTGGCTCAAAAAGCAGGACGTGTTTGGCCAAACATCTTGAAGATTTCTGAATAATATTATTTTGGCTATTTGCTAAAATAACTTCTTCACTTTTGTCTTCAAAGAAGAAAACTTTTTGGCGCGGTGCGTCCTCTACTTTACTGAGCAAGTCTTCAATAAACTTGATGTCGCCGAGCTGCATAGCAGAATCAATAAGGCTTACCAGAGGGTCGTAGTAGGTATCGGTCTGCTCGTTCTCGTCAGATGTTGCCTCGTTGGGGTCTGCCTCTTTTTCTAGCGCCACACTAGCCGTAGCCATGCTTTCCTGATTTTCATAACTCACCAGGTGGTCAATAAACTCCACCATAAAATCATACTTAACTTTTTCTAAGGCATTGGTTTCGTCGTAGAGCTTAATGACCTTTTGCAAAGCGTTCTTTTCATAGGCTTGTTGCCCAATAGGACTTCCTAAGAGATAGATACCATCAAAATAAATATCTTTTTGTAAGTCAATGTAATAAGTTCGGGCAGGAACGTGCAAATCAAAAGTGTAAGCCTCAAAGCCGTCCGTTTCTATATAAATTTTATAGTTCTTTTGGGGTGGTAGAAGCATAAAAAAACGACCATCTACCGTGTCAGGACTATAAACGTAAGGCATTTCGGCATAAGACTGTGTTTCTATGACACGGAGCTTGGCTTGCACTGGTGCTTTGTTCTTGAATGTTTTTATTTGCCCTTTTATCATTGTAAAAATGACTTGTTGAGGCCGCGCAAAGGAGTCCACAATGGCTAAATCTTTAGATACCTGTGGTATCCCTAGCGAATCTTGGGCACGTAGCTCATGGGCTAGCGCGGTCAGTAAGCATAAACAAAAAACGTGTAAAACGCGCATATCTTTAAAGCTCAGTGAGCTATCTTAGTATAACCTAAGTGAGAAGTTTTGGTATAATACCCACGAGGCAGAAAGCACTCGGGAATTGGTCTAAACGTTTTTGTTGGCAACAGCCTAAAAGTCTCTGCAAACATAATGCTTTGATAAATGACAAACAAGTTCTATTGTGTGTGTTATTTACCCTTTCTGTTAAAAAAAACAGCACAATAACAATGCCTAGTCAGTTTTTTTCCTTTTAGTAAGCCTGCCTGGAGCGGATTACGTCGATAAACATCTATTTTTTTTCGATAAACAGATTGGGCAGTATCTTGCTTTTGAGGCAAATCTTCTGGCATAAAAAAGCATGAACCTCCAAAGTTGCTCATGCTCTAATCATATACGCCTTTAAAACAAAATGCCATGCCTAGCTTTGGTCTGGCTCTTGGTTATTTTTTTTCAGAGAGGGGGCGTTGCTTTTTCCACCGCTGGCTATGGACTCTCGCATGGAGGTATCGGCCTGAATGTTTTGCAATTTGTAATAGTCCAAAAGAGCAATATTGCCATTGCGCAATGCGTCCGCTATAGCCATAGGAATATCAGCTTCAGCATCAATAACCTTTGCTTTTGAAGCCTGCGCCCTTGCTTTCATTTCTTGCTCCACGGCCACTGCCATAGCACGGCGCTCCTCGGCTTTGGCTTCAGCCACTTTGAGGTCTGCATTGGCTTGGTCAATTTGCAATTTTGCCCCTATGTTTATGCCTACGTCTATATCGGCTATATCAATAGAAAGAATTTCAAAGGCAGTGCCTGCGTCCAGTCCTTTCTGCAAAACCATTTTTGAAATCATATCAGGATTTTCTAGCACAGATTTATGGGACTTGGCCGAGCCAATAGAGGTTACAATACCTTCGCCCACACGTGCCAAAATAGTTTCTTCGCCAGCACCTCCAACCAGTTGCGCAATATTGGCGCGCACCGTTACCCTAGCCCTAACCATCAGCTGAATGCCGTCCTGCGCTACTGCTGATACGGAAGAGGTGTCAATAACTTGCGGATTAACAGAGATTTGCACCGCCTCAAATACATCGCGGCCAGCCAAATCAATAGCAGCAGCTTGCTTAAAACTAAGCTCAATATTGGCCTTTTCAGCCGAAATGAGTGCTTTGATAACCGTAGGTACGTTGCCACCTGCCAAGTAATGCGTTTCTAAATCATCTGTTGAAATGTCTATACCCGCTTTAGTGGCAGTAATCATGGAATCTACGATGATGCGTGGTGGCACTTTACGTATGCGCATGGTAACAAGGCTAAACAAGCTAATTTTTACGCCCGAAAAGACGGCCGTAATCCATAGATTGACCGGAACAAAGTGCAAAAAGGCAAAAAAGCCACCAATCAACAAGACACCTACTACGGCAAGCGCAATGTAAGAGTCAAATAAAACTGCGCCTAGAACTGCCAGGGTACTGTATGAATCAAACATATATGTTATGCTTTTTTCTGCAAAGAGGTTATATTTAAACACAAAACCAAATTTTTAGGCAAAAATTTGCACAAAAACTCTCTAAACAGGCTTTTGTAGGTGTTTTAGATATCAAAGCCTATATCGCGCCGATAATATTTTTGGGTGAAAGAAATAGCCTCTGCGGCTTCATTTGAAAGAGCAAGAGCCTTCTCTTGGGTGCTGGCTAGAGCCGTGAGTGCCATAACGCGCCCACCATTCGTAACTATTTCAATGCCGTTAAGGCTCGTACCTGCGTGAAAGGGCAGAACTGCCGAACTTAAGCTATCTAAACCACTGATAGCAAAACCTTTGTCAAATGAGTCGGGGTAGCCACCCGAAACAAGCATAACTGTTGTTGCGCAAAGAGGCTCTACTTCCAGATGAATGCTATTTAGTTCGCCAATGGCTGTTTTTTCAAAAAGCGTAACCAAATCTGTTTTTATGCGCGGAATAACTACTTCAGTTTCTGGGTCGCCCATACGCACATTGTATTCCAACAAATAAGGCTGCTCGCCTACTTTCATGATGCCCAAAAAAATAAATCCTTTGTAATCAATATTCTCTGTTTTCAAGCCTCGTAAGGTTGGCAATACCATTTGTTCTTCTACGCGCTTCATAAAGGCTTCGTTGGCGAACGGTACAGGCGAAACCGCACCCATACCACCTGTGTTTGGGCCTTTATCTGCCTCGCCTACGCGCTTATAATCTTTGGCTTCGGGCAGAATTTTATAATTTTTGCCGTCCGTAAGCACAAAAACAGAGACTTCTATGCCGTCCAGATAGGTTTCAATAAGCACTCTGGCGCTGGCCTCACCAAAACGCTCATTCAGAAGCATATCCTGCAACACCGCCTTTGCTTCTGCTTTATTGGCTGTGATGATAACTCCTTTGCCAGCTGCCAGGCCGTCTGCTTTCAGTACAATTCGGCCTTCAAAATTATCTATAAATGTATAACCTTCTGCTATATTGGTTTTGGTGAAGGTTTGCGCCTGGGCAGTAGGAATGCCATATTTGCGCATGAAAGTCTTAGAAAAGTCTTTGCTACCTTCCAAGCGCGCACCAGCCGCCACTGGGCCTATAATGTGTACGTGCTGCAAATCTTTGCGGCTCATAAAAAAGTCCGTAATTCCAGCAACGAGAGGTGCTTCAGGGCCTACCACAAGCATTTGTACGCCACTGTTAAGGACAAAAGCCGCTATGGCCTCAAAATCAGATAGCTTAAGTGGCACATTTTTAGCCACTTGGCTTGTGCCTGCATTGCCTGGTGCTACAAAAAGCTCTTTGCAGCGTGGGCTCTGCGCAAGTTTCCATGCCAGCGCGTGTTCGCGTGCGCCAGAACCTAAAACCAAAATAGTCATCATACTTTTATTCTATTCATAAAACTTAGAACTTGCAAAAAGTCCATTTGAAGCTCAAAATTAGGAAAAATATCAAGCCAAAGCAAAAAACAGCCGCCACGTGCTGATAAATATTAAAAAGTAGCAGTTGCGGTTTTAGTGAATCAATGCGAAACAATATTCGTTAATTTTTACGCAAAACACACTTTTTTTGTGGCTTGGTATGAAATTTTCTGCTTTTTTGCATCTTTATAGTAAGCCACTCCAATTAGAATTTTATCAATGGAAACAAAAGAAAAAGATTTAGTAACAGAAAATCCCATACGTCAAGCCAGAGAGACAGTACGAGTACGCGCTTTTGCCGTAGCGCGATTGGGTATGGGTCTTGTCATCTTGTGCGTAGGACTTTACTGCTTATTTGCGCCTGCCGAGAAGAATTTTTTAGAACCACCCGGACACCTCATTTTCGGTATAGGCTCTTTGCTTTACGGTAGTTTTCGGATTTGGCGCGAGGTTGTTCTCCTTAAAGAAACCCGCAAGAACTGAAACTCTATTTTAGATTAAATTTTAGTCTTCCTTAAAAAAAACAGCACTATGACTTCTTATAGACCACTTACAATAATCTTGGGCTACATTCTAGCAATGTGGATGTTTGCTTGTACACCCACAAGTCCTCAACAAACAGAAACGGCGGTATCAGGCCGCATCAGCATCTGTGTAGATGAATCTTTTAAACCCATTATGAAGGCGCAATCCGAAACTTTTATGGGTTTATACGAGTATGCCAGCATCAAAAGTATTTATACGACCGAAGCAGAAGCCATGCGTCAAATGTTTGCTTCCGATAGCATACGCTTTGCGGTTATTTCCAGAGACTTACTTCCGGCCGAAAAACAGCAGTTTGAGAAAATGAAAATTGTTCCGCGTGTGTTTAAATTTGCCATTGATGCTGTGGCGCTTATTACACACCCCAACAACAAAGACTCTACGCTGACGCTCGAGGAGCTCAAAGAGATGATGAAGCCAAGCGGTTCGCCCACCCGATTCAGGGACTGCCAACTCATTTTTGACAATAATTCTTCTAGCAATTTGACTCACCTTCAGCGCTTACTCGGAGTTCCTGAACTAGACCCCAAAAAAGTGTTTGCACTCAAGTCCAACGAAGAAGTATTAGATTATGTGAGCAAACATGAAAATACTGTGGGGGTTATTGGTGTTTGTTGGATAAGCGATTTAGATAGCCCAAAGGTTCAGAAGTTTCGCCAAAATGTAAAGGTTATTGGGGTGGCAGATAGCAAAGCCAAAGATAAAAGTTACGTATGGCCATACCAAGCCTATTTAATGGACGGCACTTACCCACTCAAACGCGAGGTTTATATCCTGAGCCGAGAAGCCCGTTCGGGTTTAGGCTCTGGTTTCATGTCCTTTATTGGCAGTGAAAAAGGCCAGCGCATTGTTTTAAAGAGCGGCCTACTGCCCGTTACAATGCCCACGCGCATGGTAGAAGTTAAGAGCGGCATGCCACAATAGTTTCCATCAGTACCTATTCGTTTTCAAACGCTTTCATGATGTCCTTAGAAACAGTAAGGTAAACCGGTGAGTTCTACTGGCTGGTTTATCATTTAAAGGCTTAGCATCAAGGCCAAATGTTGCATCATTCATAATGAGCCCATGACTTTAAATGCCAAACATAACCTTAAATTAGTGGAGACAAAATAAACAGACTTAGATTCAATAGATTAAATACCGCAAAGGCTTTGATAACTAGGCGCATTTACTTTCTATGCTTTTTTGTCAGTTTGCCAAGAGCCAATCCGTGTTCAACATTAGTAAGCTATTTTTTGTTGCTATATTCTGCTAAAGCAAGTCTTTGCCTTTCTCTTTTTGAGTGGGCTAGGTACAAAACGGGCAGAGGCGCGTTAAAGCGATAAACCCTTCAAAGAACCACCAAAAAATATCTTAGAAAGCAGCGTATAAAAGATGCTTTTTCCAAAAAACAAAAATAGCACACGGTGAACCAATCCTAAAGGCAATATTTCAAAAAATTAAAAAACGTTTAGGACAGTATTGATTGTAAACATATTAAACCTGCCCTGATGGGTAACTTCAATGGGTTGATATGGCTAAACGTTATAAACTCGCACGATGAGAGACACTGCACCCAAATTCAATAGATGTTGGTAGCCAATAAGCTGTCAATGCAATAATGAGACTCAGGATTCAAAAAAAACGCCATCGAGTCTAAGAATCAAATCGCTGGCGTTCTTTTTTATCAAAGAAACAAAAGCATTAACCTCTCAGCCAATTCTCTACCTCTTCTCTGGTTGGATTAGGTACTGCTTCTAACTTCATTTTTTTACGCATACCACACAAATCATTGTGTAGCTTACTTGGCGTAGCTTTTTTGAAATCTTCGATGGTCAGTAAACCCAGCTTTTGAATGATGGGCACGTACATTTCGGCCACACCAAGCGCCTTAAAATCTGTAACAGAGGCTATCTGTGCCTTTTTTTCAGGGCGCATTTGCGGAAAGAATAATACATCTTGAATAGATTGCTGATTGGTCATTATCATACTGAGGCGGTCTATGCCAATACCCAGCCCAGCAGTTGGAGGCATACCATACTCCAAAGCACGCAGGAAGTCCTCATCTAAGGTCATGGCCTCTTCGTCTCCACGCATACCCAGCTCCACTTGGCTTTCAAAGCGTTCTCGTTGGTCTATGGGGTCGTTTAGCTCAGAAAAAGCATTACAAATTTCTTTGCCGTTACAAATAGCCTCAAAACGTTCAACCAGCCCCGCTTTGCTGCGGTGCTTTTTAGCCAAAGGCGACATTTCCACGGGGTAGTCTGTAATAAAGGTGGGCTGAATAAGTTTGCGTTCACAATGCAGACCAAATATTTCATCAATGAGTTTGCCCTTGCCCATACTTGCATCAGTCTCTACACCCAACTTTTCGGCTGTCTTGCGCAACTCATTCTCGTCCATAGCAGAAATATCAATACCTGTATAATGCGCTATGGCTTCAAACATAGTCAGGCGCTTCCAAGGTCTGGCAAAATTTATATCGTTTTCGCCAACGCGAACAGTAGTCTGTCCGTGTAGCTCTAAGGCAATCTGCTCCACCATTTCTTCCACAAGATTCATCATCCAGTCGTAGTCTTTGTAGGCCACATAGAGTTCAATTTGCGTAAACTCTGGGTTGTGGAATCGGCTCATGCCCTCGTTGCGAAAGTCTTTAGAAAACTCATACACACCATCATAGCCACCAACAATCAAGCGCTTGAGATAGAGTTCATTGGCTATTCGCAAATAAAGCGTCATGTCCAAGGTGTTATGATGCGTTTTGAAAGGTCTTGCTGCTGCCCCTCCATAAAGCGGCTGCAAAATAGGGGTTTCTACTTCCAAGTAGCCGAGTGCGTCCAAATAGCGGCGCATAACATTGACCAAACGGGTGCGCTTACGAAAAACCTCACGCACTTGTGGGTTCACAATCAAGTCCACGTAGCGCTGGCGATAGCGTGTTTCTGCGTCCGAAAAAGCATCATAAGTGATGGTGTTTCCTGCCTCGTCTTTGGCTTCCTTAACAATAGGCAATGGGCGCAGCGCTTTTGTCAAAAGTTTAAAACTCGTAACGTGCAAAGTAATTTCGCCGAGCTGTGTACGGAACAAATAGCCATTTACGCCAATGATGTCGCCAATATCCAATAATTTTTTGAACACGGTGTTGTAAAATGTCTTATCCTCGCCAGGGCAAAGGTCATCGCGCCGAAAATAGAGTTGTATGCGGCCTTGCTCATCTTGAATTTCGGCAAAAGAAGCCGAACCCTGTATGCGAAAACTCATGAGTCGGCCTGCTAAAGCCACCGTGAGAGGCGCGACTTCTGGTTTATCTTCCTGTTTTTCAAACGTTCGTTTAGCCGTTTCGGAGTGGTGAGTCAGAGGGAAAAGTTCCGCAGGGAAGGGGTCAATGCCCAAAGCACGGAGTTCTTGGCACTTTTGGCGGCGCAATAGTTCTTGTTCGCTGAGTTGCATACGAAATAGTTTGAAGGAATAATTTTTGAGGCGCAAATATAACGCTTTGTTTCTATTTTTGAAGCTTGGCAAGGCGTTTGTTTTTGTTATTTGTGTTTGAGTGCCACACTTTTGCCTTCAATCAGTCCTGCTTTCTAGATGCACCATTTGTTTTGAATCTTTGAGGCTTTGCAGACTGGATAAAATTTCTTTCCATTTGCCGATAAAAACTTGCACTTTATCGGGCTTTTTACAATATTAAAGAGCTACGGCATTTTTTTTGCTAGTATTGCTTTAGAACAACGTTTGAAACTACCACACAACAGCTTCAACAATCAATTAAACCATGAGACAGTATAAACTTATTTTATCGCTCTTTTTTGCTTTTTTGCTCATTGGCCAGCAGGCTTTCGCTCAGAAAAAAGCAGATTCTTTTTTTAAAGAGGAAGAAAAAAAGGCCAAGCAAGGTGATGTACGCGCTATGGTGGCGCTCGGCGACGCTTACAGAGGCGATGTTTTTAGTAGCGACGACAACCGAGATTTTGCCAAAGCCCTAAAGTGGTACAAGAAAGCCCAGCTTTCTACTGTTGGTACTAAAGGGCAGAAAGGCGAGTTAGGACTTTTCTTGATTCATTGGATTGGTGGCTATGGCGTTGAACGAAACGAAGCTGAGGCTTTGCGGTGGTTAGAAGAGGTCAAATTGCAAACAACTGCCTTTCTGAGCTATGACGACAGACCCAATATCAGCCTTCAGCGCGTTGCTGAACTACAAGCCGCCGCCGAAAAGGGTAACAGCGAGGCACAAGTAGAATTGGCACGTGTCTATTTAGAGTTTGGCTTAGAATATCCCAAAGCATTTTTCTGGCTAGACAGGGCCGATATAGATGGCAATAATGATGCCCCCTTTCTCAAAAATAAATGGCAGATATTGCGCAGCAGACCTAATTTATTAGACCCCAACAACTGGCAAGAGTATTCTGCCGCTTTGACTCATACTTGGCAGCGTGGTATGGCTGAAGGCTCTGTTATGGCTACTATGGAATATATGGCGGCTCAAATGCAAACGAATCGTGTGGAGGCGCGCACGGCAGAGGAGGTTATTAAGCTAACCAATTCAAAGAAACTCTCGCCAGAGTTAATGGCAAAAGCCTTTTTGCTTATTTATTCTGTTAAAGCGGGTAAAGAAAAATACGTTTATCTCCGCAAGTTTGCAGAGGCCGCCAAAGGACAAGACTTTTCAAACTCTGTGCAGGCGCAAGATGCAAATAAAGCCTGGGCTAATTTTTCTAAAAAAATGGCTTCATTAAATGGCTACGTGGACTATGCCTCTGAACACAAAGAAATTCGCGAAAGTACTATCAACTTAACGGACTATCGTGCAGACTATCATGGCCGTTTAAAAGGACTTATAGACCTCTACACAACCCTGCACAAGCCAGAAAACGTAGCCATGATTGGAGCTGAGAATATCAAAAATTTTGATAAGGACTTCTTCAGCAAGGTGTTCAGGGTTTATCAAAAAGTCAATACTTTAGATGACCTGATGAACTTTCGTGATATGATGAATACTGAAAATTGGCTCGCACCAATCCGTGAGGAGTATGAGGCACGGTATCCACAAAAATTTGCAGAACTTGGCGTAAGTACGGATCGCATTGCTTATTATCAAGAAAAAGACAGGCTTAACCGCAAGAAATTTACAAACTTTGCAGAAGGGCGTTTGTTCTTGAGCGAACTTTACCTCCGTAATGACCTGACTGCCAGCCTGAAAAATGAACTGACCAGCGACACCAAAAAGCAAATTATTTACGACATTTATGGCCGCTCGCCCTCTAAAAAACAGTTAAGCCAGCTTCAAGACGTGATTTACCGCGAAAAATGGATTTTGCCCGAAGGCGAGCAGGTTTATTTTGAAATGCAGCACAACAGCGAAAATAACTTTTCGGGCGATGTTACGATAGGAAAAGTGCTCTACCACTACAAATGTAACCGAAAGGGTGAAAGCAATCGTTTTGAACTGAATATATATGCCGTAAAGAACAACCAGTCTAATCTTGTTTATAACAGTAGCATCGATGTTCAGAATAAAGACGTAAACACGATGGTTGTCAAAGTATTCAAATCGCATTTTGCTACTTACCGCTGGATAAATAGCCCCTCAGACTACTTAGAGGCAACCATTAATGCGCAAAATCCTCAGTTTGATACCCAAGACGTAGGCAGCATGAAAGACTATCTAAACAAAACGCAAAGCACGCAGAGTTTACCGCATAAAATAAAAGAAGCAGGTAAGGATTTTTCGCAAAAAATAGCTGTTAGAAGCGCTGTACGCTATTTCATTTTGGCTTATAGCAATATTTTGGTAGCACCCTAAAAGCGTGCAGTAGTTACAGAAAGTAGAGACGTGCAGCACCTAGTTTCTGGGTAGCTGCGTGTCCTCTTGAGGTTTTTCAAAGGCAATCGGGATACCATGATACGTTTCAGCTGGTTGATAGGTTTTAAGCAAGGGGAAGCCCTCCCAGTCTGCTGGCAGGAGGATACGGCGTAAGTCTGGGTGCTGGTCAAAAACAACTCCGAACAAATCATAAACCTCGCGTTCATGCCAATTTGCAGATGCCCAAATGGCACTGACCGATGCTATATTTTGGCCTGTTGTAGTCTGTAAAGATACACACAAAGCTCGTTGGTGTATATAACTGTATAAACTGTAATTAAGCTCAATGCTGCTGCCTAAATCTATAGCTGTGAGGTTTGCCAAATGGTCATAATGACCGCATTCGGGGTTCTGTTGTAGAAAGCGCGCAACGTTTATCCAAACATTTGTTTGCAGAATCTCTAGCTTACCGTCGGTGGATAGCCGGCAAACGTTTTCGCCAAAAGTAGCCTTTAACGTTTTATAGAGGGTATTCAATGCCATTACGCTGTTATTTTTATTGGCAAAAATACGGTTTTCTCAAAGCATCTACGCATACTTCGCATAAATTTTATGTTTATTTGTCAGTCAAAACAAAGAATACATTATGAAAAATATTTACATAACTTCTATTCTGCTCTTTTTAAGCACTTTGGCTCATGCTCAAACTTGGCAGCAGTTGGACAGCCTAGGGCAAGCCTTAACAAGAGAGCAAAAATATAAAGCGGCAGACTCTATCTTACAGATAGCTCTCAAGAAAGTGAAAACGCTACACGGAAAGGATACAAGTTATGCGTTTGTTTTACAGAACCTAGGGCTTAATCACTATTATCAGGGTAATCAAACATTGGCCAAGCCTGAATGGAGTGAGTCTAGAGCTATAATAGGAGATGTTTTAGGTAAAAAATCAAATAGATATACCGATTTATCTGATAACTTAGGCTACTGTTGCTTGGAGCAGGGCGAATATGAAGATTCAGAACAGTATTTCTTAGAGGTATTGGCTATAAGAGAAGAAACATTTGGCAACCGTAGTAAAAAGTATGCAAGGTCATGCACTAATCTTGGTATGCTTTACGATGCAAAGGGAGATTATGCTAAGTCTGAGCAGCATTATCTCAAAGCTTTGGACATAATCAAGGAAGTGTTGGGAGAAAAAAATATATCTTACATTGATAACTCCGGAAAGATTGCGCTGTTGTATTATAATTATGGCTATTTTGAAAAAAGTAAAACAATTTTAAAAGAAATTATAAACATTGCAAAAGAAGTATTAGGAAAAGAAAACGCCAGTTATTTTTTTCTATGCAATCTTTTAGCAATCAATTACAGCAGTACTGGCGATTTTTCTGCCGCCGAACCCTTGTATATAGAGACAAAAGCCATTGCTGAAAGAGTTAATGGCAAACAGCACAGCAGTTATGCGAACTTATGTTACAACATGGCGAATTTTTATCGTGAGCAAGGTTTGTATAGCCATGCCCTACCTCTCAGTTTAGAAGTAAAGGAAATTAATGAATCTCTCTACGGCAAATCGCATGGGTCGTATGCACAGTCTTGCAATGTAACT
This sequence comes from Cytophagales bacterium, assembly GCA_013299045.1. Classification (GTDB taxonomy): domain Bacteria; phylum Bacteroidota; class Bacteroidia; order Cytophagales; family Bernardetiaceae; genus RDZD01. Next base: position 23,917 of record JAAFJX010000028.1, on the reverse strand, counting down.
GCAATCATCTATAAAGCGCAGGGCTTGTATGAAAAAGCAGAAGCTTTATTGTTAGAGTCCATGACTATTCTTGAGGGGCTTTTAGGGAAAAATAGCCTGGACTACCAGTTCCCCGCACAAACACTTGCTAATCTGTATAAAACGCTTGGGCAATACGATAAAGCCCTGCCGTTGCTCATGGAATCAAAACGGGTCAAAAAAGAGATACTCGGCGATAAACACCCAGAGTATGCAACAGCCTGCTTCAATCTAGGCAATCTTTATTTGGAAAAAAAAGAATATGTGCAAGCAGAAGCACTCTATCAAGAGGCACTTGATATCTGTACAACCACACTTGGGGAGAAGCACCCAGATTACGCTCAATACAGCCATGCGCTCGGCGTAGTCTATCACAGTACCCAAAACTTAGAAAAAGCGAATAGCTATTATTCAGAAACCATCAAAAACAAGCAGGAAATGATTAATACACTATTTCCCATCTACTCAGAGCAAGATAAGTATGCAGCATGGCAAGAAGTATCTTATTATAGTACAGATTACTATAGCCTGGCCTGTAGTTATTCAGCATTAAACCCCAAAATGACGGCCCCTCTCTACAACTATATCCTCTTTACAAAAGGCATCATTTTCTCTTCAACTCAAAAAATGAAAAATGCCATTCTGAATAGTAGAGATACTGCTCTGACCCAACAATTCAATAACTGGAAAGAGCAGCGAAAAATTTACACCCGTCTTTATCAAACGTCATTGGAAGAACAAAAAAAACAGAACCTGAACTTAGATAGCATCAAAAGCCAAATCGATATCTTAGAAAAAGACCTCTCAAAAAAATCTAATCTCTTTGGCCAGAACGTGCAAACTAAATCCTATGAATGGCAGGAAGTGAAAGCAAAGTTAGCAAAAAATGAGGCAGTTATTGAAATTGTCAAAACAGACTCGGCTTATATCGCGCTTTTTCTGACCGCCCAAACAGCAAGTTATCCTGCTTTTTATGTATTCCCAAATGCCAAAAATTTAGAAACCAACTATTTGAGCTTCTACAAAAATTGCATTGAGTTTAAGATAGAAGACACCATTTCTTACAATATTTTTTGGAAACCAATCGCAGACAAACTGGTCTCTTTGAATAAAAAAGGTTTCAAGAAAATATATTTCTCACCCGACGGTGTTTTTCATCAACTCAGCCTGAATGCTTTGAAAAATCCTAAGACAAAAAAATTTCTCTTAGAAGATGTTAATATTCAACTCATTGGTAGCAGCCGCGATTTGATTGAGTTGAATAAAAAGAAATCTGATTTGAGCCAGAGCTACAATAACTACCAGGCGTGTTTACTCGGTTATCCTATTTACGGAACAGCAGATGGCGAATCCATAAAAAACCGCGACCGTACCATAGGTTTTTCTAGTGTGCAGTCTGCTGTGGGTGTGGCGGGTTCAGTATCTTTATTGCCTGGCACCAAAAAAGAAGTGGAAAATCTTTTTGCGCTTTTCAATCAAAAAAAACTGAAAGTAAATCTACTTCTGGCTGAAAGCGCTACAGAAGATGCGGTCAAAAACCTCAAAAGCCCAACTATTTTGCACGTAGCCACGCATGGCTTTTTTATACCCGAAATCAAGGACTCGGAAGTGCAAGATATGCAAACTGCCATGAACCGAAACCTCTTGAAAAATCCTTTTATGCGCTCTGGTCTGCTTCTGGCTGGCTGCCAAAAACCAAACCCCGAAGGAGAGGACGGCATTTTGACGGCAGAAGAAGTCATGAATTTGACTCTGGATAATACGGAACTGGTCGTCATGTCTGCTTGCGAAACGGGCTTGGGCGACATACAAGCGGGTGAGGGCGTTTTTGGTCTGCAACGCGCCTTCCAGCAAGCTGGCGCAAAGTCCGTGTTGATGAGCCTCTGGAAAGTGGACGACGATGCCACCCAGACACTGATGACCGAATTTTATACCGCCCTACTCAAAGGTCAAAGCAAGCGCCAAGCCTTCAAAACTGCCCAAATGAACCTCAAAAAGCGTTTTCCTGAGCCTTACTACTGGGGCGCTTTTGTAATGGTGGGAGAATGAGCACAACTGAATTCTTAAGCAGTGGTAGCTATAATCCGCCAAAATATTTCTTCTTTATCCTACCAACTACAAAAAACCTTATTAACTTTACGCTACCAAATGTTCTTTGATAAGAAATAGTATGGGCTGGGGTTTTATAAGGTTTTAGTATCAAAAAATCAAAAAGAAATGAGACTGCTTCGGTAAACATAATTCTTAGAATAAAACAAGATTCAATGAGCACCAACAAATAACTATTCATGCTGCAGTTTTCAGAGCTAATCTATTGGTATTCTGATAAATAATGTAACTAAGAGACAGATATTCATTTCTTTTAGGTTATACAAACATTAAACAAAAAAAGCACAGCCCCTAAAACTGTTTAGGGCTTTGTTCGTTTAAGTCTTTGAGTCCCTCGTTCAGCCGCAAGCACCGCAAGTACGCTTCCATTACTTACAAAAACATTACTTACAAAAAATTCGTTTTAATACAAAGTCTTTGTTCAATGACACCCATAGAAGGTTTTTCAAAATTATCAAAAGAAGATAAGATTCGCTGGATAGCGCAATCCATTAGCCCAGAGCACAGTACGGAATATGAGGCAGAGCTCATTAGCTATTTTCACCCACAGCCCGAAGTACAAAAACTCTATGACGAGTTCAGTGAAAACACCATCACTAATTTTTATATCCCTTTTGGTATAGCGCCTAACGTTTTGATTAACGGCGAACTGTATGCCGTACCGATGGCCATAGAAGAGAGCTCGGTGGTGGCGGCAGCGTCTAAAAGCGCCAAGTTTTGGCTTTCGCGTGGTGGGTTCAAGGCTGAGGTCATCAGCACAAAAAAAATAGGTCAAATCCATTTTCTTTGGAAAGGCGACTACCATAAACTGTATTGTGTTTTTGATGAACTGCGCGAAGAATTATTGGGTAATGCGGCCAGCATCACGAAAAACATGACGGCGAGGGGCGGTGGTGTGTTGGACGTTGAACTTGTAGATGCACGCCATCTGATACAGGATTACTACCAACTCAAGATTACGTTTGATACCTGCGATTCTATGGGCGCAAACTTTATTAATTCATGCTTAGAAAACTTTGCACAGTCCTTTAAGGCTTGGTTGCTAGGCAAAGAAATGTTTACAAGTGAAGAAAAAGACGTAAACGTAGTCCTTTGCATCTTGTCCAATTATACACCAGAGTGCTTGGTGCGTGCATGGGTAGAGTGCCCCATCACAGAACTTGGACAAATAGAAGACCAAAGTGCAGAGCAATTTGCCCAAAAGTTCAAAACGGCTATTGAAATTGCAAAAAAAGATATTTACAGAGCTACAACACACAACAAAGGCATTTTTAACGGCATAGATGCTGTTGTGATTGCAACCGGCAACGACTTTAGAGCCATAGAGGCGTGTGGACATACTTACGCAGCGCGCAGCGGACAATACCGCAGCCTTTCGGACTGTTCTATAGAAAACGGTCATTTCAAGTTTTGGTTGGATATTCCTATTGCGGTGGGCACGGTAGGCGGTTTAACTGGCCTACACCCCCTGGCCAAACGCTCGCTGGAGCTCCTGCGCAGACCAAGCGCAGAACAGTTGATGAAGATTATTGCTGTTACTGGCCTTGCGCAAAATTTTGGCGCTATTAAGTCCTTGGTAACAACAGGCATACAAAAAGGCCACATGAAAATGCACTTGCTCAATATTTTAAGGCACTTTAGCGCCACCGAAAAAGAAGTTGCGCAAGCCATAGAGCACTTTAAAACCAATGTGGTTTCATTTACGGCTGTGCGCGAACTCATAGAAAAAATTAGAGTGGATTACGATTCTCTTGTTTGAGCACGACGATTCGGTTCAATGGGCGAGCTTTAAACTTGCCCATTCCCCGTGCGCTTTGCGAGGCTTGATTTTTTTGCTATGCCCTACGGTCAGAACTTTCAGCTTGGCTTCAGTGCTGCATCAAGGTAAAAAGTAGAGAAGCCTATCAAAGGCCGTCATGTGTTCCCAAAAGTAGATAATATGCCGACTTTTTAAGGGACGACTAGTTAAGCATTTATTGGTCATTTCAGGATTTAGCAATAAAAGTTTTGCGTTTTTTACGCTTAGAACAAATATTATCCTTACATTTGCTGTTTTAGTAAAAATAGGGAAAGAGGCTGGCTTGTCCTTTTATAAAAAGTAAGCATACTATGAATACAATGGAGCAACTTATTAGTGGTTTTGCGGTACAGATGTACAATGCGCACGAAAAATTTAAGAGCAAACCACTTGTGAACACACCCAACCCTATCCAGAACGTTATTCTGGCAGGCTTAGGTGGCTCTGGTATTGGCGGAAACATTGCCCAATCTTTGCTTTTTGGGAACATAAAAGTTCCCTTTGAGGTACTTAAGCACTACGACCTCCCGGCTTATGTAGGTGCAAATACGTTGTTTATTGCCTCTTCTTTTTCAGGAAATACAGAAGAAACCCTATCCGCGCTTGAAAAGGCCGCCACCTCTGGAGCACGCATCGCTTGTGTGGCTTCAGGCGGCAAGCTGAAAGAGATTGCAGAGCAGCGCGGCTATGACTTGTATTTGCTAGATGCACTAGCGGCCTGTCCACGCGCCCACTTGCCCACTTCTGTTACAGCTTTATTGCATTTGTTTACGCATTATGGCCTTGTTAAGCCCGATTTGATAAAAAAACTACCAGACGTATGGGCCTTTTTAACACAAGAAGCTACTCGGATTCGCGCGGAAGCAAGTAAAATAGCCAGTAAACTACACGAAAAACTAGTGTTCTTGTATGGTAGCGATTATTCTGCACCGGTTTTAGTACGCTTACAGCAGCAAATAAACGAAAATGCGAAGCAGATATGCCACGTGGGCATAGTGCCCGAAATGAATCACAATGAGTTTGTAGGCTGGGTTTTTCCTGAGAACGTTCTTAAAAATTCGGTGGTACTACAATTCTATCAGGACGGCGACCATCCGCGTGTGAGTAGTCGTTTTGATATATGCAGACCAATTATTGCTCAAAAAGCTGCTGAAATCATTGACATCAAAGCGCGAGGTAATACTTACATGGAACAAATTTTCTTTTTGATACTTTGGGGCGACTGGCTCTCTTATGAGCTGGCCATGACCAATAAGGTAGACCCTTATCCTGTGGCAGTCATTGACACCCTCAAAAAATCATTAGAAAATGTTTAGCCTCTTTTGGCTTGATTCCAAAACATTTATAAGACTCTGTTGTTATTGCGTATAATATAACTAAACATCAAACAGAATTGGTGCGTAGGGGTTAGGGTTAAATTCTAAAAGGAGGGGCTAGGCCATTGGTGTATGATTGTTACAACTTATTCAATTAAAGATATTGAAAACCTGACTGGTATCAAAGCGCATACCATACGTATTTGGGAGCAGCGCTACAACATTGTGTCGCCGCAGCGTACCGATACCAACATCAGGTACTACGATACAGACGCACTCAAAACAATGCTCAACGTAGCGCTTTTGAACAATTTAGGCTATAAAATTTCGCATATAGCCAAAATGGGGCGCGAAGAAATTACGCGGCGTGTTCGTGAAAGTATTTACAAAGCCTCTGATTTTCAGACCCAAATCAATGCACTCTCAGTGGCTATGATTGACCTCGATGAAGGACAATTTGACAAAATTATTTCTACGAGCGTACTACAGCTAGGCTTTGAAAAGACCATGCTCCAAATAGTGTATCCCTTTTTGGTGCGTGTAGGCCTGCTTTGGGCCACGAGTACTATCAATCCGGCACAAGAGCATTTTATAAGTAACCTAATTCGCCAAAAAGTAGTAGTAGCCATTGACGGTCAGAGTCTTGCGCCCAAAAGCCCCAATGCGAAGTCCTATATGCTCTATTTGCCCGCAGAGGAGTTACATGAACTTTCTTTGTTGTTTGCTACTTACATCATCAAATCTCGCGATGGGAGGGTGTTTTATTTGGGGCAAAGTACACCTCTCCAAGACGTTCAAGAAACGTATAATATTCATAAACCAGATTTTTTGCTATCGGTTTTTACAACACACCCCAATTTGGACAATGTGCAGGCCTATATAGATACAGTATCCGAGCGCTTTCCTAATTCAAAGTTCATTGTTAGTGGCAATCAGGTTATTGGGCAAGATTTGCGAATACCCGAAAACGTCATTGTTATGAATAACCTCCGCGACCTCATTGGTTTTGTGGAACAGAACGTTTAGTGGGCTTAAAGCTGTTAAAAAATGCTAAATTATTGTTATAAAGCCGTTTTTTTGGCAAATAAAAGTTTTTTTGCTCTATATTTGCGGCCTTAAAAGTAGTTGTTTACATAAAAACGACTATTTTTTATAATAATAAATCTTATTCAAAAACAAATCCATGAAAAACCAAGCTCTTTTGGCTTTGTTAGTTTTAGGCGCTATGTATTTGGTGAGTTGCGCTAGTAGCAGTGAGTCCGCCTCAAGTGCCGAAACTTTTTATCAGAACCTCTCTAAAGATGAATTTGGAGAGGCTGTTAAGAGTTTTGACCACGTGCTTTTCCAAACCAAGTCTCAAGAGGAGTGGCTCAAAGCCCTCAACGAACGTCAAAAAGCATTAGGAAGTCTTAAAAGTTTTGATTTGCAGAACCCCCTTGTGGCAGAGCAAGAGAACTTACCTATGCTGACGCTTCGCTACATGGCCGACTACGAGCATACCACCTTGCGTGAGTCCGTTACGCTTGTGCGCGGAAAAGGCGGTTATCTGATTTCAGGCTATACCTACTCAGATTTATACGGCAGTTTGCTCTACGATGCACTCCGCAAAAATAGCCTAGATACTGCCATAATGGCCTTTGATAGCACCACTTATGCAGGTGCAAAAAAAGAAGAGCTCCGCAACAAATTGCGCATCAAGCTCAACGTGATGGGTGTGCCTAACGGTTTTGACGTAGTATCTGCCCAAAAAGATGGCAATAAGCGTTTGTTAGTTTTTGAGGTCTTGTATCCTAAAGGCAAAGTGCGCGAATCGGTAGAGTTTGTAGAAAAAGATAACAAAGAATTTAAAATTGTGGCTTATAACTACGACATCAACAAGGAGGAGCAAGTCTATAAAGCAAAGTTAGATAGCGCAATCAAACTTCAAGGCAAAATAAATTTTCAGTCCAGCCTTCTCAATGGCCGTAAAAAGGGTGTGCAACTGAACGCAAGCATGGCTAAGCCAATTCCGAACGATATGATTGTTGTCAAGAAAAGAGGCCAGTAGAGCTAAGAGAAACACCACTTTCAAATTTGATGGAGAAGCCTGATTCTGATAAGTCGGGCTTTTTCATGTCTGAGAGCAGTCAAAAGTACGCTCGTTTAACAGCATAGATGTTACTCAATAGTCGCCCCTTAAAATACATCTAAACTGTTTATTATCAGTAAATTAAATAAGCATTTCATCTTTAAAATATCTTAGCTTTTAGCTTATTTTATCAAATAACTGGCAAAATCTCAAGGGCTTCTTACGGTCTGCCATGCCTCGCATCAGACCAAAGCGAATGGCTCAAAGGTCAGAGGGTGAGATTTTCTGCGCAATCATGTTTTGTAAAAGCACCCAATCAAAGAAAAAGTCATTCGCTGTTTTAGATGAAAAAAGGCTATTTTTTTATCTAAATTGGCCTTTTGCGAGGCTTAATTTTTTTTGCTGTGCCCTACGGTCGGAACTTTCAGCGCGCGCTTCGGTTCTGCATCAAGGCAAAAAGTAGAGAAGTGTATCAAAGGAGGTCAAGGTGTTCCTAAAGCAGATAAATCATATCAATCATTTGATGTGCTTGTTCTTGTGCAGACTTTTTAAGAGACGACTCAATGCACAATAAAGAACCCAGTCATGATGTTTGTAACTGGGTTCTTTATTATTAGAAAGGAGCAGAGTTTACTCAAACTCTTTACGAAGAATATCTATCACAAAGTCAATGGTCTCTTCTTCCAAGTCGGTGCGTTTGAGCAAATCGTTTCGGTTTGCGTCCATGATACTTCGGGCTGTATCAAAGCCTACCGAGCGGAAAGTTTCAATAATCCATTCGTCTATAGAATCGTCAAATTCGGTGAGGTCAATGTCTTCATAGTCCTCCTCGCCGCCAGCATCTTCACGAAATACATCAATAGTAAGGCCAACTAAGCGCCCTGCTAGTCTAATGTTTTGGCCGCCGCGCCCAATCGCCAATGAAATTTGGTCTGCTTTCAAATAAACCGCCGCACGTTCGTTTTCTGCATTTATTTTGATGGTGCTAATTTTTGCAGGACTTAACGCACGTGTAATGAACAACTCCATGTTTTCGGTATAGTTAATAACGTCAATATTTTCGTTGTTCAATTCTCGCACAATGCTATGTATGCGTGAGCCTTTCATACCTACGCACGCACCTACTGGGTCTATGCGGTCGTCAAAAGACTCGACAGCAACTTTGGCGCGCTCTCCTGGCTCACGCACCACACGCCTAACGGCAATGAGGCCATCATAAATTTCGGGAATCTCGGTTTCAAATAATTTTTCCAAAAACATAGGCGAAGTCCGAGAAAGAATAATGCGCGGGTTACCGTTCGTGATTTCTACACGGCTAACAACAGCACGCACGGGGTCGCCTTTTTTAAAGCGGTCTTTGAAAATTTGTTCGTTTTTGGGCAAGAAGAGTTCCTTGCGCTCATTGTCCAAAACCACTATTTCGCGCTTCAAAATTTGGTAGGCTTCTCCTGTAATGATTTCGCCGACAAGCTCCTTATATTTTTGATAAAGCAAATCTTTCTCTAGGTCACGGACGCGCTGAATAAGGGTTTGACGAGCTGTTTGCACGAGTCTACGGCCAAAATCATCAATAGATATTTGTTCATTGAACTCTTCGCCCACCTCAAAGTCATCTGAAACTTTTAGTGCGTCAGCAATTTTTATCTGCAACTGTGCATCAAAATCTTCAGCATCGTTGGCAACAATAGCACGAGAACGCCAAATCTCCAAGTCGCTGCGGCCACGCTCAAAGTTAATAATTACTTCAAAGTTCTCGTCGCTATTGTACTTTTTGCGGATAAGGGTTCTGAATACGTCCTCCAGAATGCGAATCATTGTGGGACGGTCTATGCGCTTGTCTCTGGCAAATTCTGCAAAAGACTCTACTAGTGCGGCGTTGTCCATCATGGTCTTGAGAGTGAGTTTAGAATGATAATTATTTGAAAGCCAACACAATAGTGGCTGATACAATGTCTGTGAAAGGAACTTCTTGCAATACCAAATGTTTTTGGGGTTTAGCCTTTTTCTTGCTAGGGTCGGTAGGCAATTCTTCTTCAGCCATAAAGCCGAGAATTTCTCCATGAACCGTTTCTAATTTACCCTGAAGCGTAGACTCGTCGCGGAGTAATACTTTAAATTCGCGGCCTATGTGCTTAGGAAACTGCCTGAGTAAGCGTATGGGCTGGTCTGCACCAGGCGAAGTAACTTCTAAGTCGTAGGCTTCTTCACCAGTAATGGCTTCGTCAATCAAAGCATTGAGTTTGCGACTTACTTCCACGCAGCGTTCAATGGTGAGGGGTTGGTCGCTGTCCAAAACCAATGTGATGCGCTTTTTTTTAGCCCAAAGTACCTCTAAATCCACCAGAAACAAATCGGGTTCGGCCAGATGGCTGTTGTAGAGTTTATGAACAATGTCCTTAACTTCTTGCATAAAACTGCTTGAATAAACCGTAAAATGCCTAAAACAGGCTTTTTTTCAAATATTAGCAATAAAAAAGGGGACTGAAACTGTCCCCATTTTTAGTTCTTAAATGACGTGCTGCAAAACTAATACTTTGGTTTTTGATTTACAAAAAAAAGCACTAGTTTTTTTGCAGCAGCAAAAATTTGTTATATGCCGAAGGCCTTTTTAATAGCTTCTACGTATTCTAATTTTTCCCAAGTGAAGAACTCCACGGAGGGATTGGCCTGTGTACGAACTTCCTCAATAGTGCTACCGTTTTGGCGAACGCTAACAAGATTGGTCGTTACGCTTTCGGTGTAGTGCTCACGCCCAACATGACCATAAGCCGCTGTAGGTGAGAATATTGGGTTTTTGAGGCCAAGTCTTTCAATAATGGCTTTGGGGCGCATATCAAAAATATCAGAGAGTTTTTCAGCAATCTGTGCGTCTGTGAGCTTCACTTTGGCTGTGCCGTAAGTGTTTACATTCAAGGATACTGGCTTAGCCACTCCTATTGCATAAGCCACTTGCACCAGAGCTTCATCTGCTATTCCTGCCGCCACGAGGTTTTTTGCTATATGGCGTGTGGCATACGCTGCGCTCCTATCTACTTTAGAGGCATCTTTGCCTGAAAATGCGCCGCCGCCGTGTGCGCCTTTACCACCGTAGGTATCCACAATTATTTTGCGGCCAGTAAGACCAGAGTCGCCGTGTGGACCACCAATAACGAACTTGCCAGTTGGGTTGATGTGGAAAATAGTGTCTTTGTCTATGAGTTCTGCTGGGATTACACGTGGAATAACGATGTTGCGCACGTCATGGGCAATTTTAGCCAGCATTTTTTGGTCTTCATCAAAGTCGTCGTGCTGGGTAGAAACCACAATCGTATGAACGCGCTTGGGCTGATGGTTGTCATCATACTCAATAGTAACCTGCGACTTAGAATCGGGGCGCAAATAAGGCATTAGATGGCTTTCGGTTTTACGAATTTTAGCCATTTCTTTCATAATACGGTGCGAAAAAGCCAGCGCCATAGGCATATACTCGGGCGTTTCCTTGTTGGCGTAACCAAACATCATGCCTTGGTCGCCCGCGCCTTGCTCGCGATTTTGCGTTTCGTCCACGCCCATAGCAATATCAGGGGACTGACTGTGCAACGCCACGACTATCCCGCAGGAGTTGGCATCAAAGCAATACTTGTCGCTGTTATAGCCTATCTTGCGAATGGTATCGCGTACTATTTCAGAAACTTCCACTTTCGCCTTAGTAGTAACCTCGCCCGCAAGCACTACTAAACCCGTTGTAACGAGGGTTTCGCAGGCTACTCTGGAGTTAGGGTCTTGCGCCAGCATGGCATCTACAACGGCATCAGAAATTTGGTCTGCTACTTTGTCTGGGTGGCCCTCAGAAACAGACTCAGAGGTAAACAAATAAGGCATTGAGTGCGGTAATTAAAAGACTTTAGAAAAATTTAAAACCTAGCAATATACTGTTAGGACGGTCGCAAATTTCTACATTTTATTGATATGAAATAAATTTTTTGTTAATTTTTTTGAGAAAAGTCCTAAAAGCACTGACTTTTATAAAGGAACAGCCAGGTTCAATACCTTTATTCTTAGTCTGTTCAGAATCAGAAACAAAAAGTACAAGATATTCTAAACCGCTATCGAAAGTCAGATATGCCCAAAAAAGACCAATTCAAATTGCAGTTTTTAGAAGTAGTCTCATATAATTTTGATTATCTTTGTAGCCAATAGCCGTGTTTATTCGTGTATAAACCATGTATAAAACCTCTGATTTTGCGCAAAGAGCCCAACTCATAAAAGCTTTTATTTTTGATGTAGATGGCGTTCTGACCGATGCTGGCGTTATTTATGATGATAATGGCCTAGAATATAAACGCTTTAATGCTAAAGATGGTCTCATTATCAGGGCTTTGCCACGTTTGGGCTTCCTGACGGGCGGCATCACTGGCCGTAACTCGCCCGTTGTGCGGCATCGTTTTGATGAGCTAAAGGTCTCTTTTCAGTATCATGGCATTTCTCAAAAAGGAATCGTTTATGAGCAGATAAAGAAAGATTTTAGCCTTATAGACAGTGAGATAGCTTACATTGGCGATGACTTGAACGACCTACCTATTCTCACCCAATGCGGTTTGGCTGCCTGCCCCGCTGATGCAAGTCCGCACGTACTGATGCACGCACACTATGCTTGCAAAAAGCGTGGTGGAGAAGGAGCTTTCCGTGAATTTGCGGAGGCTATCCTTTATGAGAAACAACTTACTGATGCACTAATTGCTCTTTTTTGGCCTTTATCTAGCAAAGCATGAGCCTATTTAATGCCTACAAACACACCTACGCGCAAGATAGTTTTCTGTTCAGGGTTGTAGAAAAATTACTACAAACGTATGGCTCAGATTTGAGCGCATTGGCTTTGGTTTTACCTTCGCGTCGTTCTTGTTTGTACATCAAAAAATACATAGCAGAGGCCTTGAAAACAGAAGTAAAGCTGCCAGAAATACTCTCTAGCGATGATTTCATTCGCAGTCTTTCCAACGTTGATATTGGGCACGAAGCACGACTCTTGCTTGAACTTTTCAATAGCTATCATGCCACGGCGGTCAGCAACTCCAACAATCCATATAAAAACTTTGAGGATTTCACGGCCTTTGGCTTGGCTGTTCTAAATGATTTTGACCTCATTGACCTTACCTTGCCTAACGAAAAAGCCACGCTAGAACTCTTTGAATACTTGGGGCACGCCGATGAGCTTTCGCGTTGGAGCAAGGACATTGCGCCCGAGCAACATGACCGAGTGCGGCGCAACAAGCGTGTGAGTGCATACTTAGACTCTTGGCAACACTTGCAAAGGACTTATTTGGATTTTCGCAGCAAACTAAAATCCCAAAACAAAGCCTATAAAGGTATGCTTTACAGGCAAATAAGCCGTGATATTCTAAATATAGCCGACCATTGGCATTACCAAAAGATAATTTTTATTGGGCTTTCGCAACTCTACGACAACGAACTTTTGATGATAAGAAAGCTAGCAGAAAACCAGCTTGCTGATGTTTTTGTAGATGCAGACGATTTTTACATGAATCAAGTGCCCATACATGAAGCGGGTTTGTTTTTGCGGCATTTGAGGCAGAGCTTAGGGAGCGCCAAACTGCATTTTATAGAAAAGCATTTTCAAACGAAAGAAAAAGATATAGAGATACTTGCCAGTACCAACAATGTTTTGCAGGCCAAATATGTAGGCAATTATCTAAAAGAACTTTTTGATTCACTAAGCCAAAATGGGCAACTGGAAAGTTTCAAAAAACAACTGAACCACACTGTTATCATTCTCCCTGAAGAGCAGTTACTTGCGCCTGTTTTGGCTGCCCTACCAGACCTACCAGAAGGCTATACCGCTGCAGATTTCATTAATATCACAATGGGTGTGCCTCTTTCTCAAAGCCCATTAGCAGATTTAGTAGAGAGTATTTTTACAATGCAAGGCCGCCTGATGGAGAGTGTGGCGGGTGATAAAACAGTTTTCTTCAAAGATATTCAGAGGCTTATGCAGCACCCCTATATTTTTGACCCTCAAGAAAATCAAAGTGAAGACTCGCCTCTCAAAAAACTACAAGAAGAAGGCTTGATTTATATGACTTTAGAGCAGCTTTTTAGGGCAGGCAGTCTCTATCAAATGCTTTTTGAGCCTTGGCAAAAGAGCACTGAAAAAGCCTTTAGTTTCTTTGAAAAACTTACAGAGCATCTTTACAAACGCTTTAAAGAGCAGGCCAAGACCGACAGCCACCATGAAGTGCAACTTGAGTATATTTTTCATTTTCATACGCTGCTAAGGCGCGTGAGCCAAGTGATTCAAGCAGGGCAAATCAATATCAAAATAGCTGGTTTAAAGCGCCTCATACAAGATTTTATGCGCGAAACACGCCTCTCTTTTGCGGGTGAGCCTCTTAAACCTATACAGATTATGGGGTTCTTGGAAAGCCGTAACCTGGATTTTGAAAATGTCATTGTGCTTTCTTGCAACGAGCGCGTTTTTCCAAGAGCACGCTCTCTCAACTCGGTTATTCCTTACGAAATACGCCTAGAAAGACAAATACCAACACACGAGCAGAGCGATGCTGCGCTGGCTTATTTGTTTTATCGCTTGCTACATCGCGCCAAAAACATCAAATTGATTTACAGACGTGGCCGTTTCAATGAAGACGTGCCTGAAAAAAGCCGGTTTCTGTTGCAGATAGAACATGAATGGGCTAACTTTCATCATATTAGGTTACGACATAGCAGGCTGAACTTGGAGTTGCCGCAAAGCCTTTGGGAACAAAAGAGCATGGCCAAAAGTCCTGAAGTGATACAAGGCATCGTCAATTACTTAGAAAAAAAAGGACTAAGTGCCAGTACTTTAGCGCAATATTTAACTTCGCCATTAGACTTTTACCGACAAAGAGTTCTAGACATAAAGCCTCCTTTGGAAGTAGAAAGCGACTTGTCGGATATTGCCTTTGGCGTAATTATGCACTATGTGTTGGAAAAAGTATATGAACCGTACAGAGGCAAATGGTTAGAAAAATCTGATTTCAAAGAGATTAGTAAGCATACTACGGAAGAATGGCTTGAAGCAACGATTCGCGAGGCTGCACAAGAGAAAAAAATCAAGGTGGATTTTGATAAGGGGAGCAATTTTCTGATTCGCGAAGGCATCAAACAGCGTATTGTGCGCTATCTGGAGGCCGAAGTCAAGCTCAATGAAGATGGCCAAGACAACTTTAAACCCTTTATGGTTTTGGGTACAGAAAGGCGCTTCCATACTACTTGCGAAATAGAAGTGGACGGTTTGCCACAAAAAATCCGCTTGGAAGGCGCATTAGACCGTCTGGACTGTGTCCGAAACGAAGCAGGGCAACATTACCTGCGCATTGTGGATTATAAGTCAGGAGCAGTTCCTGACGATTTTAAGCGTGCAGAAGTGAAACATCAAAAAAGCACAGAACCTGATAAAGAAACAAAACAGAAAAGTGCAGCTATTTGTGAGCCAGTAGGAACACTTATAAAAATGCTCTTAACAAAAGAAAAGCAGCGCGAAAAACTCTTACAGATGCTTTTTTATGAGTACATGGTGGAGCAGTATAGAGATGAGCTGGGCTATGAAAAATTGACTTATACGCATATAGAAAGCGGTTTTTGGTTTTTGAATAGCCTAGATTCTGGCTTTGTGCGTTACGACCCAAATCTTTCAGCTTCTTTTGCCAATAATCAAGAGGCGTTTTTGGCTGTTCTGGAGGTCTTGGTAGGGCAGCACTTATTGGGAGCAGATGTGCCTATCGCCGAAACCTTTGATACAACGCTTATTGAAAAACTCTAGTTCGAAATGTATTATCTTCTCCTCTAAAATTTAAGTCTTATGCTTACATTTATTTGTCCTTGTTGTAATACCGAAATCCCAGCCGAAGCACGTGCCATTGGCTCTCTACCCCCAACTGGTGGCGATTATGAATGGCAAGAGGGTGAAAACACACACACCTGTCCACACTGCTCTAACAGTTTTGTAATGCGCGTTCGCACAAGTATTGAGTCTGGTAGCTTGCTTTTTATCAATTCATCGCCTAAGCCTATCCATGAAAGTATTATTTGGTATGCAATAGCAGAAGTAGAAAGCAGTTTACGAGGGAATAAAAATGAGCTAAGTATCTATGTTTCTAAAGTTTTTAAAGACAAGGCAACAGCGCAAGCAAAGCTCCCTGAGCACGCCAAGCGGCATTATGCACCTTTGCAGATTTTGAAAGTGAGCAAAGATGGGTATTTTGATTTGAGCGAGAATGAACTTTCAGAACCCTCCTACTACAAACCAATAATCAATTACTTAGAACTCAGATGATAAACAGAATTTAAGCTAGTTCGGATTAGGCCGGAGCAGCGCATACCTTGCTAAAATAATTTACCTTTGTAGCTTACTATCAATCGCATCAATAAAATGGCTTTGAAAATTAATCTTAAGGCGAGTCCACCAACCCACGACTTACAAGCATGGCGCTATTGTGCTGGCATGGGCGTTGCTTATTTGCTCATGCCGCTTGCTATTGCCGACGAGGCCAATGTTAAGGTTTTTCAGGAGATAACGGATTGGCTTTCAGGGCCAGAGGTAGTAATAGGCACTGATGAGCCAATCACAGACAGCTATTTTGCCGAAAATATACAACAACTATCTGATGTCGCTTTGTTGAAGTATGCAGCGCCTAACCGCTCTTTGTTTGTAGAGGTTTCATTAGCAAATTGGAAAGCAGCCTATACACCCAGCCCAAACACTTTGAATTTCATATTGAAAGCAAAACAGGCAGAGTGGTTGGCCTTTGATAGAGAGCAGCTTATGGGCAAGAAAAGCCTATTCTGGGCGGAGTTTACAGATGTACTCCCTGCCGATTTGCCTACTTGGCTGGAAGGTTCAGGGCTGTATGGGATTAGCCTGACTAGTGCGCAAAGTACCTTTGACAGTCTATTGGATTTACTGCCAGCATTAGAGTCAGACTTTTGACTAACAGGGCTTTAGGTAAATCTTCAAAAACAAAATATTCTAAAATTAGACTATTTTTATTGGCATAAAACACTATTTTTGTCATTCTTTACGTTCTTTCTTTACTGAAACAACAACTTTCACAGTAGACCATTCAAAACAAGTCCCCATGAAAAAGACTTTCTTTCTGATAATAGCGCTTCTTTGTATGTCTGGCGCACTTTCTGCACAAAATGTTAAGGGTTTTGCGGGCTTCAGAGTTGGTGGTACGGGCAGCATCATTACTGGTAAAAATTATCCTACTGCTACTCCACGCGCTGGTTTGGGCGGCGGCATTTATGTCATCAAAGAGTTTCATAAAAGCCGCGTGCTGGGCTACCGTGCCGATATTGATTTTATCCAGATGGGCACCCGCTATACAGCCAATATAGTGCGTCCTTACTCTTTGGAAACCCTCTATGCTCAATTCTCGCCTCAGCTTATCTTCAACTTGGCACCTGGCCCTATGGCCATTGACGGTAAGTTTTACTTTAACATAGGCCCGTCTTTGAACATGATGCTTTTTGCACAAGAAAAAGAGCTTAAAACCTCTCTTGACCTCACTCCTAAATACCGCTCTCTAAATTATGGAATTAATGGTGGGTTCAGTTATATGGGCAAAATGAACGGGACTACTTGGCTCACCGCCGATGCCCGCTATGTTTATCTCTTGAATAATATCAAGCGCTATCCTGATGATACACAGCACGCTATGTCGCTTTACGTGAGTGTTGGCATTGCATACGCCTTCAAATTTAAGCAATATGCTTATTAAGGCTTTTGCTGCTTGGATATTACTAATGCAAATAAAAATTCTCATGATGCACAATCTCTTGATGGGTTGTGCATCTTTTGTATCTGGACGTACTTGATAAATTCAATTCAAATGAAAGGACTCAGAGTTGGTCTTATTTATGGTTTTGCAGGGCTTTTGTTTTCCTTTTTATGGCTTTGTGCAGAATATTGGCTAGGGTTTCATAGCCATAGAATTGGTTGGTACCAATTTGTAAGTGTAATCAATAACATGATAATTTTTTTACTGGTTGTGCTTTGTATGAACAAGATGCGACGCGCCAGTGCAGGAACAAATTTTACATTCTGGTTGGCTTTTCAAGCGCCTATGATAGCTGTATTGATATTGTCCCTGGGCTGTATGGCTACTCAAAGTCTATTTTATAGTTACATCAATCCCGAGTTCTTCAAACTAATGCCGAAGCATTATATAGCCGAAGGCATGAGTGTTGAAGATGCAGCTCGTTACTTTGAGCGCACTAATTTTATGGGGCGCGAAGCACTCAAAAATTTTGTCATTGGCCTTGTTATGACTCTTTTTTGGGCAGGCGGAGCAAGAGGTGAACTGGGTGCAGATAACTCTTAAGTAGGCACTAAACCAGCGAATCTATGGCATGGTGCAGGCAGAGAACCAGACGAGTGCATGAGGATAGAAAATGCACAGGGGCTGATAGAAATGAATATTGAACGCGCTACTAATTGTTTTCACAAACAAAAAGCTCTGCTTCGTAAACTATTTTATACAGTATCAATAGCAGCTTGTTACCTTTGCGGAGCAAACTATTTTGTATCTAAAAAGCATGATGCTATGATTCGTTTATCAATTTTTATTGTTCTAATGGCCGCCCTTTTAACTTCTTGTGGAGGCGCGGCCGTATCTACCACAACCACCGATTCTTTACAAACAAGTACAGAGTCCGCTGCTGATGATGTAGAGATGGGCTTGATTTCAAAAAACATCAGTGCGCACTTCGAAACTTTCAAAAAGAACGTACTCAGCAAAACGCCTGGTGATGTTGTCATTATCAAAAAAGATGAGACCAATGGCTACATTGAGTTCAGGCATGACTGGAAAGATGCGGACGGAGGCACAGTCTATCGTATGGCGGTTTGGAAAGGCGATAACATCAATGATGTATTGGCTGTATTCAAAACAGAGTGTAGTGGTGGCGGTTGCGATTTTAAACTTGATGATTTTGCCATTTATGATGTGAACTTTAACTTACTGACAGCCGACCACATTGACCTTCCAACACTCACCAAGCAATATCAAGACGCTATTCCAGAGAAAGAAAAAATGGGCTTTAAAGGCTATAAAGGCTTTTTTGTTACCATTCCTCAAAAAGGCACACGCTTAGAGTTCTGCTTGGTAAACCCTGAGGAGGAGGCTAACAGTGCCGAACCAGGCACTAAAACCATTTTTGCCGAATATGATTATGATAAAAAAGTAGGGCGCTTTGTAGAAGTAGCTTCTCAATACCAAGAGGGAGCAAACTAGAATAAGTCTTGCCTCGTTCAAGTGCAAAAAGATTCAACCAAAGGTTCTCTAATAGAATTTTATATCTAACTTTGCTGAAAATTCTTTTGCCCAAAAAATGAAGGCTTTGTTTTTAGTTGATGTCATAAACTTCAATGCCGACGCTTCCTGCCTCAGCGCACAGCGTTGGCTAGAGGTACTTTCGGGTGGCTACGAGTCCGAATTTTACCGTTGGCTATCGGCTTACGTTCGCCACAATCGCAAGGCGGTGCTGGGCTTACCGGGCGCTACGGTGGCAGACATACAAAGTTTTTGCCCAGAGGGCATTCAATTTGTTAATGAGAATCCAGCACATTTTGAGGTACTTTTACGCCCATATGCACACGACTTAGCCGTTTTGCGTACAGATTTGGGCTTTTATACCAACTGCAAAGTTGGTTTTGATTTGATACAAAAAACCTTCAAAAACATTTGCCCTTGGTTTTTACCACCCGAATTTACACTCTCAGCCAGCCAAGTCATTACGCTGCGCGAAATGGGCGTACGGGGGCTTTTTATCAATCTGGGTCGTTTTAAAGGCCAGAGGCAGGAACGCCTACCTAAGCAACCCTACCGCATACAGACTTTTGACAACGAAGAAATGCCTTGCATTCCTTTTACACATGAACTCACATTGGGTTATCTCTCTGCCTTGCATCATTATAGACCGGAGCTGTGGAATGAGGCCAATAAAAGCAGTAAGGAAGCTGTTTTGTTTAGCTGGCGCGATGCCGAAAGTCCTTTCTTTATTCCAGATAGCCTTAACCGCGAACTTAACTGGCTCAAGACCGAAGCGCCGCAACGCGAAAGACTTTTGCTCTCGGAAGCGCTCCCTAAACTTACCTTTGAACAACCAGCAAGCAATGAGGGCACTTACACACAATATCCGGCACATACCCTCATGCCGTGGCTTCGCGAAATGCGTATGCTAGGTTTTGTGCAAAACTTATATACACAAGAACTTGATTTAGAGAGCTTTAATTCGGAAGCGCAATTCATGTGGTTACAATGTATCAATTCAGATATTCTATCAGCCATTGAAAAAGATTCGCCTAAAATTAGCATAAAAATAAAACCAGAAGATATAGAAAATCAGGAGTTTACAATATGGCGTACCGACCGAGGCACTGAAGGAGAGGCCTTTTTGTGGCTTTTACAGCAAGCAAGGCAGGGAAAGTCTATTCAAAAATGGCTTCAAGACGGCTCACAGCCCTACCTCATCAAAATTTATAAGCGACTCAAACTCTGGGAAAATGCCTGAAAAAAGCCCAATACTTGAACCTGCAATGCCTCATTCGCCTGAGCAAAATGCAGAAATACTGCTTTTATTGAACGCAAACACAGATTTGTGGCAAATTCTTGACCTAATTGAAGCTGAACCAAAAGCCAGTTATTTAATTCTTACCACCCATTTTTTGCACGAACACGAAACAGACTTTTTGCTCAGTCGCTCCAGGGCCAATCTGATTTTTTCTTTTATGGCAGAGTGGTTTCAGGACTCCGAAGCAGCTATGATAGATGAAGCCTCAGTCGCGCTGGCTATTGAGGTTGTACAAGGCAAAACCGTCCATACGAATTTTACAACACTGTTGGCAGAAAAAATGCTTTTTGAGCGAAACAAATCTGTGTTTGAAAAGATAAGCGCTAAAGGCTTTCGCTTCCGCAAAATTTATTTTCAGGCAGATGCCCCTACGCCGCTTAATTTGGGCATTTCGGTAGAATTTTGGCAAAAACAAATGGCTATTCCGCTCAAAAATCTCAAAATGGACTATGAAAAGCATACCAAACCAGGCAGTAGAAAAATACCATTTAGTTCAGACACACTGAATCTTCTAAAACCGCTAAAAGTTTTAGTTTTTGAGTCGGACGAAGCTATTTATTTGTTTCTGGCCCCGCCCAAGCGCTTAAAGTGGGCAAGCGGAACTGCAACCCGGACAGCCTCCCTCCCTTTGGCCAAACATTGGGCTATTCTGCTCAAAAAACCTAAAAAAGCAGCCATTTATCAGAAAACTTTTGAAGCCTTGAAGGCTGATTTTACCGCAAAAACCACCAAGCCTATTCGTGTAGGTGTAAATATGCACGGCTTTAGTCCCATACTCTATGAAGCGCTCAAAGAGCATTTATACATTTTTAGCGATGCCTTTCGTTCCTCAAATTATTTTGTGCAAATGGCGCACTATGTGCCGTATGGAACGGTGGTAGTTCGCGATATGTTTGATGCCAACTTTTTTCAAAAACACCAAATTCCTACCATCAAAGCGCCTCAATTCATTCAGAAAGCCACCATGCACACCGAAAAAAATAGAGCAGCAAAGTCCGTCGTCGATACAGTCGTTTTGCTCTTGCAACACGCTGGCGACTGGTCGGCCATGATAAATCGCTCAGATACGGACTTGCTGCTGCTTTGCTTTATGAAGCTAGCTGCTTTTTTTCCTACCAAGCAGTTCATCATACGCTTGCACCCTACCATGCAGCACGAGTTACATGAAGGCGCAGAGGCAATTTTTAGGGTATTAGAACTTCTGGAAAGCTCTGGCCTGCAAAATGTAAAAGTTTCAAAACTTTCTTTAGAAGAAGATTTGGAGCGTGGCGACTATTTTATTTCGGAGTATTCACTCACCTTGATAGATGCCTGGCAGCGTCAGAAGATTGGTATGGCTGTCAATTTGACCAGAAGGCGTTCCTTTATGACTGATTATGAGCAACTAGGCTTTCTTTATGCACACAGCATTGACGAATGCCTGGGGCTAAGCGCCCAAATCGTTAGCCGCCCCGATATTTTTTTGCACTTGCAGCAACAAGCTATGGACAATTACAATGCGCTTTATACTGCTTTTATGGAAGTCTAAAGTTTCCAAACTCATACACGAGCGAATACGGCTGAAAATCGTGTGTAAATTTATATCTTTCGCGAAAAAATAAATATGTATGATACACATTGTAGGTGCAGGCATAGCGGGCATAGCTGCGGCTATCAGACTTGCCGCAAAAGGGCAAAATGTACAGGTTTGGGAAGGTAATGCCTATCCCGGCGGCAAGTTATCAGAATTTAGCAGCCATGGCTACCGCTTTGATGCTGGCCCCTCCCTTTTTACAATGCCACAATACATAGAAGAGCTTTTTGAGCTTGCCCAGCGCAACATTCAAAACTATTTCACTTACAGCCAACTAGACGTTTGTGCCCACTACTTTTTTGCTGATGGCACACGCCTCAAAGCCTATACGGATTTGCATAAATTTGCTCAGGAAGTAGAACAAAACACACAAGACTCCGCCCAAAGCCTTATAAATTATCTACAAAAAAGCCAAAGAAAATACGCGCTCACACACCGTGTTTTTTTGGAACAGTCCTTACACCAACCCAAGAACTTCTTGACGCTGCAAACTCTCAAAAGCATAGCACAAACCTATTCTTTGGATATTTTTCAGAGCCTAGATGCCGTTAATAAAGCCCACTTTAAAGACCCACGCATGGTGCAGTTTTTTAACCGATACGCCACCTACAACGGCTCTGACCCTTACCAAACATCTGGTATTATGAGTATGATTCCGCACTTTGAATTTGGCTTCGGCACTTATTTCCCGCAGGGCGGTATGTTCCAAATTACCAATAGTTTATTCCGTTTGGCGCAGGATATGGGCGTAGTCTTTCGCTTTGAGCACCGCGTTACAGAAATTGTAATACAGGGCAAGCAAGTTCAAGGTATCAAAGTGCTTAACCTAAAAAGCAACGAAACGAAGGAGCTTGCTGCTGACCATGTATTCTCAAATATGGACGTATCGGCCACTTATAAGCATTTGCTACCAGGGCAGAAAGCCCCCACCAAAATTTTGGAACAACCCAAGTCTAGCTCTGGTATTATCTTCTACTGGGGCGTTAAAAATTCCTTCCCCGAACTGCATTTACATAATCTATTCTTCTCGGATAACTATCCGGCTGAGTTTGAGGCTATCTTTGAGCATCAGGATTTGCCAGCAAGCCCTACTATTTACCTCAATATCAGTTCCAAAGAATGCCCTATGGACGCGCCGCCAAACTCCGAAAACTGGTTTGTGATGATCAATACACCGCCAAACAGCGGCCAGGACTGGGACGCGCTCATTCAGCAAGCGCGTACTTTCGTGTTGGCGCGCCTCAGCAAAGTTTTAGATAGAGATATTGGAAGTTTGATTGAAACTGAGGCTGTTCTTGACCCGCGCACCATAGAAAGCCGCACACAAAGCGCACAAGGCGCTCTATATGGCAACAGTTCCAACAACCGCTATGCTGCCTTTTTGCGCCATGCTAATTTTTCCAAAAACATCAAAAATTTGTATTTTTGTGGCGGAAGCGTGCACCCTGGAGGCGGCATACCGCTTTGTTTGCTTTCAGCAAAAGTAGCTACCGATATCTTTTTTGAGAGGCAGTAGAAATCAAAAACATTGAGCGAATGTATAATGATACTAAAACATAAGAAAGAACTTTCTTACAGTTTTCTTGTTGCTTTTAACCATAAAATGTTTTGGTTTATAATGACCTTGCCGCGGTTAATACCAGCTCTCCATCACTGCATATTGAGACAGTATTGTCCAAACTTTCTTGAAAAATTGTATAGGCTCGTACTTTTTTTATAGAAATGACTATCTAGTCTTCCCTTAAAATGTATCTAAGATATTTACTATCAGTAAATTAAACAAGCATTTCATCTTCAAAATGTCTTACTTTTTAGCCTATTTTGTCAAAAAACTGGCAAAACCTCAACACTTCTTGCGGCCTGCCATGCCTCGCATCAGACAAAAGCGAATGGCTCAAATGTTAGAGGGTAAGATTTTCTGTGTTACCATGTTTTGTAAGAGAATGAATCAAAGAAAAAGCCATTCGCTGGTTTAGATAAAAAAAGCCTGTTTTTCATCTAAATTGGCCTTTTGCGAGGCTTGATTTTTTTGCTATGCCCTGCGGTCGGAACTTTCAGCTCGCGCTTCAGTTCTGCATCAAGACAAAAAGTAGAGAAGAGAAGTCTATCAAAGGCCGTCAAGGTGTTCCCAAAATAGGCAAGCTGTCCTCCTTAAATTTAGCTTACATCTATTGAATGCACTTTTTAAGGGACGACTATCTAACTTTCAGGTTTAAAACCACTGGCCTGTCCATCTCACAGCGTGTGTATCAAGCCCCAAAAAACAAAACAACCCCACAAAGCCCTAAAAGCCTGATGAGGTTGTTCTTATTTTGTCTTTGAAACAGAATGATTTAGCGATACAGCATGACTATGTAGGTAAAATAGTAGGTGCCGTCTTTCGCTCTGGCCACGCCAAGTTTTGCAAAATTATATTGCTTAAC
>JAAFJX010000006.1 GCA_013299045.1 Cytophagales bacterium | reverse complement strand
CCAGACAATCAGTTTGTTAGGCTTGAGTGGCGGCGCATACACGCTCTATATCCAAACCACCAATGGACAAATAGCTAAACCATTCCTCAAAACAGAACAGTAAAACAGAAACCCGCTGGAATCTAAAATAAAAACGCCAAGATCAATCCAAGGTCTTGGCGTTTTTGTCTGGATTTCTTTATGATGCTTTACAGTTTGCTATTTACCGAATTTTTCATTAATTTTGCATTTATCAACAGAGGAACGCCAGGCGTAACTTTATAACAGCGATACATAAAAACTATGAAGACTATCAATGTAGCCCTGCAAGGTGGGGGTTCGCATGGCGCATTTACTTGGGGTGTTTTAGAGCGTATTTTGGAAGATGAACGCATCAACATTGAGGGAGTCTGTGGAACAAGCGCAGGAGCGGTTAATGGAGCAGTACTTACTTATGGGCTGGCAAGTGGCGGCAGAAATAAGGCGATAGAGTTGTTAGAAAAGCTCTGGCAGCGTGTTTCTATGGCGCAATGGTTTTCGCCTTTGCAGCCAAGTTTGATAGACCGATTCTTTGGCGATGGCAATTTGCGGTTTTCGCCCATGTATCAATGGACAGAGTTTATGCTTTCTGTTTTTCCGCCACAAATGCTTAATCCAATGAATATTAATCCATTGGAGTATATTTTAACAGACTTGGTAGATTTTGAAGAGCTTAGTCAGTGTCAGGAGATGAAACTATTTGTGTGCGCTACGAATGTAAAGACCAGTAAAGTAAAAGTTTTTCATACTTCAGAGATTACTGCACAGACCATTCTGGCCTCAGCCTGTGTACCTACCCTTTTTCAAGCAGTGCAGATTGGCGAGGACTACTATTGGGACGGCGGTTATGCGGGTAATCCGCCCGTGTTTCCACTCATAGACCATACGATGGCATCGGATATTTTGATTGTTCAGATTGACCCCATAAAGACTGATACACTGCCCCTTACTGTTGATGAAATACACGACCGCATCAATGAACTAAGTTTTAATATGAGCTTGATGTATGAAATGCGTAAGATTAATTTTGTACAAAAAATGCTGGCTAGCGGTATCAATTTTGGTGATAAATTTCGCGATGTATTCATACACCACGTGCAGCCCAATGATTTTATCAAAGTTTTGGGCACTGGGAGCAAGTTCAATGCCGATTGGACTTACCTGAACCGTCTTCGCAATTTGGGGCGGAACATAGCCGACGAGTGGATTCATAACAATTATGAACACCTTGGCAAACGCTCGACGTGCGATATTGCTCAAACTTTTTTGAGTTAAGCGCGCCAGAGTCAGTTTGTTGTATTAGTCTTTCGGTGTCAAAACAATGCACGCTCTTTTTTTGTTAAGTTGCCAAAGTTTTCTAATTTTGCCTACTTAATGCGCTATGTTTTCTTTCACTTTGAGCAAATAAACCAATCATAAAAATATGAAATTTTTTTTTATATCTTTGATTATAAGTACTTTATTTGCAGTAAACGTACAAGCACAGTCGCGCAAAACTAAGCTCAAATTGGCAGGGCAGTTTGTTCTCTCCTCACGCGAAGCCCGCGACCTCAAAGACTACAAAGCAGCAAACCATTATCTCTTTACAGCAGCGCGCTACTACCGCGAGTTGCAGATGTACCCTAAATTCATCGAGTGTCGCTTTGAGAGTGCAAGCAATGATTTTGTAAATTCAGAATACAAAACAGCCGCTGAAGTCTGTAAAAATATTCTGGATTCTATACAGATATTTAAGGTACGAAACCGTAACCTGCAAGCAGATTGTTACTCCCTGCTCGGCAGCAGCTATCGTGCAATGGACCAAACCGAGAGCGCCTTAGCTGCTTTCGAGGACTGTGAGCGCTTTTTGATAGTGGCAGCCAAAAGCATTGATGAACGTAATTTAAGGGTTTACCAAGATATTGCAGACTGCAATATTAAGCTCAAAAGAGTGAACCGTGCGGCTGAATACGTCAAAAAAATAATCAATTACAGCACCGTTCAATACGGTAAAGTACATATACGAACTGCAAGAACGCTTTATGCTTTGGCTGAAATATATCTCAAGAACTCTAATTTTGAATCCGCGCTAGACTACTTCGGCAAATCTTTTGAAATGCACGAAAAACTGAAGTTTAAAAGCAAAGAAGACCTCGTGGACGTGCTCAATAAGATTGCTTACTGCCATGCTCAAATGGGTAAATTCAAATTATCGTTGGACTATTACGCCCGTGCAGACAAGACTGTTCTTAAATATTTTGGTGAAAAGCACCCCAAATCTGCTGTTATTAGAACCAATATAGCCAATGCGTATTTTCAATTTGGCGACTATGACAATGCCTTGTTGAACTGCCTTGAAGCCCTTAAGCTCAAAGAAAAATTATTTGGGAAGCATACCGCCATAACTGCTTATGCGCTCAACGTGGCTGCAAACGTCTATCAGGCCTTGGGCGTACTAGACCAAGCGCTTGCTCTTTACCAAGAGTCATTAGACATTAGAATCAATCTGCATGGCAATAAGCACCCCGAAGTAGCCAATTCTTATCAGCATTTAGGAACTGTCTATCGCGACAAAGGACTTTATGACCTTGCTCTCAAATATTTAGACGATGCCCTTTTACTTCGCAAGAACACTTACGGCGAGAAGCACCCGAGTATTGCGCTTTGCTATCAGCAGATTGGCTCCGTTTATATGCTAAAAAATGCCTATGAAGTGTCTCTGGAATATTTGCAGAAAGCGCTCTTACTGCGTAGAGAATATTACGGAGAAAAAAATCCTATCATTGCAAGTTCATACATGAGCCTTGGCGAAGTCTATGAGTACAAACGAGAATATAATTCTGCTCTTGATTATTACAAAAAGGCATTAGAAATAAGAGTTGGCCTTCTCGGCAACAACAATATTGAAACTGCAAAAACCTATCAGAATATAGGAAATGTATATAAAAAAATGAAAGTATATGAGTTGGCACTTGAATATTTAAATAAAGCAATACTGATAGAAAAAAAGTATTATGGTGATTTACACATAAGCGTTGCTTCGGCTTATCA
This sequence comes from Cytophagales bacterium, assembly GCA_013299045.1. Taxonomy (GTDB): domain Bacteria; phylum Bacteroidota; class Bacteroidia; order Cytophagales; family Bernardetiaceae; genus RDZD01. The sequence goes on along the minus strand of JAAFJX010000006.1, from coordinate 178,456 downwards.
AAGCATTGCACAAGTTTTTGTCGTCAATAACAGATTTGATTCTGCTTTTGTTTATCAAGAAAATGCTTTACGTACTTATAATGCATTGTTTGGAGAAAATCATCCAAAAGTAGCTAGTGCTTTGAATGAAATTGGTAATTTGTATATGCTATCAAATTCAATTAATAAAGCATTAGAATATTATCAAAAAGCTCTTATTTCTAATACAAGAGATTTTAATAAAATAAATGTTTCTGCAAATCCCGCATTGTTTAGATACTATGATGGAAATATATTATTACAAAGTTTAATACTAAAAGCAAACGCTTTACAACAAGTTTATTCTAATTTTTCAAGAGATACCAAAGACTTAGAAGTTGCTTATAAAACATTTAGTCTTGCTGATACTTTAGTACAGTCTATTAGTTTATCTATGGAGAAGAATTTAGATAAAATTCTTTTAACCGAGCAAGAAAAAAGAATCAATGAAGGTTTAGTACAATGTGCTGCATTGTTTTATAAAGCTACGCAAGATGCTCAATATATAAACCGTGCTTTTTATTATTGTGAAAAAAGTAAATCCAGATTATTACTTTCTGCTCTTTCAGATATAGAAACTAAAAGATTAGCAAAAGTTTCTAATGAAGACATAAATAAAGAAAAAGAACTAAAGAATAAAATAGAAGAATGTAAACGTAACTTGGCCGTTAAGGTAGAAGGTGTTTTATTAGAAGATACATGGAATGAATTATTCGCTAGCAATGAAAAGTTAAAACTGCATTTGGAAACATATAAAACAAAGTATCCAATTTATAATCAGTTGAAAAAAGAATTGAACTTCATCAAATTGGATTCAGTCATTGAACTAATTGATGACGAAACAGCAGTACTGAATTACTTTGTGGGCGACAGTTCTATTTTCATCATCCAAATAACAAAAGACAGTAAAAGTATTGTTACCAAACGCAAGAATGACTTTTTTGATTTTCACGTGGAAGGTTTGCGGCAAGGTATCGTTTTTGATGCACAGAAAGGGTACATTGAATCTGCTTATGCGCTTTATAATCAACTAATTCCAAATACTTTACCAAAAAGTATCAAAAAATTGCTTGTCATTCCGGACGGCAAGCTCAACACAATACCCTTTGAAGCTTTGCTCACCGAAAACGTGAGAATGAAAGAATATGAGGCGTATGAAAGGTATCCTTACCTCATCAAAAACTATAAGATAAGCTACAGCTACTCTGCCACTCTTTTTGCACAAACACAAAGCCGAAAGACTACCAAAACGCCAAAAGGTCTTTTGGCAGTAGCACCAATTTTCCAAAAGACTCAGGCCGACACCATGCTTCTAACGGCAAGTAATACAAAATACAGTCAGAAAGAGGCTTTTTTTGGCACTTTACAGACCTTGCCATACAGCGCCAAGGAGGTTACTTTTATTAAATCTTTGTTTGATAAAAAGAAGTATCCGTCGCGTGTTTTTATGGATATTGATGCAACCAAATCTAATTTCACGGCGGAGTCTCTCCGAGATTATCGTTATGTTCATTTGGCTACACATGGCTTTACGAACGAAGAAAAGCCAGAACTTTCGGGTATTGCCTTTGCTAGAGAAAAAAACAACTCTTATGATTTTATGCTTTATCAGGGAGAAATATACAACTTGGATTTGCGAGCAGACCTGGTCGTTCTGAGTGCCTGCGAAACTGGCTTGGGTAAAATCTCTAAGGGTGAGGGAGTTTTGGGGCTTAGTCGCGCTTTATTTTATACAGGCTGTAAAAATATGTTGGTGAGTCTTTGGAAGGTAGCAGACGAATCTACCTCTGAACTTATGATTAATTTTTATAAAAATTTATTGATGAAAGGTTCGCTCACGAACAATCTTCTAAAGGGCGCACCTGTTCATCGCGACGCACTTCATAAGGCCAAACTCCAGATGCTCAAGAACAGAGAAAGCGCTAATCCACACAATTGGGCTGGTTTTATTATGCTTGGCCAGTAGTCATTATAGTTTGAGAAAGAAATGCGCATCAATGAAAGCACCAGCATTGTTATTCTAGCCGTCTGTTTGGCTATTTTTAGTTGTGGGCAGTCGTCGCCTAGTAAGTTGAACGTTGCAGTGGCCTCCTCACTCAAGCATTTGTTTGATAGTATTATGTTGGATAAAAGCCTTACAGATAAGCACATAGAGGTTTTTTGCACCTATGGGGCTTCTGGAATGCTAGCAACGCAAATACAGAATGGCTTGCCGCAAGATATTTTTGTTTCGGCAGACAGTCTTTATGTTCAAAATGTAAAAAAGAAACTTGATATAAAACAAGATGCTCATTGTTTTTTAAGTAGCCAGTTAGGTCTTTTTTCTAATCTAACTATTCTATTTGATTCAACATTAAATATATTATTAAGTGATTCAATTAAAAACATTATTATTCCTAAAGAAACAGTTTCACCTTATGGTAAAAAATTTGTAAAGATATTAAAAGATAAAAAAATTTATGATAAATTAAAATCAAAGTTTATTTATGCAGAATCAGCACATCAAGTTTTACATTTATATAACAATTCTAAAAACTCTGTTGCTATTACAGCCTATCATTTAAAGAGTAACTTAGAAAAGAATAATTTAAAAAGTTATTATGCTATATCAGAAAAAAAATACTGTATCAATTATTATATATTAACTCTAAATAAAAAAAAAGAAACTCTTTATTTAGATTCTCTAATTCGTCATAAGCATTTTAATTATTTGATTAAGAATATTTAGCCCCTTAACTTTTATGAAAAAGAAAGACCGTTTGCCGCAAACGATTGAGTGTTTAGAAATTTTAGAAGCAACTTCAGAGGGTTTTTGTGTGGCTAAAACTCCAGAAGGTAAGGTAATCTTTGTCCGCTACGCTGCTCCTGGCGATGTGGTAGATGTGCGAATAGTTAAACAGCACCGTCGTTTTTCGGAAGCCGAACCCATTAATTTTCATCAAAAATCTGCTTTGCGGGTAGCACCTGCCTGCGAGCATTATGGCGTATGTGGAGGTTGCAAATGGCAGCATCTTTCTTACGAAGACCAGTTAAAGTTTAAGCAAAAGCAGGTTATTGATAACTTAGAGCGCTTAGGTAAGGTGCAACTCCCCCCTATCAATCCAATTATGGGTTCAGAAAAGCACTATTTCTACCGCAATAAACTAGAATTTACCTTTTCTACACAGCGCTGGCTGACAGATGCAGAAGTAAAGACAACCGAAAACTTTGACGAACTAGGCCGTTTGGCATTGGGTTTTCATGTACCACAGCGTTACGACCGCGTTTTGGATATCAAGGCTTGTCATTTGCAGTCCGATTTTTCAAACAGTGTTTTGAACGCGCTAAGAGCGTTTGCCCTGGCCAAACAGATTCCATTCTATGATATTCGTACACACACAGGGCTTCTGCGTACGCTCGTAATCCGACAGAGCGTCAATGATGAACAAATGCTCATTGTGCAATTTGGAGAGCAAGATAATGCCCTAATTGAGGCTGTCATGGGTTTTTTGAAGGAAAGGTTTCCTGACGTAACTTCCTTGAACTACCTCGTCAATACTAAAAAAAACGACACCTACCAAGACCAAACCATTATTTGTTATGCAGGAAAGCCTTACATCAGCGAACAAATGGAAAATTTGGTGTTCAGAGTTAGCCCAAAGTCCTTCTTTCAGACCAATGCAAAGCAGGCTTACAGACTCTATTCAAAAGTAAGAGAACTTGCTGGTTTGCAAAGTGATGACAAGGTATATGACTTATACACAGGTACAGGAACGATAGCGCTGTTTTTGGCTGCACACGTTAAACGCATCGTAGGGATTGAATATGTAGCAGATGCCATTGAAGATGCCAAAGTTAATGCAGAATTGAACGGCATCAAGAATGCGTTTTTTGAAGTAGGCGACATGGCCAAAACCTTGAACGATAGCTTTATAGAAAAGTACGGTAAGCCCAACTTAGTCATTACTGACCCACCGCGTAACGGAATGCACCCAGACGTTGTGGCTAAGCTCATAGCACTGCGCCCCGAGCGAATTGTGTATGTTAGTTGTAATCCGGCTACTCAGGCGCGAGATTTGGCGTTACTGGACGCTCACTACGAAGTTACGGCCGTTCAGCCTGTTGATATGTTCCCACAAACGCCTCATGTAGAGAATATTGTTCGTTTGGAACTACGTAGTCTTTAAAGCATTACGCCCAAAACGGTAATATCATCAATTTGCTGTGCGTCGCCACGATGTGTTTTTAATGCGTCAAGTACACTGGCCTTTTGGGCGCTGTGGTCTAGGTTATGGTGTGCGTAAAGCAAATCTACGAGTTTTCTACTAGAAAATTTTTGCCTTTGAGGAGAAAACTGGTCTCCAAAACCATCGCTAAAAAGGTAAATATTGTCGCCTTTATTCAAAACAACTTCGCTCATGGCATATACTGGGCGGTGTTTCGTTTCGCGCCCACCAAGCGACTGTGAGTCGCCTTTCACAAGCCGTATCTGCCCGTTAGTCGTGTAAACAAAAGGGCGAGCCGCACCTGCAAATTGTACCTTATATTTTTGATTTTCAGCAACTTCAATATTACAAAGTACTATATCAATAACATCGTTGTTAGCAGAGGCATCTTGGTTCAATAATTTTCTGTAGGCGTTATCCAAAAGCCTTAATATTTGTGAGGGATTTGTTATACCTTCTTGGTTTACAATATCTTGCAGAATGGTATTGGCAATAGCGGACATAAGTGCACCTGGTACGCCATGCCCAGTGCAGTCGGCCACAGCTATCAGACGGCTTTTTCCGACCACGCTGAACCAATAAAAATCGCCTGAAACGATGTCCTTGGGCATATATACAAGGAAGGCATCTGCAAAATAATCTCTTATATGCTTTTCGGTAGGCAAAATAGCTTCTTGTATCTGGTTGGCGCAACGTATGCTGTCTGTTATCTGCTTGCTTTGATGCGCTATACGGTCTTTTTGAAGCAACATCTCGTTATTAGTATTTTGTAAATCTTTATAGAGTTTCCTTTTCTCGCGAATATTCCTATACATCAAAACTGCCAAAACAAGAATAAGAACAAGAAAAATAGCAAAACCAATAATGATAGTTTTTTGCTGTTTCAATATCTGGTCTTTGTTGGCGAGTAAGAGGTCTTGTTCTTTGATACTCTGTTCCGTTTTTTCTACATTATAGCGTATAGCCATTTCAGCCATGGCATTGTTTTTTTCAATAGTAAAAATGGAATCGTTCAAAATGACATATCTTTCAAGGTTTTTGTAGGCTTCAGCATAATTTTTGCGTTCGGAATAATATTGAGAAAGGGCTTCATGAACACGCCTAATAGAGAGTCTATTGTCCGTGTATTTTGAGAGGTCTTTCGCGCGTTCAATGGCAGCTAAGGCCTCGTCGTCGCGTTTTAGTTTACTGAGTAACTCCCCTTTATCAGTCAATAATTCACACATACCCACAAAGTCATCCATGGACTCAAAGGTACTGATGGCCATATCAAAATACTTGAGCGATTCTTCATGGTTATCTTTGTAGGCTTCCACCCGAGCAATATTTGTATAAACGGTGCCTATAAATCCGTTTTTTTCTTTGACCTGCGCAACTTTTTCTAATTCGCGGAAAGTAAGAAGCGCCACATCATACTTTTGGAGACTCATGTATGAGGCGGCCAAATTACTTTTGATAACACAGGCTTCATAGACGCGGTCTGGCATTCTACCAAAAATTTTTGCGGCTCTTTCATAATATTTTATCGCAGCATTATGCTTCTCATTCCGCGCTTGTACTTGCCCTACATTGTTGCACAATTTGGCAATTAGCGTATCATTTTTAATATTCTCAGCTCCCCTTAGCGCCTCAAGCCAGAGTTCTGTGGCTTTGTCATAATTACCAGATAGGTCATAGACTCCAGCCAGTGAGTTTTGACAAATAACAATTTGCCGCTTGTCTCCTGTTTTTTTGAAATAGTCTAGTGCTTTCATGCCGTAGGCAAAGCCTTCGTCCTCTTTACCCAAGCCGCTGTAAGCATAGGATAACCAAAGGAGTGCATTGGCTTTAGCGTTCACGGAATTAATGCCTTCGGCTAAATTCAATGCGGTGTGTGCATATTCTGCCGCTTTTAGATTGTCTGAGCCATGATGAAGCTCAGATAATTTCAAGAGCAGAAACACTTTCTTTTCATGGCCTGATGTTTGTTCCAAAAGGTTCTCTAAGCTATCCTTCGCCGCTTTGTTTTGGGCAAGGACAGAAGCTGAACTACTAGCCAGCAGTGCTATACAAAAAGATATAAGTAAAAAACACCGCATTCAGTTAGGAATTACAAGAGAAATGAGTTTTAGGCCATCAGCCTCTGTTTTTTTAATCAACAAATAGTTTTAAGCCACGTATGCCCATATCCACAACCGCTTCGCCCTTGAGTGGCTCCCATAATTTATCAGGGGTGGTGTCTTTCCATTCAAAGCTATTATTGGTAGAAAGCGACATGGTTACGACTATATTTTTGGTTTCAGTGCCGGTAATTTCTATAGGCTTATCAAAAGCGGCCGTTACCACACACGAGCCAGGAGGGATAGGTGAGGTGCTGGCAAGTGGGTTAGGCACAGTGGTAGTACCAGCAGATTCACCCGACTGCAACACAGCGCCAGACTCAAAGGCCCAAAAACCCTGCTTTTTGTTTGCATTAACAGCTAAGTCTTTGGTCTTCACTTTGAAAGAAGAAATATAGCTATTGAAGCCAATAAAAGAGGCCAGTGTACCGTCCAAAATTTTATCTTCATATTTGAGCTTAATATCGTAGTTCTGGTAGGCCAAAGATACACGTAAGTATTCGTATCGGCCTGCTTTGATGTCTTTTAGAGGCACTTCTAAAGCAACCTCGCCCTCCTTAACCACTTTGCATTTACTAAAGTCAATAGCTGTTCCGCCTCCTTTATTTGTTTCGGAAGCCCAGTAGAGCACTGCCCCTTTACCTAGTGGGGTAAAGGCTGTATTTCCTAATTCGTAATAATGTGCGCTGATTCCATTGAATGCAGGATTCTGCCCTGCATTTCCTGAAGGCATACTGGCAGGAACACCAATATTGTTCAAGCGTTCTTGGGTAGGGTCTAATTTGAATTTAAACACCAACTTGGCGTTGCTAGTAGGGTTCGTCTTGTTTTCTTTGGTACAAGAGAATAAAAATATAGCACAAACGAAACAGAATAAGAATTGACTGGTTATGCGAAGCATTACTTGTTATCTAGTTTTAATTAAGAGTAGCGTACAATAATAAACAAATATTTGTCCAAAGCCAATAAATACCTTATTTTTTTACGGCTTCTGCTTCAAATATATAAAAACAACTTGGGAATTAGCTGGTAGCAGCCTATTTTTGTGTGTTAAACCATCTCAATTTATAGCCGCAAATGTACGCCACACGCATTCCTCTGACCGAAACAAAACAATTTTCAAAATTGTTTTTAGACTATGTAGCAGAAAAAGCCACGCTGAAGCCTTTTTATGGTCTTTTCCCTAAACTAGAAAATTTTGCGGCACAAATTCAGACCAAACAGAATTTTCCGGCTACCCACCGCAGCGTGCTCGTGAACGCACTCAAGGAGCAGTATGAAGGCTTAGAAGAGGTACAAATAGCTCAAATAGAAAGCCTTAACGACTCAAGAACCTTCACCATTTGTACAGGGCATCAGCTTAATTTGTTTTCGGGGCCGCTTTTTTTTCATTATAAGATACAGACTGTTATCAAGGCTTCTGCCTTATTAAAAGCGCAATACCCAGATTATCACTTTGTGCCAATTTATTGGATGGCCACAGAAGACCATGATTTTGAGGAAATTAATCATTTTCATCTGTTTGGCAAAAAGTACATTTGGGAACAAGCGCAGCGTGGTGCAGTTGGCAATTATAGTACAGCAGGCATAACTCCTATTTTAGAGGATTTGGGCGAAAAGGCCAGTATCTTTGCAAAAGCCTATCAGACACAAAAGACCCTCACCGATGCCACACGCGCCTACACACACGCACTTTATGGTGCGCAAGGTTTGCTCGTTCTAGATGCCAGCCACCAAGCTCTCAAAAGGCTAGCTGTGCCGCATATCAAGGCCGAGTTGCTGCATAATTTTTCGGAAAGGGCGCTTTCTGATAGCTCTCAAAGACTTGCAGAAGATGGTTATGATAGTCAAATGGCAGGGCGTAATATTAATCTTTTTTATATGGTGGAAGGGCTTAGAGAGCGCATTGTTAAAGATTCGGACGCTACTTACAGAGTTCTTAATACAGATATGTTTTTTTCAGAAGAGGCTCTATTGAATCTTCTGGACACTCAGCCAGAGCTTTTTAGCCCCAATGTTGTGCTGAGGCCGCTTTATCAAGAATGTATTTTGCCTAATTTGGCTTATTGCGGTGGGCCAGGTGAAATAGCTTATTGGTTGCAGTTAAAAGGTGTTTTTGAGGCATCTAACATACCTTTTCCTATTCTTTTGCCGCGTCAGTTTGTGCTTTATATCAACAACAACCAACACGAGAAGCTCAAAAAACTTAAAGTAGCACCTACACAGATTTTTGAAGAACTGAGTACGCTCAAAAACAATTTGCTGAACAGATTAAGCACGCATACATTTGACTTAGAGCAAGAAAAAAAAGAATTTGATAGAATCTTTATGGCAGCTAAAGGAAAAATAGGTGCAGTAGAAAGTAGTTTGATAGCAAACTGGGAAGCCGAAAAGACAAAATTTCTGAAAACCATAGAAAATATAGAAAAGCGCCTCAAAAAAGCCGAAGAGCTAAAACATGAAACCAGTATCAAACAACTAGAGCAAGTTTATCAAAAACTGTTTCCGGACGGGAGTATGCAAGAGCGTTTTGACAACTTGCTTTCTATCAGCTTAAATAAGCCAAACTATTTGGCTGAAATTTATGAACTCATCAATCCTTTTGACAATCGTTTGCTACTTGTTTGCGATTAGAATAGACTTTTATGGACGCTATTCTTTTTGATAATTGTTTACGCTTGGCCTATAAAATTTACCAATTAAAAAGTAACTAGATTTTTTGGGCTTTTAAAAATTGTTATTACCTTTGCGGCTCTTAAACACAAATCATCAAGAGCAACATTACCGTTCTTGGCTTATATGAGGCTACCATGAAAAAAGAAATTCACCCCAATTATAGAGAAGTTGTTTTCTGGGATACGTCCGGCGACTTCAAATTCCTGACCCGCTCCACCGTTAAGACCAACGACACCACAGAGTGGACAGATGGCAAAACCTATCCGCTGGTAAAAGTAGAAATTAGCTCTGCTACGCACCCATTCTTTACGGGCAGCAAGCAGCAGTTTATACAGAAGGCTGGCCGTGTAGAACGTTTCCAAAAGCGTTATTCTGCACGTAGCAAAGAAGAGAGTACTGCTGAGTAATTCTTAATAGACCTTTGTTGGAATACAACTAAAGAAAAGGAATGTCTGGTAAAACAGCGCATTCCTTTTCTTGTTATCGTGCTGGCGCTTTGTTATACGTTCTGTAATACTTTAGACTTTAGCAATTTAAACTCGTCCATGGTTAAGAGTCCTTTTTCCAAAAGTTCTGTAAGTTCTGTAAGTTTTTTGAGTGTAGCATCTGTCTTGGCAGCATTGCTGGCGCTATTATCCATCGTATCTGGGCTCTTGGGCTGAGTGTTTGGGCTTTTATCGTCCGTAACGTGGCTGCTAGCAGTTGGGCTATCGTCTTGAAAAATTGAAAATCTTTTCGTCCTTTTTTCAATTTCGGCGGCAGCAGCAGCAGCTACTTTTTTGCCGTTCTCAAACTCTTCTTGCAAATAATCTTGAACAAGCTCAGCTCGGAAATCCGACACCTGCCCCTTGTTTTCAAAATGACGCACAAAAACCTGTCCAATGGCATAAGTAGATGCGCCAGAAAGAACGGCAATACTATCGCCACCCACTAGTCTGTTGAGGCCAGGAATGGTTTTAATGGCTTCAGTTTTGATTTGCGGAAGCAAACTTGCCGAAAGCGCATTTAGCCAAGATTCAAGATGTGTAAACTGTACCTGTACGTTATAAATAGTGGCTAGTTGCCTTACCATATCTACCTGAATTGCCGTTACCAAAACAAGGTCTGCAAGAGGAATGGGCAAGATTCCTGCACCTACTGACAACATGACGGCGCTTTCTATAATTTTTTCTGATTTCTCATGATTGTCTTCTATCTGTAATTTTTGCTTGAGCTTGAACAAAATAAAGTCTAACATGGCGAATATATGTGTTTGGTTTGTATAATGTTTCTACGTTCAAATATAAGGCTTTGTTTTATGTAAACACAAATGATATGGACAAAATATAGAGCTGCCGTATGAAAAAGACTTTTTATACTTTGGTGTCTTGCGTTTTTTCTTAGGTTGCACGAATCAAGGGCATGATAAATTTTAGAGCAGCCTGCATGGTTTATTGAACTCAAAAAAGCACCAGCATAAATCAAAAAGCCTCAGAAAACCAAGCCTTACCCAAAGCATAACCGAAATAAAAAAAGGAACGCAATGCAAGCCCAAAACCGAGCGCTAAAAAGTAGTCTTATTACTAAAAAAAATCCATTCAACATTTTTTGAGTGGATTTTTTTAGTGAAACAAAATTAAATTTCTATTAGAACTTAAATTTCAAGCCTTCTTGTGCTCTCGCATTGCCTGGCTCATACTCAAGCGCTTTATTCCAATGAAAATCCGCTTTTTCTTTGTTTTTGAGCAGCACGTAGCGGTAGCCTAGATAGAGGTGGCATTCTACAAGGTCTTTCTTACTCTTCTCAAGCAGGTCTGGTTTTGCGCTAACTATTTCTACATATTTTTCATAGTAAGGCTGCGCCAAACCTGTAGTAGATTCAAGGTCTAGGCGCACTTTTACTCTGGCCTTCCAGATGTAGCCATTGTGTACGCTTGGGTTTTCTGTAATCAAACGCCCAAAGGTCGTATCAGCTTTCACATTATCTTTATCAAAGAAGTAGGCTTTGCCTAAACTCAAAAGATTAGTGGCTTTGTAAGAACCTAACGCAATGTATTTTTCATAGATAGCAGCAGACTTTTTGTAGCTTTTGAGCTTGAAGTAAATATCAGCAGCGTCGGCGTACTGGCCATTTCTCGTTTTTTCGGTGTCCATATCGGCTGTTTTTATCAAATACTCGGCTGCAAGCGAATCTTGGCCAGACTTTAAGTAGATTTTAGACATATAGTCATAGTCCACCAACAAAATTTGCTCTGGTTTTGCTTTTTCAAAAAAGGTCTTCATAGCAGCTTCTGCGGCAGCCTGATTGCCAAGTTCATGCTCTGAATGCCCCATGAGGCGGTATAAAACGGCATCACTAACGCTAGGTTTAAGCTCTGTGAGTACGTCGCGGCATTTTTGCCATTCCTTGGCCAAATACAAAAACTTAGCGTATTTGAAAAGGGTGTAGCTACTTTTATCAGACATAGCAATATACTTTCCGTAATTCTCAACGGCTTCGGGGTAGCGAGCAGCCTTAAACAACAGTTCTGCTAATTCACGGTAGCCAGGTGAATAACTAGGGTCAGCGTCTATGCCCTGTTTGTAGAGCTTGAGTGCCTCGTTATAGTTACGAACACGCACATACGTTTTGCCAATTTGTATATAGGCCCGCGCCGACTTCGCATTTACCTTAATGGCGTTTTCGTAGGCCGATACTGCATCGCCACCTTTTGTTGGGTCTAAAAGACAAGCATCGCCGAGCGTCAGGTAAAGTGCCTCTAGGTCTTCTGGGCTGCTTTTCAGTGTAGCTGCCTCTTTCAAAAGCGGGATAGCGGTATTAAAATCATTGTTTTCATAAGCAGTGTAGCCTTCGCCTATGTAAGCAATAACCTTGATGTCCTTGCTCTTGGTCGCTTTAAGTGCACCGTCAAAGTTCATTTTGGCCTCTGCTTTTTTGCCTTTAAACATCTGAACCATACCCACGCCTACTTGGTTTAATGTAAACTTTGGGTCTAGCGTAAGCCCTTTGCGGAAATAATTATCGGCAGAGTCAGGCGCTTCCATTTTGAGGTGGTAGTAGCCCATGTAAAAGTTTGATTCGGCAGAAGGTGTTTGTGCAAGCAGTTTGCTAAAAACCTGACGCGCATTGACGTACTGTTCAACGCTCAAAAACTTTAAGCCCTCTTGAGCGCTCTGAGCAGATGCGTTCTGCACAAAAGTCATCAGGACTATGCAAAACACACAAGCGAATTTGTAAGGCATGGATTTGAAATTCATAAATCTTGCTGGACTATGGTAGAATGTTTAAAAACTGATTTGTTTCTTTTACTGATAAATCTAGTTTGCACAAAACGTCTTATGCTAGCAATAGCAATTCGCTAGCCAAAAATTTTGCAAATATACGTTTTGTTGCTATAAAATTCGCTAAAATAATGAAAAGTTATAAATTTTGTAATAAACCCAATGGCTAAGAGAATAGACTGTTATTTTCAAACACTCCTAACTATTTTATAACGAACGTATAGAGTGTGTTTGGCGTTTCTTTTTGATAACTTCCGAACAACAGCAACAAGCCAAAGCATTCTGATTAGATGAGAACTTTTGGGTAGTCTGCATTGGAGGTCAGATATGTTAGCTTTGGCTATACTGCGCTATTCATGATTTTGATTTTTTTGCAATTTGTGCGGCCTAAACACGGTGCAAAGCAGCATGGAGTGTATAAAACAATGCTTTTTTCTTACAGATATTTGCTTTTTGGCAGAATGTCTGCTATTATTGCGTTTCAGAATCCTAAATACTGTGCAAGTTAAAACATTTGCCATATTCCTAAAATGTTTTTCTTGAAGAATTTTACATCATTACCTGAAAGCACAAAACCCTTCGCCCTATATGGAAGCCACAAGAACTTATAAAGTAACTGTTTGGAGGCAAAAAAATGCCAACGATACCGGCAAATTTGAAACATATACCGTCAAAGATATTGCCGACGATATGTCTTTTCTTGAAATGTTTGATATATTGAACGAGCAGCTTCTGCGCGAAGGCAAAGACCCTATAGCCTTTGACCACGACTGCCGCGAGGGTATTTGCGGTATGTGCAGTATGCACATCAACGGTCGTCCACACGGCCCCATAACAGGCGCAACCACTTGCCAAGTACACATGAGAGACTTTAAAGGACAAACCAACCTTGTCGTAGAGCCTTGGCGTGCAGCGGCTTTCCCGGTTATCAAAGATTTGACTGTAAATCGTGGCGCATTTGACCGCATTATAGCCAAAGGTGGCTATGTATCTATAAACACTGGCGGAAATCTGCCAGATGCTAACGAAATTCTAATTTCTAAAACCACTGCTGATGAAGCTTTTGATGCAGCGGCTTGTATTGGCTGTGGAGCCTGTGTAGCAGCTTGTAAAAACGCCTCGGCTATGCTTTTTGTGTCAGCCAAAATATCTCAACTCGCACTCTTGCCTCAAGGACAAATGGAAAGAAAACGGCGGGCGGAGTCTATGGTGGCTCAAATGGATGAGGAAGGTTTTGGCGCTTGTACCAACACAGGTGCCTGCTCGGCAGAATGCCCTAAGCAGATTCCGCTTACGACTATTGCACGCATGAACAGAGAGTACCTTAACGCGAAGTTTACCTCCGAGAGTTTATAGAAGTAAGTGCTTGTGGGCAAAAAACTGAAGCCATACCAAATGACTGTGCGGTATGGTTTTAGATTGTCTTGTTGTAGGCTACGCATTTGAAACGACAACGCAAAACAAGCATAACACTTATTGGCAGCGCCTGATAACGCAAAAAAGATGATACTTTATAGCAAGGTATCATCTTTTTTGCTTTTGAACACAACCTTGTTTCAACTATTTGCCGCCAGTTTTTATGGGAGGTGTTATGCCCATTTTTTTAAGCACTATATCTGTAACGTCTAATGAAGGGTCTGCATAAAGTATAGTAGAACCACCAGAACCGTCCGTACCATTCATAATGAGTGTGTAAGCGCCTTCTTTGGCCACTGCATCAATGGCAGTTTGCACCTTGTCATAAAGTGGGTCTAAGAGTTCTTTTTCTTTCTTTTGCAAATCAAGCTCAGCAGTTTGCTGAAACTCATAAATGCCTTGCTGTAGGGCACGAATCTCCTTTTCGCGCTCTTGAATAACAACAGGTATCATGGTGTTGCCTTTTTCCTCAAGTTCCTTCATTTTTGCTTGAATTTCCTCTTGGCGTTTTTTGAGTTCATCTTCCAGTACCTTGCTGTAAGACTGTAACTCTGTTTGTTTCAATTTAAACTCAGGCATAGCGGGCAGGATTTGTGCGGCGCTGGTGTAGCCAATTTTAAGCGTAGCAGTTTGTGCAAAAGAAGCCGAGCAGGCCAACAAAACAATGGCCAATGCCATCAAAGTAGATTTTAAACGGAACATATTGTTGTCTGAATTACGAAATGAAGTAGGAAAATTGATATGCCAAAAACAAGCCCAAACTGTTCCAATCTATTAATTTTAACAAATAACTAACAACACAAAGTGTTAAAACTAGACAAGAAAATGTACTGGTTCAGTCTGCAATAACAATTTTCTTTAATAACCGCAAAAATACTAAAAACATTCATAAAGACCATTATTTTTTTTAGAATCGTAAAACAATACACAGCATTCCAATAAAATCAATAATTTTGTGTTGTAAAACACATCATTCGGATTGATATTGCTGATTACAAAATAGTTATGGTTTCTCCTGCGCGTAGTCTTTTGCTTTTGTTTTATGTTGCTTGTATTTGTATTGTTTTTGCGGTGTTGTCCCCCAAAGACATTACACTTAGTGAAGATTTGGCGCTGCGTGTTTTTACTTTAGAGGATTTTGACCTGCTCAAAAGTAAAGTGGCAGTAGATACCGAAAAAGAAAATCAGCTTCTGGCCATGCAGGCTCGCCAGGACAGCATTGAAAAAGCACTAGCCCAGCAGGAAGCCGCATTAAAGCAAAAAAATGCGTTGGACTCTGTCGATAATGCCAAGCCTGATACAGCGGGCAGTGGCAGGCGCGAAAAAATTGAACCAGTTAATACTGCAGTTCAGAAAGTAGAGTATCCTACAAACCCGCTTTGTATGGATTTATTCTTTGAATCTTTGCGCAAGCTCTCACGTGAAGATGCGTTCGTTCGTGTTTTGCACTTTGGCGACTCACAAATAGAGGGCGACCGCATTTCAGAGTATTTGCGTGAACGTTTGCAAGACCGCTTTGGTGGTTGTGGGCCAGGCCTCCTCCCGCCCGAAACCCGCAAAGGCATGAGGCTGTCCATACAAACAAATTTTTCTGGCAATTGGCGAAAATATGCCTACATAGATAGCAAGTACAAACCCAAGCATTCACGTTTAGGCCCATTACAAGCCTATTATACCTTTGTGCAACCTGTTGAGGCCACAACAGAACCCGCGTCTCAGAGCAGCTGGGTAAAATATTCAGATACAGACTACGGCAGTGAGCTTTTGCGTAAAACAGAAGTTATTAAGTTGATTTACGCTGCTCCTAAAGAAGATTTAGACTTGGAGGTGCGAACGGACGGTAAAATTTTAGCTCAAAAAAGCCTTGATGAAACTACTGCATTTGAAATTTTGGAGATTCCGGTGCAGGATAATTATAAAAGCATTAAGTTTGACTTCAAAACAGAAGGCGAGGCAGAAATATTAGGTATTTCCATTGACTGCAAATCTGGTGTAGCTGTTGATAATATACCCATGCGTGGCAGTTCAGGCATTGAATTTAGCAAAATCCAGAAAGAACATTTTGGCAAACAGCTCAAAGCATTGGATACAAAGCTCATCATTTTACAGTTTGGTGTGAATGTAGTGCCCTCTGTAACAAGCAGCTATAAATTTTATGAGAATTTGTTGTTTAGACAAATCAAATACTTGCAGGCTGTTTGCCCCGATGCCAGTATTTTAGTAGTAGGCCTTTCAGACATGGCGCGTAAGAACGGCCTCAACTATGAGTCTTATCCTAATATAGAAAAAATACGCGATGCACAGAAGAATGCGGCTATGCGAGCCGGCTGTGCTTTTTGGGATCTTTATACAGCCATGGGCGGTCAGAACTCTATGGTTAGTTGGGTGAATGCCAAACCTTCTTTGGCGGGTCGCGACTATACGCACTTCAATGCGCGTGGAGCAAGGCTTGTGGCACAACTGCTCTACGACGCGCTCATTTTTGAGTACGAAGCCTATAAAAAACGTGTGGACAATGAAGATTAACACTCATCTTCGTTGCTGCTATTCAATACAAAGGATATATTTCGTTTAAAGCCATCAAACTTAGTTCTTTTTACGGCGGAGGAGGTAAAGAGATTCTCAAAAACCTCTGCGCTTATTTCACGCCAGTCCTGCTTCGTCATAGTAGCTAGTTCTGCACTAGGCAAAAAAGCGGGCTCGTTGTGAGGCTTAGAGCGGCGCGTCCAGGGGCATACTTCTTGACAAATATCACAGCCAAAAACCCAATTTTGAAACTTCCCGTCCAAATTTTTATCAATATCGCCTTTCAGTTCTATGGTAAGATATGGAATACATTTGTTGGCATCTACAACGTAAGGTGCAACGATGGCTTGCGTAGGGCAGGCATCTATGCACAAGCGACAAGATGCGCAATAATCCCGAATAGGTGCATCAGGAGTCATTTCTACATCAAGAATCAGCTCTGCAATAAAAAAGTAGCTTCCTTGCTTCGGGTTAATGAGATTGCTGTGTTTACCAATCCAGCCTAACCCTGCTTTTTTGGCCCAAACTTTATCCATAACAGGGGCGGAGTCCACAAAAGCTCGTCCGTTAAAGTTGCCTATGTCTTTTTTAAGGAGCTCTAAAAAGGTATTTAATTTTTTTTTAATGACCTTGTGGTAGTCTTTGCCATAAGCATAGCGGGATATTTTAAGTGCATCTTTTTCCTGAAAAAGGGTTTTCTGGGGGGCATAGTTGTAGAGCAAGGATACTACACTTCGTGCGCCATCTACCAACAAGCGCGGGTCTAGGCGTTTGTCAAAATGTTCTGACATCCAGGCCATGCCAGCGTGTTGGTTTTGTGCAAGCCATTGCTCTAACCTTGGGGCTTCCTCGTCCAGAAACTCTGCTTTTGCGATGCCGCAGAAAGAGAAGCCTAGTTCTGCGGCATATTTTTTGGCCAAAGCAGCATGACGCTCTGCCTGTTCGCTGGGGTTCAGAAAGTGCATTATTTAGCCAAACTTTCGTAATGCGCCACAAAACGTGCCAAATCTGGCTCTTTGTCCAGTTTTAGTTTGTTGTCTTTCTGAAACTTTATCATGGCATCGTCTTGACCAGGCAGAACTTTCAGCAGAGAGCCTCTGTTCGTCTTAAAAAGCGTAAGTTTTTTATGGCTGTCCGTGCGCAAGTAATATTCGTCTTCAATAATGAGTTGGTCAAAAGGCACGCCCTCTGAATAAGCTCCGCCAGCTTTTGCTTTGATGAGTTTACAGTATCTTTTTGCAAAAACACTGTACTTTTCGCCTTCATAAATAACCTCCATGAACTCACCCAAAGCGTTTTGCTCGTGCGAAATGCGCTTAAAAGTGCGGTTTTGATTAATAAATTGAAACTGAATTACTTGTGGGTTATTCAAAATAATAGAGTCGCCTTCGGGGCGTTTCACACGTAGTTCTTGTTTTTCATAAACCATAAATTTACTCTCTGTGGCAATAGGCCCGTTATTGCCTTCAATCCACACGTTGGTGGGCTGCCATACATCATATAAGAACGGCGTGCCGCGTATGCCTTCGTAGCGGTTATCAAAAGTTGTTACGCAGCCATTTCGCGTAAGACGCTTGAGATTATCATGCCCCATATTACCCGTTGTATTATTTGAACCCCTGTTCAAATTAGGATTCTCATATTCATCTTTGGTCTGTTTTTTTGTTTTGGTGGAGTCATTTTGAGCCCAAAGTACTTGACAAACGCCTAAGATGAGCATAGTGATAAGAATGCTTAAATTTTTCATTATTGCCTAAATTTATGGAGTTAGGAAAACTAATGCTTAAAAACTAATGCAAGTTCGTAGAATATTAGTTGGCATACAAGTAACAAAGGGATTTTTTTTGTAAGTATGCACTTCTACACTGCCCTACTTAACTGCCAATGCAAGGCTTACTGCTATAAAAAAGCCAAACCAAGAGCATTATTGCAAAATTTTGCATGGTAATGACGGAAGAGATTTTTTTATATCTTTGTTCAAAACTAAAACAGCCTTTCTAATGAAAACCTTGTTTCTTATCTTGCTCTTTTTGTACCCTCATGTATTTCTTGCTGCGCAGTCATGGAAAGCCGACTTAGAAAAAGCAGATTCACTCATGCAGAAGCGTAATTTTAAAAATGCTCTCATTGTGTATGAGCAGATTCTACCAAAAATTGAGAAGGATTCTACTCAAATGAGTCCGGTTTATTTAAGCGCAGGAAATAGTTTGGGTAGGTGTATGACATTTGCTAGCAAGAGAGAGGTAGCAGAAGTATTTTTACTAACGCAATATGACTTATGCAAAAAATTTGGGACAGAAACACAAGAGTATGCTGCTATACTGCACCATTTAGGAACTTTCTATTCCGAAAATTTATTTGGTTTAAACATACAAAAGTCAGAAACATATTACCAACAAGCTGTTGCTTTACGTAAAAAAATATTAGGAGAAAAACACAGGGACTATGCCAATTCTCTCAATAATTTAGCAAACTTATATGCAGATTTAGGTGATTACAGCAAAGCAGAAACCTTGTATATTCAAGCCTTGAATTGCTATAAAGAAGCTCTGGGAGAAAAGAACCACCACTACGCTAGTTCATTGAATAATTTGGCTGTTTTGTATAGAGAGTTGGGTAACTTTAGTAAATCGGAGGCTTTGTATTTGCAAGCTGCCGCTATCTATAAAGAAAGCTTGGGAGAAAAGCATCCTAACTATGCTAGTTCTTTGAATAATTTAGCACTTGTGTATAAAGATTTAAACAATTATGCTAAAGCAGATTCGCTATATACCAAGGCTGCAATTATCTATAAAGAGGCACTGGGCGAAAAACATCTTAATCATGCAAATGCTTTAAATAATTCAGGACTTTTACACCGCAATTTAGGCAATTATAGCAAAGCCGAGTCTTTATATCTTCAAGCCTTGAGTATCAAAAAAGAAGTTTTGGGCGAAAAGCAGCTGGGTTATGCTAGTTCTTTGACTAATCTCGCTCGTTTATATACAGATTTGGGTAATTATAGCAAGGCCGAATCTTTGTATCTCCAAGCCTTGACTATTAAAAAGGAAATATTGGGTCATAAGCATCAAGAATATGTGATATCAGCCATTAACTTGGCCTTCTTGTATCAAACTCAAAATCAGGGGTCTCTGGCCTTGTCTTATTATTTAAAAAGCATAAACAGCAGCAAAGAATTGATTGCGCAAAACTTTCCTATTCTATCCGAAAAAGAAAAAACAGATTATTACTCTAATCAAATTGTTCGTTACTTTAGCTATTTTTATTCTTTTGCTGTTCCTAATAATTTAAGTGCCGAGATGTACGATTTACAGCTCTTATCAAAGGGTATTTTACTGAACGCGACTCAAAAAATGAAAAGTCGTATCCTTAACAGCAAAGATTCTACTCTGATTAGCGAATACCAATCTTGGAATAGCCTAAAACTTTCTCTCGTTAAGTATAACCAGATGCCCAAAGAAATACTGAATAGCAAAATGATAGATTTAGACAGTTTGGAGAACTTGGTAAGCAAAAAAGAAAAACTACTTTCTCGAAGTTCCGAATCGTTTGCTCAGCTTTCAGAAAAGCCTACACTGACGTGGCAAGATATTCAGAAAACACTCAAAAAAGGCGAGGCTGCTATTGAAATAGTCCGTCTCAGTAAATTCGGCTTACAAAAAATAGTTACTGATACGTCAGACGTGGCCAAAGCGCCCAAATTCCCTAAATATTATCGTTATGATTTAACAGACGATACAACCTATTACGCCGCCTTGATTGTCAAAAAAAGTAGCAAACAGCCCGAAATGGTGTTGATTAAAAATGGCAACGAGCTAGAAGAAAAATTTGTGGTCTATCAAAAAAATACGATTCAGTTCATGCAGGAAGATTTAATTTCCTACGACCAGTTCTGGCGGCCAATCGCACAAAAACTAAAGGGAATCAAAAAAGTATATTTCTCACCAGACGGCGTTTATAACCAAATTTCTCTGAACACCTTGCAGAACCCCAAGACCAAAAAGTTTGTTCTGGACGAAATAGAGCTGCATTTGGTAACCAACACCAAAGATATTTTGGCCTTCGGCAAATCTGAAAACAAAACCCTGAAGGCCGAACTGCTCGGCTACCCGCTCTACGACCTACAAACGCAAAATGCGGACGCAGCCAGAATGCGCGAAGTTTTGGCAGACAGCACGCGAGCCTTCGCGAACTTTCAGCAAGTGAGCCTCTTGCCCGGCACCAAGAAAGAAGTAGAAGATATTTTTCAGATTCTAAGCCAAAAAAAATATAGCTTGGAAATTCTAACCGAGCAAAACGCCACCGAAGAGAACATCAAAAAAGTGAAGAATCCTAAAATTCTACATCTTTCCACACACGGTTTTTTCATTGATTCTAAAGAAAAAAATGAGAAAGTGAACCCTATGTTGCGCTCTGGCCTCTTGCTCACAGGCGTAAGCGACTACACGCGCGCGGAGGTGAAGCCTGACACCGAAGACGGCATTCTGACTGCCCTCGAGGCCGCAAACCTAGACTTAGACGAAACAGATTTGGTGGTTTTGTCGGCTTGCGAAACTGGCCTGGGCGACGTAAAGGCAGGAGAGGGCGTTTATGGTCTACAAAGAGCTTTCAAAGTGGCTGGCGCAAAGTCCATCGTCATGTCCATGTGGAAGGTGGACGATGCCGTAACGCAAAAACTGATGACCACTTTCTACCAGAAATTTGCTGAGAGCAACAATGCCCGCCAAGCCTTCAAAGAAGCCCAAGCAATCATCAAAAAGCAACACCCTAAACCCTACTACTGGGGCGCTTTTGTCATGGTGGGGGAATGAAATATTTAGTCTTCTCTTAAAAAGTACATTCAATAGATGTAAGCTAAATTTAAGGAGGATAGTTTACCTAGTAGTCCCTTAAAAAGTACATTCAATAGATGTAAACTAAATTTAAGGAGGATAGTCTACCTATTTTAGGAACACCTTGACGGCCTTTGATAGACTTCTCTTCTCTACTTTTTGCCTTGATGCCAAAAGTAGCAAAAAAATCAAGCCTCGCAAAAGGCCAATTTAGATGAAAAATAACTTTTTCATCTAAACCAGCGAATGGCTTTTTCTCTGATTCACTCTCTTACAAAACAGAGTTGCACAGAAAATCTCACCCTCTGACCTTTGAGCCATTCGCTTTTGTCTGATGCGAGGCATGGCAGACCATAAGAAGCTCTTGAGGTTTTACCAGTTTTTTGACAAAATAGGCTAAAAACTAAGATATTTTAAAGATAAAACGCTTGTTTAATTTTCTGATAACAAACACCTTAGATATATTTTAAGGGAAGACTATTTAAAAGTTCTTATCTCAATCGTGCAGACCTTTGCCATTAAAAATAAGCGGTAGGCATTTTTCAATGCGAGCGAGTCTTGTTTTGCTTTGTTTGGGAGCAGAAAAATAAATAACAAATCCGCGCTGTTTACCTCTTGTAAGCCGTTCAAAAGCCGTTTTGAGAGAGGGCATTTCCTCGAATTTCTGCAAAAGTTCGTCCGGAATTGGCTCAGGGTTGGGTTTAAACTCTACTTTTAGCTCCGCTTTTTCTATACCGATTGCTTCTGCAATATATGCTTTTAGTATTTCAGTTAAATTATAGGCATCAGAAAGACTCTTGAATTTTATCTGACGCACCGCTTGCGAACTTTCACCAGGTTTGCTCAAAATGCCGGCGGAGTCGGTCAGTAGAACACCCTTGAAAAAACCAACAACTGCACAATCTTTTAATGCGCTCAAAACTAAAACATTATTACTCTGAAAGGTATAACAGGGTACTCCCCATTTCAATTCCTCGGTCAGGCTACTTTCAAGCAGAATAGAGCGTAAATAAAGCAGTTCTTCGCGCCATGCGTTCACTTTGCACTGAGGCGTGCTGCCAAATGGGCAACGACCACAGCCTATACTAAAAAATGGAGTTACTTCTGAGTTCATAGCTTATTTATTGAAGGTGCTCTACTCCCAAAGCTGGTGCAATTCCAGCCTAACCGCTTCGCCAAAAAAGATGCGTGTGGTAGCAGCAAAAGACTCTGTGAAATCTGATACAAAGAACTGGTCTTTCAGCGAGTTGGGGGCACAAGCGAGTAGATTGTCTGATACTAAGGTTTTCCTAACAGCCTCTACCACAATGTTTGACGCATCTATCGTTTCAATCTCATCGCCCAGATAATGGCTGATGTCTGTTTTAATAAGAGGATAGTGCGTACAGCCCAGTATAAGTCCTTTTATAGGATAAGCTTCAAAGAATTTGAGGTATTTGGCCACAATTTGTTGGCTGATTCCGTTGTTAAAAAAGCCCTCTTCTATCATGTTTGCAAGGAGAGGTGTAGCCAATGCACGGAGTTGGATTGAAGGCGCTTTTTCGGCTAATTTTTTTACATAAACCTCCGAATTGATGGTCTGTCGTGTGCCTATGAGGCCAACTTCTTGTCCTTCAAACCGAGTGGCAACGTATTGCACAGTAGGCTCAATAACGCTCACAACACGCACTCGGCTGCCCAAATAGGCTTGCGCTAACTCAAAAGCTGCAGCAGAGGCCGAATTGCAAGCAATAAGAATCAATTTAGCCTCTTGTTCAAGCAAAAAGTCAATGGACTTGATGACATAAGCCTGCAAAGCCGCTTTAGATTTTTCGCCGTAGGGTAAATGTGCCGTATCGCCGAAATAGATTAATCTTTCGTTTGGAAGTATCTTTTTAAGCGCCTTTGCGACTGTCAAACCGCCTATGCCACTATCAAATACACCTATGGGGTCTGATGCTTTTTTGAGACGATTCAAAAAGTTCGGCTGCATACTATTCATTTTTGGGCTTCGTTTTTCCTGAAAGTTGCTCTATTTCTTGTTCCAAGTTGCTGCGGGCTTGCACTTCGTAACGCGCCCTAAACTGTGTGGTTCTATAAATAAACTCGGAGTCCAGAAACTGCCTGAGCACCTTTTTCCGTCCCAACTTATAAAGCAAATTCGGTACAACTCTGTATTCACTTCGTATTTGAATGCTGTAGCAACGATAATCTTCCCATTTTTGGCCAAGTACCTCTAAATCTATATCGTGCATAAAATCTGCATCAGGGGCATTAAGGTCTTGTTTGCTTCCGTGTGCAGTTACCATAACCAGTGCGGCTGTTTCAGAGATTAAGGACTCGCTAGCGCCCATTTTTTGCAAGGACTCTATCGCTAGCGCTTTGCTTTTAAGTTCATTCTCTTTGCTAAGTGGGTCGTAGATGGCATCATGAAACCAAATGGCAAACTCAAGAGCAGTTGCGTTATGAATACACTCCTCTTCATCAAAAATTTGAGCAGAGCGAAGCATATTGGTAATATGCAGCAAATTGTGGTAGTAACGCTTTCTGCCACTGTAAAGGTTACAAAGCATCTCAAAAACCTCATGGCTCGTGGTCAAGTCCAGGGACATTGTAAGCTTTTGCCACTTCTCGCCGAGAAACTGATTATTGCCCTTCATCGGTTTCTGTTGAAAGATTATCAGATACCCAAAGATTGATAGTCTCGCCCGGTTTGATGGTTACGCCTTCGGCTGCTTCAGGTTCTTGTCGCGTAACACGGCCACCTGGTGCGCCTTGCGTAGGCCGTACACGGGTTATAACGCCTACTTTTAAGCCTATACCCTCTAGGTAAAACTCGGCATCTTCCAAAGGACGGCCCACTAGGTTTGGCACCGCAATAGAGCTGCCAGAAATGCCACCATCACCCACGTAAAGGTCTATGGTAGTGCCCTGCGATACATGATAACCACGCAAGAGTTCTTCCTTAGAAACATCGCGCCCGTTTACAGAAATCCGAATAACCGCGTTTCTGTCTTGTGAGGGCACATACTCTATCTTGCCGAGTTTAAGCCTAGAACTTACAATTTTCAGTTCTGCACTGCGCTTTGAGCCTTGTATAATATCAGGCACAAGCACTTTGGGAGGTGAACCGGCATTGATAGTTAGGTAAATTTTTCGGTTTACTTTGACGGTAGAGTTGGCACGGGGGTTCTGTTTGACAACCGTGAGCGGCTTTTTCTTTTCATCATACATAGTATCCATAACTTCAAAGCGCAGGTCGCGCTTTTCCAAAAACTCTTCTACGTCCTTGATACTCATGCCTTCCAGAGAGGGAACAGTGAGTGTGTTGTCATGGTTGGTAGTACTGGGTAAGTAAAGATAGAAAAAAAAGAGAATGGATAGAAAAAAGAGCAACAGAATGACCGCTACGTTGAGAATCAAGGCTTGGCGTGTGTCTGCCCAAAAAATCGCCTTGAAGCGCTGCATAAATGGACTGGACAACATTTCTTTGAAAGCAGACATAGAACAGATTTTGAGGATATTTTCGGTTATCTCACTGGCGCGAACTTTGGAATATATGCTAAAAAACTAGCAGCAGCGCCTTTTTTTATTCCCGAAGTTCTGTGAGCATAAAAGCAAAGTGCAAAGTTAAATCATTTTGTTTGATTAACAGATGCTAATTCTCAAATTTTTTTGGGCTATATTCGCATTGCTTACATGACTTTCTTATCCAAAATACTAGATTAAAAAACTGACAATCAAATATATAACAACCTTATCTTCCAGTGCGCTGGCTTAAACAATTTTTGAGTTACGACTCCTATTTCGTGTACAATAAGTTTACTTGCTCCAAAAAATATAGGCTGCTGAGGCAAATGTATTAGGGAGTATCGGGTACAATAATCTCGTTATCAATGATGGTTTGAGATTTGCGACGTTTTTTAATGCGGAACAGGTCGCGAACGTGCTCAAAATTGATGCTGTAAAGCATACTGGCTCCGGCCGAGGTGTTACCGCGCAAAGCTGCATTAAAGTTAGAGACGTTATTTTTATGAAAAGCCTTCACGCGCAACTTACCGTTTGGCGTAACGAGATACTCTAGTGTCCAGTCACCGAGTACGCTGGCCGCATTGACGTTGTTTTGTGGGTCTGTGAAAGACCCTTCGCGGGTTATGCGCATGCGCCCTTCCATGAAAGAATAGGACAACCTCAGCTGGATAGCGCGTAGAGCATCTGCATTCAAGCCATTCAAATCCAAATCAAATTCAAGGTTTTCGTCCACCTGCGACATCCAGTTGCTGAGTTGGTTAGTTAGTAGTTCGCTCACACTACCACCCGCATTAATGCCCTGGAAGGTGTTCTGGTCAGCCAGTTTTTTGAGCGCTATCAGGCTAAAAACCTGCCTATTAAGTTCTTGTACATCTGTTTGCAAGCGGTTTTCAAAGGAGGACACATAAGACTGCAAGGAAATAGTAGCACCTGTGTTGGGGTCTGTAACCACGCTAGGAAACTCCAAAACATCAATATCAAAGCCAATATCAGGCTTCAGGAGCGCACCTTTCAACAACATATCTACACGTATTGGATAGCGGCGGCGTATGGCGGGAATATTAAAAATAGAGGAATCTGCATTTGTGATAATAGGCATAAGAGAGGCAGCCTGCGTATAAGTGGCCTGAATGTCAAGGATTGCGCCAAATGGGTCGCCATTCCAAGTAATATGGCTACCAGGCATAACCCCGAACTCTTTGTCAATGACGTTCAGAAACGTAAAATTATATGCCCCTTTGGTAATTTTTACATCACCAAACATTGTAAAGTTGCCTTTTGTGTCTATTTCCATATTGAGTTTTCCTTCGCCATTACCACGGATAATATCGCCAGCTTTTTGGTCAAAAATGATTTCGGCGTAGGTGTCTGGTGTTACTTCAAGGTCAAACTTCATACGGAGCTTGGTGCTTGCTTTTTCTTTCAAAACGAGCTTATCGCGGGGGGAGGCTTCGGTTTTTTGGGTGGTGTCGGGCGGTGGCAAATAGTCTATAAATGCCTGTTGTTCTACACTTTCGTAGGTATCAAGAGGCAAGACGACGTGTGTGCCATATTCGCTCCGTGCCCGCACTTCAATCAAAATATCTTGCAGTGAGCCACTGACTCTAAAATTGCCCGTGGCATAGGCATCGCCGTAAAAAGGTTGTTTACTTTCGCGGCTCGTCCCTAGTACTTTCATTTTGGTCATGTCGCCCTTTACGTCAAGCAACAAATGTTCAAAACCGTCATCGTAGTAGGCCCCACCGTCCAGATAGCCCATTCGCCCTTTTTCGTCAAATATCTGCACACGCTTGACTCCTATAAAGCCTTCTCGGAATAGAATTTTATCTTCTAAGAAATATTTGGTGTTCAAATAATCCACCTTAAAGCCACCACGCCTAATGTTAGCTTGTCCTGTAATAATAGGCTTGGTAAAAGCGCCGCGTATTTTGACATCGCCCACCAGTTTGCCTTGCATTTCGGATACAATGCCTCGCACAAAAGGCTGCACCAAATCTAATTTAGTACTATCAAAACGAATATTCAAGCCTAAGTTATCCTCTCCTTGCGGTTTTATAAAGCCAGTGGTAAGCAGAACCGGGATTTTATCGCGCAGCAAATTGGAGTTAATACGAAGTTCCTGACGGGCATTGTTCCAATCCACAAATGCCGTTATATCGCCTATGAGTCCGCTATCTAGTTCAAAACTCTCTACTTTGAGTTGGCCGTCCATGTGCAGGGTGTCGTAGATGCCGCTCAGTTGAACAACTGCATCAGTTAAGCCACGAACCTCCATACCCATAAATCGGCTCAGAAATTTCATATTCAAGTTATTGACCTCAACGTCTAATTTTTTGTCGTTGTGGGTTGAAACGTGCCCCTTAATAGTGAGTCCTTGTTTTCGGCTATTAAACTGTATGGGTCTCTGAAAGTGCAAATTTTTGCCTTTAATGCCCACCAAAACGCTTTGTTCACTCTTCCAGTTATCACCTATCAAGCGCAGTGTAGGCTTAACCACCTTGAGCGCGGCAGAATCCTGCATAAATGTATATTCGCCACCCATAGAAAAATAATCATCTGAGTCAGCGTGTTTGATGTAAGTGCTAAAAGTGGCGCTTGGTGTAGTCCAATCAAGGTTTAATTTGAGTAGTTGGGCGTTCAAATAAGTACTTAAAAGTTGTTGGTTGCTAAAAAACCTCAAGCTAGATTTGGAGGGGCTTCGGCTTTCTTGGCGGCTCACCTTCAAGTTCAGGCTGTTGCCCAGAAAGAAGTACTCGTCTTGGAGATTGAGCGTGTCCATATTGCAGTTTAGCGAAAAGTCTAGGCCTTGGCTTCGCTGCCATTCACCAACAATCCGTGTGTTAGGGTCTATATGGCTGTAAGGCAAAAAAGCCTGCAATAGTGGGTCGGTATTCTTCAAAGCGATAAAATAGCTCAGCATATAGGAGGTGTCGGCCTTATAGGCGAGGCGTGTAGAGTCTTGGAAAAAACGTTTAATTTTGAGAGAGTCGTAGCGAAGATGTTGGTCTAGTTCTGCCCACATATCAAGCGCGTCGGCCATGAGCGTTTTGAGCAAAAAATTTCCGGTCATACCCGCATCAAGGTAGTCGGTTTGGAGCAGGAGGTTGCGGATATGCGTTTCATTTTTGGCCGAAAGAGTAATGTCCTCAAAGTCAAATTGTTTGTCTAATACCTGAAAACGGCTATTTTTGAGTTGCGCAAAACCAAGCAGATGGTCAGGGTCTAAGCCACTAAACTGTGCGTTAATGGTAGATTGGGCTGTAAATTCAGTCTGCACAAAGCCCAAGCCTTTGAGGTTAAGGTGCGCGAGTTCAGCGTTTACAATAAAAAAAGTATCTTTCAAATCGGCTTCCACCTGTGCTACAAAGTTCAGGTTCGGGTCGTGGATTTCTGTAGTACCGTTAAAGGCCTTGTTCTTAAAGTTGCCTTTTATAATACCATTCTGATAGTCATATTGCTGTATTTTAGCATGGTCAATGACCATATCCAAGGCAAAATCCGCTGTTTCGGCAGAAAACCCCTGTCCTTTAATCTGCCCATTGAAAGACGCTTTGCCTACCAATGGGTTTTGCAAGAGCTTAGAAAAGTCAAAATCCAGGGCTGCCACAAAACCATCATAAATCTGCTTTTTTACGTCTAGGCTGCCGTCGGCCTGCAACACGCCCAGGTTGGTATTAAAGTTACCTTTGGTTTTAAAATTGTCCAGTTTGCCACCAAACTCACCGTCAAAAGTAATATTACCGAGCCGTGTGAGGTAAGGCAAAATGCTTTCGGGCATATAGTCTTTGAGGTCTTCAAACTTGAGGGCAGCATTTTCTACCTTCAGCGCAATATTGGTATTCTTAATATCGGGCAGACCTTCCAGACGTACCTCTCGGACGGCCATCTCCGTATCCTTTAGTTTGATTCTAGCCTTTGTAATGTTTAGTTTTTCTACTGTCCCATTGACCTGCGCGCTAATAAGAATACGCTCGTCGTATTGTTTGAGGCTTGGCGCAAAACAAATTAGCTCTTTGGACTCAACAACCGAGGAATCTAAAAATGCCACAATTTGTACGTTCTTATTAAAGTTGGAAAAGGCTTTGGGGCTATCATACAAAAAAATAACAGAGTCCCGCAATATACTTTTGGGTGTTCGGAGCAGAAAATTCCCCAAAGCCATGCTCTTGTTGCAATACCTAAAAAAACCGCTCAAATAATCAATTTTAAACTGACTCTGGGGGTCTAATGTTCTTACTTTATCCATCTGGAACTGCACGGTGTCTGTCATGAGCTCCAAATTCGTGATAACGCCGTAGAGACTGTCTAGCCTGAAATGCGAATAATCAAACATTTCTTTCGGCAGCGAGTCGCGGCTGGGGTCATGATAACTATAAAATGCGTTTCTTAGCTCTATTTGTGGAATTTGATAATAAAATCGCTTGGTACTTTTGGGCGGTTTGTAGCCAAGTGCTTTATAGAGGTCGCTAGTCAATTCATTGATATTAAACTTCTTTGAATCTTTTTCGGCTACCATATTCAGCCCGCCCTCGCCCAGAACAATTTTTTTGAGTTTGAGTCCTTTTCCAATCAATAAAGCTGTAAAATCTAGGTCAGCATTTAAGGATTTGGCCACAATCATCTGGCGGCCTTTGCGGTCGCGCACCTCCACATTGCCGAGCTGCAAGTTACCGTCTAAGTCCAAACCTAGATATTCAATCTTGTATTTGAACTGACCTCTGTCATTCAGATACTGGGTAGCCTGATGCGCCAAGAAACTCTGAAAAAGATTGCTAAGCAAGAAAAAAGCCAAGCAGCATAAGACAATAGACACCCTGAGCACCACCACAAATTTAAAATGCAAAACGTTCAAAACGAACTGTATCGCTTTTTTAAATTTACCAGGAGTTGCTTTTTGAGGCGCAGATACTGCGTTTGAAGTGGGTTCTATGTTGCTGTTTTCGGCGTTCAAGAATTATTTGGACACAAAGTGAAAGCAAGACCACGGTATGGCTTACATTTAACTCCCAAAGTTATGCTTTTTTTGAATAATTTGTTATAAAACAGCAGCTTGTTTTGTGAAGTATCTTGAAAGTCTTTACTCATCAGGCAGCACCATACCCATAAGCGCAAGGCGAACAGAAGGAGTCAGACCATTGGAAAGAACAGTAACAGACTTATTCTGCTTACCAATTTTGCCTTTGGTATCAAAACTCACTTTAATCTGCGCGGTTGCATTAGGCTTCAACGGTGTTTTAGGCCACTCTAGCGCCGTGCAACCGCAGGTAGTGCGCACCCCGCTCAGCAGCAAGGGTGTATTGCCTGTGTTCGTGTATGTAAATATTTTTTCTACAATACGGCCTTCGCGTACCGAGCCAAAATCGTGGCTAACTTCCGTAAAACTGATTTCGGCATACTCTTGTGCATGAGCGGGTATCACGCTAACTATCAAAGCGCTTGTCATGAAAACCAGTTTTAGTAGAAATGCTTTTTTTATTAAATTGCTCATAGTGAGTGGGTTTTTAATTGAAATATACAAAGTTACTTGTGCTTTTAATAACCTCTATTCTTAGCAAACTTGACCAAACTGCAAAAAGAAGTCTCACAGCGTTTTCTAAGCCTTTTTGTCTGATAAATAGGTAGGAGCATTATACCATGCTCACTTACCTTAAAAACAGGCCATTCTTTTTTGAGAAATACAATATGTTCATTATCCTCAAGACGCACTTCATAATCATTGACTAATACCTTGCCTATTTTGGAAGTGTTTTTTTTCCATTTCATATAGGCCACCGCGCTGTGATAGTTGGCAACAGAGAAACAAGTCGGTACACTTTTAGGATTGAAGTAATAATAGGCAGGGAAGCTAAGAGCGAGCAGACCCGCCAGCGCTACCAGGCCAACAATTAGATAGTAGTTCATTGTTTTAGTTAGCAATAGAATGACAAAAGTGTGTGTTTATATCTCTTTAACGAGCCTATTGGAAAGATGTTTCAACAAAAAACGCGCCATGCTTTTGCGAAAAATCTACAAAAAAAGTTAAAAAAAGAGTTGCCAGGCCAGTTGAATGCGCCTCAAACACAGCGCTGCCCAAACTTGCTTCTTTAGGCATTTTTTATAGGTTTTATCTAAAAAAACTTTGATAATGCGAAAAATATTGTATTTTTGCACACATAAATAATCTAGGCCACTTATTGGCTTTGAAAATACTTGACACAAATAAACACGATTCTCAAAATACAGGACTAGTGTGCGTACAGAATCAGCAGACAACCCTATTAAGCCCAAATTAAGAGAGCGCATAAAGTTATTTTTTACAACCATGACCTATTTGAGAGCAGTCAAATTGTTGTGGTGTTTTTTCGTATCTTTTTTTATCGCTTTTTTTATCTATTTCAAAGCAGTAGAGTATAATTTTTTATACCTATTCGGTTCAATTCCTTCCATCACCGTTTTAGAGAACCCCAAAGTACCGCTGGCTTCTGAGCTTTATACATCAGATAGCGTCCTTATTGGCCGTTACTACCGAGAAAACCATGCCCCCACCACCTACGAAAAACTTTCACCACACCTCATAAACGCCTTAGTAGCTACCGAGGATATTCGTTTCTATGACCATGCGGGCGTAGATTTAAAAGCCCTTGTATCGATTCCTTGGTATATTCTTAGAGGGAAAAACAGAGGAGGAAGCACGATTACACAACAGCTTGCTAAAAACCTCTTCAATACCAGAGATTCTGCCTCTCAGGGGCTTTTGGCCGATATACCTGGCTTCAAAATGCTTATCTATAAGACTAAAGAATGGATTACGGCAATTAACTTGGAGCGCTCTTACACCAAAGAAGAGATAATTACCATGTACTTTAACACCGTAGAGTTTGGTAACAACACGGCGGGTGTTAAAACGGCAGCCAAATTCTTTTTCAGCGCCTCGCCTGACAGTTTGAGCTTGGAAGATGCTGCTCTTTTGGTGGGCGTACTAAAGGCCACAAGCCTCTATAATCCCATAAGAAAACCTAAAAATGCGCTAAAAAGGCGCAATGAAGTGCTGAGTCAAATGA
This sequence comes from Cytophagales bacterium, assembly GCA_013299045.1. GTDB lineage: Bacteria > Bacteroidota > Bacteroidia > Cytophagales > Bernardetiaceae > RDZD01. The sequence continues at coordinate 146,873 of JAAFJX010000006.1, read as the reverse complement.
ACAAGTATAGCTTTCTGACTAATGCAGAGTACAATCGTTATGTAGCGCTGCCCATTAAGCTCAATATTTACGAAGAACCTACCATTGAAGCCACCGGCACTTATTATACCAGCGCCATGACAAGTTATTTGCGCAAATGGTGCAAAGAAAACAATTTAGATTTGTATTCAGACGGCCTTCGGATTTATACAACCATAGATTCTCGTATACAGCAGCACGCCGAAGATGCCATGCGTGAACACATGAGGCCACTTCAAAAGAAATTTTTTGCGCATTGGCGAGGTCAAAACCCTTGGCGAGATAGCAAAGGACAAGAACTACCCAACTATTTGGAAAACAACATCAAAAAAACGGCTTATTACAAATATCTAAAACAACGCTATAAAAAAACGCCCGATTCTATTGCAATAATTCTGAACACGCCGCGCCCTATGAAAGTGTTTTCCTGGGTGGGTGAGCGCGACACTATTCTTAGCCCTATGGACTCGCTGAAGTACTACAAGCACTTTATGCAGGCCAGTGTAATGAGTATGGACCCACACACTGGGCATATCAAAGCCTGGGTGGGTGGCATAGAGCATAAATTTTTTAAGTATGACCATGTCAAACAGTCCCGAAGGCAGCCTGGCTCTACCTTCAAGCCTTTTGTTTATGCAGCTGCCATAGACTCCATGGGTTATACGCCTTGTAGCCGCATTCAAGACGCTTACACCACCATACGTTACGTAGAAAACGGCGAAAATAAAGTTTGGAACCCGCACAATGCCGATTGGAACTTTACAGGAATGAATATGACCTTGCGCCATGCGATGGGGCGCTCCATCAATACAGTAACCGCTCGGCTTACGGAGTTGATAGGCTGGGAGACAGTCGCTAAATATGCCCAGAAAATGGGCATTACGAGCAAGTTGGCTATTGTGCCTTCCATTGGTCTGGGTTCTAGTGAGGTAACGCTGCACGAAATGGTGGGCGCTTATTCTAGTTTTGTCAATGAAGGCTTTTGGACAGAGCCTACCTTCATTACACACATTACCAACCGCGACGGAAAAGTCATTAAGCGCTTTAACCCTAAGCGCAAAAAAGCCCTTTCAGAAGAATCTGCTTGGCTCATGCTATATATGCTAAAAGGCAGCATACAAGAGCCTATGGGTACTTCAGGACGTTTGTATTCTTATAGGCTTATGGGTAATAACAACGACATAGGCGGCAAAACAGGCACATCCTCAAATCACGCCGACGCATGGTTTATGGGAGTAACCAAAGACCTTGTTACGGGCGTATGGGTAGGTGGCGACGATAATAGCATACACTTCCGAACCTCTGATTTGGGCGAAGGCTCTAAGGCTGCTCTGCCTATTTTTGGCCTTTTTATGGAAAAAATTTATGAAGATGCCTCACTCGGTATAACTAAAGGGCCTTTTAGGGCATGCAATGTAGAAATCAAAAAACCTTACGTATGTCCTACCTACTACCCTAAAGTTGATAGTGCAGCACTTGATAGCATGAACATAATTGGAGGAATAGACTAGCACAAAACTCAAATATAAATGATAATTGTTATTGGTGCGGGTATAAGCGGACTCACAGCAGCATGGCATCTAAAGCAGAAAGGCAAAAAGGTACTTGTTTTAGAGGCTTCGCAGCAGGCTGGCGGTTTATTACAGACCTTGCAACAACAAAATTTGCGTTTGGAGTTGGGACCAAATTCTATTTTGGCAGATGCAGACCTCCTCGCTTGGCTAAGAGAATTGGGTCTCGATGCAGACTTAGAACACGCCTCAGAAGTCAGCAAATCGCGTTTTATTTATAAAAATGGACAAATCCGCGGGCTGCCGTCCAATCCGATGGATTTACTCAAAAATAACTTTTTCTCTTTGAGTACCAAACTTCTTCTCGCCAAAGAGCCTTTCCGAAAAGCAGAAAAAATTGAGAACGAAACAATTAGTGCATTTTTTCTGAGACGTTTTAATCGGGAAGTGCTTGAGTACGCCGTAAAACCCTTTGTGGGTGGTATTTATGCGGGCAATCCTGACGAGCTTTTGCTAAAATACACCTTTCCTAGCCTATTGCAAATGGAAGCAGAACACGGTTCTGTCATTCGTGGTTTGGTTAAAAGCCATGCACTGACCAGAAAGACCTCTCTGAATTTTGCTAAAGGTATGCAGCAACTGCCCCAAACCATTGCACAAACCCTTGAGGTAGTTTATAACTCGCCTGTTACACGTATCAGCGGGCAGCAGGGTGCCTGGTGTGTGCATACACCAACACAAGAGTATACAGCAGAAACGCTTATATTGGCAGCACCCGCAAAACAAATAGCGGAGATATTGCCTAAAAGTGAACTTGCCGATGTAGCATCTATCCTGAAACGCATCACTTATGCGCAAATGCACGTTGTGCATACGAGCTTTGAAAAAACGGCTTTTTCTGCTTTGCCTAAAGGTTTTGGCGTGCTGCACCCTGCCAACGAGGGTTTGTTTTCTTCAGGAACTATTTGGACGAGCGCTGTTTTTCCAAAGTCTTCTGCGCCGGCCCAGTGGCTTTTTACATCTTTTGTAGGGGGTATGCAGCAGGCCGAATATGGGCATTTGAGCGCACCAGAGGTTAAAAAGAGGGTTTTAGCTGAACTAACTCACCACTACAAGGCTAAGCTAGAGCCAGTTTATCAACATCATACTTTTTGGCCAGAGGCTATTCCGCAATATACGGCAGTGATGAATGATGTAGAAAATGCTGTTAATCTACTTACTAGCAAGGGTTTGTTGGTTTGTGCGAACTGGCATGGCGGCCCTTCTGTTTCAGACTGTATCAAAAAGGGTAAGTTATTGGCTGAAAAATTGTGAGTCAAAGAGTTGAATTCAATAGCCGCCTAAGGGCCACGCCACGCTCACCTGAAAGCCAATAGCTGTGTAGTAAACCAGAAACGGTTTGGCTTTGTTGGGCAAGGGTGGTGGTGAAGGCAAAAGCGCTGAGACAGTTCGTAGGCTTCGGCTATAGCGCAGCTCGGCATTAAAAATTGCTCCGCGCACCCATGTTTTGCGCCAACCCAAGCTGGTATGAGCACTCCAATCCCAGCGTTTGTAGGCATAGCTGATGTTTGTTTTATCTGAAAAAGCCTGAATCTTGACGGCAGCCCCCAAGCCCGCACCCAGATAAAAGCGACTATAGTTACCCGCCAATAGGTAGTTTATACCTGAAGAGAGCCCACAAAGATGTACAGAAACACGATTCCTCTGCTCGTTTTGTGCGCCACGCAACCAATAACCCATTTTGGTACTCAATACCGTGTTTTCGCCCAAGGTTTGTTCCCAGTAAATGTTAAACTCGCCAGCCGCTCTGTAACGGACTTCCGCTGAAACGTCGCGCCCGCTCAAGGTACAAATTAGAGGTGAAGCAGACACACCCACCCAGCTCTGCGCATTTGCTTGCATACACACCAACAATAGCAGCAAAAATGCCCATAAAATATTTTTTTGTGGTTTAGAATTCATTTTTAACTAAGTTAAAATATCCTTCTTGGCGTTCCTGAAGCAGTTGCTGATACAAATTGCCATAATCTGCGTTGAGGCGAGTCAGGCTAAAAACACGCTCAGCACGCTTTTGTGCCTGCCTGCCCAAATCCCTGATATTGCTGAGAGGCTGTGCCAAAACATTTTGCAGGATACGCAACAAATCTTCTGGGTCTGACCTCTGAAAAATATGGCCTGTCTCGCCCAGTTGCTCTGGAATGCCACCCGTTGAAGAACCTACCACACAAACGCCTGCCGTCATGGCCTCCATAGTAGTTAGTGGTGAATTTTCGGCTTCTGATGGAAAAATCATTACGTCTATGCTGTTATAAAGAGCGTTGAGAGCCTTGCGGTCGTTTTGTATGCGCGGCAAATGCTTGGCTTCAGGGAGTTCTGGCAGAGCTTCGCCTATAACGTGCCATTCAAAATCACCTTTAAGCCTGCTCATTATTTTTTTGACTAGCCATGCTCCCTTGAAGGGGTTGTGCGTATTGATAAACAAAACGCGAGGTTTAGCCCAATCCCTTTTCTCTTCATTGCGGACTAATTTCGTATCTATTCCATAATTGATTTGCACAATACGCACTTTAGAGGACATGATAGCGCCTGCCCTAATGTTTTGGCCTAACCATTTGCAAGGGACAACAAGCACCAATTTTTCACTCAACTGCTCGTAAATAGCTTTTTTTGCTTTCATGTATTGTGCTCTGCGGTCTATGAGAGGGTGTAGCAAGGGGTGCAAGTTGTGATAGGGGGTGTTTGGCAGACCTCTTTTGAAGTTTTCGTTTTCAAACGTGTAGGTTTCGCCCCCTGTAACGCTCCATAAATCGTGTAAAGACCACACCAAAGGCTTTTCTTGGGCAATGAGGGGTAAGGTCTGTAAATCAAAAAAATCAAAATGAAGATTGTGGCAATTCACCACATCAGCCTGCGCGTAGTGCGTGCTTTTGAGCAGGTGCTTGGCTGTGCCATGTATCGGTATTTTTACACCCAAATCAGCCAATAGAGTCCGTTTGAATAGGCGATAAAATGCTTTGTCGCTGTACTCTTGGATATAAGAAAGCGAATTACGCGGAATAGCAAAGGTTTTTTGGGAGGGGGTTTGTTTACGCTTTACGCCCAGCATATTTTCAAACGGTGTAAAATGCGTGAGGTCGTATGCAAACTGCTCCGCACCGCCTGCACGGTCATAGGTGTTGAGGTGCAATATTCTCATTTGAGGAATGTGTTCAAAAGTTGCTCAGTTTGCGTGCGTTGGTCAGCGAATCTGGCTTTTTGTATAGAAGTAGCCCAATAGGAATTTGCTTGGTGTAATATTTGCAGCTTGTTATAAATCTGAACTTTACGGCTATTCCAAAGATTTATCTCTTCGTTTTTGTCTTTAGTGTCTGTTTGCTGAACGATGGCGCGGTAGCAAAGCGTGAGGAGGTCGTACACAAAAATTTGGTTTGGCACTTGTTGTGAATTTTGCGCCCATAAATCTTGCTTAACGCACCTTTCAAAAGCATCTTCTAGTTTTTTTAGGCATTTTACAGGCAGCTTTTGTGCTAGGAGTAATTGGGCAGAAAGTACCTCTAGCTGCAAGCGCTTGTCGTGCGTGGGGTCTAGCTTGGCAGCCATAATAGCCTCGGCTTCGCCCAGTACCAAGCTGGCAGAGTCCAGAAGACCAAAGTCCATGAGAGCTGTGCCCTTTACGACCAAGATGTCAGCGATGCTGAGCGCATTTATCTCAAAATTGGGCCGCACAAAAGACAATGCTCGCTCGCTATACTGCAAACTCTTGCTGTAGTCTTTGTCCTGATAGGCTAAGCTGGCCATGTTAAGATAAATAAACGAAATGTCGTTGAGGCGTGAGGGGTTTTTTGTCAAAAAAAGGTTTAATATCTTATCGTAATAATCAAGCGCTTTTTTATAGTCTTGCATGACTTGATAAAAATTAGCATAGTTCAAGAGGTCAGCATACTGGGCGGATAAATCCTGAGGTCTAAGCGTTTTGTTGAGCACATCGGCTTTGTCAAAAAAACTCTTGGCTTTTTTATAGGCTTCCAAATTCAGGTGCGTGATGCCTAAGTTGGTATAGGAAGTGGTGAGCGTCATTCGCCCCATCTGCTCGAGACTCCGCCGTATTTGGTAGGCACTATCAAAATAAATCAAGGCATTTTTGTAGTTGAAACGTTGGCTATAAAAATGACCAAGTTGGTCGTAAGCATCAGCAGTAGGCAGGCTTTGTAAGCCCGAGAGTTTTTTCTGAAACAAAAGTAACTTGTTGTATTGTAGTTCTGCATTGCGGTAGTCCAACACTTTGAGGTAGGTAAGCGCCAAGTTGCTATAACAAAGTACCAGTTCGGCATCTTTGAGTTTGGTTTGGGCTTCTAGAATAGTAACTGCGGCCTGATATTCGGCAATAGCCTCGTTGTATTTGCGCTGCATACTCAGAATGTTGCCAATATTGTTAAAAACACTCGCCACTTTGGGGTGCTGAGGGTCAAAGAAATTTTTACGTATCTCTAAGGCTTTCTGGTAGCTTAAAAGGGCATTGTCATACAAACCCAGTTCTTTTTGCGCATTGCCTACGCTGTTGTAAGCATTTGCCACTTCGGGGTCTTGTTCGCCATAAAACCTGCCGTACTGCGCCAACGATTTCATAAAACAATCGAGGGCTTCTTGGCTATTGCGCATAAATTGATGCGCCAAACCGAGATGGTAATGGGCATTTCCTCCCTCACGGTCTAGCCTGTAGCCGGTGTAAATTTCGGCAGCTGTTTGTAAAAAAAACGCTGCGCTGTCTGGTCTTTTGCTTAAAAAATGACGACCTTTCTGGTAGAAGCTAGCTGCCTTTGCGGTATCCAAACGCATATTTTGCGCATAAGCATCTGCAAAGCAAAAAGTGAGCGTTGCGATAAAAAAGCAGATGTGAAGGTACTTTTGTGGGTTTAGAGCATTAAGAAAACGCATCGGGCTATGATTGAGCGTGAACAAGAGCACAAATATAGTGCATATTATTGTTCTATACGCATACCGATTATCAAGACATCATCGGTTTGAGCCAGTGTGCCGCGCCATTTCTGGAGCTCCTCCTGTAAGCATTTCTTTTGGTCTTCCAAGTCTTTGCTCTGGGTTTCCAAGAGTAAGTTCTTGAATTTTCTTGAGGTTAGTTTATGCGACTGGCCCTTGTCGTCGTAACCGCCAAACTGGTCTTGTGCGCCATCTGTGTACATATAGAGCACGTCGTTTGGGTAAAAGTCCATACAATGCAAATCAAATTTTTTTGTGGTGGCTTGTAGGTTCGTTCGGCCATCTATGGTATAATTATTACCTTGTATGCGTATAAGCTCTTTTTCTCTGAGGACGTACAAACTCTGCTTTGCGCCAGCAAAATAGAGTTTTTTGTGTATCTCATCAAAAACCATTACACCAATATCCATACCGTCGCGCACTTGGTCGTTGGTGTTGTTTTCGTGCAAACTGATAGAAACAAGCGCGTCCAGTTCTTGGAGGATAAGATGTGGCTGATGAATATCTTTTGCTTTGATGATGTCGTTGATGTGCGTAATACCTATCAGCGTTAAAAAAGCCCCCGAAACTCCATGCCCCGTGCAATCTGCGACAATGATTACCTTCAATGAACTGCTATCAAAACCTTTTTGAGGGACAAAAGGTGCATTTTTTAGATGGGTAGTCCAGAAAAAGTCTCCGCTAATGACATCTCTGGGCTTATAAATGACAAATGAGTTAGGAAAGAGGGTTTTAACCTGTGCGGTATGTCCTAAAACAGCTTTCTGTATGCGTTTTGCATAAGCCAAGCTGGCATTAATTTTTGTGAGTGAAGTTTCAGCAGCATCGCGGGCTTGCGCCAGTTCCAGGATTTTATCTTCATAATCCCTACTGGTTTGTTCCAAAAAGTTAGCAAGGATTGATTTTTCTGAAACCAATCTGTTGTATTTAAAATCCATCAAAGCCATTTCTTTTTGTATGGCATTCAGATACTTGAGTGCTTGCTCAGCGGTGTCGTTTTGTTCCAGACTATCAGAAATCAGCTTTTTTAAGAATAAAAACTGTTCTTTCATCAGTCTGTAATTTCTTTAATAGCCACCAAGCAGCAGGTTTCGTTATGAAAGTCCAAAGAAGAGTTTTTCTGCGTACCAAATTCCCCGTAAGAGAAAAAGCCCACCAAGGGTGCGTTGCCCCAAATTTCTTGCGAGCCGGCTACTTCTTGCTCAATAAGCGGCCCGAGTGTGGCGTGGCGCGCTTTACATGAATACATCAGGAGTGCGTCAGCTTCTGGCATATTGGGCTTGAGGGTGGATAAATCCGCAATGGTTTGGCTCACTATGTCTAAATCTGGAGCTACTGCAAAACGCACTTTTGAGCCTTGTGGGACAGAGCCAGCAAAAATAAGAGAACGATTCTCTACATTGCCGAGCAGAGGAGCGCGAAGTACCGTTGATTTGTCGGGGCGTATGAGGTGCAAGGGGAATTTTACACCTATTTGCAGCACAATTTCTTCGCTAGAAATATCCTGTGGGAGCTTAAAATATTTAACAAAAACATCAATAGCAGGCTCATTGTCAATTTCATAAACAATGTTTCCTTCAGACTTTGTGATGGTCTTCTCTACGCCAACAGCCTTCCAGCCGCTCGTAGCCATGTCTGCTGTTTGGAAGCGCGCTTTATCCAAAACCAATGCGGCAATGCCTTTGGGGGTTATCAGGTCATTGGCAAAAATATAGGTTGTTTTCATTGCAAAATCATCACCAGCCAAACCGCCAAGTACTTCTGCCTTTGCCGCATTTTTTCTAAGCCCACGCACCGCCTCTTCGCCGTCAACTCCTAGCCCCGAAATATTCAAAAGCACAAAACTTTTCTCAAAGAGTTTGTCTATGACCGAACCTAAACCCGCGGCAGCGTTCTCTAAACTGCCAGGGCTTACTTCAAACTCACTACTAAGCAGTTTGTAATGTGCTCTGGGCATATCCATAAACATGATGGCTGCTGATTGCTCCTGAACTTCTGCATTTGCTATCTCGCCTGCCGTTGTGCAGCCAAAAACATCTATGCTCTCTGCGCGCAAGGCTTTAACAATGCCTGTGTAGTCTACACTGATGGAACTGAACACAACTGCCAAAGTAGGCTCAAATTTTTCCTTGCGAACTGCATACAAGCGTTTGATGGCCTCTGAAGGACTGGAAACAAAATGAGAAAGTGCTTTCATAGAGAATATAGTAGTCTGTAAATGGTTAAAACGAACGAACCATGCAATTTTAGAGTAATAAAAGCAGAAGAGCAAATATTAAACCATTTATTTATTTCCTGTGTTCGCAGCTTTTGAAAGCCATACGCAAAAACCTTTTATAGAATAACAAAGTAGCTAAAGCCCTCGAGTCTATCAAATCTTCCTGATAATCAAGGTCTGGTTAGGATTGTACTTCCCCGTAATGCCTTTTACCATTTGCTTGTCATCAGACACAAAACGATAAATGTTGCCGTCGTCCATATAAAAATCAGTGTCATTCAAAAACTTTAATTCTCTATCAGCAATAACATTTTCGGAGTAGAGATAGAGCCTGTCCTGCTTTAAATACACGCTGTCAATTTCACCCTGACTGAGCGCATACTGCCCTAGGTATTGACGCAAAGTGCTTTGGTTAGGACAATATGCTTTCAGTTTTTGGGCTTTACGAATCTGATTGCCAACATTTAGCTCAAAACCAAGCACATTTTTTTGTGCGTCAAAAACAAAGCGTTTTTCGGATAAGGCTTCCAAATTAACAAAGCTGCTTGCGCTTGTAAAGTACATGGGCATAGATTTGCCCATTGCATAGTAGCGGTAGCTGCCTCTGAGCGTGTCAATGAGCGTGATACCCTGATGGATTTCATAAGCTCCACGCATTTTTTCAAAGTCAGCAGGAGCTATTTCTATTGTTTGAACAATCTCTGCTGGTTTGGGCTTATCAAAACCTGGCCACTCATAGGCTTGCGCGACTGCCACAATGACCTCTTCCAGAAATGCGGGGTCGTCATCGCTGTTTACAAGCACAACCACACCGTCGCCATTTTCTAAGCTACCCATGTATTTGCCTGCAAAGCCTGGGTTGCCCGCACCGTGCTGAAAATACTTTTCTCCATTTCTTTCCTCAACGAAAAAACCCATAGAAGTTGAGCCATCATTGTATGGTGTTAGCATCAACTCTGCTGTATTGGCGCTCAAAAACGGGCTTGTGTTGGCCAGTGCTTTCTGAATCGTGATGATAAAGTTGGCGAGGTCGGTAGCATTCGTCCAAAGCCCTGCGGCTGCCTGCTGTGGTTGAACAGAATAGCCACCTTGCACTGCATTATCATTGTCTATCATGGTGTAACCAGTAGCGAGGCGGTGTGCCAAATTCTGAGGCGGAGGCTGCGTAAAAAAACTGTTGGTCATTCCCATCGGCCACAATACATTTTGTTGCATATAGGCTGCATAATCTTGTTGTGTGAAATCCATCAAGAGTTGTTGCGAAACCATAGTGCCGCCTCCCGAATAGAGGAATTGCTTACCAGGCTCTGCAATGGACTTTATCTTGGTAGTCATGGAGGGTTTTTCACCGTTCAATATCTGCGCAATGGTTGGCAGTGTGTCTGTTCGGGAATGGCCTCTAAAGCCAAAACCATGAATATTTAGTCCGGCTGAGTGGCTTAGGAGTTGCGCCAGTGTAATTTTTTTTCCTTTGCTGATGCTGTCTGTATAAGTGAACTTCCACGTTTTGAGATAGTTGTTAATGTCGCAAAAAAGATTAATCTTTTTTTGCTCATGTAATTTCATAAAAGCAACGGCATTCACACTTTTACTAATAGAACCAGGCTGAAAGAGCGTTTCTGCGCTCACTGGCACTTTGTTTTCAGCATTAGCCCAGCCGTAATGCTTCACCCATTCAATTTTGTAGTTATGAATAACTGCAATGCTCGCCCCCTTGATGTTGTAGTGTTTCATGCGTTCTTCTACAGAGGTCAATGTTTTATGGGCTACTTTGTACTTCAAAAAACCCATATTTTCTTCTACAGTTTTAATTCTAAGCGCCACTTCGCGAGGGCTGCTGCCTAAGTTTCTGGCAGAGGCAGGTGTTAAATACCAAAACCCTAAAACGCCCAAAAGAAGCAATGAACCCAAAATGGCGGCATTCTGCTTCTTGCGAAAAAATTGTGCCCATGAGCCTTCTGTTTTAGAAATGAAATGAAAATAGTTTACACTTGTAAAAAAGATGAAATAAGCCAATGCCCACAATTTGATGTTGGCATTCGGATTTATTTTGTTGTCCGCCGTCAAAAACTTCATAGAACTATAGCAGTAAGGCAGATAATAGCCATATTCAGTATTCATAGCCATCAGTGAAGCCAGCAACAAGGCAAAACCTATGGCTATTGGAATGACAAAATTACGAATGTGCAGGCTCAACCAATATTGGATGGCTAAAATGGGTAGGCAGTTTACAAAATAATTAGCGTTACTTTCCAGCAAAAACTGAAGCGGAAAAGGTTGCTTTGGCCAGGGAATGTCGCTCATCAGCATCGAGGGTAAAATGGCTGTTAGACTAATGCCCATATTAAAAACCAAAAAGAAGAGAAGCATCAGGCCGATAACGAGCGTACATTTGGCAAAAAAAATGGTGGTCAGGCTCTGAGGCGTAGTTAAGAGTTGCTTCCAAGTATTGTTTCGGAACTCAATTTGTGCAATCAGGCTACAAGCCAACGTGATGCCGATTGGTAACAAAAAAACCGACATATACTGCCAACATTGGTTGAAGACGATTTCCCAAGCGGTGTCTGTGCTGTTGCCTAGTACGGTTTGGCTTTTTTTTAGAAGGCGCGCCGCCAGCACGATGCTCGGAATAAAGCAGCCACCTACCAAGACTAGCCATAAGACTGCGCTTCGCTTTGTTTTGAGCCATTCGGCTTGTATGCTTCTCGGAAAAGTCATGGTTTATTGGTTTACAAAGTTCATAAAAATATCCTCTAGATTTGTCTTCTCGGTGTCTATGTCTAGCACCTGAATATGATTTTGGGCTAAAATCTCAAAAGTACGTGCTATGTCTTGTTCCTGCCGAATGCTTACCACCAGTGCGGTATCATGAATTTCGGCATAAGGCAGAAGTCTTTGCGCATTTTCATTGTTGCTAGTGCATATACTTAGCTTTTTGTAAGCAACATTTTTCTGCATGAGTGCGCTTATTGTGCCTTCAAAACACATTTGTCCTCGGTGTATGATTCCAATGTGCGTGGCAAGTTTTTCTATTTCAGAAAGTAAGTGGCTTGAAATTAGGATAGTCGTTTTAAAGATTTGATTAATACTTTTGAGAAGTTCTCTCATTTCAATCATGCCGTTTGGGTCTAGGCCGTTGGTGGGTTCGTCCAAAATGAGCAAGTCTGGTTTATGTAAAAACGCAATAGCAATGCCCAAACGCTGTTTCATACCCAATGAAAAACTTTTTGCTAGTTTGCCTTTGGTTTGGCTAAGCCCCACAAGTTCTAGTACTTCGTCAATATTTTTCAAAGGACACGCGTAGATTTTTTGTTGAATGAGCAAATTTTCTCTGGCTGTCAGATTGTCATAAAAAGATGGATTTTCAATAAAAGAACCTATTCTGCTCAGGGTTCGCAATCTATTTTTGTAGAAAGGTGTGCCAAAAATATGGATATGGCCTGCTTGGGTTCTCAGAAGCCCCAAAATTAGCTTCAGAGTGGTGGACTTACCAGCACCATTTGCGCCCAGAAAACCGTATATGCTTCCTTCTGGAACGCTTAAATTGATGTTATTGAGAATTTGGCTTTCGCGCCCAAAAGAATGCGAGAGTTCTTGAACTGAAATAATGGTCATAAAGCGCAATAAATTGTTTGAAGTAAATGCTCAAGATATTTGCGTTTTGGGATATATAAAACCGCAAAAAATGGCACTAGAGCAATGAAAGCGTAGTACTACTTCGTTCAAAATAGGGCTTGGGGCAGCCTCAGGATAGCATTATAGAAAGCAATGCTTTTAATAGATAGGATTTTAACGCCTGGTTTAGAAAAAAGTTGCTTATCTGCTACCACAACCGTCTTGTTTTACACTTAGCCGCGAAAATATTTTGCGGAATACAGCGACAAGTTTTTGACAATGTTCCAGTCAAATGTCAGTCTAGTCTTCCACTTTCAAGTTTTTGAGCAGAGTAAGTGCGCCCTCCACGCTCGTAACGCGTTCTACACTAAAAAAAAGACTTTTCTGAGCTTCTTTGAGCTGGGCGCGTTGGGGCTTGCGCTTTACATAGTTTAGGATATAGCCAAAAGAAGTGGACTGAAAATAAGCCTCCGATTTTAGGCATTGTGCTTTGAGCGTGCCGCCCTTGAGTGTCAGTTTCATAAAGCCGAGTTCGCTACCAAGCCACCTCAGCTCCACTGTTTTAAGGAGTTCTATCACCTCGGGCGGCATTTTGCCGAAGCGGTCTATGAGTTCAGAGGAGAATTTATTGAGTTCTTCAGTATTTTTGAGTTTATCGGCCTGAATGTAAAGCGCCAGACGCTCCGAAATATTTGGGATATAGCCCTCTGGGATAAGGAGTTGTAAATCTGTTTCTATGATGCAGTCTGCTTTTACTTTCTTCTCAATTTGGGCAGCAGCCGGCATAAAAAGTTCTTTGAATTCGTTTTCGCGGAGTTCTTCAAGCGCCTCGTCCAGAATTTTATGGTAGGTTTCAAAGCCCAAATCTGTTACAAAACCACTTTGCTCTGCACCTAACAGATTGCCTGCACCGCGTATGTCCAAGTCCCGCATCGCAATTTTAAATCCATCGCCGAGCTCAGAAAATTCCTCAAGGGCTTTGAGGCGTTTGCGTGCATCTGCTGGCAACGTCATCATGCTCGGCACCAGTAAGTAGCAGAAGGCCTTAGTGTTAGAGCGCCCCACACGCCCACGCATTTGGTGCAGGTCTGAAAGCCCAAAATTATGCGCATGGTTGATGAGAATGGTGTTCGCATTCGGAATGTCCAAACCAGCCTCAATAATGTTTGTACTCACCAGAACGTCCAGTTTATTGTCCAAAAAAGCCAGCATTGTTTCCTCTAGTTTGGTTTCCTTCATTTGCCCATGCGCCACCGCTACTTTAGCATCGGGTACGAGTTGTAAAATAATATCAGCAACCTGCTCGATGTCATAAACGCGGTTATGCACGAAAAAAACTTGTCCCCCGCGCTTTAGTTCCTGGCTGACTGCATCGCGAATGAGGTTATAGTCCAAGGTATGCACTTCTGTACGCACAGGGTGTCGGTTTGAGGGCGGTGTGTGCATAACAGAAAGGTCGCGTGCACCCATCAGAGAAAACTGCAAAGTGCGTGGAATAGGCGTAGCCGTCATGGTAAGGCAATCCACATTGAATTTCAGGTCTTTGAGGCGGTCTTTCACCTTCACGCCAAATTTTTGTTCTTCGTCAATGATGATGAGTCCCAGGTCTTTGAAAATAAAATCTTTGCCGACGACTTTATTGGTGCCAATCAGAATATCAATTTTGCCTTGCGTCAGTTCTTCTTGTATGTTTTTAATATCTTTTGTGCTGCGAAAGCGATTGACGTAATCCACACGGCAGGGCAAGTTTTTGAAGCGCTCGGAAAATGTACGGTAATGCTGTGCCGCCAAAATGGTAGTAGGCACAAGCACCACCACTTGCTTACTGTCGGTAACGGCTTTAAAAGCAGCACGTAAAGCCACTTCTGTTTTACCAAAACCCACGTCGCCGCATATCAGTCTATCCATGGGATAGGCTTTTTCCATATCCCGCTTAACATCTTGTGTAGCAATGGCTTGGTCGGGAGTATCTTCGTAAATAAAGGAAGACTCTAAAGCCGCTTGTAGATAAGTATCCTGACTAAAAGCAAAGCCTTGTGCAGAGCGGCGCTTGGCATAGAGCTTAATGAGCTCAAAACCAATTTCTTTAATTGCTTTTTTGGCAGAAGCCTTTTTGTTAGACCATTCCTGCGACCCTAACTTGCTTAGCGTAGGAGTAGCCCCCTCTTGGCTGGCATATTTACCGAGCTTATGAAGGCTATGCAAACTGACCAAAACAGTGTCGTTATCTCTGTAAATCAGCCGAATAGCCTCCTGTTCTTTCTCGCCAATTGTGAGTTGCTGCAAGCCTGCAAAACGCCCCACACCGTGGTCTATGTGCGTAACGTAGTCGCCTACCTGTAAATTGTTTAATTCTTTGAGTGTAAGGGCTTTGGACTTTGTGAATTTTTCTTGGGAGCGGTAGCGGTGTGCTTTTTCAAAAATTTCGTGGTCTGTATAGCATAGCAAGCGGTTTTGCTGGTCAATAAAGCCCTGCCGCAGCGAAAAGTGCAAAGACTCAAAAATTGTGTGTGGGCTGAGTTCATCAAAAATCATTTGCAGGCGCTCCAACTGTTTGGGATAATCCGAACAAACAAAGCAGCGATAACCTTTGGCTTGGTAATCATCAAGGTTCTTGGCTAGTTTTTCAAAGTTTTTTTGGAAGTAGCCCTGTGCTTTGCTCTCCCAAACTATCTTGCCCTTTTCTTCAGCCGTACTGCTTTTACGGATTTCTTGTCCAAAATCTATTTGCAGAAACTTATCCATCTGCTGTTTGATTGAGGCAGCATCTTCAAAGAGGTCGGAGGGCTCTAATACAAGCCTTGTGTTGTTATTGATAGCCATAATATCCTCAAAGGCTTCTTCGGCATATTTAAAACTCTTTCTGACCACCTCAAGCGTATTTTGGTAGTCTTTTAGCCAAACAATAGTATCCTCTGGGAAGAAATCAAAAAAAGACTCTCGTTTTTCCTGACTGATTCTTTCATGAATATTTGGAATAATAGTAAGACGCTGTAATCTAGCAAGTGAAAGCTGAGAATCGGGGTTAAAAACACGAATACTCTCTACCTCATTACCAAAAAATTCAATGCGGTAAGGATGGTCGCTAGAAAACGAAAAAATATCCACAATACCTCCGCGTATAGCATACTGACCAGCTTCATTGACAAAATCAGCTTTTTCAAAACCCAAATCTCGGATAACTTCCTCAAGAAAATTCATTTCCAAACTCTCGCCCAAACTTATTCCGAAGGAACGACTCACCAAAGAGCGTTTGCTAATCACGCGGTCGGTCAATGCACCTGGGTAAGAAATAACAAATTTGGGTTCTATACTGGCATTTTGCAAATGGCTAAGCGTTTCGGCGCGTTGCAAGACATTGGCATTCTCTACTTGGTCAAACTTGTAGGGCACTCGGTAGGACATAGGGAAAAATAACACACGCCGCGCCATGTCCTCGCCTAGCAGGTTTCTTAGGTCGTTAAAAAAGTGTTGTGCTTCTTCGCGGTCGTCAAGGACTGCCAGCATGGTGCGTGGTTTTTCTTGAAAGAGCGCCGCCAAGATAACTGAGTCTAACGCACCTTGCGCGCCTACAAGCGCTAAATGGCCTACTTTTTT
The DNA here is from genome assembly GCA_013299045.1 of Cytophagales bacterium. Lineage (GTDB taxonomy): Bacteria > Bacteroidota > Bacteroidia > Cytophagales > Bernardetiaceae > RDZD01. The sequence goes on along the minus strand of JAAFJX010000006.1, from coordinate 130,919 downwards.
GGCCTCGATACAATGCCTCAGGTGCTGAAACAGATTGTTTTCTGTATATAATTTAAGCCATTCTTGGGCTTCTAAAGTTGCATGGGAGTCTGTAAGCGGCATAGAATGCGTTGATAGGCTTTTGAGCATACAAAAATAGAGGAGATGCCTCGCTTTTCAAAAAAAAGGTAGAAATTTATAGGGGACTTATTGCCAAAGTGCGGCTAAAGTGGCATCTTGTTCACAATAAAGTTCAAATGACTAGCCTTTGAGAACAGAAATTTACTTTTGGGTAATGATAGAATTTTAAAATACTTAAAACCAACAACTTAATTGAACTAGCTAGTTATCCCTTAAAAAGCCTGCACAAGAACAAGCACCTCAATTGATTGATATGATTTATCTGCTTTAGGAACACCCTCATGATTTTTTGGCTTTTTCTCTCTACTTTTTGCCTTGATGCAGAACTGAAGCGCGAGCTGAAAGTTCCGACCATAGGGCATAGCAAAAAAATTAAGCCTCGCAAAAGGCCAATTTAGATGAATAAAACAGGCTTTTTTCATCTAAACCAGCGAATGGCTTTTTCTCTGATACACTCTCATACAAAACATGATTGCACAGAAAATCTCACTCTCTAACCTTTGAGCTATTCGCTTTTGTCTGATGCGAGGCATGGGAGGCCGTAAGAAGCCTTTGAGATTTTGCCAGTTATTTGACAAAATTGTGCTAAAGCCTAAGTGGTTTTAAAGATAAAACATTTGTTTAATATATTCATAACGAATGCCTTAGTGCTTTTTGAAGGAAAGACTAGCTACTTTATGCCCCAAAGCTAGATTGGCACAACTTCATCTAAACCCAATTTGTTGGGCATAAAAAAAACATTCATATCATCGTTTTTAAAGGTAATCATAAGACTAAATTGGGCTATACTTTGAGGCTTTGATACCCACCACAACGCCTTTGGAGACAGGTGTATGGCTACGGTCTGCTATTTGGTTGATAGGGACGAGCACATTGGCCTCCGGAAAATAAGTGGCTACGCAACCACGCGGAATGCTAAATGGCACTACCAAGAAAGATGGTGCGTAGCGCTCCTCGCCCTCAAAAAAGCTTGTTAAATCCACCATACTTTTAGTTGTTAAGCCTTTGGCAGCCATGTCTTCGGGGTTCATCAAAACAACACGTCTTTCGTTATAAATGCCTCTGTATCGGTCATCGAGGCCATAAACGGTGGTATTAAATTGGTCATGCGTCCGAATAGTCATCATTAAAAAGCGGTCTGATGGCAGAGTGTTCTGGGGAATGAGATTGACCGTAAAAAGTGCTTTACCGAAAGCATTGTTGAATTTTTTGATACGCGCACCGTTTGGCAAATAAAAACCGCCCTCTTCACGGACACGGCTATTAAAATTTTCAAAGCCCAGAATACAGCCCTCAATATGGTCGCGAATGAGGTCGTAGTTGTCGCTCATGGCCAGCCAGTTTACGTTGGAGCGCTCTTTGAGCGTGGTGTGTGCGAGCATACACACAATGGCAGTTTCAGACATCAAATCCTCAGAGGCAGGCTGCAGATTTCCGCGTGAGGCATGGACTATACCCATTGAGTTTTCTACACTTACAAATTGCTCACCGCTTTGCTGTACGTCGCGCTCCGTTCGGCCTAGACAAGGCAAGATAAGGGCTTCCTCACCTGTTATGAGGTGTGAGCGGTTCAGTTTTGTAGAAACCTGCACCGTGAGAGTGCAGCGTTGGAGCGCCTCTGCTGTAAATTCAGTATCGGGCGTGGCAGAGAGGAAATTGCCGCCCAATGCAAAAAAGACCGAAGCCTCTCCTTTGTGCATGGCTTTGATGGCCGCTACTGTGTCGTAACCGTGTTCGCGCGGTGGTTCAAAGTTAAAATATTTTTGCAGGCGGTCTAGAAAAGCTTGAGGCGGCTTTTCGTAAATGCCCATTGTGCGGTCGCCCTGCACGTTAGAGTGCCCACGGACAGGACAAAGCCCAGCGCCTTTGTGGCCTATGCTGCCTTTCAAGAGCAGAAGGTTTACTACTTCTCTGATGCTTTCAACGGCATTTTTGTGTTGGGTAAGCCCCATAGCCCAGCAGGCAATAATTTTTGTTTTATTGGCAAGCAAATTGGCTATTTCCTCCATTTGAGCCAGTGAGATGCCGCTTTCGCGCACGCACTCCTCGAGGTTTGTTTGTGCTAGATGCACCTCAAAATCTTGAAAGCCAGTGGTATGTGTTGCTATAAAATGATGGTCAAATACACCCTGCTGTTTTTTGTCCTTTTGCAAAAGCAGAAACATAATGCCCTTTAGTAAGGCCACATCACCGTTGATTTTTACCTGTAAAAAGTGGTCTGCAAGGCTTGTTCCGCCTTTTAGTACTTCAAAAACTTCTTGTGGATTTGTGAATTTCTTGAGGCCAGTTTCGGGTAGTGGATTAATGCTAACAATCTGCCCCCCGTTGTGTTTGCATTTTTGTAAGGCAGACATCATGCGAGGGTGGTTTGTGCCTGGGTTTTGCCCAATAACTAAGACAACCTCCGCCTCATAAAAATCTTCGAGCGTAACAGAGCCTTTGCCAATGCCAACGGTTTCGTTGAGTGCCACACCGCTAGATTCATGGCACATATTTGAGCAGTCGGGCAGATTATTTGTTCCGAATTGCCTCACAAAGAGCTGATAAGAGAATGCCGCTTCGTTTGAAGCGCGTCCGGAAGTATAAAAAATAGCTTCATTAGGGTTTTTCAGAGTGTTTAGTTGCTTGGCAATTTTGGTAAAGGCATCGTCCCATGTAATGGGTTGGTAATGCTTACTACCTTTAGGCAAAAACATGGGGCTGGTGAGCCTACCTTGCTTATTGAGCCAATAATCAGACTGAGCAGAGAGTTCTTCCACGGAGTGTTTTTTGAAAAAAGCGGCATCAATGCGCTTTTTGGTGGCTTCGTCTCCTATGGCTTTCGCGCCATTTTCGCAATATTCGGCCACCGACGAACGCTCGTTGGGGTGGGGGTCTGGCCAAGCACAGCTGGGGCAGTCAAAGCCTTCGGTTTGGTTGGCTTTCAGCATCAAAGACATGGCATCAAGAAAACCTACCTCATTTGTTAGATATTTGAGCGAAGCCAAAACTGCAGGAATACCAGCGGCATTGTCTTTGATGTCGGAAATTCCCAAATCATTGAATTTGAGAGGGGTTTTAGCTTCTGTATTGCGTTTGTTTGCCATCTTGGTCTGCGTGCTAAAGGTAAAAATGCAGCCCAAATTTAATCATTGGCACTGTAAAAACAATGCTGCGTTGCCTTTTTTGTTTACATCAACGCATAATATTAGCCCACTGCAATTTTTACAAAATTTTTCAAGTGCTTCTTAGCCAAGGCTTGTATCTGTGCGGGCGTAACAGCATCAAGACGTTCAAAATAGTCTGTATAGTAGTTTTCAGGCAAAGCATTATTATAAATGAAGCGAAAGCGTGTTGCAAAGTTCTCGAAGGTTTTAAAACTACTTAGAAACACCCCTTTGCGGTAGTTTTTTATGTTGTTGAGTTCCTGCTCGGTGGGCGGTCTTTTGCGTAGCGTATTCATTTCTTCTTCAATAGCGGCAAGTGCTTCATGGAGGCTTTCTTTACGTACATCGCTTGTAATCACCCAGCGCTCACTACTTCTAAGCACTGTCAAACTGGAATGGACTCCATAGGTCAGTCCTTTTTTTTCTCGCAAATTTTTGGAAAGCCTAGAGCCAAAATAGCCTCCTAGAAGGTCATTAAGCAATAAAAAAGCGGTATGGTTTGCCGAAAGAATGGTCAGGGGCGAAAACGTCTTTCCAAGCATGACAGTACTTTGCACTTTATTCTGCTTTTCTTCATAAAAAAGCGGCGATTTCTTCATTACAGGGGCTTTTGGTAAACTGGACTTACCTTTTTTAATGCGATGCCTTCCAAAGAGTTTGTCAATCTTTTGAATGTGTGTATCTGTAACGTCACCGCTCAGAAATAGCTGCCAAGGTGCTTTTAACAAATAGGTCTCTTTAAAATCCAAAAGGTCTTGGCGCGTTATTTTCTCTATGTCTTCGGGCCAAAGGCTGCGTCCGTAAGGGTGTTCTTCGCCATATAAGTTTTTGAGCAAATACCGAGAAGCCCAAACGCTGTTCTTTTGAAGTTCTAAGTTGATATGACTGATGGTTCTTCTTTTATGCTGTGCAAGTTCTTTTTCGGGCACTTGGCTATCCTTAAAAATAAGATAGATGATATCCAGAATTTTATCAAAATGAACCGCCAAACAACGCACATATATCAGAAAATAATCTGGTTCGGTATATACACTTATCTGCGCTCCTAAAGCTGCTATTCTGGCTGCTAGGTCTGCTGAGGATAATTTACTTGTTCCTTCTTTAAGCATAGAGGCTAGCAGTTGTGCTTGTCCGTGTATAGCTTCATGACGACGCGACGCATGAATTTGTATTTCAAAAGTGATTGTTTTCAAATCAGAATTCTGAAAATAGAAGATTTCAGCGCCGTTATGGCATAAATATCGTTTGGGTGCAGGAAGCGTTATATTTTTGAGAGGTGTTAGGGCAGGAGCTATGCTTCGGTCTAGCATATTTGAGGTTATTGTATGGGAGATGAGTAGTAATAATTGAGCTTTAAATCAGTGAATTAGTTTAAAGTTATAGAAATTATTTAGTTGATTTGTGGTGTAAATCGGACTCCGAGTACCAACACGTCATCAGTTTGTGGCTTACTTCCTTTCCATTCTTTAAAGGCGGCTTCAAGTTTTTGTTTTTGTTCTGCAAGTTCTAGATGGCTGATGCTAAATAAAAATTCATGGAATTTTTTGCGTAGGAATTTGCTGTCCGTAGCTCCCCCAAACTGGTCTTGAAAGCCGTCAGAGGCCATGTAAGCCATCAGGCCATCGCCCACCTCAAGGTTGTGGTCTTTGAATGTATAGTTTTCGCCACCATCAATACTATTTTTTGTGCCCTTAATGAAGTTTGGCGCACCGTTCTGGACATAGAACAAGCCGCTTTTTGCACCGCAGAAGATAATTTTATTTCTTTTGTGGTCAATATAACAAATGGCAGCTTCCATACCGTCGCGCATATTAGACTGAGAGTCGCGCCTCAATACTTCTTTGAGTCCTTCGTTCATCTTCAACAAAATGCGTGCAGGGCGTTGTATTTCGTAATCGTGTACTATTTTATTGAGTAAAGATTCACAGATAAGGGAAATAAAAGCACCCGGAACGCCGTGCCCCGTGCAGTCTGCTGTAACGAGTATGGACTTGTCGTACTTGTCTGCAAACCAATAGAAGTCTCCGCTGACGATGTCTCGTGGAGCAAAAAACACAAAGCTATCGGGAATTTTGGAGCTGATGCTGGCTGTAGATGGGAGGATAGCGTCTTGAATCCGTTTTGCATATTGTATGCTTGCTCTTATCTGCTCGCTTTGGTTTCTAATGTCTTTCACCCGTCGGTCAATTTCCTGCTCGAGTCGTGCATTGTTCTGAGCAAGACTACGATTACTTTCTTCTATCAGTATTTGGTTTGTTTTATGAACGGAAATATCTCGCTGCACGCCTATATAATAATCTAGCTCGCCATTTTCCTTAAAGATAGGCGTTATGCTCAAATCAATCCAGTAAGTGTGTCCATCTTTATGATAGTTTAGAATCTCCTGATTAAACGCTATTTGGAGGTCTATACCAGCCCTAACAGCCTCTATATGCTCGGGTGCGGTGAGTGGGCCTTGTAAGCAATCTCCTGGTTTTTTGCCGAGTAGTTCCTCGGGCGCATAGCCTGTTAATTTTTTTGTGGACGGGTTTGTCCAAATACTCAGGCCATCTTTGTCAGTAATGATGACTGATTCCGAAATGTATTCTGCCACCAGTGATAGTTTTTGAACTTCAAGTGTAGCGGCTCGTTGCAAAGCTATGTCGTCAATAAAAAAGGTATATTCCTCAGAGTCGCTCCGCAGCGAATTATTACTCATGCTGACGTGTACCCAAGAGCGTGTACTATCTTTTCTGACAATCTCAAATTCAATTTCCTGCCTTTTTTGTTCATATTCTAAGCGTAACAAAAAATTTTGAAAGTCTTTGGCTGCCGACTCCACAAAGAGGGAAAGAATATTTCTATTCAAAAGGTTGCTATTGTCATAAAGCCAAAGTACTGTTGCAGAGGTATTGGCAAATATGATTACACCGTCTTGGTTTGTTATGAGGATAGGAAAAAAGCAGTCGTCTAGTGCATGGTGCAAGGTTTTGGCCTGTCTATCTAGTTTTCGCTTTTGGGCTTCAAGCTGCTCACCAACATCTACCATAACCGTCATGCGCGCCATAAGGTCTGCCTCCATGCTTTGTTTCTGTGCATTTGAGTTGCTGAGTTGTGTTTCTAAGCGCAATATGATTTGCTGTGCGTCTGCTTTTTCTTTAGCCATTGCCTTTTTAAAGACAAAAAGGATAGAAACCACCGCGACACAATAAGCCGCGCCTAGCAGTATGCCAATTAGAGGCAAGTTAGGCAGGGGGCTCGGATTCAAAAAACAAATGCCTACAAAAAGCATGGAAAAAGTACCCAAAAGCCATAAAGCCAATGAGAAAAACCACTTTTTGTACACGTTGGCATTGTGTGGTGAAAGCATGACAACGAATAAAATTCTCTAATAGGTATTAATGCTGCAAGTAGTAGTCAAAGGCTATAATGCCAATACAATAATTATCGTTCAAATGTATTGCCAAAAGTGCATCTTTCCTAAGTTTTATTAAAAAGTTATTTGATTTTTATTTTATTGTATCCAAATGATTTATAACTACTTCATTTTTAAATAGTTTAAAGCAAATGTTTTTTATTTGTTGGTGAATCCGATATGCAAATTTTGCATTCAGCCAAACCAAGATATTTTTGTTACTTTAATCAAGCATAATTTTAGTCTTTTTTTGCTTTGGATAAATTTTTGCTATATTTGTAACGGTTATCATTCATTGTTTAAATCAAGCACGTTTATGAGTCAGAACCTTTATATGATAGAATTTACGCTGCCACCCCAGCCATTTTCTGCTGAGTTTATAGGTAAGATACCAGCCCAGCGCGACATGATTAACCATTTGATGACCGATAAGCAGATTCTTAACTATATGCTTTCTCTTGAGGAGGGTCGTCTTTGGGCGGTAGTTCATGCCGAAAGCGAACCGCTTGTTATAGCGTTGTTGTCAAAACTACCACTTCATAAATACACAGAGTACACCATTTTTCCGCTTACATTTTACAACGCTGCTACGCATTTTGTATCGCAGTTTTCGCTCAACTAACCGCCGCTAACAGGCGGAATAAGCGCAATACAGTCGCCCGCTTTTAAGCTTATTTTGAAATCATGTACGTACTCTTCGTTGTGTGCCCACTCGAGGCTTTTGAGGTTTGCTAAAGCGGGGTACTTCTCGTACAAAAAAACTTTTAAGTCATTAAGTAACGCTAATCCAGCAAGTGGCACTTCTATCTGTGCGTTTTGGGTAATGTCTTTGGTGATACCAAAAAAAAGTATAGTTAGCATGATGGTTTTATAACAAAAAATGGCCTCTTTGCATTATAAAAAGCAAAAAAGCCATTTCAGAGAATCAACAATGTTTTAGAAATAGTAGCCTAAGTCCAATGAAATGTATCCCATTTTAAGGATAGGGTCGCTCTTATCGGGTGTTTTAGCAGCCTTCCAAAGTGCGTGATGGTAGCTAAAACCGAGGTCAAAAGTACCTACATTTTCAAGCGTCCATTCTACGCCAGCCCCAGCCACAACGTCCATAACCAGTGGTAGATAGTCTTTTGTACCGCGCTTTGTGCCTGCATTGGGGCCGCCCTTGGTGGTGGTTTTGCCGCCTACCGCAATGTCAAATGATGTCCCCACAATACCGCGTATGCGGAGCCCTTCAGTAACTTCAGCTGAACGCATTTTGAGTGCTATGGGCAGCTCCATGTATGCTATGTTCGCTGTGGTTTCTACATTTGCATTTGAGGAGGTATCAGATTTGAACTTTGTTCTATAGCCTCTGCTTACGTAGTTTATGCCAGAATAAACCCCAAACTTATCGGTAAAATTATAGGTAGCCATAAGGCCAATACCAATACCAGCGCGGCCTTTTTGGCCTATGTCAATGCTGTTTTTGTCTTGGTCTGTTACACGAACAGTGCTTACTAGTGGATTTAACCTTATTCCAAAACGAAAGCCTGTATCCTGAGCCTGAGCCAACTGCACAAATGCCAGCGCCATACAAAACAAAAGAGATGCAATACTTTTTTTCATTTTTTGTGCTATTAAAGTTTTTTGAGGTGTGTATAAAATGATAAAATTTACGGAGGTAAGTTGCCAAAAGTAAATTCTGATGCCGCACCAGAGCTTCTTTTCATGCAAAGATAGAAATTTGAAATAGAGATTGCCAAAAAGCACGCAAAATATTTGAAAGGCGCTGTTTTTTTTACGAAACTTTCATACAATTCTGCTGCACGAATACCGCCGAGTTAGGCGGCAGGCCAAAAGCAGTTTTACTTTTGCCTAAAAAACAAGCGAATTGGTGAGCCTGCCAAGCCAAAGTGGTCTCTAATTTTATTTTCAAGATAGCGCACGTAGGGTTGCTTAATGTACTGAGGCAGATTACAAAAAAAAGCAAAGGTGGGAACTTGCGATGGCAACTGCGTGATATACTTAATTCTAATGTATTTACCTTTCAAAGAAGGCGGCGGGTAGCGCTCTATTTCGGGTAGTAGCACGTCGTTTAGTTTGGACGTAGGTATCTGTGTTCGACGATTTTCATATACCTCAACAGCCTTCTCAATACACTGAAAAATACGTTTTTTTGTCAATACAGAGGTAAACATAATAGGAATGTGGTCGGCAGGTGCGAGCTGCTCGCGCAGTGTTTTTTCATAGGCAGAGGCCGTATGGCTATCTTTCTCTACCAAATCCCATTTATTGACCATAATCATCAAGCCTTTATAGCGGTCTTGCGCCAAACGAATGATGGCCATATCTTGCGCTTCAAGGCCTTTTACAGCATCTATCATTAAGATACAAACATCTGTATCCTCGAGAGCTTTGAGTGTGCGCATAACGGAATAGAACTCAATATTTTCTTTAACACGGGCTTTGCGGCGTATGCCTGCCGTATCAGTTAAAACAAAATCTTTACCGTATAGCTTGTAATGTGTATCAATTGAGTCGCGCGTGGTTCCAGCTATCTCTGAAACAATACTGCGTTCCTTGCCAAGAAGTGCATTCAAAAATGAAGACTTACCCACGTTAGGACGGCCTAAAATGGCCAAACGTGGCAAGCCTGCATAGGGGTCTTCTTCGCCTTTTTGAGGAAAGAGCTTAATGACATCATCAAGAAGTTCGCCTGTGCCAGAGCCATTTTGTGCTGAAATGGGATAAATTGTATCAAAACCTAAGGCATAAAACTCTGCTGCCTCATGGGTCTTGATAGGCGTGTCGGCCTTGTTTGCTACTAAAAAAGTACTTTTTTTGTATCGTCTTAATACGTGTGCAAAGGATTTGTCCAATTCTGAAAGACCAGCGGCGCAATCTACCACAAATAGCACTGCATCAGCCTCCTCTACCGCAATTTCTACTTGACGGCGAATGGCAGCCTCAAAAACATCTTCAGACTCCGTAACATAACCGCCTGTGTCTATTACCGAAAAGAAAACATCGCACCACTCCCCTACGCCATAATGGCGGTCTCTGGTAACGCCGCTTTGGTCATCTGTGATAGCCTGACGCGCCTCCACCAAACGGTTAAATAAAGTAGATTTTCCCACATTGGGACGGCCTACAATGGCTACTACATTGGCCATGATGCTGTTTCTTTAGATTGAATAGACTGATTAAGCCGCAAAGGTAGTCATTTTTTGTTCATTTCTGCAACATGATAAACCGAATCTATGATGCTTAGGTATCAAAATGTGCAGATATTCGTGTTTTATCAGTTAATAATATATGTGTCGCAATAAAAAGAAAAGGTAAAATAGGTTTTTCATGATTTTTAAGCGTGCTTAAAAGATTAAAGATAAACTTTCATTCTCCCACCATGACAAAAGCGCCCCAGTAGTAAGGCTCTGGAAAGCGCTTTTTGAGGTTCATCTGGGCTGTTTTGAAGGCTTGACGCTTGCTTTGGCCTTTGAGTAGGGCTGTGTAAAACTCGGTCATCAGGGTCTGGGTAGCCTCATCATCTACCTTCCAGAGGCTCATCAGCACGGACTTTGCGCCCGCTTGCTGAAAAGCGCGTTGCAGACCAAAAACGCCCTCACCCGCCTGTATATCGCCTAAGCCTGTTTCGCAAGCGGACATCACGACGAGTTCCGTATTGTCCAACGTCAAGTTCATGACTTCTTCGGCTGTTAAAATGCCGTCTTCGCCTTCTGGGTTGGGTTTTTGGCAGCCAGCCAGCAACAAACCTGAGCGCATAAAAGGGTTTTTTAAAAGATTTCTATTCATGGCTGTTTGCATATCTTGCACTTCAGAATCCTTGATTTCGGGAATAAAAAAACCATGCGTGGCCACGTGCAAAATCGTTGGGCTTTTGAGGTTTTTAAGGGCTTCTTCGGTGGCGTTTTCGGCCAAAAGCAAGTTTACTTTCAATTTTTTCTGGTTGAAAAGCCCAAACACGTTTTCCACTTCTTTCTTCGTGCCGGGCAGCAAGGAAACAGCCCCCGCCACACCCACAGCGGACTGCACACCTGAAAAACCTGCTGCACGGTCGCGGTTTTTGATGGGTTCTCCATTTTCAGTCCCATAAATGGGGTAGCCGAGCAAATGCGCCTGATAATTCTCGTAGTTTTGGCTCAAATCGCGGCTTTTTTTATTCAGTTCAATCAAGTCGCGGCTGCTGCCAATGAGCTGAATATTGGCTTCTTCCAAAAGAAATTTGCCTGTTTTAGTATTTTTGAGGGTATTCAGGCTGAGTTGATGGAAAACACCATCTGGCGAAAAATAGATTTTTTTGAAGCCTTTTTTGTTCAAAGTCAATAACTTATCGGCTATTGGCTTCCAGAAGGCGTTGTAGGAAACCGTATCTTCTATTTTGAACTCGATGCAGTTTTTGTAATAGTTCAGGTACTTATTTTCTAATTCTTTTATATCAGCAAGGATAAGAAATTCTGGCAGGCTGTCCGTATGGGCAGTTAAAAACAAGGCGATGTAACCAAAGTTTGATTTTACCATCTCTACTACCGCTTCATTTTTAGTCAATTTCAGTTTAACTTCTTGCCATTGGTAGGATTTAGTCTGTACGTTCTGGCCAAAGACAAGGGACTTATGCGATAATTGTTTTTCTAGCTCATTGATTTGGCTTTTCAAGCTATCGGCGTTCAAATTCTGTTTTTTTTGTTCGTCTAATGGCGCTTGGTAAAGCTTGGTGTAGGTTTCCCTCTGCTTTTTCCAGTTGTTATATTGGCTAATCAAAGCGGTATCTCCACTATTAAGAATAGCGTTCTTAATTTTTTGGGAGGAAGAAAAAACAATTCCTTTTGTGAAGAGCACCTGATTGTAAAGACTGGCCATAACAGCCGGTTTTTGAGTCGCATAGTATTGCGAAAAAGCTATGGTATTATCAAAAAAGAATCGAATAGACCGCCAGTAACTTGTTTTTTCTTTTTCTGATAAATGAGGAAACAAGACTTTTATCTGTTCGGATTTATTCTGAATTGCTTCCATATAGAGGGGTTCTGCTTTCGCCTTGAGGGATTTACGGCTATAAAGGTCAGCTAGATTATTGCATGCTTCTGCATACAATGGATGCTTTTTGCCCAAGACTTCTTCTCTTATATTTTTTGCTTCCCAATAAAGCGGTTCGGCTTTATCATAAAAACCTTCATGGTTGTATAAAGATGCCAGATTATTACACACAATGGCGTAGTTTGCGTGTTTTCTGCCCAATGTTTCCAATAAAATATCTTTTGCTTCTAAATAAAATAACTCAGCCTGACTGTACATCCCCTTAGCTCTGTACAAAGCTGCCATATTGATGCAAACAATGGCGTAATTTGTATGCTTAGCGCCCAGAGCCTCTTTCCAAATACCTTTAGCCTCTGTATAAAGCAACTCAGCTTCGTCATAAGTACCTTGCCTGGTGCGTAAGAGTGCTAAGCCATTGCATGACTCGGCATAGTCTGTATGCTTTTTTCCAAGAATTTCTGCCCGCGTGTTCTTGGCTTCCAAATAAAGGGGTGCGGCTTTGTCGTAAAGACCTTCGTCTTTGTATAAGGTTGCCAGATTATTAGAGACAAAAGCATAGTGAGGATTTTTTGTACCAAAAACTTCTTTTAAGATATCTCTACAGATTAAATAATGCTCTTCTGCTTTGTTGTATAGACCCTGAATCACATATAAAACTGCCAAATTGTTGCATGAAAAGGCATATTCCTCATGCTTTTTGCCAACTATCTCTTCGCGAATCTTTTTAGCCTCTAAATAAGCGGATTCTGCTTTGTTGTATAATCCTTGCTCTTTGTATAAAATACCCAAACTATTGCAAGACTCTGCATACAAAAGATGTTTTTTGCCAAAAAGAGCCTCCCTGAGGTTTTTAGCTTCTAGACAAAGCGGTTCTGCCTTGCTGTAAAAATTACGTTTGCGATAAATCTCAGCCAAACCAGCACACGCATCTGCATAGAGCCTATGTTTTTTGCCAGCATATTTTTCTATAATCTGCCGTCCTTCTGAATAAAGCAAGTCTGCTTTATCATAGCCTCCTTTATCAAAAAGAACTATTCCGGCGTGAATAGCCACCTTCGCATAACTGGTATCCTTCCCGTGCTGCGTCTCCACTTTTTTAAGTGCAATTTGCAGAACAGAATCCGCCTCTTTCAACTTTTGTTGTTTAGTAAGGGCTTGCCCCAAACTATCTAACTGTTGCCAGGTTTGGGCAAAAAGAGGTGTTGTGTGTAGCAATAAAAACAAAAGGTAAAATAGGTTTTTCATGATTTTAAGCGTGCTTAAAAGATTAAAGATAAACTTTCATTCTCCCACCATCACAAAAGCGCCCCAGTAGTAAGGCTCTGGGAAGCGTTTTTTGAGGTTCATTTGGGCTGTTTTGAAGGCTTGGCGCTTGCTTTGGCCTTTGAGTAGGGCTGTGTAAAACTCGGTCATCAGGGTTTGTGTGGCCTCGTCGTCCACCTTCCAGAGGCTCATCAGCACGGACTTTGCGCCCGCTTGCTGAAAAGCGCGTTGCAAACCAAAAACGCCCTCGCCCGCCTGTATGTCGCCTAAGCCTGTTTCGCAAGCGGACATCACGACGAGTTCCGTATTGTCCAACGTCAAATTCATCACTTCTTCGGCCGTCAAAATGCCGTCTTCGCCTTCTGGGTTGGGTTTTTGGCAGCCAGCCAGCAACAAACCAGAGCGCATAAAAGGGTTTTTCAAAAGATTTCTGTTCATGGCCGTTTGCATATCTTGCACTTCAGAATCCTTGATTTCGGGAATGAAGAAACCATGCGTGGCCACGTGCAAAATCGTTGGGCTTTTGAGATTTTTAAGGGCTTCTTCGGTGGCGTTTTCGGCCAAAAGCAAGTTTACTTTCAATTTTTTCTGGTTGAAAAGCCCAAACACGTTTTCCACTTCTTTCTTCGTGCCGGGCAGCAAGGAAACCGAACCCGCCACGCCCACAGCGGACTGCACACCTGAAAAACCTGCTGCACGGTCGCGGTTCTTGATAGGTTCGCCATTCTCAGCCCCATAAATGGGGTAGCCGAGCAGGTGCGCCTGATAATTCTCGTAGTTTTGGCTCAAATCGCGGCTTTTTTTATTCAATTCAATCAAGTCGCGGCTGCTGCCAATGAGCTGAATATTGGCTTCTTCCAAAAGAAATTTGCCTGTTTTAGGATTTTTGAGGGTATTCAGGCTGAGTTGATGAAAAACACCATCTGGCGACAAATAAATTTTCTTGAAGCCTTTTTTGTTCAAAGTCAATAACTTATCGGCTATGGGCTTCCAGAAGGCGTTGTAGGAAACCGTGTCTTCTATTCTGAACTCAATGCAGTTTTTGTAATATTTCAAGAATTTGTCTTCAAGTTCTTGGGCATTTTTGAAGAGATAAAAAGCAGGATAGTTTTCTGTTTGAGCCGTCAGGAAGAGGGCAATGTAGGCAGAATCTGACTTGATGATTTCTATAACCACTTCATTTTTAGCTAATTTGGTTTTTACTTCCTGCCATTTGTAAGATTTTGTTTGCACGTTCTGACCAAAAAGGGCGGACTTTTTAGAAAGGTCTCTTTCCAAATCATTGATTTGATTTTTCATTCCTTCCAAGTCCAAATTTTGCATTTTTTGTTCTTCTAAGGGCAGTTGGTAGAGCTTGGTGTAGGTTTCGCGTTGCTGCTTCCAGTTGTTGTATTGATTGACTAGAAGAGTATCTCCGCTGTTTAGAATGGTATTTTTTATTTTTTGGGTAGAGGAGAAAATGATGCCTTTGGTGAAGATAGTTTGGTCATAGAGGTTGCCCATGATGACGGGCTTTTGCTCCGCGTAGAGATATGAAAGATTAGCGTAACTATGATAAAAAAAGCTGATAGACGACCAGTACGCCTGCTTTTCTTCTTCCGAGAAGCTTGGAAACAAAGCTACAATTTGCTCGTACTTGTTTTCAATGGCTTCAATAAAAAGTGGCTCTGCTTTGTCATAAAGTTCCTGTTCATAGTATGAATTGCCTAAGTTTTGGCATGAGCTGGCATAAGCAGGGTGCTTTTTACCTAGGATGTCTTCTTGTATTTTTATTGCTTCCAGATAGAATGGTTCTGCTTTATCATAAAGCCCTTGGTTGGTATACAAAATACCTAAATTGTTGCAAATAACAGCGTAGTCAGAGTGGCTCTTACCTAAAACTTGCTCTCTTATATCTTTAGCCTTTAAAAAAAATACCTCTGCCTTGTTGTAATCGCCTTTTTCACGGTATAAAATTGCTAAATTATAGCAAGTACCAGCATAAGAAAGGTGTTTGTTGCCTAAAACTACTTCCAATATACCCATCGCCTCCATAAAAAGAGACTCTGCTTTCTCGAATTGTCCTTGTAATAGATACAAAGTTGCAAGGTTATTACAGGAAAGCGCATAAATGGGGGCTTTTTTGCCCAACACTTCACCTCTTATGCTTAGGACTTCCACAAAAAGAGGTTCTGCCTTATCATATAGACCTTGCTGTGAATATAATGTTGCCAAATTATTACATGGTGTGGTATAGCCAATATGTCTTTTATCCAAAGTGGTTTCATAAAAACGTATGCTCTCAAAAAAATACTGCTCAGCCTTATCATATATCCCTTGCCTCTGATACGACCTTCCCAGAGCATTACAAACACTCACATACACAAGATGCTTCTTACTAAAATATTTTTCATTAATCTGCTTAACTTCCAACCAGAGCGTTTCGGCTTTATTGTTCAAACCCGATTCATGATAAACAGAACCCAAGTTAAAGGCCACCTTTGTATAACTGGTATCTTTCCCATGCTGCGCCTCCACTTTTTTAAGTGCAATTTGCAGAACAGAATCCGCCTCTTTCAACTTTTGTTGTTTAGTAAGGTCTTGCCCTAAACTATCTAACTGCTGCCAGGTTTGGGCTTGGGCTAGGGGGCATACAGTTAGAAGAAAAAAGAAAAAAGTTGTTATCAGGGTGTGCATCGTTCTCACTTTTAAAACATATCGGCTGCTAAATATAGTTCTTCTAGGCTGAACACACAATAATTTATCAATCAATTTTGCTTGACTACCTCTAAAAACTGCAACATAAATGTTGTTTTATTTGAGTAAGTTTAATTTTTTTATGCCCAGTAGTATGGGGCTGAATAAGATGTTTGTATTGTAAACGTAGAATATTTTTCTATTAAGTGCTTGATTGTAAGGGTTTTTTGTGCTTTACACCAATGAACCCGAGCCGTCCAGTTACGATAAAAAAAATTAAAAAAATGTACTTAAACTTTAATACAACCCAAGACTGAAATTTCACAAACTATTGGCAAAATTTAGTGTTTTTGGAGGTAGCTTTATAAAAATGACCTCTAACTAGAGTTTAATCGGCAAGCCTGCAATGACAAAGTGGCCTCTCATTTTGTAGAATTCACTCATCAAAAATTTGGTCGGATTAGGCAATTTGCCTACGCTGTAAAAGTCCATATATTTTTAAGATTGTAGTTGCTAGCTAATTCTTTTTTAGAGATATTTGCCACAACACAGTATCATTATTCTAAACAAAGCATTATTAAATAGCTGATATATATGGAATTAGCCGCTCTTATTGTTCCTATTGCGCTTTTTGTCATGCTGCTGGGCGCGGCAGTTATGGTCATTTGGGGGCGCGTAACGCATATCAAGCGCAATATTTTGCTCGGTAAGCCGCTTTTTTTCTACAAAACTTGGGCGCAAGACTGGGCAAGCAAAGATAAAAAAAACCTCAGTTTTCAAACCAAGGCCCAAAACGGTGTTTTTGAAAGCCAACTTTTGATTAATGACCAAATGCAGGCTCAAGGCAGAGGACAGAGTGGAGAAATAGCGGAAAATGAGGCTGCTAAAAATTTTTGCCAACAAGAAAGAATTGACCATAACCCTAGCCGTATGCGCAATATGTTGCTCATTGCCTTTGGCCAAAAAAAGATGTTTGAGCGCCCCTTTGTAGGTTTTATGCACCTGGTCATTTATGCGGGCTTTTTGCTCATCAACATTGAATTGCTAGAAATTGTGCTGGACGGCCTCACAGGGCAACATCGCTTGTTTTCGTCGCTTCTGGGCGGTGTATATACTTGGTTAATAGGTTTTTTTGAACTAACTGGCTTACTCGTAACGCTATCTTGCTTGGTCTTTTTAGCCCGCCGCAATGTTCTCAAGCTAGGCCGTTTTCATAAACCCGAAATGCAGGGTTGGGCTTCTACAGACGCTAACCTTATTCTGTTCTTTGAAATGGTGTTGGTTAGCTTGCTCTATACCATGAACGCCACCGATAGCCTTTTGCAAGCACGTGGAGTAGAGGGCTATGCACACGCAGGGGCCGAGCCTATGCGTTTTCTCTGTAGCCAGCTTGTCATGCCGCTTTACAATGGACTTTCAGACTCCTCTCTGATTTTACTTGAGCGTGTGGCCTGGTGGGGGCATATTTCAGGCATTTTAGGTTTTTCTATCTACGTTACTTATTCCAAACATTTGCACATTGTTTTGGCTTTTTTCAATACCTATTACGCAGACTTGGGCAGCAGAGGGCAAATGAAGAATATGGAAAACATTACTAAAGAAGTGAAGCTCGCCATGGGACTTATAGAAGACACTGCCGCAGCAGATGAGCCTTTAGATATGTCATTTGGCGCTAAAGACGTACAACAACTATCTTGGAAAAACCTGCTAGATGCCTATACCTGTACGGAGTGCGGTCGTTGCACTTCTGTTTGCCCAGCCAACTTAACTGGCAAAAAACTCTCGCCACGTAAGATTATGATGGACACCCGCGACAGGCTTGAGACAGTAGGAGAGCATCTTGACAATCATAATGGCCAATGGGTGGACGACAACAAAGCGCTATATGGCGACCATATTTCGCGCGAAGAAATTTTGGCTTGCACCACTTGCAATGCTTGTGTAGAAGCCTGCCCCGTTAATATCAATCCCTTAGATATTATCTTACAAATAAGGCGGCACGTTACAATGGAAGAAGCCAACGTCCCAGATGCTTGGAAATCTATGTTCGCAAATGTAGAAAATACCCAAGCGCCGTGGGCTTTCCCTGCTTCAGACCGCTTCAAATGGGCAGAAGACTTGCAAAAATAAGTGGTAAATCTATGTTTAATCTTGACTATTTATGCCAGACTTGAAACCAGAAAATCAAATTATTGATGCGCTTACTATCAACAAAATGATACGCAGAATGGCCTTTGAAATCTATGAAGACCATTTTGAAGAGGAAACCATTTATTTGGCGGGAGTTGCACCGCAAGGCTTTTTGCTCGCACAAAGACTCAAAACCGCTCTAGAAAGCATTGCGCCCATCAAAGTCCATTTGATTGAGGTACGCCTTAAAAAAACTGCCTTAATGCAACCTGAGGTTACCTTGAGTGCTAGCCTTAGCGAACTTTCTGAAAAAGCTATCGTTTTGGTTGATGACGTGTTGAACACTGCCAAAACAACCGCTTATGCACTTGCGCCTTTCTTGAATGCGGGCGTTAAGTCTATTAAAACGGCTATTTTGGTGGACAGAAGCCACCATCAGTTTCCAATAGCTTCAAATTATAGTGGCTATGCGCTTTCTACCACCATCGGCCAGGAGATTAGAGTTAAACTAGATGAGCCTGAAAAACAAGCAGTATATCTGTTTTGAGGGCTTATTCAAAAAAATTAGCCTTTTACTGGATTCAATGAAAAACTAAAGTTTTACGGTGATAATTTTGTCGGCCAGAGTAAGTTCATTCAAATTATCTAAACCAGAGGTTATAACCCCAAAAATGGTATGATTGCCCTGTAAGCCTTCTACGTAACGATCGCTGAGGCAAACAAAAAATTGTGAGCTGCCCGTATTGCGGCCACAGTGCGCCATGGCTAGGCTACCTGTTTCTAGTTCTTTTGCATTCAGTTCACACTTTATGAAATACCCCGCGTTGCCTGTACCGTCGTTTCGGGGGCAGCCCGTTTGTATGACAAATTCTGGAACCAGTCTAAAAAATTCTAGGTTATCATAGAAGCCCTGGTGTGCTAACCTTAAAAAATTAGCAACAGTTTTAGGCGCTTCTTCTTCAAATAAATCTACACCCAAATTACCCTTTGTGGTTTCTATGATAACCTCCATAATTCTTTGAATTTAAACTGCTTAGCAGCTTATTTTTGCTTAATAACCAATCAAAACAGGCATCAAAAGCATTAGAACGTCTTCGTCAGAATTTTGCTCGTAAGGAGTCATCAAAGCAGGACGATTAGCGACAGAGAACTCAAAAACAATGCGGTCAGAGTTAATACCATTAAGCATTTCTAAGAGCAACTTGGCGTTAAATCCAATTTCAAAATCTTCGCCTTCAAATTCTGACGCAAGTGCCTCATGTGCTTCATTAGAAAAATCCATATCTTCTGCCTTAATTTTGAGTGTGTTTGGCGAGCATGTCAGTCGGATTTGATTCGTATTTTTATTCGCATAGATAGACAAACGGCGCAATGAACTTACCAAAGCAGCTTTATCTACCACCATCTTTTTGTCATTATTCTTAGGAATGACCACTTCGTAGTCAGGGAATTTTTCGTCAATAAGACGGCAATAAAGTACGTATTTACCGAAGCCAAATGAGGCATGACGACCAGTAAAATTGACACTAACGGGCGTGTTATCCGAAGGAAGTGCTTTCTGAAGCTGTTTAAACGCTTTTTCTGGTATCAGAAGCGTAGATTTCACTTCTGAACCTGTGTACGACTGGCGATAGCGCACAAGACGGTGGCTGTCTGTAGAAGCAAAAATCATCTGATTGCTGCTAAAGTGAACATAAACACCCTGCATAGCGGGTTTCATTTCGTCGCTACTAACCGCAAAAATAGTATGTGCAGCCGCAGAAATCAACTGGTCTGAGCTTACTTGAAAGCTAGAGTCTGGGTCTGTCAGTGCTTGAACTTGCGGATAATCATCTGGATTTTCGCAGGTAATTTTATAACGACCATACTCAGACTGTATAGAGAGCGTATAATTTTCAGTATCTACACTAACCGTAATGGGCTGCTCAGGTAGATTTTTAAGCGTATCCACAAACATTTTTGCGGGTACAGCCACTGCCCCAAAATCTGAGCTTTCTACAGGAACGACCATTACCATAGACACATAAAGATCATTAGCAGTAACTTTGAGCTCGCCGTTTTCTAATTCTAAAAGGAAGTTTTCTAGAATAGGAAGGACAGGATTACTAGGAATAATGCCTACCAAGGCATTGAGTTGTTTGAGCAACTGAGCAGATGATACAACAAATTTCATGGCTTCTGTTTGATAAAAATTAGCGCTGCAAAGCTAATTATTTTTTTTAAAATGAATGTTAATTTTTTTTCAAAGAGAAAATTATTGGCAGTTAAGCGCCCACCTTTTATCATCGTATGGCACATTCTATGCAAGTTTGTTGTTTGAGCAAGGCATGAAACCTTCGTTAGAAGCCATAAAACATAGTCAGTAAACACCCAAAGCCTAGTAACCAACCGAGTACCAACTCGGCATAGCTATGTGCCGAAAGACTCAAACGCGCCGAAAATACGATGCCAGAGAACGCAAAGCTCAAAGAGGCCCCATAAAGCACTGATTCGGCCATTGTAAAGTCCGCTAGCGCAAACCAAAACCCGCAAAGACCACCCAAACCAGCCGCATGAGCGCTTACTTTGTAAAAGAAAGTTAGAATAAAAACCAAGCCCAGCAATAGCGTAAGGTGCATCATCATATAAGCAACAGGTATGCCAGCTATGCCCTTGCTGTAAAGGAAGTAGGCCGTTACTCCATAAAACAATAGGCTGATACCGTAAAGGATAGGCCGCTCCTCGCGCCTTTCTACGTGCAAAGAAGTTACTAGCCCCAGCCTATAAAAAAGCACCAAGAACAAAATAGGAAAAACAATGGTAAAGATAGCTATCAGCCCCATAAAACTCCAAAAAAAATCTCCTTGCACAGGCGTTAAATTATGCTCGCTTAACAACAAACAAAGCAAAGTACCCAAAAAGCAAGGGTGAAACAAATATGATATAAGATGGGCGAGCGTCTTGTTCAAAATTCAAAGGGTTATTTTTGGTGTATCAAATTCAGCGGCGAAATTAACAGCTTGTGGCTGAAAGCCCAAAATTGCATTTAAAAAAAGTATGTAAAGCCAAAAGAGTAAGTCTATTTTAAAAAAAATAAGTAAGAATTTGAATTTACGAAGTCCATTTTACTAAATTTGCAAGCACAAAAAAATTGTACAAGCATTTATTGACTATGGGACGCGCATTTGAGTACCGAAAAGCCCGAAAGTTCAAACGTTGGGACGCAATGTCTAGGCAGTTCTCTCGCTTAGGCAAAGAAATTTCTATGGCAGTAAAGCAAGGCGGACCAGACCTTTCCGCTAATGGCAAATTGAGAATTATTATTCAAAACGCCAAGGCCGTTAATATGCCAAAAGACCGCATAGAAGCGGCTATCAAGAGGGCTACCTCCAAAGAAGAAAAAGACTACGAAGAAATTGTTTATGAAGGCTATGCACCACATGGTATTGCTGTGGTGGTAGAATGCGCTACGGATAATTCTATACGAAGTGTTGCTAATGTGCGCATGTACTTTACGCGCTCGGGAGGCTCTCTGGGCAAAACAGGCTCTTTGGACTTCCTCTTTGATAGAAAGGCTTGTTTCAAGCTCTCTGCACAGCAAGCCAAACTTGAAGATATAGAACTTGACCTCATAGAATTTGGTGCAGACGAAATTGAAACTGATGGCGACGACATCTACGTTTATACCCTTTTTGAAGATTTTGGCCAAATGCAAAAAGGCTTAGAAGACCGCCAAATACCTGTTGTGTCTGCCGAACTACAGCGTTTACCTAAAAATACCACCAAGCTCAGCCCCGAAGCCGCCAAGGAAGTGCTTGATGTTATAGAAAAACTTGAAAACGACGACGACGTTCAAAACGTTTTTCATAACCTCGATATGTCTGATATAGAAGATTAAAAACAAATGCGCCTCAAACAATTTTTTCTAAAAGATTGTTTTATCTAAAAAATTAATGAGAGGCGCGTCTAATGGCCATTTATTGAATCGCATCGTTCACACTTTTACTCAAATTTAACAATGGGTGCTTACAACACAGATTTGCAAGAACAAGGCTTGAATTTCGCTGAAACCGAAACCCAGCAAATGATTGCCCAAACCATCAGAGAGTTTGGCGCAAAGCACATTACTCCTTTCAGAAACAAGTGGGACGACGACCAGTATTTCCCGATTGAAGTCTTTAAAGAACTAGGCAAACTCGGTCTGATGGGTGTGCTTGTGCCCCAAGAATACAACGGCTCTGGGCTTGGCTACGTAGAATACGTAACGGCTATCTCTGAACTGGCAAAAATTGACCCCTCTATTGGCCTCTCTATGGCCGCACACAACTCTCTTTGCACAGGCCACATCTTACAGTTTGGTAATGACGCGCAAAAGAAAAAATATTTGCCGCTTTTGGCCACAGCCGAATGGATTGGCGCGTGGGGGCTAACAGAACCCAACACCGGCTCAGATGCAGGCAATATGCGCACGGTGGCTGTTCAAGATGGCGATTATTACATCATTAACGGCGCTAAAAACTTTATTACGCATGGCAAATCAGGCAATGTGGCCGTCGTCATTGTGAGAACAGGCGAAGTGGGCGACTCACACGGCATGACAGCCTTTGTCATAGAAAAAGGAACCCCAGGGTTTTCGGCTGGCCGTAAAGAAGATAAACTCGGTATGCGTCTTTCGGAAACAACTGAACTCATTTTTACAGATTGCCGCGTTCATAAAGACCAAATTCTGGGCAAAGTGGGCGAAGGCTTCATTCAGTCTATGAAAGTACTGGACGGCGGTCGTATTTCTATCGCTGCGCTTAGCTTGGGGATTGCGGCTGGCGCTTACGAACACGCACTGGCCTATTCAAAAGAACGTCATCAGTTCAATCAACCCATTTCAAAGTTTCAGGCCATTGCCTTCAAGCTCGCCGAAATGGCTATGGAAGTAGAAGCCGCTAAATTGCTTACTTTTCAGGCAGCATCTATGAAAGACAAAGGTCAAAACGTCAATCTGCAATCGGCTTATGCCAAATATTATGCCTCTGAGGTATCTGTAAAAGTAGCCAACGAAGCCGTACAAATTTTTGGTGGCTATGGTTACACCAAAGATTATCCTGTAGAAAAGTATTATAGAGATTCCAAGCTCTGCACCATTGGCGAGGGTACGTCCGAAATTCAAAAATTAGTTATTTCAAGAGCAATTCTGAAGTAATTGGTATTTGTCTTTTTTGTTTTTGTAAAAATAAAACAGCCCTAAGAACACATTGCGTTTTTAGGGCTGTTTTATGGATAAGCACAAGGGCAATAGCTTATCTAGTCTTCTTTTAAAATATATCTAAAGCATTTATTTTTAGTAAATTAAACAAGCATTTCATCTTCAGAATCTCTTAGTTTTTAACCTATTTTGTCAAAAAACTGGCAAAACCTCAAGGGCTTTTTACGGCCTGCACTGCCTCCCATCAGACAAAAGCGAATGGCTCAAATGTCAGAGGGTGAGATTTTATGTGCTATTATGTTTTGCAAGAGAGTGAATCAAAGAAAAAGCCATTCGCTGGTTTAGATGAAAAAAGCCTGTTTTTTCATCTAAATTGGCCTTTTGCGAGGCTTGATTTTTTTGCTATGCCCTACGGTCGGAACTTTCAGCTCGCGCTTCAGTGCTGCATCAAGGCAAAAAGTAGAGAGAAAAAGCCCAAAAAACCATGAGGATGTCCCTAGAGTAGATAAATCATATCAATCAATTGATGTGCTTGTTCTTATGCAGACTTTTTAAGGGACGACTATTGAGTCATCTTGTTTTGTAGAAGTATAAAAAGTCATTCCTTGATTCCAATAAAAGGAAAGGCAGTTTTTTGAATCAAAACTGGCCTCTTGAGGTTTGATTTTATTTGTCAAAACTAGGCTTAAACCCAAAAAATATCATAGCTATAGCGAAAAATCATGAGCGTTACGATGACCAAAAAAAGCATTCTAACGAAGCCATTTCCTTTTTTCATGGCTATTTTTGCGCCTAACCAACTTCCCGACAAGTTGCAGATAGCCATCAGAACGGCCAGTCCAAGCAGATAGTGCCCTTCTCTGACGAACACCACCAACGCTGTTATATTCGTCATGCAGTTGATGATTTTTGAGTAGGCAGAAGCCCGTAAAAATTCAAAACCTAAAAGAAGTACAAAACCTAATACAAAAAAGCTACCCGTGCCAGGACCTAAAAATCCGTCATAAAACCCGACCACTATGCCCAAAAGCGCTCCGTAAAGCATCTGCTTTTTGAATGGAAGATTTTTACTGGGTAGTGTTCCTAAGTCTTTTTTAAAAAAGGTATAAAGAGCTATGCCTATCAGTATCACCAAAACAATAGGCTTCAGTTTGTTTACGTCCATAAAACTCACTGCTTTTGCGCCCAAAAAAGACGCTAGGCCAGCACAAAAAGCAACCGTCAAGAGTAATTTGTAATCAAACTTTATGCGTTTGGCAAATTCAAGTGCTGAAATAGTCGTGCCTGCAAGCGCTGAAATTTTATTGGTGCCAAAAAGCGTAGGCAAAGGACTTTGAGGCAGTGCTATGAGCAATGCAGGTAGTTGTACGAGACCACCACCACCCACCACTGCATCAATAAAGCCCGCTATAAATGAAAACACTGCTAAAAATGCCAAAATAGGCCAGCCATAATCGGTTACCAAAGCCAGAAAATCCATCAGAATTAAAATTAAGCCAAAGAACAATCGGCAAAGTTGTGTTTTTTTGATGCAAACTCAAAAAAAATGCCATAGATTCAAACAGATGGTATCTTCGTCTTGACTATGAGGCATTTGCCAAAAAAACAAAAAATGCTTTCTTGTAAGCGGCTTTTTAACTAGCTTTGCGGCCTTATTGAGGATACTGCGCCCAAACACGAAAAAAACATCTAGCCATGCAAGACGACAATGCCGTTCAGGATAACAACGACCATCTCTATGATGCGCCTCCCGTGCAGGGAATGTACGAAAATTGGTTTCTAGACTATGCCTCTTATGTCATTCTAGACCGTGCCATTCCTCACGTTCTAGATGGCCTAAAGCCAGTTCAACGCCGTATTCTTTATGCCATGAATGTTATGGACGACGGGCGCTACCATAAAGTGGCAAATATTATTGGTCAGACGATGCAATACCACCCACATGGCGACGCTTCTATTGGTGATGCACTTGTAAATGTTGGCCAAAAAGATTTACTAATTGATACACAAGGCAACTGGGGCGATTTCCGCACCGGCGACTCCGCTGCCGCACCCCGTTATATTGAGGCGCGTTTGTCTAAATTCGCCCTTGAGGTGCTTTTTAATGCCAATACAACTGAGTGGCAAATGTCTTACGACGGCCGCAAAAAAGAGCCTATTACACTGCCCGTAAAATTTCCGCTTCTGTTAGCGCAAGGAGTTGAAGGCATTGCGGTTGGGCTTTCTACCAAAATATTGCCTCATAATTTCAACGAACTGATTGAGGCTTCTATCGCCATTCTAAAAGGTGAAAACCCTTCCATTTTTCCTGATTTTCAAACCGCAGGACAGGCCGATTTTTCTAACTACAACGGAGGCTTGCGCGGTGGTAAGGTACGGGTACGTGCCAAAATTGAAGAGTTTGACAAAAAAACATTACTAGTTAAAGAAATTCCTTACGGCACAACCACCGAAAGCCTCAAAGAAAGCATTGTCAAAGCGGCAGATGCGGGCAAGATAAAAATTAAAAAAGTACAGGATAATACCGCCAAAGACGTAGAACTGGCTATCCACCTCATTCCGGGCACGTCCACAGACGTTACCATGAGCGCTCTTTATGCTTTTACGGACTGCGAAGTGTCTATTTCGCCAAATGCGTGTGTGATAATTGATAACAAGCCACATTTTGTTACGGTTAATGAATTACTGCGCCTTTCTACCGAAAATACCAAAGCGTTACTAACCCAAGAATTAAACATTAAGCGCAATGAGTTGAAAGAAAAACTCTTTTTCTCCTCTTTAGAACGCATTTTTATCGAATATGGCATTTACCGAGACATTGAAGAAGCTGGCACTTGGGAAGAGGTTTTGTCCTTTATTGCCAAGGGCTTAGAGCCTTATGTCAAAGACTTTTACCGCCCTGTTGTTCAGGAGGATATCATCAAGCTGACCGAAATAAAAATAAAACGTATTTCCAGATATGACGCTTTTAAGGCTGAAGATTTGATTCAAAAACTGAATGCGGAACTTCGCGATGTAGAACGGCATCTTTCTGATACTGTGGCTTATACCATACAGTATTTTACCGACCTCAAAAGCAAATACGGTAAAGATAGACTGCGCCTGACCAAAATAGCCGCCTTTGATACCATACAAGCAACGGCTGTAGTGGCCAATAACGCCAAACTCTATGTCAATCGTAAAGAGGGTTTTGTGGGTATGGGGCTTAAAAAAGATGAATTTGTTTGCGACTGCTCCGATATAGACGATATCATTGTTTTTCTGGCCGACGGCACTTGCCAAATATCTAAAATTGCAGATAAGCTATTCGTTGGAAAGGACATTATGCACCTAGACGTGTATCGCCGCAATGATGAACGTATGGTTTACCACCTGGCCTACCTAGAGCCGCAAAGTGGGCGTACTTACGTTAAGCGCTTTCAGATGCAAGGCATTACGCGAGATAGGCCCTATAAATTGGCCGCTGAAGATGTTAATGGCAAGGTGTATCACTTTAGCGCTAACCCAAACGGCGAAAGCGAAGTCATTACGGTTTATTTATCACCCAACTGCAAAGCCAAAAATAAAATTTTTGATTATGACTTTGCCGAACTGGACATTAAAGGGAGAAACGCTCAGGGCAATATTTTAACAAAATATCCCGTCAAGCGAGCCAAATTTAAGCAAAAAGGCAAATCTACTCTTGATGCTGTTGAAATTTTCTACGATACCAACGTGGGGATTCTGAACAAAGATAAATTGGGCAAATCTTTGGGTAAATTTGAGAGCAACGACCAAATTCTCATTATTTATAAAAATGGCGACTATGAACTCACCACGCATGACCTTACAAACCGTTACGAGGCTGAGCAAGTCTTGCACATAGAAAAACTGCGGCTAGAAAATGTTATTTCTGCACTTTATTATGATGCAGAAGACCGAAACTATTACTTCAAACGCTTTCGAATAGAAACCAACACCTTGGCCAAAAAATTCAATTTTGTTGGCGGCAATCCTAAGTCCAAACTGACTGCAATCAGCACCTTACAAAATTCAGAACTTGAGATAAGTAGTCCTGGCCCTGCGGGGCGCGTTCAAACAAGGCGCGTAAAAGTCAATGATTTTGAGGAGGTAAAGGGCTGGAAATCCATTGGGCGGCGGATAGAAGAGAGAGTTATCACGCAAGTTTTGTTTAAAGCTCTTGAGGAAGAAGAGGAGGCAGGCGAAAACTTATTCTAAACCACCTCTAGAACCAGTTTATGTAGCAAATGATGCTTGGGTAAGTTTGAGGTTTTCAGGCCTATCAGTCTTAATCTTTGATTACATTTTTACTAATAGTCATATGTCGTCTTTCCTTAAAAAGTATATAAAGCATTTATTATAAGTAGTCGTCCCTAAAAAAATTACATTCAATAGATGCAAGCTAAATTTAAGGAGGATAGCTTGCCTATTTTGGGTACACCTTAACGGCCTTTGATAGACTTCTCTTCTCTACTTTTTGCCTTAATGCAGAACCGAAGCGCGAGCAGAAAGTTCCGACCGCAGGGTATAGCAAAAAAATCAAGCCTCGCAAAAGGCCAATTTAGATGGAAAAATAGCCTTTTTTCATCTAAACCAGCGAATGGCTTTTTCTCTGATTCATTCTCTTATAAAACAGAGTTGCACAGGAAATCTCACCCTCTGACATTTGAGCCATTCGCTTTTGTCTGATGCGAGGCAGTGCAGGACTTAAAAAACACTTGAGATTTTGCCAGTTATTTGATAAAATAAGCTAAAAATTAAGATATTTTAAAGTAGAAATACTTGTTTAATTTACTGATAGTAAAAATCTTAGATGTATTTTAAGGGACAACCAAGTACTTTTAGAGAAAGTTTAGTTGCTTGTTTTTTAGACAAAAGGTTGTTGTTCTTTTGCAAATAAACAACTAACTTTGCGCTCTGATTCCAAAAACCGTAAAATTATGTTACAAGTTGCTGTTATTCGTCAAGAAAAAGAAAGAGTTATCAAGGCTTTGAATAAAAAAAGACTTTTTAACGCTGATGTACTCGTAGAGAATGTTCTTAGAATTGACGATGAGCGCAAGGGTTTGCAGAATCAGTTGAATGCGCTCCAGACAGAGTCTAATGAGGCTGCCAAAAAAATTCCTCTTTTGCTTAAAAATGGTCAAAAAGAAGATGCAGAGGCACTTAAAACGCACGCTGCCGCTCTGCGCCCTCAAATAAAAACACTTGAGGACAAACTCGCAGCAGCAGACCACAACCTGACCCAGGCACTTTATGAGTTACCTAATTTGCCGCATGAGCTTGTACCGGAGGGCAAAAATGCAGACGATAACCAAGAGCTACACCGCCACGGCGCTATACCCACTTTTGGTTTTAAGGCATTGCCACACTGGGAACTCATCAAAAAGTATGACATCATTGACTTTGAGCTAGGCAATAAACTGACCGGGGCGGGTTTCCCTGTTTATAAAGGCAAAGGCGCACGCTTACAGAGAGGACTTATTAATTTCTTTTTGGACCGCGCTGAGGCAGCCGGCTATTTAGAAATACAACCACCTTTGCTTGTTAATGAGGCTTCCGCTATAGCAACAGGCCAACTTCCTGATAAAGAAGGCCAAATGTATCATGCAACTGCCGACAATTTCTACTTGATTCCCACTGCGGAAGTGCCAATTACCAATCTTTATCGCGACCTTATCATTGATGAACGCGAGCTGCCCATCAAAAATGCGGGTTACACTCCTTGCTTTAGACGAGAGGCTGGTTCATGGGGCGCTCATGTACGCGGCCTCAACCGCTTGCACCAGTTTGATAAGGTAGAGATTGTGCAAATAGCGCACCCCAGCAATTCATATCAGTTGCACGAAGAAATGTGCCAACATATTTCTAGCTTGCTAGAAGCGATGGAGCTACCTTATAGAATACTGCGTCTTTGTGGTGGCGATATTAGCTTTAATGCCGCACTCTGCCACGATTTTGAAGTCTTTTCGGCCGCACAAGAGCGCTGGCTGGAAGTAAGTTCATGCTCTAATTTTGAGACCTTTCAGTCCAATAGGCTCAAATTGCGTTACAAAGACAAGACGAACAACAAAGCACTCGTCCATACGCTCAACGGCAGCGCCATGGCTCTTCCGCGTATTATGGCGGCACTTCTAGAAAACAATCAAGAGGCAGACGGCATCAAAGTCCCTGCTGTTTTAGTCCCTTATTGTGGTTTTGAGCGTATTCAATGATTATTTTGAAATACTAGGAAATGGAATCAATCCCTCATTTCTATTAGGATACAAGAAAAAATATTGTCTTGTGTCTTTTGTTATTCACCACACAAAAAGCAGGCATACTAGCCCTCTTGCCATTTGCTGCCAAACATCCAGAAGATAGGTCTATAATCAGAATCTCTAATTCCGTTTGGGTTGCGCAAGATAACTATGGCTTAACTTCCGGATTTGCATTGACTTGCACCTCTTCACCTTCGCTCACCTCGTTATAGCCCTTCAGAATCAACTGCTCCGTTCCGCTCAAGCCCTCTTCTATCAAAGTGCGGCCCTTATAAGCCATGCCAGTTTTGATGCTATGACGCTTTACGAATGCCTTGTTTTCTTTGGTCTCCACCGCCAAAACATATTTAGTGCCGTCTGTGCTCTGTTGAATAAGATTAGAAGGAATACTAACGGCTTTTTCTTTGTTAAAATCATTTACCTTGACCACAGCCACTGCATTGGGGCGCAAAAAATTATCTTTGTTTGGGAGTTCTATACGCACTTTAAAGGTACGGTTTTCGGGATTTATAGTCTGACCAATTTTACTAATTTTGGCTTCAAGGTCGCGTCCTAATGCAGGGACACTCACTATAACTTTGTCGTTTAGTTTGATACTCTTCAGATAAAGCTCTGCCACCTCTGCCTCTACAAACATTTGACTAAGATTGACAATACGGGCGATAGGCATACCCGGATTGGCCATTTCGCCTTGCTTGACGAATACCTCTTCGGCCACACCACTAATTGGCGAACGAGCGCTGTACTTGCTCATCTGCGACTTCACCGTGCTGATACTTTTTTCTATGCTTTCTTTTTGGTTTTTTGCTTCCAAATACTGTACCTCCGAACCAATGCCTTGCTTCCACAGATTTTCGCGGCGCTTAAAAACGTCTTCGGCAAAGGTCAGACGATTTTGGAGTTCTTCTATATTTCTGCGCAGCGTTTCAGCGTCAAAACGCGCCAAAACCTGGCCTCTACCCACGTTTTGTCCCTCTTTTACGTTCAGAGAGGTTATGACCCCAGGCATTTCAGGCATGACCAATACGTTTTGTTCGGCATCTATATTTCCTTGAACTTCAATAAAATGACTGAAGGTTTCGGGAGCTAAAGCCATGAGCTCCACAACGCGGAGCGTAGAAGCCACAGCTCCAGATTTTTGTAAATCTGTTTCCAGCAAAGTAATTTTTGCTTGTAGTGCCGCTAATTCTTTTTTGTATTCAGACAGCTTGAGTTTTTTCTCCTCAGGAGTTTTAGGTGCCTCGTCTGTTTTTTGGCCACAAGCACCAAGCCATAAGGCTACAAAGGCCGCCACTAATAAATTGAAATATGTTTTACGCATTGCAACTAAGTATTGAGTTTTAGGGTAGTTTAGGCCAATTATTTGAACGATTCCAGCAATGAACCATCAGCCTTACGATAGTCTATGGTAGCAATAATCGCATCATAAAGGGCACCGAGATAGTTTGTTTCGGCCTCTTTGAGGGAGGTTTCTGCGTCAATTAGCTCTAGCTTTGTGCCTACACCTTCCTTGAATTTGATGCGTGTAACGCGGTAAACCTCCTCTGCCAAAACCATGTTTTCTTTTTGGGCAGCCATGCTTTGCACTGCATTTTCAAGGCTTAAGCTGGCCTGTCTAGTTTGGAAATCAACAATTCGGCTGAAGTCAGTCAGTGTATTTTGAGTTTTTTGAAGTGCATACTGAGCTTGTCTGATTTGGTTTTGCTTACGGAAGCCATCAAAAACTGGAATATTTACGCCAATTGTAAAGGCCGAGTTGCCAAACCAGTTTTCAAAAACGTTAAAAAACTGGCCTAGTTTATTGTTACCCGCATTTGCCCCTAGCCCCAACCCCACACGAACTGTTGGGTAATATTGTACTTTGAAGTTTTTGATAGCCAATTCGTCCAATTCTTTTTGAGTAAAAAGCAACTGGTACTCAATACGCTTGGTAGGGTCTGGCGCTGTATTTGTACTCTGAGTCAGTTGTTTGAGTTCGCCTTTGAGTGTCAGTGTTTCTGAAAGCGGCATACTCATCTGGAACTTCAATAAGTCTTGTGAAAGGCTCATCAAGCGTTCAAATTTTTGAATTTCTGCTTTTAAGTTATTCAAAGAAACTGTCAAGCGGCTTACATCTAGTTTTTCGGCAAAACCATTTTCAAAAAGCATTTTGGTTTGGTATTGCAGGCTGTCTAAACGTGCATAGTTTTTTTGCAAAAGTTTGAGCCGTTCCTGATTAATAAGCACCGTGTAATAAGCCTTAGCCACATTTTCAGCAATGGTTATTTTGTTCATAACCAAGCTCTTTTCAGAAATTTGAGTAAAAACAGATGCTGCTTTTAAACCCAAAATGTATGCACCATCAAAAACCAACTGGCTTACATCTATGCCTGTTTGGCCGCTGAATGCTGGCTGGAAGGCCACAGGCACAAATTCACCTGGTCTGCCCACAATTTCGCCTGGTATGAATGATTTTGGAACAATCAAGTTGCTGGCAAGGTTTAAATTTGCCGAAACCTGAGGCAAGCCAATGGCTTTGATTTCGCGCACACGTGCCTGTGCAGACTGTTGGTCTAGTAAGCCGTTCTTAATTGTAACAGAGTTTGTAATGGCGTAATTGATACACTCCGTCAGGTCAAAATTGTTTGTACCTACTTGCTGTGCTAAACTTGGCAAGGCACTGCCACAAAAGAAAAAGCACAGAAACGCTCCGAAAAGCTGTTTGATAGTTTGAGAAGGCATTTTTTAAGACTTTAGAACGCGAATAACCGTTCAAGCGTATTGAGCGTAGTGAACTAAACTTGTGGTAGTATGGTGTCAGGGCGCGCAAAATTAGCTATTTTTGCTATAAAAGAAAATTTTGGTTCACTTATTTTGTAAAGAGAGCATGAGATAAGCCATAACATTCGTTTCCAAGCACTAAAACAAAGAGAACTGGCTCATTTCCTGTATGAACTCTAGCAAAGTTATAGGTCTTGCTACCCCAATAAACAACAAGCCGTAGAGAGAACCGTATAAGTGGGCATCATGGTTTACGTTATCGTGGCGGCTCGGAAGGCGCGATTGATAGTAAGAATAAGCCAAATACATGATGCCTAGCATGAAACCAGGCAAGGGAATAATCATAAACAGCAATAACTCATGGGTAGGCTCGAATAGAATGAAAGCAAAAACCATAGCAGAAACTGCCCCAGAAGCACCCAGAGTATTGTAGTAAAGATTGTTCAGATGGCGCTTGAAAGTAGGTAAATCGGATATGACCACTGCAGAAAGATACATACCCATATAAAGGGAACTGCCCAGAGTCATGCCATACTCGCTCACTAAATTGAACTCCACCATACGCCCAAAAAGCATTAAGGAAAACATATTAAAGGCTAGGTGCATCCAGTCTGCGTGTATGAAGCCAGAAGTCAAAAAACGATAATATTCTTTCTTTTTATTAACTTGATAAGGATTCATCATTAACCGACGCATCAGTTTTTCATCGCTGAAAGCCCACATACTCATACCTATTGTGCTTATCAGGATAATGGTCGTCATAAGAGAACCTGGTTCAAAGAGGCCATTTAGCATAGTTTTGCAAATTTTTTGTAAAGGTGTGTTCTATATGTAATAACTGTCTATCAAACGCATAATTTTTTGGAAAGTTTTGGCATCAGCAAGGTGTGCGTCAAAAAAAAACACACAGCCAGTCAAGCCGTGTGTTCCTCAAAAACAATAATGTGGAGCATATCGGAGTCGAACCGATGACCTCTTCCATGCCATGGAAGCACTCTAGCCAGCTGAGCTAATGCCCCTTCAAAAGCAGTGCAAAGGTAAGAGAGAGAAAAGAAATTTACAAATTTTTGTACAATATTTTGCCTCTGCCTTGCTTTTATTTTAAGCGGTTTGTGCTGCGCCTGTTTTAGGGTCGCTTTTTTCTGGTGCTTTTATCTGCGCATTTTTAGTATTTTCTTGAGAAACGAAGCCTCTTTCTACACGAACACGCACACCTTTGTCTATTTCTAATTGAAGAGAACCATCTTCATAAAAAAACGTAATACGGCCATGAATACCGCCAGCAGTTACCACTACGTCGTCTTTTTTAAGGCTAGCCAAGAACTCTTTTTGGCTTTTTTGTTTTTGTTGTTGTGGTCTTATCATAAAGAAATACATAACAATAAAAAGCACAGCAAATAATCCAATTTGTATGTAACCAGACTGACCACCAGCCGCTTGCAGAAGAATATTCAAATACATAGTTGTTGTTTATCAATTTTTTTAAATTGAAACAGATAGCGCCTGTTTCTTGTACAGATTCGGAAACAGGCACAAAGGTAGTTGTTAATCTGGCTTTTTCCTAAAATAATTAGAAAAATTGACCCTAAAGCGCTATAATTGTAACTTCCACACGGCGGTTTAAGCGCCGCGTTTCTTCTGTTTCGTTGGAGGCAATGGGCTTTGTGTCTCCGTAAGCGCTCGTAATGATGCGTTTTTCGGCTATCCCTTCGCCTGTTAAGTAATTTTGTATGACTCGTACGCGGTCGGAGGAAAGTTTCAAGTTTAGATGCGGTAAACCTATATTATCAGTATGCCCAGCCAATTCAATCACTAGGCTGGGGTATTTTAGCATAAGGTATCTTAGCTTTTCAAGTTCTGGTTTTCCAATGGGCAAGAGTTCCGCCGTACCCTGCTTGAACTGTAGGTTTTCAAGTTTTATCGTTTTTCCTACTACTAGGTCATCTTCATTTATTGCAAATTCTACAATTTCTTTACGATTAGTTTTTTTCGTTTTACTTCCAAGATTATCACTACGCTTTATTCTTTTAGGCAAAGTATCGCGTAGAGTCATCTCATTTCGTGTCATCATTTCTTCAGAAAGGGTATCTTGCTCAACTAAAGTCGGTTCTATGCTTTTTGCTAATACACTATCGCCGTCAGGGTGAATCAGTTGAGGGACAATATCTTTGCTCTGCCGCCATATTCGTGTGGTGCTATCATAGCTGGCCGTGGCTATGAGGTCTTCGGTCGGTGAAAAACGTACCGCTCGTACCATATTGGAATGACCACTCAAGGTAGAAACTACTTTTCCCTTCTTCCAGTCCCAAAGTTTGGCTAAACTGGCATCTCCGCCTGTGGCGAGTAATCTCTTTTCTTTGTTGAAAGAGGCAAAACTGTAGGTGAGATTTGGAGATACTTTCAGTTGTTTAATCAATCGCTTCGTAACCATGTTATAAACCTGTACATGACCACTCCACATCCACGCGGTAATGTAGTTGGGATAAGGCTCACAGAAAACATCATTATATGCACTAGAAAGACTTAAAAGGCCAGTTTGATAAGCACCATTGGTGGCGTTGATTTCAATCAAGTTGTTTTCTATTGAAATATATAACAAAGCTCCAGAGCGAGACAGACTTCCACCTGTAATGTGCGAATACCAATTACCCGTTTTTAAATCATTTGTTGAGAACAAGCAACGTGGCTCAGCAGCGTCTTTTGCTAGCCCTACAACCATAACATAACCGCTTTCACCACCGTAGTAAAGGGTTTTGTCATTTTGAGAGAAGCAAACAAATGAAACACCATTACGTTTAATACCTTCCACAGGATGTAATTGTGTGGTGAATTGGTGTGTTTCTCTCATGGTCGTCAAATCCCATACCCGGGCTGTCCCGTCTGAACCTGCGCTTGCAAGTATGCTTCCGTCATGACTGAAAGTAACTTCAATAACTTCTTTGATATGACCACTCAACATGGCCATTTGTTGCCCAGAGGCTACGTCCCACAGAAAAATCTTCCCGTCTATTCCACACGTAGCGAGAGTTTTGCCGTCTGGACTGAAGCGCAAGTTGTAAACCTTATCCGTATGACCTCGTAGAATATGGACTGTTTCATATGCTAAGGGTTTTTGTTTTTGCCCCCAAGCTAAAAGCGGGATAAAACTAAAAAATATACTAAAAAATATAATCTTGGTACGCATGGTTCATTGAACTGGTGAATGACAACAATACAAAGTAAATAAATCTCTGGCTTCTCTTCAAACTATTTGTAAAATAACATCATATATACAAAAAGCCTATGATTTTGACTCATAGGCTTTTCTCGGTATGATGCAGTTCCTAGACTGCCTAAAGCGCGATAATTGTAACTTCCACACGGCGGTTTAGGCGGCGCGTTTCTTCGGTTTCGTTGGAGGCAATGGGCTTCGTGCCACCATAAGAGCGCGTGAGTATGCGCTTTTCGGCTATGCCTTCGCCTGTAAGGTAGTTTTGCACCACGCGCACACGGTCTGCCGCCAACCGCATATTCAAGCTGGCTTGTCCTACGTTGTCAGTATGCCCAGCTAACTCTATGACTAGCTTAGGATATTTACGCATCAGTTCGCTAAGTCTTTCTAATTCTGGCTTGCTCATTGGCAAAAGTTCGGCAGTACCTTGCTTAAATTGTAAATTTTTAAGATTAAGCGTTTTGCCTACTTCCAAATCTTTTTCGGTAATACTGGCCTCTGTAGCCTTTTCTGTAACCGTTTCTTTTACCTTAACACGAACAGTATCCTTTAAAACCACTTTTTCGCGCACGGTGTCTCGGAGCACCACTTCCTCACGAACAACCACCTTTTCGCGTATTGTATCGCGCAGAATAACTAGCGGGTCAGTTTTCTTGGCTACTGTGTTGTCGTCTGGCTTTTTGATTTCAGGAGTATTAGGAATGTCTTTGGGTTGCCGCCAAATTCGTGCAGAACCATCATAACTGGCTGTTGCTATTACGTCTTCGGTAGGTGAAAAACGCGCTGTACGCACTATGCGTGTATGCCCTGCCAGGATTGCCACCCGCACATTATTCTCCCAGTCCCATACTTTGGCCATATTCGCATCAGCGCCTGTTACAAGCAAATTTTTTTCTTTATTGAAAGAAGCCAAGCTAAAGTTATTGGTCTGGGTTACTTGCAGCTCTTTAATGACGGCTTGCGTGCTAACATCGTAAATAAGCACCTTTCCGTCCCAAGCCCATGCAGTCATCATGTTAGGCTGAGGCCCACAAATAACATCGTTGAAATCGCTTGCGCTTCGCGTAATACCGCTTGAATATCTACCCGTTGTAACATCAATGACAATCAAGTTGTTTCCAACCGAAAGATATAAAAATTGCCCATTATTGGACAAAGCACCACCAGTAATATTGGAGTACCAATCCCCATTTGTCTTGTTGGTGGAAAATAGACGACGCGGGGGAGCTGCTCCCGCACCTAGCCCAACTGTCATGAGGTAACCACTCTCGCCACCGTAATAAAGCGTGTTGTCATCGATTGAAAAAACTACAAAGGAAATTCCTTTTCGTTTAGGCCCTTGCGTATTGTGCAAATCTGCTGTGTATTGATTCAACTGGTTACCAGTTACTACGTCCCAGATGCGGGCTGTGCCGTCTGCACCACCGCTGGCAAGCCTTTTGCCGTCGTGGCTGAAAGTAACCTCAATGACATCGCTTAGGTGTCCTTTCAAAACATTTTTGTTAGCGCCAGTGTTCACGTCCCAAAGAAAAATATTGCCATCTAGGCCGCAAGTGGCTAGAGTTTTCCCGTCTGGGCTGAAACGCAGGTTGTAAACTCCCCCTACGTGCCCGCGCAGAATGTGTTGGGTTTCGTATTGGCGAGGTTCTTGTGCCCATGCCAAAAACTGAACAAAAAGAAATAGGATACCGAATGAGAGCGACTTGATGGTCATCGTTTTTTTTTAGTTGGTGAATACGTTTTGCTAAACTAATTGAAGGCTCCTGGCTTTAATCAAAATACTTTTTAGAGAATATCTCATTAATAATAAAACTGTTGCGCAAACTGTTCGGATTTTGCAAAAGAGTAGAAACATCGTGGTTGCCATTGTTCGGCTCCAGGTCGTAGTGTTTGTCGCGCTTAAATTCTGTGTCGTTGCTGTGCTCATTTTTAGCATCTTTAGAACCCAGCTTATTTTTTTGGTTGAAAACGTTGTGGGTGAACTCCATATCTTTCAGTTTTTTGCGCTCAATAACTACTTCCTTTTTAGGCTCAACAACAATGGGCTTTGTGAGTTCTGCCTTCAGTTCGCCATAGGTTTGATAACGCTTTGGTGTTCGTTTGACCACAACGCCAATCTTGGTCTGCGGCGAGTTATTGGCCTCATGCTTGCGCCGAGAAAGCACAAAAAAGGCTACTACAAATACAATCACGGCCACAACTACAAACAAAAGCGCTTCCATAAGTCTTAAAGTTTAGATAATAGATACATTCCACACGTAAAACGTTGCTCAAAGATACGCCTTTGAGAGAATATTCTTAAAGTTTGCTTAGGAAATGTTTTTATAAGGGTTATTTGCTCTTTTGTTTAATGCGCTTGCCCGTTTTGTCAATAAAAAACCAAGCCTTGCTCATCCATTCTTGGTGCTCTCCGTCGTTTTCAATACGGCACTCTAAAGCCACTTTGGCCTTGCCGCTCTCATCAAAAGGCCATGCACAAGAAAACTGAGGCTCTATAACTATAACGCCTGTATTGGCACTGGCATAACCTATTTTGTTATTCTTTATAATACGAAAAAGTCCTTGTTCGGGGTAATCTGGGCCATTATCATAAACAAAAATATTGTATAAAACTTGGCCTGCACGATTTATAGCAATAAAACCTTTTGTTGAGTCTAACACTATTGCGTAAGTACGAAAGGTATCTGTAAAGCAATAAGCAAATTTGCTTCTTTCTAACATAACTTTACCAAATTCATTGCGGTAACTATAACTTTCACTAGTGCTGTCATAAAATGAGAACCATAATTCCTCATTTGATTGTGCTTGTGTAAAAAATGTATTGACAAAAGTTGTGTTTATGATAACAAAAAACACTATTTTGATAGTTTGACGCATTGTCTATTAAATTAAAGTAAAAACTTATTTAAATAAAATATTAGTTAATCTTATTTTGCCATAAGTTGCTTTTACGCATTTTTCTATTATATTTTTACCAAACACCGATAATACGAGCTTCACTAAATATCAATCAAGAGCCGTAGAATTTTAAAGTAATTTTGTATTCTTCTTTATATAAAGTCTTTATAATTTAAACTAGTCTTCCCTTAAAAACACGTTTAAGCTTGTGATAAAATAAATTAATTGTTAGGGAAGCGCTTAGTAAAGTGGGAATAATTTTTTGGAATAAGGGCCAAAAAGATGCTTTCCATTTGTTCATCATTCTTTTGAAGAATATTGGTAGTAAATGTTCTCTGCCCACTGCTCTACCACACTTTCATCAGACACATGGCGCAGATGTTTGAGCATCAGCAAGCGAATTTTCTGGAATCATCTTGATTATTTGCACGGTTTACAAGGCAAATATCCTAAAACTGGAAGTCTTTTGCAAATAAATTTAATAATAATTTATTCATAAAGAATAACTTAGAGACTTTTTAAGGGACGACTATTCAAGAGTTTGTTTTTAAACAACGGTTTCATTGTTTCTAGAAAAAAAAAACACCCGCAAGCTATTTTTGAACCTTGCAGGTGTTCTTTTTTTTATCCTTAAACTCAAGTCTTAATAGCTCAAAAGTTCCTCAATCTTTGATTTGATGCGCTGTTCTGGCAGGAAGTTAGCTTCCAGATTTGGAGTAAATGGTACTGCAGAATCCAAACTGCCCTCGCGCATAACGGGTGCGTCCAGATACTGAAACGCATTTTCAGCTATCCAAGCGGCAATTTCCGCGCCCACGCCGCCAGTTAGGCAGTCTTCATGACAAACAAGCACTTTATTGGTTTTCTTCACGCTAGCCAAAACGGTTTCTTTGTCCCAAGGGAGCAGGGTGCGTAAATCCACAATGTCGGCGCTATAATCAGTGATGCCCTTCATGGCTTTGGTTGCCCAATGAACTGCCATACCGTAGGTTACAATCGTGAGGTCAGAGCCAGTGGTGTGTAAGCGTGCCTTTCCAAGTGGGAGGGTATAGTAATCGTTTGGAACAGGCTCTTCTGCAGCTCTATAAAGTGCTTTATGCTCAAAGAAAATAACAGGATTTGGGTCTTCTATGGCCGCACAGAGCAAACCTTTGGCATCAGCCGGATTGCTCGGATATACCACCTTGAGTCCTGGTGTATGAAAAAACCACGCTTCGTTGGATTGTGAGTGAAACGGTCCTGCCGCCACACCAGCACCAGTAGGCATACGCACCACCACATCGGCGTTTTGGCCCCAGCGGTAATGAATCTTTGCCAAATTGTTGATAATCTGGGTCATAGCCTCTGAAACGAAGTCTGCGAACTGCATCTCTACCACCGACTTCCAGCCTTTGATGGCAAGACCCAAACCAGCTCCTACAATTGCGGATTCACAAAGAGGCGTATTACGAACACGCTCATTACCAAACTGCTCAACAAACCCTTGTGTAACCTTAAAAACACCACCATACTCAGCCACGTCCTGCCCCATAATGACCATTTTGTCATATTTAGCCATACTTTGCCGTAGGCCGTCCGACACCGCGTCCACCAAACGCTTAGGCGTAGTAGCCTCTGAAGCAGGATTAACAACTATCTGATTGAAAGGTGCATACATATCGCCTACTTCCAGTTCAGTAGAGGCAGTAGGGTAAGGAAAAGCAAAGGCTTTCTCTAGCCCGTCTTCAATCTCAGCTTTAATATCTGCCCGCATCTTTTGGTTTTCGTCGTCCGAAAGAATTCCAATTAACTGCAAAAACAACTCGTAATTTTCTATGGGGTCTTTTTGTTGCCACATATCA
This sequence comes from Cytophagales bacterium, assembly GCA_013299045.1. GTDB lineage: Bacteria > Bacteroidota > Bacteroidia > Cytophagales > Bernardetiaceae > RDZD01. Next base: position 91,013 of record JAAFJX010000006.1, on the reverse strand, counting down.
AACAAATGCTGCGGCACATACTTCGTCCCCGAAGCCTCTTCGTGCCCCCGCATACGGAAAGTCATAGCCTCCAAGATAACAGGGCGCGGCTTTTTGCGCATATTTTCAGCCAATTTGCGGACAGTATGATACACTTCAAGAATATTGTTGCCATCTACTTGTACAGCTTCCATGCCATAACCTATACCCTTGTCTATAAATTGTTTACACTTGAACTGCTCGTCGCTGGGTGTAGAAAGACCATAGCCATTGTTTTCTATAACAAAAATTACGGGCAGATTCCAAACCGCTGCCACATTCAAAGATTCATGGAAATCGCCCTCCGAAGTGCCGCCATCACCAGTAAAGGCTACAGTTACTTTCGGGGCTTTTTGTAACAAATTAGCTAAGGCAATGCCATCAGCTACGCCGAGCTGGGGGCCTAAATGCGAAATCATGCCAACAATGTGATGCTCATTTGTGCCAAAGTGAAAAGAGCGGTCGCGGCCTTTGGTATAGCCTAAGGTTTTGCCTTGAAATTGCGCAAAAAGTCGGTCTAAAGGGAGTTTTCGGCTCGTAAAAAGTCCTAAATTGCGGTGCAACGGGAGCATATACTCATCGGCTTCAAGTGCTTCAGCCACACCCACGGATATAGCCTCTTGCCCAATGCCCGAGAACCACTTACTGATTCTGCCTTGTCGCAGCAAAATAAGCATTTTTTCTTCTATGAGGCGTGGTACGAGCAGGGCACGATACAAGCCCAAAAGTGTGGCTTCGGAATAGTTATGCCTATCAAAATGAATATGTAACTTGCGCTCAGCAGCGTTAGCGGTTGTATTTTCCATGTTCAAACAAAGTCTTTTGCAGAAATTTGTGGCAAAGATATAAAATATTTCTCTTATTCAAGAGGAGTCTGTGCCTAGAAATAGAACTGGCATCAATTCCGTCCTGAATACCCGTTCCTGAAAATATATATAAAACGTTCGTTATCAATGAATTAAATAAATATTTTGGCTTTAAAATCTCTTGTAGTACAACTTGCTATAATGCTTGACCTGTAATGCGGCTAAATGTCTTTTCAGAGACAACTATTTGTTTTTATTTTTGCGCCAAGGAGGGTCTTTTTGCCAATTCCCTGCCATGATGCAGCCATAAGGCATGATTTCATCTATAACTTCGCCCAGGCCAAACTCTTTCATCTGGTTTTGCACGCTTTGGGCGTTTTTGTAAGCGCTCGGCAATTCCGATACGTCAATTTCCTTAGAGAAAAAACGCACATCTAAGCCCTTTGTCTCCTCCTTAAAAACTTCTTTTATCGTTTGGTGTGCCTTGCTTTTTTGGTGCTGCGAACGGCTCATATTACGGCCTGCTCCGTGTGGCGCAAAACCCAAATTGGTAGCGGTTGTAGTACCTTTTACCACCAAAATAGGTTCACTCATATTCAAAGGAATAAGGCGCAAACCGTCTTTGGAGTCAGGAACAAAACGGTCGTCTAGTGGTGTAGCGCCCTTGGCATGATAAAACAAATCTTTGTCTTTGAATACAAAATTATGTTCGTTCCAAAATCTATCAACAGCTTCTTTGTTAAGGCTTTGAAGCGTTTTGTCATGAATGATACTGTGATTCAACTTCGTCCACTGGCGTAAAATTTGTAAAGCCTCCCAGTAAGTTTTACCTTCTTCGGTATCAAAAGGAATCCATGCGTTTTTAGGTAAAGTGTTAGGAGAAAGTACTTTACGGAAACTTTCGGCCAGCCCCATGCCCACACGGTACAACTGTGCGCCCACTCCACGGCTGCCATGGTGCGTAACGAGAATGGTATGGCCAGTATTGCGAGACTTGCCCACATACAGAAAATGGTTGCCGTCGCCTTGCGTTCCTAAATGCGAATGCGCCGTGCTGATGCTCTTTTGGTTGTTCAGATACGCATTTTGCTTAAAAAGCGCTAGGAGTTCGCCTGGCAAATCAAATAAATCTTTTCTTCCGCCACCGCCAAAATGTGTTATGTTGTGCGCTGCATCAAGCACTTTTTTGGGGTCTATGTTCCCAAAATTTGTCATCATAACCGAGCAACAAATATCGGCGCTGTGCATAGCCGGATGAATAGCATTTTTGGCCACCGCCACTCCGCCCACTGGAATTTGCCCAATGCCTCCCGTAGGACAAGCATCAGGCATGATGGCCCCCGCAACGAGTGTTGGGGTTTTCATCAACGCATTCATGGTGCTTAGAACTTGTTTGACGTTTTCTTCTTCAGCAGGGCTTTCAGCTCTGATATTGATGCTAAAAGGAATGGGGCTTGGGTGTGGTTCAACAACTGGGGTTGGCCCAGCAGTTTGTAGATAAGTCAATAGCGCCTCGCCTGCAAGCTTATGTGTGTTCGCATATGCAATAGCCTCTTTAAACCATTTTCCTGATTTGAATCCTAGTTGAATCAATGTGTTGCCATTGATAGGTATGAATTGAGATTCCTCTTGCATCTTAGTCGTCAAATTGTATTTTTTAGGCTTACTAACGAGAGTTTTGGCCTAAATGTTCTGTTTACAAGACATAAAACTAAAGCATTGGTTTCATTTGGTATAGAATAAATCCACGTTACCCCAGTTCTGTGTGGAATGAATGGCCTTTTCCATGAGCTGCTGCACGTCTTTGGCAAATTTGTAGCCTCGTTCGGAGCCTGTATTGAGCAAAATGACGTAGGAGATGCCATTTCGTTTGCGAACCATTAGGGCTGATGTGCCAGAAAGTGTACCAGTACGCCACCAGGCCGCATAGTTGGCAGCCGACCACCCGTAAGCATATTTTTTGAGTGCTGCATTTGAGGCAGTCATCTCCTCGATAGATTCTTTGCTCAGGAGGTCAGGGTAGGCATCGGCGGGGTCTAGGCGGCACAAAAGCTTGAGCAACGCGTTGGGCGTGGCTGCCCATGCACCAGCTGCACCTACTAAACTGAGGTCAAACGAGGCATAAGGGCGCGGCAACCACTGCTCCTTACCTAAGCAAGACGGCACGTAGTCTGCACCGCGATAATCATAGTATCTGACCTCTAAAGAATGTTTTTGTTCGGGCAGTGTTTTGGATAAATGAAAATATTGGTCAATATCTGTCGGTTTGAGAATCTGCTCACGAACAAATTTTTCGTAGCTCATGCCGCTTTTTCGTGAAATGATTTCACCCAGTAAAAAATAGCCAAAATTAGAATAGCTGTACTCTTTTCCGGGTGAGGCATAAAGACGCTGTCTGAAAGCATACAGAACAATACTTTCTTTCTGTAAAGGCAGCGGGTCTTGGGTATTCCAAGAAATTTTACGCAAATCAAACATAAAATCTCCATTTTTATCATCGTCGTTGTCCCAGCCAGCAGTGTGTTGTAGCAAATGCGCTACTGTAATTTTATAGAGCCTACGGTCTCGGGGGCGGGTGGCATAGGGGCCGCCTTTAAGAATGCCGTTGGGGCCAAAAACTTTGTCGGTGAGTTTTAACTGACCACGTTCTTTCAACTGCATGATGGCTGTGGCGGTCAGTAACTTTGAAATACTGGCTACCCTGAGCAGATGGTTCGGGGTCATACGTTCTTTTTTTTCCTTGTTGGCATACCCAAAACCACGCTGATACACCAAACGTCCATTTTTCATGACTGAAACCGAAGCCCCAGCCACGCGCGCCTTACGCACAAAGCGTTTGAGTAGATATTCAAAGTACTTAACGTTGGCATCAGGCGCATGGGCTAAGTTGGTGCTAGTAATGAAACTGGTATCTAGCTCCAGCATGGTGGGCGCATTGTTTTTGGGGAGTGAGTCTAAAAAATCATAATCAGCGATTTCAGAATCTTCTTCTCTCAAAAAGGTTGCATGGAAGGGTAAAATGGCGCAAAATATTAGTAATACAAAAGCCGCCGCTACCAAGGGCGAAGTCCACTTCATCATAAAAATACTTAAAAATGGCTTTTTTTATTACAAAAAGGAGCTATTATTTAATGATTTCTCTTATGTCGGAAATAATTTTTTGGGCCAGATGATTGGCTGTGGCCTCTGACTCAGACTCCGAATAAATGCGAATGATAGGTTCAGTATTGGAGCGTCTCAAATGCACCCACTCTTTCCCAAAATCAATTCTAACGCCATCAATGTCGTTTATAGGCTGATTTTTATAGCGTTCTTTGATGGAGCGCAAAATAGAATCCGTATTGATATGTGGCGTTAGTTCAATCTTGTTCTTGGAAATATAGTAGTTGGGGTATTTGTTGCGCAACATATTGGCAGAACCCTTGAAGTTGGCTAGGTGCGACAGAAATAGGGCGATGCCAATGAGTGCATCTCGCCCATAATGCAATTCAGGCACTATGATTCCGCCGTTGCCTTCACCGCCTATAATGGCATTGTTAGCTTTCATGGCTTTAACGACGTTTACTTCTCCTACAGCCGAGCTAAAATACTGACCTCCATACTTTTGTGTGATGTCGGAGAGCGCCCGAGTAGACGATAAGTTTGAAACTGTATTACCTGTTCCTTTCTTGCTCAAGACATAGTCTGCCACCGCTACAAGGGTATATTCTTCGCCAAATGGCGTACCGTCTTCGCATATCAAGGCCAGTCTGTCCACGTCTGGATCTACTACTATGCCCAAATGAAAATTACCCTTCTCTAAGGTTTGGCAAATATGTGTGAGGTTTTCGGGCAGAGGTTCAGGATTATGCTGAAACACACCAGTAGGTTCACAGTATAATTTTTCTATACGCTTGACCCCCAACGCACTAAGCAAAGCAGGTACTGCTACACCACCTACAGAATTGACACCGTCCACCACTATACTGAAGTTTTTGGCTTCAATGGCAGCCTTATCCACCAGTGGATGCGCAAGAATATCCGCAATATGCCTCTGTAAAAAAGTGAAATTGGTTGCATAGCTTCCTTGTTGGCTGACCTTAGCAAATTCTATTTGGCCACTTTCAGCCAAATCTAAAATGTATTGTCCTTCTTCTGCTGAAATAAATTCGCCATTGGCATTCAATAGTTTGAGTGCATTCCAGTTTCCAGGATTGTGGCTGGCTGTGAGAATAATTCCTCCTGCAGCATTTTCATACTTAACGGCCATTTCAACGGTAGGCGTAGTCGCTAAACCTGCATCAATCACTTCTATGCCCAAAGCAACAAGCGTAGCCGATACTAAAGAAGAAACCCATGCTCCAGATACACGTGCATCACGTCCAAGTATAATCTTTTTTCTATCGCTTTTGCTCAAAGCCCAAACACCGTAGGCTGCCGAAAATTTCACTACATCGAGTGGGGTGAGCGCCTCGCCTTCACGCCCGCCTATTGTACCACGTATGCCAGAAATGGATTTGATAAGAGTCAAAGTGCTGATATTTAGCTGTAAAAACGTAATTTACGGAATGAACGAGCCAAATATAATTTGTTTATTTCAGAAAAATGGCACTTATTTTATCTTTTTTATGGCGGAGTCTTATAAAATTATGCTTCTGGGTTCTTATACAGCAAAGAGGGATACAATAGCAGCACCTAAGATGAAGTATATCATTGCTGAGTTAAATGCTTCTGTTCATATCAAAGTTTTCAAGATACTCTGCCACGCGGCTTACAAAACGTCCACCTAGAGCACCATCTACCACACGATGGTCAAACGAAAGAGACAGATACATGACATCGGCAATACCTAAACTGTAGCCATGTGCTGTTTTGATGACACTGGGGCGTTTTTTGATAATTCCTGTTGCTAAAATAGCTACTTGTGGTTGATTGATAATGGGCGTACCCATGATGTTGCCAAATGCACCCACGTTGGAGAGTGTAAAAGTGCCGCCTTGAATATCGTCTGGCTTGAGTAAACCTTTTCGTGCTTTGTCGGCTAGTTGATTTACCCGTTTAGCCAAGCCTACAAGGTTCAGTTCATCAGCATTTTTTATGACTGGCACTATCAAGTTGCCATTAGGCAAAGCCGCAGCCATGCCAATATTCACTTGTTTACGCTTGATGATGTTATAGCCGTCCACAGAGGCATTGATGAGGGGAAAGTCTTTAATAGCCTTGACAATGGCCTCCAAAAAAATGGGCGTAAAGGTTAGTTTCTCGTTGTGTATTGTTTCGAAGTTACTTTTTATAGCCTCGCGCCAGTTTACCAAATTGGTTAAATCTGCTTCCGAAAAGGCCGTTACGTGTGGCGAAGTCTGTTTGGACTGCACCATGTGGTCTGCAATGAGCTTACGCATTCTGTCCATTTCTATCAGCTCGTCGCCGTGCATGGCAAGTGGTGCGTTTGCTTTACTCGTGGGTGTAGACACGGAGGTGGCTTTAGGCACAACAACTGACTCTAAATCAGCTTTGCGCATAGCCAAAAAGTTTATCAAGTCGCTCTTAGTTAGGCGCTTATCTTGACCAGAGCCTTCTAGGTTCGCAAGCTCTAGGCTTGATATTTGTTCTTTTTCGGCGATGGCACGCACCAGTGGAGAATAAAAGCGCCCTTTATCTTTGGATTTAGCGCCATTGCTGCTATCTGGCAGTGAAGCTATTGGCGCGTCTTTTGGGCTTTGGGGCGCATTTTCTGCTTTTGGGGGGGTTAGGCGCATAAGAGCTTGGCCAGTCGTAACAGTATCGCCCACCACACAGAGCAAGGCTTCAACATATCCTTCGTGCTCGGCTACTACTTCAGAATCTACCTTGTCGGTAGCTACCTCAAGCACTACCTCGTTGGGTTTGACGTAGTCTCCTACTTTCTTGAGCCAATTAATGACTTTTGCTTCATTGACGCTTTCGCCGATTTTGGGTAAGCAAATTTCTATTAGAGCCATTGCCAATGCCTTTTAGCTTTTTTAGTTTCATTGCAAAGAAAGCAATTTTTATGACTGCTTTCCAAAAAAATAAGGGGTATAAAATCGTATTTTTTGTTTGTAGCAAAAGGCAGAAGTACCAAAATGACTGCTTCTGCCTTCTTGTGCGCCTATTTGCTTACCTTTTCGGCTTCTATACGCAGGTACAGTTCTTTGAGTTGGGCATCTGAAAGCAAAGACGGCGACTGCATCATCACATCGCGGCCAGCGTTGTTTTTGGGGAAGGCAATGAACTCGCGGATAGAGTCCAAGCCGCCAAGCATAGTACAAAGACGGTCTAAACCAAAAGCGATGCCGCCGTGTGGTGGTGCGCCATAGTCTAGGGCTTCTAGCAAAAAGCCAAACTGCATTTGGAGTTCTTCTTCGCTCAAACCCAATATACGGAATATTTTGCGCTGTACCTCCTTGGAATGAATACGGATAGAGCCACCACCAAGTTCTACTCCGTTCATGACCATATCATAACCCGAAGAGCGTACTGAAGCAGGCTCGGTTTCTATTTTGTCAAAATCTTCCCAGAGCGGGGACGTAAATGGGTGGTGCATAGAGGCACATGCGCCAGTCTCTTCGTCCACATCAAACATGGGGAAATCCACGACCCAAAGTGGCTTGAAAACATCTTTGGAGCGCAAATTGAGCCTATTGCCTACTTCTAAACGCAGCTCACAGAGTGCTTTGCGTGTAGAATTGAGGCCACCAGCCAGTATCAAAAGCATATCTCCTGGTTTTGCGCCAAAAAGGCCTGCCCATTCTTTGAGTTGCTCTGTAGTAAAAAACTTATCCACTGAAGATTTTAGGGTGCCGTCTGTGGCATAACGCACCCATACCAAACCTTTTGCACCTACCTGTGGGCGTTGTACAAAAAGCGTCAGCTCGTCAGTTTGCTTGCGCGTGAATTCGGCTCCGCCATCTACCGAAATTCCAACAATGGCTTCTGCCTCATCAAACACTTTAAAACCTTTGTTTTTGGCGAGTTCAGTCAAATACTTGAATGACATTCCGAAACGCAAATCAGGTTTATCAGAACCATAATTCTGCATGGCATCAGCAAAGGTCATGCGCTGGAAATTAGGCAAATCTACTTGCTTAATCGCCTTAAAAACGTGCTTGATGAGTCCTTCAAACATGGTCAAAACATCATCTTGACTCACAAAAGACATTTCGCAGTCTATTTGCGTAAACTCTGGCTGGCGGTCTGCGCGGAGGTCTTCGTCCCGGAAGCATTTGACAATCTGATAATAACGGTCATAGCCTGACACCATTAAGAGTTGTTTGAGGATTTGGGGCGACTGTGGCAACGCATAGAACTCGCCCGCGTGCATACGAGATGGAACGACAAAATCTCTTGCACCTTCAGGAGTGGATTTGAGCAATACAGGCGTTTCTATTTCCAAAAAGGCCTGACTATTCATGTAGGCTCTTACCTCTTGGGCTACCTTGTGCCGCATGATGAGGTTCTGTTGCACCACGCTGCGCCTCAAATCTAAGTAGCGGTACTGCATACGTAGCTCCTCGCCACCATCGGTTTCGTCCTCGATAAGAAACGGAGGCAGTTTGGATTCGTTCAAAATTTTTATTTTACTTACCTTAACCTCTACATCTCCTGTAGGAATTTTAGGGTTTTTTGATGTCCGCTCAATGACAAGCCCTTCCGTCTGAATGACAAATTCACGACCTAAACTTTTAGCTACTTGTATAAGCTCAGGCGTGGTATATTGCTCTTCCATAATGAGTTGCGTAATGCCGTAGCGGTCGCGTAGGTCAATCCAGATAATTCCGCCAGCGTTGCGTACACGGCGCACCCAGCCACTCAAAACCACTTTTTGGTTAAGGTGTGTTAAACGAAGCTCGCCGCAATTATGGGTTCTATACATAAATTTCTTGAGTAGGTTCTGCAAAAAAACAAAGCCTAATTGACCCAATATACATAAGTAAACTCCTCTTTGTTTCTGTTTTGGCGCAAAGTTATCAAAAATAATGCAAACCGTGCAGTAAAACCCTAAAAATTGGCGGATATGAAATGAATTATGCTTCAATATTGCGTAAAAGCACTGTATCTCTCTTTATAATTGACAGAAATAAGGCTTAATAATCCAAGAAACACTCTACAGGATTGTCCCTTAAAAAGGCTTTATTGGCATATCTTACAAATTGATTCTTAATGATTTGGTGTTTTAGACGCACACTCAAGATTTCTAGTTACTTTTTTTATCAAAAACTGCAAATATTTTTTCTTTGGTTGGATATTTTTACAAGACATTTTTTTGCACAGAAAATCTCACCCTCTGAGATTTGAGGCATTTGCTTTTGTCTGATGAGAGGCATAACAGGCCGCGAGAAACCTTGAGTTTTGCCAATTTTCTGACCGAATAGCCTAAAACTTAAGAAATTTTAAATGCAGTTCAAAAGTAACCAGCGGTGCAAAGCCTATATTCCATCTTTCAAGCCTGCCACGTACCACGCAAAAGACCTGCGAATGCCGAGGAAGCCTATGCACAGCCTGAACCAAAGTCAATCATTTTTTATTCATGCAAAACGTATCAAAAAAAATGTGAATTATGATTTTGCGCTGACCCCAGAAATAACGCCTTTTTTAAAACAAAAGTTCTTTACAATTTGCTTTATAAATCGGAACACCATAACTTAGCAACGCAATTACAAAAAAACGATAAACTATGCAGGTTCAAGTACAAGACGAAAAAGAATTGGCCAAAGAAAAAGCCTTTCAAGCACGTATAGACGCAGGCGAAAAAATAGAGCCTAAAGACTGGATGCCAGAACGTTATCGCAAGCAACTGATTCGCATGATGTCGCAACACGCACATTCCGAAATCGTAGGTATGCTGCCAGAAGGCAACTGGATTACTCGCGCTCCGTCTTTACGTCGCAAAGCAGCTCTTTTGGCCAAGGTGCAAGACGAGGCAGGGCACGGCCTCTATCTGTATAGCGCTGCCGAAACCTTAGGCATAGAGCGCGAAGAGCTTATTTATCAGCTCAATAGCGGGAAGGCCAAGTACTCTAGTATTTTCAATTACCCTACCCTCAGCTGGGCAGACATAGGCGCAATAGGCTGGTTGGTGGACGGCGCAGCTATCATCAATCAAGTAGCGCTCACAAAAGCCTCTTATGGGCCTTACGCTCGCGCCATGGTTCGCATTTGCAAGGAAGAGAGCTTTCACCAGCGACAAGGTTTTGAAATAATGAACACGCTCGCTAGTGGGACTGATGCGCAGAAAAAAATGGCTCAGGACGCATTAAACCGCTGGTGGTGGCCTTCTTTGATGATGTTTGGCCCGCCTGATGACAACTCGCCCAACAGCGCTGACCTCATGGCTTGGCGAGTTAAGTCTGACTCAAACGACACGCTCCGTCAAAAATTTGTTGATAGGGTGGCACCGCAGGCCGAATTTATGGGTCTGCGCATTCCAGATGATAAACTCAAGTTTCACCCAGAAACTGAGTCTTACACCTTTGGTGAAATTGATTGGGCTGAATTTAACCATGTTATCCGCGGTAATGGCCCTTGCAACAAGCAACGGATGCGGGCGCGCCAAAAAGCCCACGAAGAGGGAGCCTGGGTGCGTGAAGCTGCATTGGCCTACGCTTCAAAGCAAGCCTAAAGTCTTTTTGCCTGCCAGAATACAGCAACTAGTCATTGTTTTTTTGATTAGTTGCTGTATTTTTGTGAGTCTTAAAACCAAATTCAAAAAAATGCTTACATCACCAAAACATACTTTTTGCTGCCGAGCAACCATAAGCCTTTTACTTTGCTTGTTTTTAGCCAAGTTCTATGCCCAAGCCCAAGACCTTATCGTTAATGACAGAGGGGACAGCATTAATTGCAAGATTACAAAAGTTGATGATACTTACATCAAATTTCGCTACGCTGAAACGGGTGAACGCCCTCAGCAAGCCGTCATGAAACTTGTACAAGTCAAATACTATGCGTACAACTTTTATGGAACAACCAATACAGCCCCCGAACTGACCAAAGACACGACTTCATTGAGTATAGCCGGGGGCGGGAGAACCCGCAAAAGCCGCCCAGTTAGCGATAAGGTTAATCTTTTTGACCGTACCAATTACCAATTTATAGGTGCGCTCAAGGCGGGTGCTGGCTACATGGGGTCAGAAAATGGCTTGACCACCGGCAGTTTTATAACAGGCTTGTTACCACCTAATTTTGATGAGCATTATAAAAATTTGCGAAGAGGGACAAATCTGGGCTTGGATATGACCTATATGCACCGTCCGTCATCTAGCCTTTCGGTAGCGGTAGCGCGTTGGTGGCGTACAGGTAGCATTGGCGGTTTTTCCTATTATGATAGCGTCCGGCTACAGACTATAACAGGAAGCCTTGTTGATAAAATTAGTGTTACGAGCGTGGGGCTTTTTTATGGTGCTTACTTTAGTATTTTTCCTAATGGTGGCGCTTTATATTCCAAACTTGGTGGCAATGTTATAGCTTATCAAAATAACATGACACTGGTGGACGAAAAAATTACAATTTCTGCCGCCGATTTTAATCTTCAATTCATGCTGGGTTTGGACTATCCCATTACTGAAAAAAGCGCTATAGCTATAGAGCTTTCTAATTTTAATGCGGTTATTAGGCGATTTGACTTTGCTTATAATGGCCAAACGCAAAACATCGCGTTCGGGCAGGGACAGGCGCAGAGTCTGACACGCTGGGAGCTTTCTTTGGTTTATTATTACGGTCTCCGCAAGCGAAAATAAATCGTTTTTGTCTTAAATTCTGTTAATTTGAAGTTTCCATGCCTTTTTTGTGCACTAAACTATTAGATTTGCAGCCGCAAAGCTGTCCTAGTTGGGCTGTCTGTCCTTGAATCCATGAAATTGCTAGACGCATACATTTTTAAAAAATTTCTCACCACCTATTTTTTTGCGGTGGGTATTCTCGTTTTGGTAATTTGCGTGATTGATTACAGCGAAAAAACAGATGACTTCATGAAGCATAATCTGAGCATGGGGGTTATTTTTTCGGAGTATTACGTCAATTTTATTCTCTATATTGTGAATTTAATTACCCCACTGATTGCGTTTATCGCAGCAGTTTTCGTTACGGCCAAAATGGCTGGTCATACGGAAATTATTGCCATTTTGAGCGGGGGTATCAGCTTAAAGCGCATTTTGTGGCCGTATTTTTTGGGCGCTCTGCTGCTAGCCATTACTACATTTTTTCTAAATGGCTGGATAATGCCAAAGTCCAATCGTGAAAAGGCACAGTTTGAAATCAATTACACGCGGTCTAAGTTCTATTTTGATGCGCGGCACGTTCATTTTAAGCTAGATAGCAACATTTACGCTTATATGCAGAGTTACAACAATTTGAACGCCACGGGCTATCAGTTTACGCTTGAGCGCTTGCGCAACCGCCAACTTGTAGAAAAGATGTCTGCCGACCTCATTGTATGGGACTCGCTCACTTACCGCTGGAAAATAGAACGCTATAAAATACATTATTTTGATGGTGAAAAAGAAAGCATTAAGCACGGCACAAATCTGGATACTCTACTCAAAATAACACCTAATGATTTTGAAAGCAAGCATTTGCACCAAGAGACACTTACTTTGCCCCAAATTGATATGTATATCCGTGAGCAACTTTCGCGGGGCTTGAGTAATTTAGGTATTTATTACGTAGAACGCTATCAGCGCTACTTGTCGCCTTTTGCGATTATTATTCTAACCATCATGGGGGTGGTAATTTCTGCCCAAAAGTCGCGACAGGGCACAAGCGCTCAAATAGCAATAGGCTTTGCATTGGCCTTTTTGTTTTTAATTCTGGTTATTATTGGGCGAAGCATGGGTCAGGCAGGTAGTTTACACCCCGCATTCGCTGTTGGTGGCCCCTCAATTTTGTTTGCAATGGTGGCTTTGGTGCTTTATTGGCGAGCGCCGAAATGATGTTTGCTTTTGATGTGCTTTGGTTCAGATAGCACACAGAGTATTTTAACCCCTCTTGAGTCGTCAAAAAGCCCTTTTTGAGTTCCTAATTGCCCTCTTTTTACTTTTGTAGATAAACTTTTCTCGCGTTTTCAAATAACTTTTTGCCAAAAGCCTTATATCCGGCCTTTTCAATATTTCTCTTTATCTACAATTCTATTGGGGCATTCCTGCTTCGCGGTCGTTCGTCTTTGGGCTTCGCTTCGGTGCTACGCACTAAACCCGCCGACTCACTAACGCAAATACAGGCCAATAGACGTACTAAATAGTCTTCCCTTAAAAAATATCTTAGATACATTTTCAGGGAAGACTGATTAAGAACTTATTTCTTCCTGTTGATTCCGGCCGAGCAGTTTGCGTCTATATACAGCGCCAAAGAAGATAATCTTTCAAAAGAAGCAATAAGCTGTTTAATCTTTGAAGCTGACTGTATATGTTTCGTTATCGCCTACGTCCACCTGAATAAACTTTTGGAAAGTGGCCGTGGGGTTTGTGGCAACTGCATCAGAATCTTTGATGTCAAAGGCAACTTCAGCGGATTGAACCGCATATTTGAAACTTCCGTCTCCCTCCCATTTTGTTCCAGAGGGTGTTTTCTCTGCATAAAAGTAGTAGTAACGATGCCCTAATTTTTCTTTGATAAGCACAAGGCTCTCATTTGGTTTGATGGTAAACCAGCCTTTGGTATGATAACATTGCTCTGCGTCAGTTTCTAGATAATAAGCAGTAGCGAGTTTAAGGGTCTGGTTGCTCTTGTTCTCAAAGATAAGTTGAGCCATAGCCTGTTGAGTAAGAGCGAAGCAGAAGAGAGCAGCCAAAAAAATCCGTATCATAGTCGTTTTGGAGTTGTATTTTTCTAAACATGACGGAAAGAAGGCGCGTTTTGTTGTTTTGCATATTCCGTTTAACAAAATGTTATCAAATACTAAGCCGATTTCAGGATTTTTTTTACAAACATATCTGCTGCATTATATTTGCTCTTCAATCTTGTACTCGTTTCGTCTGTTGGTATGTATGACTACCATTTCGGCTAAAAACCCTGCCAAGAATAGTTGTGTGCCAATGATAAGAGCGGCTATGGATAAATAGAAAAGAGGTTGTTCGACCACTTCACGTGTATTGAGCCCAAAATGCTTTTCCAAACCAAGCCAAAGCGTAATGCCGAAGCCAGCCAGAAAGGACAACGTGCCTAAAAGCCCAAAAAAGTGCATGGGTTTTTTGCGAAAACGTGTAATGAAAGTAACAGAGAGCAAATCTAGAAAGCCATTTACGAAGCGCTCTAAGCCGAATTTAGTAACTCCATACTGCCTAGCGCGATGCTGCACTACTTTTTCGCCTATTTTTTTAAACCCACTCCACTTGGCCAAAACAGGTATATAGCGGTGCATTTCACCATAAAGCTCCACGTTCTTGACCACCTTGTGTTTATAAGCTTTAAGCCCACAATTAAAATCATGGAGCTTAATGCCAGTCAGTAGGCGTGTTGCGCTATTAAAGAGGCGTGTAGGAATTGTTTTTGAAAGAGGGTCGTAGCGTTTTTTCTTCCAACCCGAAATAAGGTCATAGTTCTCTACGACAATCAACTGATAAAGCTCTGGTATCTCGTCTGGGCTATCTTGAAGGTCTGCATCCATCGTAATTACGACACGTCCACGTGCTCTCTCAAAACCTATGGCCAGCGCTGCAGATTTACCGTAGTTCCGCAAGAAAGAAGCGCCACGCACGGCAGGGTTCTCTGCTTTCAGCGCCTTGATGACCTCCCAAGAGTTGTCCGTGCTCCCGTCGTCTACAAAAATTATTTCGTAGGTGTAGGCATTCTGCTGCATGATGCGTACAAGCCATGCGTGAAGTTCTGGTAGAGATTCTGCCTCGTTGAGCAAGGGAATGACAACCGAAATATCTAGTTCTTTGACCGACATACTACGCTCTATTCAATTCATCTGATTCAAAGAATGAGCATGACATCGCCGTAGCTATAAAAATTATATTCTTCCTTCACAGCCTCTTGATAAGCGCGCATAATAAGTTCATAACCGCCAAAAGCACACGCCATCATCAATAATGTAGATTGCGGTTTATGAAAGTTGGTGAGCAAGGACTTACAAATTTTGAACTCATAGGGCGGGAATATGAATTTGTCCGTCCAGCCAGCGCTAGGTTTGAGCCTATGGCTAGCCGTTACAGATGTTTCTAATGCACGCATGACGGTAGTGCCTACAGCACAAACATTTTTACGTCCGTCCAGTGCTTCATTAACTACATTGGTGGTTACATTAGAAATTTCGTAATTCTCGGAGTCCATCTTATGTTTTGTGAGGTCTTCTACGTCCACTTCGCGGAAAGTACCCAAACCGACGTGTAGGGTGAGCGCGCTCATATCAACACCTTGTACGGCAAGACGTTTCACTATTTGAGGGGTAAAGTGCATACCAGCAGTAGGCGCAGCAACAGCGCCTTTGTGTTTTGCAAAAATAGTCTGGTAGCGTTCTCTATCAATGGCTTCAGCTTCGCGGCCCAAATCCTTCGGAATAGGCGCTTGCCCAAGCTCATCAAGCGTTTTATAAAAACTATCGTCCTTACCATCATACAAGAAGCGGATAGTGCGGCCACGCGAAGTGGTATTATCTATAACTTCTGCAACGAGTTCACCGTCACCGAAATAGAGCTTGTTACCCACGCGAATCTTGCGTGCAGGGTCTACTAGCACATCCCAGAGGTGGGCGTTGCTATTGAGTTCGCGCAGCAAAAAGACCTCTATTTGAGCTTGCGTTTTTTCTTTGGTGCCATGCAAACGTGCCGGAAACACCATGCTATCATTAAAGATAAGCCTATCGCCGTCTGTAAAATATTCTAGAATATCTTTGAACGCTTTGTGTTCAATTTGTCCAGTCTTTCGGTGAACGACCATCATACGCGAATCATCGCGCTCCGGACGCGGATACTTGGCAATGCGCTCCTCAGGCAAATCAAACTTAAAGGCAGATAGCTTCATAAGAATTGTAAAACGTAATACTCGCTTTTTTGAATCTGCAAAAGTACGAAATTTAATTATCAAATGCAAGAACTAACCCAAGCGATTTTGTAGATAAAAAAACAAAGCCGTTCAGACAAGTATTAAGGGTGATAATATGATGAACCTTTTAAAGAACCACCAATCTCATTCGTATTCATTTTCGTCGCCTAATTGTAATAACGCGGACTAGGTGGGCAAACCTGAGGCAGTGGACGTTTAGGTGGTTGCATAGATAACATTCTATTTTATCTCACGACTATAAAGTTTTTAAAGCTAATAACGCAAGATGATAAGGCATGATAAAATACATTTTTTTGTTTAAAAGAAGCACAAAGATAGTATCTCAGTACTTCTTGCTTGTTTTTTTAACGCTTTTTAGCTTTTGAACGGCCTCAAAACCTATAATACAGAGCCACATTTCCAACAGGGTTGGCTTGGAGGGCAAATTGTGAGCCTGTGTACTTATCATGACTAGAAGAATACGTTTGGTTGAGCTTTACCCTATCATGACCTCTATAGCGGGTAAAACTAACCCGTAGGTTAGATTGCGCCGCCAAGACCCAGCGCTTGTTCAAGTGATAGTGCATTTCTATAAAAGGACTCAGTAAAAGCGTTTGAAAATGCTGCGTGATAAATTTTGTGTTTACCACATAGAGCGTTGTGCGCTCACCATCAATTTCATTGTCAAATAAATAATCAATTACTCTTTTATAGTGAGTGCGGGTGTAACGTGGAATGATGTCTGCCCCAAATGCAAAAGTTATTCGTTTGCTGACAAAAAACTGCTTTTCTATACCGATTGTCGCTGAAAGAATAAGACCATTTGTACTATAATTGTTGTAGTTGATGTAGTATGTTGCGTTCGAGTCTGTTACATTAGTATTGGGTAGGTCAGTGTATGCGTATCGATGCCAAAAACCTGTGCCTAATCTCAAATAACGGTTATTTTTAAGCGCTTTCTTATAACAAAACTCTAGGGGCATTTGGTTGCTGGTCATTATTTCTATCAAAGCAGAACCCATCTGCCCCCATAATGCCCCAGCAGCAGTGCCTACATTGAAGCCTATTTGGTGTTTGTAGGAAGTACTATCTTGCTGCGCAAAGCTATTGTGCCAGAAAGCGCAAAACAGAAGTATGAGGAGAGAAGTGAAGTGTGGACGCATAAAGAGTTAATCAGAAGGAGTAGTATAAGGCGATATTGGCCATCGGATTGACTTGTAATAGCCATTGCGAATATTGAGTATGATATTGTTTATCGTATTCAGGCATAGGTTTTTCTATGGTATTAGTATTTTCTTCCCTATTGCCAAATTGATAACCAGTTCTTAGCCGGGCTTGGCCTACTAGCGCAAATCGTTGATTGAGATGGTAGCGCAACTCAACGAGAGGGCTTAAAAACAAAGCATAGAGTTGGTGTTTAATAGTTGTTATACTTTTGTAAAGGGTCAAAGTCCCTGCTGAATCCCTAGCTGAATAATCATCATTTTCTAATTTCCACAAATCAACAGTCCTTAGATTAACATCCACACCAAAGGCCAGAGCAAAATGTTTATCGAGCATCAGACGTTTTTCGTAGCCCAAACCCAACAGGATAAGATGCCCATTGATTTTTTTGGCATAATAATAAGGACTAGGGTGATTATTCGTCTGTATCCACGCACCAGCACTAAACCTAAGAAAGTTATTGGTTTTAAGCCTACGCTTATAACATAACTCAAAAGGGCTTTGCACTTTTACGGGAAAAGCGTCTTCTAGTTCTCTATCTATTTGTAGAAAAAGCTCACCAACAGGGCTGGCTGTATTGAAGCCTATTTCGTGCTTGTGTGTGCTGCTGTCTTGTTGCGCGTTGGCCTCCAAGAAAAACACGCTCAAAAAGGCTGATAAAGCTAATAACGCAAGATGATAAGGCATGATAAAATACATTTTTTTGTTTAAAAGAAGCACAAAGATAGTATCTCAGTACTTCTTGCTTGTTTTTTTAACGCTTTTTAGCTTTTGAAGCGGCAAAGGTAGTGGCTAATTCCTTTATACTTTTATCAATTTTCTGGGAACTTTATGCAAAAAATGTTTAATTTATAGCATCGTTTGCTGTTGAGCATTCACTACTAGCAGTTATTGATGTTGTTGGACGTACCTAGTCGTATAAAAGATAAGAGCGCCTAAAAGAGTGCTCTTTTTTGTTTGAATGGAAATTTTAGCAGCAGGCAGCGAAAAAAAAGGACAATTTGAGCAACTTTTTGAGCCTTTGAAGTGTCTATATAGTATCATTGG
This sequence comes from Cytophagales bacterium, assembly GCA_013299045.1. Taxonomy (GTDB): domain Bacteria; phylum Bacteroidota; class Bacteroidia; order Cytophagales; family Bernardetiaceae; genus RDZD01. The sequence continues at coordinate 72,939 of JAAFJX010000006.1, read as the reverse complement.
TGTGCTGCCCCACTTGTTCCATTCAGCGTACTAGCACAAAAAGTCTGCTTTATCGTAAAATTTCCCAAACATTGAAATCTTTAAAATTAATCGTACTTGTTTTGGCCTCTGCTTTGGCCTCAATTTTTTTGCTCAGTTCCTGCGAGCGCGTTATTGACCTCAAGCTAGACGGTGCTGACGCGCCTATTCCCTTCATTGAGGCGCACGTCATCAACCAAGAGGGTATGTCCTACATACGTGTTACAGAGACCGCCGACTTCTACAAATCAACAGGGGGAAAGCCCGTTAAAAATGCGCAAATTGTTGTTAGCGATGACAAAGGCAACAAAGAGAAGTTTGTATTAATGCCAGGCGATGAGTATGGTGTTTATATTCCTGAAAACGACAATTTTAAAGGTGAAATAGGACGAAAATATACATTAGAGGTTAAACTCACAGACCGTACCATCACCTCCGAGTCCGTGCTGCCAGCTATTACCCCCATTGATTCCGTACAGGTTCGTTTTGTCAAGAAAACCACTTTCAAAGAGGAGGGTTACTACATTTACTATTATGGTACAGACCCGCCCAATCAAAAAAACTGGTATCGTTGGCAGGTTTATGAAAATGACTCTCTCTATGACTCTGTGGAAGATATTTTGATTGCCAGCGACGATTTCATCAAAACAAAAATTAGCAATTTAGAATTGCCTTACCCTTTTGAGGAGGGCGATACCGTGCGAATAGAACAGTATGGCATAACAGAGCCTACCTTTTTGTTTTATCAGCAAGTTCAAGCGGTTATTTTTAACGATGGTGGCCTTTTTAGTCCTCCTCCCGCCAATCCAGTTACCAACTTAAAGGGTGGAGCCTTGGGCATATTCAACACGGCCTCTGTTACTGGCGTAGAAACAATCATTAAAAAGTAATTCTTGATTTGCTCAAAAAAAGAGGCCGTTCCAACCGAATAGCCTCTTTTTTGGTCTCCACGCTCCAAAGGTTATAGGTTATATGCGCACTGCTAGCAAGGTTATATCGTCTTGTTGTTCAGCGCCTACACTATGTTCAGTGAGGCCAGACTCCACGATGTGTTGCTGAACGTCCAAGTCCAAATGCGCGACAGAAAGCAATAAATTTTTGAGTTTGGTGCTGGTAAACTTACGCCTTTGTGGGTCAAATTGGTCTGCAAAACCGTCCGTAACAAGATAAATAGTTGCTGGTGAATCTTTCAGTATAATATTTTCAGTTTCAAAGCGCCTAACTGTTTCTTTTTGTTTACCACCTATGGATTTTTTATTGCCTTTTATTTCAAGAAAGTTTTTTTGGCTATAAAGATAAAGCGGACGGCCTGCCCCTCCGAATGAGAGTTGGCGTGTCCCGTCGTTGTTCTCTTGAATGATACAAAGAGCAAGGTCTATACCATCTTCGTTGATGCGGCGGCGCTGTTTGAGAGCCTCACGCAAATTTTTGTGCATTTTGTCCAAGATATAGCTCACGTTCTGGTGCTTACCAAATTTGATAAGCTCATTGAGCATACTCATTGCCAAAACAGACATAAAACCTCCCGGTACACCGTGCCCAGTGCAGTCTCCAACGGCTACTACCTTGATGGTTTTTCCAAGCAGCCCATTGTCTTTTTCTTTAATCTCTCCACACCAATAAAAATCTCCACTTACGATGGCGCGTGGCTTAAACACAAGCATATAGTCGCCAAAGATTCTTGTCAATTTTTCCTTATGTGGCAACAAGGCTTCCTGTATCGTTTGTGCATAACGCAAGCTAGCTTGCATATCCTCTTGCTTTTTGGCAATATCCTTATTGATTTCTTCAAGGAGCAGGCTGTGGAGCTTTGTATGTCGTATCTGTTCATCTAGCTGTGCTTGCTTTTCTTGTAGTTTAGCCGTAATCTCCCCATTGCGCCTATTAACAAGCGCTGCTTTGCGGTATTTTTGCCAAGCCCACAAAAAAGCGCTCACAGCTATAATGGCACTCACAACCAAAGAAATAACTACCCATCTACGGGTTTCTAATTTAAGGTTTTCGGTAGCAAGCGTAGCTTTTTGATGCTCCATAGCCACCTCACGCTGAGCAAGTTCATAGCTCTTTCTAGCCCTCAACAAAAGTTCATGTTTGTTTTTTGTTTGGATAGAATCCTTTAGAATACTAGATAAACGCATATATAAATAGGCTTTGGAAGGCTCCGCTAATAGGCTATAGGTTTCTGCGAGGCGCTCATAAAACACAACACGCGAGTCCGCATCTAGCTTGGCGCTATCCTGAAAAAATACAGAAATGGTGCTCAATGCCTCTTTCGGTTTCTTACAGGCCGTATATATCTCTGCCAGTTGAAATATGCCAAGAAGCTCGTTATTAGAGTTTTTGATGGCCGTTTTATGAAGTCTTAGAAATTCTTTAGTATGCTTAATGGCAGAGTCGTAATGACTTCGCCTGCGTTCTATATCGCCTAAGTACAAATAACTAAATGCGAGATAATCCAAACGCGGGCTTTTTAAATAAAACTTTTTAGCCTCATTAGCAAGCAGATAAGCTGAGTCCAATCTGTTGGTGTTTTTTAAAGTGCTAGAGAGGTGTAGCTTGCACATATTGGCAAACATTGTTTCATCTTGCTGCTGAAAAGCCACCAGCGCACGGCTCAAGTGCAAATGCGCTAGCTCAAATTCTTCAAAATTTTGTAGTAGATTACCCATGTTGGCATCAATAGAAGCCATGCTGATAATAACTGTTTTGTTTTGTGGCTGTTTGCCAAAAATTTTGAGCGCGCGCTCCAAATAAACAAGCGCATCAACAAAATTGCCATTTTGCCTGTAAATTAAGCCTTGCGCATTCAAAGCAGAGGCCTCGCCTTGCTTATTATTAAGAATCTTGGCTAGTTTTTCTTGTTTTACTGCGCAGCTAAGGGCCGCTTCAAAGTTATCACTTCTGCTATAAACTTCCGCCAACACACTCAAAAAATCTATTTCTCTCGCCTGGTCTTTTCTTTCTTGGCTCAAGCGCAACCCCTCTTGGGCTTTGAGAAGCGCATTGTCTAAATCATAGCCTATGGCTCTTTTAGACTGCACAAAAAGAGAGTCAAGGTTAGTTTCCTGTGCTAAAACGGTCTTTTTAGCAACGAATACTAGCACAAATGCTGCTATAAGTATTAGAATAGGCCTCATGCTAGTTCTTATTTTAGTTACCCCAACAATGCGGTGTTTTGCACTGAGACGATTAAGTGTTCGGGTACAAGTGTTCAAAATTAAAGCCAAAGTTAGAATATTCAACTTATTGTGGTTACAAATGTTTCTATTTTTTTTGGATTAAATGCAAAGACCAGAGCCATTTGGTAAAATACTATTGATTAGCCAAAAGTTTTTTAAACAAAATTCATATTTGGTAATGATTTTGCAATTAACGTAATTTGAACATTCTTGCTTGGCTTCCTAAAAAATTTAATGTATATAGCTTTTTGATTATGACTTGGTTACAGCGTTTGAGCCACTTAAAATTATCAGCCAAACTTATTGTTGGTTTTTCGGTAATTTTGGGGCTTTCTATAACGGTAAATATATTCGCCATTCTGCGCTTGCAGCAAGTGCAAGACGTGGCCATTGAAATCAGCGAGAACTGGATGCCCAGCATTTACACAGTATCGGACATTAACACGAATACCTCCAATATTATGATTTTACAACAGCAGCATATTTTTGCGCTTTCGGAGGTAGAAATGGCTGCTATTGAACGCCAAATGGATGATATAAAGGCGCTCGTAAACGAATATGATAAAAAATATACCAGCTTGCTCAAAAAGCGTTCCGAGCAGTTCAAAGATGAAGAGTCCGTGAAGCGCAGCGGACAGTTATTTGATTTATACAAAGAAACTTTTATGCGTTATATGGCTGAAAATGAAGCCATAGTGGATAGTTCGCGCATGAACAATAAAGAAGAAGCCAAAGAAAAACTCCGCGACGACTCCTACAAAGCCTTTGAAGAATGCAACCAACTCTTGAGCCAACTCACGCAAGATAACCTTAACGGTGGTGCTGAAGCTGCCAAACGCAGCACCGAAATTTATATGTCCTCGCGTTTGCTCATTTTCTTATCCATGATTGTATCCGTAGTGATTAGTATCGTGGTTGCTGTGGTAATATTCCTGAACTTGCTGCGTCAGATTGGTGGCGAACCCCGCGACATTGCCCTCATTACACGGCGAGTGTCTGAAGGAGACCTCACCATGGCCTTTGACAAGCTCGGTACAGGGATGTACTCTTCTATACGTCTGATGGTGGAAACCCTACGCGAAGTGGCCGAAATTACGAACAACATTGCCAAGGGCGATTTTGCGCGCCGTGTCCGCGTAAAAAGTGAAAAAGACTTACTCGCTGTTTCTATTAACCAGATGATTGATAACTTCAAAACCATTATCAATCAGGCTAAAATCATTGCAAGAGGCGATTATAACGTCAATATCAATTTGCGAAGCGAAAGCGACGAACTTGGTGCTGCTCTTCAGCTGATGACAGACAGCTTGCGCAAAAACAAGCAAGAGTCCACCGAACAAGACTGGATTAAGGACGGCATCAACCGCCTGGGGCAAGAATTGTCGGGTAATTTAAGCCTCAAAGAACTTTGCCAAAAAGCCATTACCTTCTTGGCGCGCTATAGCGACTCTGGCAGCGGTGTCATTTATGTTTACGACAAAGAGGCTGAAATACTCAAGCTCTACGCTAGTTATGCTTTCACAGAGCGCAATGCCTTAGCCAATCACTTCAAATTCGGCGAAGGCATTGTGGGGCAGGTGGCTTTGGAGCGTAGTCCTATTTTGCTTCGCAACATCAGGCGTGGCGAAACATTTATTGCCAGCGGCCTCATTGAAGAACCACCGCTGAACGTCTATGCCTTGCCGCTTGTGTTTGAAAGCGAGCTTTATGGTGTTTTAGAAATGTCCTCTTTTGAGGTTTACACACTCCTCAAGCGCGAGTTTTTAGAGCAAGCTGGCCGCAATGTGGGCACGTATCTCTATTCCGTACAACAAACAGACAAGGTCAAAGGGCTTTTGGCTATTTCGGAAGAAGCCACACGAAGCGCTGAAGCCAGAGCCAAAGAGATTGAACACGTAAACGCTAAGTTGGAAGAACAACGCAAGGAGCTTCAGAATAAGTCCGAAGAATTGCGCAAACGCAACGACAGCCTTATTTTGGCCAAAGAGGAACTCGATAGGCGCGCCGAGCAGTTGGAGCTTTCTAATAAGTATAAGTCCGAGTTCTTGGCCAATATGTCGCACGAGTTGCGCACCCCGCTGAACTCTATTATCATGCTCTCTAAAATGCTGGGCAAGAATGAGCAAAGGAATCTTTCTGAAAAAGACGTTAAAAAATCGCAGATAATTCATAAATCTGGTGAAGAACTTCTGCGCCTTATCAATGACATTCTTGACCTCTCTAAGATTGAAGCAGGCAAGATGGTTATTCACCCTACAGTCTTCAGTTCCAACGAAATACTTTCTGATATGCACGACCTCTTCCACACACTCACGCAGGAAAAGGGCATTCAGTTTCATTTGCAAGACGAAGCCAAAATTAACCTCTTTACAGACCGAGACCGCCTGGCGCAGGTGCTCCGCAACTTCCTCTCTAATGCCGTTAAGTTTACCAAAAAGGGCAGTATAACACTCAAAGTAGCCCTGCATCCACAAAACAGCTCTTTGGCTATGCTGAGCGTCATTGATACAGGCATTGGTATTCCCAAAAACAAACAACAGGTTATTTTTGAAGCCTTTAAGCAGGCAGATGGCACAACATCACGTGAGTATGGCGGCACGGGTCTGGGGCTTTCCATTGCCCGCGAGCTGGCCAAGCTCCTGCAAGGCCGCATAGAACTGGAGAGCGAACCTACTAAAGGAAGCAATTTTACCCTTGTATTACCAATCCGAATTAATGAAGACGGTATCAGTGAGGAGGAAATAAAAAATAACAGCGTGGTAATAGTCAAAGATGCAGCCTACGATAAACAAATAGAAAAAACCAATCAGTTTTCCGTTAGTGAGGTTTTAGATAACATAAAACCCAGCACTGGCCGAACCCACAATGAAAAAACAGATAGTCAGGACGAACAAACCACTGCCCTTTCCGAAAACGTTAAGCTACGTGCTGACGACGACCGCAACAATTTGAAAGACGAGGACAAAATCATTCTCATCATCGAAGATGAAATTCAGTTTGCTGAAAGCATGGCGGAAGTCATTCGTAATGAAAGAATCAAGGTTATTATTGCCATGAGCGGTGCCGAAGGCATTGATTTTGCAAAAAAATACAAACCCAAAGGCATTATTCTGGATTTAGGTCTGCCCGATATGGACGGTTCGGAGGTTTTGCGTCAAATCAAATCAGTACGTGAGTTGCGGCACATACCTGTTGAAATCATTTCGGCACGAGACAAAGACATGAGCCTACTGGGTAAGGGCGCAATAGGTTTTCTACAAAAGCCTGTAGATGAGCATCTTTTGAGGAATGCCATGAACGAAATTGTCAATTTTGGTGCGAAATCTATCAAAGATTTGCTCATCGTAGAAGACGACGATATGCAGCTACACGCCCTCACCGAACTTTTGCGTGCCGACGACATTGAAGTTCAAGGCGTAAGAACTCAGGCAGAGGCCATTGCCGAAATTCAAAAGGGTATTTATGATGCAGCTATTGTAGATTTGGGCTTGCGTGAAGGCAGCGGTTACGATATTTGCACCTACATCAATGAAAACTATCCAAAAGTGGCCGTCATCATTTATACTGGCCGTAGCCTAACTGCCAGCGAAGAGAAAAAACTGCGCAAAGCTGCTCAAAGCATTATCTTGAAAACACAAGACAATGACGAAAAACTCAAAGATGAAGTTTCTCTCTTTTTACACCGCATGGAAAGAAATTTTGATAAAGAAAAGCTCCAGAAGCATATCAAAAACAAAGAAGATGATGTTCAACAAACGCTTCCTGCCGCCTTTGAAGACGAGTACAAAGAAGATGGTTCATACCACTCCGACGACCTTGATAATAGCACCTCCATCGAGGAACGTATAGAAAAAGCAGTGGCCGAAAAAATAAAGATTCAACAGGCCACTGGCAAAATCCCCATAGAGAAAGTTTATTCGGAGGCAGAGGCAGCCAAGCTCATCAAAAACAAGAATGTTTTGGTGGTGGACGATGACATTCGCAATATTTTTGTCATTGCCTCTGCTCTTGAAAACTTTGAGGCCAATATACTGGAGGCTCTTAATGGCAAAGAGGCTATTGATGTGCTGACCGAAGAGCGCGTGGACTTGATTATGATGGATACCATTATGCCCGAAATGAATGGCTTAGATGCCATCAAAGCCATACGTGCTAATCCTAAACTCAAACACCTGCCCATTGTTGCCATTACTGGAAAAGCCCAAGAAGAAGACCGTCTGGAGTGCTTAGCTGCTGGTGCAAATGCTTATATACCTAAACCCGTGGACTATGAACAGCTCCTCCAAACCGTTTGCATTTGGATAGGTAAGAAAGTTGAGTAGCGGATTTATCCTTGTTTTTGTGTTTATTTGTGCGTTCTAAAAAATACACATCAAACGCACAAGCAAATGGATTCTCTTACCCAAATCGTGTTAGGTGCTGCTGTTGGCGAAGCCATACTAGGCCGTAAAGTTGGCAACAAGGCCATGCTCTGGGGCGCTGTGGCTGGTACTATCCCAGACCTTGATATACTCGCTAGTCCTTTTCTGGACGTGGTGGCTGAAGTGCGCTGGCATCGTAGTCTTACACACAGCTTTGTCTTTGCTATTTTTAGCGCACCTTTTTTTGCGTTTCTAACCAAAAAGTTGCATCAAAAAGACGATAGCACCCTACCCGAATGGACGCATCTTTATCTTTGGGGCTTTATTACACACGCTTTGTTGGATAGCTTTACCACTTGGGGGACTCAACTTTTCTATCCCTTTACGAACTACGGCGTGAGTTTCAAAAGTATTTTTGTGGTAGACCCTATCTACACCCTGCCTTTTTTGATTTGTCTTGTTATTGCAGCCTGCATCAAGCGTACAATGCCCAAACGCGCCTTTTGGAATTGGCTGGGTATTGCGCTGAGTTCAACTTATTTGTTGCTAACAGTCTGTAACAAGTTCTATATCAACAGTGTTTTTGAGGCAGAACTAGCGCGGCAAGGGCTTAGCTTCAAAAAGTATGAAACCAAACCCACTCCGCTCAATAATTTGCTCTGGAACTGTACTGCTGAGTCCGATTCGGCATATTATAGCGGCTACTATTCGCTCTTGGACGAGTCGCCAAGCATTGTTTTTCATCGCTTTCCTAAAAACCACTACTTGCTGACCCCACATTGGCAAGAAGAAAAATTACAGCAGCTTTTGGAAGTTACAGAAGGCTATTATACCGTGGAAAAGATGGATAATGGATTTGTTATCAATGATTTGCGTTTTGGACAAACGACAGGCTGGAAAGATGGTACTGGCAACTTCGTTTTTGCTTATTTTATGGATACACGCACCAAACCCTGCGCCTTTGAGCAACGAGAGAATGATTTTAAAGAAGGTCAGCAAATGCTAGGACAGTTCTTTGAAAGAATTTTTGGGCAAGAATGATTCAGATATGCCATTATTTGGTTGTCCCTTAAAATATATCTAAGGTATTTGTTATCAGTAAATTAAACAGACACTTCGTCTTTAAAATATCTTATATCTATTTTTAGGGAGGACTACGGAATAACCACCCTGTGAAGACGATGAGTGCTTTGATAGAGAAATTCTACTGTTACGACCAACATGACAGACCAGTTATTCGGTTCGTTTGAAGTCCAATTTAGTCAGCCCAAGAATGATAAGACCAACAACAAAAAAAACGCTCATGGCTAAAGCTCCATTTCGCATACTGCCAGTTAGTTGTACAATCAGGGCAAAAACAAAAGTACCACCAGCGTAAGCAATTTTATCAGCTACATTGAAAAAACTAAAAAATGAGGCTGTGTCATTGCTTTCTGGCGGAATCAGTCTTGAAAATGTAGAACGCGACAAAGACTGTATGCCGCCCATCATAAGCCCAACCACAGCAGCTAGGGCATAAAAATGTGCGGCTTCCTTAACAAAGTAAGCTACTAAGCAAATGCCCGCCCAAACGACCAGCATCGTGCTGATAGCCAGCTTATTACCAAAATGCCCAGCCAGATACGCGAATAAATAAGCTCCACCAATAGCCACTAATTGTATAACCAACAATACCGCAATTAGTTCACCAGTTTGTAAACCAAGCTCTTCTTGTCCAAAAGATGTGGCCAGAAGCATAATGGTTTGCACTCCCATATTGAAGAAAAAAAAGGCAAGCAAATACATACGCATAGACGCATCTTGCTTGATATAAGCCCATACCTTCAGTACCTCCTCAAAGCCTTTTTTGAGTAAATTGCCTTTATGGGTGTGCGCAGGGTTATCGCGCAGAACACGAAAAGGAATTTGAGCAAAAAGTACCCACCAAAAACCAACCATCAAAAAACTCAGGCGTGTGGGCAAGGCTTTACTCTCAAAGCCAAACCAATTGTATTTTTCAATCAGAACAAGGTTCAAAATCAATAAAATAACACTGCCTACATAGCCGTATGCAAAGCCTTTGGCACTTACAGCATCTACCCGGTCTGGGCTGGCGACTTCAGGCAAAAAGGCATTATAGAATAACTGGCCACCCGCAAAGCCAATACTTGCTATCAAGGAAGCCAAAATGGCCAGTTCAACATTTGCACCAGTAAAAAAGAAAAGGGTCATGCAAGCCAACGCACCCATATAGGTAAAAAATTGCAGAAACTGGCGTTTTTTACCACCGTAATCCGCCATACCCGATAAAAGCGGCGAAATGACAGCTATTATCCAAAATGATACGGACAGAGAATAAGAGTAAAGCGCTGTTTTGTCTAGCGTTATACCAAAAAATTGTACCATGTCTCCCCCAAAGGTGGCCTCTGTGGCAGCATTGTAATAGATAGGAAAAAGCGCTGTTGTAATAACAAGGCTATAAACCGAGTTCGCCCAGTCGTACATAGCCCAGCCATGAATGACTTTGGGATTATTTTGTTCCATAATTCAATATTGCTATGCTTGGTATAGTCCGCAATATGGTAAAATTATGGTATTTACACAAGGCTATGAAAAAGTTGTGAATAAAATGGGTGTATCTTTAAGCAAGTAGTCAATCTTATCGGTGTGTAGATTTGCCATACCACAAAGCCAATCAAATAGTTTTACGCAAAGTCGTAAAGAAAAACAAGTTGCTCGTATTTTAAGAAATGTACTGTTTATTGTCAGTTATTCCCCCACCATCACAAAAGCGCCCCAGTAATATGGCTCTGGGAAGCGTTTTTTGAGGTTCATTTGGGCTGTTTTGAAGGCTTGGCGCTTGCTTTGGCCTTTGAGTAGGGCTGTGTAAAATTCGGTCATCAGGGTTTGGGTAGCCTCATCATCTACCTTCCAGAGGCTCATCAGTACGGACTTTGCACCCGCTTGCTGAAAAGCGCGTTGCAAACCAAAAACGCCCTCACCCGCCTGTATATCGCCTAAGCCTGTTTCGCAAGCGGACATCACGACGAGTTCCGTATTGTCCAACGTCAAATTCATCACTTCTTCGGCTGTTAAAATGCCGTCTTCGCCTTCTGGGTTGGGTTTTTGGCAGCCAGCCAGCAAAAGGCCAGAGCGCATAAAAGGGTTTTTCAAAAGATTTCTGTTCATGGCTGTTTGCATATCTTGCACTTCAGAATCCGTGATTTCGGGAATGAAGAAACCATGCGTGGCCACGTGCAAAATGGTGGGGCTTTTGAGGTTTTTAAGGGCTTCTTCGGTGGCGTTTTCGGCCAAAAGCAAGTTTACTTTCAGCTTTTTTTGATTGAACAAACCAAACACGTTTTCCACTTCCTTTTTTGTTCCGGGCAGCAAGGAAACCGAACCCGCCACACCCACAGCGGACTGCACACCTGAAAAACCTGCTGCACGGTCGCGGTTCTTCATAGGTTCGCTATTTTCAGTCCCATAAATGGGGTAGCCGAGCAAATGCGCCTGATAATTCTCGTAGTTTTGGCTCAAATCGCGGCTTTTTTTATTCAGTTCAATCAAGTCGCGGCTGCTGCCAATGAGTTGAATATTGGCTTCGTCTAAAAGAAATTTGCCTGTTTTAGTATTTTTGAGGGTATTCAGGCTGAGTTGATGAAAAACACCATCTGGCGACAAATAGATTTTTTTGAAGCCTTTTTTGTTCAAAGTCAATAACTTATCGGCTATGGGCTTCCAGAAGGCGTTGTAGGAAACCGTATCTTCAATTTTGAACTCAATGCAGTTTTTGTAATATTTCAAGAATTTGTCTTCAAGTTCTTGGGCATTTTTGAAGAGATAAAAAGCAGGATAGTTTTCTGTTTGAGCCGTCAGGAAGAGGGCAATGTAGGCAGAATCTGACTTGATGATTTCTATAACCACTTCATTTTTAGCTAATTTGGTTTTTACTTCCTGCCATTTGTAAGATTTTGTTTGCACGTTCTGACCAAAAAGGGCGGACTTTTTAGAAAGGTCTCTTTCCAAATCATTGATTTGGTTTTTCATGTCGTCCAAGTCCAAATTTTGCATTTTTTGTTCTTCTAAGGGCAGTTGATAGAGCTTGGTGTAGGTTTCGCGCTGCTGCTTCCAGTTGTTGTATTGATTGACTAGAAGAGTATCTCCGCTGCTTAGAATGGCATTTTTCATTTTTTGGGTAGAGGAGAAAATAATGCCTTTGGTGAAGATAGTTTGGTCATAGAGGTCAGCCATGATGGCGGGTTTTTGATTACCATAACTTTCGCAAAATTGTGTAAAGCTCTCAAAATAACAGAGAATAGATTGCCAGTAGGCATACTTCTCTTTTTCTGAAAAAGAAGGCAACAGAACCTGAATTTGGTTGCGTTTATTGGCCACTACATCAAGAAAAATTGGCTCAGCTTTATCATACAAGCCTTGTTGATGGTATAAGCGGCCTAAATGATTAGATGTATTCGCATAATCGGGGTGGTTTTTTCCAAAGATAGTTTCATGTATTCTTATGGACTCTAAAAGTAGAGATTCTGCCTTATCATAAAGTTGCTGATTCTTGTATAGATTTGCCAAATTAGAACAATCAACAGCGTATGCAGGGTGTTCTTTGCCTAAAACTTCTTCTTCTATGGCTTTGGCCTCTAAGAAAAGAGGTTCTGCTTTCTCATAAATACCAAGCCTTCCATATAAATTTGCTAGGTTAGTACAGACAGACGCATATTCAGGGTGTTTTTTACCCCAATTTTCTTCATTTAGTGTTTTTGTATTCAAATAAAGCGGCTCAGCTTTGTCATAAAAACCTTGTTCTTGGTATGAAACGGCTAAGTTATTGCACACACTTGCATAGGCGGGGTGCTTTTTGCCTAAAATTTCTTCAGTAAGCGCTTTGGACTCTAAAAAAAGAGGTTCTGCCTTATGATAAAGCCCTTGTTCTTGATATAGTACGGCAAGATTACTACACGAGCTAATGTAATTGATATGTTTCTTGCTAAAAATGTCTTCTCTAGCATTTTTGGATTCTATGTAGAGCAATTCTGCCTGGTCATAAAACCCTTGCTCATAATAGCAAATTGCTAAGCTATTGCAAATGGCTGCATACATTGCGTGCTTTTTGCCTAAAAGCGATTCAGCTATCTGTAAGGCTTCTTTATAATGTATTTCTGCCTTTGCATAAAAACCTTGATGATTATATAATATAGCAAGATTGCTACATGAGCTGATGTAGAGTTCATGCTTTTTGTTAAATATCTCTTCTACAATATTTTTTGCTTCTGTATATAAAACTTCAGCCTTTTCATAGAGACCCTGTACGTGATAAAGCCCAGCTAAACTATTGCAAGACTTAATATACTCGGAATGTTTTTTGGTCAAATATTTTTCTCTGATTTGCTTGGCCTCAAGCCAGAGCGGCTCAACTTTTTTGTGGAGTCCAGAGTGATAAAATACAAAACCCAGATTCATAAGTACACTCGCGTAACTTACATCCTTGCCGTACTGCGCCTCCACTTTCTTGAGGGCAATTTGCAAAACAGAGTCTGCTTCTTGGAACTTCTGCTGTTTGGTTAGCGCTTGTCCTAGGCTATCCAGTTGTTGCCAGGTTTGGGCTTGTACCAAAGTGCTCAAAAAGAGTAAAATAGAAATCAGAATCACACTGCGCATAATCAAGTATTTTTAGAGCATTATTATGGCTTGCAATATACTTATTCAATACACAAAACCTTACAAGAATTTGAATAATCTTGTAAGGTTTTTAATGAAAATTTGTATCAGCCTTATTTTATAAACAGTAATTCGCGGTATTTGGGCAGTGTCCAAAGTTCGTCATCAATCAGGAGTTCTAGTTCGTCCACACTCTTGCGTATTTTTTCGAAGTAAGGTTTTACCTTGTCGCAGTAGGCCAATGCTGCATTTTTGGTGTCTAGCACGTTGGCTTTTTTGCGCGCTTCTAGCATATCGCTAGAGTTTTTGAGTACAGTGCTGATATGCGTAGAAACCACTTGTAATAGTTCCATACGCTCTTTGGCCTCTTTATCCAAGCCCAGTTCGCGCAGGAGTTTAATATTCTCGGCCAAACGATTCTGATAAGCCAAGGCTGCTGGTACAACGTGGCTCTGTGCCAAATCGTTGATAAGGCGGGATTCTATTTGCACCTGTAAAACGTACTTATCGTACTCAATTTCTTGACGCGCATCTTGTTCTGCCTCCGAGAAAATACCGAGTTTGCTAAACAGTTGTTTGATTTCTGGGCGGCTATAAACCTCAAGCGCATGAACTGAGTTCTTGATGTTTTTGAGGCCGCGTTTTTGAGCTTCTTTTGCCCATTCGTCGCTATAGCCGTCGCCCTCAAAACGAATGGATTTAGAGGTGCGTATATATTCGCGCAGCACATCAATAAGCACCAATTCGCGCTTTTGGCCGTCTTTTGAGCGGCTTTCTACTTCCTTATGGAATTCCATGAGTTGGTTGGCCACAATGCAGTTCAGAATCATCATAGGGTTGGCGCTATTGGCCGAAGAACCTACTGCCCTGAACTCAAATTTATTACCCGTGAAAGCGAATGGTGAAGTACGGTTGCGGTCGGTATTATCCAACAAAATAGGTGGCACTTTGTCTATGCCGAGTTTCATATACATATTTTCGCCCTTGCCTATGTTCACAGTCGCATTTTTTTCTAACTCGTCAAGAACGCTAGAAAGCTGAGTGCCAATGAATACGGACATGATAGCTGGCGGAGCTTCGTGGCCACCCAAACGGAAATCGTTTGAAGCAGAGGCAATGCTGGCACGGAGCAAATCAGCGTAGCTATGAACAGCCTTGACGACGTTTACAAAAAAGACCAAGAACTGTAAGTTTTCTTTGGGTTTGCTGCTAGGAGCCAGTAAGTTCCTACCCGTGTTGGTTTGCAAAGACCAATTGTTGTGTTTACCGCTTCCGTTGATGCCTGCAAAGGGTTTTTCGTGGAAAAGAACTCTAAAGTCATGCGCATCAGCCACGCTGTTCATAATATCCATGAGCAAGGAGTTGTGGTCTACGGCCAAGTTTACCTCTTCAAAGGCTGGGGCGCACTCATATTGGCTTGGCGCTACCTCGTTGTGGCGGGTGCGTACAGGAATACCGAGTTTAAGCGCTTCGTTTTCAAACTCTTGCATAAAGCTTTTGACGCGCAAGGGAATAGAACCAAAATAATGGTCTGAGAGCTGCTGGCCGCGGGCGGGTGAATGACCAAAAATGGTACGTCCGCAGAGTACAAGGTCTGGTCTGGCAGTGGCTAAGGCTTTATCTATGAGGAAGTACTCTTGCTCAATGCCGAGCGTGGCGGTTACCTTGGTTACGTCTTTGTCAAAATATTGACAAACGGCGGTTGCGGCTTTGTTGAGCAAATCTAAGGACTTCAGGAGTGGGGTTTTGTAATCCAAAGCGACACCTGTATAAGACACAAAAATAGACGGTACACAAAGCGTTTTGATGCTACCTGCTTCGTGTATAAAAGCAGGAGAGCTAGAATCCCAAGCCGTATAACCGCGCGCTTCAAAAGTATTGCGAAGGCCGCCACTAGGAAAGGAGGAAGCGTCTGGCTCTTGCTTAATCAACTCTCCACCTTTGAATTTTTCTATGGCCTGTCCTTTGCTGTTTAACTCAAAAAAAGAGTCGTGCTTTTCGGCGGTTGTGCCGCGTAGTGGCTGAAACCAGTGCGTAAAGTGGGTTGCACCGCGCTCTACAGCCCATGTTTTCATGGCTGAGGCCACCGAGTCGGCTAAGTCAGTATCAATACGTTCGCCGCGCTCTATGCACGCGCTCAGGCGCTTGAAGTCGGTAGAGGAGAGATAGGCTTGAGCGGTTTCTAAATAAAAGACGTGTGAGCCGTAGAATTCTGAGATTTTTGCAGACGGAACGTTCACGCGTTTGGGTTGTCTGCTTTGCGCCGCTTGTAAAGCAGCAAAACGTAATTTTGCCATTTTTGTATTTTTTTTTTGAATATGACTTTGTATTTGAACGCAAAAATTCAAAAAATAGTTTATTTTCAAAAAAATAGGTTAAAAAACAAAGTAATTTTTGATGAGTATATTTTTTGATAAAATTAACCACTCGGCCAATTTTCCTTTTGTTTCAATCCTTTTGAGAAAAATAATGTGTATTTTTGTGGCCAAATGCCAAGTTGATTGTTTCTAGTTTTTTTGAATTTGCCCAATGTAATCAAATGAGCAAGCGTCCTTTTGAAGAAATAAAACTGAGTGATTATCATTACGATTTGCCACCAGAACGCATAGCACAAACCCCCCTGAATGAACGCGATGCGGCCAAATTACTGGTCTATAGGCAGGGGCAGGTGCAGCACAGTCAGTTTAGGGCAGTAAGTGATTATTTGAACAGCGATTATACCGTATTTTTTAATGATACGAAGGTTATTCCTGCAAGGCTTTTTTTCAGAAGAGGGCCAACTGGCCAGGAAGGCGCGCTCATAGAAATCTTGTTGCTAAACCCCTTAGAACCATCGTCTCTTCTAGAAAAAGCAATGACTAGCGAAAGATATTGCGTATGGAACTGCATGGTAGGCAACTTAAAAAAATGGAAAGATGAGGAAATATTGATTGCTAGACTCCCGATAGGCTTGCTCAAAGCAAAAATTGAACAGCGAGAAGAGCAGACCGTTCGCTTTGAATGGGAAGGAGGGCAAATTTGGTCAGATGTTTTGGCGGCCTTAGGGGCTATGCCTCTGCCTCCTTATATTAAACGTGCTGCCAATGAACATGACAATACCCAATATCAAACTGTTTATAACCGTCATGCTGGCGCTGTTGCAGCACCAACTGCTGGCCTACATTTTACAGAGCGTGTTTTGCAGAATTTTCAAAAAAAGAATATTACGACAGACTTTCTCACCCTACACGTATCCGCAGGCACTTTTCAGCCACTCAAAGCGAGCTATTTGCCCGACCACGCCATGCACTCCGAACAGATTGTTGTTTATCGGAGTAACTTAGAACGTCTTTTGGGTGGAAAAAGAGTTTTGGCCGTAGGCACAACCGCCATGCGTACTCTTGAGAGCTTGTTTTGGTACGGTAATAATCTGTGCGAGAACCCCAGTGCGCCATTTTTTGTAGAAAAATTGCAAGCCTATCAAACCACAAAAACCGCGACAACACAACAAGCCTTTGAGGCGGTTCTCAAGCGTATGGATACACTCAAAACTGATGTTTTGGTTGGCGAAACTGAAATATTCATTTTCCCTTCTTATCGTTTTCAGGTTTGCAAGGCCCTTATCACAAATTTTCACTTGCCCAGCACTACGCTTGTCTTGCTCGTAGCTGCTTTTATTGGCAAAGATTGGCGCATGGTATATGATGCTGCCATGCAAAACGATTACAGATTTTTGAGTTTTGGGGATAGCTCTTTATTGATGCCCATCTAAGATATAAAATCAAACACTAAAGCCTTTCTTTATTCCATCATTTTGTTGTAAAACACAATTTTTTGGTAGTTTTGTGCAACTCTTTTTAAGCTATTACGTAAACCAGATGCCAAAAGAAAACAAAAGTATTTTTCTAAATATTTTCAAAATAAAGAAAACCAGACTGTTATGAAATTAATGCGTTCAAGATACAATAAATTTGCTTTGGGTGTATGTAGCGGCATTGCAGACCATTTTGGCTGGAGTAGAAACTTCGTTCGTTTGGCTTTTATTGCCTTTGCACCTGTCAGTTTTGGCACGGTAATAGGCATTTATGTTTTTTTAGCCTTTGTGCTTCCTGAAGAATATTAAACGCCGGCGAGTCAAAATAGATGAAAGCCCTTGCTGATTATTTTGTATTAATTTTTTGCATGGTGTATGGCAGAGTAATCTATCATGGTGCTTTTCAAGTGCATAGCGCATAAAGACGCAAAAGCACAGAGGAAAGACGGCATAAAAATATGAGAAATGTTTTTTTGCTTTGTTATAAGCGACCGATGCGTTACATCTTTCTTGTCTTTGTCTTCGTTCTTTTGCTTAACCATTTGTTTGCTATGTCTCCTTCCACCAAAAATATTCTTCGCCTTGTTCTGTCTATTTTGCTCGTTCTGGGGCATATAGCCTATTACATTTATGACTATGATTACGTCAAGAAACTGGCAGTGCTTTTTTTGCTTTCCATGGCGGGGGGCTTGGCTGCTATTCGGTTTCTGCTCCCGCCCGAAAAACCAAAGGTAGAGGCCAATCAAGAAAAAAGATAATAGGTAATTTTAGCGCTGAGGCGTAGGAAGTTTTCTCGTGCCATAAAATAAAAGCGATATGCACCAAAGCATATTCGTGATAGAGCATGATGCCCTTTTGCAGCCTAAAAATGCCCGTTTAATTTCTTAAAACCTCGTTTGCAATTCAATAAGAAATCATTAACATAACTCAAAAACACTGTTCTGGGCTTAAATTCGCGTTTTTTGTGCCTTTTTTTATCTTCTGCAAAAGCCCAAATGAAATTTAGTGTAACAAATTAAATAGTCTGCCGTTTATTTTTTTAGAAACAGCAAGTTGCTGTTTTTACATCTTAAAAAAAGAATTGTTATCATTTTAACCCCTACAAAATCAGATGAAAAAGTTTGTGTTTGCCTCTATCATTGGCTTGGCGCTCGTTGTGTTGCAGTCTTCTACGGCTTTTGCACAGAAGTATTTCGTGTATGATGGTGATGACTTCAACGTTATGCTCACTTGCACAAATGACAATAGTCGCGTAACAAAAGTATCATTTTCTGCAAACAATGAATGGAATACTTTTGAGATTGAAGACTATACTGACCTCGAAGACTCTTCCGATGGTGGCTTTATTTACACAGTTCGTGATGGTGTTGGCAATCGCTATACCATTGACTACTACCGCTCTGGTGACAAAATTAAAGTGAATCAAATCGGTGGCACGGGAGATGGCTGGACGCTCTATCGTCGTCAATAACCATAGGTTCTAGAGGCATTACGAAGAGGGCTTACCGCAAGGTGAGTTCTCTTTGTTATTATGAGAGGAGCGCCTGAATCTCAAAACCCACTATGCAAATATCGTCAGTTTGCTTCGTACTGCCCTGCCAGCTTTTGAGTGTTTCTTTCAAAACTTCCCTTTGCTCAGGCATAGGTAGCGTATGAATCTGACCGAAAAGCGCACGCAGATTCTTGGTCATAAACTTACGTGCATGAGGGCCGCCAAACTGGTCTTGGTAGCCGTCCGAGCAGAGATAAAAGCTTGTCTTTTTACTAAGCGTTACTTCGTGTGTAACAAATTGCCGCTCTGTATTGCCCTTAAAAGAGCCACCTATCGGTTGTTTATCGCCTTTGATGACGTTGAGCAGGTTGTCCTGAACATAATAAAGTGGATTCATAGCACCGGCATAGCGCAATACCTTAGTTTCAAAGTCAATGATAACCGCTGCTACGTCCATGCCGTCCTGAATGGTATTGTTGGTATTGATGAGCAAACTATGCAAGGACTCATTCATTGCTTTGAGCACTTCGGCAGGGTCGCTGGCAAGTTTATTATAAAATATCCTTTCCAGAATTTCATAGCCTAAAAGACTCATAAAAGCACCAGGAACACCATGCCCTGTGCAATCGCAAACTGCTAAAAAAACTTGGTTGGCATTGAGCGACGTGAACCAATAAAAATCTCCGCTGACTATATCCCTTGGTTTTAGAAAAATAAAAGACTCGGGGAGGAGTTTTTGGAGTTGCTCGGAAGAAGGGAATATGGCTGTTTGTATGCGTTTGGCATACATGATACTGGCCGTAACGTCCAAATTGCGTATATTAAGCTGCTCAAGAGTTTCGGCAAGCGCGTCCCGTTGGGTTAAGATTTCCTCACTTTGCTGTTGAATCTCCTCGTTTTGTGTAACGATTTCATCGTTCATTTCTTGCAGTTGGTAGCTTTGCTCTTGCAACTGCTTCTTTTGGAGTTCTAGCTGCTCATTCAAAATGTAAACCTGCTCAAAAACAAGAGCTTGCGCATCTAGCTGCTGCTCAAACATAGAAATATGCTCATCTTTAGCCTTGATTTCAGCCCAAAGACGTATGTTTTCTTCTTTTAATTGAACAACAAGTTTTTCTAAGTCTGTCATAACTACGCTAAACCGCGTATCTGTACTGGTTGATTGCACAAAAATCTAATGAAACTTTGCAATTATAATGCTACGAATCTTTTTTTTTGCTTATTTGCAAAAGTTTCTATCCTTCTACTTCGCAAAAATAGCTAATCAATTCCAAAAGACAAAAGATATTTATTAATTCTGACCAATACTTGTATGAACAACAATCCATTGGATATTAAAACGGCCTTGGTTTTGCAAGGTGGTGGTGCATTAGGTGCTTACCAGTATGGAGCCGTTAAGTGCCTTTATGAGGAGTTTCCTAATTTTACGCCCTGTATTGTAACAGGAGTTTCTATTGGAGCTATCAATGCGGCGCTCATTGTTGGTGGCAAACTAGGCCCTGTGGCTTCCTTAGAAGCATTTTGGAAAACTGTAGAGATGCCAACAGTGCCTTTTGTGCCGCAAGACTGGCAGGCCAAAGCCTCAAAAATGGGTAACCCCGCCATGTACACATTGAATCCAATGGCTTTTATTTCGCCGATGACGGCTATGAGCACCTACGACCTTGGGCCTATGTATCAGCTTATGGGCAACTTGATTGATTTTGACAAACTTAATAACAACAAAGACAGCAAGTTGTCTGTTGAAGCGGTTAATGTAGAAACAGGCGAGCGCACTATTTTTGAAACCCGCAAAGGCTATGAAGTAAAGCTAGAGCATATTATAGCGAGTATGAGCATTCCGCCAAATTTCCCGGCCGCGCATATCGCCGAAAATTATTACTGGGACGGTGGCTTGTTTATGAATATGCCGCTTTCACCAGCCATCAACTATCTAGAAAAAGTAGGCGACAATGACACCCAGCGTAACCTGATTGTGATTAACCTTTTTAGGAAAAACTCACCAATGCCTACTAATTTCAACCAAATTACAGAGCGCATTCAAGAATTGATGTTTGAAAGTAAAATTAACTTAGATTGGAAGTTCTTTGCTAAAATGAACCACTACGTGGATTTGGTAAACGCCATTGATGCCGTTATTCCCGCCAATAGTCCTATACGCAAAATGCCTGGTTATAAGGATATTGCCAAACACAAAAAAATTAACCACCATGCCGTTTTGCAATATGAAGCCGAAGGTGTTGCTGGTACAGATGACTTCACACCCGATAAAATGACGCTCCGCATACGTACTGGCTACCGCGACATGGAGCAGGCGCTACAAGAATACAAAACAGCATTAGAAAGCGCTCCGAATTAGAAAATACAGTCAAACATTACTCACAGCTCAAAATCATCTATCAAAATGAGTACTTTACGTTACGACAAACCTTTTTGTAAAATTTATTTCCACGAGGACGTTCCCTGTGTGCATCTTGAGTGGAAGGGTTTCTTTACAAGTGAGCAATTCCGCGAAGCCTGCAATGCTTCTTTGCAGGTTATCATAGACACAAAATGCTCAAAACTGATAGCAGACAACTCAGATGCAAAAGTTGTTTCGCCACAAGACCAAGAATGGCTCGGCACAGACTGGATGAAGCGCGCCCTAGAAAATGGCTATAAGTACAATGCTGTTATTGTAGCGAAGGATATTTTCAACAAAATGGCTGTCAAGAATATTGTTCAGAATTTAGCAGGTCGTGAGGCAGTTATTCAGTTCTGTGAAGATGCGGCAGCTGCCAAAGAATGGCTCAAGAGCATCGCTTAGTGCCTTATTCGTATCCCTGAAATAAAAACAAAAAAGCATTAAATTGGAGTGCTTTTTGACTACAGAAAATAGGATAGCAGATTTTTTTGCTGTCAGGTCTTTGTGTGTTTTTAAAATATCTTTTAAGTTGGAATCTTTATTGTTGCGTATAGGCAATAGACATAAGACGACTCAAAGTGCTGTGAGTAGAACACTTACAGTGCTTTGCTGCATCTTAGTACATCTACAGGTCTTTGCACAGGGCAACAAGAAAATAGACAGCCTTGAAAATGTTTTGGCTACTTACAGTAAATTAGACACCAACCGCGTTAATCTTTATACTGATTTAGCAAGGCGTTATACTGCTACAAAGAATCAGAACAAAGCGCTTGATTATGCGCAGCAGGCACTTATTTTATCCGAAAAACTGCGCTTTGATGCAGGCAAACATGATGCGCTTATTGCCGAAGGTTTGGTATATAGCAGTACAGGTCAGGTAGAAAAAGCCCTATCTAATTACCTAAAAGCCAACGATATAGCTTCAAAAGTAAACGATAAAAACCGTCAAATAGGAACAAAGCTAAATATAGCCTCTGCTTATGCCGCCTTGAGCCGTTACGAAGAGGGTTTGTTGGCAGCGCAGTCTGCTTTAGAGATAGCCAAACAAGACCAATTAGCTGAACTTAAACAGACTTACTGCCTGAACTTTATCAGCAACATTCAAATCAAACGCGGCAACTACGACCGAGCTATCGAGAATATTCTGGCAGCACTCACTCTGGCGGAAAAAGCAAACGATGCACGCGCTAAGGGCACGAATTACCGCTCTCTGGCACTCTGCCATTCTCGTTTAGAAAACTACGAAAGTGCTGCCAAGTACGCTCAGATGGCGCTTGTAAGTACCATTGTGGCTAGCGATAAGCGTGAACTAGCACGCACCTATCTCATCTTGGGCAAGGCCAACTCTAAACTCAAGAAAAATGATGAATCTATTAAATCTTTACAAATGGCCATGAGTTTGGCAACTGAAGTCAAAGATGAAATATCAGTAGCCAGCGCCCTTTCTGCTATTGGAGACGAGTACATTGCTCTCAAAAAGCCCGATAGCGCACGCATGTACTTAGATAAGGCGCGCTTGGCGGCCAACAAAATGGGCGATAAGCAACTTCTTTCCATCGTTAATAGCCAAATAGCAGATTTTTATACGCAGCAGGCTGGTAGTGCCATCAATCAAGATAGCAAGCGAGCGCTTTTAGATGCCAGCCTTTATGCCGCTCATGAAGCCCTCGGTACTGCCACCAATGCTGGCCTACCCGAAGAACGAAAAATTGCTTTTTTGAGGCTTTCAGATACGTATTTACAACAAGGTAACTACGGTGCGGCCTTAGAAAGTTTCAAAAACTATAAGAATTTGAGCGACTCCATTGCCAATATGCAAAAACGCGAGCAACTTGTGCGTATGCAGGCGCAGTACGACGTAGAGGCAAAGTCCAGAGAGCTAGAAATTGCCAACAAAGAAGTGCTTTTACGAGGCTCTGACCTAGAAAAAGCCAAATTACTGGCCGAACAAATTAAACTAGCTGCTGAAAATGAACGTGAAAGAAACCGTTTTCTGCTTGCCGAAAATGAGCTAAACGATACAGAACTAGAAAAACAATGGGCTGTTCAGCGCAAAATGGAGTCTGATAACTTGGCAAAACTCAAAGAAAATCAGCTCCTCAAAAAAGAAAAAGAACTTCAAAACTTAGAACTGGAAACCCAAAAAGAACAAAATAGGCTTCAATTAGGGCTTCTGGCCGCTGGTTTAAGTTTGCTTTTATTGTTCGGAATTGTACTTTTTGTACTTTATCGCTCTAATGCACAAAAAAAACGCTCAAACCAACTCCTACAGACTAAAAATGATGAAATTAATGAACAAAAACTGATTATAGAGAAAAAAGGACAAAGCATTACCGCCAGCATCAATTATGCCTTACGCATTCAAAAGGCCATTCTACCACAACAAAATGTACTCAATGCCTTACTACCAGAGCACTTTATCTTTATGAAACCACGCGATATTGTCAGTGGGGATTTTTATAGGGTGGACAGCTATCACGGACGCACGCTCATTGCTATATGCGACTGCACAGGGCATGGCGTACCAGGTGCCATTATGTCTATGATAGCCAATGACTTGCTGAACCTTGTAACTTATACACCAGAGCCTCTGAGCGCAGGCGCTATTCTTTCGCGGCTACACACAGAACTCTGCAAAAGCCTACATAAAGAAGATACAGCCAGCCGCGACGGTATGGATATTGCGCTCTGTTTGCTCAACCGAGAAAGTAATGCTATTGAGTTTGCAGGTGCACATTCACCACTCTACTGGATAGCCGAAGGCCAGTGTAACGAAGTAAAAGGCAACGCATTTTCCATAGGAGAAAAAAAAACAATTTTAAATTTTGATACGCACCATCTGCAATTTCCTGAGAATACCCAAATTTATTTTGCCTCAGACGGCTACCGCGACCAGTTTGGAGGCCCCAACAACAGGCGATTCCAGAGTAGAAATTTGAAAAATTTATTTTTGCGCATACACCAATGGAAGGCCGACAAGCAGAGCAATGAACTAGACAAAGTATTGACTGATTGGCGCTTACAAGGCAATGAGAGACAAACAGACGATATCTTAATATTCGGTATGCGCCTTTGATGAATGCACTTTTGAGGCCAAGTTGTGCTGAGGATAAGCATTCATGCACTTTTAAAAGCGTTTTGTTTCTGCAAAGGTGTTTTCATTGACAAAAGCACAAAACAAAAGGAATGATTTTTGCAAATATCGTTTAGTTGTGGCTATTTTGTGCTTTGATGGCCAGCATCATGCCACATTTTTAAGGCTCTTATCTCAAAAAAAGGTTCTTATGACTCTACTTCTGCGTGTCTTTTCATTCTTTTGGTTCTTTGGGGCACTTGCTCTCACTTGTTCTGCACAGCATTTTAGGAACTTCAACACCACCAATTCCAAACTACCCGAAAGCCGTGTTACCTGTATTGCCGTTGATGTTTCGGACAATGTTTGGGTAGGTACCGAGAACTACCTGACTTGCTACCGCAGCGATTCCACTTGGCGCATTTTTAATGAAGCCAACAGCATGGATACCATCGTCAGGAACATCAGCGCCATTGATTTTGACAAACAAGGCAATGCCTGGGTTGGCTCTTATTACCGAGGTTACAGCATTTTGTGTATTTCGCCACAAGGGAAGGTCTTGCAGCAATACAGATTCCCCATATTCAAAAACAAAAATCTATACGTCAAGGATATAGCCGTTGATGCAGAAAACCGCAAATGGATAGCTACAGCCGATGCGGGTGTTTACGTCTTAGAGGCCAACGGCGACTGGTCTGCCTATGATATCACAACTACCAATTATAGTTTAAGCTCTAATCAAATTACATCAATAGGAGTCGATGTATCAGGCAATGTATGGGTGGGAACAAAAGAAGGGCTTTTTAGTACTATTGATGGCTCTAAATGGTACAATTATAACGTTTATACAGAAGTAGTAAAAATCCTAACTCGCGGCACACCAAGTGCTTGCGCAAGTTATATAGACGAAAAAGGGCGTTTGGAATTTAGTTGTTTCTACAAATTCAAAGAACTTACTGAACTGGCCTCTAAAGGAATAAGGCGCGCTGAAAGATTTAACGATGCTGCTATTTATCAAGGCAAAGCCACTTGGATAGCAAGTTCCTACATAGGCGGATATGAGAAAAAGGAAACAAAAAAAGGCCAAGAAAAAGAGCCAGACTGGGTTTTTTATGATAAAAATAACTCAGACTTTAAAAGCGCTGAAGCCACTTGTATTGATATAGACTCTAAGGGCAAAGTCTGGATTGGTACAGTAGACCAAGGGTTTTATTCACTAGACCCCAAAATTATCAAGAAAACAACCATTCCTGAGAAAAACATAACCGGAGTAAGCGAAGAGGCTGTTGTAAGTGCAGTTTTAGACGTACCGAAGCAAGATACTGTAAAAGTTGTTAAGAAAGAACCCACCGTAACCATAGGCGAAACCGCCGTTGCTAAAGGCGAAAGTGTCTCCTTAGCAAATATTTTATTTGAAAACAAAAGCTATAAATTGTTGGACACAGTGGGCGTTTATAGCCTTTATCAGTTTATGAAGGCCAATCCGAAAGTAAAAATTGAACTAGCAGGACATACCGACAAAGACCCCGAAACCACCTCGCCCGACTATGACCGCATCAGCAAGCTGCATCTCAAACTTTCGGGCGACAGGGTGCGTGAAGTAGTGAGCTTCCTCGTCAAGCGTGGTATTGATAAAGGCAGAATCACGATTCGCGCTTTTGGCGGGACACGACCCATAGACCCGAATGATGCAGAAAAAAATAGGCGTGTTGAGCTTAAAATATTGGAATTGTAAAGTTTAAAAGCACGTTCAAAGAGGATTCAACTTGTATTTATCCCTGCAAAAAAATTAGCTCAATAAATAACAAATGCCTTTAATGGCAAGCACCACGAGCAGCACCTGAACGATTAAAACAGCAGTATAAGTTCTAAGTAAATTGAGCGTTTTCATAGTGTGCAGTAGCTTTAAGGTGTCTTTATTGATAAGACCCATTAACTGCACCTAAAGTTGCTCTTTGTTTTGTCTTTATTTCAAAAAATCTGCATTTTCTGACAATAGTACTATTTTTTAGCCTTTTGTTACAAAACAAGTGCCGCAGAGCGCGCGTTTTTTGCCCACCTCTGCGGCTATAAAAATTCTAAAGAACAGGTAAACCGTAACGGCTTGGGTTAGAGGTAGCCCGTGCAATAATGTCTATTTGACGATTGGTGTCGTTTTCTACCCAGGGCATGAGAGGCCCTTCGTTGGTATTTGGATTACAGAAGTACATCATAGCTGTACGATGTTTGATGTCTTGGTGGTTACGAACACGGTGGTAGAGCGGCTGTATGTCATTTCCTGTAAGCAGCGCCAAAAGTTCGCCCGGCATCACAACTAGTTCATCTAGAGAACCTTTAACTGCATGATAGTCTCTATTGCCACGCAACTCTAAACCCTTTTGGTTCGCTGTAATGATGGTAACAATGTGGCCGTCTTCGTGTTCATCTTGCAAAAATTCGCGCTTGTGCAAATATGGACGGTAGCAGTTCAGTTGCAACCAAGAATGCAAGTCGGTGTTGATGTGGCGCGCATTTTTTGTATAAATATCAGCCAAATGTACAATAACTTCAGTAGCTATCTTATCCATTTGGAGATATACTTGGCGCACTTGGTTCAAAAATGTGCGAGCATAAAGGAATTTATCGTTAAAAACGCGTGCCTCCTCTATGTTTTTGTAAGAAAACGATTCATTGAGGTCTGGATTATCGGGTGTGGCTGAGTATTCAATGCCTATAGAACGATAGCCCGTCATTACGTCTTCCCAAGAGATAAGATTTTTTTGGGCTTGAGGCAACTCAAAAAATTCGGCAGTCAAATCAAATAGCGTTACAATGTCTTGTTTGAGCGAAGTAGGCATATCCAAATAACAAAAGCCTTCTTCTACCAACTGTTTGTGAAAATTTGCAGGAAGCATAGAACTAAATGTTTTTTTTGTTCAAAACTATAAAACGCAAGCCAACACCTAGGGCGCGTTCTTAGCACAAAACAAGTATATTTTTTTGTAATAGACAAAAGCGAATGGCTCAAATAGCACAGATGAGATTTTCTATGCAAGAATGTTTGGTAAAAATGCGCCCAATCAAAGAAAAAAAATGCTGGTTTTGATGAAGATAACTATTCTTTTCATCAAAAATTGGCCATCTGCAAGGCTTGTTTTTTGCCTCTTTGTTCCAATATGCAAAACGTGGCATTTATCAGTTGAATCTAAGCGTCATCATATTTTCCTGAAATCATTGGTGCAAGCCAAAAAGATTATTTACATTTGGCCATTCGGTTTTCAGCGTTTGAGTTCACAATATCATTTTTCTAAAATGGCAAACAGAAGAGATTTTATACAAAAGATAGGTGCTGTTGTGGGTGGAGCAGCGCTCTCTGGTACGCTTAGCACCGTGTTTGCGCCTCAGTTAGCGCAGGCAGCTGCTCGTGTGGCAGGCTTAGCACCACAACAAGTGGCTACTGATGAGAGCTTTTGGTATGAGGTGCGTCAAGCCTTTACTACTTCGCCTAATCTCATTAATCTCAACAATGGAGGTGTAAGCCCTTCGCCCAAGGTGGTACAGGAAGCTGTAGAAACCTATAATCGTCTTGCCAACGAAGCACCTACGTATTATATGTGGCGCGTGCTGGACGGCAACCGTGAAGCCCTACGCATGAACCTCGCACGTTTAGCGGGCTGCCTACCCGAAGAGGTGGCTATCAACAGAAACTCCTCCGAAGCCTTAGAAACAATCATTTTTGGCCTACCTTTGCAGCGCGGCGACGAGGTAGTTCTTACCAAGCAAGACTACCCCAACATGATTCAGGCTTGGAAACAGCGCGCCATACGTGAAGGCATAGTCCTGAAATGGGTAAACCTTGAGCTGCCCACTGAAGACGACGACTACGTGCTCAAAAAGTTTGAAGAGCAGTTTACCGACAAAACTAAAGTCGTGCAAGTTACGCACATGATTAATTGGACAGGGCAGATTTTACCCTGCAAAAAAATAGCAGATGCTGCCCATAAAAGAGGAATTGAAGTGTTGGTAGATGCAGCGCACTCCTTTGCGCACATCAATTACAAAATCTCCGATTTAGGAGCAGATTATTTCGGAACAAGCCTGCACAAATGGCTCTGTGCACCCTTCGGTTCAGGGTTGTTATATATCAGAAAGCCACTCATTAAGAAGGTATGGCCACTATTTGGGGCTGTAGAGCCTGAAGGCGAGGACATCAAAAAATTTGAACATTTAGGGACACGCTCTATTGCTATCGAACAAGCCATTGGCCACGCCATCAATTTTCACGAACTCATTGGTGCAGAACGAAAAGAAGCGCGTTTGCGTTATTTGAAAAATTACTGGGCAGAAAAAGCTGCCAAAATTCCGCGTGTAAAACTGCTCACTTCTCTGAAAGCAAATTATTCCTGTGCATTAGCCATGTTTGCCATAGAGGGCAAAGAACCCACAGAGGTAGACCAGTTCCTGTTTAATAAATTTAAAATTCATACAGTATCCATTACGTGGGAAAACATCAAAGGAATCCGCGTTACGCCACATCTCTACACTTCACTCAAGGATTTGGATAGGCTTGTTGAGGCTATTGAAGCCTGCGCTAAAACCTAGAAAGAGTTAATTTGGTACTTTTTAGGAGGCCAAAAGATGAACTTGAAAAATTTTAGAATAGATTTGCGCTCGCAAACACAGCTCTTCAAAACATTAATGACCATACAAACCTCTGCACTCATGCAAAAGACCATCAAAAGGATTTTGGTAGCTAACCGTGGTGAAATTGCCCTCCGCGTTATGCGTTCTGCCCGTGAACTAGGCATTGAAACCGTTGCTGTTTTTAGCGAGGTCGACCGTAAATCTCCACACGTCCGCGAAGCTGACTTTGCTGTTTGCATAGGCCAAGCACCTTCAGCTGCCTCGTATTTGCGAGGCGACAAAATCATTGAAGTCTGTAAAGAGTACGAGGTTGATGCCATACATCCAGGCTACGGCTTCTTGTCAGAGAACGCGGCCTTTGCTAAAGCTGTAACCCAGGCTGGCATCATCTTTATAGGCCCTTCGCCAGAGGCCATTGAAGTTATGGGCAGTAAAATTGCCGCCAAAAATGCCGTTGCAGCTCGCAATATCCCGCTCGTACCAGGCACCAAAGAAGCCATTACGGATATAGAAGAAGCCAAACGAAAGGCCGAAGAAATTGGCTACCCTATTCTCATCAAGGCTAGTGCTGGCGGCGGTGGCAAAGGTATGCGCATAGTAGAAAACAGCCAAGAATTTGAATCTCAGATGGAAAGAGCAGTCAGCGAAGCTGTTTCGGCTTTTGGCGATGGTGCTGTTTTTATAGAAAAGTATATTGCCTCGCCCCGTCATATTGAAGTTCAAATCATTGGCGACCATCATGGCCAAATAGCCTATTTGTTTGAACGCGACTGTTCCGTGCAGCGCCGCCACCAAAAAGTGGTAGAGGAAGCACCTTCTGCTGTATTAACCCCAGAAATCCGCAAGGCTATGGGGGAGTGTGCCATTGAGGTAGGCCGCGCTTGCAACTACTACGGTGCTGGTACTGTGGAATTTATCATGGACGAACAACTCAACTTTTATTTTTTGGAAATGAATACGCGCTTGCAAGTAGAACATCCTGTTACTGAACTGATTACAGGAATAGATTTGGTCAAAGAGCAAATCAATGTAGCGGAAGGCAAGCCACTCACTTTCAAGCAAGAAGACCTCAAGATACAAGGCCATGCCATGGAAATTCGCGTTTATGCCGAAGACTCACACAACAATTTTCTGCCCGATATTGGCCAACTCAAGACCTATAAACCACCACAGGGTGCGGGCATAAGGCTAGACAGCGGCTATGAGGAAGGTATGGAAATCCCAATTCATTACGATTCTATGCTGGCTAAGCTCATTACTTATGGCAAAGACCGCGAAGAGGCCATACAGCGCATGATACGCGCCATTGATGAGTTTACGATAACAGGTGTGCAAACAACGCTTACCTTTTGTAAGTTTGTCATGCAGCACGAAGCCTTCTTGAGTGGTCAGTTTGATACCAAATTCATCGAAAAGTACTTTCAGCTAGAGGCCATTAAGCCCGAAACAGATGCAGAAGGCAGCAAGATAGCAGCCGCATTTGTAGCGCATTTGTTAGAAAAAAACAAAGCAACACAGAAAACCTCCGTGCTAGAGAATGAAGCAGCCAGCACCAGCAACTGGCGAAAAAACCGCGTTTAAACCCAAAATAATCTATAATAAAAATTTTTACCTCAAAAATTAGAACGTAATGGCTAAAATGCGCGTCCGCTATGAGGGCGATATCCGAACTTTTGCAGAGCATTTGCTCTCTGGTAATACGCTCGTTACAGACGGGCCACCCGACAATCATGGACGAGGTGAGGCGTTTTCGCCAACCGATTTAATGTGTACGGCCTTGGCTTGCTGCCAACTCAGCATTATGGGTATTGTGGCAAAGCGCGAAAACATTGCTCTGGAAGGGCTTTGGGTGGACGTTGAAAAAATCATGCAGGCAAGCCCAAGGCGAGTGGCCGAAATCCGCATCATTTATCATTCACCAGAAGCGCTTTTGCTAACCAACAAGCAAAAATCTATGTTAGAAAATGCGGCTCTTACCTGCCCTGTAGGCTTGAGTCTTTCGTCAGAGGTTAAGCAAACCATTGTTTTTGACTTCAAGACAAAGCCTTAGCCAGAAAAAAACACAGCGCGTGAACAGTTTTGGAAGACTATTTAGGGTACATATTTTTGGCGAGTCGCATGGGCACGGGCTCGGTGTTCTTTTAGACGGTTGCCCTGCCGGTATTCCCCTAACCGAGTCTGACTTTTTGGCGGACTTGGCCAGACGGCAAGCGGGTGCAAAAGGCACAACTCCACGGGTAGAAAAGGATTTACCCATGCTCAAAAGCGGGGTGTTTAATGGCTACACGAGTGGTGCACCTCTGGCTATCTTCTTTGAAAATCAGAACAAAAAATCCGCTGATTATGAGGCTTTTAAAAAAACACCACGCCCTGGCCATGCCGATTTTGTTGCTGCAAAAAAGTTCAATGATTACAATGATTATCGCGGCGGAGGTCATTTTTCAGGTCGTCTCACGTTGGCGATTACGGCTGCGGGGGTGGTGGCCAAAAAAATATGCGCTTCTTTTCAAATTCAAGCCAAACTAATTCAGGCAGGTGGCAGTTCAGACATTGAGGCAGCCATAGACCGCGCCATAACCGAACAAGATTCTATTGGCGGAATCGTGGAGTGCCGTGTTCAAAATTTGCCTGTTGGGCTAGGTGAGCCTTTTTTTGATTCTTTAGAATCTCTTTTAGCGCATATCGTTTTTGCGATTCCTGCCGTAAAAGGCATTGAGTTCGGCAGCGGTTTTGAGGCTGCTTCGGCGCGTGGCAGCACGCACAACGACGCACTTCAAAATGCAGATGGCCTTACACTTACAAATAATGCTGGCGGAATTAATGGGGGGCTGAGTAATGGCAATGAGCTTGTTTTTAGAGTCGCGATTAAGCCCACTTCCAGTACGCCTAAACCACAAAAAACCTTCAGTTATAGCAGTCAGAGCATAGATGATTTTTTGGTTCAGGGTCGCCATGACCTTTGTATTGCTCTGCGTGTTCCGCCAGTTTTAGAGGCCGCAACAGCTATTGTATTGGCAGATTTGTTGCTTATTACCAAGAGTATTACTTCTTAGTAACAACAAATACCAATCAAAACAAGAATTTTATGCTTTTTTTACACTAACCAAACAAAAAAAATACTAAATTTGCCGCACTACGTAGTTCAAAAAAACCTTGCTTAGCATGGTCTATTGAATGGCATAGTGCGCTTTGTTCAAATTTGCTGATAGAGCCTTCGTGCTTTTTACATACATCAAGAAAATTTAATTGGCTTATAACCAATATTTTCTTAAAATTTGTAGTCAGTTTCGTAAGAGTATTCTGAATGAATCTTACAAAACCGCATTTTAAATTTTATCAACTGCCTGCTCAGCAATGTGTTGTGTAGTTAATTGGGTAATGCAAAGTAAAAAGTGTTTGTAAAACCATGTTTTTCAGGCAGAAAGTATGCTTTTTAAGTAAATATCAATGAACAGGGCGAAGATTTGAATTCACTTCAAAAACTCGTTCTTGATTAAGTATGGATATTATTCTCATCGTATCAGTAGCACTTGTGTGCATTGTGGTTGGTATATTGGTGGACAGATTTTTTTTAAAGCGCTTTTCAGCACAAATAGAACAAACAGCTAAAGAAAAAGCACGTCTGATTGAAAAAGAAGCTCAGCTCAAAGCCGAAAGTGTGCTCAAAGCCGAACAGCTAAAGGCAGCAGAGAGCATTAATAAGTTAAAAACTGAGCACCTGGCCGAACAGGAAAACAAGCGCCAAGCCCTTGATGCTGCCGAAAAACGCATCAAAAGTTATGAAGGCAAACTGAAACAAAAAGAAACCGCTCTCAAGCAGAAGGAAACCAGTTTGGCCAAAAGTCAAGAGCAAATCAAAAAAGAAACTGCCGACAGCCTCAAAGTAAAGGCTGATGCCGAACGAAAATTTGATTTAGCGACTCAAAAACTAGAGAATGCCGAACAACTTTTGGCCCAACAAATTGAGCAGTTAGAGCGTATTTCTGGCCTTAAAGCAGCGGAGGCACGCAAGCAACTTACAGATGCCCTGACGGAAGAAGCCAAAACCCAAGCTTCTGCCAAAATTCGCGAACTCTTGGAAGAAGCTCAACTAACAGCCACCAAACAAGCCAAAAAAATTGTTTTGACGACGATACAGCGCACGGCTACCGAACACGCTATTGAAAACTGCGTCTCGGTATTTCACCTGGAAAGCGACGAGGTAAAGGGCAAAATCATTGGGCGTGAAGGCCGCAACATCAGAGCATTAGAAGCTGCAACGGGCGTAGAAATCATTGTGGACGATACCCCAGAGGCTATTACCATTTCTGGTTTTGACCCTGTGCGCCGCGAAATTGCTCGCCTCTCGCTCGAGCGATTGGTGGCTGATGGGCGAATACACCCAGCGCGAATTGAGGAGATTGTGCACAAAGTCCGTAAACAAATTGAGGAGCAGATTCTAGAACTTGGTGAGCGCACCATTGTTGAACTAGGCATTCATGGCTTGCACATTGAGTTGATAAAAATGGTAGGTAAAATGCGCTTTAGGTCTTCTTATGGGCAAAACCTTTTGCAGCATTCTCGCGAAGTAGCCAAACTTTGTGCGGCTATGGCCTCTGAACTTGGCCTCAATACCAAATTAGCCAAAAGAGCGGGCCTTTTGCACGATATCGGCAAGGTCTATACCGAAGACCCCGATAAGCCTCACGCCATTGTGGGCATGGAGTTGGCCATCAAGTACAATGAACACCCAGAAGTGTGTAATGCCATTGGCGCGCACCATGACGAGATTGAAATGACCTCTATAATTTCGCCTATAGTGCAAGCCTGCGATGCTATTTCTGGCTCTAGGCCAGGCGCACGCCGCGAAACGATGGAGTCATACATTCAACGCCTCAAGGACTTAGAAAATCTTGTGCTGTCGCATCAGGGCGTTAATAAGTGTTTTGCGATGCAAGCAGGCCGTGAATTGCGTGTTATGGTTGATTCAGAATATGTTACAGACGAAAAAGCTGACGCGCTTTCCTTCCAAATAGCACAACAAATTGAGAGAGATATGCAGTATCCTGGCCAAATTAAAGTAACTGTCATTCGCGAAAAGCGTGCGGTTAGTTTTGCTAAGTAGCCTTCCCTTAAAATATATCTAAGGTATTTATTATCAGTAAATTAAACAAGAATTTTATCTTTAAAATCTACTAGTTTTTAGCCTATTTTGTCAAATAACTAGCAAAATCTCAAGGGCTTTTTACGTCCTGCACTGCCTCGCATCAGACAAAAGCGAATGGCTCAAATGTCAGAGGGTGAGATTTTCTGTGCAACTATATTTTGTGAGAGAATGAATCAAAGAAAAAGCCATTCGCTGGTTTAGATGAAAAAAGCCTGTTTTTTCATCTAAATTGGCCTTTTACGAGGCTTGATTTTTTTGCTATGCCCTACGGTCGGAACTTTCAGCTCGCGCTTCAGTTCTGCATCAAGGCAAAAAGTAGAGAGAAAAAGCTACCCAAAATCATGAGGGTGTTCCTAAAGCAGATAAATCATATCAATCAATTGATGTGCTTGTTCTTATACAAACGTTTTAAAGGACGACTATCTAAAGCATTTATTATCAGCTAATTAAACAAGCACTTCATCTTTAAAACATCTTAGATATTTATTAAGGGAAGACTAGCCATTCTTGAGCTTTTCTTCGTCAATTTCGCCCTCCCAGCGCGCTACTACGAATGTAGCGAGGCAGTTACCCATGACGTTTACAGATGTTCTGGCCATATCCATAAGGGCATCTATGCCCAAGATGGCCATAATGGGCTCATACGGTAGGCCAAAACTGGCGGCAGTGCCCATAAGAATAACCAAAGAGGCACGAGGCACACCAGCTACGCCCTTACTTGTCAGCATTAAGGTAAAAACCATGACCAACTGTTGCTGCCACGTTAGGTCAATACCGCCTGCTTGCGCCACAAAGATAGAGGCTAGCGCCAAATAAAGAGTTGTGCCATCAAGGTTAAAACTATAACCAGTGGGCATAACAAAAGCGACCACCTTGCGTGGCACGCCTATTTTTTCCATAGCTTCCATAGCACGGGGGAGAGCAGCCTCGCTGCTGGTTGTGGCAAAAGCAATAGAAACAGGCTCGCTAATGGCATTGATAAATTTGCGCAGCGGCACACGCACTATGAGTGCAATAGGCAAAAGCACCAATAAAATAAATACGGCCAGAGCCAAATAGAGCGTTCCTAATAATTGAAAGAGATTAAGCAATACACCCAAGCCCATCTGACGGACAGTATAAGCGACTGCCGCACAAACGCCAAATGGTGCGTAGTACATGACTATTTTGGTGAATTTGAACATGATTTCAGAGAGGCTCTCCGCAAACTCAAGAACAGGTTTACGCTTTTCTGCGCCCACCAACAACATAGCTGTACCGAAAAGAATACTAAATATAACAATCTGCAGCACTTCGCCATCTGCTACGGATTTGGCAAAATTTTCGGGAAAAGTATGCAGAATAATATCCACACCGCTTTGCTTTTTGGCTTCGTATTTACTCAAATCTTCATTGGCGTTTTGTAAGTTTACGCCCTCGCCCACCTTAGTTAAGTTGATAGCAGCTACGCCAATGAACAAGGCCAAAGTTGTTACTATTTCAAAGTAAATCAAGGATTTAACTCCCATTCTGCCTACTTGTTTTATGTCAGAGTGCCCCGCTATACCCACCACCAGTGTAGCAAAAAGCAAGGGTGCCACAATGGTTTTGATGAGCTTGATAAATATTTTGCTGAACATTTGGAAATAAGCAGACATTTGAGGATAATCTGCTTCGGGGAAGGCTGTTTTAGAAAAATCTATGCCTATCTCAATACCAAAGGCCATGCCCACCATAATAGAAACTGTAAGGTCTTTTTTAAGGAAAGCCAACCATGCCAAAACAGCTAGTGCAGACCACCTGAGGCCAATTAAAGCCGCATTGGGCAGCAGGCTGATGTCATAAGAAGCCATAACACTTAGCCCCACCGCCAGAGTGAACAACACCAAAAAGCCAATAAAAACGTTGCGGATAGAATTCATAGAAAATCAAATAGTTAGATTTTGAGCGTTTTGCATGAAGAAAGCTCAAAAAAGTTAAAATTGATATTGTAGGGATAGCAAAACAGAATTTGTTTTGAAGTATTAGTCTTCGGCGGTGTCATGTTTATCATCAAAAAACGACTCTTTTTCGTCCAGCTTTGTAGGCGGAGCTGGCGCTTGTTTTTTGATGGGACGTAGATAAATAGCTGTTTCATCTATAATGCTGGAACTATTGCTTTTGAGCAAATGCGCTGCCTCATCAAAGAAAGAATAGTGGTAGCGGGAATTCTTCTTGCCGATGGGTGCTGGTACGTGCAAGAGGGAAGGCAGCTCATAGTCTAGAAGGTCAGTCTTGGCAACTGGAGCGCTAAGAGAATCCTTATCCAGATAGTCGGGAATACCGTCGCCGTCTGAGTCTTGCCAATGGCCAAATTCATTTTTATCTGTATCAAAGATAGCGTGTGAGGCAACAACGAGTTCGCGGTGGTCGTCGGCGTGGTCAATATCGGCGCTTTCGTCTAGCTCTGCATCTTTGTCCAAGTGGTCAGGAATGCCGTCGCCGTCTGAGTCTTGCCAATGGCCGTGCTCTTCTTTATCTTTATCGTGGTCTTCGTGCCGAATTTCAACGAGTTCGCGGTGGTCGTCGGCGTGGTCAATATCGGCGCTTTCGTCTAGCTCTGCCTCTTTGTCCAAGTGGTCAGGAATGCCGTCGCCGTCTGAGTCTTGCCAATGACCGTGCTCTTCTTTATCTTTATCGTGGTCTTCGTGCCGAATTTCAACGAGTTCGCGGTGGTCGTCGGTATGGTCAATATCGGCATTTTCATCTAGCTCTGCATCTTTGTCCAAGTGGTCGGGAATGCCGTCGCCGTCTGAGTCTTGCCAATGACCATGTTGCTCTTTGTCAGAATCGCGTAAGTTCGTATGAGAATATATAAGTTCGTTATAGTCCTCCTCATGGTCAATATCGGCATTTTCGTCTAGCCCTGCGTCTTTGTCCAAGTGGTCGGGAATGCCGTCGCCGTCCGAGTCTTGCCAATGGCCGTGTTGCTCTTTGTCCTTATCGTGGGTGTCGTGGGTGGCTTCTAGTAGCTCGCTATGGTCGTCGGCGTGGTCAATATCGGCATTTTCATCTAGCTCTGCCTCTTTGTCCAAGTGGTCAGGAATGCCGTCGCCGTCCGAGTCTTGCCAATGGCCATGTTGCTCTTTGTCAGAGTCGCGTAAGTTCGTATGAGAATATATAAGTTCGTTATAGTCCTCCTCATGGTCAATATCGGCATTTTCGTCTAGTCCTGCCTCTTTGTCTAAGTGGTCGGGAATGCCATCGCCGTCTGAGTCTTGCCAATGGCCGTGTTCATCCTTGTCCTTATCGTGGGTGTCGTGGGCTGCTTCTACCAACTCGCTGTGGTCGTCAGCGTGGTCAATATCGGCATTTTCGTCTAGCTCTGCCTCTTTGTCTAAGTGGTCGGGAATGCCGTCGCCGTCTGAGTCTTGCCAATGGCCGTGTTCGTCCTTGTCCTTATCGTGGGTGTCGTGGGCTGCTTCTACCAACTCGCTGTGGTCGTCAGCGTGGTCAATATCGGCATTTTCGTCCAGCTCTGCCTCTTTGTCCAAGTGGTCGGGAATGCCGTCGCCATCTGAGTCTTGCCAGTGGCCGTGTTCCTCCTTGTCCTTATCGTGGGTGTCGTGGGCTGCTTCTACCAACTCGCTGTGGTCGTCGGCGTGGTCAATATCGGCATTTTCGTCCAGCTCTGCATCTTTGTCCAAGTGGTCAGGAATGCCGTCGCCGTCTGAATCCAGCCAATGACCATGCTCGTCCCTGTCCTTATCATATACCTCATGTGCCACCTCTACCAGCTCTTTGTGGTCGTCTTCATGGTCGGGGTCGTCATCATAATCCAACAACTTAGCCTTTATAACATTTAATTCTAAAGCAGCGTGTTCTTCGTCTGACAGTATTTTTTCAGAGTTTTCTTTTTTATGTTCGTCAGTCAGAGTCAGTTCCGCCTCAGATACTTTCGCTGTTTCAGAGCCGTCAGTATTTTGAGGCAACGCAGTTACATTAGCCTCAAGCTCAGAATGCGCCAAGTTTGATGTTTCTTCATTGAGCAGACTGCTCTCTGCATTGGCTTCTGCTACTGCACTGTTTGATGCGAGGTGTTTTTTATCAGTAACCTCTTGAGTAATTGCAGGCTCTACCTCTGCCTCTTTTATGATATTTGAGGGCACTTCTAGACCTATTGCCGATGCCTCGGTAGTATCACTTTCATTTGTTTTTTCTTTGGTTTGCGGATAAAAACTATCCAGAGGCTGAGCAGGCTGTTGTTTTTGCACGCTCGCAAAAATATCTTCTTCTGTTTTAAGGGCGTGTAACCTGCTATCTGCTAATCTCTTTTTTAATCTGCTTCGGTCATAGAGACGCAGGGCAGCATCGTATATGTCGTTTTGTTCATGTGTAGTATCCGCTTTTAGTAGGTAGGGAACAGAGAAATAGGGATACTGCTCTATAAAAACATCTAGTTCTTGTGCGTCCTGAATTTGAGCGCGCCTATTTAAAACTCTATACAACAATGCCTTATTCATATCACAAAATTAGTTGGTAGCCCGAACTTAGGTCGGTAATTGCCTTTTACTATCATTATTTTTAGGATTAAAACGCTATGCGAGGTTTTGTGAGCATAGTTGCCTAGTATTAAAACAGACTTCGCCATAGCGCTTTAATGCGCTAAATTTTGCAATAATTAAATTGTTATACAAATTATTTGAGGTTTTGTTGAAAAAATAGGAACACATCAAGCCTAAAAAAAGAAACTTCCGAGCCAGTAGCAGAAGTATCTTAGTACACGATAAACTCTAAAAAAGCCACCGCTTAAAGCGTTCCAATGCTAACCTACCCAAAGATGCTTAGTTTTCTATCTCATATACAGGTCTTTCACAAAGCGGCAGACAAAGCAAGAATTTTACATACGGGCAGAAAGGAAATCTAAACGAGCTTCATGTAAAACTCTAAAGAACTCACAGAGCATACAGTGCTTTATCTTTAACAAAGACGTAGCCTATAGGCAATAAGACGGAAAAGAGACCACCTCTCAGATTGTCGTCGGAATCAGGTGGCCTCTTTAGATTCTTTGAATAGAATGTTATCTTCTTTTGTTTTTTTTAGGGCTATTCTGCAGTCATTTAGCGTCCCATTTCAACGTCTGGTCTATGGTCTGAGTAGCCACTGCATGATAGTTGGGGCGCGCTTTGGCGTACACATTTTTTGCAAAAACTAATGTCCTTTCGTTCTCTGCCAACAACTTATAGAGTGGTGCGATAAATTTACGACGGCCTACGCTCAGCAAAAACTCTTCTAATTTAGAGAAACCAGATAGGTATTCATTCCTCGCCACTATAGAGAGCCAAACAAATAAAACCTCACTATTGCCTGAACTAGAGAGCTTCATGTGATTATCCAGCGCTGCAATGCGTTCTTGCGATATTTTTTTTGGCAAATTTCTAAGAAAAAGTACATATTGCTGATAAGACCAACTTTTTATGTCTATCAAATGCGCTTTTTTACCATTCGTAAAGGCTTTTGCTTCTTCTATTGCGCGGTTAATTTTTTCAGAAACCACTTTAGGGCAATTTTTAGGGATACCTTCGCCATATACCCATGCGTTGATGTCTATCCAGTTGGTAGCATTCGGCACTTTGTCTAATAGTTCGGCGCGGAGGTGTGCTACAAATTGTTCGGTATTGATGGTCTGGAAGGCAAATTTATCAAAGTAGCCGCGCAGGAAAGCGTCAAACTTTTCGCGCCCTACTGTCTGCTCGATATGGCGTAAAAAGTAGTAACCTTTATCATAAGCTATTGCGGTTAAACCATCATCAGGATTACGACCTGTGAGGTCTAGCTTGAGTTTTGTGTCAGCCTTTTTTTCCATGCCCTCTATCTCTTCGAGTAGGTCTTGATAAGAAATAAGTGCAAGCATCTCAGCATAAGATTTGCCATAAACGGCCTCAATAATTCTGTTTTCAAAATAAACTGTAAAGCCTTCATTGAGCCAGAAATCGTCCCATGTTGCATTCGTAACCAAGTTGCCAGACCAAGAGTGCGCCAATTCATGCGCAACAAGAGAGGTCAGAGAACGGTCGCCCGCCACTACAGTTGGTGTTGCGAAGGTTAGACAGGGGTTTTCCATACCGCCAAAAGGAAAACTTGGCGGCAATACAATGAGGTCATAACGCCCCCACCTGTAAGGGCCATAAAGCTCCTCGGCCACCAACAACATTTTTTCCATTTCGGCAAACTCGTAGGCTGCTTTGGCCAACATACCGTGCTCGGCATATACGCCTGTGCGTGAGCCCACGCTCTTAAAGCCGATGTCGCCCACGCTCAAAGCCATCAGGTATGCAGGAATAGGCTTTTCTTGCTTGAAGTGGTAATTTCCCTCAAAGTTTTTTTCTGTTGGGTTAATATTCGCGCTCATTAAAGCTAAAAGGTCTTTAGGCACATTAACATTGGCATCATAGGTAATTCTTATACCAGGACTGTCTTGGCAGGGTAGCCAAGTTCTGGCTAGAATAGCCTGAGACTGCGTAAACAAGAACGGATGCTGCTTGCCCAATGTTTGCTCTTTGGTGAGCCATTGCAGCGCTTCGGCTTCGGGCTTAGTTCGGTAACGTATACTAATCTTTTGTGTGCTGGGTGTAATCTGAATGTCCAGAGATTGCCCTAAATAGTCCACTGGGCTACCCAGCTGATAAGGCGTTGGCGTTCCGTCTGCATACACCTCTTCAATGATTAAATCTTTGGTATCCAATAAAATATGTGTAGCATTTGACACATTTTTGATTGTATAAGTGGCTACGGCTTTAATGACCCTTTCTTCAAAGACGATTTTGGCCTTCCAGTCTAAGTGCGTAACGAAAGCCTCTTCTGGTTTAGCGAATGTGTGCTTATCCTTTGAAAAGTACATTTGAGCCATTTTTTTGCAACCATCATGTGCATACACGGTCATACTAGCGCTCAAAACGCATAGCAATATCCACAAAGCAGAGTTCTTTTTCATATCCCGATAATAAAATTTGAAAGCTGTTGGCTTCTCGCCCATCCGAATAAGTTAAAACTTTCCGAGCCTCAAAACACAGCTGGGTTCAATAAATAGGTAAAACAAAGTAAATTTTTTAGGTTGCGGCACATTTCATACCCCAACCAATTAAGTTTGCGTGGTTTTCGTTTTGAATGAATTGATTTGCAAATACGTTTCCAAACTTTTACGAAATTTACTAAAAGTTATTCACGCTGCCCAATGAGTAGTGTAAAAAAGTTTTAAATTTGTGGTTTGAATCCGTCCATTTTAGATACTGCAAAAGTAATAATTTGCTATTAGATGCGTTCTAAAAACATAAAAATCCCAATAAAATATTTTGTAATTCAAAACACAATCATTTTGAATATGCGCTTGTCTCACATTTTCTACACTATACTTGTTGCTCTGACCGCAGTTATTGTGGCCTCTTGCGGCAAGAGCGACATCAATCCTGTGGACCCTCGCGGCTACTTTATGTCCGCTAACATTGAAGGTAAACCTTGGATAACTACCAGAAATTACAAATTTCCACGTACTAGCTATATGCGCAGTGTGCCTTATCAGGGCCTTACGCTTTTTGGCGAAGACAAACAAGACACCTCCGCTATCAAAATGGTTATCAATGGCTTCAAAGGGCTTCCTGGCACTTTTACCATAGCCGAAGGCGACTCTACAAATTATGGTTTTTTTAAGGCCAACCGTTTCAAGAACGTTGAAATGCGTTGCACAAGCGGAAGTATTGATATTACGGACGTGCGTCAATACAGCAATGGCATCATAGACTTTGTTGGTAAATTTGAACTTTCTTTTGCCGATTCCTCTGGCAGTGTAACAGTTACTGGTGGCTCGTTCCGATTGCCATTAGACTAATTATTTTGCATAAGAACTTCTTAGCAAACCTGCATATTCTGAAATATTAAGACTAGCAAAGCCAATACAACTTTGCTAGTCTTTTTTTGTTGTAATAAGGAAGGTTTTTGGTATAGGTGAAAAAACAAAAGAAACGTTGAGGTTTTTTATGCCTAACAAGCGTTTCTTTGGTTAGTTGAGAGATACCTACCGCTTTGCATTAAAACTCATCAGCGGCATTGGGGTCTAGCTTTTTAACAAAAATAGCCAAAATAGCTGAAAAGACTGCCGAAAGCACACCCGCAGAAAGAATGACAAACGCCACGCCGCCTGGTTTATAAGGTGAAAAACCCGTTCCCATCTTGATAGCCATTTCTCTTGCCTCTTCGGGCATTTCTTGTTCAGACTTATCCAACTCGGCCATAATATTTTGCTCCATTTTCACATGGAAGCTATCCACAACATCTGGCAGAATTGTAGTAAAATACAAGTACTCAAACAAAATTCCTGCAAAATAAGGAATGAGCATCAAAAAAATGCAGGTTTTGAATGCAGACCCGTAACTCATGTAACCGCCCTGCTCTTTGCGCTCTTGCGTAGCAAAAACAAGGGTGAGCGCAATCATGATGGCAGAAACTATCCAGCCAGCCCATTGGTTAAGCATCAAATCTACACCACCAAAGCCTTTGATGACTACCCAGCAAGCATACACTAAGGCCGAAATAATAACACTTCTGTAAATTGATTTCATGTTTTTTTATTTGTGTATATTTTAAATTAAACCCAAAACTAAGTTTGGTAAAATACCTAAAAGAAGCGTCAGCAATGTAGCCAATGCTAAAGTCATTTTACCATAGGCATCTACCTCTATAACTTTAGGTTCGTTATTCTCCCGCATGTAGGCAGAAATGATGACACGAAAATAGTAATAAATGCCAACGGCAGCCATCAGCACCGAAACAACGATAAGCCAAACATAACCACCTTCTGCAGCACTTAAAAAGACCATTAATTTACCTACAAAGCCTGCTGTAAGTGGAATACCGGCCAGAGAACACATAGAAACCGCCAGCACAAAAGCTAAAAAAGGATTCTGCTTAGCCAAGCCATTAAATGCAGAGAAAGCTTCGCTATTATGACGCTCTGATACGGACATTAAAACGCCAAAAGCAGCGACAGTAGCCGTTGTATAGGCTAAGGCGTAAAACAAAATGGCCGATTGTGATTGTTCGTTCATAGCCAAAACCGCAATGAGCAAATAGCCCGCGTGCGAAATGCTAGAGTAGGCCATCATGCGTTTGAAGCTATTTTGATAAACAGCAGTTATATTGGAAATGATTAAGGTCAGTGCAGCCACACCCGCAATGATATACCACCAATTCGTATAAATATCAATAAACGAAACTGATAATAGCTTGTAAATAGCGGCAAAGCCAGCCGTTTTGACAACCGTGGACATAAAAGTTGTGAAGAATGTAGGTGCACCTTCATAAACATCGGGAGTCCAGAAATGAAAAGGTGCAGCCGAAACTTTAAACAGAACACCTACTAAAATCAAGGAAAGCCCCAAAATCAATAAGGGCGATGGATTGCTGGCATTTTGATTGACGTAAGTACCTATACCTGAAACACTAAAAGACCCAGTAGCGCCATACAACATAGCCACGCCAAAGAGCAAAATTCCTGTCGTAAATGCACCCATCAGAAAGTATTTGAGGGCGGCTTCGTTGGCGCGGAGATTACGCTTTTCGCTACCCGCCAATACGTACATAGAAATTGAGAGAATTTCAACACCCACAAAAAGCATAAGCATATTTTCAAAGTTGGTCATCATAATTGCACCTACTAATGAAAACAACAAAATAGCATAGTATTCGGCTGGTTGCGCACGCGCATCGTTCACATAGCGTGTAGAGAGCGGAACGGTTAAAAAGGCGGCTAAGATGATAACAGATGAAAAGACGACTGAAACAGGGGTAGTTTCCATCATCGCTATAAAATAGTTCTGAGGCTGATTAAACTCATAAAAATTGCCGAGCAGAGCCAGAAGCAAAAATACGAGGGTTGCTGGCAGTAGGTGTCCTTTAGATTTGCTAAAACCCAAGAACATACTGACCATTCCGAAAACAGACAACAGTGTGATAGCGACCATTCTAGTATCAATAAACTGAAAAACAATGTTTTGAGGCAGTAAAAGCGCAATAAAAAACTTTTGCTGCAATATTTGAGCGCAATTTATTCATAAAATTCTATCAAAAGCAAACACCTCCCTATTTTTTAAATAAAATTGCGCCGAACTAAATCTTTGGCAGGCTTACTTGTTTGTCTTTCTGCCTTCACGAGCCAGCCCCCACATACGGTAGCCTACGCGCAATCCCCAGCGAAAGTCGTAAGTAAGGCCATCGTCGTTGTTTATTTCATTGGTGTTAGTAGTTTTATTCAGATAGTTGGCGTTGGTTGTAGCATAAACCAGTTCTGGCCCCATGAAGGCATCAATAAACACGATACCGCGTGTTTGTAAGCCAATCAAACCGCTAAAACCATAATCTTGCGAAAGGTCTTGTACTCTACTTAAATTTTCATCTTTGAGCGCCCCATTCTGCACACGGCTATAACTCAAAAGACCCGACCAGTAAAAACCACTGTTGTTCATTTTTGAAGATTTGCCAGTAAAATATTTAAAGTTAGCCGTAAAACGCCCACCAAAATCAGATTTTTGGCCTTCCGTTTCAGGATAGAGCCGCAGCGCATATTCTGTTTGTATGGCCATTTTAGGCGAAAAGCCATATTCTAGCATACCACCAAAAGAAAGCGGAATGCGCTCTTTCACCTTAATCGCAAAAGGATTAATAAATGGCTTAATATTAAGGCTTTGTGAAAAAGAAGCCCGCCCAATGAAACAAAGCACAAGACAAGCAAAAAAACAAAAAATGCGTGTTTTTGATAACGATAACATAGTTTTTCTAAAAAAGGATTAAGAAATCATAAAACAATTAGAAAGCGCAAGCTACTTAAAAAAAATTAGCTCCCAAAATCTGAGCAGAATTTTGTAAAATGATGAATTCGGTAGCAATCCGTTCGGTAGAAATATTCAAATAGAATTTTTATCCGTAGAAAGTCCTTGCATATCAGCGCTGACTGTATTAGATTTGCGGCAAAATTTGCATTCAGTACTTCTTTTATCCTTTCTGGCTTTCGTGCTTTCTTGTTCTCATGCTTAACATTATTTTATTTGGCCCTCCTGGTGCTGGCAAAGGCACTCAAAGTCAATTCTTGATTGAAAAA
Organism: Cytophagales bacterium; assembly: GCA_013299045.1. Lineage (GTDB taxonomy): Bacteria > Bacteroidota > Bacteroidia > Cytophagales > Bernardetiaceae > RDZD01. Next base: position 28,091 of record JAAFJX010000006.1, on the reverse strand, counting down.
TATCAACTCATTCATATCTCAACGGGCGACGTTCTGCGTGCAGAAATGAACGCCGGTACTGAGCTAGGTCTCAAAGCCAAAGCCTTTATGGAGCAAGGAGTTCTTGTACCAGACGAGGTAGTTATAGGTATGATTGATGCTAAATTGAAAGAAAGCAGCAATGCCCAAGGCGTAATTTTTGACGGTTTTCCGCGTACAATTCCGCAAGCACAAGCGCTAGACGCGCTCTTGGAAAGCAAAGGACAACCTATTAGAGGTGTTTTGGGCTTGGAAGTTAATGAAATAGAACTCGTAAAGCGCGTTCTTGAGCGCGGCAAAACCTCTGGCCGAGCCGACGACCAAAATGAAGAGCTTGTACAAAAGCGCGTTTCGGAATATAACACCAAAACAAAAGCTGTTGCAGACTATTACGCCGCAAAAGGTAAATATCACAGCGTAAACGGCATTGGTGAAATAGAAAACATTAAAAAGGATTTGTTTGAAATTATGAATAAAATATAGTTTTTAAGCGGCTCTAGGTATTTGTACTTTCTTTTTTGACTCTATTCCTCCCATTTTTAGTCAGCCTATGTCGTTAAAATGGGAGGGGTTTTCTTGCCTTAATTTTCTCTAAAAGTTAGTAGTTCTGATATACTAAAGATGTTTAACAAAATACGATATAATAGCATTAAAGCGGAACTCCTAGCACAAAACGTTCAGTTGATTTTGGTCAGCAAAACCCAGCCCATAGCCAGCTTGCAAGCCGCTTATGAGGCAGGTGTGCACGTTATGGCCGAGAACCGCGTTCAAGAGCTGCTTAAACGCTATGAAGAGCTTCCCAAAGATATAGAATGGCATTTGATTGGGCATTTACAAACCAATAAAGTAAAGTACATCGCGCCTTTTGTGCACTGCATTCATTCTGTAGATAGCCTTGGTTTATTGCAAGAGATAAACAAGCGCGCTGCTCAGAATGGCAGAAAGATTACTTGCCTCCTGCAAATGCACATTGCAGACGAAGAGAGCAAGTTTGGCCTTTCGGAAACAGAACTACACACGCTATTGAAAGACCCCTCCTTAGCTACTTTGCAAAATATTCGTTTAGAAGGACTTATGGGTATGGGCACTTTCACCCAAGACAGTCAAAAAACACAAGCGGAGTTCAGGCAGCTAAAAGCCATTTTTGAGCGTACTAAACAGCTATTTCCCGAACAAACACAAGACTGGGCGCAGCTCTCTATGGGCATGAGCGGCGATTATCCTATAGCTGTTGCAGAAGGCAGCACTATGGTACGCATTGGCAGCTTGCTATTTGGCTAGCGCTAACTATCTCATGCAAAAAAAATTTCTTTTTAGACTCTCTCTTGTTTTTATTCATATTATTAGCCTTATTTGCGCTTAGTCTGATATTTTGGGCTTTGTGTATGACTATTCTAAGAACAATTAACGAATTTTGCTTCGCAGCATCTGAGTATTTGTCAAGGCAAAGTTTAGGTCTTGCATGACAAAATGGAATCTGCGGTTGCACAATTTTAAACGCTATTTTCTCAAAATATTTCTTTCAGAAAAATGATAGAGCAGTACATTTCGGATTTGGTAAGTTCTAAAGATGAGGTTGTTGTACCTGGCTTAGGAACATTCATGACAACCCTCGTTGAATCAAAGGTGGTTGGTACGGATATTTTGCCACCCAACAAAAAAATTGCGTTTTATCCGCGTTTGCAGCAGGATAAAAATAATTTACTCAAAACAACTGTTATGGCGGCAGAGGGCTTGTCTGAATCTGATTTTGATGAACATCTGCAAGTTTTTATTGGCCGCGTCAATACCGCTTTAGAGGCCAATGGCCGCGCCGAATTTCCAGACCTTGGCCTGCTCGTTAAAAATCCGAATGGAGACTTAGAGTTTAGGCAAGATGAGACACTCAACTTTTTGCCTGATGCCTATGGCCTTCCGCGCCTCACCCGCACACCTATAGGCAAAACTAAAAATCCAGCCGTTACTGAGAACCAAACCAAAGACGATAAAACAGAGGTGCCTGCCGCCACTAACGCCACTGCTACACAAACAGGCCAAACAACACCCGATGCCCAAAAAACAACTACCGAACCCAAAAGTAGAGATGGCATCATGTGGTTTATCATTTTTCCATTGCTGATAGGCTTTGCTTTTTTGTTCTATTACTTTACCCAACGCACCACCCCAGAAGAAAATTTGGGTGCAAGTACCGAAGTGGTTGATGAGAACAATGAAAACAACGAGAATACTGGCATGATAGTTCAAGACGACCGCAACAATGCCACCAGCCATGCCGCCGCACAGGAAGAAGCTCAACCGCAAGACCCACCAGAAGAAGAGCGCGTAGAAAATCATCGCGGAGCTAGCACCACTACAAGCAATAGCCCCAAAGTAAAAACCAAAAGCAATGAGGCAAGCGAAGAAAAACTAGGTGCGAGCACCCTCCCTAACGGCACGTTCACGGTATCGGTGGGCAGCTATAACAACAACACAGCAGCCCAAAAAGCGCTCAAGAAACTTATAGGCGCTGTGCCCGATGCCAAAGTTGTCAATTCAAATGGCATTTACCGTATTGTTGTAGGCACTTTTGGCGACCAGGCCAGCGCACAAAAACGCCGCAATGAACTCAGAGGCCAGTTTAGCGGCGCGTGGGTCTTAAAAATATGACATTTGCAACAATAAAAATAGTCCTGTATTTGTTTGTTTTGAACTTTTGTTGCTAATTCGCATTGAACTGAATCCAAATCTCAAAAATATACATCAGAAACACCAGTTAATTGTATGGCAATAGTTGATATGCTGATGCCCAAAATGGGCGAAAGCGTTATGGAGGGCACAATTTTGAATTGGCTCAAAAAAGTGGGCGACAAGATTGCTCAAGATGAATCCGTGTTAGAAGTGGCCACGGACAAAGTTGATACCGAAGTGCCAGCCGTAAACGCAGGAATACTCGTAGAAATGCTCGCTAAGGTGGGCGACGTGGTGCAAGTAGGTAAGCCCGTTGCGCGTATTCAAACCGATGCCTCGGTTGCTGCTGAAGTGCCCGCTGCTGCACCACAAGCACCTACTGCCGCCGCACCCCTCATTGCTACACCCCCCGCAACTGTTGCTGAAACAGGCACAAACTCTGGCTTCTATTCGCCACTCGTTCTCAATATTGCGAAAGAAGAAAAAATTAGTATGCAAGAGCTAGAAGCTATTAAGGGCAGTGGCCGTGAAGGTCGTCTCACCAAAAACGACCTATTGGCATACGTTGAAAAACGCAAAACTGCGCCTGTAACCCAAACAGCGACTAGTGCGCCAGCGGCCGCAGTGGCTGCACCCGTCGTTGCACCCGCTCAAGAAAGCAAAACTGAGCAGCTCAAGCCCGCTGTGTCTTTTAGCGGTAACTTTGAGATTGTGGAAATGGACAGAATGCGTAAAATGATTGCACAACGCATGGTGGATTCTAAACGAATTTCGCCACACGTTACCTCCTTTGTAGAGGCAGATGTTACCAACATTGTGAACTGGCGCAACAAATGGAAAACAGAGTTCAAAAAGCGTGGCATTAACCTCACCTTTACGCCTATCTTCATTGAGGCGGTGGCCAAAGCCTTGCAAGAGTTCCCTATGATTAATGCCTCTGTTGATGGCGACAGCCGAATTATTCTTAAAAAAGACATCAATGTAGGTATGGCTGTTGCTTTGCCCTCTGGCAACTTGATTGTACCCGTTATAAAAAATGCTGACCACCTGAACCTCATGGGTTTGGCACAAAAAGTCAATGACTTCGCAGTAAGAGCACGTGAAAACAAACTCAAAACCGACGACCTAGACGGCGGCACTTACACCCTTTCCAACATTGGCACTTTTGGCAATATGCTCGGCACACCGATTATCATGCAGCCTCAAGTGGCTATTCTTTCTACAGGTGCTATTATCAAAAAGCCAGCAGTTATCAGTATGGGTGGTTCAGACATGATTGGTATACGCCAAATGATGTTCCTTTCTCACTCCTACGACCACAGAATTGTGGACGGTGCGCTGGGGGGTATGTTTGTTCGCAAAGTGGCAGACCACTTAGAGAAGTTTGATATAACGAGAGGCATATAATTCCTAAACACCATACAAATAGCGCACTTACTCTAGAACAAAGCAAGTGCGCTATTTTTTTTTATCCGCTATCTATTCTACAAAAAAATGCTTGTTTTGTATAAAAAATGGGCTTATCTAATCTTTTTGATGCTTTTGGGTGTAGCCTGTTTGCCCCAATCTGAAAGAAACCAAAAATTACAGGCCAAACCAACTGATTTTCATAGGTTATGCAAGGCACGCTTTGTTTTTGAAGAAAGAAAGGGCGTATTAGGGCAGCCTATCTTCAGAGTTTGTTTGAAAATAGCATACAAGAGGGATAGTGTGCTTTTCAAGATAAGGGAGTTCATGACCCAGCCTGTGCCTTTGACACCCGCCGATTTTGTTATCTATAAACTGCCCCCAAGTACTATGGCTGCCTGTATAGCCAACGATAGCGTTGGTGCCTGCATTTTATTTTTAGATAGCTTAACCCCTCCAAATTTACTGGTGAGGCCGCTCATGCAAACAGGTAGAAATAGCCACATAGACGATAATGAAAGCGTAGTGCTTTCAGAACAAACCTTTGCTGCTTATTTAGAGGCTCAAACTAGGGCGTTATGATAAAACTTAAACTAACCGAATCCGCATTTTTATTGGCATCACTGGCTTTTACGGTTAAGATGGCTGCTGTTGGGCGGCGAAGCCCTATAGGATTGTAGGTCGCTTCTAAGGTGTAACTTTTGAGTCCATGAACGTCCTTTATCTCTTCAGCAAGCACCGCACCGTCTGCTTTTTGTCTGATAGCCCATTTTACTTCGTGCAAGCTCTCATCTGTAACCAAACCTTTAAGTTCTACGGGCGTGGCAGCAGAGTAGGAATTACCCTCGCTAGGCGCTGTAATGCTAATAAGTGGTTTGGTTGTGTCGCTTGGATTCACGCCGTGTTTGTGGTCGCTCTTGCAAGCGAGCGTAGCAATGCTAAGCAAAAGACCAATTGTATAGAGATTTTTCATGTTTTTTAGCGTTTTGGGGAATATGTTTTGGTGTGCAGAGTGCCAGTAAGCGTAAGACCAAGTACTTGTGGTGCGCCCCAGCCCATGCGTTCGCGGTAAGGCTTCCAGTTGAAAGAAACATCATCTTTGACAGAAAATTCGTTCAAATGTGCAGTTGTAGCCGCCTCCGCTACATTCAACGTATAAAGCAGAGTGGTCAGTATCATGTAAAAGTCACGGTCGCGGCGGTAATTGTCGCGATTACGGAGCAAACTTTCGTTTGTAAAAGTACCATAGAATAGGTCTGGCATTGTATCAGGGTTATCGTCTAGGCGATAAATATAAGCCTCTCGGTAGCCTTTATATCTCGCATGGTTATCCAGAATCAGATAACCAAGTATTGTAAAGCCTGTATAGATAATCGGCACTTTAATTTGCCAAAGTGTTTTGTTGTAAATCTGACCAGCGCCTGGCAGCACGCCCGACATGATGGCCGCACGAGCAGCCTTGCTGAGCGGTTTCTGATAAACGCGCTTACTTGATGTATCTTCCATTATCTTCAGCAGGCTATCAGCGCGCTGCCCAGCCACATTTGGTGCAAAAAAACAGCCAGCAGCCAGCACAAAAACAAAAACAAAAATATGCTTTAAGTGGTTCATAAGCAAGAGATAATTTTAGAAAGCACAAATTTAAGCAAAACATCTAAAAGGCCACAAGGCAAACAAGGCAAGCCTCAAAAATTTAAGGTTATTTATGATAAAAGAACAAAAATTTAGTCTGTTTTTTGAGCCAGGGGGCGTGTTCTATACCTTTATCTCCTTCCATTTGCCTACTTTAAAGTAGTAAAAGGCCATAATAGCAAGCAGAGTTTCGGCAGAGGGTATGGCAATAAGTGCCCCCAGAGGGCCTAAATCAAAGGTTTTTGCGAGAAGGTAGCCGAGCGGCACCTGCACCAACCAAAAGCAGATAAAGTTGATAAGGGTAGGAGTTCGGCTATCGCCAGCACCATTCAGCGCCTGAACCATTACCATACCGATTCCGTAAAACAGAAAACCTGCACCAATAACTTGTAAAGAAAGCGTTGCATAGCTGATAACCGCTACGTCTTTTGTAAAAAGCCTTGCAATAGGCTCAGGTAAAAACACAAAAATCAGTGTTACAAGCGCCATAAAGGCCACGTTTATCTTAGCGCAAATCAACACACTGCGTTCGGCGCGGTCGGGTTGATTTGCTCCTAGATTCTGACCCACCAGAGTGGCTGCTGCATTGCTCAAACCCCATGCTGGCAATATAAAAAACACGATACAACGAATCGCTATCTGATAACCCGCGCTGGCTTCCGTACTCCCTGTTTCGCTCACCAAATAGGCCATAAAAATCCAACTGCCCGTTTGTATAAAAAACTGAAAAGTGGCTGGCCATGCCACATTCAAAAATGATTTGATGGCCTCAAGATTGATATTAAAATAGCTCAAGTCAATCTTAAAGCTGCTACCCGCTCTAAAAAGACTGTACAACTGAAACAAAACACCCACAGTACGACCAATAACAGTGGCCAATGCCGCTCCCGTTAGCCCCATAGCGGGTATAGGCCCTAAGCCATAAATTAACACAGGGCAAAGCAATATATTAATTGCACTTGCTATCCAAAGGCTATACATGGCCATAGCGGCATTGCCAGCACCTCTAAAAATGCCATTGATAACAAACAAATAGACAATAACCGTACTGCTACCAAACATGAGCCTCGCAAAAGGCAAGCCTTCTGCCACTACCGCAGGTGCAGCACCCATCAGTTGCAATATATTTTCAGCAAAAACAAAACCCAGAGCGCTTAGCAACAAAGAAAATACAGCAGAGGTCATTAAAACTTGTGCACTGGTGCGTGCTGCCTCCTCAAGATTATTTTCGCCCACACGCCTGCTCACCAAAGCCGTTGCGCCTATACTAAAGCCAATAGCAAGCGTATAGATGAGACTAATAACGCTTTCTGTAAGCCCAACTACGGCAATGGCATTTTTGCTATTGGGAAGTTTGCCCACAAAATAAGTATCTACTACTGCAAAAACGCTTTCTAAGGCCAATTCCAGAATCATAGGAACTGCAAGCAGAAGAATGGCTTTTTTGATGCTGCCACCCGTGTAGGTATAATGCTTGCCTTTGATGGCATCTAAGATAATAGTGAAAAATGCTTTCATGGACTTAGGATTTTCTTGGTTTGTAATCTAATAGTTGAGTGAGGAGGGCATTAAAGACTTGGGGCGGCTTGTCAAAAACTAGCCAAAGAGCATAGCAACGAGTTTGGCAAAAAAAGGTTGCATTTATTGGTTGAATTTAGCTTTTATAAAACCATAGCTGCACAGAAAATCTCACTCTCTTGCACGCTTTTGTCTGATGCAAGGCAGGGTAGGCCGCAGGAAATCTCAAGGACGACATTCTTGGTTAATTTATTGACAATAAGTAATTTACGTCCTTTTTAAGGAGTGGCTAGTTATAAATTACTGATAATCAAATTTTATAGCCTTTTCAAGAGCGGACTATTTAACTTCGCCCTTCAGAATAGTCTTCAGCGCATTGATTGCGAAATGAATATCCGACTCCGTATTGTATTTAGAAAAAGAAAAACGCACAGGGCTGCGGCGTGGGTCTGCATTGATGCCGCGCAAAACGTGTGAGCCAAGTTCTGAGCCACTCGAGCAAGCACTACCACCTGATGCGGATACACGCTGTATGTCTAGGTAGAACAGTAACATATCGCTTTTAGGAGTGGGCGCAAAACTCGCGTTCAAAACAGTATAAAGGCTGTTTTCTAAACTTCCAGATTCACCATTGAAAACAATATCCGAAAAATTTGCTTTCAGTTCTTGTATCATAAGTTTTTTGAGGTTCATGATGTGAGTTCTATGTGCCTCCATTTGAGAAATAGCAATTTCTAAGGCTTTGGCCAAACCCACAATACCCGCAACATTCTCTGTGCCGCCACGCATATTGCGTTCCTGCGCGCCGCCAGTTTGGTAAGGGCTAATTTTTGTGCCAGAGCGGATATACATAAAACCAACGCCTTTAGGGCCATGAAATTTATGCGCAGCACCCGCACAAAAATCTAGTTGGATTTTTTGCGTGTCTAGTGCAAAGTGCCCAATAGTTTGTACTGTATCTGAATGAAAATAAGCGCCATACTGCTTGCATAAACTAGCCGCCTGTTGTAAATCAAGCATATTGCCTACTTCATTGTTGCCGTGCATAAGGGTTACCAGAGTTGGCACATTTTCTTGAAGAAGCTCCTCCAAATGATTCAAGTCTGCATTACCCTTTGCATCTAAACGCAAAAATATCAATTCAATAAAACCTGCTTGCTGTAAATCTTCCAATGTGTGTAAGACTGCATGATGCTCCAAGCAAGTAGAAATAGCCCGCTTAATCCCTTTATTGCGAACCGTACAGCGCAAAACAGTATTGTCTGCTTCTGTACCACCTGATGTAAAAAAGATTTCAGATGGTGCAGCATTCAGGCAGGCGGCTACGCTTTTGCGTGCTCTTTCTATGGCAGACTTAACTTTAGCGCCGTGGCTATGGATAGATGATGGATTGCCGAACTGTTCTTTAAAAAAAGGAAGCATGACCTCAAGGACTTTGGGGTCTAGGGCTGTAGTAGCGGCGTTGTCCAAATAAACCGAGGTGGAGGAAGCTAAAGTTTGCATCATGACTTAAAAAGAGTATATTCCGACTGCAAAATTACAATAAAAGTAGGCAGTTCAAAAATTTCAGAAAAAATATAGGTGCATTATGAGCAACAAAGGCGTAAATGCAAAGCATAATAGCTCAAAGCGCTTACGGCAGCGTATCTTGTTAGCGCGTTAAAAAAATATTTTTTCCGTTTTTTGGGCATTTGGCTAGAAATTCGCATATTTGCTAATTGCTTTGGAAGCATAGCTTTTAAGTGTGGCTTTTGATTTTAAATCAAACAATTGAACAAAAATTTACAAAAGTATGATAATCAGAACATTAGGCATTATACTCGCCTTGTCTGCTCTTAGTTTTGGGGTGCGTGCCCAAGATGCACCTGCCCTGACCAAAGAAGAAACTAAGGAGTGGAAAAAGAAAAAAAAAGAAATGCCTGTAGAGGAATTTAAGAGTGTTATGGAAGAGTATGATGCCGTAAAGACCCAAACAGGAACGCTCAAACGCCAACTCAACCAGCTCCGAAACGATAACTTGGCCAAACAAGAAAAGCTAGACAACCTTAAAAAAGAACTGTCTCAGAGTACTGGTGGTTCAGATTCAGGTGGAGGTAGCACTGCTGGCGGTAGCACTGGCGGAAACGCGAGCGCGCTCAGTGGCGAAGATTATACGAAAGGCAAAGTCTTTAGAGTACAGGTGGGTGTGTTCAAAAACCAGAACTTGGCTAAGTTTGTCAATCACCCGCGCTTTCATGCCGAAACAGACGAAGATGGTGCTAAAAAATATTCTATTGCCTCATTCCGAGATTATTGCGAAGCCGAGTGCTTCAAGAAAGCTGTCCGCATTGTTGGTGTAAAAGATGCCTGGATTGTGGCGTATGAAGACAATAAGCGTGTGGATATTGCAACCACTGGTGAAGGCGGCGGCAAAAAAGAAGGTGAAAAAAAAGAGGGTAAAACTAAAAGTGATGGCGGCAACAGTGGCGGAACGAGCGGTGGCTCTACCGATTGGTAAATTCACTCCTCCACCATAAACAGTGCAGAAAGCGCCCCTTTTCTAAAACAAGAGGGCGCTTTCTTTTTGTAATTTAAAACCCAAAATGTTTGGTACGTCTAATGAATTATGCTAATTTTGTATAATAAACGCAACGCTCTTGCTGAATAGCCGTTTGCTTTGTCATCAGGCAAACTTACAGTACATCGCTCTTATATGTCCGCTTCAAAAGATTGGCTTTCAATTTTTACGATACGCCCACCCAAAGGTTTTTTTACAACTTTTAGGGCAAACTTGGCTATCAGAGTGGTTTTGCTCATTATGAGTTCTTTTTTGTTTGCAACAGTAGCTTTTGAGGGTGATGCTCCTTTTAGCACTTTTGGAATAGGGCTTTCTATTTTTTTGCAAGTTTTTGGGCTTGTTCGTAAAATTGAAACAACCAACCGCGAGGTAGTGCGTTTGCTAAATTATATTCGGTATGATGACTTTAACAATCTGGCTTACAGAAGAATAAAAGGGTCTTCATTTGAAGATTTGGCGCAAGCCCTAGATGTCGTTATGAGCCACTTTCGCAGCATACGCAATGAGCGCGAAGCCCAATTTGAATTTTATAGAAATACAGTACAGCACGTCAATGTAGGTGTTATTGCCTTTGACCAGCACGGCAAGGTGCATATTTATAACAATGCAGCCAAACAACTTTTTGGTATGAGTAGTGCCGATAACATCAGCGCTTTTGAGAGTATTAGTCCACAAATTGCCCATGCCTTTCAGACGCTCACAAGCGGCTCACAAGCACTTGTAAAAATTTTTACGCAACAAGACCCCGTAGAGTTAAGTATTCAGGCTTCCGAAATTAAGCATAAAAACGACCGATTTAAGTTGTTTACGATTCAGAATATAAGACGTGAACTGGAAGACAAAGAACTTGACGCATGGCAAAATTTAATAAGGGTACTTACCCACGAAATCATGAACTCGGTTACGCCAATTTATTCACTTTCGGCCACCGTTGCGGGTGAAATACAGGATTTGAAGGTAAAAGCCGAAGACGATGTGGTAGAACCCGTTGATTTAGAAGATATACACTTGGCTGTTGGGGCTATTGAAAGGCGCTCACAATCCCTGATTCATTTCGTTCGGGAGTTTCGCAATATGTCCCATTTACCCACACCCACCTTTTCGCACGTTCGCGTCAAAGAACTCTTGCAACACCTCTTTACGATTATGCAGCGCGAAATGCAAGAAAACGGCATTGCATTTGAGCTTTGCGTCAGTTCGGAATCCCTCTACGTTACTGCCGACCCCGTTCTTATTGAACAAGTTATCATCAATTTATTAAAAAATGCACTACAAGCGTTGCGAGAAAGCCGCGAAGAAAAACAGAAACAGGTCTTTCTTAAAGCCGGCATAGACGACCTCAGCCGGGTTTGGATTGCTGTTTCAGACAACGGACCCGGTATAGACCGTGAGGCCTTGGACAAAATTTTTATCCCATTCTATACTACCAAAAAATATGGAACTGGCATTGGTTTGAGTCTTTCCAAACAAATCATGCGTCAGCACAAAGGCAGCATCAGCGTTATGACCGAACTCGGCAAAGGTTCAGAGTTTACTTTAAGGTTTTAAATTTAGATGTAAGATTTGAAAAGAATATTTGGATTTAATGATTAGAGCTTACTGAACCGACATTAGGAGAGGTGCAATTTTAGCACTTTTACATCAATTACACAAAATAGCCAGTCGTCCCTAAAAATATATGCTGGTTTAGATGAAAAAAGGTTGTCGTTGATTAAAACCGTCCTTTCCGCAGAGTTGCGGGGGGGCTGAACGAAATCAAGCGCTTAAATTAGCCTCTCTTGAGTCGTCAAAAAAACCTTTTTGAGTTCTAATTGCCCTCTTTTCACTTTTGTAGAGGCCCTTTTCTCGCGTTGTACCTTACTTTTTGACTAATGATTGTTTTTCTACAATTTATTGGGCGTTCCCGCTTCGCGGTCGTTCGTCTTTGGGCTTCGCTTCGGTGTTACGCACTAAACCCGCCGCCTCTCTAACGCCAATACAGGCCAATAGACGTACTCAATAATAAAAAAAGAGATAAAGTCGCAAACCCGCTTGATGCCTCAAGATTGCTTTTGTCCTATTTTGCCTTAGCCCTAGCATAGCCGTATCATAGCCGTAGTTGGCCGTACTTTAAAAGTAAAGTCCCTATCTTAAAAAAATACAATTATTCGCTTCCTAAAACGTACATCTCTTAGAGAGGTTAATTAAGAGCTTGTTTTGTAAGAGAGTGAATCAGAGAAAAGCCATTTGCGAGGCTTGATTTTTTTGCTATGCCCCACGGTCGGAACTTTCAGCTCACGCTTCAGTGCTGCATCAAGGCAAAAAGTAGAGAAGAGAAGTCTATCAAAGGCCGTCAAGGTGTTCCCAAAATTGGTGAACCATTCTCCTTAAATTTAGCTTGCATCTATTGAATGTACTTTTTAAGGGACGACTAATTATAAAAACTATCTTCTTTCATAACGATACTCCGCATAACTCGCGCATTGGCAAATACTACCCTGATTTCTGCCAGCGTGTCCAATATATCCTGTGGGTTTTCAAGTGTTACGAGGCGCGCTCTGTAAGGTTTAAAATCTTCTATTCCTTTAAAATAAGGCGCATAATGGCGGCGCATTTCAACAACACCGAGGCGCTCGCCTTTCCAACGCACCGAAAACTCAAAATGCTGTTTGCAGGTATCTACCCGTTCTGCTAAGGTAGGCAAAGGCCGCTCTGTCTGATATTTGAAATAATGCTTCACGTCATCAAAAATCCAAGGGTAGCCTATCGCACCTCGCCCAATCATGATGCCATCACACGCATAGCGATTTTTATATTCCCATGCTTTTTGAGGTGTATCCACGTCCCCATTTCCAAAGATAGGAATATGGATACCTGGCGTATTCTTCACCATGTCAATGTAGGTCCAGTCGGCTTCGCCTTTGTACATTTGGTGGCGCGTGCGAGCATGTATAGTCATGGCCTGTACCCCCGCATCTTGCATACGCTGAGCCACTTCTACAATCTTGATAGATTTTTCGTCCCAACCAAGCCGCGTTTTAACAGTAACTGGCAAATTGGTTCGTTTGACAATTTCGGCGGTCATGCGCTGCATTTTGGGTATATCAAGCAGGATACCAGCTCCAGCGCCTTTGCAAGCCACATTTTTGACCGGGCAGCCATAGTTGATGTCCAATATTTCGGGCTGTGCTGCTTCTACCATGTCGGTGGCTTTGAGCATGGATTCTATATCCGCTCCAAAAATTTGTATGCCAACAGGGCGTTCGTAATCATAAATATCTAATTTTTGAACGCTCTTGGTGGCATTACGTATAAGCCCTTCCACCGAAATAAACTCTGTGTAGAGCAGGTCTGCACCTTTTGCTTTACAAACGGCTCTAAAAGGTGGGTCGCTCACATCTTCCATAGGCGCGAGGAGTAGTGGAAATTCACCTACTTCAATGTTACCAATTTTTACCATGCGAGCCCCTGTATCAGAATTTGAGTTTTAAAAGTGCAAAATTCGTGAATAATCGTTGTGTTTACAATTTTTACCAATAAAAAAAAGTCCTGATGCACTTTCAATTGAACACCAGGACTTCTTTAACTCAAGAAAACGGCGACTAGTCTTCTTTTTTTGCTTCAGACGCTAGACGGCGAGAATCGGAAGGAATACCAATGACTTGCTCCTGCTTCGCCGCTTTTTGTCCTGCTTTTTGACCTTTTTTACGACCACCACTCTTTTTTGTTTCGCCAGAGCGCTTGGTGGTGCTTTCTACTACCGAGTCGGGATTGACTGCACCAGGGTCGGTTTCAGGCACCTCTTTGCCCACAAAACTCCTACTACCAGAAGTTTCATTTTGGGCAAGAACTCTGCTGTATCCGACAAAAGAGAACAGTAAGAATCCTAAAATTACTAAAATGTGCTTCATAAGTTCGTTATTTTAAGGTCTATCTGTAAAAAATCAAAAGTGTCATTTCACCAGGCGTAGCATCTAGCGTAGCATCACCGCCAATATCAATAGCAGTGTTGCCATTTACACGGTTTGTACGCAAGTCTATGGTGTGTGTGCCACCCGTTAAGACAGCAGCAGCAGCTATAGAAACATTGCTAAGCGAGTTTCCCGTATCGTGGTTTACATTTGTCATTCTGTTCCAGCCACCAGCCGGCATAGCTGTACCATTAACATGTATGACAGCATCTATACTTGCAAAATCACCCGGTGTGGTATCCACATTCCGCATACCTATTGTAGCATTGATATAAATATCCGCAGTTACACCAGCAGGAATTGTAAAAGTTTGTGTTACACCTGGCTGGAGCGTAAGTGTAGTAGATGTTACAGCAGCGCGTGTAGCCGTACCGCGCACGTGCAAAGTTTGCATTCTGCTTGAGCCTACCCCACTAATCAACTGAAAGTTAGTGCCATCATACATAACCGAAACCATTTGGTTCGTTTGAATATCGCCAGGCGAGAGGGGGGTTGTTACAAATTTTCGTATGGCAATAGCACCCAAACCGTTCACGTTGAGCGTAGAAGCGCCTGTGTTGGTGGTGTTAGCACGAAAGTTTACCACCATACCCGTCTGATAAGCTGTAATGGCGGGCACTAGTGCCACCGCATAGGTATTGACTGCCCCAGTAGCTACTTTGTAAGTCAGCCAATTGGACTGTATGGTCGCATTGCTCACTGCATCTGTGGCTACAGGTGTCGTAACGGCACTAGCCGCACTCAGACCAGTAACCTTGCGGTCGTCCACACCCGCGCCGTTCATTTGCACCTCACGGTTAATTTGCACTTGAGCGTTGGCGTAGCCTACCGAGGCCACAAACAACATAGAAAGTAAAAACTTCTTCATGTTTTAACAATTTAAATGAATGAATAAGAAGGAAAAGGAAATAAAAAGACACAAGAGAAAATGACTAGGGCTAGCTCTTTGAATGAAATAGCCCTAGTAGAAAATTTTATCGCTTGATAAGCTTTACAAACTTGCTTTCAGTTGAACTGCGCACCGTTAAAATATAGCTGCCCGCTGCCAAGCTCTGAATCTCGGTGCTCAACACAATTTGGGCAAACTTGTCGCTTGTTTGACCGCGATACACTTCGCGTCCAAGATTATCCGTCAAAGAGATTGTACAAGTTTCTTCATTCAAGTTCTGAATGTTGATAGACAGGCTCTCGAAAAACGGATTCGGATAAGCCGCTACAGCAAAACTAGCAGTATGCGCTATGTTCAAGGATTTAGTAGCAGAAAGGGCGCTCTTGCCGTCTTGTTCTACTTGCTTGAGTTGGTAATAAACCGTTTGAACAGGAAGTGCTACAAAATTAGGGTCTGTAAAATTATAAATAGACGTTCCTGATTTTGACTGTGCTTTTACACGACCAATGCTCACGAAATTCTCGCCGTCTGTGCTTCTCAAAATTTCATAATGCGCCAAATTCTTTTCGTTAGCGGTTGCCCAAGTTATAAGCGCATCGTTGTTCTTTTGTTGCACATTAAAGCTCAGGATATCAACAGGCAACGGATTCACGATGTCAGAATATGTCCAGTCGCGCACCAAAACAATGCCAGAGTTCTGGGTAAAAGTCCTTGCGCTCATATCAATTAAAGGGTTCATTTCGCGCCAAGGTGCCGTAACTGCACCATACTGGCGTGAACGCCAACGTTGCATCTGCAAAAGGTTTTTGCCATTGTCCCATGCCGAAAGCCAAGAAATAGTCATGTCGCGGTTAGGAAATAACAAGCTGTCCGCCGACTGTATAGACCAGTAAGCTGCTATACTTGTGTTGCCACCGACGTTCACAATGCCAGAAGTGGGCGCTGGCGCGAGCGTGTTCCCTGCACCGTTGCCCGTACGACGGAACAAGTCCATGCTAGTAATGTTGCCGCCTGCCGCAAAACTAAGGTTAAGAAATGGGCCAAAGGCAGCCACACCGATTGCACGTGATTCCATATAAGCAGTGCCTACAATGTGGTTGGCATTGCTCTCAGCGGGGTTCAGAGCTGTGGGTGTAAAGCGAATCTGGCGTGTGTTAGATGTAAACAGGCGGCCGTTCGTCAATAGCAAGCTGTTTGCCACGCGAATATGACCTGTGTTGTTGTTCGTTACGCCAAAACCAGCGTTATTGACCTGAAAATCATAAGTATTGACTACCGAAGCACCATCAATCAACTGCTCGGCAGTACCGGACATCAAGAGCAAACTGCCTGCATTGCCAGTAAACAAACCGTTATTTGTCAGTGTGGTATTCACATCTAAGGTGCCAGTCAGGCTCACAGTGCCTGCTGCTTGATTGTCAAAAAAAGAGTTGCAGACCATCACGGTTCCGCCACCAAGAATATTGATGGTCGCGTTGATGTTCGTAACCTGAGCGCTTACATGAAGCACTTGGAACAATACAAAAAGCAGTGTGCTAAATGTGTATTTGTAGAGTTTTATCATAGGAAAAAGAAGTTTGGAAGGAAGTGTACACGGTAATTTTATATTTAATCTTGGCAAAGATAAATAATTAATTTTCTAAACTACAAAAAAAGCAAGATTTTTTTTATTATTTTACTGTTATACACCCAAAATTTCAATAACATCACTTCACTCCTATTTTTTTGGCTATCATGCTTTTAGTGGCTCATCTTCTTTGTTTTTTTGCTTGCTTGGTGTTTAGCTCTAGCCTGCAAGTTTACAAAAAAAGCAAAAAAAATTTGCATACTATTTTTTTTAAGTATTCCTTTGCGGAAACTTTAGAAACTCATAAAGTTTCCATCGTTTCGTTTAGCTAGAAAGAGTATCATGGACGCTTTAAAAGCACGTTTAATTGAATTATGCAGTTTTCAAATGATACTATCTGGGGTATCAGGTGTCCGTATGGACGACCTCGCGCAGAGCGTTGGCATTAGTAAAAAAACGCTTTATAAGTATTTTTCAAGCAAAGATGAGTTAATCGTAACTTGCATTACTAGTTTTTTTGAAGAATGTGAGACAGCGATAGACAGCATAGTATTTGCGCCTAATATGCCTTTTCCTGAAAAATTGCAACGGGTGGTTGCTACCATCTCACAGATGTCCTCGCGTATGAGTCCGGCGCTTATGAATGATTTAAGGCGGAGCCACTTGCATCATTGGAATTTAGTAGAGCAGTTTAGGCGTGAGCAAATTTTTTCCTCGTTTAGAGCTTTAATTGAAGAAGGAGTCCAATCTGGCTTTTTTGTTAGAACTTATAATGTTGATGTTATTGTTCAAATGTATTTTAACGCTATTAACTACACGCTAAGCCCCGAAGTACTTCACAATGCGTCTTTTTCGCCAGAAGAAGCATTCCAAACTATATTTGGCATCTTGCTGGGCGGCATTCTGACTGACAATGCCCGCCGCTTGATGTATCCACAAAACTACGCCCCTCACCAGTAAATTCATTCATCGCAAAAAATTTAACCATGCGGAAACTAAAAAAACGATTTCAGTTTTTATTGTGTACTCTTAGTGGGGCACTCCTTTTTCAAATGGCTTTTGCCATAAAAACAAATGCGCAGACAAGTTATAGCTTGACGCTTGAAGAGGCCATCAGCAAAGCCATAGCGGCTAACCGCTTGCTTAAAAATGAGCAGATTAAAGCCAAAGGCTTGACGTTAAAAACAAAAGAGGCAGACTTAGCACGCTACGGGGCTGTCAAGTTCACAACCTCTTACACGCGTCTCAGCTATGTGCCGCCTTTTGAAGTGAGTTTGCCTTTAGGGCCAAATGGGGAAATGGTAACAAACGTTCTTAACCCTGTCATTTTAAATGTTTTTTATAATCAGATAGGCACAAGGCAAACCCTTTACGCGGGTGGGCGTTTGAAAAATAGCCTGCTCCTGGCTCAAAAAAATGAACAAAATGCACAATTTGACTTACAAAAAACGCAAGCGGAGGTGGTCTTGAATACCAAAACAGCTTATTGGAACTTATATAAAGCACAACAGAGTTTGCAGCAAATAGAGCTTTCTATACAGCAAATGGAGGCTGACCTTACCGACCTGAAGAACTTGCTCAAGCGCGGTATGCTTACACCCAACGATGTTCTACGCATGGAAATTCAAATAGCCACTGTGCGTATGCAAGTCATTGATGTAAAGACAGGTATTAATGTAGCCCAGCTATTCTTGAATAATTTGTTACAGCAGCCTTTGCTCACACAAAACAAGCTTACCTCTAGCCCAAACCTCACCGAAGCAGCCTTAGATGCCGATGCGCTTGTAAACGAGGCGCAAAGCACACGTTCTGAACTCAAAGCCGCACAAGGGCGTGTAGAAATGAGCGAACTGGCGACCAAAATTGCAAAGGGTGCAGCAATGCCGCAAGTGGTGCTCTCGGCCAATGGCTATTTGAGTAACCCCAACCAGCGTTTGATGCCAGCGGACGATATTTTTTATCCAACTTGGGACGCAGGTATTGCACTCACATTTGACATTTGGAACTGGCGCAGCGTCAAAAATCAGGTGGCGAGTGCGCAGGTAACTACCGAACAGGCCAAAGAGTATAATCTTATTCTGCAAGAGCAAGTGGCTATGGAAGTTACACAACAGTACCTTGCTTTACAACAACACCAAGAACGCTACAAAATGGCGCAGGAAGTTCTTAAAATGGCTCAAGAAAATCAACGCATAGTAGGCATACGGTTTAAGCAGGGGTTAGCGCTCAATTCCGACCTCATCGATGCCAATTTGCAGGTTTTGAATGCCCAGATTACGCTCGTGAATACTAGCGCAGACTGGATGCTAGCCAAGGCCCGACTAGACCGCGCCATAGGCAAAGAAAATTAAAATTTAGCCACTCCGTGTTTTAACGAAAATTAAACCCAAAATCAAAAATAGCAATGAAATACGCAAAAATAATTGGTCTCGTAGTAGTACTTTTAGCGGCTACTGCCTGGGCAGTAGTTACACTCTCCCAAAACAAGGCCGCCATTGACAAAGAGGCTCAAATTGTTGAAATAAAAGATGTTCCTGTAAACACCGCAGCCGTAAAAACTACCGAACTGAATGAAAATCTAAGCATGGTTGGCACTGTTATCCCCAATGCGGAAGTAACCGTGGCATCAGAAGTGATGGGCAGGGTAAAGGCCATATTTTTTAACAGCGGCGATACCAAGTCGACGGGTTCTGCACTTGTGCAGGTGGACGACGATATGCGCCAAAACACTCTGCAAATTGCCCAAATTAACCTAGAAAAAGCCAAAACTGACCTAGACCGTTATCAAGCGCTTCTGCAAGACAAGGCCGTTACGGAGGTGCAAGCCGAAGCCTATACGCACGCCTACAAACTAGCCGAAGCTCAGCTAACAAACGCTAAGCTACAGCTTCAGGACGCAAGAATCTATATGCCTATTGGTGGTACAATCATTGCCAAACGCGTAGAGATTGGTTCTATGCTGAATCCGGGTACACCCATTGCGGACGTGGTGGACGTGAGCCGCCTCAAAGTAAAAGTGGGCGTAGCGGAGGCAGATGTTTTCAAACTAAAGACTGGTGAGCGCGTCAGTGTTACTACAGCAGTTTATCCTGGTCAGGTTTATAACGGCACAGTACGTATGATTAGCCCCAAAGGTGATGAGTCCCACAATTATCCTGTAGAGATTGAACTCAGCAATAACAGCAGCAAACCGCTGAAGGCAGGTATGTTCTGCAAGGTGGAGTTTGGAAGCATTAAGGGCAGAACCATGCTCACGATAGACCGTAACGCTCTCATAGGCAGCACAAAAAACCCTCAAGTTTTTGTAGTAGAAGCGGGCAAGGCCCTACTCAAAAGCGTAACTGTTGGCGAAGAGACCGATGGACAAATTGAAGTGCTGCAAGGACTTACACAGGGTGAGAATGTGGTTATCAGCGGCCAAATCAACTTAAAGAATGGTTCTAATGTTAAAGTAGTGAACTAATAAGCCAATTTCTAAAAAGACAAGTCAATGACTATTACAGAACTTTCCATTAAAAGGCCCTCGCTGATAATTATTATCTTCGTGGCGCTCACAGTTGTAGGACTTTTTTGCTACAAACAACTGAAATATGAGCTTTTGCCTAAGTTTAGTCCGCCTGTTATTACAGTAACGTCGGTTTATCCGGGTGCCTCGCCCGAAGAGGTACAAACAAACGTTAGCAAACCCATAGAAAATGTGGTTGCTGGTGTAGAAAAGGCCGCCTATGTACGCTCTACCTCTACCGAAAATGTCTCTTTTGTAACCATAGAATTTCAGCAAGATGCAGACGTAGATGTTGCCATGCAAGATGTTCAGCGTAAGGTTTTAGCTATTGCGGCCAACTTACCCAAAGAGGTAAAGACACCCGCTGTCAGTAAAATTGCGCTTGATGAGACCCCTGTTTTACGAATGGGCATCACGGGGACTATGCCGTCCAAAGACTTCTATCAGTTCCTGCAAGACAACGTTTTACCGCGTTTAGCGACTGTACCTGGCGTGGGCGACGTGGTCGTGCTGGGTGGAGATGCACGCGAACTCAAAGTGAATTTGAATCTTGATAAACTCAAAAGTTTTTCTTTGTCTGTTCCGCAAGTGGCGGCTGCTGTCAAAATGGCCAATATTGATGTGCCTACTGGCAAGCTCAAAGACGGTAACGAGCAGTTTATCGTGCGCTTGGCTGGCAAATTCGGTAGTGTGGCTGAACTCAAACTGCTCCCTGTAGGCATTAGCCGAAGCGGTGGTGAAATACGGCTAGGCGATGTGGCTGAAATCCAAGATGGCGTGCGTGAAGTAGAACGCATCAATCGCATCAATGGCAACAACTCCATTGGTTTGCTCATTATAAAGCAGGCAGATGCCAATGCCGTAGAAACCGTGGCGGCTGCCAAAATTGAAATCGCTTCGCTTGAAAAAGACTACCTGAACATCAAACTCAAATTTGATATTGCCCAGGACTCGTCCGACTTTACGCTCAAGGCAGCACAAGCCGTGCAGCATGACTTGATTATTGCCATTATTCTAGTGGCGGCAGTTATGCTGATTTTTTTGCACAGCCTCCGCAACTCCTTGATTGTGATGATAGCCATACCCGCCTCTTTGGTCTCTACTTTTATCGCCATGTACTTATTTGGTTTTTCGCTGAATTTGATGACCCTATTGGCGCTTTCTTTGGTCATTGGCATCTTGGTAGACGACTCCATTGTGGTTTTAGAAAACATCTATCGCCACTTAGAGATGGGCAAAAATCCGCGCGAAGCGGCTCTTGAAGGCCGAAACGAAATCGGTTTTACGGCCATGTCTATTACGCTTGTGGACGTGGTAGTATTCTTTCCGCTTTCTGTATTGCCAGGAGTTGTAGGTGGAATTATGCGCCAGTTTGCGGTCGTTACGTTGGTTTCTACGCTCATGAGCCTTGTCGTATCGTTCACCATAACCCCTATGCTGGCCTCTCGTTTTAGCCGTGTGCAACATCTTACAAAAGGGACACTGATGGGCTATGTCGGTTTATGGTTTGAAGCGCAATTTTCTGCTCTGGTGAATGTCTATGAAGTGGCTTTGCGCTGGAGTTTGCGAAATAAAATCTTGACAACGGTACTCGTTATTGCCTCTTTTGTGGGCGCTGTTCAGCTTGTTCAACGCGGCTATGTAACGGTTGAATTTATCCGCACGGCTGACCGAGGTGAGTTTTCGGTGCTGTTGGAGATGCCACCAGGCTCTACGGTTGCCAATACGAACAGAATGTCGCAGCGTGTAGAGATGATGCTAAGCAAAATGCCACAAGTCAAAAAAATATATGCCAATGTGGGCGCATCTTCCGAGGGTTTCTTCTCGTCCTCGTCCAATAACATTTCCGAACTTGTGGTTACTCTGGTTCCGCTCGCACAACGCCAAGAAACCACCAATGAAATGATGCGCATCGTGAAACGTAAGGTTTCAGATATTGAGGGGGTCAAGGCGCGCTTAAATGCAATAGGAATTTTTGGAACGGCTAATTTCACACCATTTCAACTCGTGGTGGCTGGTTCAAACATGGACAGCGTCCGTAAAGCGACCGATATGATTGAGAATATTATCCTTAAAACTGTTGGTACGGCTGATGTGCGCACTTCACTCGAGGACGGAAAACCCGAAACCCGAATAGAGGTAGACCGCGTCAAGTTGGCTACATTTGGCCTCAGCATGGCTGAAATTGGCCAGACTCTCCAAATTGCTCTCCGTGGCGACGACGATGCAAAAATTAGAGACGGAAGCAACGAATACACGCTGCGTATTTTGCTTGATGAATTCGATAAGTCGCAGACTAGCAGTCTTGAAAACCTGACTTTTATTAACCGAAAAGGCGAACAAATTGAGCTAAAGCAATTTGCTAGCATCAAACAAGGCTTGGGGCCAGGACGTTTGCAGCGCGAAAACAGGAATGCAGCAGTAACAATATTTTCGCAGGCGGTAGGGCGTGGTGTGGCCGATATAGCAGCAGACGTAAACGCAGCTATATTGAAAGCTGGGCTGCCACAGGGCGTAAAGGCCACTTACACCGGCGACGTTAAGAACCAAAAGGACAGCGCAGCCAGTATGGGTATGGCCGTTTTAGCAGCCTTGATTTTTGTGTATATGATTATGGTGGCGCTCTACGATAATTTCGTTTACCCGCTTGTGGTGTTGTTTTCTATTCCTTTGGCAGTTGGTGGAGCATTTTTGGCGCTCGGCCTTAGCTTGCAGAGTTTGAACATCTTTACACAACTCGGCTTGATTATGCTTGTGGGCCTGGTCGCTAAAAACGCCATTTTATTAGTAGATTTTGCTAACGAAGCCAAAACGAGAGGCTTCTCTAGTTATGATGCGCTCATTGAAGCTGGAAAAGAACGTCTGAGGCCAATTCTGATGACTACCGTAGCAATGGTGATTGGTATGTTTCCAATTGCAATGGGTGGTGGCGCTGGCACAGAATGGAAACAAGGCTTGGCGTGGGTATTGATTGGTGGCCTAACTAGCTCTATGTTTTTGACCCTTGTTTACGTACCCATTGTGTACTTGACCGTGGATAGCGTATTGGCATTATTTAAGAGGCTAACTGCTAAAAAGTAGGCACAGCAATCTGAACCCAGTAAAAAAGTTCACAATTTTGCAATAGGCGAAGTTGTGAACTTTGCCTATTGATACTTGTCCAAGAAAAAGACTTTGTGCCCTAAAAACTAAAATATGAACCACTACCGTCTTACAATCATCTGATTCGCTCTATCGGTCTGTTGTTCTGCAATGAGCGCTGCCGTCTGGAGGCTTGGCGCAAGTGGGGAATTAGACTTATAAATCAGCACTTTAGCCCCACTTGCGCCAAGACTGTGTTGTGCGTGGTTTGTTGTGTCGTTCTAAAACTCAACTGTTATTTTTTCTACTTCCTCTTTTGCTTGTTTGCGGAGTTCAAAAGAATAACGAACTTTCTCGCTAACTTCTTGTAAAATATTTTCTGTTGGCAAATATACCAAAATTCTGTTTAAATCAAAATCGGAAATATTAGGAATTGCTGCACCTGTGCGATACATAAAAACTTGCTTTAAAAACATTTCTGAACGCAAATAATACAACAAATAATATAAATCCACTTTGCAATTTCGCAAAATGCGAAAACCATTTGTGCAAATATTTCCTTCATAATCTTTTGTTGCTAAGGCTGTTGCGTGTTTGTGCGTACCTATAGAATTACCTGCAACTGCGGTTAAAATGTCGTTTTCTCTCACTTCGTAACTTGCTCTGCTTGGCAATTCGTGGACTAAATAACTGTTGGCATTGATTATTTCGTAACTATGCGTGTTGATGTCTGAAAGTTCGATATAATCTACCATTTCGTTAAGTTGTGCAAGTTTTTTACTTTTCGTTTTTACAATATCGCAAATTTCCGAAAGTTTTACCGCATTGAGGCTTTTTAATTTATTGAGTAATTTGCGGTTTTGCGGTGCGTAATAATCAAAGTCAAATCTACCATTCAATTCAGCAACAGGAAACAAAAAACTGTTTGCAGTTTCTAATTCGTTGGTTTGTTGAAATATTTTATAGTCATTGATAATTTTAGTAAAATCTTCCTCTAAAATTAGTTCTTTGTTTTCATTTTTCAGAAAATTACCAAATTCATCTTTTTGATAAATTGGATTACCATTTTTATTACCTTGATAACCTAATTTGGTAATTCTACCAAAAAACACTTTTTTACTTAAATCTATCTCACTTTCTTTTTGCAAGAATAAAATGGAAGTTTTTACACCTGTTCCAAAAGGTATAAAAGTTTCTTGCGGCAAATTTACAACCGCTAAAACCCTTGCTTTCTGCTTAATAAAAATGCGCAAATATTCCAAAGATGGATTTTCAAACATTCCATTAGGCAACACAATAGCCATTCTACCACCTTCTTTTAAAAGTTGCAAACATCTTTCAATAAACAAAATTTCAGGTGTTTGCCCTGTATGCAAAGTTTTAGTTTTATAATAGTTATAATTTTCGCCTTGCCATTTATAACCCAATTCATATTTTTTCAGTAACTTTTCGTTGGTAATTTTTCCCATTGTGCCAAAAGGCGGATTTGCTAAAACTATATCTATTTGCTTTTCAATAGGTTGCCCAAAAGATAAAGCCAACTCGTCCAAATCTTCTAAAGAATTTTGAGCAATAATATTCAAATTTGTATTACACTCTAACAATAATTTCATTTTGGCAATTTTTACAATAGTTTTGTTAATATCAATGCCAAATAAATTAGGGATAATTTCTTGTTTGGAAACTTGAAAGTTATCTAATAGATACTGATAGGCAGAAAACAAAAAACCGCCACTTCCACAAGTTGGGTCTATAATTTTCTCGTTAGGTTGCGGTTGTAAAAACTGTACACAAAAATTTATTACAGGCTCTGGCGTAAAAAACTGCCCTCTGTCTGCCTTTTCTGTATTTGCCAAAAATTTTTGAAAAGCCAAACCTTTAGCGTCTGTTGTATCTGAAAAATCAATACTTTGTAGTTTATTGATAGCAAAAGATAAGGCAATAGGGCTAAGTTTTATACTTTCGTTTGCCTCAAAAATGTCAGAAAAACCTTGAATTGTCTTTTGAAATAAACTTTCTATGCGTTGTAGAAAGGTTTTATTTTTTCTACCTGACTTGATTTCGTTAAACTCCTCGTTGCTTATAAAAAACTGTTTGCTACTCTCTTTTTCATCAAAAACCTTGATAAATAAGACTTTAAGCATTTCATCTAAGGCTTGTTGTGAAGAAAGTCCATCATTAGCATAAATGCTGTTATGGATTTCTGAAAACTTTTTTAGTAGGGAAGTTTCGGGTTGGGTTTCGAATAGGTTTTGCATAGTTATTTGTTATTTGATGTAAAACCATATTTTTCATCTCTTTTCTTAAAGGCTTCTTTTCCACCTTCCAAAATTTCACAAACGTGTTCTTTTATACCTTTATCGTATAAAATACCTTTGTTAGATTTCTTTTCAAAAGAATATTCCAAAGCACCTGTTATATATTCAAATTGATATTCTTGTTGTTCTGTTCCATTTTGCCCTTTTTGATTTGCAACAATAATCTGTTCAGCATCTGTAGCAACAACTAAATTAGCATTGTGAGTTACAATAATGATTTGCCTTTGTATTTTTTTTGTTTTTATAAAATCTTTCAATTCTTGAAAAACAGTTCTATTATCCAAATTATCTTCAGGTTGGTCTATCAAGATTGGATATTTTGCTTGTTGTAATGACAAATGAAGTTTTAATAAAACAAGTCCTTTCTTACCTGGGGACATTTTTAGTATATCATCTCCATCTTGATTAAGGTTAAATTTATAAGAAAAATTATTATTGAATAATGCCTCTATAGATATTTTAATGTCTTTATTTTTGTTGTAAGGCAAATTTTCTTTCGTTGTGATAATATTAAATATTTTCTTTATAGTTTCTAAATGTGTGGTTTTACCAGCAAATGTGTATTCGCTATTTGGAAAAATATTTGAAAAAGTGCTTGATATTTGTTTACCATTGAAACAAGTAATAAAATTACCATTAAAATTTTCATTGTTATATTCTAATGATGCAGTTAGATTTATGTTACTTTCAGGTATCAATGCTGAATAATCTGAAGTTGCATTAATAGTATTTATGAAGTTTTGATATTCATTGATTAAATCTTCATATCTTTTAAAGATGCTATTTGATAAATTATTTAATTTATCAGTATATTCTTGTACTAATTTTTCATTTTTTTCAATAATTACTATTTCATTTTGAAAATCACTAATTTCATTTTGCAATTTTTTTATTGCATCTTCGCTACCTAATAAATTAGTTATGTTTTCTATCTGAATATTTATTTGCCCTAATTGGGTGTTTAACCCTATAATTTTTTGTTCAATATTTTCACTTACAATAAAATTGTTATCAATCTTTAGATTGAATTCTTCAATCAAAGTATCAATTTTAATACTATCTAATATTTCCTTACCTAAGTTTTGAGAATTAAATTTTAATTCTATTGTTTCTTTTTCACGAAGCAAATCATTTTTTAATGCTTTTATTTTAGATAAAGTAATAGTTTTATATTCTCTTAAAATAGAAAATATATTTTCTTTATTTCTTATATTTTTTTCAAGTTCGTTTTTTTGTTCTTTTAATTTTTCAAGTTCATTTTTTTGTTCTTGAGAAATATTTGCTTTTTCTTCAATTTTTTTTATTTTTTCTTGATTTTCTTTTATTTCATTTTGTTTGGCAATTTTATCACCTAATTTTTTGTCTTTCTCACTTTGTAAATTTTCTAATAATAATAAATATTGAGTAATATTATCACTAATAGATACTTTAATGCCTTTTACATTATTTTCTAATTTTTCAAATTCATTTTGGAAATTATTTTTTTCTTGTAAAAATGTCAAAACTAATTCAGAAAACTGTTTATTGTTTTCTGCGATATTTATTAAATCTTGTTGGGCAATATAAGTAACAGGTCTTTGTTTTTTAGAATTATCACTTAGTTTGTACGTTTCTCCATCAGCCCACATTACCTCAAAATCATTTTTGAAGTCATATTTCTTTTCAGTATAACCTATAGTTTGCACAATATAATGAAGCAGTAAAGTTTTTCCTGTAGATTTACCACCAATGATTGCATTAAGATTTGGGTTTAATTCTATCCAATCATTCTTAAATACTAATCCATCAGAAGCATCTACAAACCTAACTTTATCTATAAAATCTGACTTTCTTTTCTGCTCTGGTTTTTCTTCTTGTATTTTTACCCTATATTCAGGCTCAAAAATAATTTGCCTCAAGCCTTCAAAGGTTGGGTTGGCTTTTATCCAAGTAAAATTTTGTAACCCTATAACATCTATTTTATGTGCATCTGAAGCAAATATAACAGGTTTTTGTAGTGCATTTTCATATCTTTCAGTATTTAAAAAATGACTTTTATCTTGAGAACGTCCAAAAAAGAAGTCTGCCATTTTATCAAAAATTTGAGCAACAGATACACTTCTACCAACATTATTATCAGAACGAAACCCGCCATATCCATTTGGACAACATACAACAAAATATTGATTTTTTTCTTTGAAATCTTCTTTAAGTTGATTAATTAGTGTTTCTTCATTAATAACTACAGTTTCAAAATCATTTCTGGCACTAAGGCTAAAACAATATCTGTCATCTCTTGTCTTCAATCTGTTTAAAAATTGATTAATGCTTTCGGTTGTTACAATTTGATTAAAAATAATATGCAAATTTATATAATCCCCGCTTTTATTAGGTTGTGCAATACGAAACTCTAAGTTAGGTAAAACTAATATATTATACATATTTAGTTTTTCTCTAACTATTTCTATTTCATTTTCAGCAAATCTAAAGTAGTTGGTTAAGCCAATTACCCTAATATTATTTTCAATTAGTTTTTTAATCCAATTTTCCCAATCATCATTGAACTGATTGTTTAGATGTGTTAATGGGCTATGAATATGCAAATCCCACTTTAACCATTCAGAGCCTTTTGGATATTGATTATAATTATTCATTTTTTTGGTTGTTTATGATTTATGTTACATCTACGTGCAAATACAACACACATTTGTGTAAAATAAAAATTATTCGTCTATTTCATCAAAATTTTCTCTTGTGTCTAATTGACTTTCGTCTATTTCCCTTGCTGTTGGCTTAGTTTGCTCGATTAGTTTTTCAATATCGTTGTACCAAGGATGCGTAAAAATGGCTTGTGTTTTTTCGTCTTTGATGAGTACGTCAATCGTATAATTTTGGTATAAATGCTCAGGCGAAGTAGGCGAATGACTTATTTTTTCGCTATTCATAAACGCAAATTCGTGTCTGCCTGTTCGCAAAAACAAATCTACTGCCATAATATTGAAG
>JAAFJX010000007.1 GCA_013299045.1 Cytophagales bacterium | reverse complement strand
AACTCATAAATAGACGCAACTCACGCCTACTTCCCCGCAAATATAAAAATTCTTTTTTATATTTCCAAATATCTCTAAAAATAAATTATAAATTATTGAAAATGAATAACTTATAATTAAATACACTGCGTCAATCAATCTATAACAATACAAAATACGCATTGCGTTTTCGTGTATTGTTTAAGATGCTTTTTGTTCAAAATATTTTTTGATAATACAAAATACGCATTCCCTAATAGTTATTGTTTTTTATTTAAAACAAAATCTATTCCCCTATAATTCCCGTTACGTAGTCTTTCCTTAAAATACACCTAAGATATTTATTACCAGTAAATTAAACAAAAATTTTATCTTTAAAAATTCTTGGTTTTTAGCCTATTTTGTCAAATAACTGGCAAAATCTCAAGGCTTCTTGCGGCCTGCTATGCCCTACGGTCGGAACTTTCAGCTCGCGCTTTAGTTCTGCATCAAGGCAAAAAGTAGAGAGCAAAAGCCACCCAAAATCATGACAGTGTTCCTAAAGCAGATAAATCATATAATCAATTCATGTGCTTGTTCTTATCCGGACTTTTTAAGGGACGACTAGTTAAGAGCTTGTTTTTAAGGGGAGATTAATTGTAAATATTCCAAGAAAGTGTTGGCATTTAAAAATAGAATACTGGTGTCTACATGGTGCATATACACAACTGCGAACAAACAGACTTATCCGCTTGGCTGTAGAATAAGAACGTTCTAGTTGTTTGATAAAAACACCCCTTACAGAGCCTCAAAACTTTGTGAGGTTTTTTGGGTTTCCTCACTGAAAGCGCGCTATAATTCAGAGCTAGCCAATAAATTTGCACAAAAATTAAAACCTTATGCTAAGAAAATTCGTACAAAAAGCGTTTATTGCGCCTTTGTTATCCTGGCCCCTACTTCACTAGCTTATTCAAAAAAATATCTCAAACACCTGATAATAAGTAATTTTTTATGGTAAAGCGTAAAATGACCTTGCGCGAAAAAGTCAAAACAGCCTTTTTTGGCGCACTTACTTTTGGGGGGATTGCAGCCACAGTGGCCGGTATAGCCGACTTTGAATTTGTTCCGGTTTTCATAGCGGGTATTCCCTTTATGACGGGCGGCTCTTTCGGTGTTTGGCACACCCGCAAACGTTATAAAGAGCGCATCAAGCATTCTGTAGAACAACAGTTGCTGGAAGTTATGAGTGTGCACGGGGAGTATGTAACCATAGCCCAAGTAGCACGCATGACGGGTATGCCTGTGGACCTCATAGAAGAACACATGAACAATCTTCAAGCCAAAGGTGTTGTAGAAATTGGCACCACCAACAATGGTGCGGTGGTTTATCAGCTCCCTGCTGCTATGCAGAGGCTCTACGACCAACGCAGTTATTATTAAAAACTCTGACCAACACTCGGAAACCTCATGGAATCTATACAATTAGTTAGACAACAAACCCATCTTATGAAAAACCACTTTCAGGTCGTTAAAACATTTCTTTTGGAACTTGGCTACGATATTAGCCACGAAGATGCTGCCGAAATGCTCTTCGTTATCAACAACGAAGAAGAGGGCATCAAAAATTTGCTCATAGACTGCGCCGACCCTATTCTCATCATAGAGCAGTTTATTATTGTGCTGCCAGCAGGCGCACAAACAGCCGATACCTTCAAAATGCTTTTGCAAAAAAACCGACAAATCATTCATGGAGCTTTTGTGCTAGACGAGAGCGGCCAAAAGGTACTATTCCGCGACACACTCCAGTTAGAAAATTTGGATTTGAACGAACTAGAGGCATCTATAAACTCTTTGAAGGTCATTTTGGCTGAGGTATCAAGCGAACTGCTGCGCCTTAACAAAATTTAAAATTTGTTTTGTAACACAAAAAGTCTTAAAAATTTGAAGACAATCCATCAAAAGTTGTAACTTGCAGCTACCTTGTTTCGTTTGATTGTCATGGCACTAAGCTAGGTGCGTTCTGAATCTTCAAGTTAAATTGCAAGCAATCGGTTTCTTCAAATCTATCATCAAAAATTTGGTTTATCCATCAAAGCACAAAAAACATGAACTTTCTAAAAAGATTATTTAACCTTGGTGTGGCTGAAGCTAATGATGCGCTTGACAAGCTCGAAGACCCTATCAAGATGACCGAGCAAGGCATAAGGGACTTGAAAGAAGACCTTAACAAAAGTTTGCAAGGACTGGCCGAACTCAAAGCATTGGCCATTAGAGCCAAAAGAGACCAAGCCAACGCCGTGCAACAGTCTCGCGACTCTGAGCAAAAAGCAGTCATGCTTTTGCAAAGAGCTGCTGCTGGCCAGCTCGCCCAAAGCGAAGCAGACCGCTTGGCTTCCGAAATGCTCCGCAAAAAGCAGGAATCGGACAACCAAGCCAATTATCTGGGCCAGGAGGTGATTAAGCACGAAGAGAGCGTAGCAAAAATGAGTCAAGCCATTCAAACGCTCAAATCCAAAATTAGCGCTTACGAGAACGAAGCCAGAACCCTCAAAGCACGTGCTAAGGTGAGCGCTGCTACCAAGAAAATCAATAAGCAACTCTCGCAAATTGATTCTAGCAGCACTGTGGCCATGCTCGAGCGCATGAAAGAAAAAGTGGCGCAAGATGAAGCCTTGGCAGAATCCTATAGCGAAATTAATAACGAAACCAAGAGTGTGGACGACGAAGTGAACAAAGTATTGTCGTCTACACCTGATGCCTCAGCTTTGTTAGAACTTAAATCCAAGCTCGGCCTTTTGGGCACTGGCGGCGGTAACGCTGGTGGACAAAATCCGAACTTACTCAATAATGGTGGCATTTAAGCCTTTACTTTTAGCTCAAAAAAAAAATGCTCTGTGGCTCAAATAGGTGGTCGCAGAGCATTTTTTGTGTGTTTATGAGAACCCAAAAGCATGACCGTTCATAAAGAAAATCAGACGGAAAGACAGTGCCCCAACTATTCGTTCTATTTTTACATTTCATTAGGATTCTATTAAGATTTATTACGCAACGCTCGAGCAAGGAGCTGCATCTTGGTACTAAATGTAACCCAAATTCTAAACGCATTATTTTTATGAAAAACGTTTACCTCCTGAACAGACTATTTTTTGGACTTTTGAGCATGGTTTATTTGCTCTCGGCCTGCCGCAAAGAAAAAGACCCCGAACTTTACATCAGAGAAATCAACACAGAGTTTTTGAGTTGCCGTGCGCCTTACGAGGTCTTGTTTACGGCCATAGTCTCTGAGGCCACTCCCGAAACGCGCTACCTCTGGGACTTTGGCGACAAAACCACTTCTACTTTGGCCACGCCCATACACCAATACAAAACCAAGGGAATTTTTAATGTCAAACTCACGGTTTTCAATCCAGGTGTGGACTCTCTCATTATTGCGCTGCCTCTCAATACTGACGGCCTTACGCTCACGTCTAGGTTCACTTATTCTGCACCTACAGGTGGCATTTTTGCAGATTTTTCAAAGATTTGTTTTGCCAATGAGTCCAAATACGCCAGTGTTTTCCGCTGGGATTTCGGCGACGGCCAAATTTCTACCGAAAAGAATCCATGCTATACTTACACAACGCCTGGCCGCTACAAAGTGAAACTCACCGCCATTTGTGGCAGCAAGGATACCGCCGTTTCAGAGCAGTTTATCAACGTAACAGCTCCTCCAAAGCCCAGAGCGGGTTTTGTGGTAAGGGCAGACAAAGACAATTACCGCGCACCAGCCACCATACGGTTTGAAAACCGCTCTACTTATGCCAGCACTTATATCTGGGATTTTGGTAACGGCGACCGTTCTTTTGCCTATCAGCCTAGCTATGTTTACAGAGAAGCTGGCGATTATTTGGTTAGGCTCTATGCTATTCATAAAACGGATACCAACATGACGCAGCAAGTGGTGTCTATCAAACGTGCGCCACAGCGTTTATTTATCAGCCGAATAGAGGCCGACCTTTCTACCTTCCAGTTGCCTGATACCGTGGACGACGGCCAAGTGGGTTTTGAACTCTATGCAAAGATTTACGACGGTTCTTTTCAAGTTTGCGAAACCCGCGTTATGAATGGTGTTACGCGCTTTCCGTATAGTTTTCACTTTCCTAGCGACATTCGCTCTGGCAATACAGAAATGCAGATTCCACGCAACAAAATTGAAGTAGAATTTTATGATGCAGACCTCCGCAACCAGGACGATTTGTTAGAAGATTTTGAACTCAGTACCTCCCGCATTATTAGCGAAGGCTACCCCAGAACCATGCGCGTAACAAGCGGGGGACGAGAAGCCACTTTTTATTTGGAGTATGACTAAGGATAGAAACGCCTGAGAACAGCTACAATAAGTACAAAAAATATTTGTTGTAGCTACCTCACTCGGCGATAGAGCGTGGCATTGTAACCATTATTTTCGGTTTTGCTCAGCGGAATGTGCTTTAACAGCCAATCTGAGCCAGCTACTGGCTTTAATTCCAAACGGCTTACTTTTTCCAGGGGGCTGTTGTTCAAATAAAATTGTGCTACATCGGCCTGATAAAGAGCAGTGTGGTCTGAAATTATCAAATAGTCAAAGTTAAATTGATTGAGTTGGTATTTGAGGCGTTCGGGTTTGGTTTGGTAATAGGTGCAAAGCTGATACTGGTGCGCATTTTGCCGAGCCGCATAATAGAAAAGCGGACAGCCCACCACGCGGCTAGATTTTGGAATATGCTTTTTTAACCAATTTTGAGCTACATCTGGCTGCCGAAGCTCCCAGCTTGCTGCCAACTGCAAGGTTTTAAGGCCCAATACACCTACATTGTGTAAAAAAAGCGCCGCAAAAATGCCCCATCGCAAACGTTGTTCTAGTTTTTGAGATAAAAAATTCAATTTTTGCATCAAAAAAGCCAGGAGTGCATACCAAAATGGCAGCACAAAAACCGAATAAGGGCCGTAGTCCTTTACCAAAACATAAAAAAGCAATAGATTCAGCACAAAACTCAAAGAGATGACAACCTCTAACGATAGATGAAACTGCCTTAGTGCCATAAAAACACACTTTTTATTCCACCAAAGGCATAAGCAGGCCAACAAAATAACCAGGCTTACAAGCAGATATTCTTGCTTGGGCACATAGAACTCTCCGCCCACAAACCAAGTGAGATAAGAACTGCCTTGCTGCATAATAGCCGTGGAATCTGTGTAATAATTCCAGAAATGACCGAAACTTTTGAAGTAAAAAAAGAGCCACAAACTGTAAAACATTGACAGCAGCAAGAACCAAAACAAACCCGCCATGAGGTTTTTAGGAAAGCTATACAAAAAACAAAAGCCGAACCCCAGCAGCAAGAAAGCCGAACGCGGTGTGGTTTGAAGGGCCAAAGCCCCCAAAAAAGCACTACCCAGCCCATACAAAATACGCCAATAAAATGCTTCAGATTGCGTCTGTAAATAATAAATAATGAGCACTAAACAGCCAAAACAGAATAACAAAGCCACAATATCCATACGCCCCTCGTGCCAACTCAGGGAAAAAAAGGGGTCGCTGGCCAGCAGAAGTACAAATAGAATGCTAAAAGGCTTTTTTCTAAAAAAATGATAGAACACCAATAAAAAAATTAGCCCACAAGCAAAGGTAAAAACACGCACCGCCAAGGCGCTATGGCCAAACAGTTCCTGAAAAGCACCCAGGACAAGCGGATAAACCCAGCCATAAAGCGGGACGGGGGTTTGCATAACCGTTACAGGCACATTAAAAAGCCCATTTCGCCAAAAATTGTCCCCCAAAGAGGCAAAAAAAACTTCATCAAACCAAGGCAGAGGCTGATAGGGCAAGCTGAAAAACTGAAGGCATAGCACCAAAAGCCCAAATGCCCTTAAAGGCCACTTGAATTTGAGTGAATAGTCGTCTGCTGCTAACATTAATACACAAAAAAGCCGTTGGGGCTTTGTATGGTCAGTTTTTTAGTCGGCGCGGCTTCTACTCGGCCTATGATTTGGGCGGCTATGCCAAAACTTTCGGAAATGGCAATCAATTCAGCAGCTTTTTCCTTAGGTAAATAAACCTCTAGTCGGTGTCCCATATTAAAAACTGCATACATTTCTTGCCAACTCGTTTGGCTTTCGCGCTGAATCAAGTCAAAAAGTGGGGGCAAGGCGAAAAGATTGTCTTTGATAATGTGCAAGTTATCCACAAAGTGCAAAATTTTTGTCTGTCCTCCTCCCGAACAATGCACCAAGCCGTGGATATGCGGCTTCATCGCTCCCAAAACGGCCTTCATCAGGGGGGCGTAGGTGCGCGTGGGCGAGAGTATGAGTTGGCCTACGTTCAAGGGCGTGCCCGCGACTGCTGCTGTGAGTATCTGACTACCAGAATAAACGAGTTCTTCAGGTGTTTGTGGGTCATAACTTTCAGGATATTTTGCTGCTAAAGTTTTGTTCAGCACGTCGTGGCGCGCCGAGGTGAGGCCATTGCTGCCCATGCCACCATTGTATTGGGTTTCGTAAGTGGCTTGGCCAAAAGAAGCCAAACCTACAATGACATCGCCCGCTGTAATGCTTGAATTGTCAATGACTTCAGAGCGTTTGATGCGGGTGGTAACGGTGCTATCAACGACGATAGTACGCACCAAATCGCCCAAATCGGCCGTTTCGCCGCCCGTGCTGTAAATGCTTATGCCATGCGAACGGAGCATTTCCAAAACTTCTTCTGTGCCCTCAATAATGGCCTTTATAACTTCGCCAGGCACTAATTTTTTGTTACGGCCAATGGTTGAAGACAGCACGATGTTATTCAGTGCGCCCACACAGAGCAGGTCGTCAGTATTCATAACCACAGCGTCTTGAGCAATCCCTTTCCAAACGTTCAGGTCGCCTGTTTCGCGCCAATACATATAGGCCAATGAAGATTTTGTCCCTGCACCGTCGGCGTGCATAACTAAGCCATAGTCTGGGTCATTGCTGAGATAGTCTGGCACAATTTTACAAAAAGCCTTTGGGAAAAGACCCTTGTCTAGTCCAGAAATGGCTTTATGAACGTCCTCTTTGGCTGAAGAAACTCCTCTTTGTGCATAACGCTGGCTCATGTTGTTGGTTGTTTGGGTGGCGCAGTCCTTAAATAAAACGCACAAAATAAATGGCTTTTTTCTGATAAAAAAAAAGAACCTATCCTAAACTAGAAAAGGCTCTTTCAATCTCAACAATTAAACCAAATAAATCCCATAAATTTCAATTATAAACTCAATAACTTGGTGTCATTCTCTATACACCAATCATTATTTTTCTTTCCAATAGATTCTTCTTGTATTTTGGGAGTAAATATGCCGTTAAAAGATTCAACGGCATATTTCAGCTATCCTATCCTAAAAACTAAAATTCTTGGGAAGCCGAACTAGCACTTTTGTAGCTGGGTTCCACGTCGTAAAATTAACAAAAACTAGCCCTCTTTTGCAATTCTTATGCGCCAAAACGGTTAAAATGCCTCACTATTCGGTAAGCTCGGCCAAATCGTCGGCCAAACCTCTTTTTTTGAGTAGTCTTTGGGCTGCATACTGTTTAGGCACTATCTTTCGCTATATTTGCGTTGCGTCTTGTCTAAAAAAGCGCAATAAAAGGTTCTTGATATGAAAAAAATTATTCCTGCTGGTACAATATGGGCTGAAAAAATGGCCTATTCTCGTGTGGTGATGGTCAATAACACAGCTGAAGTAGCTGGCACAGTGGCCGTTGATGCAGGCGGGCAGCTTGTCGGTTTGGGCGATGCTTACGCCCAGTCGTTTTTTATACTTCAAAAAATAGGTGCAGCACTCCAGGAAGCTGGTTTTTCTCTTTCGGACGTAGTGCGTACACGCATTTACCTAACGAACGTTGCAGACTGGCAGGCCGTAGGGCGCGCGCATGGAGAGTTTTTTGCCAATATCACACCTGTAACGACGCTTTTGGGTGTAGCAGCCCTGATAGCCCCCGAGTTCCTTGTAGAAATTGAGGCTACTGCCATAAAGGTACTTTAAAGTGTAAATAGAATTTTGGCCGCACAGAACAGGCTAAATTTTATACTTTGGCTTAGTCATTGCATAACTGACTTGTAATGAATCCTAATCAAAAACCCAAACACAAAATCATGCAGAATAATTTGCTCAAAGCGGCAGCTTGCTTTTTTGTATTGCTGCAAATGACCACCGCAAAAGCCCAGAACGAAATAACGAACTCTGGTTTTGAAGAAATAACCCAAGTGCCTTGTATTATGAGCCAAAACGGTTCTGAATTTAAGTATGTAAAACCTTGGTACTCACCCGCCGCCAATAGCTCGCCAGACCTTTACAGCACAAAAGGCAAGGACAAATGCCCTACTTACTTTTTTGCAAACATTAATACCATAAAACCACATGGCGGCGACAATATGGCCTATATTTTAGCCAATGCCTATGATTATTTGGCTATAAAACTCAAGAATCCACTCAGAAAGGGCACGAGCTATGCACTGGAGTTTTGGGTAGTGTCCGAGCCTAATGCCAGCACAGGGGTTATGAACAACATTGGCGGCCTACTCACCACGAAACCCATACAGATACAAACACGGACAGGCCAAAAAAACGACGAAGCTACCATCAAAGGCCGTCCACAAGTGAATGAAAGCAGCGTCATAGAGGGCAAGGAATGGAAAAAAGTAAGTGGTACTTTTATGGCAGACTCTGCCTATCAATACCTTCATATTGGCTGTTTTTTTGATAAAGCCCAAACGCAAGTGAACTCGGAAGTAGCCAGCAAATTTCCGCGCTGCTATTACTACATAGACGACGTAGTGCTTTATCCTTCCACTGGCTCGCCAGACGTAGAAGACCGCATAACCATCAACAGTTTAGCCTTTGAACCAGGCAGTTCTGAACTGAGCAGCACCAACAACTTTAAGTACCTGGATAGCCTCGCGCAAGTTTTCAGAACCCGCAAAACAGTTTTTAGAATACTTGGCCACACCGATAAAACAGGCGATGAGAACACCAATAAAAAGCTCTCTCTAACGCGGGCAGAGTCTGTAAAAGCCTATTTTGTATCAAAGGGTGTAGACACCAACCGCATTACGACAGAGGGCAAGGGCAGCTCTGAACCTGTAGGCGACAACAACACCGAAAGCGGCAAACGCCAGAATAGGCGCGTAGAGCTGATTATCCTGAAAAGCAAAGAATAAAATCTTTTAGAATATAATTGACTCAAAGTTCGTCTCAAAAAATATCTTTTGCGTATAAGTCTTGTGCCTACTTCAAATGAATCAAAGTGAATCATGTAGGCCAAGTCTTTTACAGGTATTTAACGTGTTCTCAAAGCAAAAAAAATTGGTTTATGGTAAAAAAAATGCTGCTGCCAGTTCTCTGTGCGGCTTTTATTGTTGTGTTTGGTCTGAGCGCCTGCAATAGCAAGCGTGTGTATGACGAGTACCAGTTTATGGTTGATGCCAATGTATTCTGGCCCAAAAGCGATGTTAAAACCTTTGAAATTCCCGTCCCAGAGGCTGGTAGTTATGTGGGTTATCTGGTTATCCGCCACTCTTTTATGATAGGCATTAGCAACATTCCTGTTAAAGTAGAGCTTACCGCGCCTTCTGGCAAAAAAACTGTTCAGGAACACAACGTGGTGCTGCGTGGAGCAGACGGTAAGGTGGTTGGTGAGGCCATGGGCGAAACCACAGACCTAAAGTTCAAACTGCCTGAGTTGGCAAAACTAGAAGAAAAAGGCAACTACAAATTGAGTGTAGCACAAGTATCGGAAACAGCCTCTATTACTGGCATTGCCGAAGTGGGCATTGAGTTAGACAAACCATAAAGCAAACGACTCATTAATAAAAAGTGCCAGATACCATAATGATTACCTATTTTTCTTGGTATTTGGCCTTTGCTCTTAAGTATTGAAATTTCATAGCCGCCGGATAGGCCAAATCAAAGATTTGTGTTAAATTTGCAATGAAAATATTTACAAATTAAACACTTGTCAAGGTATTTAAAAATGAAATTATCTATGTAAGTATTCTGGCTAGGTTTTGTTTTAATACGTCTCTGATGGCTTATCGCTTTTGTTTTTTATTGCTAGTTACTTCTGTTTTATCTTCTTTCCCTTTTTGTGCATTGGGGCAGGTGGTTTTGAACCTACAAAATGAAAAGCCTCATAATGTCAGCAAGCAAACAGCTTATTTCAAAGACGAAACAGGTGTTTTGGATTTGGCTGCGGTCTTGCAACCTGCCCAGCAAAAGCGTTTTCAAGTTGTTCCTAAAACCATGCTCTCTGCGGGTGGCCAGGAGGCTTTTCTTTGGGTTAAAGTAGAACTTGAGTTCAGCAGCGCCACCAGCGACTGGGTGCTTTATCTGCCACACACAAACGTCAAGAATGCGGAATTTTACCACCAGGACAGCCTCCTAAAATGGCAAAAAATGTCTGCTGGCATCACAGTACCTATTCATAAAAAAATGTATCCGCATCATTTTCAGGTTTTTCCTTTAAAGAGTGCCTTGCACAAGCCCAAAACCACCTGCTATATACGTTTGCATCTTACAAATACAACCTGTTCGCTGCACGTAGCCACTACAAGTGGGTTTGATAAATTTATAGCCCGCAAAAATTTAGCTTATGGAATATATATGGGCGCTATGCTTTTTATCTTCCTCAATAATTTGTCATTTATTAAAACCGTCCATTCCGCAGAGTTGCGGGGTTCTTAACGAAATCAAGCTCTTAAATTAACCTCTCTTGAGTCGTCAAAAAGCCCTTTTTGAGTTTTTTAAGTTCTAATTGCCCTCTTTTGTCCCTTGTAGAGGCCATTTTCTCGCGTTTTCAAATAACTGTTTGTCAAATTCCTTACATCTAACTTTTTGACTAATGATTGTTTTTCTACAATTTATTGGGCGTTCCCGCTTCGCGGTCGTTCGTCTTTGGGCTTCGCTTCGCTTCGGTGCTACGCACTAAACCCGCCGCCTCTCTAACGCAAATACAGGCCAATAGACGTACTCAATAACAAAAAAAAGGATAAAGTCGCAAACCCGCTTGATGCCTAAAAATTGCTTTTGTCCTATTTTGCCTCAGCCATAGGATAGCCGTATCATAGCCGTAGTTGGCCGTACTTTAAAAGTAAAGCCTCTATCTTAGAAAAGTACAATTATTCGCTTCCTAAAACTTACATCTCTTAGAGAGGTTAATTAAGAGCTTGTTTTTAAGGTTTTCCTTGCGCAACAAACTCTACTTCTATTATGTAGTCATTGTTTTTTTGTATATCATAAGCTCACTATGCCTAGACGAGAATGGCTATTGGGCTGTTTTGTTTCCTGCCCTATCAATCTACAACTTTAAAATAGCAATTGTGGCTACCACAATTACCCAAATTCCAGTTCTTTACTACTGTATTTTGTTTTTGGAGATGAAAACCCAATACAAGCGGTTCACGCGCTTCATCATCGGGCAGATGATTTGGCTGTCTGTGGTGGTTGCTCTGGAAATATATTTGCCTGAACATCTGGGCAGTACTCTCACGCAACTTCATGGCATAATTTCGCTCACAACTATCATTGCAGCTGGTATTTACAGTTACCGAAAAGGCTATTTGTTGAGCAGTTATTAT
This sequence comes from Cytophagales bacterium, assembly GCA_013299045.1. Taxonomy (GTDB): domain Bacteria; phylum Bacteroidota; class Bacteroidia; order Cytophagales; family Bernardetiaceae; genus RDZD01. The sequence goes on along the minus strand of JAAFJX010000007.1, from coordinate 153,093 downwards.
TTGGTGGCCTATCTCTGCTTTTTCTTTTGGCTGGTTATGACGCTCTTGTACCTTAATGTTGGCCTACCCAATATTTTTCCTATTAGCTTTTTAGATATTGGCTTTTTGTCTGAAGTGGTGCTATTGGCCTATGCACTCAGCAAAAGATTTAAAAATGAAAAAGAACAGCTACAAATAGCCAAACAAGAGGCGCTTCAGGCTTCTATTTGGCAGCTCCAAGAAAACGAAAGGTTAGTCAAAGAACACAACCAATCTTTGGAGCAGAAAGTTATAGAACGCACCGACCAACTCACACAGGCTGTAGATGAAGTGCAGCAAATCAACGAAGAACTTAGCGTAACTATAGAAACCATACAGAAGCAGAAAAATGATATTGGCAAAAAAAATGAGCAAATTATGGCCAGTATCACATACGCCCTACGTATACAAAGCGCTATGCTACCTGCCCAAGAAAAATTTGCCAATTACTTCGGCAACCATAATTTCTTTATCCTCTCTAAACCCAAAGATATTGTTAGCGGAGATTTTTATTGGATAGACGACCAGGACGGACGTATTATTGTTGCGGTGGCAGACTGCACAGGGCATGGCGTACCGGGTGCTTTGATGACCATGATAGGCAGCCAACTTTTATACGAAATTGTAGAACAACGCCATACTATTGTCCCCAGTATTATATTAGACAAACTCAGCAAAGCCATAAAAAAAGCCCTACGCCAAGCCGAAACGGATAACCGCGACGGTATGGATATCGTCATTTTGAGCATCAACCAAGCAGAAAAAGTAGCGGAAGCGGCAGGAGCTATGAACTCGTTTTTCTATATCAGTACAGAAAACCAAATGCTTATAGAACAAAAAACCGACAAGTTTGTCATTGGCGGGCACGAACAAAATGTAGCAAAGCACTTTACCAACATCACCATACCGCTAACTTCTGCCACCACCTTCTATTTGCTTTCAGACGGTTACGCAGACCAATTTGGCGGAGCGAATAACCGAAAATTCATGAACAAAAACCTTAAAAACGTATTGAAAGAAATACACAGCAGACCTATGGCCGAACAGGGCGAAATACTTGACCAAACCATAGAAAACTGGCGAAAAGATGGCAATGAAGCCCAAGTAGATGATATTTTGCTAGTGGGGATTAAGGTGCAGTTGTAAGGGCTAGATGGAAGATAAATTCCAGCATCAAAAAAAACTTTTTCGGAAAGGCTTTGAAAATGTAGCCAAATTCTTTTCTTTTGCAATAAAATTTATATTGGGCACAAAACATAGCGTTTAAAATGTATAAAGTACTTGTAAACGAGCAACATCATTTTGAGGTGCAAACCGACAGCCAAACCATTTCTATTGGCGGTGAGGCAATTTTCAAGGATTTGGTTCAGCTCAACGGCCATAGTTTTCATCTTTTGCATAAGGGCAAATCGCTTAATATAGAGGTTGTTAAGGCAGACTTCGTGGCCAAGGAGTTTGAAATTAAAATCAATCAAGTGCCTTATAAAGTATCTGCCCAAGATAGACTCGACCTTTTGCTTCAAAAAATGGGTATGGGTGCACAAGCAGCGGCCAAAGGAGGAGCGCTCAAAGCTCCTATGCCAGGTTTAGTTTTAAGCATCAATGTTTCTGAAAACCAAGAGGTTAAAAAAGGAGACAGCCTTTTAATTCTTGAGGCAATGAAAATGGAAAACCTGCTCAAAGCCCCCGCCGATGGCCTCATCAAAGAAATAAAAGTACAAAAAGGCCAAAGTGTAGAAAAAGGCCAAATTTTGATTGTTCTGGCTTAAAGATGCTATTTTTATGGACAACACGCGGCTAAAGCCAATAGCCTTTCTAACGGGCGCAAATGGCTTTTTGGGGAGTTTTATAGCCAAAACACTGCTCCTAAACGGCTACCGAGTCCGTGCGCTGCTCCGTAAAAATGCAGATACTCGCTTGCTGAACGATATTTTAGATGAACTAGAATGCCTTGAGGGAGACGTGCTTGACGTAACGATTCTTAAAGAAGCCATGCAAGGTGCTCAGGTTGTTGTTCATGCTGCAGCAGTGGTGTCAATGGCACCGCAACGCTACGCCCAAATGATGCAAATCAATGTAACTGGTACTGCCAATATGGTCAATATGGCTCTGGAAGTGGGGATTAAGCATTTTATACACATCAGTTCTGTAGCGGCTATTGGCAACCCCAGTACGTCCCAAAGTGCCATCAACGAAACTGAACCCCTAGGCAGCGCCGTGGCGGGCAGTGTGTATGCGCAATCCAAGTACTTGGCAGAGCGCGAAGTGTGGCGCGGTATGGAAGAAGGGCTATCTGCTGTTATTTTAAATCCTGCTTACATACTAGGTTTTGGCAACTGGCATAAAAGCAGCGTACAGGTTTTTCACTACATTGCCGAAGCTAAATCCTTCTACCCACCTGGCGCTCTGAACTACGTGGACGTGCGAGACGTAGCCCAAGCAGTCTTTTTGGTTCTGAAACAAGGTATTCAAAAAGAACGCTTCATTCTTTGCGCGGGTATGCGCCCACACCGCGAAGTATTTGCAGAAATTGCCCAACGGTTTGACGTAAAAGCACCTCATCGCGCCCTAAGCCCTACTTTGGCTAAAATAGCCATCTTTTTTGAGGCTATAAAATGCAGACTGACTGGTGCAGAGCCGCGCATCACCAAAGACATTGTGGCATCGGCCTCCAACCAAACGCCCTATGCAGGCCAGAAAGCGACTCATAAACTCGGCTTAACTTATCACAGCTTAGAAGAAACATTGGACTGGGCTTGCGCAGCTTATAAAAACCCAGGTTTTCTGCATCAAAATTTAGGATAATAATTTCAAGAGATAGAGGTTGTCTTGGTGGGCTTTTTTTCGTTTTCTTTTTATATTTAGTCTTTCCTTAAAAAATATCTAAGATGTTTGTTATCAGAAAATTAAAAAAGCATTTCATCTTTAAAATCTCTTAGTTTTTAGCCTATTTTGTCAAAAAACTGGTAAAACCTCAAGAGCTACTCACGGCCTGTCACGCCTCGCATCAGGCAAAAGCGAATGGCTCAAATGTCAGAGGGTGAGATTTTCTGTGCAACTCTGTTTTGTAAAAGCACCCAATCAAAGAAAAAGCCATTCGCTGGTTTAGATGAAAAAGTTATTTTTCATCTAAATTGGCCTTTTGCGAGGCTTGATTTTTTTGCTATGACCTATGGTTGGAACTTTCAGCTCGCGCTTCAGCTCGGCATCAAGGCAAAAAGTAGAGAAGAGAAGTCTATCAAAGGCCGTCAAGGTGTTCCCAAAATAGGCAAGCTATTCTCCTTAAATTTAGCTTACATCTATTGAATGTACTTTTTAAGGGACGACTAAATATACAAGTATTTTTGATGCGGAAAACCTAATAAAAACCAGAAAAATAACAAAAATCCGCTTTTTACGCTACCTTTGCGCGGTCAGATTCTGCTCAAAATATGTTGGCTGCTTTAGTTTGGATACCGCTTTTGGGCGCTTTGCTGCTTTGGTTCTTACCTAGGCCTGTAGCCGCATGGCTTGCATGGGGGGCTAATGCCGCTCAAGCAGCCCTTTTGGGTATTTTATGGCTAATTTCTTCAGAAAAAGCGGGTACTCCATGGCCTTTTTGGGCAGAGGAAAGCTCGCATTGGTTGTCCTTACCGCTTGGCGAGGCTCAATTAAATTTAAGCCTTAGTTTGGCGCTAGACGCACTCAATATGCCGCTTTTATGGCTGAGTGTTTTTGTTTTTGGCATAGCGCTTTGGCTCACAGACGACAGTAATACAAAGCATAAACAACTTTATTACAGCCTTTTGCTTCTTTTGAACGCCTGCTTGATGGGAAGTTTGCTTAGCCTCAATTTCTTGATTTTTTATATCTTTTTTGAGCTAATGCTTGTGCCGCTCTATTTTTTGATTGGCCTCTGGGGTGGCGAAAAACGAGTCTATGCGACAGTCAAACTCTTTGTTTATACACTTCTCGGTTCTTTTTTATTGCTTACTGGCGCAATTTTACTGGCTAAAGCCAATCAGAATTGGTCTTTTGAGTGGACAGACTGGCTCATTGTTACAAAAAAACTGTTCGTGCAGGTGCAAAAAGACCGCCAATACGCCTTTTGGTTGATTTTGCTTGGGTTCGGCATCAAACTACCTCTTGTGCCTCTGCATACGTGGCTGCCTAGTGCACACGTGGAGGCTTCCACGCCCGTTTCGGTGTTGTTGGCTGCTCTCGTTCTCAAAATAGGTGGCTATGGCTTATTCCGTTTTTGGGCTTTGGTGTTCCCGGCCGAAGTCGCTTACTTTCAAGAATATTTGGCACTTCTGGGCCTGCTGACGGTGCTTTATGCGAGCTTGGCTGCACTTGGGCAAGCGCACTTGAAAACCTTGATTGCCTATGCCTCGGTGGGGCATTTGGGTTTTGTCCTCATAGGCTTGGCGAGCCAGAATACGGTGGGTATGAGCGGTGCTTATTATCAAATGCTGGGGCATGGGGTGGTTTCAGCCCTGCTTTTTGCCTTGGCGGGCAGCTTACAAAAGCGCGGTGGCAGTTGGCTTATAGCAGACTACTCTGGCCTTTGGGCGCAAACTCCTTGGTGGGCAGCTTGTTTTGCGGTGGGTATGCTGAGCGCTATGTCCCTGCCTTTGAGTCCTGGTTTTGTGGCGGAGGTATTGGTGCTTTTGGGAACGTTCAAGGCATTGGGGCCTGTTTATGGGCTAATGACTGCCGTCGTGATGCTTTTTGCGGTCAGTTATAGCCTCTGGGCGCTCAAAAGGCTTTTTTTCGGTAAGGCTTGGCAAAATCCAGATTTAGGCACAAAGCTCGCAGATATGCCGATGGGCGAACGTGTGCTTTGCGGAGTGCTCGTTTTGGCTACGCTCTTTCTTGGTATTTTACCCTTCGAGATATTAAAGATGCTGGACAAAATTTTTTGAAAAATTATATTTTTCTTTGACAAAAAAGCGGATATTTGCAATTCAAGAATTTTTTATTGGATTTTTCCCAATAGCCATGAGAACCGTAGAAGATATTTGTGCCTATTATGAGGAAAAAATAGCTCCCGAAATGACCATCGTTGAGGAGTATTTTGAAACCATACGTCAGCAGAAATTAAAAGTTGTACTAACAAGCCTTGCTGTTTTTCCTGTTTTGGGCGCTCTTGTTTTTTTCAAAATCTTACATTGGCTGGCTTTAGCTATTGCTATTCCGGTGGTGGCTTTGGCAGCCGTTTGGGTGTTTAATGGCCTTTTTGAAAGCGAAGCAGAGCGGGAAAAACCGGTTTTCTTACAACAAAAAGTTTTTCCTGCATACACCACTTTGCTATTAACCCTCATGCTAGGCGTTTTGGCCTTTATGGGTATTGTGCATTGGCTTTATATCTTGCTGGTAGTACCTTTAGCGCTCCTGTCTTTTTGGATTTACCAAAACTTTGGTGCTATCTCTGACGACTCTGCCGCGCTCAAAGGAATGATTGTCAAAAAGTTAATAACTTATTTGAACCCTACTTTTGGCCACAAAACAGCTTCTTTTGTGGACACTACCCTCAAAAAAATTGTAGAGAAAGACTATAATTTCAAGCTGATGAGCCTAGGCGCTCTTACTTATGATGAGTTTTATAACAGTAAACTCTTTCCGCTCAAAGCAGACCTTGCAGACTCTTATTTTTATGTAACTGGCAAACTACAAGGCCGTTCGCTGAAGCTCGCCGAAATGCACGTGGCGCAGGAGGAGGGAGAAGAGGTTTTTAAGGGCTTGTTTTTCATCGGCCAAATGCCCAACGAGGCTCCCGCAAGTATATTTTTTACTCCTGACGACACACGGCAAGTATTTTCTAAGCTCGGTAAAAATATCATGCAATTCAACTTTGGGCGTGGAGAGTTGGTAGAGATTCCAGAGCCTAATTTGGCCAAAAAGTACGTCGTTTATTCGGATAGCCCCAACCTCACGGGCAGTCTGCTACCTCTTTCATTGATGATGCTCTGCGACCAAACCTCACAGACCATAGGGCTACCCGTATCATTTTCTTGGGTTAAGGATAAAATTTATTTGGCCATTCCCACGCCAGATTTGCTGCAATACGCCACCATGGAAACCCTCCGTGCGCATTCCAAAGATGAGCCGAATACGGTCATTAAGAATTTTTTTATCCGAGTAACCGCTGGTATACAGCTTCTTAGCTCACAGTTAGTCCAATAAAATGAAAGAGAAGATTGATGTTGTATAAAATTAAGACTGCTGCTCGTCTTTTATTGAAAAAACAGTTCAAACTTGTTGGACTTCTTTTCAAAGCGAGATATAAATCATTAAGCATAAGAATTAATGGACTGAGAATAAAAGCTCCTGATGCACTCTCTTTTGTGTTTATGTATGATGAGATTTGGCTGCGTCGCATTTATGAAATTCAAAATATTAATGATAGGCCTTATATTGTAGATGCAGGTGCCAATATTGGTCTTAGTGTATTGTTTTTCAAAAGGCAATACCCTAATGCTGATATCATAGCTTTTGAACCTGACCCCACGATACACGCCTATCTTTTAGAGAATCTTAAAAATAATGGCGTTCAAAATACTAGAGTTATACAAAAGGCACTTTGGAATTCTGAAACAGAGTTGTCATTTCACTCCGAGGGCGCAGATGGTGGTTATTTGAGTGAAGCGGCCTCAAATGGAGTAGCTGTTAGGACAGAGAGATTGTCTGTTTATTTGAATCGTGTTGTGGACTTGCTGAAAATTGACATTGAAGGTGCAGAACACACTGTTTTAGAAGAGATAGAACATTGTTTAGGTTATGTGAAACAGATTTTTGTTGAGTATCACTCGTTTAAAAATCAGCAGCAAAATCTAAGTCATATTCTAAAAATCTTGCATAAAAATAATTTTAGAGTCTATATAGAAAATGGTGGTATCAAAACACAAAGTCCATTTCTAGGCTTGAATAGTATGAATAACATGGATATTCAGTTGAATATATGGGGGTGGAAAGAAGTATGAATAGTTAATAATATTTTTAAATTGTTTGTTTTTTATAATTTATATTTATCTTTGCCTACGGCATAATTGCCAGGTACTTCATTTTTTATGAGGGAATCAATAACCGTTTGCTACTAAATCTTACTTCCTTTATGCTTTTAACATTTATCAAGTATGAAAGCAACTGTTTTAATCATTTGCACACTGTTTACCTTGTTCCAAAACAGAGTTCTTTTTGCTCAGTTTGAAGAGAATAATGGCCAGCACCCTTCTCAAGTTTACGCCTCTGCTGTGTTTCAGAATACAGCATTGTTTCTAGAAAAGGACAAACTAACTTACACAATTATTGGTGAACAAGATGGCGGACACACCCATACCGTTTCTTGTAACGCTATGCACGAGAAACTAAGCTACTCTTTTCAGATGACTTGGCTTGGCGCGCGCACAGACTACAGCTACCTCAAAGAAGGCGCGGCTACTTATCAAACCCATCGCATTACCCATGATGGCGAGTTCCATAATGGCACTTTTGCGTCGCAACGCTATGCAGGTTTGTATGAAGGTATAGACTTCATTGCCAAAAAGGAGGGCGAAAACTTCAAATACGATTACGTCGTAAGTGCTGGTGCAGACCCTAATCAAATACGCTGGAGCTATCGTGGTGCAGAATCTTTTGCAATTGGTGCGGACGGCACACTGGCTATCAACACACCATTGGGAACTGTAACCGAAGCAAAGCCGTATGCCTACCAAAAAATAGGCAATGTAGAATCGTCTGTAGAATGCGCTTATATGATGACAGAGGACGGTTCTTTGCGTTTCGCATTTCCTAATGGTTATGATACTTCAAAGGAACTGATTATAGACCCTACTGTAATCGCTTCTACATTAATGGGTTCTACAACAATTTCTACCAATGCGTTCTGTTCAGACTATGACAATGCCGGTAATATTTATGCTGCTGGGCGTGGATTTGGCGTAGGTTATCCTGTAACGATAGGCGCAGTACAAACCGTTAATGGTGGCCAATGGGATATGGTGCTCACGAAACTAAACCCTACAGGTACTGCTATTATCTACTCTACCTACATTGGAGGTTCACTTTTTGACCAAGTGCATAGTGTTGATGTTCAGGCTGATGGTTCTGTTTACCTTTTGGGTATAACGGCATCTACCAACTTCCCTACACGCCCAGGCGCTTTTGACCTCACTTACAACGGCGGGACTTACGACTACGCTGTACTTAAAATTAATCCATCAGGAAGCTCACTAGACCATTCCACGTTTTTAGGAGGTTCTGGTAATGATGGCGATAATCTGGTTTTAGAAGGTTATGGTGACGAGGCTAGGTCTGATATACAAGTAAAAGACTCTGAAGTTTGGATAGTAGGCTGTAGCTCTTCACCAAATTTTCCCGTTACTGCTGGGGCTTACCAGACTACAAAAGGAAGTGGTCAAGATGGCATAGTTGCGCGCATAAATAGTGCTTTAAGTGGTGTTACAATGAGTACTTTCATAGGTGGTTCAAACAATGATGCTGTCTTTAATATGCTTCTGCATGATAACGGACGTATTTATGTTTGTGGAACTATTGCGGGTGAGTCTTTAGAACCTAGTGCTGTAAGTGGTATGTATGACAACACCTTCAACGGCGGCGCTAGAGATGGATTTATTGGATATTTTAATTCAGTGGGTTCTTTCAAAGCCTCTTATTGGGGAACAGACTCGACCGATATACTCCATATCATAGACCAAACTCAAGACGGTGCTATTTACGTTGCAGGAGGTACACTTGGTTTACTACCAATAATAGGTACAAGCTATGGGACAATCAATACTCCACAAAGCATCACAAAAATAGATGCAGACCTTACCACTGTGAGTATCCAAACCACAATAGGCTCATCAATGCCTGCACCCAAGTACGACTTTAATCCAACTGCTATCATGGTGGACTCTTGTGAACGAGTTATTCTGGTAGGGGCATCTGGTGTTAATGGTGCAATAAGTGGCTTGCCTCTTACACCTGATGCTATCGATGTTTCAGCGGGTTTTTATATGGCTGCATTTGAGCCTCTGCTAGCTGGTTTGGATTATGGCACTTACTATGGTGGAGCAAACGACCACTCTCATCCTGGGCAAGGTCGCTTTGATAAAGACAACTTAACGCTCTACCAAACTACTTGTACACCAGTTGGGGCTATGTTTCCAACATTGCCTGGCTCGGTAGCTAGCACTCAAGTATCAACTGAAATGAGCGTTTTTAAGTTTAAGTTTGATATTTGTAGCCCCCCAGTAGTAGTTCTACCAGACTCTTGTGCTGGTTTGGAAATTAACCTCCCCGACACGCTTCGTAGTTGTGTGGGAGGGGCAGTCAAGATTGACGCTGGGCCTTTTGGTCCAAGTATTGGTGGTTTTGACGATGACTTTATTGACCTTGGCGGTAGCGGTTTAGGTGGTGGCCTCTTAGGTGGTGGTGGTTTGGGCGGCGGTCTTATAGGTGGCTGTGGCTCTTATCTCTGGAGTACTGGCGCTACCACCCAAAGCATTACTGTAACCACACCGGGCGTTTATACGGTTAAGAAAGTTTTTCCAAATTGCTGCGAGGCTTTTGATACGGTCGTAGTCATCTTTGCGCCAGCTATTAAGCCTAACTTAGGCCCAGATGCGAGCCTTTGCCCTACGGGTTCACGTACACTCAATGCAGGTACAGGCTACACAGCCTACAACTGGAGCACAGGAGAAAACACGCCTAGTATTACCGTTAGCACTCCTGGCCTCTATACGGTAGAAGTTGTGGACGCACGCGGCTGTTCCAACTCGGATACCGTCAGGATAACAGACCTCGCTCTCAAACCCAATTTAGGAGCAGATGCCACCATTTGTGCTGATTCTTGCACTACTTTAGAGCCAGCCACACCAACCGCATGGGTGAGCTTTTTATGGAATACAGGCGCAACAACCCCTTTCTTGGAGGTTTGCGAACCAGGTAACTATATCCTGACCGTTACAGATGCAGCAGGCTGCCAAAACCGCGACACTATTCGCGTAAGCAATGCTCCTTACTGTTGCACCAAAGCGGCACGCTCTCGCTTTTGTACTGGTTATTTCTCTATTGAAGGGCATACTAGCCGTGTATGTGATACTGAAAATCCCAAAACTTATCGTGTAAATCACGGTGGAGCAGCCATGGACTATAAAGGCTGTGTAGGTTCTTATACTATCACGGTATATATGGGCTTCAAAATTCCAGAAAACCTCATTTATACCGAAACCAACACTACGGGTATGTTTACCTTCATGTATTGGATACCAGGGTCAAGGCCATACCTTCCTAATAGATACCCTGCACTGATGCGTATAGAATTTACCAACTATTGCACTGGCAGGACTACTTATAAAGATGAGTACATTGATGTACGAAATGACTGTCCAAGTTATGTAGTTAGCTATCGCGTAGCACCAAATCCATCAAAAACTGGAATTTTCACCATAGTGGCTTTTGAAGGCGAAGCGGTTATAAGGGAACTGCCAAAACGTGTGCGTGTGTTAGATGTTTTAGGCAAAAGGCTCTTTACAACAGAAGTGCGTACCAATGAACTGGATTTGAGTCATTTGGCTAACGGTATGTATATCTTAGAAATAGAGAATCAAGAGGGGACGGTTAGTAAACAGAAAATAATTATTCAGCGCTAGTTCTGCTTCTTGTAATAAAAACTTCAAACACCTTGCAAAGCCTTAAAAATCTCTGCAAGGTGTTTTTTTTGATGGTGCAATAAGCCTAAAAACGCTCACCTACATCCCGAAGAGTTCAGTCAGTAGGTGGGCACTTAAAAAGCCTTCCCTTAAAATGTATCTAAGATATTTATTACCAGTAAATTAAACAATCATTTTATCTTTAAAACCTCTTAGTTTTTAGCCTATTTTGTCAAATAACTGGCAAAACCTCAAGGGCTTCTTACGGCCTGCCATGCCTCGCATCAGACAAAAGCGAATGGCTCAAAGGTCAGAGGGTGATATTTTCTGTGCCACTCTGTTTGGCAAGAGAGTGAATCAAAGAAAAAGCCATTCGCTGGGTTAGATGAAAAAAGGCTATTTTTTCATCTAGATTGGCCTTTTGCGAGGCTTGATTTTTTTGCTATGCCCTACGGTCGGAACTTTCAGCTCGCGCTTCAGTTCTGCATCAAGGCAAAAAGTAGAGAAGAGAAGTCTATCAAAGGCCGTCAAGGTGTTCCCAAAACAGGCAAGCTATCCTCCTTAAATTTAGCTTACATCTATTGAATATACTTTTTAAGGGGCGACTAGAAAGCCTTGTTAGGCTAACCAAAGGCCAGTATTGTTTTTTCAATAATATCGCAACACTCGTGCATTTGCTCTTCGGTCAGAATCAGCGGGGGCGTAAAACGTATGATGTTGCCGTGTGTAGGTTTAGCCAAAAGACCATTTTCTTTAAGTGCTAAGCAAATGTTCCAGGCCAAGTTACCCTTTGGGGAGTCGTTTACTTCCACGGCATTCATAAGCCCTTTGCCACGCACTTCTTTAACCACCTTTGTTTTGGTTTTAAAAGCATTCATTCTGGCACGGAATAATTCGCCCAAACGGAAAGAGTTTTCTACTAAATTTTCGTCTTTAATAATGCTAAGGGCTTCTATCGTAACGGCACAGGCCAGCGGATTGCCGCCAAAAGTAGAGCCATGCTCTCCTGGCTTAATGACCAACATGACATCGTCGTTGGCCAAAACTGCCGATACAGGATACAAACCACCAGAAAGAGCCTTGCCCAAAATTAAAATATGTGGTTTAACACCCTCGTAATCAGAAGCTAAAAGCTTGCCTGTTCTGCCCAAACCAGTTTGTACTTCGTCCAACATCAAAAGGACGTTGCGCTCTTCGCAAAGCGCAAAAGCCTTACTCAGGTAGCCATCTTGAGGCACTTGCACACCGGCTTCACCTTGAATAGGCTCCACCCAAAAGCCACAGACGTTGGGGTTTTGGAGTGCTTTTTCAAGTGCTTCAAGGTTATTGTATTCTATAACCTGAAAACCAGGCATAAAAGGGCCAAAGTTAGTAGTAGAGCTAGGGTCTGTAGAAGCTGAAATGATGGTGGTAGTGCGTCCATGAAAATTTTTACGAACAGCCACAATAACGGCTTCATTGCTAGGGATTCCCTTTTTTTCGTAGCCCCACTTACGCGCCAGCTTGATAGCTGTTTCGTTGGCTTCTGCGCCGCTGTTCATCATTAGCACTTTGTCGTAGCCAAAATAGTCGGCCATAAAGCGCTCACACTCACCCAAACGGCTGTTGTAAAAAGCGCGTGAGGTAAGTGTCATGCTTTTGGCTTGGTTGATGAGAGCATTCACCAAGCGGGGGTGGCAATGGCCTTGATTAACGGCACTATAAGCAGCCAAAAAATCATAATATTGCTTTCCTTCCAAGTCCCAAACCAGTGCGCCTTCGCCACGGTCAAGTACTACAGGAATAGGGTGGTAGTTGTGTGCACCGTATTGGTCTTCTAAGGCAATGGCCTCTTTGCTGTTTAAAGTTAAGGTTGTCATGAGCGATAGATTTAAAGAATAATATTTGTAAAAAAAAGAGATTTTGCGAATTAAATTTTGAAAAAGTGAATTATACAGAATTTTTATTCGTTTGATGCTATTTGATTGATTTTGAGTTCATAAATTTACACTTTGTCGTTCAATTTTACAAATATTTATTACAAAATGTTTTAGTTTGGCTGCTATAAAGTAGCCTTTGTAAAAGAAGATAGAAGCTCAAATCTTGTCGCATATAAGGTTTGAACCAGATGAACAATTGAGAGTGTTCTCTGAAAAGCAATAGGCCAATCAAGGTTATCGCGGACAAAAAAATAAGCCCCAACACGTCAGTACTGAGACTTATTGAGAGAATATCTGTAACCGAACTATATTTGTTCTTTGATACGAGCAGCTTTACCAGTACGGTTACGTAGGAAGTAGAGGCGCGCTCTTCTAACACGACCCACACGTACAACATCTACTTTGTCAATGCTTGGGGAAAGAAGCGGAAATATACGCTCTACACCAACACCGTTTGATATTTTGCGCACTGTAAAAGTTTCGCCATTGGTGTTTTTGTGGCGGCGTTGAATCACAGTACCTTGGTACTGCTGAACGCGCTCTTTATTGCCTTCGCTAATTTTTACGTGTACGTTTACTACGTCTCCAGCCTTGAATGAAGGCATTTTTTTGCGGTTTTCTGCGTCCGCCGCTTCTACTAATTTTATCAAGTTATGACTCATGACTTTAACAAGAAATGGCTATGGAGTTTTGAGTTAGTTGAACGCTATCACAGCGGCAACTACACTTTTATATTTAGAATTTTGAAGTTGCAAATTAAATTCATTTTTTTGAGTATTCCAATCTCTATTTAAAAAATATAAGCAAAAAGGTCTAAATTTTCTCAAAGCCCCCCCAAAAGTGCTCTTTTACGGCTAGCTTGCTGTTGTTTTTAACACTTAGGCTTATTTTTTGGAGCTAATCTTTGGATTCTTTTAAAAAAAACTGTTAGTTGCAGTTTAATCCTTTGTATTGCTATTTTGTTAAATCTGTTTGGTCTGCCTTTAAACGGATTAAAGCCTGGCATTCTACCTAATATGAAACCCAAAGATTCCGAACTCACAAAAGTAGGCTTTCAGGCCGCCAACTTGGCTGCAAACGCTGCTGCGAGTGTAGCGCATCAGGTTACGCAAGTTACGCAACAGGTGGTAGAAGCGGGCGAAAAGGTATCGCCATACAAACTTCAAGGCAAATTACGCATTGCTTTCTGGGTAATGATTAGTTGCATAGCGGCTGTTATGGGTTACGCTGTGTTTCGTATTCAGGTGCTTTTTAACGAAGAAGCCCTTATTCAAAAGGAATACAACGGGATAGAACATTATACAGACCAAATGGCGGCTTCTATGAGTTTTGGTGTTACACAAATCTCTATTTTTGTTGCATCTGGCCAAATTTCTTATTTACAAAAAGGATTAGATTATATCAATACCCACACCACACCGCATTTTGAAAGCCTGCAAAGTTTGACTCTTGCAAGTGGCATCAATACAGACCGCCGCCTTACCAGCATAGAGGCGGACTATTCGCGCTTGAAGTATGAAATCAATAATTTGGACGACCTCGAAACCGATAAAAAGCGCAATTATTTGGTTACTGTTTTACTACCCATAACGCAACGTATTGCGCTGAACTGCGACGACCTGGCCGACGAGTATGAGAGTAAATCAGTCCTCCAAACGCAGAGTTTACAAGAACAAATTAAGAATTTATACTGGCAGTTCGGTATTTTCTTTGTGATTGTCCTGGTTGTGGCGCTTTATTGGAGTAGAAATGCACTTCAGTCTCTGATTGCGCATATTCATTTGGTCAGAGAGTATATCAGCACCCTGCAAAAAGGAGATTTGCCTACTAGCATGGTGCATACCCGTGACGAATTTAACGACATTATTCTGGACGTAGAGCAACTGACGGAACAACTGCGCGGCATCAAAAAATTTGCAAATGAAGTACGTGAAGGCAACTTCAACGACGAGGTCAGTACCTTTTTTAATAATGGTGAGCTTGGCGAAGCCCTTACGCAAATGCGGCTTAATTTACGCAATATGGCAGAGCAAGAGCGCGACCGCCACTGGATTAATCAGGGTACGTCTCTTATTGGCGATACTACGCGCCGCTATAATGATAACATCAGTACACTTTGCGATGCTGTTTTAGAGCGGCTTATCAACTATATTGGCTGTCATCAGGGAGGGATTTTTATTCAGTCCGAAAATAGCGAGCAGTTGGTCATGGAGGCTTGTTATGCCTATGGACGTAAAAAATTCACTAAAAAAACCATAGAAAAAGGCGAAGGATTGATTGGTGAGGTAGCGCGAGATGCTGAAATACTTTATATGACCGATATTCCACCCCATTATTTGGATTTATCCTCTGGCCTAGGCGAAAGTGCGCCTTCTTCTTTGGTTATTGTGCCACTCAAAACCCAAGATGCTGTTGTCGGTGTCATGGAACTGGCCTCTTTTGGGCATTTGAACGAAAGACAGCTCACATTACTAGACCGCTCCGCTGCCATTTTGGCCTCTGTTATCGGCAATGTTATCACGACGCAACGAACTGCAAGGCTTTTGGTAGAAACACGCGAAAGCGCCGAGCGCATGAATGCACAAGAGGAGGAGTTACGCCAAAATACAGAAGAGCTTTTGGCCACACGCGAAGAACTTGAAAAACAGCTGGAAATTACACGTGCTCAGTTGGCTGTGCAAGCGCATTTTGTTGATGATAATTCTTGTGCTGTTATTATTACCAACGAACAGGGTGCTATTGAAATACTTAATAACAACGCTGTGGCTGTTTTTGGCTTCTCGCGGAACGAGTTAAAAGGACTCCCCATTAGCAGATTGATTCCGCAACTGTCTAACCTCTCCAAGCACGCTCGCGAGGATAAACTACAAGTATCGTTTTCGGAGGCGCAGGCATTCCGAAAGGATAGAAAAAGCGTGGACTTGCTGATTAGCGTCAGTAAAATAGAAATAGGGCAAAGCGTTCAGTATGCACTTACTGTTGGCGTTAAGGCTTAGGCGCTTGCGCATCAAATTCCGTAGAGCTTTACCTCCTCTGGATTGTACGGCAAAAAGAGCGTAAACTTACTGCCTTTACCGACTTCGCTCCGCACGTTTATAGTCCCTTTGTGGGCTTCCACTATGCGTTGAACATAACTTAAACCCAGCCCAAAACCCTTGACATTGTGAATGTTACCAGTTGATACACGGTAAAATTTATCAAAAATCCTCTCCATGTCCAGCTTGGCTATTCCTTGCCCATGGTCGCTGACATGAATACGAACACCGCGCTTGGTGTTTTCTGTTTTAATAATAATGTGCGGCGTTTCATTTGAATATTTATTAGCATTATCCAAAAGATTGATAATGACATTAAGCAGATGAGCTGTATCTGCTTTTATGATGCTTGGCTTGGTGCTCATGTCCCGCTCTACGACCCCATTACGGGTTTCTACCTGCAAAATAACGTGCTGTATTGCGTCTTCAATGAGTTCATGAAGCTCTACTTCCTCTAGCTTGAGTTGTATTTCGCTGCGGTCTAGGCGTGCAATTTCCAAAACCTTTTCCACCTGCATCAACAAACGCTCGCCCTCATCTTTGATAATGCGTAAATAACGCTTTCGAGAAGATTCTTGTTGCTGTATGCTATTATCTTGCATCATTTCGCAAGCCAAAGAGATGCTGGTAAGTGGGGTTTTAAACTCATGGGTCATGTTATTGATAAAGTCATAGATAACGTCAGAAATTCTTTTTTGACGAATAATCATAAAAATAGCTGTTACGAAACAAAAAATGATTAGCCCAATAAAAGCAGCAGAGCTTACCAAAACAGCAGACATTTGGCCAAATAAATAACTTTCTCGCTCAGGAAAATAAACGTTTAAGTAATTTTCACTGTTCCAAAGGTCGCTCTGAAAAAGTTTGATGTTATAACCAGAGGCAAAGACCTTTTGTTTGTCGTCGGTGGGGCGCGAAAAGTGCAAGCGCGCTGTGCTGCGGTCATAAACACCGAACTCGCAAACCGTATTGATGCCTTTATTGTGCATTTCAGTTCGTATAATGCTATCTAACTGAACAAAGTTTAGGCGTTTGTCAATGCTAGGAGGAGTGTCAGCAAGCATTTTGAGCACAAATGTAACCATCTGGTCGCCATCAACCACACGGACACTCTTGCGTTGGCTTCGGTTTTCTAGCTCCATGGGCGGAATTTTATTAAAGCGATAGTCCCCTTGTTCGTTCACTTTACCGTGCAGAATATCGCGCTCCCATTGAAAAAAGAAATCTGTAACTCCTCCTGTTTGGCGCGTAACCTCTGCCATGTAGCTATAAATTGCTTTTTGAGTTTGGCTTACTTTTTCACGTTGCTCTAGCCTATTTGTAATGGCTGTAAGAGCCTCAAAAACACCCTGTTCAAACCGCACACGGTTGGTACGAAGCGCTCCGCTTATCCAATAATATTGCAAAGCTATTAAGCCTACAAGCGCAACGCTCATCAAAACGATTATCATTCTAACTTTGAAAAGACTAATCCTGCTCTTGTTCATATCCGCTTTTTGAACTTTAATATTTTTATAAGCAAAAGTACACAATCTGAACAAACTATGTACGTTCTTATATGGATTTTAACTTTTTTTGTAACTTTGCAGCATAGTAAAGCGCTCTAAGTTTTATGCTTATAAGCAACAAAAAAGGCTCTTTAACAAGACTTTAACATTTCCATTAACAGCATATTATCAGCATAGAAGTACCTTTGCAACGTTTAACTGATAAAATGCTATTCGTATCTTTATTAAGTTCTTTATCTTCTATGAAAAAACAACTGCTCTTATCGTTCTTATTCATGTTCTTGGCTTGCGCAGCTGCTATGGCGCAAAACACCACCCAGTTTGCCTCGTTCAAATGGGAAAAGACTACGCATGATTTTGGTTCAATTACTCAAAATAAGCCAGTAACGGCTGTTTTTAAGTTTACAAACAATAGCACAATGCCCATGATTGTTTCTAATGCACGCGGCTCTTGTGGTTGTACGGGCGTAAAGTTTCCTACCGAACCAATTGCACCAGGCGAGTCTGCTGAAATTTCAGCAACTTTTAATGCCGCTGCTGCCGGAGACTTCCACAAAACAGTAACCGTAAATGCCAACATTGCCGAGGGTGCTGCTGTATTGCACATTAAAGGCACTGTAAAGGCCGAAGGTCAATAGTTTTTTTCTAATGCCCCAACAACTAAAGTAAAACGAAAAAGCCCGCTGTATGTGGGTTTTTTCGTTTTAGCACCAAACGACCTGTAGGCAAGCAATTATTTCCGTTCAACAAAGAAAATACCTCAATGTTTACAGTCTGTCTGTTTTTGGGTATTGTTTGGGCTTTTCTATGGCTCTTGCAAATGGCCTTTTTAATGATTTTGCGGCACTTGGACCGGCCAACACAAGAACCTGCTGCTATTAACAAACAACTGCCTGTAAGTGTGGTTGTTGCAGCCCGAAATGAAGCCCATAATCTGCCGCATTTATTAAAAGCACTCTGCACGCAAAACTACCCACATTTTGAGATAATACTCGTCAATGACCGCTCTGAGGATAGTTCTGAGAGCATACTAAATCATTGGCAAAGCCAATACGAGCCGTTAAAAATCATTCATATTCAAGGTGATATTGGGGACTGGGACGGCAAAAAAAATGCACTCACGCTAGGAATAAAAGCAGCAAAAAACGATATCATCTTGCTGACAGACGCGGACTGTTTGCCTAGCAGCAACTTATGGATTCAAAAAATGCAGGAACCCTTTGTTGAGCCTCAAATAGAGATAGTTTTGGGCTGCTCACCTTACAAGATAGCAAGCACATGGCTTAACCAATTCATTCAGTACGAAACACTTATGACGGCTGCGCAATACCTAGCTGCTGCACATACCGGTTACGCCTACATGGGCGTTGGTCGTAACTTAGCCTACCGCAAGGCCTTCTTTGAGCGCGTGGGCGGGCTTTCTCGCTGGCAGAGTGTGCGTGGAGGAGACGATGACCTACTCGTGGGGCAATATGCTAATGACAAAAACACTAGTTATGTGCTTGACAAAGAAGCGCTTACTTTTTCTCAAGCACCTACCAATTATGCTGCTTGGCGGCAACAAAAACGACGACATTTCAACGCTGGGCAGCATTATCTGCCAAAACACTTGTGGCGCTTGGGCTTGCTTCAGGCTTCATTCTGGGTAAGCTGGGCTTTGCTTACAGGGCTGTATTTTTTGCCTTTTAGCTACTTTTGGGCAATTGTTTTTTTCGGCGCGCTTGGCTGTCGTTTTGTGCTTTTGGGCTGGGCTTTCAATACGCTCACAAAGCGTTTGCATATAAATTTATCAATCTTTTTGATATTTATATTTGATTTGGCTAATATTTTCTATTATTTTGTGAATCTGTTTGAATTTTTGCGCAAGAAGCCCGTAAAATGGAAGTAGAAGACGATTTTGACTTAGATTCCAAAAGGAGCTTTTCTAATAAAGCTCTCAAGGATTTTGACCTCATTGACAAGGCCGTAGCTGGTGATGACAAAGCTTTTGGCGAGTTGATGATGCGTTATAAAAATTCTGTATATTTTATGCTTTTAAAAATGGTCAAGAACGCTGATGATGCTGAAGACCTGACCATAGAAGCCTTTACAAAAGCCTTTAAGAGCTTAAAAAACTTCAAAAAAGACTATACTTTTAGCACATGGCTCTTCCGTATCGCCACAAATAACTGCATTGATTTTATTCGCAAAAAGAAGTTGGAAATATTGAGTATCCATAGCTCTTATACCAACGATAGTGGTGAATCGCTGAATTTAGACGTGAAAGACGGCAGCCTAGACCCACAAGAGAGCGCTATCAAAAACCAAAAGGTTATTTTGGTGCAAGAGTTTGTGGCTTTGTTGCCTCCCAAATACCGTCAATTGGTAGAACTGCGTTATTTTGAAGAACTTTCTTACGAAGAAATTGCAGAGAGGCTGAACTCTCCTTTAGGAACAGTCAAGGCGCAGCTCCATCGGGCTCGCGAACTTTTGTTGGATATTGTCAAAAACAAAAGGGACGCTATTTAGATTTAGCGCATCAAAATTTAGGTTTTTAGTCTTGTTATATTCTTCCAAAAGTTTTACACAGAAATCAAATTAATTATGTCTGAACTGATTGATTTTGAAAGACTTAATAGTATAAAAGAACAACTCAAAGCAGAGTTTAATGACCCTAAGAAGCCTTTTAAATGGCTTTGTTTTGAAAGTTTTTTTTGCCCAGAGGCAGCAGAACGCATTTTGGCCGCCTATCCAGACGTAACTAAAGGTAGCTGGGACGGCACAACCTACATCAATCAGAAAAACAAATATGCGCTTACCAGCTTTGAAGACCCGCTCTTGCAACAAGTTTTTGCAGAACTCAACAGCGAGCGTTTGCTTTCAATAATTTCCGAGATAACAAAAATTGACGACCTCAAGCCCGATGCCAAACTCTTTGGTGGAGGCTTGCATCAATCCTTAAAAGGGGCTTTTCTGGACGTACACGTGGATTTTAACTACCACCCCGAAACCAAACAGCACCGTCGCCTGAATATTCTAATTTACATGAACAAGGATTGGACGCAAGATTACAACGGGTTTTTAGAACTTTGGGACTTACCAACCAGCCAGCAGTTAGCCTACATTGCACCAGACTTCAACCGCTGCGTTATTTTTGAAACCAACGAAGTGTCCTTTCATGGACACCCCAAACCGCTCAATACACCGCCCCATATTTCGCGAAAGTCCATTGCCGCTTATTACTATACCGACACACGCCCTGCCCACGAAATAGCAGGAGAGCACAACACGGTTTATGTAAACACGGAAGGGCTTGGCGGAAACTTAAAAAACATTAAGTCGGGCATGAAAGCCTTTCTCGAGCGCGTTAATAAAAAAGGATAAAGCTAAACTGTCTCAGCTTCCTCCATGCTTTCTACATAAAGAATCGTGAGTTGCCCCAAAATATGGTCGGGGTTTTCTTGCATGATTTTATGGCGGCCTATTTCTACTGATTTTCTGAAAATAATATCATCAGGGAGCAGTTTAACGTGCTTTTTGAGGCCGTACTTGAGCATATCCTTCTTCCAAAAAACATGATACCACGCCATAGAAGCCTGATGAAATACGGTTAAAGAGCGTTTATCAAAAATAAATTTGTCAATACTGGCTTTTGGAACTATCTCGGCCAATAACCCAAAGATTCTCTGAAACTCTACGGCTGGTATAAATGAGGATTTACTGACGAGTTTGAGTGTTCGTTTTGCAGAATCTACACTCGCTTCGGCATATTTATCTTGAAATATGATATGGTACATGGCTAATTTTGGCAAATGCCTTGATGCAGTTTTTGGAGCTTTAACAAAAAATTAGACTTTTTGTTTGGATATATCAAATAAAAAATACTACTTGGCCTAATGTTCGCAAGCACTACATCAAATTTTAATCCAAAAACAAGGACAGGCTAATTCGCGATGAGTAGATTTATACAACTTTTTATTTTTTGCTTGCTATGTTTGCTAAATAGTTCATGGGTGGTTTATGCCCAAAAAGACTCATTGTCAAATCTTTATATTCCTGAAATAGAAAATTTATTAAAGAAAAAGGCGGAAGACGAAGAACTCTCTGTTACGATTGCAACAGGCTCAGAAACAAGCCTAGAGGAAGCGCCCTCTATCATTTCAGTTATCACGGAAAGAGATATTTTGCACTATGGCTGCCGCGACCTGACCGATATTTTGCGACTTGTACCAGGATTTGAATATGGTATAGATGTTCTTTCGCTGTTTGGCCTAGGCTTTAGAGGGATTTGGGCGCATGAGGGAAAGGCGCTCCTGACCATCAACGGCCAGCCAATCAACTGTTATGGCTACGGCAACTACAA
The DNA here is from genome assembly GCA_013299045.1 of Cytophagales bacterium. Lineage (GTDB taxonomy): Bacteria > Bacteroidota > Bacteroidia > Cytophagales > Bernardetiaceae > RDZD01. The sequence continues at coordinate 131,634 of JAAFJX010000007.1, read as the reverse complement.
TTTTTTTGGTGTAGTACCAGCTGCCATGATAGAGCGTGTAGAGATTATTAGAGGGCCTGGTGGCGCTATTTATGGCGGTTTTGCCGAAGTGGCCGTGGTGAATGTTATCACAAAAAGGACAAAGGGTGTTCTCATAGAAACTCACGGTGCCTTGCAAGGAAAAGACATTGCTTTTGGCGGAAACATTTCGGTTGGCTACACCAATAACAACGATAAGGAAGTTTTTGTAAATATTGGGCAACAAAACTGGCCACTCTCCACACGTACCTATGCAGACTACTACGGAACGAGCTACCAGATGGGTACGAAAAATAGTTACAAACAATGGCAGCATATAAACATCAAAGCGCGCCTCAAAAATTTTGACCTCGCCTATAATAGAGTATTACTTTACCACAATGCTTTAGATTATTATACAGCTATACCTAATTTTAGTAATGGCACATACCAAGAGAACGAGTTATCCAATTATAATGACAACTACTTTGCAAAATACAAAATTCCACTGAGCAGCAAAACAACGCTGACTCCTTCTTTTGAGTGCGGTATAGGCAATGCTATTTCTACGTCTTCCGCGCCCCTACTGTTTTTTGATTCTGCAAAGAAGGAACTGGTGGTTTTTGATGTGAGCAACTATTGGCAAAATGCCAAAGCACGCAGTACTAAGTTGCAACCACAACTTAACCTTAACTACATTATTCCTAAGGGTGAAATAGTTATCGGCGCGGGCTTGCAGGTAAATAGTACGCGGAGTCGTGGTATATCAGGCGAACCTGGTTTGCAGCTAAGTTCTAATGTTGCTGATACAGCCTCCCGCGTTACAAAAGTGTCGCGCTATGCCTTTATGCAAGTAAATAAGCAAATAGGCTTTATTGGCTTCAATTTAGGCATCAGGTCCGAAGTTACTCCTTTTGGCGACGCGCTAGCACCGCGTATAGGTTTTACGTACTATCAAAAGGGCTGGAACGCCAAGTTTTTATATGGTTATGCCTACCGCATTCCTTTGATATGGCAGGCCTATTCTAGGCAGTTTAGCGCCTCTAACATGGTGCCCGAAATATCCAATACGCTTGAAATAGAAATAGGTCGCAGGTTTTCTAAACGCCTTTCGGCACGCGCCAATGCCTTTTATATCAATATTGATAGACCTATTACGTATATTGGTCGGAATAATTCCTACCAAAATTTTGGGCGTGTTCAATCTTTGGGCCTAGAAGCCGAGGCCAATGCACGTTTTGATAAAGGCGGCGGCTTTTTTAATTTAAGTTACTGCCAACCAGGCACCAAAACCTCTCCTGATTTTATTTCTGCCAACAGACGCAATTTTTTAGCACTACCAGGCACAAAAGTTAATTTTGGTGGCTATATCACTCTAAAAAAGTGGTTGTCCTTCTCCTCAAACATGACCATTATCGGGCCGCGCCATGCACAATCTCTTAGGTCTGCCTTAGAAAGTACAGTTTCTAGCACCATTTTTGAGACAACTAAGCACGATGCTAGGTATATGCTTAGTGCAACGGTCAATGCGGAGCTTTTGAAAAAGCGCTTATTGGTTAAGTTATTAGTATCAAATTTATTGAACCAGCCCTATATGGTTTATCAGCCCTATTATGGCGGCCATGCTCCTATGCCCCTGGACGACCGTTATGTAGGCTTTGAACTCGCTTATCGTTTTGAATAATTCATAAAAAAGTGCTTTAATCCAAATAAATGCGTCTTGGTGTTTTTTTCATAGTGTTGTTACTCTTCGTAAATACTCAAAAAGTTTGCGCGCAGATTTCTGCCGAACTGTTTGAGAACTTGCGTAGTGCGCAAACAACTGAAGAAAAATGTGCTGCTACACGTACGATTGCCAAAGCCTATCAGGCTACCAGTAGCTATACAAAAGCCATAGAATATTACCAAAAAGCACTGAATTGTGGTCAGGAAGACCCCTCCCGTGAACTCACGAATAGCATTTATGAGGGTTTGGCTACTTCCCATTTGCAGCTCAATCAGCAAGAGCAAGCTCTCCTTTACTATCTTAAAATGGAGCAGGGCGCAAATAGTAATGAACGAGTAGAAATTTATAAAAAAGTGGCTCAGATATTCCAAAAGCAAAGAAAAATTGCCCAAGCATTGGACTATAATCTCAAGATAGAAAGCCTCTTGACGGCAGCCACGCCCAAAAATGAGGTCATGGAGCTTTACAATAACATTGGCTATCTTTATCGTGAGCTCAATGACAATAGCAAAAGTCTTGAATACTTTACAAAAGTGCAAGATATGAGCAGAAGTAACCAGAACGTCAGTAAAGCAACACAAATTGCTTATCTATTGAATATGGGCGTAAGCTATACGAATATTAAACAATACCGTACTGCACAAGTACATTACCTTGACGCACTCAAAATGGCTGAAAGCCTGAAAGATATGCCGCAGCAGGCGCGTATTCATAATTACATAGCAGTCAACTATTATCTGAATAATGATACGCGAATGGCGGTTATCAATGCAAACAAGGCGATTGAAAAAGCCGATGGCACTTCGGCCAATGATGCGCTCATTAATGCCTACTTGCTTTTGTATGACATCAATCAGCGTGAAGAAAATTTGGCAGATGCCCAGCGTTACTACCAACTCGCTCAGAACCTCAAAGAAAAATTGGCTAAACAGGAGAGTGCTGCTCAGCAGGCACTTTTGGCCAAGCAAGTAGAGGCAGAACGCAAAGAAAATGAAATTCAGAATATGATTGCAGAGCGCGAACGCCAAGACGCGCAGCTCAAACAGTCGGAGCTAGAGCGCAATAAGCAAGAGCAAGAGTTGGCGCTACGTAAAGCGGAAGTGGCACGCCTCAAGCAAGAACAGGAACTCCAAGAGAGTAGAATAGACGTACAAAAAGCAGAAAAACAGCGTATACAACAGCTTTTGGAGATTACCAAGCAAAAAGCCATAGCCGATGAACAGCAAGGAATTATTGAAAATCAAAAACTACTTTCTGAAAAAGAACGCGCTGAAAATCAAAGGCTTATTTCTGAAAGAGAGAGCGAAAAAAACGCAAGAATAGCATCAGAACTTGCAGCTAAGCAAGAAAACCAGCGACGTTTGCAAGAGTTAGAGCAGAATAAGTTTAGAAACACCATCTTGACCGTGGTTATTTCGCTTATTGTTGTCATTCTAGCACTCGTTATTTACTTTCTTTGGAATTCCAACAAATCTAACAAGAGGCTAAAGCATCAACAAAGCCAGATTAATGAACAGAACCAAGCCCTGCGCACACAAGCCCAAGAAATTCTGGCACAAAATGCAGAATTACAGATTAAGCAAGAAGAAATTTTGGCTCAACGAGAGGCTATTTCATTAAAAAACAACGAGTTAGAAGACAAAAGTAAGATAATTACCTCTAGTATTAATGCGGCTATGCACATACAGAGGAGTATCCTTCCGCGCCCTAATGAAGTTACTGCCTTAATGGGCGAGCACTTCATTATCAATATGCCGCGTGACGTTGTTTCAGGCGATTTTTTCTGGATTGATGCCGTCCACAAACACGTTGTCATAGCCACTATAGACTGTACAGGACATGGAGTTGAGGGCGCTTTTATGACCATTATCGGCAAAACACTCTTCGATAAAATCGTGGTTAGTGAGCAACTTACAGAACCTCAAGATATTTTGAATGCCTTGCACTTGGACATCAAAAAAATATTGCGCCAAGACGAAACCGGTAACAACAACGGCATGGACGCAAGCATTGTGCGCCTGACCAAACAAGATGATGACCATACAGAATGCCTTTTTAGTGGTGCAAGGAATGCAATGATTTATATCAAGCCCGATAGCAAGGTGTATGAAATCATAAAAGGCACGCGAAAGTCGCTGGGTGGAAAACAAAATGAAGACAAAACATTTGAAAAAATAACAATGCGTTTGCCTAAAGGCGTATTGCTTTACTTAGGTACTGACGGCCTCACTGACCAAAATAACCCTAGAGGAGAGCGTTTCGGTAAGCAGCGTATGGTAAAAATACTGATAGAGAATGCACATAAACCAATGCTTGGACAAAAGAAAGCACTTGAAGAAGCCCTCAAAGACCATGCAGCTGGTTTACCTCAAAGAGATGATATTCTAATGCTGGGACTTAGAATATAAAAAATTATAAGTAGTTAAATATCAATAAAATACTTATAATAGACAGCATGATAGCTGTTAGCCAATGGCAATAAGCAAGCACCATTTTTTTTAAAAAATAACGTCCGCAAAGCGTCCCTGCAAAGGCAGCCAAAGTAGCACCCAAAAGCCAATAAAGTGGTATGATATCAAAACTATCAGACCATTTCGTGATGTAAACCCCCAAACGACTGAAGTCTATCATGCAGGAAATGGCTGCACCAGTAGCTATATATGCTGTTTTCTCTAAGTTTAATTTTAATAGGAACATAGAACGAAGCGCCCCTTGATGCCCGGAGAGCCCTCCAACAAAGCCACTTAACAAACCGCCTAGTGGCAAATAACTAACAGGAAAAGTCCATTTTTGGGCTTTAGGCGCTATATCAAAACCTACAAATATCAGAATAAGTAAGCCTAGCAGAACTTTAAGCGGCGAAAAACTCAAGCCAGAGGAAGTAAAATCTGGTAGCATAGCTAAATTTTGCAGCAGCAAAGCGCCCAGAATAGCCCCCACGATAGAGCCAAGCCCAAAGCTTTGTACTATCTTCCTATCGGCTGAACGGAATATCAGGCTAATTTTGAACAAATTATTGCTAAAATGCACCAGGGCAGTCATAGCAATAGCCAATTCTAACTCAAAAAATAGACAGAAGACAGGCGAAAGCAGAGTGCCAAGTCCAAAGCCTGAAAAAAAGGTTAATAGAGAAGCCCCAAAGGCAGCTAAAGCAATACAGGCGAACTGATATGTTTCATTAGCAAATAAAAAATCTAACATACAACCGTCGTCTTGTTTGTTGTTAATGACTTAAAAAAGGCCGACTGAAATTATCCAGACGGCCTTTTGAGGACGCAAAACAAAAAAAGAGTAATTATTCTGCTAACTTGAAAGTAATAACCTGTGTATATTTCTGCCTGACAGCGTTGCCAGCTTGCTTGGCAGGTTTCCAGGTTGGCATAGATTTTACCACGCGAACGGCCTCCTCATCACAACCATAGCCAAGAGATTTGAGAACATCTACTTTGCCTATCGTACCGTTTTTCTCAATAGACAACTGCAAAATAACTTTACCCTCTATCCCGTTTTCTGAAGCAGTTTTTGGATACTTCAAATTCTTTCTCAAAAACTTATTGAGAGCGCCTGCACCGCCAGGAAACTCGGCAGACTGCTCCACAACCAAGAAGAACTCTTCTTCTTTTTGCACTTCCACCACTTTTGTTTCCTCGCGTGGGCCATCTTCAACAATAACCTCATCAGGGTTTGCGTTTGGGTCGCCCTCTTGCGTTACAGTTGAAATTTGCTTGTCTTCGAGTTCAGTTTGGTCTGGCACTTCTTCTTCCTGAACTTGCTCATCAGGCTTAGGCTCAGGTGGCACAAACTTGATAGTTTCTACAACTGGCGGTGGTGGTGGCAGTTCTGGTGGTGGTGGGGTTTCGGGGTCAGTAGGCGGTGGTGGTGGCAGGTCTGCCAACTCTACAACCTGCATTTCGTCTTCGTCGCCTTCAGGCATGACCTTGCTATAAATCATAGGGCCTACCAAAAAGAGCACGAAAAGAATAGCCGCAATTATCAAAGCACGGTTGATGTGGTTTGGATAAATTAGGCGCAGGTCGTAAGCACCATAGGTCTTGTTGCGTCCCTCAAAAACAATCTCGTCTATAGAGAGCTTTTCGTAGTTTTTATTAGACATGGAGCTAAGTGTTTTAAATAATTGAACTAAATTATTTTTAAATAACAATGTTTAAACGCTCTTTCAAAAGCTGTCTGTCTTGCTCAAAGAGTTCAACAATTGCATACTTTTTCATGGAGGTAATGTGCATTTCGTCCAAGATATCTACTACGTTTTTGTAGTTGCACTTGTCCATAGGCTTAATGATAACGATGGGTACTTTGCCGATGCCTTTTAGTTCTTGTCCTTTTTTAAGGATAACTTTCCTGATGCCCTCGTCCGAAAAGTCAGTCGTTTCTAGCGCAGTGGAAGCTTCTACTACGCCCTCGTAGTAGTGCACTTTGTTGCTTTCGCCCAAAATGATGGTTAAACATTCAGAGGCCTTTACGTCCATTGTCTGCTTATCAGTGGTTTTATCAGGCATATTGATTTCCATGGTTTTTGGTTTATTCATGGTCGTCGTCAGCATGAAGAACGTAATAAGCAAAAAGGCCAAATCTACCATGGGGGTCATGTCAATTTTGGTAGATACTTTTTTTGTCCGTTTTTTACCGTCCCCTCCCCCGGAACCGGAGTCTACTTCTGCCATTTTCTTAACAGTTTAAGCAATGAAACATATTTTTTGGTGGTTAGAGTTATAAAAATCCTAGTGCCTTGTTGCAATATAGATGCTTCGGTTTTGGGGTTTCCATAAACTCTTCCATAATTATTTTTAAGAATATTTATTCTTTGGAAGCACTAGTTGCTTCCGCAGCACCGCCTGGCTTATTTTCAATGCTTGTTACCAAATTAAAGCGGTTGATATTCTGGTCTTGCAGCGTAGCAATTACTTTTTTCATGGTCATGTAGTCTGCACCCTCGTCGCCCTTAATAGCAATTTTATACTTAGGATTCGTTCTTCTGGCATTCATAACCCATTCTTTCAGCTCATTTTGGAGAGAGTCTGTAGGGATACCCGGCTGCTTGATTTTGGCGCGCTGGTCTACTGGCATATTCAAGAATTGCTTGAGGCCAGCAACAGGAGTTCCAAAACTTTCAATCAAAGAAAATTCATATTTTTCTTTGTCATTGAACTGCACATTATAAACCGAGGCGATGCGGTCTAGCACGGCAGGACGAAAGTGTTGGCCATCTACTCCAAAAAACACACGCCCTTCTTTATCTACTTGTATCAAAAGAATATCGGCATCAGGAATCGGAATTTCGGATATTGAAGAAGGCGTATCTACTGTAATAGGTTCTTGTGGCTTAAACTTAGTGGCCAACATAAAGAACGTAAGCAGCAAAAAAGCCATGTCGCACATAGCAGTCATATCCAGAGAGATACTTTTGCGAGGAATTTTGACCTTAGGCATATTGCAAATGTAATTAAAAGCTATAAGTGAATGAGTTGGCTACAGCCCCAGAACTATGCGTAACCTTTAAAGTTACACATAGTTCCATACATCAGGCTTTGTTCAATCAGGAGAGAATTAGTGCTTTACAGAGTAGCTTTGGAGAATGCTGTAGCCAGCTTCATCAATGCTATAAGTCAAAGAATCAATTTCGCTCGTAAAGTAGTTGTAGAAGATGATGGCAAAGGCCGAAGCAGCAATACCTAAAGCTGTATTGATAAGAGCTTCTGAGATACCGTTTGCGAGTGAGGTAGCATCTGGTGCGCCAGCAGTAGCAAGAGCGGCAAAAGCCTTAATCATACCAATTACAGTACCTAAAAGACCAGTAAGGGTAGCTACCGATGCGAGCGTTGCAATGATGGTGAGGTTTTTTTCAAGCATAGGCAGCTCCAAAGAGGTAGAATCTTCCAATTCTTTCTGGATAGAGGCCATACGTTGTTCTTTGTCCTGAATGTCTGCCACTACGATAGTACCGCCAGAGTTGCCAACCATGTCAGCAGGGCGAGTTTTTTCAGCTTTGGCAGCATCTGAATTTTCTTTGTACTTGACCAATACGGCGCGGATAACGTTGCCCACCGACCCCTTTTGCTTGTCGCATTCTGCAATAGCACCAGTAACGTTACCAGTTTCTAAATTAGATTTAATTTTGCGAACAAATACTGAAATAGAGCCAGCGCCTTTTGCACGAGTAATAGTCAGGAAGCGTTCAACGCTAAACACAATTACCATCAAAAAGAAAGCCATAAGAATAGGTACAATCTGACCGCCTTTGTAAACGATACCTAAATAATTGCCCGGAAGTGGGTGATTGTTAGGGTCGCCGTCTTGGAAGTTTGAAGGGTTGCCGAGTACGAATAAGTACAGCAAAATACAAATAACAATAATTACTGGAATAGTAATCAGTGCGAACATGGAGCTTGCCTGTGAAGGGCCTGATGTTGTCTTGCTCATTGTAATGAACTCTTTAAATGATAATTTGAAACAAAACTGACTTTAAAATCCATTTCGGATAGTTTATGGCCACAATAATAGAGATAGACTCTTTATAAACCAAAACAAGTGCGTAAATTTATTTTTAAAATTTTGATAAGCACTCTTTTTCTTTGTTGAGGGAGGCTTATTTAATCGTTGATAATCAAAAATTTAATACAGAATACTGCTTCTTTAGAAATTAATTTGCGTATCGGGCAGGGCTTTTTTGAGGGTTTGTTTGTCGATATCTGAGAGCTGGCTACCGAACAAGTCTAACTTTTTGAGGTTTTTGAGCGCCAAGAGCGCAGCTGGAACTTTGCTCAGCTCATTGGTGGAGAGGTCTAGTTCGCGTAAATTGGTGAGTTGTGCAAAAGACGCGGGCAGGTCAGTCAAGAAGTTGTTGCGGAGCTGCAAAGCGCGTAAATTTTTGAGCTGGCCAATGTTGTCGGGTAGGGCTATTACCGCATTATCGTTCAGGTTAAGGTCGGTGAGGCGTGTCATGTTACCTAATGCGTTGCCTGGGTTCGTAATTTTGTTGCTGGATAAATCCATCGTAACCACGTAAGGCAGTTTTCCGAACTTATCGCTGAGCTTTTCAAAGCTATTGTCTGCCAGGATAAGGCTAGACAGGAACTCTAATTTTTCCATGCCCTCGGGCAGGTCGCTGATGTCGCTAGCCGTAAAGTCCGCACAAAAGACCTTTTCAGGCTCATTAAAAGCCACGTTTATATTAAAACATTCTGCCCCACAACTCTTTAGCAGCATATCGGCGGCAGCCGAATTGCCGTGCTTCATGGCGTTGATAAGGTCTTGGCAGTACTCTGTGCTGATATAGCCCTCTTTTTTGGCCAAAAGCTCCTTAGCCACAGCCAGTTGGTAATATGCGTCGGCAAAGTCTGGCTTTGTACCAACTGCATATAAAAATTCGCGTATAGCGCCCAAATAATCGGCCTTTTTGATATTCTCCATGCCGTTTTTGAAGTACTGATTGGGGTCTTCATCTTGGGCATGGGCTGTTGTGTAAGTCAGACCCAAAACGACCAAAAGGAGCATACTAAACGCTGAAAAATTCATAAATACGGGTATTTTACTAAGGTGCTGTGTTCGGAAAAGTGCTTTCATAACAAACTGTTTGGATTGTGGTAGAGCACAAATTTTAGTTGTTTTAACCTCAAGAATTGGGTTCACCAAATAATCTTTGCGAAGTTCGGCTCAAATATCGTTTTTTTTTGTTGAAAAACTACTTTGAACGCTTAAATTATTTCAAAAAAACAAGCTATTAATTAGCCTTTCTGAGAGATGCAAGTTTTAGGAAGCGAATAATTGTACTTTTCTAAGATAGGGGCTTTACTTTTAAAGTACGGCCAACTACGGCTATGACACGGCTATGATACGGCTATGATACGGTCGTGCTAGGGCTAAGGCAAAATAGGACAAAAGCAATTTTGAGGCATCAAGCGGGTTTGCCACTTTATCTCTTTTTTTTGTTATTGAGTGCGTCTATTGGCTTGTATCTGCGTTAGAGAGGCGGCGGGTTTAGTGCGTAGCACCGAAGCGAAGCGAAGCCCAAAGACGAACGACCGCGAAGCGGGAACGCCCAATAAATTGTAGAAAAACAATCATTAGTCAAAAAATCAGATATAAGGCATTTGGCAAAAAGTTATTTGAAAACGCGAGAAAATGGCCTCTACAAAAGTGAAAAGAGGGCGTTTGGAACTCAAGACACTCAAAAAGGGCTTTTTGACGACTCAAGAGAGGTTAATTTAAGCGCTTGATTTCGTTCAGAACCCCCTCAACTCTGCGGAAAAGACGATTTTAATAAACGACTCGTTCTTTTCTTGACAAAATTAGACCAAATGATGCCTCCACAAAACTAAACAAATTCTAAGCAAGCTTGTTGTTATGAGTTGATAGTTCTCTAGCCCAATCTAGTCTAAATTTTATTGTACGCCCTGTGTCTTTTATTGAAATGCCTCTTTCTGATAAAAAAATCAATATCATCTGGCTGAGGCGCGACTTACGCCTGCACGACAACGCCGCTCTCTACCATGCGCTCAAAGATGCCCAAAAGCATGAAACAAGCGTGTTGCCCCTGTTTATTTTTGATAAAACCATTCTTGATGCGCTTGCAAATAAACACGACAGGCGTGTGCAGTTCATTCATCACAGCCTACAAAATTTGCAGCAGGAGCTAGAAAAATTGGGCAGTACTTTGCTTGTAAAGTATGGTGAGCCAATAGCTGTTTGGAATGAAATACTGCAAAGCTATAAGGTAGCAACGGTTTTTGCAAACCACGATTACGAACCTTATGCTATTAAGCGTGACGCAAACGTTCGGGAGCTTTTGGCTAGCCAGCAATTGGAGTTCAAAACTTATAAAGACCAATGTGTTTTTGAGAAAGACGAGGTTTTGAAACCGGACGGTAAGCCATATACTGTCTTTACACCATACAGCAAGCGCTGGCGTGCTAAAATGAGCAATTTTTATCAAAAAAAGTATTCTTGCGATATATATATTACGCATTTATTACTTACAGCACCTCTTCCATTACCTGAACTAAGCAGCATGGGCTTCGAGCTTACAAGCACTGATTTTCCTAAGGCACTATTTGATACTGATATTGTTCAAAACTATGCTGCTAAGCGTGATTTTCCCGCCCAAAGAGGTACTTCACGTTTAAGCCTACACTTGCGCTTTGGTACTATCAGCGTACGTGAGCTTCTTCGCTATGCTGGCCCGCTAAGCGAAACGTTTGTGAATGAACTGATTTGGCGAGATTTTTATATGATGATACTCTGGCACTTTCCACACGTAGAAAAAAGGGCTTTCAAACCCGCTTACGACCGCATTCGTTGGCGCGATGCGACCCATGACTTTGAGCGCTGGTGTCAAGGACAGACTGGCTACCCGCTTGTAGATGCTGGTATGCGCGAGCTAAACGCAACGGGCTTTATGCACAACCGCGTTCGTATGGTGGTAGCGAGCTTTTTGACCAAACATTTGCTCCTCGATTGGCGCTTGGGCGAGGCTTATTTTGCTGAAAAGTTGCTGGACTTTGACCTTTCGGCTAACAATGGTGGCTGGCAGTGGGCGGCTGGCTCGGGCTGTGATGCAGCACCTTATTTTAGAATTTTTAATCCAATGAGCCAAGCCGAAAAATTTGACCCTAAAATGAGTTACATCAAAAAATGGGTGCCCGAAATTCTGCAAGGAAATTATGGAAAGCCCATAGTAGAACACACTTTTGCCCGCGAACGCTGCCTCAAAGCCTACAAAGAAGCTCTGGGTGCATACACTGACCCGAATGTGTAAGATTTAAAGTGTGGTAAATAGAAGTATTTTTAAAAATTGAGCACCTTTATTATAGTTACCCTCATTGTCGTATTAAGGTTTTTGGGCTAAAAAAGCCTTTGGTGGCTCATCAATCAATAATTTTTACACAGATTTAAAGTATGTTTTGTAAGAAATAAATACTAGCTAAACCTTATTTTAATTAATTTAAAAGATTTAATTATTTTTTTCATCTGCTCAGTATGATTTTTAAAATAAATAATATTACATTTGCAGCAACAAGCAGCTACTTCATCATACCTAATTATTCAGATTGCCACCAAACTATTTATGAATATTTAAACAAATTGAATGCGATGAAAGGCACTATAAAAATTCTACTGGAGCAAATGATTGCTGATTTCTCTCACGGAGACCCGCTATCAAGGCGCTTGATTGAAACCAAGCTCTATTTGCGTGGTATTCACGTCAATCAATACAAAGAAGACACCCCGGACGACCCCATGATAATAGAGCGTATTAGAATGGTAGAGAGTGAGTTACGGAAAATTTATATTTAGGCAGCCCTTGGGTAGTTCTAATCATCTTGCTGTGTGTAAGCACTCCAGGCTTTTAGTAAAGCCTGCATATCGGGGGGGAGTTCGGAGTCGAACTGCATGAACTCTTTAGTGCTTGGATGTACAAAGCCTAATGATTTAGCATGAAGCGCCTGACGCGGCATAGTGCCAAAACATTTCTCAATAAAAGCGCTGTATTTAGAAAAAACAGTTCCCTTCAAAATGCGGTCGCCGCCGTAAGTAGGGTCGCCAAAAAGTGGGTGCCCGTTGGCTTTAAAATGCACTCTTATCTGATGCGTTCGGCCTGTTTCAAGATTGCATTGCATAAGCGTTACGTAGCGAAAGCGCTTGAGTACTTTGTAGTGTGTAACAGCCACTTTGCCTACTTCGCCGCCATCAGGAAAAACAGCCATTACTTTTCGGTTTTGTGGGCTTCGTGCGATGTTGCCACGGAAAGTTCCTTTTTCTGCGCTCACCTCGCCCCAAACGAGCGCGTTGTAGGTGCGTTCTATGCTGTGGTCAAAAAACTGTTTGGCAAGCATCGTGCGCGAAAACTCGGTTTTAGGTATCACCATTAGCCCCGTTGTATCTTTGTCTATGCGATGAACCAAACCGCAAAATCCGGGTAAGCCTTGTTGAATTAAATAATAGTGAATACCATTGGCCAAAGTACCGTGCCAGTTTTCGGTAGCGGGGTGTACGACTAAGCCCGCAGGCTTGTTAATAACTATCAGCTCCTCGTCTTCATAAACAACATTCAGCGGAATATTCTCTGCTAAAAGTTCTTCGATACGTGGTGGCTCGGGCAGCCTAACCAGAATGTCGTCGGCGGGGCGTATTTTATAGCTGCTTTTGCAAGGCGCGCCATTAACCGTAATGAAACCAGCTGTCAGAGAATTTTGAATCCTATTGCGGCTAACGCTCGGTAAACGCATAGTCAGGAACTTGTCCACCCGCATCATGGCCTGCCCAGCATCTACCAGGAGGTGATGGTGTTCAAATAGATTATCTTCGTCCTCAAAATCGTACTTATTTTTCATAGATTTAGTTCTTTCCTATTTTTATTCTTGTTTTTTTATGGTTCTCGTTAGTCTTCTGTGGCCTTTTTGCCCAAAGTTTCAGGATAGCACGCTAAAAATGCCCGCAAAGATAAACAATCGTATCACTTTATACAAAAAAGAAAATATGTACAATGCTGGCTCGCCCACCGCGTTATGAAAGACCATTAAGGGCTTGTGCTTCGGTTTCGAGAAACCGATGAAACCTTATAGATTTGCCCAAAAGCCGCGATAGGAGCAGCAAACGCACGTTAAAAAAAATAGTTGCCTAAAAATTTGGCAGTCTTTACCTTTACCTTTACCTTTACCTTTGTGGGCGTACTCTCTCGGAGGGTCGTTTTTGGGCGGTTCTGTTGCTCAAAGTTTATCTGTTTATTTGAACATTTAAATTCCACAAAGAAAAATGAAAACTTTAAGAGTATTGGCCGTTTTGGCCTTCATGGGGCTCGGAGTATTGAGCGCTAGCACAACCGCTGATGCGGCCTCTCTAGGCCCGTGTAGTAGTAATTGGTCTCAGCTTATACACGTAGGCGGTTGGCCGATACAAGGCTGGAGTAATTGTGTTGAGATACACTATACCCAACCTGATGGCACAAGATGCGCAGAAATATCATGTACAGGCACAAAAAAGTAGGAGTAACCAATCGCACGTTGTAATTCTGGTAGGCTCAAGAATATACTGCAAAGTTTATTTTTCTGAGCCTATCATTCTCAACCCTCAAAAACTGAATTATTTTGGATATGCGCCGCTTTTTTCTTTTTACATTGATTGTATCACTATTCGCCAGTTGTAGCAAAAAACAACAAACCATTACATATAAACCTGATGCAACATGGAGCAATGACCGCACTTTTGTTTTGGTAGATAGTTTTGATGTAAGTTCAATCATTAATAGAGAGCTATTTATTCCTACTGGGGGGGCGTTTGCTACAGATAATATGCTTTTTTTTACTGAGTATGGCACAGGAAAGCATATCATTTTTGATACTTTAGGTAAGTCTGTTATTAATGAGCCTTACTGCATTATTAATCAGATAATTAAAACAGATGAGCCAGATACTCTTTACTACAATACAATGTTTTCTGATGAAGGATTACACTTATTTACAAATTCTCCGCAGCCTAGATTGTATCATTTTAACCAAAATGGGCTGCTCTTGGAAACAAAGGACAAAGAAATTAAAAGTTACATCAAAACGTATAACAGTATCGTTTTTTTAAGACTTTTTGTATATAATTACTATGACGAATGCAATGAACGCGTACTTGTTACGTATGAGCGTGAAAAGTATCTTTTCCGTTTTGCTAAGAAGACGATAAAAAAGCGTTACGAAATAGCAGGTCTTGGCTGGTTTAATCTGAAAAATATGCACTTAGAGCCTATTTTTGAGTTAAAATCTTATGCGACAAATTTACTTAATCGTACAGATGGAAGGGGCATCGTAGCGCGTTATGACTCAGATAATGAAGTTGTTTTTTTTACGCATTGCCAAACGCCATATATCTATAAACTGAACAAAAGTAGAAAGATAACAGCTGTTAAAGTATCCTTGGATTATTTTAAAAGCCAGTACGTGCTTGATGATAGTATAAAAGAGCACAAAGCCAAGGAAAAACTTATTAGGCCCAGAACCCAAACAAGTGAGTATATCTACGAACTGAGGGAAAACACGCTGAATGGCTACCAAAACTGTTCTATCAATAATGCAGAGAGCGGCTTTACTATGTTTTATATGGACGTAAAAAATTCAGAAGGCAAAGCGCGCAACATCATGGTGGTTCATTACGACGAAAAAAGCAACACTTACTTTGAGCAAGCCTTGATTCCTGAATCATACGCCTTTCCTGTGTTTCGCAACAACCGCATTTATCAACTATCACCAGTAGCACCCCAAAAGCTATACGTTTGGGAGCTCCGCAGCCGCTAAAAAATAAACCGACATGACCCAATATTTTCTTCTTTTATGCCTCTGTGCACTGCTTTTGGGCTGCGGTAGCCCTGGCACTGTTTCAGAAAGTACAGATGTTTTTGAGCTCAAACTGACCGATAGCCTGCAAATTACCTCGGATTCCCTTGTTTTGAGTGGAGCAAGTACCGTTTACAACTACAAGGATTTAGTACTTTTCCCAGATGTAATGATACAGCGCGTGTTTTTATTCACTAAAAAGGGCGCACTTATCAATAATTTTGCTACCAACGAAGCAGGGTATCATTTTCTGCCCGGTAACCATTTTGATGCAGCTCTGCTCGTTGAAGACGTGATGGCTTTGCTCTACGGTTACCTGAATCAGGTGGTTTATATGAGCCCTAAAGGCGAGTTCAAAGGAACGCTAAAGTTTAAACTCCCGCCTGGCTTGGCCTTTCATGAGGGAAGTAGCTGTTTTCATTACCACGCGCCCAGTAAACAATTCTTTATAGCAACGACTACTAACCAGCAGGCGAATCCCAAAGACTTCAAAAATATGCAGCAAATCAGTATTTTTAATCAGAAAGGTGAGTACGTCAAGAGTTTTGCCAAAGCACCAAGCTATCTGATTGAGGGCTATGTAGATATGATGGGTTTGCCTTTTTCTACGGTTCTTGAGGGCGAAAACCTCTACATCTTGAATGCCTTTGACAACAAAATAGAAGTCTATGACCTGCAAGGTGAAGCCAAAGAATCCATTAAATTTGCCGAAAAAGATTTACGCGACAGCATCACCTACTACAATGCGCCACGGACTTATAGAAAATGGCGTAAAAATTCTTTCGGCTACTCACGCCTGCTCAAAATGAAAGGGAAACCTATTTTTGTAATTTATACCTATCGTGGCGAGGGTTTCACGCAGTTGCTTGTTTACAACGATGAGAGCCAAAAGCGGCAAAGTTTTCATTTGGAGGCGCAAGTGCCACTAGAATACTGCGCGGAGGACAAGCTCTCGTGCATGGCCTGGAAAGACCAGGAGTGGTTCGTCAAAAACTATGACTTGGTGGTGAAATAGGTGTATGGCGGCAGTATGAAGCATAAAGTTATTTTGCATTTGTTTGGGGTGGACATAGATTACTGTAAGCGTAAAAGCGCCTTTGTGCTGAACTGTAACCTAATTTTAAAAAAATATAAAGAAAATTGAAAAATATTAGAACATAAATTTGCAAAGACAAAAAGTTGTAGTACTTTTGCACCCACGTTAAGAGCGACAGTAGTATTTATAAGCGCTTAAACTTCCCCCGCGAAACTGTGTCTGTCTAAGCACATTCATAAGTCGCAACAAAGAAATCTAAAACGCAATACGTCAAATTCATTTATTGAATTGATTTTTTTGAGGGTATTACCAGAGTCGCATTCTTGCTTCGGCAGCGGTGTGCTTTAATTGTTGCATAAAAAAACGAGTAAAACGCTATGTTACAGCCTAAGAGAGTAACTTATAGAAAACGCCACAAAGAAAGAAGCCGTACAGCGGGCTTGGCCACACGCGGTCATGAAATTGCTTTTGGTGATTTCGGTATCAAGGCTTTAGAGCCAGCTTGGATTACTTCGCGCCAAATTGAAGCGGCTCGTATCGCGATGACCCGCCAAATGAAGCGTCAAGGCCAGGTTTGGATTCGCATTTTTCCCGACAAACCCGTTACACGCAAACCTGCTGAGGTACGTATGGGTAAAGGTAAGGGTGCGCCTGAATACTGGGTGGCAGTTATTAAGCCAGGTACAATTATGTTTGAAATAGGTGGCGTTAGCCGCGAGCTGGCAATGCAGTCTTTGCATTTGGCTGCGCAGAAGCTCCCTATCAAAGTCAAAATTTCTGAACGTCCGGACTTCACCGAATAAACTCGAAGCACCATGAAAAATAGCGATATCCGTCAGCTCAGCGACACCGACTTAGCTACTAAAATCAAAGAAGAGACCTCTATTCTGCATTCATTGGAATTTGACCACCGCGTAACGCCACTTCAAAACCCAATGACTATACGCATAACGCGCCGCCTAGTGGCTCGCCTCAAAACCGAACAAGGCACACGCAACGCCAAAGTTGTTGCTAAACTTGCTTAAATAATCCTTTAACTCCAGAAACGAAAGTATCTTTCACAAAAGACAATGGAAACACCCGAAAGAAGCACCCGAAAAGAAAGAGTAGGGATAGTTGTTAGCAACAAAATGCAGCAGTCTATTGTAGTAACTATAGAGCGTCGCGAAAAGCACCCACTCTATGGCAAATATTTGAAGCGTACGAGCAAGTTCATGGCACACGACGAAAAAAACGAGTGCAATATTGGCGACAAAGTGCGCATCATGGAAACACGCCCCCTGAGCAAACTCAAGCGCTGGCGTTTAGTAGAAATCATAGAACGCGCTAAGTAACCCTAAACCACCCACAAAGCTATGATACAGCAAGAATCAAGATTGAACGTAGCCGATAATAGCGGCGCAAAAGAGGTACTCTGCATCAGAGTACTAGGTGGCTCAGGTAAGCGTTACGCCTCAGTTGGCGACAAAATCGTAGTTACTGTCAAGTCTGCTATCCCCTCAGGTGGTATCAAGAAAGGTACAGTTTCTAAGGCAGTAGTCGTACGTACCAAAAAAGAAATCCGTCGTAAAGATGGTTCTTATATCCGTTTTGAAGAAAATGCAGCAGTATTGCTCAATGCTCAAAACGAACCACGTGGAACGCGTATCTTTGGCCCCGTGGCGCGTGAACTTCGCGAAAAACAATTCATGAAAATCGTTTCGCTTGCACCCGAAGTGCTCTAAACCCTAAGGCAGTCATGAACAAGAAAACAACAACTCCCCCTACAAAATTACACATCCGCAAAGGCGATTCTGTAGTAGTTATTTCGGGTAATCATAAAGGCGCTAAAGGAACTGTGGTAAAGGTTTATCCTAAAACACAGCGCGCTATTGTAGAAGGTGTGGCTATCGTTAAAAGGCACATAAAAGCTACTGCACAACGCCCAGACGGCGGTATCGTAGAAAAAGAAGCGCCGCTTTACCTCTCTAAGCTCATGGTGATAGACCCAAGCGCTGAACCAGATGCAAAAAATGCTGGTACACGCATTGGCCGCCGCAAAAATGCAGAAGGCAAATACGAGCGTTACGCTAAAAAAAGTGGTCAAGTTATTCCTAACAAGTAATCAAGATGGCAACTACTAGGCTTAAAGAAAAGTATCTGAAAAACGTCGTTCCGGCTCTGATGGAACAGTTCAAATACAAAAGCGTGATGCAAGTGCCGCGCTTGTTAAAAATTGCAATCAATCGTGGCGTTGGCGAGGCAGTCGGCGATAAAAAAATGATTGATACTGCCATAGAAGAACTTGGCCTTATCACAGGTCAGAGAGCAGTTGCTACACGCTCACGCAAAGCTATTTCAAACTTCAAATTGCGTGAAGACATGGCCATTGGTGCTAAAGTAACCCTGCGCGGTAGCTATATGTTTGAGTTTTTGGACCGCCTCACAACTGTTTCATTACCACGTGTAAGAGACTTTAAAGGCATCAACGACAAAGGCTTCGACGGTCGTGGCAACTATACCTTAGGTATCCGTGAGCAAATCATTTTCCCGGAAATTAGCATTGACAAAGTCAAGCAAATCTCTGGTTTTGATATTACTTTCGTAACAACTGCCCAGACAGACGAAGAAAGTTACGCGCTTCTCAAAGCACTTGGTCTTCCGTTCCGTCAACGTTAATTCACAGCTCAAATTTTCAAAAAATCATGGCAAAAGAATCCGTTAAAGCACGTGGCCTCAAAAGAGTAAGACTCGTAGCTGTGTTTGCAGAACGCAGAAAGGCGCTCAAAGCACGTGTACTTCAAGGCGACATAGACGCACAAGCAGAGTTGGACAGGCTTCCTAAGAACTCTTCGCCTGTTCGCCTCAAAAATCGTTGCAGACTCACTGGCCGTCCTAAAGGCTATATGCGTCGTTTCGGTTTATCGCGTATCATGTTCAGAACAATGGCTTCTGAAGGTAAAATACCGGGGGTAACTAAATCTAGCTGGTAACATTGTTTCAATAGTTGTCTGAACAAAATAAAATTAAATTAGCAAAATGGTAACTGATCCAATAGCGGACTTTCTCACACGCATCAGAAACGGTATCATGGCCAATAAAAGGATTGTAGAAGTGCCTTCTTCTAACGTGAAAAAGGCCATGACTAAAATCCTCTATGATAAAGGCTACATACAAGGCTATAAATTTGAAGAGGCTGACCTCAAGAAAAGCATCAAAATAGCCCTTAAATTTAACCCAGCTACACGCGCCTCTGCCATTACGCATATACAGCGTGTAAGTACACCAGGTTTGCGCCAATACGTGAAGGCTACCGAGCTGCCACGTATTCTTAACGGTTTGGGTATTGCCATCATCTCTACCTCAAAAGGTTTGATGACGGATAAAGAAGCACGTACTGAAAATATTGGAGGCGAAGTACTCTGTTACGTTTATTAATCTATAACACTCCAAAAGGAAGAAGCTCATGTCTAGAATAGGTAAAAAGCCAGTCGTGGTGCCAAGCAACGTTCAGTTGGAAGTTTCAGATAAGAACGTCATAACTGTAAAAGGCCCAAAAGGTACACTCTCACAAGTAGTCGACCCTGATATCGAGGTAAAGCGCGAAGATGGCGAACTCACCATAGACCGCCCTACAAATCAAAAAAGACACAAGTCTATGCACGGTCTTTATCGCGCATTGGTTGCCAACATGATTGAAGGTGTTACTAATGGCTACACCGTTAAACTGGAACTTGTAGGTGTTGGTTACAAAGCCGAAGTGAACGGCCAGGTTCTGCAAATGAGCTTGGGCTATTCGCACGGTATTTATATGCAAATACCATCTGAATTGAAAGTATCCGCAGAAACGCTCAAAGGTAAAAACCCTGTCGTTACATTGCAAGGTATTGACAAACAGCTTATTGGTCATATTGCTGCCAAAATTCGCTCACTTCGTAAAGTTGAGCCTTATAAAGGGAAAGGTGTACGCTTTGAAGGTGAGGCTATCCGTCGTAAAGCTGGCAAAGCTGCTGGTAAAGGTAAGAAGTAAACTAAAAAGCTTGTGTGCTTAAATCATTTTAAAATATCAAATCAAAATGGCGAACACTAGTAAAGCAGAAAGACGGTCAAGCATCAAGTACCGTATTCGCAAAAGAGTTTCAGGTACTGTTGAGCGTCCGCGTTTGTCAGTTTATCGCAGCAACTCAACCATTTACGCTCAAATTATTGACGACGTAAAGGGCACCACGCTTGCAAGCGCAACTTCGCGCGAGCTAGGCGGCAAAAATTCGGTAAACATTGAACTCTCGCGTAAAGTGGGAGCCGCTGTTGCTGAAAAAGCTAAGGCCAAGGGTATCACTAAGGTAGTTTTCGACCGTAGCGGTTTCTTATATCATGGTAAAATAAAGGCATTGGCCGAAGGCGCACGCGAAGCTGGTCTTTCATTCTAATCCATTCTAAAAGCTAGAAAAGACATGACTCAATTAATGAACTTGAAAGTTAAAGCCAGCGAAATTGACCTCAAAGAGCGCGTTGTGGCTATCAACCGCGTTGCAAAGGTTGTTAAAGGCGGTCGCCGTTTTAGTTTTGCCGCTATTGTAGTGGTAGGCGACTTCAACGGGGTAGTAGGATACGGTTTAGGCAAAGCCGCCGAGGTTACTGATGCCATTACTAAAGCCATTGATGACGCTAAAAAGCATCTCATCAAAATACCTATTTTTAAGGGCACCGTGCCGCACGAAAACCATGGTAAATTTGGCGGTTCACGTGTTTTTCTAAAGCCCGCTACGCCAGGTACTGGTGTAATTGCTGGTGGTGGTATGCGCTCTGTTTTGGAAGTGGCTGGCATTAAAAACGTCTTGGCCAAGTCGCATGGCTCATCAAACCCACACAACGTGGTAAAAGCTACTTTTGATGCGCTGGTGCGTATGCGCGAGCCTATTGCAGTAGCACAACAGCGCGGTGTGAGCCTATCTAAAGTATTTAATGGCTAAATTCTAAACGCTCTACCCCCATGGCTAAGATAAAAATCACTCAAACCAAAAGCACCATCAAGCGTCCTATGCGTCAGCGTCTGACTCTCCAAGCTCTTGGTCTTCATAAAATTAACCGAAGTGTGGAACATGAAGCCACTCCTACCATTATGGGTATGGTGCGCAAAGTAGTACACCTCGTCGTTGTTGAAAACATCTAATGCAAACCGATGCTGCCTGCGGCAGTATCTAAAAGCCTAAGAAATAATGAACTTACAATCTCTCAAACCTGCGGTTAAAACAAAGGATAATAAAAGACTCGGTAGAGGTCAGGGCTCTGGCGGTGGTGGTACTGCACGTCGCGGGCACAAAGGCGCTAAATCGCGCTCTGGTTACTCTCGTAAACTAGGCTTTGAAGGCGGACAAATGCCTTTACAGCGCCGTGTGCCTAAGTTTGGTTTCAAAAACGAAAACCGCATAGAATACAAGGCAATTAACTTGAATGTCATTCACGAACTGGCCGAAGCCAAAAATTTGAGCATTGTAACGGTGGATACGCTCAGAGAAAATGGTTTGGTGAGTAAGAATACATTAGTTAAAGTATTGGCAAGCGGCAGCCTCACTAAAGCTGTTGAAGTGGTTGCTCATGCTTTTTCTAAATCTGCCGAAGAAGCTATTCAAAAGGCTGGCGGTAAGGCTACCAAAATTGCTTAATTTTAAAGAGTTATGCCGCCGTGTTTCTACAAAATAGAATTACGGCGGCATTGCGCAATTTTTAAAAGAATTGACCTATGAAAAAATTAATAGATACAATCCGCAATATATTTTCAATAGAGGAACTCAAGAATAGAATCTTGTTGACTGTAGGGTTGCTTGTTATATTCCGCTTGGGCTCATTCATTGTATTGCCGGGGGTAGATCCAGCTCGGCTGGCTGCGGAAAATTCGGTAGGCATTTTGAACTTCCTGAACGTTCTCTTGGGCGGTGCCTTTAACAGAGCATCAGTTTTTGCGCTGGGTATCATGCCGTATATTTCAGCATCTATTGTCATTCAATTATTGACAGTGGCCTTACCCTATTTTCAGCGGATGCAAAAGGAAGGTGAGTCCGGCCGCAAGCGTTTAAACCAAATAACGCGCTGGCTAACTATTTTGGTTACACTTGGTCAGTCTGTGGCCTATATCAAAGGAACAGTACCAGCTGAGGCTATTGTGGTTGACCAGACCCTCTTTCTGATATGCTCTATGCTTATTCTTACTGGTGGTACAGTCTTCTGTATGTGGCTGGGTGAAAAAATTACTGACCGAGGCATTGGCAATGGTATTTCTATGCTCATCATGATTGGTATTGTATCTAGGCTACCTGGCTCATTGGTAGCTGAGTTCATGAGCAAGCAGACCTCTGGTTTACTGCTTTTCCTATTAGAACTCGTTGCTTTGTTCTTCGTTGTGGTTGGTGTTGTTCTTATCATACAAGCCGTTCGCCGTATCCCAATTCAGTATGCAAAGCAAGTGGCTGGTGCTGGTGCAAAACGCCAAGTTATGGCTGGTGAACAGCGTTCATACATTCCTTTGAAAGTAAACTCGGCTGGTGTTATGCCTATCATCTTTGCTCAGTCACTGATGTTTATTCCTGCACTCGTTGCGCAAGCTTTTATTGGTGAAGGTAATCCTACTGCTGTTTACATTGCAACTGTATTCTCTGACTTTGCTAGTTGGCAGTACAATGTTACTTTTGGTTTATTGATTCTCATCTTTACATTTTTCTACACGGCTATTACTATCAATCCTGTTCAAATATCTGAAGATATGAAGCAGGGCGGTAGTTTTATACCAGGTGTGAAACCAGGAGAAGAAACTTCAGAATATATTGGTCGTATTGTGGACTTAATAACCCTGCCTGGTGCTATTTTCTTGACAATGATTGCTGTTATGCCAGCATTTGCACGCTTGGCAGGCATAGATGCACAGTTTGCTCAGTTTTATGGTGGCACCTCTCTCCTTATTATGATTGGTGTGGTGCTTGATACACTCCAGCAAATAGAAGGCTACCTACTCATGCAAAAGTATGAGGGTATGATGAACTCTGGAACTTCTACAGGACGCACCCAAAATTTTGCAGCACAAGCAGAGTTATGATTATCTATAAATCTGAACAAGACATGGCGGCTATTAGGGCATCTGCTCTAATACTTGGTCTAGTACACGGTGAAGTTGCTAAAATGATAGAGCCAGGTATTGCTACCCAAAAATTAGATGACCGCGCCAAAGAGTTCATTTTTGATAACAAGGCTTATCCCTCATTTTTGAATTACAAAGTTGGCGACAGGGTCTTTCCTGCCGCCCTTTGTATTTCTATTAATGATGTAGTTGTGCATGGATTTCCTTCTAATTATGTTTTGAAAGAAGGCGATATTATCTCTGTGGACTGTGGAGTTTATCTGAATGGGTTTCATGCCGACTCTGCCTATACTTATCCGGTTGGTACTGTCAAACCAGAGGTTGAGGCATTGCTCAACGCTACCAAAGAATCTCTTTATCAAGGGATAGAGCAAGTATTAGTAGGCAATCGTATAGGCGATATTGGTGCGGCTATTCAAGAATACACAGAAAAGCGAGGTTATGGAGTAGTGCGTGAATTAGTAGGGCACGGCCTTGGTAAGAGTTTACATGAAGACCCCCAAGTACCTAATCATGGTAAGCGCGGCAATGGCCCCCTTATTAAAAATGGGCTAGTTATAGCCATTGAACCGATGATTAATATGGGCAGTAAGGCTGTTTATCAAGACCGCGACGGCTGGACTATTCGCACAAAAGATGGTAAGCCTTCCGCACACTTTGAGCATACAGTGGGGGTTATCAATGGTAAGCCTGAAATATTGACAACCTTTAAGTACATAGAGCAAGCCTTAGCGCTGGCACGATAACTTTTAGAACAATAAGAATAAAAGTATTACCGATAATTGTTCCGAACAGTTTATCGGTTTTTTTATGCCTATAAGTCGCATTCAGACAAGTTGGCAGCATAAATAGAAGTACTCATTCTGCCATTTTTACATATAACACATTTTGATATATTTTGGATAAACTTTTGTTGAAGCTATCCAAACAGATTGGTTTACTACAAAAAAACTTACTTTTTTTAGTGAAAAAATTTGGTTTTGAAAAATAAATAAACGTAATTTGGTACTAATGCCAAATATATCTGGTAATCAGCAAAACATGGAAGCAAAATATTCTAATAGAGTAAAGGAGGTTCTTTCTATGAGCCGTGAGGAAGCCTTACGCTTAGGCCATGACTACATTGGAACAGAGCACTTTCTGCTAGGCATACTCCGTGAGGGTGAAGGGACGGCGGTAGCCTTACTCAGAAAATCAAATGTGGACTTAGAACAGCTCAAAAAAGAGTTGGATAGAATTTTGAAAGGCACAGGCAGTTTTTCTGTTCGTAGCCATAGCAATATTTCCCTAACAAGGGAGGCTGAAAAAATATTAAAACTGACCCATCTTGAAGCGCGCAATTTTCAGTCGCAAACAGTTGGAACAGAACACCTTTTATTGTCTATTTTACGTTCCGAGAACAACGTAGCTGCGCAAGTGCTTGAACAAGTGAACGTTAAATACGATGCTATGCGCGATATGTTGCGCTATATTGAAGATTTACCTAGCTCTAGCTCTGATATGGACGACGATAATGAAGAAAACCGCGGCGTTTTTGGCGGGGGGCAACGTGGAGACAGCTCCAAGTCTGCTGACAAATCCAGAACACCTGTTTTGGATAATTTTGGCCGCGACCTCACCAAACACGCGGAAGACGGAAAACTTGACCCCATAGTTGGCCGTGAAAAAGAAATTGAACGTGTGGCGCAAATATTAAGCCGCCGTAAAAAGAACAATCCTATTCTCATAGGTGAGCCAGGGGTGGGCAAAACAGCCATAGCTGAAGGGCTAGCGCTTCGTATTGTGCAGAAAAAAGTATCAAGAGTCCTTTTTGGTAAGCGTGTTGTTACGCTGGATTTGGCTTCGTTGGTAGCTGGCACAAAATACAGAGGCCAGTTTGAAGAACGTATGAAAGCTGTTATGAACGAACTGGAAAAAAATCCAGATATTATCCTGTTTATCGACGAGCTGCATACTATTGTGGGTGCTGGTGGTGCCTCTGGTTCTCTTGATGCGTCCAATATGTTCAAGCCAGCTTTGGCACGCGGCGACATCCAATGTATTGGCGCAACAACGCTTGATGAATACCGCGAGTACATAGAAAAAGACGGTGCCTTGGCGCGTCGTTTTCAAATGGTGATGGTAGATGCTACTACACCTGAAGAAACTGTGCAAATTTTACAAAATATCAAAAGCAAATACGAAGACCATCATCACGTTAATTACACAGAGGAAGCAGTTGCGGCTTGTGTCAAGCTATCTGAACGCTATATTACTGACAGATTTCTGCCAGATAAGGCCATAGATGTCCTTGATGAGGCTGGTGCGCGTGTGCATATCAATAACATTCATGTTCCTGATGATATTCTCAAACTTGAAGAAGAAATTGAGGAGATTAAGCGTGAGAAGACTCGTGTCGTTAAGAGTCAAAAATATGAAGAGGCCGCACAACTCCGCGACAAGGAGAAAAAACTCTTGGAAAAATTAGATAAAGCGAAAGCACGCTGGGAGCTGGAAACGAAACAGGTAGTCTATCCGGTTACAGAAGAAAGCATAGCTGAAGTCGTTGCCATGATGACAGGCATACCCGTGCAGCGCGTAGCAGAAGGCGAAAGCAAAAAGTTGCTGACCATGCGCGAGCAGCTCAAAAAATTGGTTATTGGCCAAGATGAGGCTGTTGAAAAGATGACCAAATCCATACAAAGAACCCGTGTAGGACTTAAAGACCCTAAAAAACCGATAGGCTCTTTCTTGTTCTTGGGGCCAACTGGAGTAGGAAAAACCGAAATGGCTAAGGTTTTAGCCACCTATCTCTTTGACCGAGAAGATGCTCTTGTGCGTATAGATATGAGCGAGTACATGGAGAAGTTTTCGGTATCGCGTTTGGTAGGTGCGCCTCCCGGATATGTCGGTTATGAAGAAGGTGGCCAACTCACCGAAAAAATTCGCCGTAAGCCTTACAGTGTGGTGCTACTTGATGAAATTGAGAAAGCGCACCCAGACGTTTATAATATTTTGTTGCAGGTGCTCGATGATGGCATTCTAACGGACGGTCTGGGTCGTCGTGTAGATTTCCGAAACACGATTATTATTATGACTTCCAATATAGGTGTTCGTCAGCTCAAGGACTTTGGGCAGGGCGTGGGCTTTGGAACGACCGCTCGCAATGAAGCTGCTGAAGAAAATGCGAAAAGCACCATTCAGAAAGCTCTTAAAAAAACGTTTTCACCAGAATTTTTGAATCGTCTGGACGATGTCATTGTCTTTAATTCATTAGAACGTGAGCATATTCACCGTATCATTGATATTTCGCTGGCCAAGCTTTTCAAACGTATGGAGGCGCTCGGTTATAACATAGAACTAACCGATACTGCTAAGGATTTCATCGCTGAAAAGGGCTATGATGCCCAGTATGGCGCAAGACCGCTTAACCGCGCCATTCAGAAGTATTTGGAAGACCCCTTGGCAGAAGAATTGCTAAAAGGCGAACTCAAAAACGGCGAGATATTGATTGCTGACTATGAAAAAGGGAAAGAGACTATCTTCCTAAAAGTAAAAAAAGCACCCAAAGGAAGTAAAAGCTAGAATACAGTTCTAAAAAGTCAAAAGAATAGGTTGCCTGAAAAAAATGGGTAGCCTATTCTTTTTTGTTTACACTCTACCAATTTGCGACCACACGCAAGTTGAAAAAACGCAAAGAAAGCCGATTAGGGACTGCATAATAACGATTATTAATGTAGTCTTGCACCCAGTTATAAGAAATAACATTGGCTATGCCGAGCAAATTAAGCACCTCAAAATGTACAGCCAAAGATTGCAACTCGCCTGGGCGGGTATTGGCATTGTAGCGCAAAAATTTTGTGAAGCCAATGTCCACACGCCTGTACGAAGGCCCAGAAATAACAGAACGCGCATTAATGAAGTTGGGTGGCCCAAAGGGCAGGCCTGAGCCGTATTGCAAACGCAAGTAAACACGTGCGGTGGGGTTATTGGGTAAGTGGTCTTCAAAAAAAATAGTGGCAGTTACGCGTTGGTCCGTTGGGCGACGAATATAACCCAAAGTATCAAAATCCACATTTTCAGAGGTTTTGAGATAGCTCAATGAAAACCAAGACTCTGTTCCATTGATAAATTCACCATTGATGCGTGTGTCCAGTCCATAAGCGTAGGCATCGCCAGCATTCCGAGCATAGTAGCGTAGGCGCATATTCTCAACATCATAAGGCACTACCTGCGTAATTCGTTTATAATAAGCCTCGGCGGTCAGAACGAAAGGCTTTTCGCCAACAAAAAAACTCCAATCCATGCCAACAATGGTGTGAATGGACTTCTGAGCACGTAAATTAAGATTTAGTTCATTGCCAAAACCCCGAAGCTCTCTATAAAAAGGTGCTTGCTGATAAACACCTATTGCTGCTCTGAACTGAATATCAGCCAGAACTGTATCCTTAACATTTGAGTTTTTGGTATTCCTCTGCCTTGCGTACCAGTCGGGGCGGAAGTAAAACTGCGCGCGAGGACTAATGAGCCACTCACGGTTTTGCGACCATTGCGCAACGCGCAAACCCAGATGTAAGCCATAAACGTGTGCTTTGCGGCGTGTACCGCGCTGACGGTAGAGCGTGTCGGTATAAGAGGCTTGTATATAGGCCGATATGCGAGAACTCTGCAAAGAAAGTGCCGAGTCTATTGGTGGGGTGTAGCGCAAAAAATCTGCCGAATCAAAATAGCTGTATTCAAAAATATCGTCTTGGATTTTTTCGGTTCTAAACTCTGCTCCAAACTCGGTAAGTAGCTTATCCGAAACCTGATAGGCGCTTCGGTTTTGTACACTTAAAATATTAGCATTCAAGAAATTACGTGAGTAACGAAAAGATTTACCATCGCCAAGCACCAAATTGCATTTATTGAAGTTAGAATCTTGCAAGTCTTTGTTTACTTCGCAGAGCCTGTAAGCACCCAAAACGTCTGCAAACTCGCGTTCGTATGTTTGTACGCCAGAAGCAGTAAAAGTGCTTTCAAACGTCTCTTTTCGTTTAAGTTTGAGGCTCACAGCTCCCTGATAGGTGTTGTAATTCATCAATTCAGAACCTGTATAGTCCACAAAAAACCTTTTGGCTTCACCGAGTGTACCAAAATCTGTACTCTGGCTTTCAGGATAAACGCGGTATTTATTTCGGGCATAAGCAGCCAGAAAGGAAAGTTCCTTCTTCCAAGTGGCCTCTTTGCGGTGGAGTTCAAGCGTGGTAAAAGACTGAAAATCTGAGAAAACAGGCAGATAACTACCACTGACTTCAAAAGTGTTGAGCAAATAACGTAAATCGCGGTGTCTGATACCTAATAAGGTGCTTATCCGCTTGCGCTTAATGCCCAAATGCGCCGAACCGCCCAAAATACCTACGTTTATACTGCCTTCGGTGTGTTTTACTTTTTTATAGCTCACGTCCATGACCGAGGAGAGCTTGTCGCCGAACTGCGCCTGCCAACCACCCGTAGAAAACTTGACATTTTGGGCTAAATTGATATTGACGAAACTAAGCCCTTCTTGCTGCCCGGCTCGCACTAAAAAAGGCCGGTAAACTTCAATGCCATTGACGTAAATAAGGTTTTCGTCGTAGTTGCCTCCCCGAACGTTATACGCACTCCCAAATTCGCTGTTGCCACTGACACCCATGCCAAGTACCTTCATTAAGTCCCCCACGTCGCCTATGGCAGTAGGGATATTCTTGAGGGTTTTGGGCGAAAGCATCACCATACCATCTTTGCTCTTGTCTATCACCACCACCACTTCAGCCCCTTCCTGCACGCACATCAAAACGCGCAGCTCCACTATCTCGCCGGGCTTGAGCCTAAAGCGTAAGCGCTGTTTCTTATAGCCCACGTAGCTAAATTCCAGCTCCAAGTTGGTATTGGGGGTTATTTTCAGTTCAAAATAGCCATTTTTGTTTGCTTTTGTTCCTTTGAGCGTCCCGCGCAAGCTGATACCCGCCTCATTCAATGGTTCTGTGCTGAGTGAGTCTAATACAAAACCTTTTATGAGTGCTGGAACTGGGTTTTGCGCCCAAAGCGTATGGCCAAAAAGCCATAGATTAAAGACAAAGAGAATAAAAAAATAGTACTTTTTCATGCAGTAAACTTATTTTGGACTTTGGCTGTTGTTATAAAAATACAAAGATAAGCGCAAATCAAGCATTTTTATAACAGAATATCATTCGTAGGGACAATTTTGGGAGGTAGGTTCTTTTCACCCATCATTTCCAGTAGGTCAATTTCTATATTTCGGCAAATAAAAGACATGGGAGTATCATTCAGTGCGCTGTCAAAAGGATTTTCGCTATATTCCCCTATCTGTTCCATGGTATTGAAGACCCACGAAATAAGTGTAGAAAATGGAATACAAAGCCAAACGCCCCATTCTGCTACTTTGGACAAGTCGTTCAGCAAAGCAAAGGGCAAAAGCAGAATGAATATCTTAACAAACAAACGACTAAAAATGCTGTACTGACGGAAAAGTGGTGTTGTTTTAATCCGCTCGCAGCCGCCTTGCAGATTCAAAAACTCATAAATGTATTTGAGCAAATCTGAATGCTCATAGTCATCAATCAGGCCATCGCGCTTTAGTTTTGTAATAGTATCGGTTTGGGCTTTGAGAAAAGCTGCTGCTGGATTGTTGAGCTTGGACACCTTTTCATAGTATTTTTCTTTGCCGTTTTGAGTCAGGATTTCCAGTAAACCAGACTGAAAGTCTTGGAGTTCGGCTGCATCGCTTACGTAGTTGCGGTGTTTGTCATACTGCGTTGTAGCCCACGGAATATGGCGGCGTAGTTGTAGCCTGAGTACATTCAAATAAGCAATATGCCTAATAAGTACACTTTTTACTAACTCCTCATGCTCTTTGCCTAGTAGGGCTAAAAACGTGCTTGCAAACATACGGCTCGTGTTCGTAAAGCCGCCCCAAATTCTACGTGCCTCCCAGAGCCTATCATAGGCTTGATTATTTTTAAAACCTGCAAAGAAGGCCACAGCCGTACCTATCGTACCTACAGGCAGAAAGGGAATGGCCAAAAAGTGCCATCCAACAACTTTGTATAGCACACAAACTACTGTACTCAAAACGATTGTCATCAATAAATTAAGCCACGCGAATTGAATTATCAGCCCTATTCTGATGGTTTTACCTACATACATACAAAAATTGATTGGGATAAAGTTAGGCAACAAATATAGTTCAAAAAAGCAAATAAAAAATACTCCATAAAACAACAGCCATGCAAAAAATGCGCTATCTTTGCCTACGAATCAAAACGCTGTTTCTTATGCTGCATACTTTCAAAAGTTTTCTCTTCGTATTTTTATATGTTTTCTTGACAATAACGCTTCAGGCACAAGATGACAATAGCCCCATTTATAACAAAAAAGGGAACATTGATATTGCTTTGGCTGGTATTACAACTGGCAGCAAAGGAAATGTCTTTTCGGCAGCCCTTTCTTGGCAAAAAACACACGGTATAGCGCTCAAAAAACGGTTTTTTCTAGGCTATGGTGTACGCCTAACCGCTTACTCTGGTAAAAATGGCAACTACGTAACCGCACCCGCCAAAGTAACAGAGGGCAACTTTTTTAAACCTCAGAACCAAGAAAAGCTAGATACGCTCGTTCTGCCAAAGGGACAAATTAACTCCTTGAATGCCAGCATACATTTGGGCTACCGATTCACTAAAAAATTGATGGTGGGTTTTAACATTGATGTACTAGGCTTTAGTTTTGGCAAAAAGCAAACAGGAACTTTTGTCTCAGTTTCGGAAGGCATACCCGCTAGCACCCCAAGCGCGAAGGTTACGTCATTGGGTCTCCTATTAACCGGCGATTATGACTTGGGTAGTTTGAACTCCGAAATTTATGCTGCTTATGCACTTAACGAGCGTTTAGGGCTTAGGGCAGGGCTTTCCTTCTTGTTTTCGGAATACACAACGACTCAAAAATTGGCTTTTGATAACGACCGTTTCCGTCGCAAAACCTTAGCGCCTATGCTGGCTCTGAGCTATAATTTGTAAGTAAGATGAATATAGCGCCTTTGCGCATAATCTAACCCCAAAAGAAATGCCACTTATCCAACAAGTCATTCCAATCGTAGAAGAAGTGGCTGCATTCATAGCGCAGGAAGCTGCTCAGTTTGACCGCTCACACGTTGTTCTGAAAGAACTCAATAGTTTGGTGTCTTATGTAGACCAACAAGCCGAGCGTATGCTTATAGAAAAATTGACGCATTTGCAACCAGACGCGGGTTTTATAGCCGAAGAGGGGCAGGGTGTTCGGAATGCCAATGGTTACAACTGGATTATAGACCCGCTAGACGGCACAACAAATTTTGTGCATGGCATACCTGTTTTTTCTATCAGTGTAGCTTTGTCTCTTGATAATGAGGTGGTTATGGGCGTGGTGTATGAGGTGAACAGGCAGGAGTGCTTTTGGGCAGTGAAGGGACGCGGCGCTTTTTTGGGCGACAAACCCATTAAAACCAATAGCAACATCATTTTAGCTGACTCATTGCTTGGCACTGGCTTTCCCTACCAAAAGTTTGAACACGAAGGCCCATTCTGGAATACTTTTAGCGAATTAATGAAACGCTCCAGAGGATTGCGCCGCTTAGGTTCTGCTGCGGTGGACTTGGCTTATACGGCCTGTGGGCGTTTTGACGCTTTTTTTGAATACAAACTAAATGCTTGGGACGTAGCGGCTGGTGCGCTCATTGTTCAGGAAGCAGGCGGGCTTGTTACAGATTATTCGGGCAAGACCAACTACATCTTTGGTGGAGAAATCATTGCAGCCGCAAACCCAAGCATTCATGGAGAAGTGCAACGTTGCATTGCCAAAAATTATTTGAAGAGAGAATAGACGATGGGCTTGTTCAGGACTCAAATATTCAAAAACCTAAAGAGCAAATCAATTCTATCTTTTTGAGAATCATTGATTTCTGCATCATCAAATTTGGCCAGAATGCTGTAACCAAAGCGCTCCAAGGTAGCAATGATGTGTGTGAGGTCTGGTTTGTCAATTTTCAAAGTGAGCTTAACGCGGTAGTTATCGTTTGGGTCTGTTTCCAAGAAACTGCTCAGAATTTTCGCGTAGTTTTCTTCTACCAAACGCGCTATGTTGGACAAGGAATAATCATGGTAGTTCATGCCAACCACCAAAATGCCGCCTGGGTTCTGTGTCGCATAGTTTTTGGCCATGCGCGTCAGAGAGTCTTTCACGCTGATAGTACCTATAAAAAAGCCTTGTTCATCTACTACAGCCAAAGATTTCAAATCGTGCTCTTCTGCAATTTTTACTACTTCATAGAGATGTATGTAGGGTTTCACAAAGACATCTTCTGCCTCAAAATCTAGTTCGCTAAGTGGAGTTTCTGGGTCGCTGAGTTCATAAAGCATTTCTTCTTGTACAATACCCAAGTATTTGCGCTTGTCCACTACAGGGAGTTCGCTCACTCTAAAACTTTCTAGCCATGACAAAGCCTTACGAACAGTATCGGTGGGCTTTAATGGTGGCAAATCCTCATTGATGAGGTCTATGGCCAACATTTGTTCTTGCGTAGCATCTGTCATGGTGCTTGATGTGGTTTTTTATAGTGTGGGAATGTTATATGGCATTATGAATAACTTTAAAACGGTTTCTAAGCGGTTAGGTTTAAAAAATCTTCAAAATATTGATTGAAAAGCGCCGGATGTTCCATCATAGGCACATGGCAGCACTTATCCACGAATTTTAACGTGCTATTGGGCAAAAGGTTATAGAACTCATGCGCTACCACGGCAGGCGTAATGGTATCATTAAGCCCCCAAACAAGTAAAATAGGGACTTCTATAGCGTGAATATCCTTGGCCATATTGTGGCGCTGAGCCGAACGCGCTATAGAAATCATACGCAAACAAGTGCTGCTATCGTTCGTTATCTGAAATACCTCATCTACCAACTCTTTAGTGGCTATGGTAGGGTCATAAAACGTATATGATACGCGCTCTCGAACAAACTCATAGCTACTACGACGAGGATAACTATTGCCCATGCCATGCTCAAAAAGGCCAGAACTGCCAGTAAGCACCATGCGCTTAACCAAATGCGGGTGGCGTAATGTGAATATGAGGCCAATGTGCCCACCGAGCGAGTTGCCTACAAGGGTTAGGTCTTTAAATTGGTGGTGCGCCACAAAAAGCTCTATGAAGTCCGTCAAACCATTCAAGTCCGCTTGCTTGAGCGGCATTGTATAAACTGGCATCATGGGGATAACCACCCTGTAACGCCCTGCAAAGTGTGTGATAACATCTGTCCAATTACTGAGCGCACCAAAAAGGCCGTGCAGCATCATTAAAACCTCTCCCTCTCCCTCATCTATGTACTCGAATCCTGCCTGACTTTTGACTGTATATTGCATAAAGTATAGTGTGGTATAGTTAATAACGACCAGTGGGGTGTTGAACCAACGGCAAATTTAGTAGCTTTAATCTTAAAACGAAATTTTGAGAATATAATTATAGAGCTTCTACACCAAAAGGGCTTCACGCCAGGTTAAAAAGAGTGAACTCAAACAACAACTAAAATGCTATTGTCTTGGTTTATAGTTATTGGTAGCAGGTAGTTAGGTGCTTGGACGCTCACGAATCTTAGCGCAACTTAAAAACATCTATGCTCTGCGTTTGGCCAGAGGTGATGGTAAACTTAAAGGATTTGGTATAAGAACTCGCTGGCGCATCTTTGGAACGAAACACAAACTTGTAACTGCCTGGTTGCAAAGCCATGTTTAGCCTTCCTATGGACTGCTCCGGAAAATTATAAATCCATTCTTCTCCCTCTTCCTCTAAAACGTATAAACTCCCAAAACCCTCAATTTTGTTAAGAACAGTGAGCATTCCGGGCTGAGGGACAACAATAGTAGTGGTTTTTCCTTGCTCTATTTTGATATTGGAGAAATAGGTGCGGGGCATGGTCAGTACTTGTGCATCATAGCTGCCCACAAGCAAATCGTGCGGCTCTGCAACTTGTTGTGCCAGAATTGTCTTGGGCTTTCCTGTTTCTCGGACAAGCGCCTTGAGTTCCTTGGAATAGTCCGTATAGCTCTTTTGGCTAATAAGCAGCTTTCCGCGTGGAGTTTCTATCCGAATGACATTGTGCCTGCCCCCAATAATTTCTACGTTTTTTTTAACAACCATAGGCAGGGTATAAACCATTAAATCATAGGTCAGAATGGCATCTATGGAAATAGTGTCGGTTCTGCCCTTCCCGTCGCGGTAGTGCACGAGGTCATACATACTTTGGCGCGTAACGGTATTAATGAAAGATACATTCACGTCTTTTTCGCGGGTTTGTTTGTCGTCGTCCAGCAGTTCTACGGACACGGTGGTCTTGCAGAGGCTCTGCTTCATGACTTCGCCAAGGCAGCCAGCAAACTCGCCAGGTGAACGCGCATCAAAATAACGGCCCATACAACTGAAAGCATCGCCCCAGTTGCGTTCGCCGCCAAGCCCAATGATAAAAGGTCTTAGAAAAATGCCTTTTTTCTGCAAGCCAACTGAAATAGCACAAGGGTCGCCATTACAAGATTCTAAACCGTCTGTAATCATTACAATCACATTCCGTGTAGTTGCGCCTGTGGGGAAGTCATTGATAGACTGCTCCAAGGAGTAAGCGATGGGTGTTTCGCCTTGTGGCTTAATTGTTTTGAGGCGTTGTATGATGAGGTCGTGGCTAGTAGGGCCAAAAGCTACCTCTAACTTTGAATCTTTGCAGTTTTTCATACGCGAGGGCGACTGATGCCCATATACGCGCAGAGCAACCTCCAGGCGTGGCACATCGCGTAAAGAGTCCACAAGCCTAATAAGCGTCCTTTTGGCTATGTCCCAGCGGGTTTCGTTGCCCAGTTTGGCCATCATACTGCCCGAGCCGTCCAGAACGAAAAGCATACGAGTTGTTTTATTGATGCGCTCAGGAGGTAGCATTTGGCCAAAAACATTTTGGGCAAGAGGCCAATTCAACAAAACCAATAAGGGCAAATATTTTACAAAAGATTTCATAAGGCAAGGTTCTCTGTACTAACAGACAACAAAGATAGCTAAAAAAATGAATCAGTCTGTAACCAAAATCTTTAATTCAGAATTATGGCCAATGAAAAATGCAGTTCATCAGAACAAATGCCCTATCATGTCTTCAAGTTTTGCCTCTGCTATCAGCTTTATTTTGAAGCCATCAGGGTTTAAGCCTTTAAGATTAAATTTTGAAATAAACATTCGCTTAAAGCCCAGCTTTTCGGCTTCGGCAATGCGCTGTTCTATACGCCCAACCGCACGAACTTCGCCACCTAGTCCCACCTCCGCGGCAAAACAAATATCAGGCGGCACCACTAAATCTTCCAGAGAAGAAATAACTGCCATACAAACAGCCAAGTCTAGGGCAGGGTCTTCTACTTTGATGCCACCAGCTAGGTTTAAAAAAACGTCATGCACCCCCAGCCGATAGCCTCCGCGTTTTTCCAAAACAGCCAGTAACATATTCAGGCGTTTGCCGTCAAAACCTGTACTGCTGCGTTGTGGTGTGCCATAAGTGGCAGCGCTAACCAAGGCTTGTACCTCTATTAGTAAAGGACGGTTTCCTTCTAAGGTGGCCGCTACCGTAATGCCTGTAATGGAATCTTCGCGCTGCGAAATAAGAATTTCAGAAGGATTACTGACCTGCCTGAGTCCGTTAGCCAGCATTTCATAAATCCCTAGCTCGGAGGTAGAACCGAATCTATTTTTTGTGGTGCGTAAGATACGGTAAGAAAGGTGGCGGTCGCCCTCAAACTGGAGCACCGTATCCACCATGTGTTCAAGAACTTTAGGGCCTGCAAGCGTCCCTTCTTTGGTGATGTGCCCTATCAAGAAAACAGCAGTACCACTTTCCTTGGCAAAACGCAATAGCTCGGCGGTGCATTGCCTAACTTGCGAAATACTACCCGCGCCGGCCTCTATAAAAGCTGTGTGTAGCGTTTGAATAGAATCTATCACAACAAGATGAGGACTGACGGCGGCTATCTGCTGAAAGATATTCTGTGTATTGGTTTCGGTGAGTATGTAGCAGTCTGACTCCTGAGCATCTAAGCGCTCGGCACGCATTTTGATTTGTGCGTCGCTCTCTTCACCCGATACATAAAGCACCTTCAAGTCTTTGAGCATAAGCGCAATTTGCAGCATAAGCGTAGATTTGCCAATGCCGGGTTCGCCTCCCAAAAGAACAAGTGAACCATGCACTATACCGCCACCAAGCACGCGGTTCAACTCCGCATCAGGCGTGATGAGGCGCGGACGGCTGTCGTAACTAATGGCGGCCAATGATTTTGGTTTATTGGCTATTTGAGCAGAGCTAGAAGAACTTTTCCAGGCTTTCTGATTCGTGGCAGAGTTATCTTCCTGCACTTCTTCTACAAAAGTGTTCCATTCTTCACAGGCCGGACACTTCCCCAGCCATTTAGGCGCTTGATAGCCACAGTTCTGACAATAATAACTGGTTTTCAGTTTTTTAGACATAGATAATGGCAGAACTTGGCTAATAAGTTATAGTTGAGCTACAAAGGCTCTGTCTCATTTCTTTTTATACAAAATGGCAAATATTTCAAACATGAAGCCCAAAAAAAGAACAATAGGGCCGAGCGTTAAGCCTAAAAAGCCTGCACCGTGCGTGGTATCGTCCAATGAAATAATGAGCATTCCTAAAAGGATAGCAACTATGCCAGCTATCATAAAAATATAGTTTTCCTTAGCAAAAGGAAAGGCCGATTGGGGCTTGGAAGTACTGACTTGAACCTCCTCTTTATCGGAAGTTTTGACTAAGGCTTCTTTGTGGTTCATACAACTTAAAATTTAAAATATTGCTAAATATTTGACTGGCCACAAAGTTACACTTTTTTGTAGTAAAGCTGCCGCACAACAACTTAAATATTCCTAAAAAGGTCTATTCAATGATATTTTTGGAGTGGTAATCAAAAATTTAAGCATTCATTAAGGCTTAGGAACAAAAAAATGCTGTATGTTTGCCATTAGATTACAATTTTTTCTACCTCAATAAAAATTATTGCTATGAGCAAAAAAACAAACACAACCTTTACCATGATAAAGCCAGATGCTTTTAAAGATGGTAATAGCGGCGAAATTTTAGCCATGATAGAGAAGGCTGGTTTTCGTATAGTAGCGGGCAAAGTAACCCAGCTCTCATTAGAAAAAGCAGGAGAATTTTATGCCGTACACAGCCAACGTCCGTTCTACAAAGATTTATGCGCCTATATGTCTTCAGGGCCTATCTTTGCTGCCATTCTGGAGGGGCAAAACGCCGTGGAACGTTATCGTAAACTGATTGGTGCTACTGACCCCAAAAATGCAGAAGAGGGCACTATCCGCAAAAAGTTCGCACGTTCTATTGAAGCAAACGCTGTACATGGTTCAGATTCAGACGAGAATGCGGATATAGAAAGTGCGTTCTTCTTCTCTAGCTTTGAACAATTT
This sequence comes from Cytophagales bacterium, assembly GCA_013299045.1. Taxonomy (GTDB): domain Bacteria; phylum Bacteroidota; class Bacteroidia; order Cytophagales; family Bernardetiaceae; genus RDZD01. Next base: position 93,923 of record JAAFJX010000007.1, on the reverse strand, counting down.
TCAGCAAAATAGCTGATTTCTTGCGTTATATAGTTTGGTGTGTGCTTGCTTTTTTTTATTTGCAAGTACACACTTTTTTGTCCCCCAAAACATAGCCTGAACAGCTCCAGAGCCATATTTAGGCGATGCCTATCTTTCTTCCATGATGTTAATTTAAGGCATAAATTTGGATTAAAACCTTATATTTAAGACCTTTGCAGGCAGTAAACCAATTTAAAGTAAAATCTACAATGGCTTATACACTACTTTTGCGTTCTGGTTTGGGCGCGCTATTATTAATCTTGATGGCTTCTTATGTATCGCCAAAAGACACTGATTTACTCAAAATCCCTCATGCCGACTCCGTAAAAAACCCTTCTTATATCCAACGGCATCTGGTTTACAGCCAGCAGTACCCATTTTTAGCTTACGACGATAACCATTTTGAATGGAGGGATAGCAATGCCATCAAGTCCATTATGAACAAGCTCAAGCATACGCCTCAAAAGCAGGTGCGCATTGTTCAAATTGGAGATTCTCATATTCAATGTGGTGTTTTTACGGCAGAGTTTCGTAAAAAATTACAACATACATTTGGCGAAGGCGGCCGTGGCTTAGTCTTTCCTTACTCTGTGGCTGGCACTAATTCCGCCGACGACTATCTCTCCTCGCATACAGGAAGCTGGACATCGGCACGCAATACAAACAAAAGTCCGCTCCTACCGCTGGGGCTTTCGGGCGTAACGATGCACACACGCCAGAGCGGAGCAAGTTTTAAAATGACTTTTCGTGAGGGGATTCTGAAAAAGCAATTCAAAAAGATAAGGGTTTTCTGTAAGGCGGACTCTAAAAGTTTTGACCTTGACGTTTACTATGATTCAGAGAAGCCGCCAGTCCGTGTGCGCTGTTCGCCTAAGGATAATGCGGGCTATCCTTATATGGAAATCACGCTGCCGCAAGTGCCAGGCCGTGTTTTAGAGTTTAGAACTGTTCGTACCAAACCAGAGCAAAATTTTTGGGAGGGTTACGGAATTCAAATTTTGAGCGAAAAGGAGGAGGGCATTCTCTACAACTCCGCAGGCATTAATGGTGCTGGTTTTACGAGCCTTTTGCGCCAAGAGCTTTTTTGTAAACAACTAAGCGCCTATGAACCAGATTTAGTTATCTTGGATATAGGCGTAAATGATTATTATGGCGGGGGGTTTCCGCAAGTTCATTTGGAGCGGGGTCTAAACAAAATGATTGATAGCATCAAAATTGCCGCACCAGAGGCTTGTATCCTCATCACCAATCCTCAGGACGTTTACAGAGGGCGCAGTAACGTCAGTGGCGGCGAGCTGTATGCACAACTCACAAAACGAGTGGCTATAGAACGGGGCTGTATTTTCTATGACTACCACCGCGTAAGTGGTGGCAAGTATTCTATGCGAAAATGGTCTAGTAACAATCTTAGCTCCTACGATATGCTGCACCTCACGCACGAAGGCTACCGCCTAAAAGGTGAACTCTTTTTTAATGGTCTTTTGAATACTTATCTTACTTGGTTAATTCAACCTAACCTCAACGAATATTTGTTGAAAGATGCTCCCTCTTTTGATGCAGAAAGTGCTGTTTTTGCTAGTACAAATCCCAAAATTGTTGAAAAAAACAGCCCTCTTAAAAAAATAACAAACACAAGCACTACAAAACTAAGCAAGGGCGGAAAAATAATTTATAAGATTCGTAATGGCGATAATTTGGGCTTTATTGCCGAAAAATATAACGTCAGTGTGAGTCAGTTAAGAGCATGGAATAATTTGTCCAGCAATAAAATTGTGGCGGGTAAATCTTTGGTTATTTATGGGAGTGGCCACTCCAAAACCACCGAAACCGTTGTAAGCAAAAACGCTACTACGGTTAAACCCAAAGTAACCACCAAACCACTCAAAGGCAAAATTATACACCGTGTCGTGAGCGGAGACAGCCTTTGGGAGATAGCCCAAAAGTATGGAGTCAGTGTGGCGCAGATAAAATCATTAAATGCCCTACGCTCAGATAAGCTCCAAATAGGCGCACAGTTGCTTATACAAAAATAACTCTAAACATTAGCAAGAAAACATTTTATGCTAGATTTAAATTTGAAAGGAAAAACGGCTTTTGTATGTGGAAGTACGCAAGGCATAGGTAAGGCCGTGGCAATGGAGCTGGCAGACTTGGGCGCGAGTGTGATATTGCTGGCGCGCAATCCTATGGCCTTGAATACAACTTTGCAAGAACTTAGCAGACCGTATAATCAAGAGCATTATGCCATAGTTGCTGATTTTAACCAACCAGAACAATTAGGCCAAAAACTTAAAAAGTTTCTGCTAGAGAACCCAGAGGCACATATTTTGGTTAATAACACCGGAGGCCCTGCTCCTGGCCTTATTGCTGATGCCAACCCAGCCGAGTTTACAAGCACCTTTAATCAGCACTTGCTAGCCAACCATATTTTGGCTCAAAACTTATTACCAGCCATGAAAAAGGCCCATTATGGCCGCATCATCAACATCATTTCTACCTCTGTTAAGCAGCCCTTGCGCAACTTAGGAGTTTCTAACACAGTGCGTGCAGCAGTAGCTAACTGGGCCAAAACCCTCTCTGTAGAAGTAGCGCCTTTTGGTATAACGGTGAACAACGTCCTTCCTGGTACTACGGCCACACAACGCCTAAATGCTATTATTGAAAACCGCATGAAAAAACTCAATACCACAGACCGCCATGCCGTTGAAGAAGAAATGAAGACCGAAATTCCTGCTGGGCGCTTCGCTACGGCACAAGAAGTGGCAGCCGCTGTTGCATTTTTGGCTACGCCTGCCGCTGCCTATATCAATGGCATCAATGTTCCTGTTGATGGCGGTAGAACACTTTGTTTGTGATAGTGGCATTTATCCAGAATTTGAAACAGACCTAAGATTATGGCCAATTTTTCATTAGCAATACATGGAGGTGCCGGCGTACTGGCTAAAACCAATATGAACGAGAGCCTTAAAGTGCTCTATTTAAAAGGGTTGAAAGAAGCCTTAGAAGCAGGGCGCTTGGTGCTTAAACGCGGTGGAACTGCCACTGAAGCTGTTGTGGCGGCTGTGGTCAGTCTTGAAAATTGCGAAGTTTTTAATGCAGGGCGCGGCTCTGTTTTTACCCATACCGGCACACACGAAATGGATGCGGCGCTCATGGAGGGAGAAAATTTAAGCGCTGGAGCCGTAGCGGGGGTACGCATCTTTAAAAACCCAATTAAAGTGGCAGCGGCAGTGATGGAAAAAACAGAACACGTGCTCCTGTGCGGCCCCGAAGCCGAAAATTTTGGCACTGAACATGGCCTAGAAACAGCAAAACCAGACTATTTCTTTAATGAATTTCGGCATAAGCAGTGGCTCGCCATACGTGATACTAACCAAACCAAACTAGACCACGCCGTGGTATTGCCCAGTAGCCCGCCAGATAAAAAATTTGGTACGGTGGGAGCTGTTGCCCTTGATGTTTTTGGCAATTTGGCTGCCGCCACTTCTACTGGCGGAATGACCAACAAAAGATACGGCAGAGTAGGCGACACTCCCATTATAGGAGCGGGTACTTACGCCAACAACAAGACCTGCGCCATCTCATGTACCGGGCACGGAGAGTTTTTTATCAAGGCAGTAGTCGCTTATGATGTTTCCTGTCTGATGGAGTACAGAGGCTTGTCTTTAGAAGAAGCCTGCTCCTATGTGGTGAAGGATAAACTAGTAAAAATAGGAGGTGAGGGTGGTTTAATAGCAATAGATAAAAGTGGCAGAATTTCTATGCCATTCAACTCTGAAGGAATGTACAGAGGCTTTTTTCAGAACGACGAACCGAACCAGGTTTTTATCTATGAAAATGCAGAGGAAATTTAGAGGACTCCTCTTGCTTTTGGTAGAATGCTTCAGCAACAAGGCAGCCAAAGGTTTCAAACACTTTGTCAGTATGAGCCGATTCTAAAGACAGATGCTTTTAAAAGGAATAAGCTCTTAATTAGTCGTCCCTTAAAAAGTACATCAAGCATTTATTATCAGAAGATTAACCAATATCTTTATCTTTAAAATCTACTAGTTTTTAGCCTATTTTGTCAAATAACTGGCAAAACCTCAAGGGCTTCTTACGGCCTGCCATGCCTCGCATCAGACAAAAGCGAATGGCTCAAATATTAGAGAGTGAGATTTTCTGTGCAATCATGTTTGGTATCAGAGTGTATCAAAGAAAAAGCCATTCGCTGGTTTAGATGAAAAAAGCCAATTTAGATAAAAAAACGGATTTATTTAGGAAAAAATTGGGCTATTAGATACGTCTTTTGGCTTGTATCTGCGTTAGAGAGGCGGCGGGTTTAGTGCGTAGCACCGAAGCGAAGCGAAGCCCAAAGACGAACGACCGCGAAGCGGGAACGCCCAATAAATTGTAGAAAAACAATCATTAGTCAAAAAGTTAGATATAAGGCATTTGGCAAAAAGTTATTTCAAAACGCGAGAAAAGGGCCTCTACAAGGGTGAAAAGAGGGCAATTAGAACTCAAAAACCTCAAAAGGGCTTTTTGACGACTCAAGAGAGGTTAATTTAAGAGCTTGATTTCGTTCAAAAACCCACGCAGCTCTGCGGAAAGGACGGTTTTAATAAACCATACTGATTTGTATAAAAATTTGTAATATTGTTGGCAAAAGAACACCCAAAGACACAAAGCATTCATTGAAGCAGGAAGGCAGAGGTTTCTGAATAGCGCCTATTTTTTCTTTTCTTGAAAGATAAAACACTGGAACAAAAAACTGAACAAAACCACAGCCAAGCAGCCAATGGGATTATACCATAAAAACGCAACAAGCTCTCTTTCAAAAAAATACAGGTAGAGTATGCCGCATTCGGCCAAAAGAGCACCATAAAAAACGGCTGCACCCTTTATGGACTTGCAATAAAAAGCGACTACAAAAATACCGAGTATAGTACCATAAACCAAAGAACCCATGATATTGACGGCTTGTATCAAATTGTCCATGCCGCTCGCCATTTGCGCAAAAGCAATAGCCACTACTCCCCAAAACAGCGTAGCTAAACGAGAGTAAAACAAATACTTGTCGTCGCTTTTTGCTTCTTTTTCAAAGCGCTTGATGCCATCTACAACACTTGTAGAACTCAGCGCACTCAGCGCACCTGCTGCCGAGGACATAGAGGCTGAAAGCACCACAGAAATTAGCAAGCCCACCACACCAATAGGTAAATAGCCTAAAATGAAAGCAATAAAGACGAAGTCTAAGTCTTTTGAGGGTGCTTTTTTGATGCGTTCTTCTTGTATCTTTGTCCCCTTTTGGTCTAGGGTTAAGCCCTCACCAAGCCGCGCAGCATCCAGCCGAAGCGCTTTTTGCGCTGTTTGTATGGCCTTTAGCTCTTTACGGATTGGCTCTAGCTGTAGCTCGTTTTTATAAGCATTTTCGTTGAGCTGGTAGGCTATGGCTCGGCGCTGTTCTTCTAGGGCATCTTGCTTGGCTTCTAAGGCTTTATAAACTTCACTTTGAGGCGATTTGAGAAGGCTTTCGCGCTCAAAACTATTAAAAACGAGGGGTTCATTCTTGAAATGAAAAAACACAAATACCAAGATACCTAAAAAAAGAATAAGAATTTGCATAGGAATCTTGAGTAGGCCATTGGCTAGAAGCCCCATACGGCTCTCCTTGATGCTGCTGCCACCCAAGTAACGTTGCACCTGCGACTGGTCTGTGCCGAAATAAGAGGCATAAAGAAAAAAGCCGCCCAGTATGCCTGACCATATCGTATAGCGGTCGTTCCAATCAAAATGAAAGCTGATAGGATTCAAGCGCCCCGATTTACCCGCAATTTGCATAGCATCGGCCAAGCCAACATCTGAGGGCATTAAATAGACTGCCATAAAACCCGCCACGCTCATACCAACCGTAATGACAGTCATCTGCACTTGCTGCGTCTGCGCCACGGCTCTAGCGCCGCCTGTCATGGTATAAATCGTTATAAGGCCACCCGTAAAAAGATTTAGCCAAAAAACGTCCCAGCCCAAGACGGCTGATAGTACCAAAGATGGCGCATAAATACTGAAACCCGTAGAAAGACCGCGCTGAACCAAAAACAAGAAAGCACAAAATGTTCGTGTTCTGAGGTCAAACCGTTTTTCCAAATATTCGTAGGCCGTGTAAACTTTTAGTCTATGAAAAATAGGAACAGCTGTTATTGCCAAAACTATCATGGCTAAAGGCAAACCATAGTACATTTGTACCAAGCGCAGGCCGTCGTCGTAGGCTTGGCCAGGTACAGAAAGAAAAGTGATGGCACTTGCCTGTGTGGCCATAATGGATACACAAACTGCCCCCCAAGACATGGAGCGCCCCGATACCAAATGAGAGTCAATATCATTGGCTTGTCGGCTACGCCATAAACCATACAAAAGTATCAATAATTGTGTACTGCCCAGCACGAGCCAATCTATCCAACTCATAAAAAAATGCGGTCTGGGTTTTTTTAAAAATGATTTTTAATAGCCTAAGCTATTAGAGTGCCTACTTCCTGCCCCATCAATACGCGACGGAGATTGTCTGGCACATTCATGTCAAAAACAATGATAGGCAAGTCATTCTCTTGACAGAGCGTAAAAGCCGTCATATCCATCACGTTCAAGTTTTGGGTAAAAACCTGCTGAAAAGTCAGATTCGTATATTTGATGGCCTCAGGATGCTTTTCGGGGTCGGCTGTATAAACACCGTCCACACGTGTTCCTTTCAGCACCACATCAGCACCAATCTCGATGGCGCGCAGACTGGCCGCTGAGTCTGTAGTAAAATATGGACTACCCAAACCCGCGCCAAAGATAACAATTCGGCCTTTTTCTAAGTGCCGAATAGCACGACGACGAATGTAAGGCTCACAAACCTGCTCCATTTTCATACTAGACATGAGGCGCGTATAGAGGCCTTGTTTTTCAAGTGCGCTTTGTAGAGCCATCGCGTTGATGACCGTAGCCAGCATACCCATATAGTCGCCTTGTACCTTATCCACACCCACGCTTGCAGCCTGAATGCCGCGAAAAATATTGCCGCCGCCAATGACAATGGCAACTTGAATACCCTCTTCGGCCGCTTTTTTTATCTCAATGGCGTATTGTTCTAAACGCTTGGCTTCAATGCCATAGTTTTGTTCGCCCATAAGCGCCTCACCACTCAGCTTGAGCAGCACACGCTTGTATTTTACTTCTTCTTTCATGCCTGTATTTTTGGCAAAATTAGTCTATATTTTATTTCTGAACTCATAAGGTTCACTTTTTTGTATAATTTTTTTATGAAGAGCGGAGGTTTGAGGTTCAGTAGAAATACGAAAAGAACAGCATCATATTTTCTTGCTCTTATTTATGACAGTTTGTGATGACTGAATTGAAGGATTCAAAAGGAGTCTATTTATAAAAATCTGAAAACGTTAAGGACGGTACTGATTCAAAATAAACAGTTTTAGGTAAAATTGAAATGTATCATTTGGCCTGTTTTTTTATCATTTTTTAATGACAAGTCTAGCAGAGCTCTGCCTGCTTTTGGTTAGCTTTGTGGCTGTTTAAACCAAGAAGTTTTCAAAGAACTTCGTATGCTTCCATGATGAAATTAAGCAACTTGCTCAAAAACTTTGACGGGGCCGCACTCAAGAAATATGCTAGCAATACGGGTTGGCTGGCTGCCGAAAAGGTGTTGCGTTTGGTTTTAGCTATGCTGGTGGGGCTTTGGGTGGCGCGGTATTTGGGCAAGGAACGTTTTGGACAACTTAATTACGCGCTTAGCTTTGTGTTCTTGTTTACCTCTATTTCTTCTTTAGGGCTTACTGAGCTCCTAGCAAGAGAGTTTTTGAAGCGTCCTGAAAACACCATGCTAAGTACTACTTTTTACATCAAACTCTTTTCAGGTCTATTTTTCTTTCTTTTAGCCAACTTAACTGCTTTTTTTAGCCATTCTAATCATGCAGACTTGTTATTGATTTTTGTTGTGTCTTTCAGCACGCCTTTTGCTGCTTTTGATGTTGTGGCGTATTATTTTCAGGCCAAAGTGGAGTCGCGTGTGGTGGTGTTGGTACAGCTAGGTGTTCTTTTGCTTACTTCTGTGCTCAAGTTGTTGTTTGTTTATTGGCAAATGCCCTTGGTTTATTTTGCATGGGCGAGTATGCTGGACTGGGCCTTGTCCAATTTTTGTTTATACTTCATTTTCAGGGTACGTGGGCTGCACTTGCATTGGCGCAATTTTGACTGGCTATTATGCAAAGACCTAGGCAAAACCATCTGGCCTCTTGCGCTAAATGCTTTTGCGGTGGCTTTTGCGGCACGCATAGACCAACTTTTACTCAAGCATCTTCTCGGCAATGCAGCTAATGGCGTTTATGCTGCTGCTATACAAATTAGCGAAAAGTGGTTGTTTGTGCCTATGATTATTGGTGCGTCGGTCTTTCCTGCTTTGGTACATGCGCGTCAGGCTTCGTTAGAGCGCTATTACAAACGCATACAACAATTGAGCGACTTTTTTGTGGTTTTGAGTTTATCTGCGGGCGTAGGTGTTAGTCTTTTAGCCGAATGGGCTATTCAGGTCATGTATGGTTCTGATTATAAAGCTGCTGCCTCTGTTCTGGTCGTACACATTTGGTGCGGAATTTTTGCCTCACTGAATGCGATGAATGGCCGCTGGCTACTAACAGAGGGCTTGGTGCGTTTTATTTTGATTCGTTCTGCCGTCGGCTTTCTATTGAATGCAGTTTTGAATGTTATTCTTATTCCACGTCTGGGGGTGCTGGGGGCTGCTTGGGCTGCCTTCTTTTCGCAAGGCGTAGCGTCTTACCTTATTTTTGTGTTTTTTAAAGCCACCAGACCCATTTTTTGGATAGAAACCAAATCTTTATTAGGTATTTCCATGTTTGAACAAGGCTACAAACTACTCAAAGTACTCTTTGCGCGAACTAAATAATAATACTATTATTTTAGTAAACACTCACAAGACATCAGGCTTCTGTGCCGAATCATGCTGAACAATAGCGGCTGATTATCTTGCTATTCCTTTAGAAAAGCAAGTAGTTGTTTCTTAAAATGGCTTATTCGTAGCTCATACGGCACGGATTGTTTTGTTCATCAACTATTCCAAACGTCGTGCAAAGATAAGATTCTTATTAGGCCTTTGAAAAATGATACATTTTACACAACTCCGAGTATTTTTTTGTTTTTTTTTATAAAAAAAGTAAGCCTGCTAGCAACCTTTTAGCTAATTGCGTGCTCTTTAGTACAGATTGCTTTAGAATACAACTACTTGGCTCTTCTCTCAAGACTATATACTTTGACCTCTGGAATGGAAACTTCTCGTTACGACTTGCATCATTATCTGGTAGAACGCTGCCTGGCAAATGATGCCAAAGCCCAATATCAGCTCTACAAACTCTATGCAAATGCTATGTATAATGTTTGTGTACGTATTGTCAAAGACGAGGAAGAAGCCAAAGATGTTTTACAAGATGCTTTTGTTGATGCTTTTACCAAGCTAAGTTCTTTTAGGCAAGATGCTAGTTTTGGTAGTTGGCTCAAGCGTGTGGTAGTAAACCGATGCTTGAACCACCTCAACAAAAACAAAATGATTTTAGAGGAACTTTTGGATAACCATTCCGACAGCATTGCTCAGGAAGAAGAAGACCTTAGTTTTGTACAGGAAGAAGCCCAACGCATTATGCGCGCCGTGAACCAGCTACCTGAAGGCTGCCGCTTGGTGCTCAACCTCTATTTGTTTGAGGGCTACGACCACCAAGAAATTGGCGACATCTTGAACGTTACAGAGTCCACCTCTAAAGCTCAATATTCTAAAGCAAGAAAAAAATTACGTGAAATTCTTAAAACCCGCGAATATGCCCAACACGGATAAACTCAAACAGTTTGTGCAAACCAATCACCAAAAATTTGACCTCTGGCAACTCGATAACTTGGGCAAAGATTCGGATAAGGTTTGGCTTAGTATTCAAGAGCGTCTGCACGAAGCGAACGCCCAAAACACGACCAACAAGAACCAGAATGAGGCAACACTCAACCACAGTGCCCCCAATAAATTTCGGTTCAGCAAAGTTTTTTTTCAGGTAGCCGCCTCTTTGCTGCTGCTGGCCGTAGCCTCTTTTATCTTCGTGAATATCAACAACGAAGGCACAGAAGGTGATGGCAGTATGGCACAAGCCTACCCTGAGCTTATGGAGGCCGAAAGCTACTACAAAGGTCAGGTAGAAGCCCGCATACAGCAAGTGAAGGCTATTCAAGGCACTACACCCCTGCCCGAAGACGTTATCTTGAGCGATGTTAAGAGCCTAGAAGTTGCTTACAACGACCTCAAAAACGATTTGCAAGACAACGCCAACAATGAGCAAGTTATTAGCGCTATGATACAAAACTACCGCACGAGGCTGCTTATTCTTGAAAAAGTACTCCTTGAACTCCAAAAAATTGAAGACAGCAATAACAGTTCTAACAATCCCCATACAAACAAAAATGAAACTCAAATTTAAATTAGCAACGCTTGCCTTTTTGCTTCTGAACGCTCTTTGGGGCTATGCTTTGGCCGAAAAACCCAAGTCTGGTTATACTTTAAGCAAAAAAATTAATGTGGGCTTTAGGGCCGTTCCCAATATTGATGTGCATATTGTCAGCAAATACGGCAAGGTGCAATTCGTGAGCTGGGACAAAGATTCCGTTCGTATGATAGTGGAAATGACCGCCATAGGCAAGGACGAAGATGCTGCCGAAAGCATACTCAAGCGTGTGGATGTGGACTTTTCGCAAGCGGCCAATTACCTGACGGCAGTGTCTGTTTATGACAAAGACGAGGGCGTGGTTATGGAATTTCTGAACAGCATTATGGATAAGTCCAAAGCGATTATTGATAAAAACTCTTTACAAGTGGACTATCTGATTTATGTGCCCACAAAAGCTAAAATTGATGTGGACAACAAATATGGAGATGTTATTCTCGACGACCACAATGCCCGTACTAGCGTAGAGCTATCGCATGGAAATTTGCGAGCTGGGCAACTCACGCAAGATGCAAACATACGGGTAGAGTTCGGGAAAACCTATATAACGAGTATGAAAAATGGGCGCTTTGTGCTCAAATTCGGCGACCTAGACATACAACAAGCTGAGGACATCAGTTTAGAAAGCGTCAATGCAGAAATTCGCATAGACAAAGCCCAACGTATTGTGCTCTCGTCCAAAAGCGATAAGCTGGACTTACAAGAGGTACAGACCCTTGACGGCAAAAGCATTTTTTCTAAGTGCGACGTAGGTAATCTCACACACTCGTCAAAGATTATTACAACAGGCGGTAGCTTTACTGTAAGGCGTATTCCTACCTCTTTCCAAAACCTTGATGTTACGGCGCAGTCTACAGATATTAGACTGGACGTAGATAACGAATCCGCTTATAAAATGGATATAAACGGCAAAGAGCAGAATATGGTGCTACCACAAATCAGCGGCTTACAAAAAAGCTATCTAGACCCCAAAAATAAAAATGTCATGATTCAGGGCTTTATGGGCGGAAGCTCCTCTAGTGCAACCAAAGACCCCAACAAGTTCATTCGCGTCAATTCACAAGGCGGCAGTGTTGTTATTCGCTAAAACCCGAATGATTCTGAACAGGCTCGCTCATGTTACAAAAGCACAAAAGCGAGTCTGTTTTGGGTATTAAGCTATAATGACGATGACAGCTAAAAACAAACCTCTGATAAGCGTTATTTGCCTTTGTTATAACCACAAACAATTCGTCATTGAGGCTTTAGAATCTATTTTGAAGCAAACATACAGGCCCTTGCAGGTATTGATAGCCGACGACGCAAGCACTGACGGGAGCAAAGCCCAAATCGACTCGTTTTTAGAAAAAATATCCACCGGCCCGTCGCTAACTTTTGAGTTTGTTCAGAACGATAAAAACTTAGGCAACTGCCAGACTTTCAATAAATTATTGCTTGTAGCAAGAGGCAAGTATTTGATAGATTTTTCCACTGACGATGTGCTGTTGCCAACCGCTATTGCCAACCACGTTCATTTTTTTGAGCAGCAGCCCAGTACGGTCGGTATGGTCTATGCCAACGCCGAATTGATTGACGAAAATGGGCACCATCTGCGTTATTACTATCCACAAAATCAGCCTGATACAAAAGCGCAGAACCTCTATGCACTCGCCTTGCGTGCTGGTGGCCTAGTTTGTACCGTGAGCAGTATGTTTCGTACAGATTTGATGAAAGAGCTCGGCGGTTATGATGCCACACTTGCCTACGAAGACTACGACTTTATGCTCAAAATGGCTCAAAGTAGCCTCTTGGCCTACCATCATGCGGTAGTCATTCAGTACAGACAACACCCAGCTTCTTTATCCAAGCAGTTTTATACCACCCGAAGCAAACAATTATTAGGCAGCACCTTGCGTGTGTTAGAAAAGCACATGGCCTTTTGTATGCAGAGTGGCCATCAAGAAGATTGGGCGCAGTCTGTGCTTTTTCATTACCGCTTTGCGCATTATGTAGGGGAAGATGTATTGGCGCACAATTTTGCAAAACTATATGGGCATACGCATAGTAGAATGCCTTTCTTCGAGAAATGCTTACACATGGCCGCACTACTTAAATTACCCATTCCTGCTTTTTATACCTTTTTCAGGCAGTTGAGCGGACGTGTCTGAACAAATAAATCTACTCCTCGTCTTTTGGGAAATACTTGCGCGGAAACTCTACAAATAGCAGTTTGCTATTTCTGCTGCTAATCTCTGCCCAGCTTTTTGTGTTGAACTCCATCGCAAAAATACAACAAGTGGGCATATTGTCAATATAATCTTTGATACAGAGAGAGTTAGCAAGAATCGTTACGGCAGGGTTATGGCCAACTAAAACAGCAGAATGCTCCTCGTCATTCAAGCCTTTCAGCAAGTCGTGCAAATAGTCTGCATCTTCGTTATAAATGTGCAAGTCCCAAACAATTTTTTCTAGCGGATAGTCCAAATGCGCGGCCAGGACTTCAGCCGTAACCTTGGTTCGCAAAGCAGGGCTGGCTATGAGTACGTCTGGTTTTACGCCCTTTTTGGCCAAAAGCTCACTCATAAATGGCAAATCACGCTTACCGCGTTTGTTGAGTGGGCGTTCAAAATCATCTAAAACGATGTCGCGCCAGCTAGATTTTGCATGGCGCATGATGTAAAGCGTTTTCATTGTTCTTATTTTACTTTTAACGAATTTATTACCAGAAAATTAATGCAAACGCACACGGGGGTCTAACCAAGCATAAACAATGTCTACAACAATATTAATCAGCACAAACATAATGGCTACAATAACTGTTGCACCCATAATAATCGGAAAATCCAGTTTATTGACTGCATTGATGGTGGTGTAACCCAGCCCTTTCCAGCTGAAAATATATTCCACAAAAAAAGCACCAGCCAGCATAATTGCCAGCCACGACGACACCGCAGTTACAACAGGGTTCAACGCATTTTTAAGGGCATGTTTAAACACAATTTTGTAGGAAGAAAGCCCCTTTGCCTTGGCTGTACGGATAAAATCCTGCCCAAAAACTTCTAGCATAGAATTACGCATCAGTTGCGCAATAATAGCCAAAGGTTTTAAGCCAAGCGTGATGGCAGGTAGAATAAGATTTTTAGGACGAAAAACCCGTTCACCGTAGTCGTTTAGTTCCCAAAGGCTACCAGTCATCTCTAGCCCAGTATAATCAGACAAATGGTAGCCAAAAATCATAGCAAGCGTAATACCAATAACAAAAGAGGGTGCGGAAATACCAAAAACGGAAGCCGAAATAAGAAAATGATCCCAAAAGGAATTGGGCTTTAGCGAGGCTAAAATGCCAAACAGAATACCCCAAAAAGCAGCAAAGCCCATAGCGCCCATAGCCAGCCAAAAAGTACCGTCCAAATTTTCCATAATGACCTCGCCCACGCGCCTGTTAGTTAGGAAGGAGCGCCTAAAGTAGGGCATCTTGAGCGCCAGCACACTCTCGCCTACAGGAATGCTCAGCATATAGCCATACTCTTGCGCATTTTCGGGTGTGTTGGCATGAACAGAAACAACACTTAAATCGTTCAAATACATCAACAATTGATGTGGAAGCGGTTTGTCTAAACCATAATAATGATTGACGAAGTTGAGCGTTTCTTGGTCAGCGCGCCCATGGGTAATCATTTTGGCAGGGTCGCCGGGCAGGGCATGAAAGATAAAAAAAACGACAACAGTTACTCCGAATACTACCAAAGCACCGTAAAAAAGCCGTCTGAGTATGAACTTGAGCATGAATATGAATCAAAAAAAGGTCTTTACGTGCAACTATTCTTATGGCAAAACTAGCTCTTACTTCAAAAAAAAGCAAATTCTTTTGTGTATTTTAAGTTAAATAATTGAATATACGAAAAACAGCCTCTTTTTTTGTAGCCAATAAACTGATAAAAAGGTGTTATGCAAGCAAATATTCAAGCGTTTTATGAGCGCTACAAAAATTTTAAGGTGCTGACGGATAGCCGCAAATGGGCTAGTGCAAAGGATACTTTTTTTGTAGCGATTCAGGGCGAGCGCCATGATGGTCATGTATTTTTGAAAGACCTCTATCAACGTGGTTTTAGGCACTTTGTAGTACAAAACAACACAGAAAATGAGTTTTTGGACGCAACATTAGAGCGCACAACAGAGTCCTTACACTTTTTGCAAGAGCTAGCAGCTTACAAGCGCGGCCAAATGCACTGCCCCGTGGTGGGTATTACGGGCAGTAATGGCAAAACTATCGTCAAGGAATGGCTTGCGCAATTGCTTATGCCATACAGAGCTGTTGTAAAAAGCCCTAAAAGCTATAATTCTCAGCTTGGGGTTGCTATTTCAGTTTGGGAAATGGCCGACTATCACGAAGTGGGCATTTTTGAAGCGGGTATTTCTAAAGCCCAAGAAATGCAGCGCTTAGAGCACATCATAAAACCTACAATCGGTATTTTTACGAATATTGGCAGCGCCCACGATGAAGGATTTGAATGCCGCCAAGAAAAAATATCAGAAAAAGCGCGGCTATTTAAGAATTGCCGCAAAATCATTTACTCTAGCGATTACCAAGACTTACAGGAGCTTTTGAGCCTTAATTTTGAGGCAGAGCGCTTGGTGGCATGGTCGTTTGAACAAAATGATGGTTTGCATATAGAAACCAGTAGTTTGCCTAATGACTCTACGCTCATAAAACACCCCGATATAGGGGATTTTCAACTGCCTTTTCAAGACAAAAGCTCTCTTGAAAACGCCGTCCACGCTATCTTGGCCGCTCTTGAACTGGGCTTAAGCGCCAAAGAAATACAACAAAGCCTGACGTTTTTAAGGCGTTTGGATATGCGATTGGGCCTTAAAGAAGGCATTGCACAATCACTTTTAATAGATGATGCTTATAGCAACGACCTCAGCAGCCTGCCCGTGGCGTTGGACTTTATGAACGAACAGGCCGCAGACCGTGGTCATAGAATTGCTATTCTTTCTCAACCCTTACAAATGGGGCTAGATTCAGAAATTTTGAGCCTTGAAACACAAAAAATTGCACTAGAAAAGGGCATATCAGAACTTTGGTACATAGCCGAGAATATTCCTAAAACCACACAGCAGCTATTACCTACTCGTTTTTTTATAGACACGGACAGTGTTCTGGAAGCACTAGCCCAAGAGCCTATCAATCAAAGCTATGCGTTTTTGGTTAAGGGGGCAAGAAAATATGCTTTAGAGCGCGTCATTAAAGCCCTGGAGGCCAAGCAGCATGGAACTGTTCTAGAAATTAGCTTAGAAGCTGTTTTACACAATCTAAATTTTTATAAAAGACAACTAAAAACACCTTGTAAACTGATGGTCATGGTCAAGGCATTGGCTTATGGGTCTGGTTATAAAGAAATTGCAAAACTAGCAGCCTACAATGGCGTACATTACTTAGCGGTTGCTTATACTGACGAGGGCGCGTTTTTGCGGCAACAAGGCATACAGTTACCAATCATGATTATGAACCCAGAGCAAGAATCTTTCAAAGCGCTGCTAGACCATAACCTTGAGCCCGAAATTTATAGTTTCAGACTACTAAAAAGCTGGATACAGTTCATTCAAAACCAAAATATTACAGAAGTTCCCGCCCTGCACTTAAAAGTGGATACAGGCATGAGACGGCTGGGTTTTGAGCCCGAGGAGTTGCCCAGTGTAGCGCATTTACTGATGGCTACATCTCTTCCGCTGTATGTGGCTTCCATTTTTACGCATTTGGCAGCCTCTGAAAGCGCTGAACATGACGTGTTCACCAGCAATCAGTTTCAAAAGTTCTTATCCGCAACGAGTTCTTTTAGTCAAAAAATTGGCTATCAGCCACTTCGGCACATACTTAATTCGGCAGGTATTCTTAGGTATCCCGAAGCACACTTGGATATGGTACGGCTCGGTATGGGGCTTTATGGCGTGGAAACGGCCAATCTACACAGCAGGGAGGTAAGACCTATTAGCACCTTGAAAGCCAGAATTTCGCAGATAAAAATGTTGAAAAAAGGAGAAACGGTTGGTTATGGACGGAGAGGGCGCTCCGAGCAAGATACGCGAATAGCAACAATTTCTATTGGCTATGCAGACGGCTACGACCGCAGATTTGGCTTAGGAAATGGCCAAATGCTTATAAACGGTCATTCGGTAAGCACCATAGGCTCAATTTGC
Source organism: Cytophagales bacterium (assembly GCA_013299045.1). GTDB lineage: Bacteria > Bacteroidota > Bacteroidia > Cytophagales > Bernardetiaceae > RDZD01. The sequence goes on along the minus strand of JAAFJX010000007.1, from coordinate 77,193 downwards.
ATGGATATGTGCATGGTCTTGCTGGGAGATGTGCCCGCCAAAGAAGGCGATGAGGTTATTGTTTTTGGCGAAGAGCTGCCCATACAACGCCTGGCTGAGCAAATAGGAACAATCCCCTATGAAATTTTGACGAACGTTGGGCCTCGTGTCAGACGAGTCTTTTATTGGTAATCCAACACCTGAAATGAACAAAAAATGGTATGGGGCACTCCAATTCACTTGTTTTGGAATGAATGATAAAAAAATATTTTTATTGGGCTTTTATTTTCTGCTCAAAAAAAGCAGAATTATTTTTTTTTAATTCTATATTTGTGCCTTAGTGCATGAGATATTATGCCATGCTTGGGCCTTTGCTAAAAAATTAAGTCTTTACCATTCCGAGAATTTGCTATGAAAAAAATACTGTTTTCTTGTGCTTTTGTGGCCTTTTGTTGTATCCAGCAAGCGTATGCACAGCAAGACCCACAATTTAGCCAGTTCATGTTCAATAGGCATTATTTGAACCCTGCTGCTACGGGCAACAACCCTAACTTTATGGAGTTTTCTACTTTTTTTCGTAGCCAATGGACAGCCTATACGCCTACCTTTGATGATGGCGGCGCGCCCAATACAATAACAGCCTCATTCACAACGCCTATTCCTGGCATCAAGAGTGGCGCGGGGTTGCTTTTGGTAAATGACCGAATAGGCGCTATTTCTAGTATGCAAGCACAACTTTCGTATGCTTACCATGCGCCGCTCAAAAACGGAGGTACGCTCTCTTTCGGTTTGCGCAGCGGTTTGTTCAACTTAGCCATTGACGGCACAAAGTTTCGCTACGAAAAGCCAGACCCTCTTATTCCCGAAGGCCGTGTAAGCGAGTTTAAACCAGACCTGGCCTTTGGTATGCAATATAGCACTGAAAAGTATTGGGTAGGGTTGTCTTCTACGCACTTGCTCATGTCTAAGTTCAAATTTGATGCTCTGAATAGCATCACCTCGCTTGTACCACATTTATACCTCATGGGTGGTGCGCACATAGACGCTTCTGAAACGGTTAAGATTTCACCCTCTGCCATTGTTAAAACAGACTTCAATTCTCTCTCTTTGGATTTGAATGTATTGGGCACTTTCAACGAACAGTTTTTGGCTGGCCTGGGCGCTAGGGCTTCTAACAATCTAGACGATATTATATTCATGCTGGGTGGTTATTTTTTGAAAGACCGCTCACTCCGCGCTGTTTATTCTATTGATTTGGTTATGAGTGGACAAGCTGCCAAACAACCTACCTCTAACGAAGTTTCGTTGTTTTATCGTGTGCCTATGCCTAAACCACCTGTACCGACACCGCTCAGAACACCACGCTTTAGATTTTAGTATTTTTCTGCTAAAAAAAACGAAAAGGAGCTACGGTAAAATAGCTCCTTTTTAGATTCAATGCCTATGAGTTTTCTAAACTCGCCCATGACTGCATATTTAGAGCAATTTTTTGTCTTTACCTAAAGGCAACCCAAATACTAGGCTAAGCCTTAAAACCCAACACAAGGATATCGTCCACTTGGCGGGTATGGCGCATCCAGTCCTCAATAATATTGTTAAGATTTTGGCCCTGCTCCTGAAAAGGGAGCTTGTGTACGCGCTGGAGCAGCTTTCTGAACCTTTTGGCCATAAATTTGGCGTGCATATCACTATTGAACTGGTCTTGATAACCGTCCGAGAAAATATAAAAGCAAGTGGGTTCGTTTGGGTCTAAATCTATAACGTGTTTGGTAAAGTTGCCTTCGTTTTGACGACCTCCAATAGATACCCTATCGCCTTTGACGACGGTCAGTTCACGATTTTTGATGTAAATAAGTGGCGATTTTGCGCCCGCAAACTCTAGTTTTTGATTTTTCTTGTCCAATACACAAAGCGCTATTTCCATGCCATCGCGGTTATTGGTTTCGTCTTGTTTGAGAGCGCCCTTTATGGCTATATTCAGCTCACTCAAAATGAGTTCGGGGCTGCTAATATGCTTCCCATCAATGATTTGTCCTAAATAAGCCGTGCCGAGCATGGACATAAATGCGCCAGGTACACCATGCCCTGTGCAATCCACCACCGCCACAAAAATTTTATCATCTTTTTCGCTAAGCCAATAAAAATCGCCGCTAACTAAGTCGCGAGGTTTAAAAAGCACAAAAGATTCTGGCAAGAGGCTCTCAAAAGAGGGCATAGGCGGCAGCATAGCCTCTTGTATGCGCTTGGCGTAGTTGATACTACTAATAATTTTATTATTGCTTTTTTCTATTTCTAATAAGGCAGTTTCTAACTTTGTTGTTTTCTCTTCTATTTCATTTTTTTGAATAATAATTTTTTTGTAGGAGGTTACAATTTGCAAAGCAGAATTAACACGTGCTAATAGCTCTATCTCATCAATAGGCTTGCGAACATAGTCCGTAGCTCCGGTTTTAAGTGCTTTCTCAAGGTGTTCGGACGATGTAAAGGCCGTCGTCATAATAATTGGAATATGCTTGGTATCTTCGCGGCCTTTGAGGTAGCGCACGGCATCAATTCCCGACATTTTCGGCATCTCCCAGTCCATAATAATCAGGTCGGGCTGATGGAGTATAGCCATCTCACACGCCGACATACCATTATGTGCGTAAAGAATATCATAAATTTGGCCGCCAGACTCTTCAAATATACTTTCAATTACGGCTAAATTGCTTTCGTAGTCGTCTGCTACAAGAATTTTATACTTCATAGTAAATTTGCCTTCCGCAAAGCTGGTTTTAAGGCTGGCTTAGATAGACTATTTATCGAGATACTAACTCTATAAAGCCTTAAAAACTATGCCTAATTTTTTTCTTTAGGAAACCACAGCGCAAAAATGCAAAAAAAAGTATAAAAAAAAATAGCTTGATATATTTACAGAAAAATAAACTGTTAAGCAAGCCGATAGCTGGCCTAGTGTTATAAAAAGTTTAGCGCCAAAATAGTCAGAATGCCTGCTACCATAAGAAGCAGATAAAAGCTGGTATCGCCTGTTTGTAATGTACGTACACGTTCAGAAGTGCCTTTAACAATCTTGCCTACACCTTCCACGATACCATCAACTACTTGCTTGTCTACAAAAGTATAGAAAAGCTCGGAAGCACGCATCAAAGGCTTAACAAAGGCGCTGTTGTACAACTCATCAACGTAATATTTGTTATAAACTAATTTCGTAACACCCTGATAGGTAGAATCTTCAGCAGGAATATTTTTACCCTTGCCATACACCACGAAGGCCACTAACATACTCGCAAGCGCCACAAAAGTAGAAACTCCCATCAATATAAGCTCCATCGTATGTGAGGCGTGTGGGTGCGCAAACATAGTCGGATTCACAATTTTTGCATTTGCAAAAAGCGGTTCCATAAAAGCCCCCAGCCAGTTAGTGGACGAAAAAACAGGCGGCAAGCCCATAAAGCCACCTGCCATAGAAAGAACGGCCAAAACGATGAGAGGGAAAGTCATAACCAGTGGTGATTCGTGCAAATGCTCGCGCTGATGTGCAGTACCTCTGAATGAGCCGTTAAAGGTTAGGAAGAGCAGGCGAAACATATAAAAAGAGGTCATGGCAGAGCCTAAAACCGCCAAAGCGTACAAAAGCTTGTTGTGTTCAAAAACGTGCAACAAAATTTCGTCTTTAGAGAAGAAGCCAGCAAAAGGCGGAATACCCGAAATGGCAATACAAGCAATCAAAAACGTGATGTATGTTATTTTGAGGTCTTTGGCCAAGCCGCCCATGTTGCGAATATCCTGCTCATTGCTCATGGCGTGGATAACACTACCAGCGCCCAAAAACAACAAGGCTTTGAAAAAAGCGTGTGTGATGACGTGGAACATACCAGATGTAAAAGCACCTACGCCCAGAGCCAAAAACATATAACCCAACTGACTGACTGTAGAATATGCCAATACTTTTTTGATGTCGTTCTGGAAGATGCCAATAGTAGCTGCCAAAAGCGCGGTGAGCACACCAACATAACCAACAACTTCCAAACTGAAGGGTGCAAGCACAAAAAGTGCATTGGAACGCACCACCATATAGATTCCGGCAGTAACCATGGTGGCAGCGTGTATGAGAGCAGAAACAGGTGTGGGGCCTGCCATGGCATCTGGCAACCAAGTATAAAGCGGCACTTGCGCACTTTTACCCATTGCGCCCACAAACAAAAGCAAAGTAATGGCGGTAATGGTGGCATCGCCTACGCTGAAAGTACCAGTAGCCACTTTATTGAAAACCTCAATATACTCCAAACTGCCAAACAAACCCAAAAGCATAAAAATACCCAATAAAAAGCCCAAATCCCCTATTCGGTTCATAATAAAAGCCTTTTTGGCCGCATCATTGTAGTCGTTATTCTTGTTCCAAAAGCCAATCAATAAGTAAGAACAAAGCCCTACGCCTTCCCAGCCAATGAACATGATGAGGTAATTAGAACCCATTACCAAAAGCAACATTGAGAACATAAAAAGGTTAAGATAGGCAAAGAACTTACCATAACCCTCGTCGTGGCTCATGTAGCCCATTGAGTAAATGTGTATGAGAGAACCTATGCCAGTAACTACCATCAACATAAGCAGCGAAAGTTGGTCTACCAAAAACGAGAAACGAATGCTTACTTCGCCAAAAGCAATCCATTCAAAAAGGTTTACCAAAATAGGCTGTTTACCTAGTGCATTAAACTGCATAAAGACAGAGAGGGTCAGCGCAAAAGACGCTACCACTGCCAGAATACCCAAAGGCCCTACCAGACTTTTAGGAACTGTCTTAAAACCAAGTCCATTAATCAAAAAGCCTAAAAATGGCAATAATGGAATCAATGCAATACTAATTTCTAGACCACTCATGGCTACTGCTATTTTTTTTTGTTCTAACTCAAAACTGAAGTTTTTTTATTCTCTGATGCCTTGCCTCTACCACTTTAGATTGTTCAAAATCCCTACGTCGGTAGTTCGTGAGTTGCGGTATATCATAACCACAATGGCTAAACCCACCGACACCTCAGCAGCAGCCACCACCATGATAAAAAACACAAAGACCTGCCCAGTAGCATCGCCTCTGTAAGCAGAAAATGCCGTTAGGAGAAGGTTCGTGGCATTCAGCATAAGCTCTACACACATAAAAATAATAAGTGCATTCTTTCGCATTAAAACACCCACTACGCCGATGCAAAAGAGCGCTACACTAAAGTAAATGTAGTGCTCAAGCGGAATCAATTTGATAATTTCTAAATCCATTTTTTTATAATTTAAAGCCCTATTGCGCTTGTACACAAAATGTTTTGTTTAAATAACTTTATCGCCAGCATCGCGCTTTCCGAGCATAACAGCACCTACCATAGCAGTCAAAAAGAGTACTGAAGCGAGTTCAAAAGGGAGAAGAAAATCGCGGAAAAGTACTTTTCCTAAAGATTCTACCAAGCCTACGCTACCGTCCACGCCTTCTTTAATGACTGTAATTTCAGCTTGACGCAAAAGTGCTACCATGAGAACGAGCATGATACCACCCGAAATAGTGGCTGTAAGCTGTGTTAGCACGCTGCGCTTATCCACCACATCACTTTTTAAGTTCAAGAACATAATCGTAAACAAGAAAAGTACCATAATAGCACCTGCATAAACGATAAGATTAACCGCTGCCAAAAATTGTGCGTTCAGCAATACATAATGACCAGACAAGCAAAAAAACGTGATGATAAGAAACAACACGCTGCGCATGGGTTTTTTAGAAAAAACCACTAAAAGCGCACTCAGTAGCGCCACGAAGGTCAGAAAATAGAAGAGTTTATCTGCTAAGAAAGGCATAATCAGAACGTTGCGTAAATTCATGTGAGAAGCCTATGCTTCGTAACGCACAAAATTAAACAAAGCATTTGCTTTGCAAAACCTCTTTAAAAGTTTTTTGGCATTTTTTATGCTTTTTTTGAAACTTACCTTTGGTTTTTATGATTACAGCCCAAAAAACTGTTATTTTGCTGGCCTAATACGCATTGTAACAGGCCGCTTTGACTTAATTAAGAATCACACCATTCTTTTCTTGTATTTTGAACCTCATATCAGCACCATGCGGCAATTTTTTTTACGCTATTTCCTAGTAGGGCTATGCCTGCTTTTTTCTACCACTTGTAGCACAAAGCACGAAGCCATTAGCTTCAATATCCTGCAAATCAATGATGTGTATGAAATTGCACCGATTGCGAACGGGCGATATGGCGGTCTGGCACGGATAGCGACAATAAAAAAACAGCTTTTGGCTGAAAATCCAAATACGATACTCGTTCTTAGTGGCGATTTTCTAAGCCCTTCAATGCTTGGCAATGTAGAAATCAATGGGGAAAAGCTTAAAGGTAAGCAAATGGTGGCTGCACTCAATGCTGCTGGTCTGGACCTTGCCATATTCGGCAACCACGAGTTTGACATAAAAGAAGAAGAGCTCTTGGAGCGAATTAAAGAATCTAACTTTTCTTGGGTAGCCACAAACACCTTCCATCAAGCCGGCGACAGCACCAAACCCAAAGTTCAAGCTTTCAAAGATAAAAATGGTAAAGATTTCGGTACAAATTATATTTGGAAGATAACAACGCCCGATAACAGCGCATCTATGAATTTAGCTGTTTTGGGTATAACTATACCTTTTAACAAAAAGCCGCACGTCCACTACACTGACTATAATTTGGCTACTGAGCAAGAACTCAAAAAATTAGATGGGCAAGCAGACCTTGTTTTTGCGCTTACACACCTCAATATAGCCGAGGATAAGGCTTATGCTCAAAAATTTCCGTCCATTCCGCTTCTCATGGGGGGGCACGACCACAACGCAATGGAAGTGCGTGAAGGCAATACCCGCATCGTCAAGGCTGATGCCAACGCCCGTACAGCCTACATACACCGCTGCACATATCAGCTCTCAAGCAAAAAGCTGAGCATTGTCTCTCAAAAAGTGGTCGTTGGAACGCGCATAGCCGAAGACCCAGCTGCTGCAGCGCAAGTCGGTATATGGAAAAAAATGGCTGATTCTGCCTTACGCACACAGGGCTTTATGCCTGATGAATTTTTGTGCCAAATCAAAACGCCTATTGAGGCCCAAGAAGCTGTTGTAAGAAGCCGTCAAACCAATGCTGGCGAACTGATTATTGCAGCTATGGAAGCGAATATGCCGGCTACTGATGTTTTTTTTCTAGGAAGCGGTAGCATTAGGCTAGACGATGTGCTGCATGAGAGCATTACCCAATACGACGTATTACGCCTTTTGCCTTTTGGCGGAAGTTTCAAGCGCATTAGTTTGAAGGGCAGTTTACTCACTCAAATTCTTGATGCAAGCGAAAAGAACAATGGTACGGGCGGCTACCTACAACAAAAATATGTGGCTTGGGACGCTAAGGCGCAAATATGGACAGTGCGTGGAGCGCCTATTCAAGCACAAAAAGTTTATACGCTCGTCCTTAATGACTTTTTACTAACAGGGCAAGAAAAAGGTATGGCGTTTCTTACTCCCCAAAACAAAGGTGTTTTGAAGGTGTATCCTCTCCAAGAAAACCATAAAGACATCAGGAAAACCCTTATCAGCTATTTGCGAACCCAGAAGGGAATCTGAACTACCCACTCACTATCGTTTTTGATAATAGATAGTCAATACTTTAGAAGCCTTTTCGTATTCTTTGGCCTGAGCAGCCTCCATGTAGCCCTCAAATTCACCCCATTTTTTCTGTTTGGCCGCAATAAGACCAAGCGCGTAGAGTTCGCGTCCGTCTTTGTTTGTGCTGAGCAAATGCTGCGTGGCTAAATCATATTCTTCCTTGTGCAAAGCCAATATGCCTTTCAGATAGTGTAGGTCTGTCAGATTTCCTATTGCCAAGCCTTTATCAGCATAATCATTGGCAGCACTATAATTTTTTTGTTTATACGAAATAGAGGCCAATATTTTGTAGTCTTCTGCTTCGGGTAGCTCGCGTACCTTCAGGCTCATGGTCTCTATTGCTTGAGGTAGGTTTCGTTCTAAACTGGCATAATAAAAGGCTAAGTTACGGTAAGGCATCGCGCTTTGTTTATCCAAAGCAATGGCTGTTCTAAAAAACTTGACTGCTTTTTTGCTGTCATGCTGTAAGAGTGCCGTAAAAGCTAAGGCATGGGCAGCTACCGCGTGCTGATGAGAGCGCTTTTTTTGTTTTAGCTTTTCCATAAAAAAGGTTTCAAGCTCATTGACTCTGCTTTTGGTCGCTGTGCCCAGCGTGAACAACTTTTGTAAAGTGATATTGTCAAAATCTATGTTGTTTAGAGTGCTATTATAAAAACTTTGCAAAAAGATAGAAGTCAAGTCCATTAGCTCATTCAGCATCTTTGCCTCGCTTTTTTGTGTGGGAGTGCCCTTTTCTAAAACATGGTTGATATAAGTCTTATCCCAGTCAGGAAACTCGTTAGTATTTTCTGACACTCTCGCAACAACAGTCATAAGATTTGAAAAAGCATGGAGGTTCAAGCTCGGTATACTGTATGGATTCATTTCTAAGCTCTGTCCAAAAATACTTTGGGCAGCTTCATAGTAACCAAACCAAAAATTGAGCGTTCCTACGGCTTCGTAGGGTTCGTAGCGCTTCGGGTTAATGTTTTGTGCTTTGGCATACCAATCCACGGCCGCCTGATACTCCTTTTTTATGTTTAGAAGTTTTGCTTTTTGTAACACACAATCAAAATCATTAGGATTGGCATCATACATAGAATCTAAGATGGCGGCGGTCTTGTTCTGAACAAGAATACGCTTGGTACTATCTTTTAAATCTTCGGCCAAAACAAGCAGGTCTGCAATGTTATTGGGCTTGCTTTTTAAGTTATTCTCAGCCTTTTTTAGCTTTTCAGCTATGGTGGGTTGGGGCTGGTCGGCTATATCCTTGTCGCCAAAGTTAAAATTAATGCTTAGATTTAACTCGGCGCGTGTGGTGTCCAATGCTTTTCGTACAGCCTCTTCGTCGAGTAAGCCTTGTGCATACGTGTTGGTATTCAACCACAAAAACAAGAATGAAGTAAGGATAAGGGCTTTCATAGCGCATTTTGGGAGCATAAATACATAAACATTTAGGCGATTAGATAAATCTATCAGTTCAAGTGTACTGGCCACACCAGTAGATAGCGCAATTTAAAAAAAAAGATGAATTAAAAAAAACAACCTCTTAATTAACCTCTCTGAGAGATGTAAGTTTTAGGAAGCGAATAATTGTATTTTTCTAAGACAGGGGCTTTATTTTTAAAGTACGGCCAACTACGGCTATGATACGGCTATGATACGGTCGTGCTAGGGCTAAGGCAAAATAGGACAAAAGCAATTTTTAGGCATCAAGCTGGTTTGCGGCTTTATCTCTTTTTTTTGTTATTGAGTACGTCTATTGGCCTGTATTGGCGTTAGAGAGGCGGCGGGTTTAGTGCGTAGCACCGAAGCAAAGCGAAGCCCAAAGACGAACGACCGCGAAGCGGGAACGCCCCAATAGAATTGTAGAAAAAGAAGAAATATTGAAAAGGCCAGACATGAGGCATTTGGCAAAAAGTTATTTGAAAACGCGAGAAGATGGCCTCTACAAAGGTGAAAAGAGGGCGTTTGGAACTCAAAAAACTCAAAAAGGGCTTTTTGACGACTCAAGAGAGGTTAATTGAAGCGCTTGCTCTCGTTCAAAAACCCCGCAGCTCTGCGGAAAAGACGGTTTTTAATCAACCATATCTTTGGCCATGACTTATACCTCAAAGAATCATCTCCCTATCTATTTCCTTTTTTGTATGAAGATGGATAGGCTTACTACAGGTGCTCTAGCGGTCTGCAATGCTGCACGGGGAATCCTCAAACAACACACCGCACAGGCTAGAAAAGAACGTTCAAAAAACAGCATAGCAAAACTTCTTTAGAAATAGCTACATGGCCGTCATCTCAAAGCCTTTGATAGACCCTGTGGCTAAATTATCTCTTCTTTTGATTCAATATTGATTTTCAGGTGTATAAAAAGCACACTTAAATTCTTTTTAGAAAAAAAATTAGAACATCATCTGTAGAGTACTTCCATGAGTAGTAACGTGCAACTCTGCCCACGCACTGTGCAAAACAGGCTGATTGTCAGTAATATGGCCTACCGAAAGACCAAAAGCCATGGGATATTGAGGTTTTTTGAGCAAATTGCTAAAAATAGCCCTGATTGCTACAGAATCTTTATCCATATCGCCGATAACTAGACCTGCCAAGCTACTTAAACAGCCTGCCCAATAGAGATGGTGCAGCATTCTGTCAATTTTATAGAGCGGCTCTCCTACTTCTTCTATAAAAAGTATGCTGTTGTTATAGTCCATTTGGTAGGGCGTGCCTATTGTATTGACCAAAAGAGATAAATTCCCTCCTATTAGTCGGCCGCTTACAGGCACATTGTTCTTTCTGTTCTCTTCAAAAAAAGGCATTTCGTAGGAGATAGTTACAGCGTCTCTTTGCGAAATTAATTCTAAAATATTTTTTAAGAGATAAGAATGGTCATTCCCCTCAGCCCAAACTGCATTGGGCATAGGGCCATGTATGCTCAGCAACCCTTGCTGATGCGCCAAACCATGTAAAAATGTTATGTCGCTAAAACCAATGAGCCACTTGGGCTTTTTAGCTAGTTTTGCCATACTTTTTTGCAGACTTTCAGCAATACGAATGCAGCCATAACCACCGCGAACACACCAAATGGCAGCGCAATCAGATACTACAGCAGCCTCAAAAGCCTCTGCACGAATGGCATCGGGCGCTGCAAAATGATAAAAATCGCAACTTTCTACCGAAGCATCAGGAAAGACAACAGGCAGGTATCCGTGTTCGTGAAAAAAGTCCATGCTGCGCAAAATTACCTCGGGTTTCACATAACCTGCGGGCATGACCAATGCAATTTTATCGCCTTTTTGGAGGGCTGGCGGTCTAGTTAGCCGCTTCATCGGGCAGTACGTCTATGTCGTGTATCAATACTTTCTTGGCTATTTTTTGGCCTGTGGGCGTAGCAGCAAGACCACCTAGTGCTGTTTCTTTGTAGCGCGTTTCCATGCTTTGGCCTACTTCGCCAAGCGCGTGTATGCACTCATCTACAGGAATGACGGAGTCCACATCAGCCAGAGCTATTTGGGCAGAAGAATAGGCAATGGCAGCAGCACTCGCATTGCGCACCACGCAAGGCACTTCTACCAAACCGGCAACCGGGTCACAAACCAAGCCCAGCATACATTGTACTGTAATAGCTACGGCATTGAAGGCTTGAGTAACAGAACCTTCCAAGCAATAAACAATAGCAGCCGAAGCCATAGCAGCCGCACTACCTGTTTCTGCCTGACAGCCACCTACCGCACCAGCCAAAGAGGCATTACGCTCTATAATAAGGGCCACGCCAGCCGCTACGAGCAAGCCTTCTAAAATGAGTTGTTCGGGGAGATTATGCTGTTTTTGCAAGGTGTAAAGCGTACCTGGCAAAATGCCAGATGCACCTGCTGTGGGTGCAGCTACGATTCGCCCCATACAAGAATTGACTTCTTTAGCAGCCAAAGCACGTGCAATAAGTTGCTGAAATTCAACAGAAAGAACAACAATAGGACTTTTATACACTTTTTTAGCACCGTTGTTAATCATGCCAGAACGAGAGGTCATGTCGTCATTCAGCCCAGTTTCTACAGCCTCGCTCATCACGCGGTAAGCATTGGCCACACCAGCCCATATTTCAGTTTCCGTTCGCCCCCTTTGCTCTATTTCGTAGCGCATAACAGGCTGCCAGAGGGCTTCACCAGTATTTTGGCAATGCACAGACCAGCTTGCAAAATCATCAAACAACAGAGACATAGGCGTAGAATTAAGTTTTAGGTTCGCAAATAAACAACTAATTTTGACTTCTTTGGTTTTGAGTGAGTGAAAAAAAAGTGGCGAAAATTATTGAGTGATGTGTTGTTTGGTATGCTGAGCCATAAAAAAAGGCCGCTCCTCTCGGAACAGCCTTTTTTTATGGGTTGCCAGCGAGGTTTGACTACATCATGCCGCCCATACCACCCATACCGCCAGGCATACCGCCGCCCATTTGGGCTTTGTTTTCTTCTGGCTCGTCTGCCACTACGCACTCTGTGGTGAGCAATAAAGACGAAATAGAGGCTGCATTTTCAAGCGCCAAGCGTGTTACTTTAGTGGGGTCTATAACGCCAGCCGCAAACATATTTTCATATTTGTCTTCGCGAGCGTTGTAGCCAAAGTCGCCTTTGCCCTCTTTTACTTTCTGAATAACTACGGAGGCTTCTTGGCCAGCGTTCGAAACAATGGTGCGGAGCGGAGATTCCAAGGCAGTGCGAATGATGTTTACACCAGTTGCTTGGTCTTCGTTGCTTGTTTTTACGTCGTTGAGGGCCTCAATAGCGCGGAGGAGCGCTACACCACCACCAGCTACTACGCCTTCTTGTACGGCAGCGCGTGTGGCATGGAGTGCGTCATCAACGCGGTCTTTCTTCTCTTTCATTTCTACTTCGGTAGCAGCACCAATGTAGAGAATAGCCACGCCACCAGAGAGTTTAGCGAGTCTTTCCTGAAGTTTTTCGCGGTCGTAATCAGAGGTTGTTTTTTCAATTTGAGCCTTGATTTCTTTAACGCGCGCCTCAATGTCTTCTTTAGAGCCAGCCCCATTTACGATAGTGGTGTTATCTTTGTCCACAATCACTTTTTCGGCACGTCCTAAGTAAGCAATACCAGCGTTTTCAAGTTTGTAGCCGCGTTCTTCGGCAATCAAAGTGCCACCAGTCAGGATAGCAATGTCTTCCAGCATGGCTTTGCGACGGTCGCCAAAACCAGGAGCTTTAACTGCTACAATTTTCAAGGCACCGCGAATTTTATTGACTACCAAAGTCGCCAATGCTTCGCCGTCCACGTCTTCAGCAATGATAACGAGGGGTCTGCCGCTTTGCGCTACCACTTCAAGAACAGGTAGCAATTCTTTCATAGACGAGATTTTCTTGTCATAGATAAGAATATAAGCGCTTGCCAGTTCGGCAGTCATATTTTCAGTATCAGTAACAAAGTAAGGCGATAAATAGCCTCTGTCAAACTGCATACCGTCCACCGTTTTTACTTCTGTTTCAGTACCTTTGGCTTCTTCTACCGTAATAACGCCGTCTTTGCCCACTTTTTTCATTGCGTCAGCAATCATGTTACCGATTTCTGTATCGTTGTTGGCAGAGATTGTAGCCACTTGTGCAATTTCGGCAGAGTCGCTAATTGCTTTAGATTGTTGCTTGAGGTTAGCTACCACAGCCGCAACGGCTTTGTCAATACCGCGCTTCAAATCCATTGGGTTTGCGCCAGCTGTTACGTTTTTGAGGCCAGCATTGAAAATAGCTTGTGCCAATACGGTAGCAGTTGTAGTACCATCACCAGCGCTATCGGCGGTTTTTGAGGCTACTTCTTTCACAAGCTGTGCGCCCATGTTTTCTACGGCATCTTTCAATTCAATTTCCTTAGCTACCGTAACACCGTCTTTGGTGATGGTTGGTGCGCCAAATTTTTTGTCAATGATGACGTTTCTGCCTTTGGGGCCGAGTGTAGTTTTAACAGCGTTAGCGAGCGCGTCCACGCCTTTTTTCAGTTTGTCTCTAGCGTCCGTATCAAAGATGATTATCTTAGCCATTTTGAATTGTATTTTGAGTTTTTGTTTTTTTTGAATTGAATTTGTTAGAAAGTTTTTCAAGTACTTAAAAGATAAGCACCTGAGCAAAAATGCCTAGAGGACAGCGTAAATATCAGACTCACGCATGATGAGGTATTCTTTGCCTTCAACCGTGATTTCGGTGCCTGAATATTTGCCATAAAGCACACTGTCGCCCACTTTAAGGGTCATTGGCTCATCTTTTTTGCCATTGCCCACCGCTACTACTTTGCCACGTTGTGGTTTTTCTTTGGCGGTGTCAGGAATGATGATGCCTCCTGCTGTTTTTTCTTCTGCTACGGCTGGTTCTACCAGCACGCGGTCTGCTAAGGGTTTGATACTCAAATTAGACATGACTCGTAAACGTTTTTTAGGTCGTTTGGTGAATAGATAAACTTTCTAGGTTAAAGAATACCGCAAATGGATTTAGGCGGTGGGTTCTTAGTCCAATACAAAATTAGCACTTTGTGTGCCAAGTCCTTAAACGCTGCATATAGCCGCAAAAATGGCAGTTTGCTTCGTTTGGAGTGCAAAAAACGTGCAAAAAAGATGACTAATTGTCAGGACTGTACTCACGTTTTGGCAGAAAATGCTTCTCTTTTTTTGTAAATTTTTGAATTTTGCTTTTGGAATATTCTTGTGGGCACTTACTTTTGTGTAGTCGGTTGGAATTTTCTAATGACTTTGGGTAAATTTTCAAATTGGTATCGTCTCTTTTGCTTCATTTTCCATCTTCTATGCTGAGATTATTCGCGCCCCTGTGTTTTTTAGTGATTGTTCGTCCCTAGAAAGGCTTTGCAAGACATATCAGATGAATCTGAAGTTCTTATAACCAGTCTGTCTTAGGGATAAATTGAATGTTTTGCCAATTTTTTTATAAAATAGACTAACCTAAGAGGTTTTAAAGATAAAATTCTTCTTTAACTTGATGATAATGAAAATTTTAGATGTATATTCAAGGACAATCAAACAACTGACAATCCATACTAAAATAGGTTTAAACAATGTTATAAGCTCTTCTTTAGGATTACCTGCCATTACTATAAATATTTTGACTTGTTTATTACATTCGCATAGAAACACTAAATTTGCGGACTAAAAATTGCTTTGATGGGCATAATACACGCCAAAATGGATTCAAATTTTAAAAAAAATATCAAAATTGGGACTAGAAAAAGCCCGCTTGCACTCTGGCAGGCCGAAGATGTAGCCAAAAGCCTAAAAAGCGCAGGCTACAACACTGAGCTTGTGTTGTTTGAAACCATAGGAGATGTAAAAATGGATACCAATATTGCTAAAATAGGCTCTAAAGGTATTTTTACTGCCGAACTTGAAACTGCTCTGCGGCAAGACAGCATAGATATTGCCGTTCATAGCGCCAAAGATATGCCAAGCGAAGACAGCCCAGAGCTTAAAATATTGGCATTTACAGAGCGGGAGTCTGCTCATGATGTGCTGATAAGCCACCAGCCCTTGCAAATAAGCAGTGAAAACATTGTTAGAGCCAGCTGGCAGATAGGCACGTCTTCTACACGACGCGTGGCGCAGCTCAGGCATTGGTGGCCGAATGTGCGTACTGCACCCATGCGCGGTAATCTACAAACACGCATCAGAAAAATGAAAGAAGGACAATGTGATGCACTCATGCTTGCCTATGCGGGTGTACACAGGCTAGGTCTGGACGATATGATAGTCATGCACTGTCCCACGGATACATTTACGCCGGCAGCAGGGCAAGGCAGTATGGCCATACAAATAGCCAAAACCATGCCGCAAAGCCTACAAAACGCTTTGAAAAATATTTTGAATCATCCTGAAACTGAATTACTTGTAGCAGCAGAGCGCTTTTTTCTCAGCCGTATGAATGCTGGTTGCAGTATGCCTGTATTTATCAATGTGGAAGTGAAAGAAGGCAGTTCTATATGCCTCATGCGCGGGGGCGTATCAGCCTTAGATGGACAGAAATACATAGCAGAAGAAATTATTTGTTCCAAAGAACGTATTTTACAGAATGCTGATATATTAGCAACTGGCATCTTGAATAAAGGTGGAAGAACTATTTTAAAAGAAATAAAAGAACGTATTAATTCTTAAGATGTTTTAATGTTTATTTTATGTAATCATTTATTTTATAAATGCAATACTTTTTTTATTGCATTATTTATTTTTTTATTTATAATTTTATCTTTTAATAATAGTTTTTCTCAGAATACTAATCGAAAGTTTAAATGGATTAAATATTCAAATAATATTATATTATTAGATTCTCAAACAATTATTTTTAATTCAATTAAAGTTATTCATACAAAACCTATATTTTTAAATGATTCAATAAAAATTGTTCTAATGCCAGATGCTAAATTTATTAAAATACTTTTAAATAATAAAAATATAAAAATAGATTCTATTAGTATATTTTATGAAACTATTTCAATAGATTTATCAAAAAAGTATTTTAATAAAAGCCAAGATAAATATGATTCAGGCTTTTATACAAGACCTATTCCTGATACAATGCTCACTGAATCTTTTTTATTAAAAAAAGATGAATTATTTGATTCTAATATAAAAAAAGAAGGTAGTTTAACTAGAGGAGTGTCTGTTGGTAATACACAAAGTGTTTTTGTTAATTCTTCATTGAACCTACAATTAAATGGTGAAATAGCTAAAGGTCTTCATCTATCAGCTACTATCTCTGACCAGAACGTTCCATTTCAGCCGGAAGGAAATACACAACAAATACAAGAATTTGATAGAGTATTAATTCAACTTTCACATAATAATTTTAAATTATCTGCTGGCGATTTAGTTCTAGAAAATAAAAAAAACCATTTCCTTAAATTTTATAAAAATACAGTTGGGGGTTCTCTAGAAACTTACTTTTTTAAAAAGAATAACAAAAATTATTTATCTAATTCAGAGTTTACTTATTCTTTAGCTAAAGGACAATTTTATTCTTATTTTTTAACTGTTAATGAAGGTGTACAAGGCCCTTATTTATTACGTGTAGAAGATAACAATCAGTTTATTACAATTATAGCTGGTTCAGAAAAAGTATTTTTAGATGGACAACTTTTAAAACGCGGTTTCAATCAAGATTATACAATAGATTATAATAATTCTGAGCTTAATTTTACTTCAAATATTTTAATTACAAAATTTTCTAGAGTTCGTGTAGAATTTGAATATGCTAATCAAAATTTTAATAGAACTATTATTTATTTAAAACAGGAACAAAGTATAAAAAAATTAAATCTTTTTACTCACTTTTATCAAGAGAAAGATTTAAGGAATCAAGCACTTTTAATTGATTTGAGCGACCAGGATAAGAGGTTACTTGCTTCCGCTGGTGATGATGTACGAAATTTGCGCGTTTCTAGCGCGCAGCGTGCACAAGAGTTTAATGCCAATCAGATACTCTACACACTCAAAGACACGCTATTGGCTGGCGGCTTACAGCGCTTTTACGAACGAGCAAGTGCTTTGGATACAGTCATTTATATCGTCAAATTTTCTTTTGTTGGGGAGGGACAAGGCGACTACACACAGGGTGCGCCTACTTCAAATGGCCGTTTGTATGAATTTGTGGGCGCTGGCAAAGGTGGCTATCTGCCAGTAACTGTACTGCCTGCACCCAATCAGCGGCAAATGTGGGTGGCGGGTGGACGGTATGAACTCACTAAAAAACAGCAATTGAGCGTAGAGTTGGCGCTTTCTAAGCAAGATGCCAATTTGTTTTCAAGACTCAATGATTCTGACAATCAGGCATTTGCTGGGCTACTCACTTACAGCGGTCAGAATCTACGCTTTGGCCAATGGCAACTCAGCCACCGTCATAGCCTTGAACTAGGCCAAGCTAATTTTCAAGGCATAGACAGATTCCGTGCCGCTGAATTTGACCGCGATTGGTCTCTTAATACTCTTAAAACCAATAGTATAGAGCGAATTGCAGACATAGACTACTCGCTAAACCGCAAAATTACTCTGCCCATACATACTGATACTAGCCGCCGAGCTTCACCCACCTTGCCTACAAGTATCAGGCTAAAAGGCACTTACAGAAACCGCGATGGCCAAGCCCGTGGCTATCAAGTACAGGCATGGGCTACGCAACAACTGGCCATTTTGCGCTGGCGAGGTTACTTTTTTAGAATGGAATCGGCGCGGCCAACAAGTTTTTCAGAGTGGCAACGCATTCATTCTGAGGTATTTATTCCAACAGCCACTTTGCCTTTTTGGCTGGGCTACGTGCTTGTACAAGATAAAAACAGCGTTTGGAATACAAGGCGCGACTCTGTGCAAGGAACGGCCATGAACTTTTCAGCACATAAATTCTATCTGCAAAGCCGCGATACGGCCGCCAAAGAGAGTTTGATAGGCGCTTATGAACGTCGTCAGGACTTTTCGCCACGCTTGGGCGAGTTGGCACCATTTAGCTTTTCAGAAACCTATCAGCTTGGTTTAAAGCTACTTGGTAAGCGTCAAGCTTTTCAAATCAATGGCTTTTATAGAAGTTTTAAACGGCAAGATAGCCTTTCAAATGCTGAAAACAGTTTGAATGGGCGCTTGGACTGGTCTTTGACGGCCTTAAAAGGCGCTCTGAAAGTGGATATGCTCTTGAATTTGGCTTCTTCCCGCGAACCGCGCCGCGAGTTTGTGTACGTGCAGGTGGACGCAGGGCAGGGCACGCATACCTGGCGGGACGACAATGCAGACGGTTTGCAGCAACTCAACGAATTCTATGAGGCCATCAACCCAGACGAGCGCCTTTATGTCAAGTTTTGGATTCCTACTGCACTTTTTACACCTGCTTACGGTAATGATTTTATTCTGCGCTGGTCTTGGCAGCCCAAGAGAGTCAAAAAAGATGCCTCAAATTTAAAGCGATTTTGGAGTGCTGTGAATTGGCTCAACACCTTGCAAGCCAGCAAAAAGGTGAGTTCTGCCGACTTTGAAAGCCGTTTTTTGCCGCTTTATGCCGCGTCCGCAAGTCTGCTTTCGGCCCGCAGCAGTTGGCGGAGTCAGTTGTTTTATAACCGAAGCAGCCCCAAACAAGGCGTAGAACTTTTGTATTTTTCTTATAATCAAAAAAACTTATTGGCGCAGGGTTTTGAGCAAAAAAGCAATACAGAATGGCGTTTGTTGTTACGTAAACGTTTAGAACGCTTCCATTTTGGGCGTTTGTCTTTAGTACAAAGCCGCAGCGCTTCCGCGTCCGATTTTATGAAAAATAGGAATTATTCCATACAACAACAGGCTTTGATTCCCGAATACAGCTACCAGCCTTCTTCTGCTTTGCGGTGGCAGTTCAAGGCCAGTTGGCAGCAAAAGTTACAACGCAGCACACAAAATGAATCTGAAAAGGCCATTTTGAGAGATTTGAGTTTGGAGTACAGGCGCAGCGGCACGGAAGGTTCAAGCCTGACAGCTCAAATGCGCTTTGTGCAAATTGATTTTGCGGGCAACCCGAACTCGCCGGCGGCCTACGAAATGCTGGAGGCCTTACAGCCTGGTGCTAATTGGGTTTGGCAGGCAAATTGGCAGCGTAAAATTCTAAATGGTTTGCGATTGAGCCTCATTTACAACGGCAGGAAGTCTGAAAACAACAACATTGTGCATTTTGGGAATGTGCAAGTTACGGCAGTGTTTTGAGGAGGGCTTAGCTATCTTCTTGGACAATATATGTTTTGAATGCTTTTTTATGATAATCTTCGTGATACATAATGCCGTTGTCAATCATTTTATTTGGTATCTCATCAAACTTTCCTTTGATAATCTTTTCAATCTCCTTTTTATGTAGTCCTTCTCTTAAAAAGTATATTCGATAGATGTAAGCTAAATTTAAGGAGAATAGCTTGCCTCTTGTGTGCATACGAGTAGAGAATCTATTTTAGATGTATCAAGGTATATAAAAGGACTAATTTTTTTAACCTTTCCTTTTAATGGTTGGTGAATCTACCTAATATTAAGCTGAACTCTCTTCAAGTTCCCGTTTATAAGCCCTAAAGCAGCCTCAGCGAAATGACTAGATTATTTGAGGAGCTGAACTTGAGGCTCTTCTAAACGCAAAGTTGCAAAATTGATGATACAAATTCAACAATATTATGAGCCTTTCTGTAATTTTGCGGCAGAAGATTCTTTCGCACTGACCATTCCTTACCAATGATTGATACAAACAACCCCAAATACGGCCTCGCTTTCAGCAAGTTGCTTCAAATAATGAACGAACTACGCGAAAAGTGCCCATGGGACAAAAAGCAAACCCTTGAGAGTTTGCGCTATCTTACTGTGGAGGAAACCTATGAATTACTGGACGCACTACAGGAGCGAGACTTTGAGAACATCAAAAAGGAGCTGGGCGACGTGCTCCTCCATCTCGTTTTTTATGCCAAAATTGCAGACGAACAAGGCCAGTTTGATATGGCTGATGTCATTGACGCACTTTGTGATAAGCTCATACGCCGCCACCCGCACATTTACGGAAGCGTAGAAGCTAAGGATAGCGAAACGGTTGTTAAGAACTGGGAGGCCATCAAATTAGCAGAGAAGGGCAACGTAGGAGAAAAAAGCGTTCTGGACGGTGTACCTAAAACCATGCCCGCACTCGTTAAGGCTATACGCCTTCAAGAAAAAGCCCGTGGCGTGGGTTTTGACTGGACTGATAAACGACAAGTATGGCTGAAAGTAGAGGAAGAAATGGCCGAGTTCAAAGAAAAATACGATATAAATTTTTCTGAACTCCCTCCTTCCGACGAGGCCGAGGCTGAGTTTGGCGATTTGCTTTTTTCTCTTATCAACTATGCCCGTTTTATCAATATCAATCCAGAAAATGCGCTTGAACGCACGAATAAGAAATTTATCAAGCGCTTTCGATACATGGAACGTGCAGCCCAAAAAGAAGGCAAAGTGCTAACTGATATGAGTTTAGATGAGATGGAAGCATATTGGCAGGAAGCCAAAAACGAATAATGCTTGTGGTTTATTAAAACCGTCCTTTCCGCAGAGTTGCGGGGGTTCTTAACGAAAGCAACCTCTTAAATTAACCTCTCTTGAGTCGTCAAAAAGCCCTTTTTGAGTTTTTTAAGTTCTAATTGCCCTCTTTTGTCCCTTGTAGAGGCCATTTTCTCGCGTTTTCAAATAACTGTTTGTCAAATTCCTTATATCTAACTTTTTGACTAATGATTGTTTTTCTACAATTTATTGGGCGTTCCCGCTTCGCGGTCGTTCGTCTTTGGGCTTCGCTTCGCTTCGGTGCTACGCACTAAACCCGCCGCCTCTCTAACGCAAATATAGGCCAATAGACGTACTCAATAACAAAAAAAAGATAAAGCGGCAAGGCCGCTTTATACCTTTTGTCCTATTTTGGTTCAGCCATAGGATAGCCGTATCATAGCCGTATGATAGCCGTATCATAGCCGTAGTTGGCCGTACTTTAAAAGTAAAACCTCTATCTTAGAAAAGTACAATTATTCGCTTCCTAAAACTTACATCTCTCTGAGAGGTTAATTAAGAGGTTGTTTCTAAGATATGTTTAAAGCATTAACCATGAGTAAGTTTAAGAGTCGTTCCTAAAAATGTATCTAAAATAGTTATTCCCAAGAAATTAAACAGGTGTTTTGTCTTTGATAGCTCTTAGGTTTTAAAAACAAAGCACTTGTTTAACTTGATAAAAAGCGCCTTATGATGTTTTTGAAAGATGAATAGTTAAAAATTATCCGATTTAGCTTACTTATATTTATTTTTCAACCAAAACCTAGTAGTTATTGCTTGAGTATTTTGCCGTTCCAAATGTAGCCGTTTTCAAAACGAATCTGGATAAAATACAAGCCACTATTTAAGTTGGCCATGTACAATTTGTTCTGATTTTTAAACTCCTGAACTACAAGCCCTTGTAGATTTATCAAAGAGATATTGTAAGTGCCCTTATCTTCCCCGATTGCAACATTTAGTATGTCGGAAACCTGATTTGGAAAAACAGAAATTTCGCTAAATGAGTTCGTTATAGCAATAATTCTAGAGAATTTGCTCTTTCCATCATAATCTGTTTGCTGTAATTTATAATAGTTTATTGAGTTTATAAGGTGTGCATCTTCAAAAGTATAATTGGTCATTTGCGAACTATTCCCAGCACCTTTTATTTTTGAAATAGCTTCAAAATTAAAGCCATCGGCACTTTTCAGGACAGTGAAATAATCATTATTTATCTCATTGGAGGTTTTCCAGAACAGCATATTTTTCTTGCCAATGCCCTTTCCCGAAAATTCAACCAACTCTATTGGTAAAGGGATTAACCCACAACTGCTTTGTAAATCTAAGTTCCGGTGTACTAAATAATATCTTGCCAGGATACGTGCGGTAGAATCTGCAAATCTTTTACGATTCGCGTAGCCAAACCTTACGGCTGAATCGCACTCTATTTGTAAACCATCTACGTTGTTTCCAGGAGCAATACAAGTATGCGTAAAGGTATTGTATCCGCCTCTAAAATACGGAAAACCATCAGTAGTTGGAGAAGATTGGCTTGGAACAGATGGAAAACCCGCATTGGCAAATAAAGTTCCTAGTGCGCGCGGGCCGCGTAGGAGTTGTGCATGAGTGGAACCGCTTACATTAGAATGAACGAGGTTCTCTATTGAGCTATCTGAAATGTATGAGGTTGTGTTTAAAACACTGTCGGGGTTATCAAAGTCCGTATCAAATAATCCATAACCCAGTTCTAAACGATGGGGACGTTTACCGTGCCCGTGCAAATCGATATAAAGCCCGACGCTCCCATACTGATTTTGGACAATCAACTGCGCTGTGTCAATAAAACGCTGAAAATCATTCCACGCATTTACTGCATTGATATTGCCACAAGCGCCATCAGCCAGATTTCTGTTGCAATCTACTTTGGTTCTTCTTAAATTACAGATGATTAGGTGAGGCCGGCACCCTGTCAGATTGTAAAGAGCTGTGTCAATTTGTCTAGAGAGTTCAATCGTTCTGGCATCTAGGGCATAGGTGGGTGAACCGCAGGTTCGGTCTGGAATCATGGCAGGAGTAACTAACCCGCCATGAGGAACTGAAATGATAATGGGTAAATTTCCAACATGGTATTGCGTATAGTTGTTGAACCCATATAGTGTTGTTTGTGCTTGTACTTGAAAACAAACAAGCCATAAAATTAATAGAAAGGATAATATCTTAGTCATTTACAGAGATGCTTATTCGTTTTAGGTCATTGTTTTACAAGATGTTACTGACAGAAAAAGGTTTGGCGAATGAATGCGAATAAGCCCAGTGCAAATATAAACAGACTTCTCGCGAAAATATAAACTGCATCTATGTTTTTTTGTCTTAGACTTTAAGCAACCCTTCTTAGATAGGCTAAAAATCTACTTTTTTGATATAGAAGTTCTGAAATTAATAACAGCGACTTTGCCAAAGGCATAATTTTGTATCTTTGTGGCCAAATTGAATATGAATTGGTTATGAGTAAAATGATAAAAAAGATTGTAGAGTGGGAGTTTTGGCCTTTCTGGCTTTTTTATTTTCCTATCTACTTTTATTGGCTCTATTTGGGTTTGAGGGCGCGTTCTCTTATGTTCTTTAGCGCAGCTAATCCGCTCATGGAGCTTGGCGGCCTGGCAGGTTATTCCAAATACAATGTTTTGAAGCAGTTTGATGCACAATACCTACCGCCTACTGTGTTTCTAGAAACGGCAGAACAAAAAAACAGTGCTCTGGCCCTGCTCGATGCCCAAAGCATAGAGTTTCCGCTGGTAGCCAAGCCCGACTTGGGCGAGCGCGGCAAAGGAGTTACAAAAATAAACAATGCCGAAGCGCTAAAAAATTACTTACAAGACTCCAAAGAACCGATTATCTTGCAAGGCTTTATCAAAGAACCCTTAGAGTTTGGAGTTTTATATTACCGTTTACCGAACGAAGCACGCGGACACATTACCTCTGTTGTTCAGAAAGAATTTTTGGGCGTGAAGGGCAATGGAAAAAATAGCGTAGGCGAGCTCCTGGCCATGAGTGAGCGCAGTAGCTTGTACGTGGCCTCTATTCAAGAAAAATACCCTGATTTATTTGTTTATAAGCCTGCTGAGGGCGAAAATGTGTTGGTAGAACCCATTGGCAACCATTGCCGCGGCACAGTCTTTCGCAATGCGAACCACCTCATTAACAAGCAACTTACCGAAACTTTTGACCGCATCAGTCAGAGCATCAAAGGCTATTATTTTGGGCGCTATGACTTCAAAACGGCCTCACTAGAAGACCTTTATGCGGGGCGAATCAAGATTCTAGAACTGAATGGTGCTAACTCCGAGCCAGCCCACATTTACGACCCCAACATGAAACTTTTAAGCGCCTATAAACACCTTTTTGGTCATTGGAAGCGCCTTTTTGAGGTTAGTGTTCAGAATCATAAGCGTGGCGTGCCTTATACCAGCTTTACGGAGGGTTTGCGCCTTTTCCGCAAGGGATAGTGCCTACCCCCTTTCCAAAAAAATACCGCAACATTTGGCACTTTTAAAACAGCAATTTTATATATTTGTCAAAAAAACATCAATGCACACACCAAAGACTATGTTACTGGCTTTTTGTAAGACGTATAAACGCTTCTGCCTACTTTTTTTATTGCTGGTCGTTTTGGGTTTTGATAGCCCAGAACGAAGCGCTGTGTTGCGCAATTCGCCCGGTACTTACAAAATTGCTAAGCTGAAGTATGGCGGCGGTGGCGACTGGTACGCTAACAAAACCTCTCTGCCGAACTTGGTAGCTTTCGCCAATAAGAATACGAATATGAACATTTCTGGCGAGGAGGACGTAGTGGAAGTAGGCGCACCAGAACTCTTTTCTTACCCTTTCGTACACATGACGGGGCATGGAAACGTCTATTTTACTGAGGCAGAAGCCCAAAATTTACGAAAGTACTTGCTAGCAGGGGGCTTTTTGCACATAGACGACAACTATGGCCTAGACCCCTTCGTGCGGGCCGAAATGAAAAAAGTGTTTCCTGAATTAGATTTTGTGGAACTGCCTAATAACCACCTTGTTTACAACTATAAATACAAATTCCCGAAAGGGCTGCCCAAAATACACGAGCACGACGGCAAGCCCGCGCAAGGATTTGGATTGTTCTACGAAGGCAGGCTGCTGTGTTTTTATTCTTATGAATGCGACCTAGGCAATGGCTGGGAAGACCAAAGTGTACACAATGACCCCGAAGAAAAACGCCAACAGGCTCTGCAAATGGGCACAAACTTGCTATTATTCGTATTTCTTGAAGCCCAATAACGATGAAAATACATATTTTAAGCACTATCTTGGCATTTTTGTTGTGCCTGACCGCTAAATGGAGTTGCTCGCAGCCCTTGCCGTTAGAAAATATCCAAAAGAAAAGTTTGGTGCTAACTGATGCCGGTCGTTCAGACCGAAAAGTAACACTAGACCTTTATTATCCTACTGAACTCAACAAAAAAGAACCTCTTGAGCGTGGAATGCCACTTTTGGTGATGGGGCACGGCTTTGCGATGAGCGCTGATGCCTATTTGAATTTTGTTCGCCAGCTATGCCCTTTTGGCTATGTAATAGCCCTGCCAACTACCGAAAGTAGCTTGTCGCCTAGCCACGCGGCTTTTGGGGCAGATTTACGCTTTGTGGGCAAGGAATTACTGAATAAGTCTAAAAATGATAAAGATTTCGTCCTGTATAAGTATTTGGGCGAAAAAGCAGCCGTTATGGGGCATTCTATGGGTGGTGGTGCAGCCTTTTTGGCAGTAGAAGACGATTATACTTTTAAAACCCTCGTTGCTTTTGCGCCTGCCGAAACTCGCCCCTCAGCCATTAAAGCAGCCGAGAAGTCAGGCTCTGTAACAGCACTCATCTTTGCTGGCGAAAACGATGGCGTAACGCCTGTTTTAGAGCATCAGAAGCCCATTTTTGAGGCCATGAGAACTTGCGGCTATATGCTCACGATTAAAGGCGGTGGCCACTGTTTTTTTGCAGATGCGAATTTGGCTTGTTCTTTTGGTGAAAACTCGGTAAGCCCTAAGCCCACCGTTACCCGCGAGTATCAGCAAGGAATGACCTTTGGGCGCTTATTGCCTTGGCTAGACCAAGAACTTCGGCAAGATGGGCTGGCTAGCGTTGTTTTCAGCGACTCGCTAGATTCGCGTTTGGTGGATAATCAATTCAAATGCGGCTCTTTGACAGCCTTTGAGGACGATTTCAAGGCGGCTGGCGGCAAGCTCTATCCCAATCCTGCAACAAACGATTTACAAATAGAGTGGCCAGAAGTGCTTAAAAACAAGCAAGTTGTGTTGGAGATTCACAATGCGCTTGGGCAGCTCGTGCATCAAGAGCGCATAGAAAATACGCAACAGAGATTGTTTAAACTGCATTTAGACGATTGGGCTGCCGGCCACTATGTTTTGAGTTTGAATGCTATGAATGTCTTGTATAGATTGCCTTTGGTTGTGCAGAAATAACGCCTATGAACTCGTTTTTGAAAGCGCTGCGTGCCGTTTTTAGCTTAGATACACGCTCTCTATCCCTTTTTCGCATTGGGCTTGGCTTTGTTTTGCTGGGCGATGCACTTACGCGAATGGGTATGCTACGCGAGCATTACACAGATGTAGGTATGCTTCCGCGCCTAGACTTGGTGATGACAAATTGGCAAGAAAATAATTTTTCTTTATTGATGCTAAACGGCTCAGAGTGGTTTGTATGGTCATTTTTTGGGCTATTGGTTTTGGCTTGTCTCATGCTTATACTAGGTATTTGGCCGCGTATGGCAATTTTTGTTTGTTGGGCTTGCTTGCTTTCTATCGCATTCAGAAACCCTTTTACAAACAATTCAGGAGATTTTATGATGCTTATCTTCTTGGTTTGGTCATTTTTTCTGCCACTCAACGAGCATTTTTCTTGGCGGCCTTCGCGCCACAAGAGCCATCAAAATACCCATTTTTCGGGTATGTCCATTCTTTATGTGTTACAAATAGCAATTATCTATTTTGCTTCCGCACTGTTAAAATCAGGTGGGCAGTGGGAAGACGGAACAGCTGTGGCTTATGCTCTGCAAATGACTTACTACACAAGCGGCGCGGGGCATTGGCTTCTGGGTTTTCCTAACTTGCTCAAAGGGCTTACTTACAGCACATACTACTTGGAATTGGCTGTCATTTTGTTGTTGTTTTTGCCTTTTTTTACCTCCTTTTGGCGTTTTATTGTTTACATCTCGTTCAGCGCTTTGCACTTAGGATTTATCGTTTTTTTGAACATTGGCGCTTTCCCTTGGTTCTGTTTGGCTTTCTGGCTGGCTATGTTGCCTTCTGGCCTTTGGGACGCGCTAAACATTGCACGAGCACGGGCTGAAGACGATGAGCTATCTGTTGGAATTTTGCGCCAACTTTTTAGTTACTCTCAGCACGTAGTAGGTGTTTTAATGGCAGCAGGCATACTCTACCTGAATTTTGGCAGGGTGCAGTGGGAAAATTTGCCGCCAAGCCTTGTTCAGGCCATTCATTTGCTTAAAATGAATCAATCGTGGGGAATGTTTGCGCCCAATGCTGCGGTGGTTGCTAGCTGGCTCTCTGCCAAAGCCGAAACAGAAAAAGGGCAATTTATAGATATTCTGGCTAAGGGCAAGCCTTATCAGAGCCAAAAGTTTGACCATCAGCTTTTAAATGCACGACACCGAAAATACTTGGTGTCGTTGATGGATAAAAAACTGCAATTTATAGCCGAACCCTTTGCTACTTATGTTTTTAAAGATTGGAACGAAAGAAACCCTCGACAGCGCATTAAAAATATGCGCCTTTACATCAATGTTCAAGCGCTTTCGGTTCAGCCCAACTCTAAAAACGTAGTAAGCAACAGCCTTCTCTATGAGTTCTTTCCTTAATGCGCCTTTTGAGATAAAGTTTGATAGTGGATTCAATCATGGGCTAGCAGATGGTTGTTGTTTTTTCAAGAAAGCTGCAAATTGCTTAGTGCATTCCTTTGTATTTTTTGACAAAGCGAGTAGCTTTGCATTTCTTTATGAAAGATTACACCAATTACTTTATGAAATATTTTATAGTCAGTCTCTTAGCTTTTTTTGTGCTGTCATCTATTCCCTTTTGTGTCAAGGCACAAGAGCTGGTAGTGGATAAAATTGTGGCAGAAATAGACAATCGGATTATTCTAAAATCCGAGCTAGAAAATGCCTATCTGGGCTATTTGCAAGAAAACAAAGACGCAAAGGTAGAACCTTCGCTCAAATGCGAAATTTTGCGCCAGCTCTTACTCAACAAAGTGATGGTGGCCAAAGCCGAAATTGACTCTATCGTAGTGTCTGATGCCAGCATTGACTTTGAGATGGAGCGCCGCATGATGGGAATGGTGGACCGTGCAGGCAGCCAAGAGGCGCTTGAGCAAGCCATTGGTAAAACCATTACGGAGGCCAAAGACGACTTGCGTCCGCTTGTTATTGAGCAACTGACGGTCAATGAGGTGCAGCGCGAGATAACAAAAGATGTGAGTGTTACGCCGAGCAAGGTCAAAAAATTTTTCAATAATTTTCCAAAAGATAGCCTGCCTGTTTTTCCGGCGGAGTATGTGGTGGCGGAGCTAATCAAAAAACCGATTGTAAACAAAGAGGCCAAGAATAAAACCCGTGAAGCGCTCTTACAAATCCGTAGCCGTGTTTTGGCAGGCGAGGATTTTGCCAAGCTGGCCGAAAAAAATTCTGAAGACCTAGGCAGTGCCGCTACGGGTGGGAACTTAGGCTTTCGGGGGCGTGGAGAGCTCGTGCCGGAGTTTGAAGAAACCATTTATAAGCTCAAAGAAGGCGAAATTTCTGACCCAGTGGAATCTGAATTTGGCTTTCACCTCATTCAGTTGATAGAAAGGCGCGGCAACCGCTTTAATTCACGTCATATTTTGCTTGTACCTAAACCCGATAAGAACGATTTTGAATACACGAGGAAGTTTATGGACAGCCTCGTACAAGACATTCGGGCTAACAAATATACCTTTGAAGATGCTGTTAAGGCACATTCGGACGACAAGACCTCCAAAAATCAAGGCGGTGTACGCCTTAATCAACAAAGCGGTAGCAATAAACTGACCATAGAGGACATGGAGTATGCTTTGTTTAAAACCATAGACACCATGAAGGTAGGGCAAATGAGCTCCTGTGTCCGTTCACGTATGCCAGATGGCAAAGAGGCATTCAAAATAATACTTTACAAAAAGAAAGTGGAAGCGCACGAAGCGTCTTTTGAAAAAGATTATGAAAGAATCTATCAAGCTGCTTTGGATAACGAAAAAAATGAAAAAATTAACCGTTGGTTTGAAGATGCACTAAAGAATCTGTACATAGACATAGATGCAGAGTATCAAAAGTGCAACATTCTTGATTTTTGAGGTGCTTCGTGTTTATCCGCTCAGTATTTTCAAAACAATTCGCTTATTTTGAAGTCTTTATTAATAGAAAATAATAAAAAAGCCTCGTGCTATAAACTTGGTATAGGTAATGACGGTCATGGACAATTTAAAAGAATCATTTTTGACTCAGTTTGAAGGAATTGACTCACCAATAGCTACGCAACCTCAGTTTTCGTCTGTTTTTTCGGAAGCATGGACTATGCTCATGACGCAGCCACTCCCACACAATAAATTGGAAGAATGGCGTTACACAAACTTTTCTGAAGTTTGGAAGCAGGATTTTTTTCAGACAGCCTCGCAAGATATAGAAGCGGCGCGTTTGGCTCTGCCTGCCTTCTCTAAACTGCCCAATATGAACATATTGGTGTGCTTGAACGGGCAGTTTGTGCAGGAGCTTAGTTGCCTACACGCCGATGTGCGCGCTTGCCTCCAAATAAAGCCCATGCGGGAGGCCATTCATACCGAGACAGACCTCTTCAAACAACACAAACAACTCAATACACTTCCCTTGGCCATTAATGCTGTTTATTTGCAGGACGGCCTCTGTATGCGTGTTATGAAAACACTGCCCAAAGGCGCTATTCTGTGTTTTTTGAACATTATTGATGCCACCGCTCAGAATATCATGGTACAACCACGCCATTTGTGGCACTTTGCAGCCAATACTCAAGCTGTTTTGTTGGAAAAGACCATCACGCTGGGAGAAAATCATAGCCTGCTGAACCAAGTTAGCGAAATAAGGGCAGAGCAAAACACCTTTATACAACACGCTATTATTCAAGATGATAAGGAGAAGTCGTCTCAAATAACTTCTACGCATATTCATCTGGAAAAATCGGCAAACTACCACCATACTACGCTTACTTTCAACGGGTTGTGTGTGCGTAATGACCTCTACGTGCGCCTGAGCGAGCGCTGCGAAGCTTTTATGAATGGGCTTTATGTTACAAAAGGTAGAACACTCGTGGACAACCACACCGTTGCAGACCATGCCGAACCCAATGCACAGAGTAATGAACTTTATAAGGGCATTCTGAACGGCCATTCCACAGGTATTTTTAATGGTAAAATTTTTGTGCGCGAAGATGCTCAAAAAACGAACGCCTACCAGAACAATCGCAACATCATGCTATCGCCAACAGCACAGATTTATACAAAGCCTCAGTTAGAAATTTGGGCAGATGACGTAAAGTGTTCGCATGGCACCACCACAGGGGCATTAGATACCGAGCCAATGTTTTATTTGAAAGCCCGCGGCATTCCTGAAGACAAAGCGCGTGCGCTTTTATTGAATGCTTTTGCCTATGATGTATTGGAGCGTGTGCCATCAGAACCTCTCAAAGTACTTTTACAAGGCTTTTTGGCCGAAAAGTTAGGTATGGACTTGGATTGATGGAGCGCTCTGGTTGCTTCTGCGTGTGTTTTGTGAATAAAATTGAAGTGCATGAAAAAAAGATTAAAAAAAGTTAAAAGTGATGCAACCCATGTTTTAGTTTTCTTGTCTTACTGTTGAACGGTTATTTTACACATTATAAAAAGCTGTTTTGCCAAAAAACTACTACATTTTTGAACCGCGAACGCTCGTACCAATGGTATGGGCGTTCGGTTTTTTTAGCCCTTCTGTGTCTCATTATCAAAATAAAATCCCATAAAATGCTTTTGGATACTAACAAATGCTTTAAATTTGCGTCTGGATAATGGTTCTTGTTTGTAACAGAGTCATTTATCATTTCTAAAAACGCTATGTTCAATTTGTTTTATAAGGCGGTTACAATCCTCCTGCTGTGCTTTGTGGTGATGGCGGGTCTTCTCTACGAGGTGCCGCGTTTGAATATTCTTAATGAGACTATCCGAAACTTACATTTTCATGTGCCTATGTGGTTTGGTATGCTCTTTATGCTTCTAGCCTCCATGATTTTTTCAGTGCGTTATTTGCGGACTCAGCGCGTTACAGACGACCTTTGGGCACGTGAGTTAGCGCACGTAGGGCTTTTTTTTGGCGTTATTGGCTTGCTCACTGGTATGTGGTGGGCGCAGTTTACATGGGGGAAATTTTGGAGCGGCGACCCCAAGCAAAATGCTTCGGCAGTAGCTATGCTTATTTATTTGGCCTATTTTTTATTGAGAAGTTCTTTTAATGACCCCCAAAAAAGCGCACGTATTTCGGCTGTGTTTAATATTTTCGCCTTTGCGACTTACGTACCTCTTATTTATGTACTGCCGCGCCTCACGAACTCGCTGCACCCTGGCGCAAGCGGCAATCCTGGTTTCAATGCGTATGATTTGGATAGTCAGTTGCGCTATGTTTTTTATCCTGCCGTACTGGGCTGGTCTATGTTGGGTTTTTGGATAGCGCACTTGCGCCAACGCCTTGCCCATGCCGCACATCGCTTACAACTCTTGTAATAAAAAAAATATGAAAATGATTATTAAAGTCCGTGCCTTTCTGCTGTGTATTATCGCCTTTATGAGCGCTTTTTTGGGGCTGGGGGCTAGCCCTCTTGTTCTTGCCCAAACTGCTGGCAAGATTGCCATCACAGAGTCTGATTATAGCAACCAGAGCGTAGAAATGGCCGATGTATTTAGGCAAGATGGCAAAATATATGTGGTAGTAGCGGTTATTATGACTTTGCTTATTGGCCTATTTATTTATTTGTTTTGGCTAGAGAAGCGCATCAGTAAGCTAGAAAAAGAGATTCCTAGCTCGGTTTAGGTGCTTCTAATGTTACTCTTTCAGAACTTAGACTGGCTTTTTTATATAGAAGCGCTTGGTGCAGTTGTTTCTGTAGCTGCTATTTGGCTGAACACACAACAAAAAGCGGAAGGTATGCTTTTATCTATTTTAGCTTCAGGCGTTTATATGCTTTTTTTTGCCTTTGTGAAGCCGCCTATGTACGGACAAGCCGCTCTCCAAGTTGCTTTTGCAGGGACAAGCCTGTATGGTTATTTCCAGTGGCAAAAAAAAGAAAAAATAGCCCAAAGCAATGAAGCAGAGCATAAGCTATCGGCTTACCCAATCATTTTACTCTATGTAGGGCTAGGAATGATTCTGAGCACCCTGTTTTATTGTTTTTTGAATTGTTGGGGTGCTGCCTCTTGGCACTTGAAAATAGACGCAACTCTGACTGCCTATAGCTTAGTGGCACAATGGCTGCTCGTGAAGAAGCGTTTAGAGAACTGGCTGTTCTGGTTGCTTATCAATATCGTTTCGGCTATATGGTTCGCTTACAGTCAGTTTTGGTTTTCGGCTGTTTTGTATGTTCTATTTGCGATTTTAGCCATAAAGGGCTTTTGGGGCTGGAGAAGCGCCCCATCAACAGTAGAGCTTACGAAAGAGCAGCCTATTCATGAAATATAGAACGTAATCATTGCTGTTATGTTTTTTTATGTTGGCTTCTCTGCCGTGTTTCTTGGCTTTTGGCGGATAAAACTTGGCCAGATACCCTTTTGCGAAGCCTAACCATTTGAGGAGTTATTTGCACAGTTTTTGATTATTTTTGTGTTTATCTAATAAAAAGTAGCGTTAATTGTTGTTCAAGAAAGTAAAGTGTTTAAATTTGGCTACTTTAATTCTAGTATTTTCATAATACCTTAAAAAACAAAAAATTATGAGTAATAAACGTCGTCAGGTTATTAGCAGCATTCATGCGCCAGCCCCCATAGGCCCTTATAGTCAAGCTATCTTGGTAGGCGACACACTCTATGTTTCTGGCCAAATTGCGCTTGTGGCCACTACTGGCGCGCTCTGCGACGAGGGCGTGGAGGCCGAAACAGAGCAGGTTCTCAAAAATATTGGATACATTCTGAGCGCCGCCGATATGAGTTTTGCTGACGTAACCAAATGTACGATTTTTATCAAGAACATGGGCGACTTCCAGAAGATAAATGCCATTTATGCCAAGTATTTCATGCAGAATCCACCAGCCCGCGAAACTGTAGAGGTAAGCGCCTTGCCCAAAAATGTCAATGTTGAGATTTCTTGTATTGCTGTTAAAGCATAAAAAAGTAAACGTATTGCTAAATAATTTGAATACAAACCTCAAAACACTAAGTTATGGAAGATATTACAGCCGCTGAGTTCAGAGAACTGAGAAGAGTACAACCAGATGTTGTTCTGGTAGATGTACGGGAAGAATGGGAGTTTGAAGAGTCTAATTTATCAGGCATTTTGATTCCGCTCGGTGAGTTAAGAGACCGTCTTGATGAACTGGCTCAGTACAAAGACCGAGAAATAGTGGTACATTGCCGCTCAGGTAAGCGCAGTGCTACTGCCAAGAGCTATATGGAAGCGCAGGGCTATACTAAAGTCAGAAATTTGCTGGGTGGCATTTTGGCCTATGAAGCGCTTTCTTAAATCATTGTTGTACTAAACTTTCTGTCTCATACTATGGCTTTTGGTTTTTTTAAAAAGAAAAAAGACGAGGACGCTAATAAAAAGCCCCTTGACTATGACCCTTTAAACATTAAAGTCAAAGACCTTAGGAAAGGCTTTGTCTTTGACTTTGACTTTAAGTCTTGGGAAGTGCTAGAGGAATATGAGTATGATTGGGGGGACTATTCCTTTTCTAAAGGGCTTAAAATTCAGGCAGATGGGGCGGTCAAGTATCTCACACTTACCAGCACACCTCAAGGTTTAGAAATTGTTTGTACGAGTTCTCTGATGCTTTCTCAAGTAGGGCCTAATCTCGCGCACCACATTATGACGCGAAACAAGCCGCCCGAAACCATTACCTTTGGCGGAGTGGTATATTACCGCGAACGAGAGAGTCCAGGCTTTTTTCGCAACGTGGCTACCACCCCACGCGAAGAATCCGTTGAGTTTATGTCTTGGGATTATTACGACGAAAGTGGGAAGCTACTCATGAGTATAGAGCAATGGGGCGACGAGGAGTTTGAGGCTTCTGTTGGTCAGATTGTCCAAGAATATGATTTTTCTTCCATTCTACCCGGTAACCAATGAGTATTGAATGCCCTTGTGGGTAAATTCATGCAATAAAAGCGAGCATTTTAGAACTTATCTGTTTTAAACTTGATGGTTTTTTCGGTAATATTGCCGAGCATATCTTCGGCACGCACCACCACCGTATAAACTTTGTTTTTGGCAAAGCCTTTTACAAGCCCGCCATATATTTGCATTTTATTGCCATTCAAGCTGTAATAGATATTTTTTGAGCCTGTAAAAACGTCTGTACCACCTAAGTACATAACGGAATATTGAGGATAAACTTCCAAGCCATCTTCTATCCGCAGTGGTTTTATGCTGAAGTGGTGAAAAATATCTGGCCCAGTATTATCAGTAACAAAGAAAAACTCGCTTACATTTCTGTTATTCACGTTGTCATAACCGTAATACTTGATAGTATGCAAGCCGTCCGTTTCCATTGTAAATGGCTGGCTATAAAGAGTTTCATCAGAATTGCCATCTGACATATATGTAATCTTCTGCGTACCAGCTTCGGGGTCAATGCCGCTCAGAGCTATTTTTGTTGTTTTATTGATAAAGACGGTATCGCCGCGCAAAAAATTAGGACCGATGTATTGTTTGGAAAGCGCAGGCCCGGTCAAATCCACATAAACAGCACTCACTGTGTGTTTGTACTCATCAAATTTTGTATAACGATTGCCTGCACCTTCATTGTTCGTGTTGTCTAGCGCATAATATTTGATGAGGTGTAGCCCAGATTTCCCAGGCAGATAAAAAGGGTCGGTATAGGCAGTGTACTCGTTTCCATCAATGGAGTAGCGTGTTTCCTTAATGCCGCTTTTATTATCAACGGCTGTCAATTTAAGTTTTGTTCTGCCTGAAAAGTATATCTTGTCGTTGGCAATAAACTTATCGCCGAGCACATCAGAAGTTACAATAGGTGCTGTTTTATCTAAATAAAATGTATACGACTTTGCCTCTTCCTTATTGCGTACTTTATCAATAGAAAAATAACTGAGTGTATGATTGCCATCGCTCAAATAGTCAAAGGCTATGTTGCTACCCTTATAAAGACGAGGTGTTTCTTCATCAAAACTATAATATGTTTCACTTACGCCCGCGCTGGCATCTTCCGTAGTCAGGTATATCTTCGTGTTAAGTGCTATGATATTGTTTTCATTAGTACCTACTACGTTATGAAAGGTGGCGGGGGCGGTGGCATCAATAATAAAATTTTCTACATTATTGGCTTCGGTATTGCCCACATTATCTAGCGCATAATAAACGATGGTGTTGTTGCCTTCGCTCTCAATGGTTAATTCGCCGCTGTAACTGACAAACTCAGTTTTATTGATAGAAACAAATAAGTCCTTGATGCCAGACATTTCATCTCGGCTGCCTAAGCGTACCTTCAAGCCCTTTCCAAAAAACTTTTGGCCGCTCGCGCTTAAATGGTATGGCGCATTCAGATAACGATGCTCAGAGCCAGGCGCAAGCCCGTCTGCATAAACCATAAAGGTCTGAACGGCATCATGTATATCGTCAAAATGCTTAAAAACGTGTTTTCCGTGCCCGTCTAAGTAAATGGGCTTGAGGTCATTTTTTTTATTAGAGGCATCGCTAGGCGATATCTGAGTAGGTGGGAGGCTCGGGTTATGCGAAAAATAAACATACATAGGCAAGGCTGCTTGCTGATAGTAGCGGTTCAAAGAGTCCACGTAGTGGCCTTTAGGGTGTTCGGGCTTTGTTTGAGCAAAGACCGTTAAATTTAAAGCCCCCAAGAGAGCAAGGAGTAGAAACTTTTTCATGGCTGGCAAGAGCTTGATGTAAAATGAATGTGTTTTTTTGAATCGTCAGAGGCAAGTGCCCATCTAAAATTTGAGACCAATAACAAGTACGTCGTCTGTTTGGCGCGTATTTCCTTTCCAAGTTTGCGCGTATTCATACAAAAATTGTCTCTGTGCTTCGCTATCATGCTTGGGAGCAGATAATAAAACTGTTTTAAACCCTTTGTTCATAATACGCTTAGCATTATTCTGGTCAAATTGGTCTTTGTATCCGTCCGAGAAGATGTAAAAATAACTATCATGCTTTATATCAATACTATGCTCATTAAAACAGGTTTCGCTGGCTATCATGGTAGCGCTACCTATGGAGGTTCTATTGGCTCTGATTTCTTTGAGTTCTCCGTCTTCTATATAAAAAAGAGGATTTTTGGCACCCGCATAGGTAAGTTTGCTGCTTTGTTGGTGAACGTGCAAAATAGAGATATCCATGCCGTCACTTACTTCCTCTTGGTCATGATGAAGGGCTTTGTGTACACGCGCATTTAGCTCATCAAGCATTCTTCCTGGCTGATAAATCCCCTTATTATAGATTTCGGTGAGCATGTCGTGCCCAATCATGCTCATAAAAGCACCCGGAACACCATGCCCCGTACAATCTACGGCTGCCACCAAAAAACCATTGTCGGGCGTGGGTGCAAACCAATAAAAATCGCCACTGACCGTGTCGCGCGGTAAGAAAAGAACAAATGAATCTTTATGTAATTTTTTTAGGTTTTCTGGTGCAGTTAATACGGCGCTCTGAATCCGTTTTGCATAATTGATACTCTTGGTGATGTCTTCATTCTTTATTTTAATTTCAGCAAACGCCACCTCTAAACTATCTCGTTGCTTGATAATTTTTATTTGCTGTTGCGAAATTTCATCATATTGTTTTACCATAATCGCATTTGTGCGTTTATTCCGTTGGTAGTTTCTATAAATGAACCCTATAAGGATACCCAACAATATAAAAGCAACAATAAAAATATTTCTTAAACCATTCGCAAATGTTAGCTCAGCCTGTGCCTCAGCCTGTTTTTTGGCGTTTGTGAGGTCTGCCATAGTCTTTTCATTCTTTGTCAATTCAATGATAAGCTCTTGTTTGGTTGCCTTGGCCAAAAGTTCTTTGTTTTTGGTGCTAAAAGTTGTAACGACTTGCTGCGTTTGCTCAAGTTTTTGACTTTTGAACAATAACTCAAACTCTTTGTTCTTGTTTTCAGCAGCCAAGAGTTCATTTCTTAGTTTTGATTCTTCTAGTTTACTTGTAAAAACAATTTCCTTATCACGGGTAATCATCTCGTGGAAACTGCGATAAAGATTGAAGTACTTGATAGAGTTTTCGCTATCTCCAGCCTTTTCATAAGTTTCAGATAGCATTCCATAGCAAGAGCGCATTTGGGTAGCATCGTTCATTTCGCGTGCATACTCTAAGGCCTTTTCTAAGTGCTTAGCAGCCTCCGAATGTCTTTTTTGTGCATTCAAAGACACGCTAAGATTAATGAGAGAAGATATAAGACTTACCTTATCTGTTCCTTTATATTTGTATTCAACCACTTTTTCAAAGT
This sequence comes from Cytophagales bacterium, assembly GCA_013299045.1. GTDB lineage: Bacteria > Bacteroidota > Bacteroidia > Cytophagales > Bernardetiaceae > RDZD01. Next base: position 39,779 of record JAAFJX010000007.1, on the reverse strand, counting down.
AGCTGACCGATTTATCATACTTGCCAATATCGGCATAAATCATACCGAGGTTAGAATAAATACCGTTTAAACCCTGCCAGTTGGTTATCTCCGTATTCAGCTTGGCAGAGCGTTCAAAGATTTCTATGGCCTTTTCATACTCCTTCTTTTCCCAATGAATAGTGGCTGCTTGATTCAAAAAGCGGCTAGACTCTTTTTTATCGCCAGCTTCGAGCTTTTTTTCTGCCACTAGTAAACACTCCTGAACACCAAGTACCTTTCCTTCATTGACGAACCCGCTGGTTTGCGCTCTGGCACCTAAGGCGGCTAAACACCAAATTACACAAAAAAAGCAAGTTAGTTGATTCAACTTACGCTTTAATGTGCTTGAGAGCAGGTTATATCTAACAAAAAAAATTTGCACCGCATTACTTGATTATTCTGATACAGCAGATAAAATGTGGACTTATGTAATTTTAAATGTATTGATTCTTGTAATAAAAGCCAAATTTAGCAAAAATTGTATTACAAAAGCAAGTGCGTCTGATTTTTGTTGATAAATTTTGCATTTCTGCAATGCTAAGATTCTAGCACAGACAAAAACCGCGCCTAAATCAAATCCATGATACTCTTAAGCCCTAGCTGTCTATTTTTTATAAAACCCTCACCCATGTCGGTACGTATGGCTTGTCCATATTCTTTGGCACGCGCAAAGAGAAAATCCAAGAACTGAGGCGAGGATATGAATGTAGTGGGTTCTTCTGTATTCTGCGGGTCAAAAAATTGCGTTTTAAAGGCTTTAACGGCTTGTATTTTACGCTGCCAGAACGCCGAAATGTCCACAACAAAATCGGGCTGCAAATACTCGCTTTGAATGTAGTGGTAAAGTGCCTCTGGTCGCCAACTCTCCTGTTTTTTGCCCTCCCAAGTTGTTTCAATTTTGCTTAAACCTGCCCAAAAGAAAGCCATTTCAGCCATTTTTGCGCCTTTAGCGTGGTCGGGGTGGCGGTCATGTGGGGCATTCGCCAACAATACACGCGGACGGTAGCGGCGAATGTAACGCACCAGTTCTAGCACATTGGCTTTAGAAACCTCGAAGTAAACATCAGGAATGCCCATATTATGCCTAATGTGTATGCCCATAATGCGGGAAGCGGCTTCTGCTTCGGCACGGCGAGTTTCTACTGTGCCACGAGTACCCATTTCGCCTTCAGTAAAATCAATAATGCCTACCGTGTAGCCCTGCGCAATTTGCGCCATAAGCGTACCCGAACAACTCAGTTCTACATCGTCGGGGTGGGCGGCCAAAGCCAAAATATCAACTGTTTCCATAGTCTGTTTTTTCATTGATGTGAATGCGTCAACTATTCATGTAAAAGCTGCCTAATGTCTTCCAAAAGTCCTTTTTGGCTAGGTCTTTTGGCATGAGAGTCCACGATGCGGCCTGCGCGGTCTATTAGGATATGAGCGGGGAGTCTGTCCACGGCAAATAATTGAGGGACAATACCATAGAGGCTTTTTTCGCCCAAATGAACCCCATCTATTTCTAAGTCCTGAACAGCAGCGCGCCATTCTGTATCGTTCTCGTCCAGCGAAATATAAAGCATGACAAAGTCTTCGTCCTGAATATTTTTTTGTAATTTATTGGCAAAACTGATTTCATCGCGGCAAGGCTCACACCAAGAAGCCCAAAAAGAAATGTAAACTACTTTGTTTTTAAAAGACTGCAATGTTTTGATGTTCCCTTTGATGTCTGGCAGCGAAAAACTCGGGGCAGCCTCGCCTTTGCGCAAACGCTTGAACTGCTCCAAATGCTGATTAAAGGCTTTCTGATAGGCAACTGAATTGGTGTTTTTCTGAAAGTCCACCACCAATGCCTCCACAGAACTGTTTGCGCCAGACTTGAGCGCCTCTGACAAAAGCAGTGCCTGCGTATGTTCACGCGCCAAATGACTCAATTTACTTTGGGCTAGCCCATAGAGCTTGGGATAGAATGCAGGATAAAGCGTATTAGTAAAATTTTGAATATCAACACCTTGCAAATGATAAATATAGAGTTTTAAAAAGTTGGCATAATCAAAACAAATCAACTTGCTAGAATCAGATACCACCATTTTTTCTAAAAAATTGTAGTATTTGCTGCTGCTGGGTTTAAAACTCTGGTTGCTGTAATAACTTTTGTAGGCCGGAAAAGTCATTAAGGCATTGGCATACTGGTAATCAATAAGCGTAGAGATATAATTCTCAAAAGCAGGGGAAATGCTATTCTTTTTTTTGAATTGCGTCAAGAATTTACTCTGTGTTTTTCGGTTTTGTTGCGTGGTTTCTACAAACTGGCTCTCACCAATGTTCTTATATTTTTCTGCCAGTTCGTCTGGGCTTTCTTGGCTCAAAAAATCTCTATTAAAAATTGCTAAAAGATTATTATCGTTGTTGTTTCGCCCCGAATAACGCACCGTACTGAGTAAATCTCGTGCATCAGCATTGATGTAAAGAGTGTCGTTTGGATGCAAAAAAACTTGCAAAACCTGCTGTCCGCAATGCAGATAAGCCACTGTAGGTTTTTCTAGCGGAATAGTCTGAAAGAATTGCCCTTCCTGAAGCTCTGTTTGCACAATTTGAGGCTGATAACAAAAGTATTGTTTGTGCAAAACAATATAGATATTGGCATCTTCGGTGTTCTTTAGCTCACCTTGCACGAAAGAATTTTGAGCCAAAAGCCAATATGAATTCAAAGAAATAGACAAGAATAAAAGCAGGAAAAGCGTAGTAGGGCTGATGCGGTGTTGATAAGTGCGCATTTTAAATAGATAGACTGCGATGATACATGAAACGGCATCAAAAGTAGCAATTAATTGCATAGATTGGGAAAAAAAACACCGTTTTTGTGTAGTATAGTTAATAGATACCTAAAGCTGGTCTTATCTATGGCTTCCTTGAAAAGCTAAAGCTAAAACCAGCAATATTGTTTTGGCTACCTCTAAAATACTACCTTCAAAAGCAATAAGAACTAAGCCATCAGAACAGCTTTGTAGCGCTTGGGTGAGTTCAGCGCAATGGCTGTGCCACGCACCACAGCGCGCAGTGGGTCATCGGCAACGTGAATTGGCAGCTTGGTTTTAAGCGAAAGGCGCTTGTCCAAACCGCGTAGCAAAGCGCCACCGCCAGTTAGATAAATGCCACGTTCGTAAATGTCCGAAGCCAGTTCGGGCGGCGTAACTTCTAAGGCTTTGAGAACGGCCTCTTCTATCTTAGAAATGGATTTATCTATAGCAAAAGCAATTTCACTGTAAGAAATCTTGACCACTTTAGGAATACCCGTCATTAAATCGCGGCCACGAATTTCATAGTCTTTGGGTGGGTTGTCTAGCTCAGGAATGGCAGCGCCTACTTCTTTTTTTACCATTTCAGCAGAGCGTTCGCCCACGAGCAAGTTGTGCTGACGACGCATATATTCCAGAATATCGCGGTTGAAGATGTCGCCCGCTGTGCGTATGGACTGGTCACAGACTATGCCCGAAAGCGCAATAACTGCAATTTCGGTAGTGCCGCCACCAATGTCCACCACCATACTGCCAATGGGTTGCTCAATGTCAATACCGATGCCGAGAGCCGCCGCAATAGGTTCTTTAATCATATAAACTTCTTTGGCACCCGCTTGTTCGGCAGATTCCTTTACTGCACGTTTTTCTACCTCCGTAATGCCGGAAGGAATACAAATAACGATGCGATGCGAAGGGCTAAAGAGCTTGTTGCCGAGCTCTAACATACCGATTAAGCCTTTAATCATTTGTCTGGCAGCGCCAAAGTCTGCAATAACGCCGTCGCGCAGAGGGCGTATGGTGCGAATATCCTCGTGCGTTTTTTCGTGCATTTGGAGCGCCTTTGTGCCAATGGCAATGACCTTGTTGGTGCGTTTATTAATAGCAATGATGGACGGTTCTTCTACCGCAATTTTGCCTTTGTGTATTATCAATGTGTTTGCAGTACCCAAGTCAATGGCTATGTCGCTGGTGAACCACTCTTTAATATTCATATTTTTATCGCTTTGAAAGATGCGCTTTGTATTGTATCTTTTATTGATTGTAAGGGAACAGCCAATCATTTTGCACCGGGAAGCACAACCTTGTTTAAATGAAATATCCAAGCGTTGTAGCCTACATTGGGCAGCCCCAAAAAGGCAAATCGTTCAGAAATTTGCCGCAAAGGTAAGAAAGAAACTTAGATATTCTTTTGTAACTTTAAATATTTTCAGCTATTTTATTCAAAATTTTGTAAGTTGGTTTCTTTAATGAAATAAAGCGGCCTGCGCTTTACGTCTGTATTGATTCGGCTAATGTACTCCCCAATAATACCCAAGCTGATGAGCTGTACGCCACCCAAAAACATAAGCCCAACCATAATAGAAGCCCAGCCTGGTTCAGACAAATGCGCATAAAAAATCCGTACAACAAAGGACATAATAATCATCAAAAAAGCCACAAAGGACACCAAAAAGCCCGCCATCGTAACGCATTTGATAGGTGCATTTGAGAAGGCTGTAATGCCGTTGATGGCAAAATTTATCATTTTCTTGTAGGTGTAGCCCGTTGTGCCTGCATGGCGCTGTTGGCGTTCATACTCTACAAAAGTTTGGTTAAAACCAATCCAGGCAATTTGGCCACGCAAAAATTTATTGGATTCAGGCATTTGCTTGAGCGCATCTACCACTTTTCTGTCCATGATGCGGAAGTCGCCTGTATCCACCGGAATAGAAAAGGAAGTAATGCGCGACAAGAGCCGATAAAAAATTTTGGCCGTAAGTTTTTTCATAAAACTTTCGCCTTGGCGCGCCTTTCGTTTGGCATATACCACGTGAAAACCGCTTTTGAGTTTGGCATACATCTCCACAATCAGTTCGGGTGGGTCTTGCAGGTCTGCATCAATGATAACAACGGCTTCTCCTCTAGAGGCATCAATACCCGCACTGACTGCAATTTGGTGGCCAAAATTACGGCTCAAATCGATGTATCTAAAGTGCGTATCTTGTTTGGCGAGTTCTCTTTCTAGCTCAAGGGTGCGGTCGCGGCTGCCGTCATTGATAAAAATAAGCTCATAGGGCTGCCCAATTTGCTGCATGACCTCAGAAAGACGGCGGTGCAGGAGCATGACGTTTCCCTCTTCGTTGTAGGTAGGTACTATTACGGAAATTTCAATCATGGCTTTTTCAAGTTGCATAGTGCGCAAAGATACAAAAGCACAAAGCAAATCAAAAATTAAAGTAGTTTAAGATTGATTTTCGGAACACCATATCCTATACCATTCGGTAAGATGATTTGAATAGGGTGAACAAAGCACAACAGAGTTAGACTGCGTTAAAGTTTAAAAAACGAGTTAGTCGTCCCTTAAAATAAATCTAAAGTATTTATTGTCAGTAAATTAAACAAGCACTTCATCTTCAAAATATCTTACATTTTAGCCTATTTTGTCAAAAACTGGCAAAACCGCAAGGGCTTCTTACGGCCTGCACTGCCTCGCATCAGACAAAAGCGAATGGCTCAAAGGTCAGACGGTGAGATTTTCTGCGCAACTATGTTTTGCAAGAGAGTGAATCAAAGAAAAAGCCATTCGCTGGTTTAGATGAAAAAGCTTGTTTTTTCATCTAAATTGGCCTTTTGCGAGGCTTGATTTTTTTGCTATGCCCTACGGTCGGAACTTTCAGCTCGCGCTTCAGTTCTGCATCAAGGCAAAAAGTAGAGAAGAAAAGTCTATCAAAGGCCGTTAAAGTGTTCCCAAAATAGGCAAGCTATCCTCCTTAAATTTAGCTTACATCTATTGAATGTACTTTTTAAGGGACGACTAGTTAGGAATAAACAATAACAAAGGTTTTGATAGCTGGACGCATTTCGTAGAGAAACATTTAGGACAGCCTTGTTTTTTAATACTCAACCCCTATTTGTCTTATCTAGAGGCTTGCATTTATGGGTCTTGTGTCCTAATTTTGTGCGCCCCAATGTACTTTAGAAATAAAAAGTACGCATATCGCGTTTTTTGCAAACAATATAGGGCTTAATTTCGTAAAAGGGAGCGTTTATAAATGATTTGCACCTCTCAAAATCAGTCCTGCCTAACTAACTCATTGAATCAATAATGAATACAGAACTATTCTTCTGGAAACATTGGAAATTAGGATATAAATCGTGGTTTTCTTTTATATTTCTCATTTTTTTGGCAAGCGTGGCCTATATGCTTTGGGGGTGGCATCAGGGTGCTGCTGGGGTAATTCCTTGGATACCAGAGGGGGAGTTGCTCACTTATCCGGTTGTAACGGGTCAGTTTCAGGACGCACTTTTTGAAATTAGTACTGAGGCTGATACATTTACAATTATTCAGCGCTTTGTAGCAGGCGAGTACCCTATTCGGGCATGGGTTTATTATATGCAATTTGGGCTAATTTGTTTTTCGCTGCTCTTGGTACTCACTTCTGCTACCTATATCAAACAAAAAATATGGTTTGGTGGTGCTGTTTTAACGATTCTGTTTTTCATTGGCTCAGCCAATATTGATGCCATGAGTATTTCGCCCTCCGAGTGGATGGAGTTTACAAACAGCAAGTTACTTTTTGCGTTTTTGAGTGGGGTTTTGGTGGCTGTTTCTTTGGCCTTTCAGCATTACAAAAAGGGGGCTTATCCGCTTCGCTTTCTGGCTTTTGGGCTTATTTTTATAGCTTTTGGCGCTTATGTTAAGTTGTATCATTCCAAAGTTGAGTGGGCAGCCATGTACATTAGCAACTATACTGTTTTGATGGGTGCAGTTTTGGGTTTAGTATTCGTGATATTAAATGGTCATCAAATCGTTCACTTAATTTTTACGTTTGCTGTGCAAGGTTCTGGTGCTGGCCGCAATCATAGTACTCCTTTCATGATTTTTAGTGGGGTATACTTGTTGAATATGCTGCTCTTCTATTTGGAATCCAATGGCATCATTCACTGGCATTTGTACTATATTCCGCCCACTATTTTGCTTGCTATTACAGCCGTTTTGAGCCTCTGGGGTATGAAAGGTCGTGAGCGAGCCCATTATGGGGATATTATCAGTTTTGAGCCTTATGGTGCTTTGCTTTTTGTAGGCTTAGCACTCCTCACAACGAGTTCTTTGGCCTTTGCATACAGTTCAGGAAATGATTCGTTAGTAGAGGTTTACGAAGACCTTACCCTTTATGCACACGTCGGTATGGCGCTGGCTTATTGCGTTTATGTGTTGATGAACTATATAGACCCAATTCCTGAGCATTTAGATATCAAGAAGACCTTTTGGGACGCGCCGCGAAGCGAATTTTCTTGGTCTGCCTTTGTTGGAATACTTGTTTTCGCTATTTTTATTTTCCGAAGCGACTATTTCCCCTACAAGCAAGTGCAGGCTGCTCAGAATGTAGGTATTGCAGATTTCTACCGCGCCGAAGGAGAAGAAAAATTAGCCGAAGGCTATTACAGGACAGCACAGGGCTACGACTTCCTAAACCACAAGGGCAACTATACCTTGGGCTTACTGTATCGCAAAAATAACTTTCAGGCAGAGTCTTTGCCTTATTTTGAGGCAGCGAATAGACGTAAACCTTCGCCTTACACCTATTCGCATATTTTGGACGTATATATGCGCATAGACCCGCTTGAGGCCAGAACACGCGGACAAATTGCTTTGTTTGATTTTCCTAAAAGTAGCGAGCTGAACAATAATTTGGGTATTTTTTATCTCCAAAAAGGCGACCTTCCAGACTCTGCTTATAGCCATTTGCTCCGCGCCGCCGAACTAGGTCAAGAACCCATGGTACAGCAAGCTAACTTCTTTGCTCTTTGGCCAGCATTCAACCTTAAAGGCAAGCCTACTGACGTTATCAAAGAGCCTTTGCCTTACACTGGAACATATAACAACGAACTCGTTTATTTGAACCGAATAGGCGAAAAGTCCACACGCAGTTTTGAACCCCAAATCATTAAAGACACTACTTTAGAAACCGCAGATTTATGCTATATACTTAATTTTGCTCTCAACAAACCAGAAACCGCTCTGCCTTTAATTCCCACGATTCAAAAATATGAGCGCTTCAAGAGCAACGATAGTTTCGTTAGCTTTTTGGCTTATGCCAGAGCCAATATTTGGCTTCATAACCATAACACCTACGATGCCTGCTTGCAAATGCAAACGCTTGCAGAGAACATGGGCGCAAACGACCCTAAGTTTCATCATGCCGTCGGCACTTGGTATCATCGCTTTGAGCAATACAAGATGGCCGCCGATGCCTACCACGAAGCCTTTATGCGCATGAAAGTCAATGAGAGCTTGAACGAGGCCATTGCGCTTTCTTCAGAGCCAAGCCAGCGGGCAAGCGCCATAGAAAAGTGGACAGAGCGTGCCGAAAAGGCCAAAGACGAAACAGCTATCATGGCCAGAGATATGCTGCTGCATCTCTCCAAAGATAGCCTCAATAAGATGCCTGTTCTGAACCGAAGCGACGAGGCCAAGTATCAATATTTGCACTTCAATAATACCAGCATTGATTTGCAAGGATTTTCAAATGTTGTAAAATCCATTCAAGACTTAAACTACAAAACAAAAGCAACTCTAGACCGCATTTATTTTGAAATGGACGAAGGCTCTTTGCAAACTGCTCTTCTTCTTAGAGAGCAACTTACGGGAGTACTTGGTATTTCCTCTGACCTCCTCAGAGAGATGCAGTTCGTTGATTGTCATTTACTCCATAGAAATGGACGTATAACGGAGTTAGCTGCTGTACTTAAAGAACTTACGCCAACGCTCACGCAAAAGGGCTGGGTTTATTTCTTTGAAGCGGCCATCTTGGAGAACCAGAATAGAGCCTCCGCCGCCAATGAATTGTATGAAAAAGCCATTCTAGCCCAGCCTTTTGAAGCCGAGATTTATGAAATGGCCGCAGCCAATTATAATAAACAAAAACTCTATGACAAAGCCTATAATGTTTACATAAAAGGACTTGCTATCATTCCGCGTTCCGCAAAACTTTATGCCGCTTATACCATGCAATGCCTGGAACAATCCTATATGAGTTATGCAGAAAAAGCCTTTGAGAGAACTCAACAGCTTATGTCAGAAAAGGACTTTCCTGCCTTCAAGCGCCGCTATGAGGCGCTCTACGAACTTAAAAACAGAGAGAGCAGCGACTGGAAATAGATGTTGCGTATTCTTGATTAAATGAAACCAATACCACTATGAAAAAGAAAGATTGGGCAGCGAAGTTCAACTCTAAAAAAGAGGCCGAAATTAAAGTGATTGATAAAGACTTTTGGGGGCAGGTGTCGGGCGATAAAATGCTCATTGCAAGCCCTAGCATTCTTCAAGACTATTTGCTGAGTATACCTAAAGGCCGCTCTGTAAGTCTGGAAACCCTCCGCAAAGACCTTGCTGCTAGTCATCAAGCAGATTTTACTTGTCCGCTCACAACGGGTATTTTTCTGCGTATAGTGGCAGAGTACAATTACGAAAAGTTACAAAATGGTGGCAAATTAGCCAATATAGCCCCTTTTTGGCGAATTATAAATTCTAAAAGCCCGCTTGCTAAAAAGCTGAGTTTTGGTATAGACTTCCTGAACGAACAACGCCAGCGAGAAGGCATTTAAAGCACTTTGGTATATGTTATTGAGACGCTATAAACGTTTTTTCTACACACTGGGCTGCTTTCTGGGGCTTGTTTTTATACTCCTCTCCGCAGACAGTTGTACGCCGCGAACCGTAAACTATGAACGTTCCGAATTAAAGTTGCCGCAGCAAGCCTATATTGGCGCACAAGACACACCGCAATATCAAATATTGCGCAAAAAATACGGTTACAAAAAAAAACTACCCAAGGGATTTGAGCTGCAAGCATTGATAGCACTTTCTCATTACCCACAGCTCAAAAATATTCCTATTAAATTCGTTGTTGAGCCTACGCTTATTCCCTTGGCTTCACGCCCCAATCCTATGTCTTTGCTAAAGCCTTGGCAGGAGCGCGAATATTTGGTAGTGATAAGCAGCAAGTCCTCTATAGCTGCACTTGAACCAATTTTACTCAAAAACTTGTCCTATAATGCACAAATAGGTGTTCTAGGGCATGAATTGGCGCACACAGTTTTTTATTTGGATAAGTCTTCATTAAAAATAGTCAAGATAGCCCTCAGTTATCCTTTACCTAGCTACCGCATTAAATTTGAGAGTGATACAGACAAGCGCGCCATCAAGCACGGCTTGGGCTGGCAGCTGCACCAATGGAGCAAAGAAACACAGGCGAGTATGGGCAACAGTGAACAAAAGGACGAAAAAGATAAATCTACGGTAGAAAAATCCTACCTTACTCCCTCCCAAATAATTTCCTTTATGGAAAAATTACCTCAATACAAGCGCCTCAAACCCAATTTACCCGCCGAATAACCCAACGCAATGACTGAAGAACGCACGCGCACCCCTAAAAAATGGAAACTACTCCTGACCAACTGGCTTTTTATCTATCCCTGCGTCAATATTTTGTTTGCCTTGCTCTTTCCATACATGGCAGAACAGCATCAACTCGTTAAAACACTTGTCTTGACGGCTATCTTGGTGCCATTGATGGGCTTTTGTTTGCCAATAATTCACAAAAAACTAGAAAATTGGCTTAAATCTTAGCAGAAATGCCTGAAATTATTATCAAAAATTTGGAGAATAAAAGCATTGCTTTTAACTTGCCAAACCAAATCTCTTTGCTACACTTATTGCTAACAGGTATGGATTTGATGCACTCTTGCGGAGGAAAAGGCCGCTGCACGACTTGCAAATTGGATATTCTGAGTGTTGAAGCAACTCTGCCGCCCGATACACCTAACGAGCGTAATTATAAAAAAATGGGCGCACTGGGTGCAAACCAACGTTTGGCTTGTCAAATTGTTCCCGAAGTAAATCTGGAAGTGGTTGTGCCGAAAAGCACACAACTTCCGCATTTGAAATATGATTTTTGAAAACATAGTTCTTTAAAACCCGTTTGATATGAACTTGCATATACCTACCGCTGCCGAATTTTTTGAAAAAGGCCAAAGCCCTGATATTTTGTTTTGGGTGGGCTGTGCAGGCGCATTTGACGACCGTTACAAATCTGTAACTAAGTCTATCATTGAGATACTGACTAAGCTCAATATCAACTATGCGGTTTTAGGCCCCGAAGAGGCTTGCACCGGCGACCCTGCACGCCGTGCTGGCAATGAATTTTTGTTTCAGATGCAGGCTCTGCCCAATATAGCTACACTCAATAATTATGGCATCAAGCGTATCCTGACGGCCTGCCCGCACTGCTTCAACACCATAAAAAATGAATATCCGGCGCTTGGCGGCCATTATGATGTGGTGCATCATTCACAGTTCATACAAGAACTGATTGATAAAGGTTTACTCAAGCTAAAAGATGGGCATAGCTTTAAGGGCAAGCGCATTACTTATCACGACTCCTGTTACTTAGGCCGTGCTAATGATATTTATGAAGCCCCACGTGCTATTTTAGAGCAACTTGATGCGGACTTGGTAGAAATGCGGCGCACTAAAAAAAACGGCCTCTGTTGTGGTGCTGGAGGCGCACAGATGTTCAAAGAACCCGAAAAAGGCAAGCGCGACATCAACGTAGAGCGTGCTGAAGAAGCACTGGCCACTGATGCGGATATTATAGCGGTGGGCTGCCCGTTTTGTATGACCATGATGAGCGACGGCGTAAAGCACTTTGAGAAAGAAAATAGCGTTAAGGTGCTGGACTTGGTGGAACTCATTGCCAAAAGCCAAGCCTAAGACGCTATTAATCAGAGCCATTCTCTATCCTACTGTTTTCTTTGCAACAGTCAGTCAGGTCTATTCTTTTGTCTCTGAATCTATATAGTCGTTCTTAAAGATATATTTAGTCGTCCCTTAAAATATGCCTAATATATTTATTATCAGTAAATTAAACGGACACTTCATCTTTAAAAGATATTAGTTTTTAGCCTATTTTATCAACTAACTGGCAAAATCTCAAGGGCTTCTTGCGGCCTGTACTGCCTCGCATCAGACAAAAGCGAATGCCTCAAATGTCAGAGGTATTTGTTTCTTTATTCCACCATGCAAAACGTTGCATTTTATCTGTTGAATCTAAGTTACAAAAAATTACGCGCTTTTACTTGTCTTTTCAGCCGGGCACTGTAACGCATCTAGAGAAAACCTCAAATGCCTATCTGCGCCCTAAATATTAATACTCCTATTAGACTATTTTGCGAAATAAAATTTTGCTTTATAAAGATTGTATAGGATATTTTATGTAAAAATGACCATAGAGGCGAACAAAATTATTTTTTGGATAAAATATTGTTTATATTTCGCCGAAAGATTATGCGTTTAGTTTTTAAAAGTTGAAAAACTGCTTTTGGCATTCTAATCTGCTAAATTTTATATAAACACTTGCCAACTAACCTACACCAACAGCCCTCAATTACGATGAAACAAATCTACTCCGATGGTCTATCCTCAAATATTCCAATCCATTTGTCTGCTATCTGCCCTGCTTCTCGTACATTTAAACGCAAAGGCGCAGCAATTTACAGACACACGCCATTACCTTTTTAACTATCAAAGTATCAATCCTGCTGCACTAGGTTTGGGCAATGCGCCTGAGCTGCGAGCAGGTTTTAAGCGGCAATGGGCTGGTTTAGAGGGCGCACCGCTCGCATTTTATGCCAGTGCCTTTACAAATTATTGGGGCAAGGGAGCCAAATCAGACGGGCCAAACCGCTATCATAGTTTTGGTGGGCAGGCTCTCACTGAAAGTGCGGGTATTTTGCGTCGCTCTGGCTTACAGGTGCAGTATGCCTATCATTTGCGTCTTTCAGAAACACTTCGTGCCTCTTTTGGAGCCTCACTCGGGTTATTAACCTACGGCATTCAGACTGATAAAATCGTTACTGCCAATCCTAACGACCCTGGATTGCGTAACCAGGCTACGCAAGTAAGACCTGATGCCAATTTAGGACTATGGCTTACAGATAACCGTTTTTTTCTTGGCTTTTCTTTAAACCAAATCATAGAACACCGTGTATTGTTAAGTACGGAAAGCCGCATAGAACGCCAAACGAATTTGACTGCTGGCTATACCGTACCATTAGACCAAGAAGCAAAATGGAGTTTGACCCCCTCTCTGTTAGTCCGCTACTCACAAACACGCTCTATGCTAGATTTTTCTACTATGCTCAATTATAAGCAACACGCTTGGACTGGTCTTAGCTACCGTTCCAGCGGTCTTTTGGCAGTGTTTTGTGGTGGAAGCATCAAGAACAAGTGCCGTGTAAGTTATTTCTACGATTTGGCGACTAATGCTGCAAGCCAAATTAGTAATGGCAGCCATGAACTCCTTTTGGCTTTTCCACTCGGCTCGGCCAAATCTTCTTTTAACCAAAATTCTATCATTTATTAAAGGATTAACAGATTCAAAAGACCATGAGAAAATACTTTATGCAGGCTTTTTTTGCTCTGGCTGTCTGTCTTTTATTTTTTGTCAATCGTTCGGCCTATGCGCAGGCTATTTTAGCCTCCGACTCCGTTTCTTTGGTGGCACTTTATAATGCTACAAACGGTCCTGGCTGGGCTGTTAAATGGAATCTGAGCAAACCCGTTATAACCTGGGGGGGCGTTTTGGTTAGCCCTACTGGGCGCGTGGTGCGGCTTGAGCTAAATGGTATTGGCATGGACGGCACGCTGCCAACCGAAATGAACAATTTAACCTCTTTGCGTTTCTTGTCCATTGTGGGCAACCCTAAGCTCAAAGGCAACTTAAACTTTCTGCCCAAGCTCAAGGCAGCAGAAGAGATTTGGCTCTACGCCAACCAACTAACAGGCTCAATACCTGCTGAAATCAATGAATGCCTCGCTTTACGTGTATTGCTGTTGGGTTCAAACCAACTGGAGGGCACTCTGCCAGTAGGGCTTTGTTATTTGCCAAATTTACAACGACTTGACCTTCGTGCAAACAAATTGAGTGGGGTGTTGCCCATTTTTTGGAATCTGACCGGTCAGCTTACTCATTTTGAACTAGCCAATAATTCGTTTACAGGGCCACTTCCAGAACGCTTGGGTGGTCTGTCCTTTTTACAACGGATTGACCTAAGTTTTAATCAATTTACAGGTTCTATTCCAAGTACTTGGGGTAATTTGCCCGCGCTTAACTTTTTGAATGTGTCTTCCAATAGACTTTCGGGGAACTTACCCAATACGCTGGTTTCTCTCAAGAATATGAAAGATTTTAATATTTCTGCAAACAAGTTTGGAGGCGGTTTAGCGGTTAATATGGGCGGATGGACTGCCCTCGAGCGGCTCTACATTAATGACAATACCATCTCAGATACCATTCCGCTCGGCATAGGCAATCTTAAAAATTTGCAAGAAGCCTATATGCAAAACAATTTATTGAAAGGACTCCTTCCTGATACCCTCAGCGGTTTGAGAAGTTTAAAGTACTTCTTTCTAAGCAATAATAGAATAAGCGGCTTTTTGCCTAAAACCTTGGGCTATATGCCTGAACTTTTGGTTTTGGATATTTCTTATAACAAGCTAGAATATACCATTCCTTACGAGATATATCGCTTAGAGAATCTCACGAGTTTAAACCTATCTTTCAACGGATTACAGGGAGGTATCCCGGAGCGTTTTTATTTGATGAGTAAGTTGCAAAATGTTCGTTTGAACAACAACAGGTTGGAAGGGTCATTGCCCAACAATCTTGGCTCTCTGAAAGAACTGTTGCTTTTGGATTTGTCAAATAATGAAATAGTAGGCCCTATTCCGCCCGACTTTATTAACTTCAAAAAGTTGAACTTTTTGAATATGTCGCGAAATAGACTCACCGGCAAGATTCCTACGGCTATTATGCGGCTTTATGAACTGAATTATTTGGATTTGTCTTTCAATAATTTACAAGGAAAGCTCCCCGCTGGGCTGGAAAATCTTAAAAAAATGGGCGCTTTGGTTTTAGAAAGTAATCAACTTGAAGGCGAGTTTCCAAATCGTTTGGACTCACTCAAGGGTTTGGCAGCTCTTATCATACGTAATAATAAATTTTCTGGTTTTCCGCCTCTTCCGGTAAGTACTGCCCTCCGTATTCTGGCCATGGAAAACAACAATTTTACGTTTGAGGACATAGAACCGCTGATGCCTCTGACAGAGATTAAAGAATTGATATTTAGCTATATACCGCAAAATGACGTGCCAGTAGAAAGTCCGTGTATTCTGCGTGTAAACGTGGGTGGGTCAGAAAACAAGTATGCTTGGCTCAAAAACGGCGATTCTGTTGCTATGGCTAATGAATCAGAACTAAAAACGTATGAACCAGCGACATATCAATGTATTATTAGTAGCGACATTGTCAAAAAGCTCATTTTGAAGAGTGTGCCCGTAGCGCTGAATGCAGACCAAGTTCTACCCCGTATTGTTCTGGGCGAAGACCTTATCTTCTGTGCTCCTTTCAAACAAATACTAGATGCTGGGGTTGGAACAAGCTATAAATGGTCTACGGGCGATACTTCACGCACCATTCTGGTCAGTGAGCCAGGTCGTTACAGCGTGAATGTAAGAAACAAAGTTTGTGAGGCATCAGACACCATTTTTATCATTTTTAGGGGTGTTATGGCCAACACGATTTCCTCAAGCCAGCGGGTTTGTCCGGGCGAAACTGTTGCCAAATTAACCGGCGACCCTACTTTGCCTAAGCATAAATTTTTGTGGGAAAGTTCAGAAGACCTCACGAAATGGACTGATGTAGGTAAAGAATCTGACTATCAGCCCAATGGACTTACTAGAACGACTTATTTTAGACGAAGCGTTCTCACCGACTCGTGTGGAACTTTTACAAGTAACGTTATCAAAGTAGAAGTATCCAACATGGAGGTTGCTGCCAATACTACCATGCCCTCTTGTTATGGTAACTCAGACGGTGAACTGGCCATCAGCATCAAGAATGGGTTTGCCCCCTATAAAGTTCGCTGGGCTTCTGGCGACACGCTACGTGTGCGTAAGGCGCTGAAAGCAGGCATTTATCCTGTAACAATAACAGACTCGTTAGGCTGCCAAATTACTAAAAATATAGAACTTAAACAGCCCGACTTACTCCAAATTAATCCTGAAATTTGGCCTGCCTCTTGCAACAGCACCGCAGACAATGGCGCTATAATAGCACGTGTAACGGGTGGAAGCCAGCCCTATACCTATGCTTGGAGTACTGGTGAAAATAGTTACTACGCCTTTAATTTGAAGCCTAGCACGGCATATAAACTGACTGTTACGGATAGCAAAGGCTGCTCTGTTTCAGGCGAATGGACGGTAGAGCGCTCTGTGGCATCAGAGGTAGATTTCGCTTATGAGTCAGACCGAATTTGTACCTTTCAGTCTAACCCCAAGCCTCGCGTTTTGGGCCTGGAAGGAGGCACTTTTAGCGAGCGCAGTGGCTTGCTGCCTATTAACTCTCTGACTGGTGAAATTGATTTGAATACTGCAAAAACTGGTGATTACGAAGTCGTTTACAGTACCGATACTTGTAGTGTAGCCACTTATAAAGTGAGTATAGTTACGGATTGTCTTGAGCGTATTCCGAATACGATTACGCCAAATAATGACAACATCAATGATGTTTGGGAAGTAGATTTGCTCAAGCAATTTCCAAAGGCCATAGTCAAAGTTTTTGACCAGCTAGGCAAAGAGGTTTTTGAATCTGAGGCTGGTTATCCTAAGCCTTGGGACGCAAAACTAGACGGCCACTTTCTACCAGCTGGCACCTACTACTATCTCATACAGTTCAATGACCCTGATTCGCGTCGTGCCAAACACAGTGGATTCGTTACGGTGCTTTAAAAAAAGCGAAGGGATAAAAAAAAAAGCGGTACTTCTTTGGAGTAACCGCTTTTTTTTATCCCTTATCTGTTGGTTTATGACTATTAACCAGCCTGACTCTTGTAGAGTTCAATCAAAGACTTAACGGCATTGATGTTATCATTGATGATTTCGTGGCCGCGGGCTTCTTTGCGCGCATGGAACTCGCGTAACCACTCGTAACGGTCGTTTAGCATCTCAGTACTAAGGTGCGTGGTCATATCGCCGTCAATCAAATCTATTTTGCTAAAAATAACTTTAAATTCGGCATCAGCACGTGGGGCAACGCGGTCATTAGCATCTACCACATAATCGCCAATAATGGTTTTTATTTCCAGTGTGGTAAGGTTTGAAATTTTCTCGCCAATGTTTTTAATAAAATCTTGAAAGCGATTTGAGTCTGCCATGGTATTTTTTGGGTATTCGTTAGAGTTTGAACAAAAGACTACAATAAAATTATATATTCCAAAAAAAATATAGAAACTTTTTTAATCAAAGTGGTTTTTTTATCAAAAACAACTTTCAGAGATTCTAAAAGCTCTGTTTAGTAAGGCTTAGCTTACAAAAACGCTATTCTTTGCCAAAAGCTGGGTCATCTGCCTCATCTTTTTCAGTAGCTTCAACGACCTTGTCTTCGTCTTTGAGAAGTTTAGAAACAACATTGTAGGGACCCTTAACAATGCTCTCACCCGCTTTGAGGCCAGAGAGAATTTCAATATTATTGAAGTCGCTGATACCAGTTTTGATTTTTACCATACGCACCTGCCCTGAATTTTTATCGTGAACAAACACTACCTCATCTGGTTTTGTGGTTTCTTGTTCAGGATTTTTGCCGTTCTTTACTGTCCCTTTTGGCAAGCGCGTTGTTACGGCGTTGAGCGGCACGGTCAGAATATCATCTTTTACATCTGTAATGATTTCTACGCTAGCCGTCATACCGGGGAGAAAAGGTGAAGGCTTACCCGCCTGCTCAAGATGTTTGTAAGAACTCGCATCAACGCGGATTCTAACTTCAAATTCTGTAACGGCATCGGTTGAAGCCAAAGCAGATTCTTTAGCGCTCTTGGCAATAGCCATGACTGTACCTTTAAAAACTTGCTCGGGGTAAGCGTCTACCTCTATGTTGGCGGAATCTCCTTTATTAATTTTAACTACGTCGTTTTCATTAATATTAACGCAAACTTCTATATTTTTAAAGTCTGCTATGCGGAGTAGTTCTGTACCAGCCATTTGGGACGTTCCAACCACACGCTCACCTTTTTTGATAGCTAGCTTAGACACAATGCCGGTGCGTGGTGCAAAAACTGAGGTCAGCAAAAGATTATCCTTGGCTTGCGAAAGCGAGGCCTGCGCGCTAACTACGGTATTACGGGCAGCTTCTACTCCTTGTCTGGCCGCTTCAAGGTCTGACTCTGCTACATCTAAGGCAGTTTTGGCAGCCTGAAACTCTTGCAGCGGTATAACTTTTTGTTCATACAAAGAGCGGCTGCGGTCATAATCTTGCTTGCGTTGTAAATATTGGCTGTTGGCTTGGGCTAGGCGTGCTTTAGACTGCGACATATTGGCGCGCTGTGTGCCTACGCCCGCATTGGCCTGCTCCAGCGCTGCCTGATAGTTGTCGGGGCGTATTTTAAGTAGTAATTGGCCTTGCAAGACGGAATCGCCTTCTTCTACCAAAAGTTCAGTAATTTGTCCGGGTACATCAGGCGAAATTTTAACCTCCTCTTCAGGTTGAATTTTGCCAGAGGCGCTCACTACTTGGGTAATTCGGGTGGCTTTTGCTTCACCAAACTGTACTTCTAGGGGCTTTGCGCCACCTATCCAGCCCATTTTCTTACCAACACCCGCGCCTACAAGCAATACGAGCAGAATACCGCCAGCCGTGTAAAGCCACTTATTTGAAGTTTTTTTCTTGGTCTCCATCTGTTAATGATTTTTTTATATAAGTCTTATGCAAAAAGCAGTATGTGCGCTTTTAGTTACGGGGCTTTTGGTGCTGCAAAGGTAAGCATTTTTTATAGAGTAGTGGACTACAACTCTTTTTTTTTGAATTAGCCACCAATGGCCTATGAAAGCGAAAACTGTAATAATGAGACCCAAATCAGTAGTTTTAAATAAACCTTGCTCGTTTTGTATTGACTATTCTAAGATGCCTTAGAATAAGCAAATTAAATACAACATTATAGGTTATTACAGCAAGTTGGAAGGCTGTTTAGTGTTTTAAAATCCAAACTTTTTCTGGGTCTTTCGTAGATTTTTGTTTTGAATCTAAGATTAAAAAGCCTTGTTGAAAGAGGCGTTCAAAATGAGTTTTTTAGGAAGATATTGTCTAATAAGTCCATTCAAATTTTCATTAGCACCTCTCTGCCAGCTGTGGTATGGGTCTGCAAAGAGATAACCGACAGAAGGTTAAATAGTCTTGAATAAACAGTCCAGCTTCTTGGTTAAATGCAATTTTCTTAGGTTTTTGTTTGTGGCGTAAATTGGCTTTTCTTTGAGCCAAATTAGCCTGATATTCGCGGTTTCTTGCATCAGTATTACGTGTTATTGTATTGATAATCAATGATTTAATATTGATATTAGCCCCTGCAATAGAAGTTATTGTGTGTTTTTTTGCAATAAGTCGCGCAATCATGTACCTTTGCGCGTGTTGAGATGTGCCATTTGTCTTTTTGAGTAGGAAAAAAGGTACAAAGTATCTGTTGAAACACAGAGGCCAATCGTCTCTTTGGCTATGGTGGTCATGGGCATTTGCCGCTTTGTTTCCTTATGCAAAATGTTGCATTTAGCTGTTGAATCTAAGAATAACCTAAAGCAAGGCTTTTATATGAAATCTGATATTGAAATTTCCCGAGAAACTCCTCTCAAACATATCAACGACATTGCCAAACACGTCGGTATTAATCAAGAGCATCTTATACATTATGGTAAGCATAAGGCCAAAGTTCCTTATGAATTGATTAATGACAGCAAAGTGCGTCAGAACAATCTTATATTAGTAACAGCCATCACACCAACAAAGGCTGGTATTGGCAAAACGACCACCTCAGTGGGCTTAGCGCTTGGCTTAGAGAAAATAGGTAAAAAAGCCATAGTAGCCTTGCGTGAACCTTCTCTTGGGCCTTGCTTCGGCATGAAAGGCGGCGCGGCAGGTGGTGGTTACGCACAGGTGCTACCTATGGAGGACATTAATTTGCACTTTACAGGGGACTTTCACGCCATTACAGCAGCCAATAACATTATTGCAGCCCTTTTGGACAACTACATTTACCAAAATCGTGCCTCTGGGCAGGCACTCAAGCAAGTTCTTTGGAAGCGCGTATTGGACGTAAACGACCGCTCTCTTCGCCATGTCGTCAGTGGCTTGGGTGGCTCTGCCAACGGTATTCCTACCGAAAGTGGCTTTGATATTACAGTGGCATCAGAAATTATGGCCATTCTTTGTCTCTCTGAAAGTATAGACGATTTGCGCCAGAAAGTGGACGCTATTTTGCTGGGTTATCGCCATGACGGTTCTGCCTTTACGGTCAAAGACTTAGGTATTGGAGGTTCGGTGGTGGCTCTACTCAAAGACGCTATCAATCCAAACTTGGTGCAAACCACCGAAAATACAGCGGCCTTTATTCATGGCGGCCCTTTTGCCAATATTGCGCATGGTTGTAACTCGGTCATGGCTACAAAAATGGCGCTTTCATTCGGCGACTTCGTCGTTACGGAGGCTGGCTTTGGGGCGGATCTGGGCGCAGAAAAATTCTTTAACATCAAATGCCGCAAAACAGGACTGCAACCCAAAGTAACCGTCATTGTGGTTACGTCGCAAGCGCTCAAGTTGCATGGTGGTGTGGCCGTAGCAGATATTTCTAAACCTAACCTTGATGGCCTCAAAACTGGCCTTGCCAACTTGCAAAAACACCTTCAAAACCTACAAAATTTTGGCCAATCGGTCGTGATTGGTTTCAACCAATATGGTTTTGATACGACTGAAGAAATGGATTATCTGCGTGGCTGGGCGCTGCAAATGGGCGCGAAGTTGGCAGTCAATAACAGCTTTACGAAAGGGGGCGAGGGTGCTACTGAGCTGGCAACCATTGTGTCCGATACAATTGCCAATAACCCCTCACGGCCTATTAACTTTACTTACGACCTCAGCGACCCCATTCAGGTAAAAATTGAGAAGGTAGCTACCCGAATTTATGGCGCAAAAGGCATCAAACTAAGCCAAAAAGCCAATGCGGCTCTCAAGAACATTCAAAAACTTGGGCTCGATGACCTACCTATTTGCATTGCCAAAACACAATACTCTTTTTCTGACGACCCCAAGCGCTTAGGCGTGGCAACAGATTTTGTCATCAACGTTGAGGACTTAGTCATTAACCGCGGTGCAGGTTTTGTAGTGGCGGTAGCCGGCGATATTATGCGTATGCCAGGACTCCCCAAAGACCCTCAGGCGCTCCGCATTGATGTAGTAAACGGCATGATTGAGGGTTTGAGTTAAGTTTGAACGCCTTGCTTTGGCCGAATCCTACTTTTATTTTATTTTTGCAAAAAAATTGATTTGACTAAACTATTATGAACGGACTTTTGAAAGGCAAAAAAGCCTTGATAACAGGAGCCTCACGCGGTATAGGCCGCGCTATGGCTATAAGATTTGCCGAACAAGGCGCTGATGTAGGCTTTACTTACCTTTCGAGCGTGGAGCAAGGAGAGGCACTGGCCGCAGAACTTTCTGCAATGGGCATAAAAGCCGTTGGCTACCGTTCCGATGCCTCCGATTTTAATGCCTCAGAAGCGCTCATGACTCATTTTATCAAAGACTTTGGAACGTTGGACGTACTCATCAACAATGCAGGCATTACACGCGACGGCTTGCTGATGCGCATGAGTGAGGAGCAGTGGGACGACGTACTTCGCGTAAATTTGAAGTCTGTATTCAATCTCACCAAAGCCGCTACTAAGCATTTGCTCAAACAAAAGTTTGGCTCTGTTATCAACGTAACGTCGGTGGTGGGCATTAAGGGCAATGCTGGCCAAGCCAACTATGCCGCTTCCAAATCGGGCATCTTAGGCTTTACAAAGTCTGTTGCACTAGAATTAGGCTCACGAAATATTCGCTGCAATGCCATTGCGCCAGGTTTTATTGAAACGGAAATGACAGGCAAACTAGCGCCCGAAATGGTAGAAGAATGGAAAAAAGCCATTCCATTACGCAGAGGCGGCAAGGCTTCGGAAGTGGCAGACTGTGCAGTGTTTTTAGGCTCAGATTTATCCACTTACATCAGCGGCCAAGTCATTCAGATTGATGGTGGTATGCTCACTTAAAAAAACAGAAAAAACCTTATAGGTTTCTTTTAAAGCCTATAAGGTTCGTTACAGAACAAGTGCGTTTTATGTTTAAAAGAGACATACTCGGCCAGCTAATATGGCTCAAAAAATTGGTAATTGGGCTGGTTGGGCTTATTACTTATAGGCGCTTTTACAAAAACAATGCGGTTAAGATTGCTGGTTTGGAGCATTTGGAGGAGTTACCAAATGTGAATGTGCTGTTCATAGCCAACCACCAAACTTATTTTGCAGATGTAATGGTTTTCTACCACATTTTCTGCCGCCTCAAAAACAAGTACCCTCAAGAAAAAAATTCTGCTGCTTATTTGTTGAACCCACGCACTGAAAGCTATTTTATTGCTGCCGAAGAAACCATGCACAAGGGCGGCCTTATTCCTAAAATACTTTCTTATACTGGTGCAATCACTGTGAAGCGGAGCTGGCGCAATGAAGGCAAAAACGTCAATAGAGGACTAGACAAAGGCGGCGTTGATAAAATTGGCCTTGCACTCAAAAACGGCTGGGTAGTTAGTTTTCCGCAAGGAACAACAAGCCCCTATGCGCCAGTCAGGAAGGGGACTGCTCATCTTATTAAAGAAAATCGCCCTATCGTAGTGCCTATTGTGATAGATGGTTTTAGGCGTGCTTTTGACAAAAAAGGTATGCAATACAAAAAGAAAGGCACCATTCTGAACGTCCGTATCAAAGCACCACTTGCACTTAGTTACGAAGAAGACAATGATGCACTCATAGAGCTGGTCAAAACTGCTATAGAGCAAGAAAATGTGATGCTGCCTTACGTTCAGGATAAAAAATAAATAGTAGCCTCTTAAAAAGCATTTTCAATATATTTAAGCCAAATGGAGGAGAATAGTTTACCTAGTCGTTCCTTAAAAAATATATAAGGCATTTATTATCAGTAAATTAAACAAGCACTTTATCTTTAAAATATCTTAGTTTTTAGCCCATTTTGTCAAATAACTGGCAAAACCTCAATGCTTCTTGCGGCCTGCCATGCCTCGCATCAGACAAAAGCGAATGGCTCAAATGTCAGAGGGTGAGATTTCTTGTGCTGCTATGTTTTGTAAGAGAGTGAATCAAAGAAAAAGCCATTCGCTGGTTTAGATGAAAAAAGTTATTTTTCATCTAAATTGGCCTGTATCTTGCGTTAGTGAGGCGGCGGGTTTAGTGCGTAGCACCGAAGCGAAGCCCAAAGACGAACGACCGCGAAGCGGGAACGCCCGAATAGAATTGTAGAAAAAGAAGAAATACTAAAAAGGCCAGACATAAGGCATTTGGCAAAAAGCTATTTGAAAACGCGGGAAAAGGGTATCTGCAAAAGTGAAAAGAGGGCAATTAGAACTCACAAAACTCAAAAAGGCTTTTTGACGACTCAAGAGAGGTTAATGTAAGAGCTTGCTTTCGTTCAAAAAAACCCCGCAATTCTGCGTAAAGGACGGTTTTAATAAGTTATACTTTAGATATATTTTAAAGGACGACTAAATAGCGATGTTTTGGGGTTTAGTCTTCACGACAAGAGCTTTTGTAGGTCTTTTTTGACTACTTTCCCGAGCGCATTACGAGGCAGTGTTTGTACCTGATGCCACCTTTGAGGAACTTTGTAAGGTGCTAGATGCCGCTTGGCCCACTGTTTGAGTTCACTAAAATTCAAATTGTATTCAGAAACTATCGCCGCGCACACCACCTCGCCATATTCAGCATTAGGCAAGGCCACTACTGCACATTCGCTCACGCTGGGGTGCGCCAGCAGTTTGCTCTCAATTTCAAGTGCCGATACTTTGTAACCAGCTGTTTTAATAATATCGGTAGATAAACGCCCTAATATTGTATAAACGCCATTTTCATCTCTTTTCGCCCAATCGCCCGTCTTAAACCACTGGTCTGTTGTAAAAACCTCTTGGGTTTGGGCGGGTTTCTGCCAGTAAGCGCTAAAAAGGTGCGTTCCTTTGGTTTGTATCTCCCCAATAGCTGGGTTTTCAGCTTGGATATCGCCATTTTCGGCCACCAAGCGAATTTCTACACTGGGCAGTGGTTTACCAACCGTACCAGGGATACGTCTGCCATGTAAAGGATTGGAAAGCATCATGCCTGTTTCGGTCATACCATAGCGCTCCAAAAGGACATGACCTGTTAATTCCTGCCATAGCTCCATGAGTGGCAAATTTAGGGCTGCCGAACCAGATACCATCAAACGCAACTTTTGGCAAGCGCTTTTATGCTTTTTTTGCGCATCAGCTCCAGTACTCTGCCAGTAGTTGGCCAGTCGGCTATAAACGGTAGGCACTGCCATAAAAAGCGTAATATCTTCTTTTTCAAAAAGCTCTAAGAGTGCTTTGGGGTCAAATTTTGGCAACATATAGCAGCGTGCCCCGCTCCAAAGCGTGCAGCCTAAAACATTGATAAGCCCGTGTACGTGGTTTAGTGGCAAAACATTCACAATACGGTCGGCAGAACTCCACCCCCAGGCCTCTACGAGTGTGCTGATATGAGTTTCTAAACTCTCAAAGCTATGCACTGCTCCCTTTGGGCGGCCAGTACTGCCACTTGTGTAAATAATTAGTGCAGCCTGATTTTTCTCTGGCGTACTCATTTCGTATGTAGCGGGGGTTGTTAAAACAACTTCCTTGATAAGTGTTTGCTGCCCCAAATCCATGAGAATATAGTCAATTTCGTTTTGAGGGTGTTTGGGGTGTATCGGAACTGCAATGTGACCGGCCAGCCAAATTGCCCATAGTGTCAAAACATAGTCGGCAGATGCCTCAAACAAAAAAGGAACAGGTGTGGGAGCGGCACTTGGCGGGTAGAGTTTAGAGATATGTTGCGCCATGCGTCTTGCCCGTTCGTAGAGACTTGCGTAAGTATGTGAGCCTGTTGCATCTACGATAGCTACGCTGTTGCCTTGCAGGGTTTGCGCTTGTAAGGTTTTAAGTAATAAAGTCATGCCTTTGATTTATTTTTTGTATAATCTGATACTCTTTATTTCTAGAACAGGGCACTGCAAGGGCAGTTCTACAGCTTTTTCTGCTTGGTTAGTGCGCGGATTGATGCGGGTAGCAACGCTCTGAAGTTTGAATCCCTTGATTTCTATGCGTTTGCCTGAAAGTGCATTGAGTTTATCTATTTGAGCCATCGAAGTAGTACGAAGCAGCCATTCTGTATTTTTAGAAATAGCAAGTACGAAGAAATCTGCCGTACCTGCACAATAACTTTGGGCGTTGTGTTGCCAGCCGCGCTTTACCAAAAGCCCTACGAGTTTGTCTGGTTTGGGCTTAGCGGCACAAATAAAAAAAAAACAGGCATAAAAAGCCAGCAGAGCAAGTGTAAGCCAAGTGCTTGATTTTTTTTGTTTTTCATAAGCGGTGTGGTTCGCTATTTTTTTAAACTAGATACTTTTTCAAGATTTGCTCTTTCTGTAATGATATTTTGGTGAATTCAATAGATAAATGCAACAACTTACATAGTGGAATAAAGCGGCAAATGCCTGTGGCCGCAAGAGCCAAAGAGACGATTGGCCTCTGTGTTTCAACAGATACTTTGTACCTTTTTCCGACTCAAAAAGACAAATGGCACATCTCAACACGCGCAAAGGTACATGATTGCGCAACTTATTGCAAAAAAACACACAACAACTTCTGTTGCAGGAGCTACTGGCAAAAATAAATGATTGATTATCAGAATTATAAAGCGTAATACTGATACAAGAAACCGCGAATATGAGCTTGATTTGGCTCAAAGAAAAGCCAATTTACGCCACAAACAGAAACCCAAGAAAATGGCATTGAACCAAGGTTTATTCGGGAACATTTAGCCTTCTCTCGGTTGTCTCTCTGCAACCCCATACCACCGCTGGCAGAGAGGCGCTAATAAAAATTTGGATAGACTTATTAGACAATATTTTCCTGAAAAACTCATTTTGAACGCCTCTCTCAACAAGGCTTTTTAATCTTAGATTCAAAACAAAAATCTACGAAAGACCCAGAAAAAGATTTGGATTGAAAATAACTATTCCAGTTTGCTACAATGCTTGACCTGTAAGGTTGCATTTATTGCTTCAATTCACCGTTTTGTAAATAAATGTGTTGTGGCCAATATCATTCAGAACTAGCGGGCTAAAATTCTTTTAAAAATATTTTTTGGGTCTTTTTGTGGTTCAATTCATACAGACTATTATTTTTGCGAAGTATTTTACTACATGGCTGCATCTTAAAATGCGTTTTAAAAGCTGCTTGCATCAATTTTAGCTCAAAATGAATAGTTCTAAACCCCAATCCTGAAACAGCCATGCATAATCTTTCAGAGCTTAAATCATTTTTGTCAAACCCCAAAAAAATTGTCATCATACCTCACCTAAAACCAGATGCAGACGCACTTGGCTCCTGCGTGGGTTTGGCGGTCTTATTGACGCAGCTTCAGCACGAAGTTTTAATTGTATCACCCACGGACTATCCTGAGTTTTTAGATTGGATGACGGCCTATGCGTCCGTAGCTGTTTACGACAAACAAACGACTTATTGTCAGGAATTTATTGACAAAGCAGAGATGGTAGTCCTCCTTGATTTTTCGGAAGAAAACCGCATCAAACCTATTCCCTTTGAGGCTTTGGATTTGCCTCAGAAGAAGTCTCTATTGCTAGACCACCACCTTGGTAAGGCTATCAACACAACTTTTGAGCACTGGTCTGTGAAGGCCGCAGCCACGGCAGAATTGGTCTATGATTTGGCATTAATGCTTGATTTAAAGCATCTCATTAATTTACCTATTGCAGAATGCCTCTATGCAGGAATGATGACTGATACGGGGTCTTTCAAACACCCTAGTACCAACAGCAAGGTGCATAGAATTGTAGCAGAGCTTATAGAAATGGGTTTAGAAAGTGCCAAAGTGCATCGTTTAATATACGATAATAATTCTGAAGACAGGCTTCGTTTGCTCGGTTTTGCGTTGTCGGAGCGTATGGTTGTTCTGCCAGCACTCCAAACGGCCTATTTTACACTCGCACGGGCAGACCTAAAGCGTTTTAAGTTTAAGAACGGCGATTCGGAAGGGCTTGTCAATTATGGTTTATCAATCAAGGGTATAACAATAGCGGCTATCTTTATTGAACACCCCGAAGAAGTCCGCATTTCTTTCAGGTCGGTGGGCGCTTTTTCGGTGGCAGATTTGGCCAAAAAGCACTTTAATGGTGGCGGTCATAAGAACGCGGCAGGAGGAGTAGCCCAAAAGGGTCTAGATGATGCCGTTCAGCTTTTTGTTAGCCTGCTTAATGAATATCAAACAGATGAGCTTGGACATAGATAAATAAACTATAGCAGGATTTAATAGCCTAACAATCAAATACTTATATGTTGGCATAGATTTATAATAATCAAAGTTAGGCGTTCTTTTATTTCGATAAAACCTTGCTTTTATTAGACGAAAAGGCTATAATTTTCGATAAATAAAAAAAAAGTAAAAAATATTTATGATTTTTAGTATAACATTCTGCAATAATTCGGAACTTTGAGGCGTTAATTCAACAAACAGGCAAACACGTGTGGTGAAAGTTTGGCCAAGACCCAAAAGTTTGGCATGGCTTAAAATTTGAATATAGAACCAAATGTTTTTTGTAAAAAAATCTTTTGTTTTATAATAAATTCAAGTATCCGTGTGTTTATCTAAATAAAATACAAAACATTTTCACTTAGACTAGTATTGTAATAGGTACCCGACTAAGTAAAAGCTCCTAAACATAGACAAAATCAAGTACCTGAAAAAATTAATTTGTTATGATGAAAGCCTTTTTTCGTAGCTCCGCTTTGGCCTTGTTAGTTGTCGGTACTGCGTTATTGTTTCAGAGTTGTAAGAGAGGTAGTGCTCTTGAGGGACAACTCACGGGCGTTCAAGGGCGCGACGGCTGGAGACAGGAAGTTCCTTACGGCATGATAACTGTACCCGCTGGTGTTTTCCATATGGGGCAGGCTGATGAGGACATTGCCTCTTCCAGAACCAATATGAACCGTCAAATTACCATTGGTGGTTTTTATATGGACGAAACAGAGATTACCAATAACGAGTATCGCCAGTTTTTAGATGAAATGTCTAATAACCCCGAGGACTCTATGGAAAACTGTAGCGGCGAGAAGCAAGCCTTTACCGAAGAGGAAATTAAAGCCCTTGTTTATCCCGATACAACCGTTTGGAACGATGATTTTTCTCACCACTACGGTGACCCAATGCAAGAGAACTATTACGGGCACCCTGCATACGACGACTATCCCGTGGTAGGCGTTACTTGGTGCGCTACAAAAATATTTTGTGCATGGCGAACTAAATTTATGAATGATGCTCGCGAAGGTCAAGGCAAGTTTCCTGTACCTAAGTTCCGTTTGCCTTCTGAAGCAGAATGGGAATACGCTTCGCGTGGTGGTCGTGATATGGCCAAGTACCCTTGGGGTGGCCCTTACGTTCGTAACGCAAAGGGTTGTGCCCTCGCAAACTTCAAGCCAGGCCGCGGTAACTATTACGACGATGGCTTCCAGTACACCAATCCCGTAGCCGCATTCTTCCCTAATGATTATGGCCTTTATGACATGGCTGGCAATGTTGCAGAATGGTGTGAAGATGCTTACATCGAAAGTTCAATGCAACTTGTATGGGACTTAAACCCTACTTACTTTGACCAAAACGAACCACGCAAATTGATACGTGGTGGCTCTTGGAAAGATATTGCTTTCTACATTGAAACAGGCTCGCGTGCTTATGAATATGAAGATTCAGCGCGTTCATTTGTAGGTTTCCGCTGCGCAATGACGTATCTTGGTCGTTCATCAGGTATGGAGTTCTAAAAATAGTAAGAATCATAATATTGAATTGAGTAAAGAGGTTCTTTAAAAGAGAGCCTCTTTATTTTTTATCTAATGCGCCCCAAACGTTTTCAAATTTGTATAAAATATTCAGGTTTTCCACATCAAAAATACTTGTATATTTAGGCTTAACTTTTACCTATGCCTATAAGTTCATATTTTAGTGTCGTCCAAGATTTTCGTAAAAAAATAAGTAGTCGTCCCTTAAAAAGTACATTCAATAGATGTAAGCTAAATTTAAGGAGGATAGTTTACCTATTTTGGGAACACCTTGGCGGCCTTTGATAGACTTCTCTTCTCTACTTTTTGCCTTGATGCAGAACTGAAGCGCGAGCTGAAAGTTCCGACCGTAGGGCATAGCAAAAAAATCAAGCCTCGCAAAAGGCCAATTTAGATGAAAAATAACTTTTCATCTAAACCAGCGAATGGCTTTTTTTGATTCACTCTCTTGCCAAACATAGTAGCACAAAAAATCTCACCCTCTGACATTTGAGCTATTCGCTTTTGTCTGATGCGAGGCATGGCAGGCCGCAAGAAGCGTTGAGGTTTTGCCAGTTATTCGACAAAATAGGCTAAAAACTAAGATATTTTAAAGCTAAAAATTTTAGTTAATTTACTGATAATAAATGTTTTATATACTTTTTAAGGGACAACTATATAAGCACCAGGTAAGGCCAAACTACGAAACACCATGCCTGAAAGTTATAGAAACGACTCGGGCATGGTGTATAGAATACATCTTAAACGACATAGAAAGCGACTAGTCGCCTATTGAAAAAGAAAGAGCAACTTGCACACCAAAATGGTTTACAGGGTCAGTAAAAACTGTTCCTACGCGGTGATTATGCACATCGTTTGTCCTATTGCTACGGAAAGGAACGCTCACCTCTTCAGAGTCAGTGCGTGGATTATGGTTCGCATGGTCTGGGTTTGTGGCAGTCATCTCGTTGGTATTCATATAACTTACAGCAGTTCCTAGCGTATAAAACGCTCTTAAATCTAGCATTACACGGCCAGCGCATGGATTATGGGAGTGTTCTTCTGTCCTTGCAAGATTAATGCGTACACCCGCACCTAAGCTAGCCGATACAGCATAATCGCGCTTTAGAACATCTGAGTCTAAGGGTTCACAGCCATCTTCATCGTTAGGGTCTTCTATCGTCAGTTTTGTACCATAAATGTTTGTACCTGCGGCAGCGTGTAGGTAGGGCATTGCTACGCGAAAATCACGCATGAGGTCATACTGTGCTATGAGACCAAGATTTGTAACATTATTGGAGATATTGATGTAAGTATTGGTAATGTAGCCGTCCATTTCAAAAGCAATAGGGTCGCGGCGGCTAGCATAACCACCAAAGCCCAGTTCGCCGCCTATCCAAAGTTGGCTGTTTCTTACTTTGGCAAGCCCTTCTAGTTTGAATTGATGTATGTTATTGATATTCATAGACATAGAGCCAAGTGGGCGGCTGTTTTGATAACCCATACCAATGCGTACCTGTGCAAAAACACTAGCAGAACATAGCAAAACAAATAAAATAGATATTGAAAGCGTTTTCATATTGACTTATTTAAAAAGGTGAATTGTCAGGATAAAGCTACGATGATTTGTATAAAGATGCTCAGAAAAATAAAAAGGTTGCTTGGTGGACATAAAACTTTTTTTGGTTTTAGCTGAAAAAAAATCAATGACTCACTAAGCCAAGCTACTCAATTCCAATGCTTTTAGGACAGATAAGCTCGTATGCTTGCATGGGCTGCTCAAAAATGTTGATGATGTCTTCGCTTTCATTGCCCATCAATCTAATCCATTTTGCGAAAACAGCTAGCCTTTGTAAAAGCGGGCTGAAGTGCTTGCTTGAACCTTTTGGAGAGATATTGGCCTTTCAAAGACTTATAAGGTCGATTATACATAAAAAAATGCCAAAATGTCCGATGTAGCGGCACAAAAAATGTATTTTTGGGACATTATAACCGTTTTTGTGGCTAGGTACGTGCTTTGCTCTTTTGTGGTCTAATCACACACACCAAGACAAACACTTCAATTTGAAAAGCATGAATCCCGAACAGTTTACAGTCAAAACATACGAAGCCGTAGAAAAAGCTATCCAGATGACAGCGGCCAGCCAGCAGCAGCACGTTCAAACTGCGCATCTGCTCAAAGCCATGCTCAGTGTGGACGAAAAACTAACCCAGTTTTTATTCCAAAAACTCGGTATCAACAAGCAGAGTATTACGGCTGGGCTAGACAAGATTGTAGGCACTTATCCCAAAAGTTCGGGCAGCAATACCTATTTTTCTCCCCAAACCAATCAAGTGCTGCAAAAAGCAGATGAGTTTCGCAAAATCTTCAAAGATGATTTCATTGCGCTAGAACATCTCTTTTTGGCGCTCGGCGATAGCCCAGACCAAGTAGGCTATTTGCTTAAAAATGAGGGTTTTGAGACTAAAACTGCACAAAAGGCCATTCAAGAACTGCGTGGCACCAAGCAAGTGAAAGACGCACATAGCGAAAATACCTACCGTGCTCTGAGCCGTTATTCCAAAGACCTCATTGAGCTGGCAAAAAATGGTAAAATTGACCCCGTTATTGGCCGCGACGATGAAATTAGGCGCTTGCTGCAAATCATTTCGCGCCGCACCAAAAACAATCCTATGCTCATAGGCGAGGCAGGCGTAGGCAAAACAGCCATTGTAGAAGGTTTGGCGCGCCGCATTGTGGCTGGCGACGTACCCGAAGGCTTGCATCATGTGCGCCTTGTGGTGCTGGATATGGGCTTGCTGGTGGCTGGCGCAAAGTACAAAGGCGAATTTGAAGAACGTTTAAAGTCTGTTATTCAAGAAGTTGTAGAGTCCAACGGTCAAGTTATTTTGTTTATAGACGAAATTCATACGCTTATTGGAGCTGGCAGCGGTGGCGATAGCGCCTTAGATGCTGCCAATTTGTTAAAACCCGCTTTAGCGCGTGGCGAATTGCGCGTCATTGGGGCTACTACGCTCAACGAGTACCAAAAATACATTGAAAAAGACAAGGCTCTTGAGCGCCGCTTTCAAACGATTTTTGTGGACGAACCCGCTCCTAATGATGCCATTTCTATTTTGCGTGGCATTAAACACAAGTATGAACTTCATCATGGCGTACGTATTCTGGACGATGCCCTCATAGCCGCTGTGCAACTTTCAAACCGCTACATCACTGACCGCTTCCTGCCAGATAAGGCTATTGACCTCATGGACGAAGCCTCTGCCAAGTTGCGCATTGAGCTAGACACCATGCCCGAAGCTCTTGACGAGGTGCAACGCCGCATTACGCAGCTAGAAATTGAGCGGGAGGCCATTCGTCGCGAAAAAGACCCCGACAAAGAGGGCTTACTTAGCAAGGAAATTGCGGACTTGCAAACGCAGAAAAACCTGCTTTTGGATAACTGGCAGGGCGAAAAGAAAATTTTGGATACCATTCGCACCCTGCAAAAAAATATTGAGCAATATGCGCTTGAGGCGGAGCAAGCCGAGCGAAATGCGGATTATGGTCGCGCTGCAGAATTGCGCTATGGCCTTATCAAAGAGGCGCAAACCCAGCTAGAACTTTTGCAAAATCAGCAAGAAAACAGCGATAGCAGCCAATTTATTCGCGAAGAGGTAAACGCCGAACGCATTGCGGAGGTAGTAGCACGCTGGACGGGCATTCCGCTTAGCAAGATGCTCCAGAGCGACCGCGAAAAGTTATTGGGCCTGGAGAAAGACCTTACACAGCGTGTAGCAGGCCAAAAGCAAGCCATATCTGCTGTTGCAGACGCAGTAAGACGAAGCCGTGCAGGCTTGCAAGACCCCAAAAAACCCATGGCTTCTTTTATATTCATGGGGCCAACAGGCGTGGGCAAAACCGAGTTGGCCAAAGCGCTTGCCGAGCAGCTTTTCAATGACGAGACCAGCATGGTGCGTATTGATATGTCCGAATACCAAGAGCGCCACAGCGTGAGCCGTCTGATTGGCTCGCCGCCTGGTTACGTAGGTTACGACGAGGGCGGTCAGCTCACCGAAGCCATACGTCGTCGTCCTTACGCGGTGGTGTTACTAGACGAAATTGAAAAAGCCCACCCAGACGTTTTCAATATTCTGCTGCAGGTTTTGGAAGATGGCCAACTGACTGATAACAAAGGCCGTTTGGCTAATTTTAAGAACACTATCATCATT
Source organism: Cytophagales bacterium (assembly GCA_013299045.1). Classification (GTDB taxonomy): domain Bacteria; phylum Bacteroidota; class Bacteroidia; order Cytophagales; family Bernardetiaceae; genus RDZD01. The sequence continues at coordinate 6,531 of JAAFJX010000007.1, read as the reverse complement.
ATGACCTCCAATTTGGGTTCAGACCTTATAGCCAAAAATTATCAAAGAACAGACCTCACCGAAAAGTTACTGCACGAACGCACCCAAGAGCAGGCTTATGAGCTACTCAAACGCCAACTGAGACCAGAGTTTCTGAACCGCATAGACGAGGTTTTGGTCTTTAAGCCACTCTTACGCAAGGAGTTGATAGAAATTGCTCAAATTCAGCTCCGTGGTGTTCAGAAGCGCTTGGCCGAAAATCAGATTTATCTGGAAACCAGCGACAGAGCCCTTTCAGAGCTTGTAGAACGTGGGTTTGATGCTGAATTTGGTGCGCGCCCTCTCAAACGAGTTATTCAAAAAAATGTCCTTAATGAGCTATCCAAGCAGATTTTGGAAGGAAAAATTACTAAAGCCAACGCTGTTATGATGGACTACGACGGCAGTACACAACAGTTCGTTTTCGAGAACTTGCTTTGAATTTAGACGAGCGTTCTGATGTAAGTAAGCAATAATCAAAGGGCTTCACAAATAAATAAAAGCCCTTTGATTTACTGGCCAAATGATTTAACCAAAACTACTTTACCGATTGCAAGTTGTAATAAATCGTGGACATTTCAGTAACACGGATAGAAAACACGAGCTTGGTTTCGGTCAATTCTCTAATGGTTAAGTTCTTGTCATAGAGTGGTGTAAGGCCAAGAATTAGGTCACCTGATGAGAGTTTCCAAATTCCTTTGCTAGTAGCTTCTTTGTTACCACCGCCTATGTCCACGTTGCTGCCAACGTTGTGTATGTAGTTGTATTCATCTTCGGCAGGGCTATCTCGCTTGCGGTCTTTCAAGAACTCAATGACGTTGTCTTTTTCATAGGACTTGATTAGCTCTGTGCCTTCGTTGTTGATTTTTATTGAAACGTATTTCCACTTCTTGGACTTGTCGTTGGTCAGGAGTTGTGTCCGTGTCTTGGGCGGGGTAGTAACCTTGACTGTCCAAACGGCTTCTTCAGAACCACCCTTATTGGTAGCAAACATACTGATTTTAACAGTGCCTTCGGTTGCAAAGGTATGCTTATACTTATTGGGGTCAGTGCTGGGGTTTAAGGTTACGTTTTTACCATCTACGCGCCAAACCTTATAATCTAGCTCAGAGGCAGCTACTTCCGCAAAGAATTCTACAGACGTACCCACAAGCACTGTGAGCGTGTCGGCAGTAGGGTTCAGGCGCTTTACACGTGGCGCATTCGGTACGGGTGGTGGTGGTGGTGGTGGTTCAACAGTTTTATCTTCACAAGCAGACAGCAAAAGCACAAATGCCATGACGCAAACTGACAGGAGCAGCCATTTATGGAAAGCGAAACATTTTATCATTGGGCTGTAGAATTTTTAGGTTATAAAAAGCAGTTTTTTATTAAGACCTCATTTTTCAAGAAAGCGTTGCAAAGATACAAAAAAAGTTCATAGCGCATGGATTAAACGGTATTTTTATTCTGTGCTACCACACCAAGCAAAGCGCTCACAAAACATTTGTCCGTTCTAAGTATTGCAAAACGGGGTGGGCTTTATCTAGGTAGAAATATTGGCCACAGGGCAAGAAAGTTAATGCCTAATCAGTTTATAAATTTTAGGGTACTGTTATTTTTTTTTATAAAATTGCAATTATTGGATTTGTCATTATCTTTGCGCTACAATTGGCTTATGCCTTCTTTTGAAGTTAAACTATGTTTTATCTTACAAAACTATGACAAAAAGATAGTGTCCACGATATTCACAAAAATAGTTAATGGTCAAATTCCTTGCTATAAGATAGTTGAGGATAAGCATTTTATGGCCTTTTTGGACGTTCGGCCACTAGCCGCTGGTCATACCCTTGTTATTCCTAAAAAGGAGCTGGATTATATCATGGATTTAGATGATGAACTCTACACGGGTCTGTTTTTATTTGCCAAGCGAGTGGCCAAGGCCATAGACCGAAGCATTCTTTGTCAGCGGGTTGGTATGGCTGTTATTGGCTTAGAAGTGCCACACGCGCACATACATCTTGTCCCGTTGAACACGTTGAGCGATATTACTTTCACAAATCCAAGACTGAGTTTTACAAAAGACGAGTTTGAAAATATTGCAAGCCGAATAGCGGATGTGTTAAATGCGGGCGAGGAAGACTTTTTCTAATGTTTGTGGCATCAAATTTGCCCTGAATTAGCAGATATTTTTTATGTGGGTATTAGCGAGTTGTTTCATTGCACCAAATATATTCTCAAAAAGATATTTGTTGTTTTGCAATTTGTTAATTTTGATATAACTTTGCACGAACGCAAATTGCGAAAAAATGGAACAGCATTCACCGCTTTATCATTATTACTTGGCCATGAGCACCGATAAAGATGTAATTCTATCCTACAAAGGCCCTGTAACCCCTCCTTTGGTGGCTGAAATCAGTCGTGATATCACGTACAAGATTTCGGACAATCCTAAGGTGGGCAGGAAGATATTTGCCATTTTTATAGAACTTGCTCAAAACATACTGTTCTACTCAGCAGAAAAAACCTTAGTGGCAGACAGGCAAGAAAGTATTGGTTGCTTTATGCTTAGCAAGAGTGAAGATGGTATCTTGTGTGAATTTGGCAATCTTGTAGAAAATGATTATCTTGATGAGCTTATTGATAGCTGCAATACCATAAATGCGCTAGACAGAACCTCTCTGCGGGAATATAAAAGGCAGCAACGCAATACTGATTTGCCGCGTGAGCGCAGCAAGGGAGCTGGTATAGGCCTTATACAAGTGGCCATAACAGCAGAAACACCGCTAATGGTTCGCTACGAAAATATAACAGATAATCTATCCTTTTTTTCATTATCCGTCAACGTTAAAATTTAAGTTCTCTATTTATGGCTACCGATAAACTTCAAAATCTTGTCATTGAAGGCCGCGCAGGTTCTTTTTTCATCCCTTCTGTTAATTTTGATGCGAGCACGGGTGAATGCACAATAGCGGGCGAGTCCTATCTTGAAAACACATGGGAGTTTTATAGCAACCTGGTAAATTGGCTTAAAAACTATGCTTCGCAAGAACCCAAGCCGTCTATTGTTTTTAATTTCAAGCTCTTATACTTCAATACAAGTTCTTCAAAGGGTATTTTAGATATTCTCAAATTTTTGAAGACGCACAAAGAAGGTGGAGGTGCGGTGAGCATTAATTGGTACTATCCTGAAGAAGATGACGACAATATTGCCGAAGCAGAGGATTTTATGGCAGATACTAACTTGCAAATGCAACTCATTGCGTATTAAAAAAAGTGTTCATTCGCATTGGAGGCCTATCAATTTAGTTTCTTTATAAATTATTACTTTACTTTTGGAAAATAAATATTCTCTCACTAAATTTGGCTTTCAAGTTTGAAATAACTCCATAAGATGTTATCTTTTTTGTTCTTTGTGGAGCATCCTTGTTTTAGTCTTTAGTTTACCGCTAATTTTATATTGACTTCAGATATGTTTCCTTCGGCCACATTTAAACTTTGCCACCTTACCAACACCTCTTTTAAGTCATTGGTTGCTATCTTTGTGCTTTTCTGCGGTATCCTAATTTCTTTTTGTGTAGTGGCGCAGCCCCCCGATAAGGTGAAGGACGGCATGATGAACTTTAATAAAGCAGAAGAATTTAAAAAAGCAAAAAACTGGGCGCTCGCCATAGACTATTATAAGAAAGCAGCCGCAGACAATCCTCTGAACATCAATTTTTATTTACAACAGGCCAAGTGCTACTTTATTCTGAAAGATTTTGATAACGCCATAAAAATGTACACGAAGGTGGTAGAAATGCAAAACGACCACTTGGAAGCGAACGTTATTCTGGCTAAGCTGAGTTTACAAAGACGCGATTTTAATAATGCTATTAAGTATTTGGACAAATCATTCACCTATGAGGGAGATAAAATTAAGCGAGTAACCTACAAAATTCAAATTATCAATATTTTATACAAAGAAAAGCGTTTCAACGAAGTTGGCAAACACATACAAGATGCCTATCAGATAGCGCCAAACCAAGTAGATGTCCTTTTTTGTAAGGCACGCTACCACAATCAGAAAAATGAGTATCCAAAGGCAATAGAATGCCTTGAAAAAGTAGTAGAGCGCTTTCCTAAAGATTCTTTGAGCCAAGAACGCGCCAAGTTTTATTTTCAGCTCGGTTTTGCATACTTTCATTCTGGCCAATATGATAAGTCCACCGAAACCCTCAAAATGGCAAACATTGGCCCTTTTAAAGGCCCTATCCTGAAGATGCAGCCCGAATACTACTTTCAAGTAGCCAATGCGCACTACAAGATAAATGACTATGCCGCTGCCAAAAACTATTTGGAGATGTGCCTCAAAATCAGAAAGGAATTTGTGGGCGCAAACCAATTTCTGGCAAAATTAGGTGAAGAGTTGGCCGATAAATCCGCCACCATACACAAAATTAAAGTGATGCTTCAAACAGAAAAAGACCCTCTCAAACAAAGCAACTTTAATAAAGAACTCGCTAATTGTTATTTCAAAAACGCAAAATATCCTGATGCGCTCGCGGCCATAGAAGAGGCGCTCAAAAGCCAGCCTGTGGCTGCACCTTTGCTTTTTATTAAAGGCCGAACACTCTTTGAACTCGGCAAAAAAGACGAAGCTATGAATATCATAAAAGCACTTTATGATAACAAAACGCTAGACCCTGAAATGCGCTCGCAGTTTGCTTTTGCTATCGGTATTATGCTTGTTAGAACTAACAAAGCAAAAGACGCGGTTCCTTACTTTAAGCAGGTGCAGTCTTATCACTACAAAACTGCATCGGCTATGGAAGTAGAAAAAATTGAAGGCTCTCAACTTTTTGCGGGTGAGCAAGAAATTAAAGTAGAAGAGGGGGCTGGCAATTAGTAGTCCTTGAAAATGCGCATTGTTTTTGTAAAAAAGAATAGGCTGCTGTGGCTTTTGAATGCTGTAGCAGCCTTTTATTTGTTAGGTATTGGTATTTGGGCAATACCCAATAACGAAGATTTTTGCTTTCTGGATATCCTTGATATTCAAGGTTTTTGGGGCGGCTTATTCTGGTGGTATACCGCATGGCAAGGGCGCATTTCGGCCTATTTGCTTATTCAGTTCAGCCTTATCCTTTATAAACTTCTAGACTCACTTTGGCCATATACGTGTTTTATATGGGCTTTTTGTGTATTGGGTGCAACAGCACTTAGCAAAACATGGTTTACTGCTCATAAGGCACGCGCAGCTTTGCTAAGTGCATTCTTTATGCAGAGCTTATTGCTTACTTTTTTCGATTTCCGAACGCTTTTTAGACTCAATGTTTCTGCTATGTACTTTGGTGGGCTTGCTTTTATGCTTTGGGCTTTAGCCTTTATGAGCATGGCACGCCAAACACAGCACAAAGTACTTTTTTCATTTCTGGCTTTTCTATGTGCGTGGGCAGGAGGGTGCTCAAGTGAGGCTTTTGGGCTGACGGTTTTAGTTTTGGGCTTATTTTTTCTATTGTCATTAAGCATCAGAATATGCAAATTGCAGGTAAATACTTTGTTTGGCTTGAATCTCTCGGCGCACTGGGCTGCCTGGCTAACGCTAACTGGCTGGGCTTTCGGTACATTTATGATGCTCCTGGCACCTGGCACAAGCATTCGCAGGGCGCAGTTCCAGAAGGTTGAGAACATCAGTTCTTTTATGAACATCTTTCTAAGCACGCAACTAGATTTTGCTTACGCTTTCTGGTGGCGCAGCACATATAGCGAGGTCTTTCTTTTATGTTTAAGTATTTTGTTACTCGCTTTTTGTATCCAGTACTATTGGCCTGAACAACGCCTAAGTCTTATGCAACTTTCTGTTGGCCTTATCACGCTTTTTTGTTCTTTCATGGTCAGCCTAGTTCCTACAGTTTATGCACTCAGCAATGCAGGCCCGCGCCGCGCTATGGTCTTATCATTTTTTTTTGTATTTGTTGGTATAACTTGCTTTATCTACTTTATTGTAACGCAATTAAAGCTGTCTCAAGATTCGACGAGGTATATTTTTTATACGCTAAGCACGTCTTTTTTGATTATCTTGAGTATTCTGTTCTGTGAAGCCTATCCGCGTGTGCGTGCTTACCACTTTGCACAAAAGACACTTATGGATACATTAAGCGAAAAATATAGTCAGAACCCAAGTGCAGATAAGCCCTATCCGTATTTGAATGCGCCCGTAATTCGTATAGGCCCCTTGCCAAGCGCTAAGCCTTATCTGTTTGAGCAATGGCTTACAACCAATCCTGAGCATTGGGCACACCATTGCTTATGCGATGGTTTGAACCTAAACAGGCGCATTCGCGTAGATTCAACCCTGCAAGTGGGCGAAGTAAGGGACGACTAAGCAGTCTTTCCTGAAAGTGTATCTAAGATGTTTATTACCAGTAAATTAAACCCTAACCCCGAAACAAATTTACGGAACAGATAATTTGAGTTGGACTAGCATGGTTTGGATTCTTTTGATGATAGGTTCTGTGTACCAAATTTCATTTATGCGTACCTTTTTGATTTCTA
>JAAFJX010000059.1 GCA_013299045.1 Cytophagales bacterium | reverse complement strand
TGCCAATAAAAAACTTAGCCACGCGCTCATTTTCCATCAAGCGTTTAAACACTACATCGTAAATCGGATTCGCAATTATCATAGCCCTTGTTTCTTTTCAAAGACAAAGATAGGGTTTTTTGGGCTTAAAAGCTGCGCAGGATTATAAATTTTATTTAGAAGGCTTGGGCTAGAGCTTCTTTTCCCAAACACAGGCAACAAAAAGCGTGCGATGGGTTTGTTGTGATAACACAGGGGAAAGGTGAAAGAGATGTCGCTTATGAAACTGTTGGATACATACCAAATACTGTCATTAAAATAATAAGAATTAGTCCAATACTTATGCAGATGTTAAGGCATAATAAACTTAAAATAGATACATGGACGTATCTCTGAAGGTATTTTTGTTGTTGGTATGGAATAATTGCAAAAAAAAGGCTCGTGATAAGACACAGCACAGGCAAGCTAAATAGAAAGAAACTTAGTGCTGTTTTAAGATTATAGCCTACGTCATTATCAGCAATTCTCACGAAACAAGTGTATGTAATTATGTTAAAAGTAGTTAAAGCAGCTATCAGAAATAAAAATTTATTTCTTTTTGCTGAAATCTTATGATTTTTCATCTCCTTATTATCAAGCATAGATTTTATAAGTTTATTCAAGAAACTACATTGAATGTCGGATTTAAGAATTAAACGAAGTTCTTTAAAAGCACTTTTTTACTTTTATAAAATGTTAAATTTAGAATTTCTAGAAGTTCCCTTATGAAGCCACTATGAACCTCTAAATATAAATACATCACGCATACATTAAGTAAACATTTACAACTACAACTATAATTAAGCTTGTAATCGCCATGCCCCAATATGCTAAAACCTCGCTATCCATTTCAAGAATTTTCTTGTACGGCCTAGTTAAGCCCCAAAATATCCAGATATAAAACGCACCGATATATCTGAACACGAACGAAGATAAAAAATCAAGAATGATTTCAAGAATTATCATAAATTTATTGCTTTTATTTTTATACTATCAAAAATATTTGAAATGCTTATTTTTTTCAAAGGTTGCCTTTATTGACGACTTATTTTGATTATTTGGGCCAATACCATTAATTATTGGATACGCGACATATGTTTTTATTTGGCCTTTGATGACAGTTCCCAACACTTTGTTAGCTAATTTATCTTTAAGAATAGGAATTGGTATAGTCATCATTACAACACTTGTAGTGGAGCGCATATATTTTTTGCCTGTTTCAAGATTCATCGCATCATTAGACATCGCTGAAGAATTCATCGGATTTAGTTTCCAATCATTTAATTCATAAGGGATTGCCCAGTTTAATTTGCTTGTATAAGAACCCTCGTGAATACCTTCTTGGGTAATACCATAGGACTGATTAATCACAGGCATGATAACTCCTGTACTAACTATAACAATATCATTAGCAACGTCATGCACTTTTCTCTCTAGATAGACTCCTAATAATTTTGCTTTCTGTTCTACGTAATCACCAACTGATTTTAGTGCGTCTGAGGACTGCTCGCCACCAGCCTTCTTTACTGGCGGGTCATTATAGCCATCTTGATTTGGCGGCCTGCTTATATTTGGTTTATAATCGTTTGCATTAGGGCCACCTCTGGCGTTGGTATTCCCCCAGCTTTTCGCCGCATTAAGCTGATGTTCAATGCTATTTTCTTCTGCAACAGCGCCGCTTTCGTTGCCACCCTCATCATCACCCGCAGACTGCTCTGGAGCAGGCATTTTTTCTAAAGTCATCTCTACATTAGGCCCTGCGCTGGCGAGTGTAGGCATTTCTTTGATAGGTTCGAGCATGGGGGCATCGGGTAGGTCGTCGCTTTTAACTTCTGCTTTCACTTCATTAGCTACTGGTGCGGCCCCAGAAGTAGTACTCGGCACTACGCTCGGACTCGCCTCCGCTTCCAGCCCCATGGGGTCATTAAAACTGATAGGGTTATTGTAGGCGTATTGGTAGGGGCTGATGCCGTCGTAGACTTGTACGGCTTTCGCGATGGGTTCGGTCATGAGCGCGATAGAAAGGTCATCAAAATAGGCGCGGTAGGCTACAGAAATCAATTAAATGAACTCAATTGCGATATTTCACATAGTAAACTCTTTTATAGCTCTCATCGTGCCAAAAAAGGTATTGCTTATGAAAGATGAGATATCTTAGCCATTTACACGATGAACTTAAACTGCATATTTTTTGAAGAGCAGCTTTTTCATCTAGCGAATCTTGTAAATTTATAAAAAACAAATCGTAATAGTATCTTTTGTCGCTTTGACGAAGTAAATAAATTTTATCATCTGCTATCCATTGTGTTCCTTTAAAGGCTTCAATATGAAGTGAAGAATCAATAACATAATAGCTACTGTTGTCACTACGTAGGCCAATAAGGCTGTAGTCCTTGGGAGTATGCTTTAAAAAGTAACCACTATAGCGTTGATAGTCATTGATGGAGTAGCAATAAGCAACAGGAGCCATTATAAAATCAAGAAGTCCCTTTTGATTAAAATCAAGAGAGATAACTTTTAAGTTATGGCTTTCAGGTGCACTATGCGAGCGAGTGAAGAAATTATACTTTTTATCTCCTAATTTTTTGAACGAATAAGGAGTAAACTCAAATCCACCCGCAAATATATTATCTATTTCAGTATAAAACCCCTCATTTTTTTCAATCAGACTTAAATCATCTTGTATTAAAAGAAGAAAATCAAAACATATTGTATTCTGATTTTCGGTATGTTCTATAGGCAGTTTTTTACTTCTTTTCTTTGAGTAATAAAAAAATAAGCCCACATGCTTATCGCTAACAGTAATTTGAGCACCTATCAGGCTATCATTTAGATTAAAAGTGTTTGTTTGCTGTATTTTTTTAGTTTTTAAGTTTACTGTGTATAGTTTTTTTTCACAAAGCAGATAGGCATAATCTCCATTTGGGCTATAACTAATGCCTTTATTTAGATAGGACGTATTTCGCCACATTGCTGTATCAAAATCTGTGATGTCATTTATAATCAACGAGTCTAGTTCGCAAAGAAAATCTGTGTCTCCCGTACGATTTTTTTGAGATTCTGCTACTGAGCAAGCAAATAGCAACATAAAAATTAAAAAGTATATCCGCATATTTTTTTTTACTTAAAAACAGAATTAAATTTCCAGATATTGAATATGTAAACAGGAGAATCTAAACCTGGTGAGCTTTCTAATCTAGGCTGTCTAAAGGTAGCATAACCAGAGTGGAGCGTGCCAGAAGCCTCTAATTTATACCTACTGCCATGTAAAAAAACAGAAACTGCTGCGTGCTTATCAGTAATTTGTAGTGTGCCAGTAGGTCCAGGACTATCAGAAAGCATAACAGTATTTCTGTAACTTTTTAAGTCTTTTGGTGAAAATACTTTTGCTGCTTCCAGCATACGTGCTTCGCTGTGTACCATAGAATTATACTCCATAATCTGACCACTCGAGTTCGTTCTTTTCAAATATACTGGCAAACCATTTTCTTTGGCATAAATCAGCAGCAGCAAAACAACACTTTGACTACATTGTAGCCATGATTTTGCATAATCATCTCTATTTAAGGTTAGTGGCATTTTAAGATAATCTGCACCTTTTGTATAGTTTTTATCTTTTCTTCTTTCATCGGTAGGAAATCCCGCATACTGAAGTGCTGTTTTGTGCTCTTCAACCAAGCCAGATATTTCTCTAAGAAAGTTGGCAAATCCTACAAAATCTATCATCCAGCCCTGCCATTTTCTTTTATGCTCCCAAGCACCACCATTAGGTGAATGAGACGCATTTACAAATGCAAAACTACCAACAAATTTACTATCTTCTGCGTTGTTATTTGCCCCCCCATTCCCCCAGCTTTTCGCCGCATTAAGCTGATGTTCAATGCTATTTTCTTCTGCAACAGCGCCGCTAGAGTTGCCCTCATCATCACCCGCAGACTGCTCTGGAACAGGCATCTTTTCTAAAGTCATCTCTACGTTAGGCCCTGCGCTGGCGAGTGTAGGCATTTCTTTGATGGGTTCGAGCATGAGCGCGGTAGAAAGGTCATCAAAATAGGCGCGTTAGAGCAACGAGCCTTACTTCTTCTCGTTCAGTTTACGCAAAAGCTCCTCTATGAGTTTGTCTTTTTCACTAAGTGCTTGTTTTTGTTCATTGAGCGCTTGGTCTTTTGCACTAAGCGCTTGCTCTTTTTCACTAAGTACTTGGTCTTTTGCATTAAGTGCTTGCTCTTTCTCTTTCAGTTCTTTTTTCTTTTCGGCTAGTTCTTTGCGTAATTTTCGCTCTTTGCGCCCAAATAAAGCATTGAAGGTACGCCAAGCCTCTTGCT
>JAAFJX010000017.1 GCA_013299045.1 Cytophagales bacterium | reverse complement strand
AAACCAGAAGACTATCTTTCTTTTGATGACCTTCAATATGCAACTACAAATTGCTTAAATCTGGTTGGTAAAAAACTTACGATTAAGTTCTCAAAATATTCTTAATTAATTTTTTGCAGTTACTTAATAGCGAGTTATTACAATACTGACCATCAACAAATGCTGCAATTAGCCCTGTTTGTCCTACTATTCTTCTAACTAATACTCTTTCGCCAATAAACATTTCTTCATCTCTTGGTTCTGCTAACCATTTTCCATACTGAATATATTTGTTACTTGGTATAAAATAAAAACGGTCGAGATTCTTACCTTCAAGAATTTTTAAGCAAGTTTCATCAATTGCTTCATCGTGAGTATATGAATGATTACTTACTATATTTTCGTCCTGTTTGGGAACTCCTTTCCCTTTCTGATAAAACTTAACTCCAAATGATGATTTAGCATTATTTTCTAAACAAATTGTGTTTCTCTCAATTTTTAGAAGGATATCCCAATCTTGATCAGATATTTGATAATTAATTAGGAAGTTAGGTTGGTTTAAAACTCTCTGAAGACTTACACGTTGTAAAGCCACACAAAGTATCTTCAAAGGCTCTTGCAGCACTTATTAATTCAGACCTGATTGGGTATTATTTTATTAAAAAATTTGCACGAAAAGAGAAGACGTTTCCTGAGATAAGAATTCACGAATTAAACAGTTTGCCAATTAGTCAAGATTTTGATTCTGAAATTCTAGACCTATTTTATTCATACACGAACCAATCCTTAGTTAATAAACAAAATTTGTTAAGTTCCTTTTTTATAGCTCTGATTAACTCTATAATCTTCGAACTCTACTTCCCCGAAGAAATCCAATCGGCAGGCAAAGAAATCTTGAAGCACTTGGAAGATTTGAAGCCCATCACCGATGATATGAGCGAAGAAAAGAAGCTGGCCATTATCCAAAGTGAGTTTGAGCGTTTGCACGCCCCCAACCACCCGGTTCGCTTGGCCATTGAGACCCTGCACAGCGTAGAAGAAGTCCGCATCATCAAAGAAGCCCTCAAGGGAAAGTGATGCCCAAGGCTCGCTGGTCCAAACCTCACCCAAGGTAGTGGGGTAGGCGCGCGCCAATGGCCTTCTAACCGCAGCGTCTATTTTTTTTGATAGAACATTTGGCATCTTTTTATATTTTTTCTATTTTTGCTGTCTTTAAGAGGGGCCTTCATGCAGCCCGAATTTGGTAAGCGCAGCAGGGGCTTAATATATATTTTTTCAAAAACCGCTGTTTTTCAGCCGCTTACAAAGCCTACTAAAAAAACATTTTCTTATACTCCAACCAATTGCCTGTTTGATGGGTCATCATATAAAGGAAACCCTAGCCAGCCCGATGCAACAGTATGCTCCAAATAGCGCAGAAGAGTCCATCGTTTCGGCTTGTGTAGAAGGCGACCGCAAAGCGCAACGCAAATTGTACGACACCTATTCCAAAAAAATGTATGTAGTCGGTTTGCGTTATTCAAAGACCACAGCCGAGGCTGAGGATATTCTGCAAGAGGCTTTCTTGAAAGTGTTTGACAACATTGCCGACTTCAAGTACGAATGCCCGCTGGACTATTGGATTAAGCGCATTGTGGTAAACACCGCCCTCAAGCACAACAGACGAAAGATAGACCAGATGCAGATGGAAGAAGTATCGGACCTGAATTATACGCCAGACCTGCACGATGTGGACGTTTCTAACCACAACTTCCGCGACCTTCTGGCCATGATACAGCGCCTTGCTCCCGGCTGCCAAGTGGTTTTTAATCTATACGCTCTGGAAGGTTTCAAACACAAAGAAATAGCGGATATGTTGAACATCACGGAGGGCACGTCCAAATCTCAATATTATCGCGCCAAAATGCTTTTGCAGGAAATGATTGCAAAGGAGGTGAATTATGAAAAACGCTGACGAACTCGATGACCTGTTCCGTAACGCCTTTGATGATGCGGAACTGTCGCCCGACATACAACTCTGGAAAGGGATTCAAAACCACTTAGAATTTGAATCTACGCTGGCTGCTGCTTTTGAATCAGCCGAACTGACTCCTTCAGAGGCGGTTTGGGCGGGCATAGGCGAGTCTTTGGGCGTTCAGCAAGTTTCTACTTGGCAAAAGTTGTTTGCCTCTGCCGCTTTGCCTGTATCGGGGCAGGTCTGGAAAAATATTGAGGCCGTTTTGGATAACAAGAAGCCTGTGGCCGTACCTATCTGGACTTGGCTCACTGCTGCAGCCTGTCTTTTGTTCGTGTTTTTTGTGTGGGTAATGCCCAACATCACGGCACCGAGTCAGGAATTGGCAGGGCCTCACGAACACCTCAAGAGCCAACCTGATAAAAATATAAAAATAAAAGGCTCTGAAAGCCAAGTGGCCGAGTCTGGCGTGGTTGTGCATTCAAATTCTCCTGCCTCTCCAATAGCGCAGGCAGGCCGTCCTACAGGCAATACAGATAAGCAAGAGGCCAATAAAAATGACCTTGATGCCGTCCAAAATACGGCTCAGTCCGAGCATAAAAACAGAACTATCACCCGTCGTTTTTCTCCTCAAAACCCCAAGCATAATTCTGTAAACCAGAACCTTGCACAGGAGCAAGGGCCTCTTGAAAAGGTCAATGCGCTTCTCAACAACCAAGAAGAGAACCCCGAAGAGGTTTTACTGACCTCTGCCAATCCAAACAGTGTCCGTTTAGAGTTTGTTTGGCTGAGCCGCCCAGCCGCCATAGGTCGCTTAAACCAGCTAAACCCTGATTTTACGCTCGTTCTACAAAAGATTAATGAAGACCTACTGGCCCAATCAGCCCAAAGCCAAAACACCGAAACGAAGCCAGAACGCCCGTTTAATTTAAACTTTATGACGGGGCTAGGTGCGCAAGTAGGTACTTTTAGGCCCAACCTCCAAAAAACCACTGCCCAAGGAGTCATCAAGGGCGCTAACGTTGTCGCTGATAATTTGAGCAAAATTAACAGTTTTAGTACAGCACAAGCCTTTAGCTATGGTTATGGGCTAGATTTTGGCCTGCTTTTAAACAACAAGTGGTCTTTGATGAGTGGCTTGTACCTGAACCATGCGTCTGTCATTTACAAAGATGTTTTGGTTGCTGTTGAAAGCCCTATTTTAGGAACTGAACCGATACAAGTGCCGATAACGCTGACAGGCGAGTTCCGTATGCTTCAAGTTCCAATCTTAGTAGGCTTGAACTTAGGCAAAAAGAAATTGCAGGCCAACTTGCACAGCGGCCTTAGCAACGACCTCTTATTGCAAGCCGATATGCAGAGTTCGCAGCCCGCCGATTTTACTTTTGTGCCTTTGCAGCGCAAATCTATGAGCCAAAATATGGTTCTGGGTGCTGGCCTTGCCTATAATCTCAGCCCTACATTGAGCCTGGGAGTTCAAGGGCAGTACCGTTCGGCACTCGGCTCTTGGCTCAAAAATCAGGATTTGGGCATGAAACCAGAGCAAGCCTTTGTGCAAGGACACCTGTACATCAAGCTGTAGCCGTTTACAAAACGCGAATTTTTATCAGCGACTCTCTGCTTAGCGGGTGTTGTTTGCGTTCAAAAACTTATGGTTGCCCATCTATTCCGCAGCATTTATTATTTTTTTTACATTGGCAGCAAACATACCTGCATAAGTTCCTTCTGGGCTTTCTGCATTGCCGAGTGCATCGGTATAGAGCGCGCCGCCATTTCTTAATTCATGCTTTTTTTGTTTGCACCCATCAATAACAGCCTTGATTCCCTTATCTGATACGGAGGTTTCTGTAAAAATGGTTTTTACTTTTCGCTCAATGAGCCAATTCACGAGTTCGGTTACATCGCGCAGACCAGGCTCGGTAACGGTAGAAATCCCCTGTAGGCTCTTCACTTCCAATTTGTACGCCTTGCCAAAATAGCCGAATGCGTCGTGTGCAGTAACAAGAACACGCTTTTCTCTTGGCAAACGCTCAAATTTCTTTTGGGTAGAATCATGCAAAATATGAAGGGTTTTGATGTAGTCTTTAGCATTTTGCGTGAAATAAGCCGCTTTTTGTGGATACTTCTGCACCAATATTTTTTGAGCGTGTTCTACACAAAGCGCCCAAAGTTTGGCATCAAACCAAATGTGAGGGTCTGGCAGATTCTCTCCAAGTGAGCGCAAATCGCTGCTTGCTAGGCCATCTGCAATCGGAAAGGCTCTATCTTGTGCCCTCATTTTTTCTAAAATATCGCTCATTTTACCTTCTAGGTGCAAGCCATTATAAAAAATCAAATCTGCTTCGCTCAATTTTTTCATGTCGCCTTGCGAGGCTTTATAGAGGTGAGGGTCTACGCCCACTCCCATCAGGGCCACAATCTGGGCAGAATCCTTACAAATTTGTAAGAGAGCATCAGCCACAAGGCCAGTCGTACAAACTATAGTAGGAAGGCCTGCTTTTTGCGCTTGCTGGGCGGACTGGCTGCCGCAACCCTGCCCCATGAAGGCCATCGCGAGCCATACAAGAAATACCAATGTTGTTTTTATAGGTTTCATAAAAGTTCTTTTGAGATAGTCATTATCAAAAATATGCTACTGAGTGCGCAAACTTAAAAAGAAAAATGATAAAAAAGTTATTTAGCGCTTTATTTTTAGACAAAACTAAAATAATAATACTCTATTGCTGCATTTAAAGCACTAATGACAAGCCATATCCAAAAAAATATTGCGCAGCAATCTGAGAGGCCACTTCGCAATTTTCTAAGAAAGCGATACAGCACCTATAAAAATTTCCATTTTTTTTTAATACCTTTGCGCTAAATCCATAAACAAGAGAATCTCGCATACATGAAAGCCATTGGCCGATTTATGATATTCCTAGCCGCTGTTTTTACAAACCGCGAATCTTTTAGAGTGTATTGGCGGCAGTATATAGAGGAGTGTATCCGTATCGGCATTGACTCTGTTTATCTAGTAACCATTATTTCTACATTTATTGGCGCTGTTACGGCTGTTCAAACGGTTTATAACTTGGTGAGTCCGCTCATTCCGCTCTACATTGTAGGCACACTCGTGCGCGATATGACGATACTGGAACTAGCCCCCACTATTACTGCCATAGTTTTTGCGGGTAAGGTAGGCTCTAACATTGCGGGCGGACTTGGCACTATGCGCATTACGGAGCAAATTGATGCCTTAGAAGTTATGGGTATTAATGCGGCTTCGTACTTGGTTTTGCCCAAAATAGTGGCTTCTATGACCATGTATCCGCTTTTGGTAATCATTGCAGGTTTTTTGTCTATTACGGGCGGTTATTTTGCCAGCACAGGGCTAGAGTTGCTCACCCCCGAGGACTATATTTATGGTATTCGGATTGATTTCGTGGAGTTTAACATCACTTTTGCCATGATTAAGGCCGTTGTTTTTGCCTTTCTCATCTCTACTATTTCTGCTTATATGGGCTTTTACACACATGGCGGCGCGCTTGAGGTGGGGCAGTCTAGCACACAAGCCGTAACCAATAGTTGTATTGCCATTCTTCTGGCCGATTTTCTTTTGGCACAGCTCCTCGTTTAGCGCCAATCGGTATAAATGATAAAGGGCAGCCAACTTTGCTTAATCATACTGACCGACCAGGGCAACTTACTTAACAATAAGTCATAACCGCGTTGGTCCACCACCAGGCGATAATGCTCGCCTTCGCGCTTGAGCTTGCCCTCTCGCTGCAAAAAAGAGACCCTAAAGTTGAGTAATGTGGTGTTTTTGAGCGCTTTCCAGTTTTGTACTGCCCCCATGACCAAGCTCGCCGCCAAGGCTTTTTCTCGTTCTGTGAGTTCCACACGCAGAGGGATAGGTGCTTGAGGGCTTAGGCCCACCAAAACTTTGTTAAAAACAAGGTCGTGCTCATCTCGTTTGTCCATTTCAAAAACCATGTATTGCAGCAAATGGAGCGCTTTAAACTGCGCATTTTCATCTTTGAACTTTTTGCCATCTAGCAGCTCTAGCATTTTGAACAAACGCCCCAAAAAGGGGTGTAATAGCACCAAACCAGCATTCGCAATATAAATATCGTCCTCGTCCAGTGCGCGAGGCGTGGGCGTTCGTGCTGCTATGGGCCTAGCAAAAGCATCTTCGCGCAGAGAAAAAATGCCTTTTAGTGCTTCCAAATCCTTGCTCTCCAAAACAAGACTTAAATGCGGCAATAAACTGTTTACAAAAAATTGAGGTACAATGTTTAATTCACGAGCGGCCAAGCTACAGAATCGTTCAGCAAGCTGCAACTTGCTGATTGTATGCGTGGGGTCGCTGGCCAACTCCTCAAAAACAAAACACCATAATAGCACTTTTTCGTTATAAACCCAATCTGTTCGGCTCAATGCTCTTAGAATTTGCTGTAAACTAGGCAGCAGTTTTGGCAAAAGCAAAGGCTCTAACAAAAAGGCCAAGCGGTTTAGCAAAGGCTCGGAAAAGTACAAAACCCATTGCTCACGTATAGGTTCTTTTTCCAACAAAGGCCTCACCACGGACAGCCATTTTTCGGCTTCTGCATCAATTTTTTGAATAAAAAGGGACTCAAGCGCCGCAAAAGAAAAACCTTGAGGGGTGCTTAAGTTTTCTAAAAAATGTTCTAATAGGGGGTTGAGGTCTAGCGAGTCTATATCTGGTGGGCTTTGCCTTTGAGTGATAAGAAGTTGAACAGACTCATGCGTATACCACTTTGTTTCATTCTGTATTTTTTTAAGTTCAATGGCTTTTTTGAGCCAAATGTCTGCATCAAAAACTCTTTGATAGTTTTTGAAGAGATACAAGCAAACTTCCCAGAACAAATATTTGGCAGTTTCGCCGTCCTTTAAACCTTCAAGCTCGGCCGCAATAAGCGGAAAAGCCCGAACAAACTGATACAAATTAGCTTGACTGTCAGGCACTAATAAAAAAGATGCTATGCGCATGAGTGTATCCTCGCCCGTGAGTGCAATGGCCTTTTGGGTAAGGTCGCTGCGCTCTGCCAAGTAGGTCAGTAGCAAAAAAGCATCAGCCAAATAGTTGGTGGCTAGTTTATCCATTAATCGGCCAAAGTTTAACGGCATTTGATTAGGAAAACTGCCCTGGCGCAAAAAGTGAACCAAGTAAGATTTGATAACGTGTGGAGACTGTTGTACGGCCAGCAAAATTTTATCGGTATCCTCTTCGCTTTCAATCAGTTCTTCGGCAGCAAAAAAAGCCAAAAGCATAGAAAGGGTGTTGGCTGATACACTCTGCAACAAACGACGGCGTGGCGCTGGTTGGGCGCTTAAATCATAAATAACACGCCGCAGGCTCACTAAGCGCTGCTCCAATAATTTTAGAATAAGTGCCTCTGCATCAAAACGTTTAAGGATAGAAGACCAAGGCAGGATACCGTTTGTGAAGTAAAAACGCAACAGCTCCGCATCATCGTAAGGCTTAATGATTGTATTGCTGATATTGCGACGCAGAATACCCTCACGCTCAGCATCTATACGAAGATTTTGCAACAAATCCAAAAACAGCGCAGACTGCCTAAAACTATTCTGTGGGTTCTTTAATTCCCTGATAAAGGCATCAAAAATATCTACTGCATCTATTTGTATCTTTTTAATCAATTTCTTTAATAAAAAATAAAGGATTGATTTTTTTGATATTAAATAGTTGTTTTTTAAAAAGATATATTCAAATATATATTTTTTTATTAAAAAATCTAATTCATTTGTAGATATTTTAAAATCACTTTTAATTTTATGAAAGTAGTTAAAATTATATAATATATCTTCTAAAAAAGAATAATTATTGGATAATATATTTTTTAATACTATTTTAAAAAATATATGATTAGATTTATCAATAAAATAATTAAAACTAGATTCTTTTCTTAATTGATTTTTTAATAAATAAATCAATTCATTTTTTTTAAATTTAAACAAATACTCTAAGTTATTTTTTAATAAAATAGGATTGAATTTAAATTTATTATTTATCTGGTTGCTTATAAAATTTAATCTATCTAAATAATTATCTTTTATATTTTTTTCCTTATTTTTATTTAAAAATACTTCTTTTCTTGTTATACCTAGTTCTACTTTCTTTAACAAATTGATTTCATTTGGACTGACAGCCTTCGTATCTAATATCTTTTCAATCAGTATAGACTCTGCTAAATCATTTTGAATCGCCAAAGACTCAATCAAATAATCTAGCAGGTCTTTTTGATTAAAAATACCATATCGAAACTCTGCCACAAACCTCAACACCATGTTCCACAACACTAGGTTCAGGTCTGAAAGACTTGTTTTAAAGACCTTTTCACGTTTTTGTAGGCTCAGTAAGAGTTTCATAAAATGATGAATACTCTCTGCTTGAGCGGGTATCAAAAGCATCAGTAAACGTTTGAGTAGAGGCTCTTTAAGCGTATAGGTAAGTCTTTTCAAGTAATCTGTTGGCAAGTTACTGTTTTTAAACAAGGCCAAAATAGTTTGAGGTTCTTGGCGCAAGAGTTTAGCAAAAAGTGTTGCCAAATCAGGACTTTTGGTACTTGCCCACCAAGGCTTAGAACCATGCTCTAGCCAATAGAGCAACAAATCGAGTTCGGTGGTGCTAACTACCTGTTTTTCATGCTGGCTGGGTGCGGTTTGGCTCTTTTGCGCTTTTATAGGCAGTTGCAAGCGCGCTAGCTTGCGTTCTAGTTCGGCAGCAAAGCGGTCGGGCAGTAGAGTATCCATTCTCTGCCACTCACACGTGCCTAAATCTAGCTCAAGTGTCTCTAGGCGTGCCCAAACATTGTCTCCGTATTTATCCAGCAGTTTGCTCAGTATGTTTTGCAGACGCTGCTCAAAGATTGTCTTGAGTTTTTTATGAACAGGTAGCTCGGCTTCTAAAGCACTTGCGTCTGCATCAAAGACAATTTTTTTGATAGTGTGGGTGGTGGCCAAAATTAGAAATAGTTATAGCAGAAAAGGCTTGCGCAGGCGGAAAACCCCGCATGAAAGTCCAAATTTAGCATATTCTCTAACATATATTCAAAACCAACTTGATATCTGGGCTCTACTTGCTCCAAGCCTATGCTGGCGACTTTTTTTATCGTACTCGTTTTCAAAATATTAGCTCAAATATTGCTATTATTTTTTTACAGTTGCTTACTTTTTAAAGGGACTACTAGTTAGTCTTCCCTTAAAAAGCACTTTCAACAGACGTAAGCTAAGTTTGAGGAGGATAGTTTACCTATTTCGGGAATACCTTGACGGCCTTTAATAGACTTCTCTACTTTTTGCCTTGATGCAGAACTGAAGCGCGAGCTGAAAGTTCCGACCGTAGGGCATAGCAAAAAAAATCAAGCCTATCTTAATATCTTGCACAATAAAGCCCTGTGCCTAATAGAATGACAAAAAAGAGGGTGGTCAGTGCCATTTGTCGCAGATAAGGGTCTAGTTCGGCTACTGTTTTGCCTCTCCAAACACCCCTAAGGTTCATAAAAAACAAAGGAAAAGACAGTAAAAAGAGCCATTTCCATAGACTCTTTTCAGGATAAAACCAAACATAAGCCACCGCAGACGCTATACCCACAAAAAGTAAAATTGCATGGTAAGCACGTGCGCCCTGCTGACCTAAGCGTACCGGAATAGAATATTTACCCGCTTGTTTATCGGAATCAATATCGCGTATATTGTTGATATTCAGAACACAAACAGCAAACATACCACTGCTCGTGGCGGGCATCAAAATTTCCCATTCCAGCCTACCTGTGTGCAAAGCATATACGCCTATTACGCCTACAAGACCAAAAAAAAGAAAAACGGATAGGTCTCCTAAGCCTATGTAACCGTAAGGGCGCTTACCCATCGTGTAGGTTATGGCAGCTACAATAGCCACTAAGCCTATCCCTAACATAAGAAATAAAGCATTGGTATCAAGCACGTTAAGGCCGTTCCAGAGCAAAAAAACACCGCTTACCAAACTGAGGATTACAAAAACTATAATCATGCGTTTCATGGCGTGGGGGCTAATTTCACCGCTCTGGACGGCTCTGCTTGGGCCTTGCCTGCCTGCATGGTCTGCTCCATTAAGGCTATCTCCATAATCATTTGCAAGATTAGAGAGAATTTGAAGGCAGGCCGCCGTTAAAATGCTAAAAATCAAAATATTGATGCGCAAGTTGTTCTGGGCTGCTGCCAAAAGGCTACCCAACAAGATGCAAGAAAGCGCCAAAGGTAAAGTTCTGATTCTGAATGCTTTTAGCCAAGCAGCCAACATATTTTTAGTATTTTGATGAAATATTCTGCGAGGGTTCTCTACCCGCACAAATATATGCAGAAGAAGCGAACTCTGATGCTTTGCAAAGCGAAAATTTACCTTTTGACTACTTTAAGCGCCATATTTTAACGCTCCACTTCTTTTTTGAAATTCTCTGGCAGAAAGTCCAAAATCTGCTCGTCGCTGAGGCGGGTATAGAAGTCAATCAGGTATGGCACAATGTGTGCATCAAAAACATCTTTTGGTTTCTTTGAAGGCATATTTTTAATAATTTCCTCTATTTCAGCCGTAATGCTGGCTTTACTAATGATGTTTGGGCTTAGATGGCAAATGTAGGTAGCAGAACTGGTTTGCGTTTTTCCATCTGCCAAATAGTGCATTTGCATATCTTGGGCGGCTTCTGGTGCCAGTTTTTGACCATTGCTTTCATAGATGGACTCGTCCAAATAAATAAAATCTCCTTCGCTACGGATAGGTTTGAGAATGTCTTGTCCGTTGGCCTTATAAGTGATGACGAAGTAGTTTTTTTCATTAAGAGGCACTGCATTGGTATTGATTTTATAACGTCCAACACCTATGATTTCCAGACTATTAGGCTTTGAAGGAAATACATTGCGTGAAAAGAATACGCTCAGCTCTTTAAAGTCATTGTTTGAGGCATTACAAGTATTGCAAAGTACGTTGGCCGTAATATCGCGCGCACCACCAGTTTGCGAAGCCTTATAAGCATTGACCATATCCTTAACGCTCATTCCGTTTGCGGCAGCGTTGGGGGTAGGCTTGAGAATGTAGTGAAGCTTATCGTACTCTAGGAGCGCCAGTTTGGCATTTCTGTCCGAAAAAATCAATTTGGTTTTGAGTGTAACCTTGTCTCCTTTTTTAAGCACTTGCTGCGTACTTGCATCAATAATTTTACCTTTAGTAGAGATAACGAGGAGTTCTTCTTGTGGCTTCGCAAAATTAAAAAGGAAGACGCACAGAAACAGGAGCATTTTCATAGGTGGGTGGGTTTGGAGTAATTGAATAGTTATAGATGTAATATGAATGACTTAACAAGCAAATTTCGTACTAATTTCTTTAACTAAGACAGCGTTTCTTCATAAACACCTTCAACAATAGGCAGCTCAATGAAGAAAGTACTGCCAGAATCAGGTGCAGACTCAAACCAAATACGGCCTTTAGCGTGTTCTATACCTCTTTTGGCCACAGCCAGACCGATACCAGAGCCAGTAGTTTTTGTAGTAAAATAGGGTAAAAATATCTTTTTTTGAGTTTCTTCGCTAATGCCGATACCGTTATCTGCAAAGGCAATTAAGATGTGCTTAGTACTTTCAGCGGCCAGTACAATGCTAACCTCTGGTTCACGCTCGGGCGGCATGGCTTGTATGGCATTCAGGATGAGGTTTGAGAAGATTCTGCCCATCAGTTTGCTGTCGCCACTTACAAAAAAAGCGCCCTCGGCAATTTGCAATTCAATTTTAACGCGCTCAGCAGAACGGTAGAGCAAGGCTGTTTGATGTAAAACCTTTGCCACATCAAATATCTCTTCTTTTGGAATAGGCATAACAGCAAAGGCAGCAAAAGATGCCGAAATATCGCTGAGTGTATCAATTTGCTCTAGTAAAGAGGTAAAATAACGCTTTATGCTCTCATTTTCGCCTTGCATGATGCGTTGCAAATGCTGTAGGGTGAGCTTCATGGGCGTAAGCGGATTCTTAATTTCATGCGCTACTTGTTTGGCCATTTCGCGCCACGCCGACTCTTTCTCTTTGCGGGCAAGGGCAGCACGGCTCTCGTCTAGCTTCATAATCATCTTGTTGTATTCGCTAATGAGCAAACCAATTTCATCAGAGGACTCATAATTAACCGGCTCGTTGGGTTTTCCAAAGGTAACTCCTTTGATTCTTTCGGTAATCAGGCGCAGCGGCTTTGTGAGGAGGTTAGAGGCTACGTGCGAAATGACTAAAAGCGCCAAGAAGGCAACCGTAAAAACGTTTAAAATAATAGATACTACGCCCAGTATCTGGCGTTCGGTGCTTTGCTGGGACTGAAAGAAAGGCAAGCCCAAAATTGCAATAACATCACCCGTTTCAAAAGATTTGATACCCACATAAACCGCACTGAAGCCCAATGTACCGATAGATTCAGCCATTTTTACTCGGTTTTTGTTGTTCTCAACGATGTCTGCCAGAGCGCTGGGGTTCAAACGGCGTGAGAGCAAACCGTTGTCGTAGATGGCTGGCTGGCTAGAAACTATCAAACGGCCTTGTGTATCAAAGAGGTTTACGTCTGTTTGCGAAAAGCGCGCAATTTCGGCAATGAGTTGCTGGAGTTGGTCATTGGTATAGCGATTGTGGTAATATTCATAGACCTCCTGTGTGATGTTTTGGGCTAAGTTTTCGGCTTCGCTGAAAAAAACTTTGTCGGTATCCTCTTCATTGTGTGCGTTTAATAGACTCAGTACCAAGCCACTAATGACGATGGTGGGCAGTAAAAAAGAGGAGTTTACCAAAAACTGAAGGCGGGTTGTAAAAGTAAATTTGAAAACTTGCCGTCTTATCAAAAAGTAGTAGGGCAAGGAGGCCGATAGCATCACGACAAGCAAGGGCAACAGCAGAAAGGAGAAGTTGGATATTACGTGCCGTATGGGGTAGTCGGGCGAGGTAATAACCACTTCGCGGCCTGCATTACCGCTTATGCGCAAATGACGATGCCCGTTGTGTATGATTTCGTTTCCTGAAAGGATTTCGGACGCAAAACGCGCCATAAAATTAGGCTCATACGCATAGCTGCCATAACTAAAGGCCATGTTTTCGCCTGAAAAAATACCATAGCTCCAGTCTGGCTTAGCCATGAAAGGTATAGCGCCCATATCGACCATAAGGCTTGGATACACACTATTAGGAAATATTTTGCGCAAGTGTAATTCTAAAACAATATTGCCCGTATGGATACCGTCGGTGTTTTCTAAGTTAATAAATGCAAAATAACGGATTTGGTCGGAAGCCGCATCACTGATGATGTAAACGTCCGTACTGATGTCGGTACGGTGTTCGGCGCGTGCATATTTTTTTTCTAAAGAATCATAGTTTTGGTTATGGTGAGGTGCTCTAGGTATTTTGTCGTGCCCAAAGAAGTGTATAAAAATATCGTATCTGTCAAAATAACCTCCCAAATGTATTCTTTTGATTTTGTGCAAAACAATATCCATATTGTTGGTTGGCATTCCATCAAAACGGTTCAGTATGAGCTGGTCAGTTCTAATTTTTTCTATCGCATCGGCCAGCAAAAACTCGCCAAAGGGGTCATTTTCACGCAAAAGTTGCGAGGCAAGTCTTTGTTTATCTTCTACTTTGCGCTTGTACTCAAAAATATAGATAGAATAAACGCCAATCATAGCGCTTACTATGGCCGAAACGATAATGTACTGCATCGTTAGGACGGAATAGTTTAAAACTGAACGCGGTATTTCGCGCCAGAGCAAGAACATGATAAAGAATGTATGCAAGAAAATGATAGGCCAGTTCGTGGAGGCGGTATCAAAGGTGGCTACCGTACACACACTGGCACCCAGCGCAACCACCAAAAAAAACTCGTATGGTTTGAGTTTAAACTCTCTGACCAAGCGCGCGAGGCAATGGCTTATAAAAAAGTAGGTCAGAGAAACCAAAAGATACAAAACAAGTGCCGTAATCTTGTATATGTCTAAGGCCAAAGCCGCCGTAAAATCAAGGCTGATGTACTTGATTTGGTAGAGCAAATGCAGCAAATAGAAATGATAAAAGGCCAAGAAAAACGTAAAGCTTATCCAGATGGGCGCTAAAACCTTTCTGAGAAATTGATGCGTTTTTGTAAACTTATTGAGGTGGATAATGTGGTGAAAATACAGATAAAGATACCAAAAAATAAGGAAGACTACCCCTACATTCAAAAGTAAATCGCCTATACTAGGCACCATGAACAGAGCGGGTTCTTCTAGAGGAGCAAAAAGTGTAAGCTGAATGAACTGCTGCGGGTAGTCTATACTCGCCACGAAGAATCTTACGGCCAGAAGCGCCGCACTCAAAAAGAGCCAAGACTCAAAAGATTTGCGGTGGCGCATTAAAAAAATGGCTTTCTGATAAATAGCCACCACCAGTAACATTAGACCGACAAGAATTAGGAGGGCCTCCCAGTATTGCGCATCTAATTTTGGAATGTACTCGTCGGCAAATAGGAGAGAGAACAAAAAGTTATTTTCTGTGCCATACACAAAATATGACTGCTCGCGTCCGGGCGCTGCCCAAATTTTATCACCGGGCGCTTCGCCAAAAATATCAGTGTTTAGTTCGTTCTTAACATAGTTGTTATCAACGGAATACTGCCTATAAATAGGGACTACTGCCACAATATCCAGAGTGGTGAGGGTGTCTAGCTGTACGCTCTCTCTTTTGGCTAAAAAATCTCCTGTTTTGTTCTCAAAAAAGCCCTCTACCTTAATATGAGCGATGTCGCGATGGTCTATTTCAAAGTTGTAGTCAGACCATTTCACTAGTTTTTTATTCTCGAAAACAAAAATAGGATGTTTGTGTGTGTTCAGAATCTGGCCTAAGTAAGGGGCTTTGCGGTTTTTTATTGTATAGTTTTTGACCTGCCTAAGCGAAACATCTGCCAGCGCTAACTCTTTGAAAATCTTTTCATTCACCTCCTTGACAAAGACCTCTCTTTCACCACCTTTGCTCCAGAAATAATGCATACCTAGACCAGCGCCTAAGAGCATCATGCCCAAAAGACTCCAGAACCATTTATGTAAAAAAAACTTTTTGGTCAGTACAAACATCGCAATAGAACAGACTAGCCTCAGCCTCTCAGAAATAACAAGCAGCAGCCAAATATTACCAGCGCAAAAACTATGCGCCTGCTGCAATTATAAAGAAATAAATTTGCTTTTTTTAGCTTTGTCGTTAGAACCAAATAGTTTGTGCCTAAAAATCACTTACTTAACGAAAAACTATTTTTGAGTATTAGGGCAAGTCTACTCTTGGCACGCGCCGTGCCGCATTAGGCCAGTTATAGGGTAGGATTAGCCCAAAAATGGTTTCTTCGGCGCTAGAACTCACCAAAGTAAGCTCGCCTCCTAGTTTTTCGGCAGCTAGCTTGCTTGAATATAGCTCTAGGCCGTCCGACTTAGGAGTAAACCTAAAAAACAAATCAAAAAGATGCTCGCGCATAGCGTCAGTAATGATTCCTCCTGCATAGTGAACATAAATTTGCAAAGAGTTAGGTGTTTCCATAACATGGAGAGCTATTTTGGCTTTTGGGCTCTCTTGGGCGTGCTTGGCTGCAATCAGAATCAAGTTTTTGACGGCAATGACAAACAAAAGTTCGTCGGTTAGCAGCAGCGTTTTGTTCTGGCAGGCAAAGCACTTTACTTCACAATGCAAATGGCCTAAAGCTCTTAGCTCGTCCAGTATAAATTCAAAAGTGCCGCCAAGCGCAATCTCTTCATAGTAGAGCTGATGTTGCTTAATGATATTTGTTTGTAGGAGGCGCTGCAAAACATCGTCCATTTCGGCGGCGCAGGTCTTAATGAGGGGCAAGTACTGCTCGGAGTCGCCCTCTAGGTTGGCTAAATTGACAAGCCCAATCAAGCGCGCAATGGGGCCTCGCAGGTCGTGTGCGGCCTTATACACAAAACCGTCTAGCTCCCGGTTAATGGCCAAAATATCGTTGTAGGCCTCTTGTAACTCGTTGGTTCTCTCCTTTACCAGCCGTTCCAAACTTGTTTTTACAGCGCTCAGCTCCATGTTTTGTTTGAGAATCACCTGCTGTGCTACTTCCAATTTTTCTTTTTTGTCATGAAGTAACTCATTGACTTTCTGCATTTTATTATAAACACGGTCGCTCACTTTTGCAATAAAATTAAACTCTGCCACCAGGGTTTCGTAGTTTTGCAGCAAGTCGGAATAGGCACTATGCCACGAAGCAGCGTCAAGTAGCTCTTGCTGCTGCATTAAATGACGCGCCGTAGTAATGACTTTCTCTTCGTTTGGGTGCATGGAGTTCAACAAAAAGCGCTTTTAAAACTCAAAACGAGTTTGTGTTTATCATTGAGCAGTTTAAAACCGCCCAAATTTAGATGAATAAGTGCGTAAAAACTCCTTTTATGATGATGAATTTACGTTTTTTTTTCAGTTGAGTAGGCTAAGAAATAACTCGGACGGGAGTTTATTTTAAGCAAGAAAACCAATGACGAGTATATCGTCCAACTGGGCGTATTTGTTGCCCATCCATTCTTGAATATAGCTTTCCAAATGTTGCTTTTGAGCCTCACATGGCTCTTTATGAACGCGAAGTAGTAAGTTTTTAAGCCCTTTACGCATAATCTTTTGGCCTTCGGGGCCGCCGAATTGGTCTTGGTAACCGTCCGAAAATATGTAAAACATTGTTTGGCCATCTAGTGGAATTTCGTGCTTGGTATAATGCCTTTCTTTAAGTTGCTGTGCGCCACCAATAGGCAAAATATCGGCCTTAATTTCGTGTACCTCGTCGTTTCGGACGTAAATAAGCGGGCAGCGTGCGCCTGCATAGTGCATCACTTTGCGTTCTTGGTCTATGGCACAAAGCGCAATATCCATGCCGTCGCGGCTGTTGCTTTCGCTCTGGCGCAATGCACGCAGAACGCCTTTGTGCAGTTCATTGAGTATTTTATCGGCCTCTGTTACGCCTAAAGCATCTATAATTTCATGCAAAATATCATTGCCGATAAGGGACATAAATGCGCCCGGAACGCCGTGCCCCGTGCAATCCACAGACGTTATGATGGTCTGAGAACCGCGCTGTCTGAACCAGAAGAAGTCTCCACTGACAATGTCGCGTGGTTTAAAAAACACAAAGGAGTCCTGAAAAGCCGCTTTGATTTCGTCTAAACTAGGCAAGGTAGCCTCTTGTATGCGTTTCGCATAATTAATGCTCTCTGTAATGCTCTGATTTTTAGCTTCAATAATTTGCTTTTGCTTCGTAATTTCTATGGTTCTTTCAGCTACTTTTTGTTCCAGGTTTTTGCTATAAGCCTCAAGTTCTTTGTAGAGCCTTTCCTTTTCGGCGTTGCTTTCTTTCAGTTTTTTAACGTGCCTAATGGTTTTCTCGATAGTGGCCCCCAAATCGTTGAAGTTTATGGGTTTGGTAACGAAGTCAAAAGCGCCGTGGTTCATAGCCCTTCTGATGTTCCGCATATCCCCGTAGGCAGAAACAATAATGGTTTGTATGGTCGTATTAACCTCCCGGGTTTTGGTCAGGAGCGTAATACCGTCCATTTGTGGCATATTCACATCGCAGAGTACCACGTCTATATCGGGGTGGTTTTTGAGCATTTCTAGTGCTTCCAAGCCGTTAGAGGCAAAGATAAAGCGGTAGTCTTCCTCTCTGATTTGCTTCCTGAACTTTTGTTTCATCAGCAACTGTACGTCTGGCTCGTCGTCAACAACTAGTAGTAAAGTGGACATTCTGCAATAGTTTAAGAACAATGATTTATTTGTGCCAAAAATCAAGCCAAAAATACGTAATTTGAGGGCTAAAAGCACAAAGTGCTTCTATGAGTTTTGGGTGTGCATGATAGAAATGCTAGGTCTTTAGTTCCGTAAAATTAGTATTTCTAAACAAATATTAACCCTAATACGAAATTAAGTTCCTAAAAGGTTTTCAATAACTTTGCCAAATGGTTGCATCTCTTACTTTTAAAGACAAACATTGATAAATGACACGCCAATAAGCGAATTTGGCTGACCAATACGGTGGGTGTTTTGCAAAAAATTGATTCCCACAAATAGCGCATTCAAGGGTAAGTCTAACATCAGCCGTCATGGGCAGGTAGCAGCAGCAATTTTGGTATTCATGAGAGGTCATTTGCGTAATATCAACAATGTTACTAAGCACGAAGGGTTTTTCTTTTAGTTATGCTTGACGGTAAGATTTACTTCTATCAACAATGTTTAATAAATAGTCTTCCCTATAATATACACCTAAGATGTTTACTATCAGCAAATCAAATAAGTATTTCAACTTTGAAATAGCTTAGTTTTTAAAGATAAAATGCTTGTTTAATTTACTGACAATAAATACTTTATATATTTTTTAAGGGAAGACTAAAAAGTAGAGAAGTCTATCAAAGGCCGTCAAGGTGTTCCTAAAGCAGATAAATCAATTGATGTGCTTGTTCTTATGCAGTCTTTTTAAGGGGCGACTAAACTATTAAAAAAAAATTTACTTTTTCTATTTCTTTTACCATACTTTTTGGGTCTATGTATTAGGCAAGGTTTTGTCTTTGCGGACTGAAACGCTCTTGTTTCGGCTTTTTCTTTTAAATTTTAACCCAAAAATAAACAAAACTCATGTTAAAAACCATGAAACCCTACTGGCTGCTGCCTTTTGTGTTGGTGGCTGTCATCTTTTCCACTAGCTGTAAAAGAAATGAACCAGACTTGCCCTTCTGCAAAGAAAACGAGGCGGCAGACTTTAAAACACCCATAGAATTCAAGGCAGCTTTGGTTGGAAAATGGAAAGAGGAGGGCATTTACAGTATAAATCAGTCTCTGTCGCCAACTCAAGCTGAAAACACGCCCTCTTACAAATTATCCAGCACAACAAACTACACAGAATACCGCGTAAACGACTCTTCTTATTACTATGGTATCACTTCTCGTGATGGTGAGCCTGTATTAAGAGGTGTAAGAAAATACAATATAGGGCTTACGCCTGCGGGTAAGATAGGGCTTTATCAAGACTCTTATCAAAAGGACTTTGTAACTGGGGATTCTATATTAGAGCGCACATTTCTCTATCTTTGCTCTGATGGTGCTTCATTAGTTCTGGATTTTAACTATCTTAAATTTCCTGCAGACCCCAGCCATATAACTTTCTACAGAATATTTAAACGCAGATATTAATTTTGATTTAACCCTATAAATTTGAAATAAATGAAAAATAATCAAATTTTAATCTCTCTCTCATTCTGCTTTTTGGCACGATTTTTAATGGGGGGGGGGGATTCTCGCCCAAAAAGGCTGCGGTACTGAACTAGACTCTTTCAGTTATGCGCAGATGCGTGCCGAAATGGAGCAAAAAATGCTTGCCAACAAAAATGGACGCATAACCACGGACTGTCTGAGTCCGTATACTGATTGCCCTGAGGGTATCTACACCATTCCTGTCGTTTTTCATATTGTTCGTAATGAGGGCGAGGACCCTTATGTTTCCGATGGCGAAGTATACAACACTCTCAAAGAACTGAATCAGTACTTTGCCGGCACCCACCCAGACCAAACCAGCATTCCTTCCATGTGGCTGCCTTTTTATTCAGGAGACACCAAGATAAAATTCGTGTTGGCTTCTGTTGACCCATGGGGCAACCCACACAGCGGTATTATCAGAAAATCTACGCAGAAATCTAGTTTTATGGGGCCTATTGACCCAATAGATCTAGGTCCTGACGAAGAACGATATACAAGTGACGATACGGAGTTTTTTGGGAATATAATTCCATGTGTCAAGAGAGATAATATCAATGATGATGGCAGCACAGCTTGGCCTTCTGACAAGTATCTGAATATTTGGGTATGCGACCTGTACATAGAGGGTTTATTAGGCTTTTCTACTTTTCCTAAATGGGACACTTACTTTCCTCAGTTCTCAGGCATTGCCGTTGAACCAGCTATTGTGCAAGAAACGCATGGCTTTAACCGCGCCATTGTAACGCATGAAGTAGGACATTGGCTTAATCTTTTGCACACCTTTACACATGGTTGCTACGATTATTGTGATTATCTAGCAGGTGATTTATGTGAGGATACACCACGCGATAAAAAAACAAGCTCTTAATTAACCTCTCTAAGAGATGTAAGTTTTAGGAAGCGAATAATTGTACTTTTCTAAGATAGAGGCTTTACTTTTAAAGTACGGCCAACTACGGCTATGATACGGCTATCATACGGCTATCATACGGCTATGCTAGGGCTAAGGCAAAATAGGACAAAAGTAATTTTTAGGCATCAAGCGGGTTTGCGACTTTATCCTTTTTTTGTTATTGAGTATGTCTATTGGCCTGTATTTGCGTTAGAGAGGCGGCGGGTTTAGTGCGTAGCACCGAAGCGAAGCGAAGCCCAAAGACGAACGACCGCGAAGCGGGAACGCCCAATAAATTGTACAAAAACAATCATTAGTCAAAAGTCAGATGTAAGGAATTTGACAAAAAGTTATTTGAAAACGCGAGAAAATGGCCTCTACAAGGGACAAAAGAGGGCAATTAGAACTTAAAAAACTCAAAAAGGGCTTTTTGACGACTCAAGAGAGGTTAATTTAAGAGCTTGCTTTCGTTCAAAAACCCCCGCAACTCTGCGGAAAGGACGGTTTTAATAAACGACAGGTTTGGACGATTGTGGCGGAAATGAGTGTTCACATGGTCTACCTGATATGGACGAAAACTTAATGGACTACTCTTCCTGTATAAAGATGTTCACGAAAGAGCAAGCTGCGCGTATGCGTTGTGCTGCTGCTGACCGCAGTGCTTTTTTCCTGGCGGTGGTGGCTGTATTGCCCAGCTATCAAGCCCTGGTGTCAATATCTCGTCTGGGGACATTTGCTTTGGAAGCGCCAAACTCGTTCATGCCGCGCTCTATCCCAGCACGAGTTATACATGGGCTTTTGGGGGGCCACCCATACCAGGCATCTCCCTCACCACCCTGCCTGGCAGCCCACACGTTGCAGTTATTGCGAACACCACTACTACCTATAGCGGGCCAGTTACACTTAACTTGCAGTTGGCTTCCACGCTGCCCCCTGGTCAAAACTGCGGTACAAGCCGTATTTATACCTATAAACTTTGGGCAGGCATACCTAAAACACCCATATTGGATGTGTCTGGAGAATGCCGACATGAAGATTATCTTTTCATAGAGCCTTCTACCTATGTACCTGAACTAACGTATGAGTGGCAAATAGACAAGCTAGTAACAGGTGGGTCATGGACATTTACTGGCAGTTTGAATGAAGAACCACTAAACGCTTGGTCTTATGGTGCGTATCATGCCCGAGTAAGAGCACTAAGTAATTGCGGCTACTCATTGTGGTCTAACCTCATTCAGTACGGAATAGAAGACTGCGATACGGGCGACCCTGGTGGCCGCATAGCTTCCCTCGCGCCCAACCCTGCCCAAAACCAAGTAACAGTAACGGTCAGGAATGAAATACCAATAGCGCAAGGTGGCCTGGATATTCGCATCAAGGATATGTATGGCCTAGAAAAAATAGCCGTTCAGAGCCAAACCCGCGAAACGAGCTTGGATATCAGCACTTTGTCCGTCGGTATTTACATCGTTTATGTGCAGAACGGCTCAAAAATAGAGTATTTGCGCTTGAACGTGGAATAATCTGTATTAATTTCATTATTAAACCTTTACAAAGTTATCCGTGCTCTGTAAAGGTTTTTTTTGATATGCAAATTCTAATATTCACATAAAGAACTTGCTTTTTACACTTAGAATGATTTGATTTGTGGTTTAGCTTATCCACCTCCAAACGAAATAGTGCGTTCTCGTGCTACGAGAAACTGAGTACAGTATGCAGCTTCTAACCACACACCTTTCTAGTTTGACTATCCTTTTGGCTAGAATTATCAAAACTCCGCGCCAACTAGAGGAATTAATCACGGAAACATGGCTTTGGGCTGTGGTTATTCTGGTTGTTGCGCTTTTGGCTTCATGGATAGTGGCTAGCAGCATTAGCTATAGTGGTTCGGCCAACCCCCAAGACGGGAAACAAAGACGCACAGCTTTTTGGGGGTTGGGTGTGGCAGCCCCTGTCTTATTTTTTTTGGTAGAGTTTCTATACGTAAAAAGTTTTATTGCAGCCAGCAAAGAAATGCTGCATACGGATTTTATGCGCACAATTATTTATACAACATTCATGATTTTGGTGCTTTATATTGGCTTAGGCTTTGTGCTGAGCAAAATGTTTAGCCAAACAAAGTACGGCACAATTTTCAACAGCAAAGATTAAGTAAAAAAACTGCTGAGCAACAAAAATGAAACCAATCGTTTAGGTTGCGTCCGCAGTTTCAAAAAACAAATACTTTTCAAAAGAGTTATAAAGAACTATGAGCTTGTCCCTGGATCCTGAAATTAATGAGTTAAAACAACTAACTCATTACGTCAAAGAAAAATACGATTATGACTTCAAAGAATATGCGATGTCATCGTTCAAAAGGCGCATCAAACGCATTTTGGATTTGTATAAGTTCAAAGACGTGGACGAACTTATTACGGCCTTGGACACCCGGGAAGAGTTTTTTGAAGAATTTATTTCCGAAATTACGGTAAACGTAACGGAAATGTTCCGAGACCCTACTTTCTGGAAAGCGCTCAAAGAGCATATTATTCCTAACATCATGCTCAATCATAACAAGATTAGTATTTGGCATGCAGGCTGTTCCTCTGGCGAAGAGGTCTATTCTATGTGTATTATGCTCAAAGAAATGGGTATGCTTGACAAAGCCAAAATTGTGGCTACAGACATTGACCGCGGCATCATACAAAAAGCTAAAAATGGTGTTTATTCTGCCAAGAGCATGGATACGAACAAAAAGAACTATCTGCGCTACGAAGGTAAGTTCGCTTTAGAAGACTATTGCCGCGAAGTAAACAACGAAGTATTGATGGACAAGAGCCTTGTAGAGAATGTCTCTTTCCGCAAACACGACCTCGTACAGGGAAGCTCTTTCTCTAAGTTTGACCTTGTTTTATGCCGCAACGTCATGATTTACTTTAACCAAACGCTTCAGAACAAGGTTCTACACAAACTGCACGATAGTTTATTCAAATACGGCTATTTGGCCATAGGTTCTAAAGAATCTTTGATTTGGTGTGATATTGCCCATAAGTTTGTGGTGGTGAACAATGAAGAAAAAATATACAAAAAAATTAAAGACTAGTTGATTATTCTTGACTGATAAACAAAAAGCCACTCAAGCCGCAGCAAAACAGCAAAATGCTTTCAAAATATAACATAGACCCTAAATACAAGGCCATTGTCATTGGTGGTTCGGCTGGGAGTTTTCAGCCTATTACCAAGATATTGTCTATGATACCTGCTGACTTTCCGTTGCCTATGTTTCTTTGCCTGCACCGTCTCAAACACGTGCGAACGGGCTTTGAGGAAGCTTTGTCCATCAAGAGTTCTAAAAAAATAGCTGAACCTCTTGACAAAGAATTGATTAAACGCGGCCACGTTTATCTTGCCCCTGCCAACTACCACATGGCTGTAGAATTGGGCAATTCCATATCGCTTAGTACAGAATTTTTGGTCAATAACTCAAGGCCAGCCATAGACATTACCTTTGAGTCTGCCTCTTATAATTACCGCGACAAGCTGATTGGCATATTGCTCTCGGGCGCAAACAAAGATGGTGCGGCGGGCATGAAACGAATCAAAGAGCGCAACGGACTGACCATCGTGCAAGACCCTAACGAAAGCATGATTAACGCCATGCCAAATTCCGCTTTGGCGGTTACTAAAATTGACCATGTTCTGACGGTTGACCAAATCATAGAATTTTTGCTAGAGCTTGACAAACTACTCAAAAATCAAACAAGTTTGCCATGAAAAGTTTTCAGAAAGCGATATTCCCTTCTCTATTCATTGCCTTTGCTACCAGTTCTGGCTACATGGCTTATAAAATGATAGTGAAAGTGCCTACTGAAGTTATTGTGCTTTTGGGGCTAAGCGAAAGCTCCGACAAGTACAACACGCTCATGTATTACTTTTTGCAAAACAGCGTTTGGGGGCTTGCAGTCGTTTTGTTGGGCTTGTTGATGACTGCCTATCTCCTGATTACGAAAAATAAAGACGAACAAACGAACGTCATTTATGTAGAGAAAATTATTACTAAAAATGCACAGAACGACACACAGAGCCAAGTTTTATTAGAACCAGACGAACTTTTTATACAAAACTTAAAACAGGAGCTTAGCGCATACACCAAAGACCTAGATAAAGCCAAAATTTTACTCACGCAGCTCGCGAACTACCTCGAGGCGGCCATGGGGGCGGTTTATAGAGCTGAGCATAGACCGCAGGAGCGCCATATTGAGTTTATGACTGGCTATGCTTACCATATTCCTGATAGCGATACGCTCAAATTTGAGTTTGGGGAAGGACTTACTGGGCAGGTGGCCAAAGAACAAAGACCATTGCATTTGGCGCAAGTTCCGCAAGGCTATACGCAGGTGCAATCGGGCTTGGGCAGCGCTTCGGCAAATGCTTTGCTCATTGTGCCGATTATTAATCAGTATAAGCAAACACAATACATTATAGAATTGGCTGCTTTCTTGCCCTTTGAAAAGACCAATGAAATGTTGGTGCAGCGCGCAGGTGAATTATTGTTATAAACTCCGAACATTCCCCTTTCAAACCTTTTGAGGTATGGCTCATACAGTTCTCCAAGTATCCGATTTAAGCGTAAAGCATGGCAACGATATGGTGCTTTCGGACGTAAATTTTAAAATTGAAGAAGGCGAATTTGTATTTCTGATTGGCAAAACTGGCAGCGGCAAAACATCGTTGATGCGCACTTTTTATGCAGACCTAGAGGTAGAAAAAGGCCAAGTTCAGCTCGGGAACTACAAGCTACCACTCCAGGAGAAGCGCGACCTCCCATTTTTACGTCGTCAAGTAGGTATTGTTTTTCAAGACTTTAAGCTACTCACAGACCGCTCCGTGTATGCCAACCTGGCTTTTGTTTTAGAAGCCACCGGCTGGACAGACCCCGAGGCAGTCAAAACGCGTATTCAAGTGGTTACTGACCTGGTTAGGCTACCCCAAAGTATCCTGACCGCCGAGCCGCTCAAAATTTCGGGCGGCGAGCAACAACGTGTAGCTATTGCACGTGCCTTGCTCAACAAACCAAGTATCATTTTGGCTGACGAGCCTACCGGAAACTTAGACCCCATAGTCGCTAATGCTATTTTTGACGTATTTGAGGACATCAACAGAGAGCAACAAACAGCTATTTTGATGGCAACTCATAATCATACCTTTCTTAAACGGAAAACGGCACGTGTACTTTTTTGCGAAAACGGCCAAGTAAGCAACCTTAGTGTTAAAGAGGTCAGCAATTCTATTTGATGAATGCAGGGCGCATCAAGGCAGAGAAAACAATTCTATTTTTTTGAAAATTAACCAAAAGCTCGTATTTTCGCGCCGCTATTTCCAAAGCATTCTCTATTAGCCAAAACAGATTAGGTTTTCTGCCTCTATGACTCTATTCTTCAATAAACGCCTTTTTCTGGCCTGCTTACTTACTTTTTGTGGTATTTCCTCATTCGTCCTTGCCCAGAGTAATGCCAATTCACCTTATTCCATTTTCGGAATCGGCGATATGGTTCACCCTACGAATGTGAATAGTCTTGGCATGGGAGGCATTGGTCTGAGTTTTACGAACCAGCTGAATGTAAATACTTTAAACCCTGCTTTACTTTCCCGAAACAATACCAATACCATTTTTGACGCAGGCAGTATTTTTGAACGAAAGATATTGACTAACAACAAGGGGCAGCAGCGTGACTTTGGCGGGAATTTGTCTTATATGGCCTTTGTTTTTCCTTTGAGCAAACGCAGCGGCATGGGCTTAGGGCTACAGCCAGTTAGTAAAATCAACTATCAGTTTTTCTCTTTAGAAAAATCTCCTGATGCCAATAGCTTTACGCAGTATGCCTACTTGGGCAGCGGTGGTATTACGCAATTATACCTTTCGGCGGGCTATCGCATTTGGAAAGGCTTTTCTTTGGGCCTGCAAGGCGCATATAATTTTGGCATTGTTAAGCGCCAAGCGGAGTCCTTGGTAGATGAGCCTGGGTCGATTTATACAGTAGAACGCTTGCGTCGCTAT
The DNA here is from genome assembly GCA_013299045.1 of Cytophagales bacterium. Taxonomy (GTDB): domain Bacteria; phylum Bacteroidota; class Bacteroidia; order Cytophagales; family Bernardetiaceae; genus RDZD01. The sequence continues at coordinate 62,143 of JAAFJX010000017.1, read as the reverse complement.
AATTTTGGTGCTTTCAGTGGCAAAATGGGCTTGAGTTATAGACAAAAGCTAAAAGAAAAAGTGTATCTGGCGTTTGGAGCTGTCCATGAGTTTAAAACCAGCCTTAATGCCAGTTATCTGTATGCCTTACAACGTAAATCCGCTTCCACGGGTCTTACCCTTATCAGCGATACGCTCACGCAAGACGGCAGCAAGTCGCTCAAAATGCCTGCCAGCAATAGTCTTGGAATAAGTCTTGAAAAAACCCTCAATTATGCGGTGGGTATAGACTTCAAAATGCACGACTGGTCTAGCTTTGATGGCTTTGATGGACGTGATACACTCAAGGCTGGCTATGCACTGCGCGTGGGTGGAGAGTGGACACCTAAGTTCACGGCTACCACAGGTTACTTCAAGCGGGTAACATACCGCCTGGGTTTTTGTCATAACCTGATGCCTATAGTCTTGAATGGCAGTCAGTTAATAGACCAAAGCCTTTCTTTTGGGCTTTCCTTGCCCGTTATTAAACCAACCGACCTCTACCATAGTTTTTCAAGGATTAACATGGCTTTTGTGCTTGGGCAACGTGGCACTACGGACAATGGCCTGATTCGTGAGCAGTACTGGCGTATTCATTTGGGTTTAAATATCAATCAAATGTGGTTTTTGCGCCGCAAATATGATTAGCGCTATGAATGAACTTGCCGAGGAGTTTGCCTCTTATTTATTTCAAAAAAAGAAAATTAACGCGGAATGCTTTGCCTCTGAAGAGCCAGAACGTTATGCAGAATGGCTTGCCTTGTTTTCGGCTGTTAGCATCAAAAACTTTGAGCAACAAAAATTATATCTAATCAACCCACTGAGAAGGCGATTTCGAGTAGAAGATGAATCCAAGAGTAGCTAGTTGTCCTTAAAAACAACCTAAAGCATTTATTGTCAATAAGTTAAATAGTAGTCCCTTAAAAAGTCGGTATAAGAACAAGCACATCAACTGATTGATATGATTTATCTGCTTTAGGAACACACTCATGATTTTGAGTGTTTCCCTCTTTTCTATCACTTCTATTGAGAAAGTACTTTTAATCAGACTCTGCCGTACCGAAATAGGCGGCGTAAAGTCTGTTTATTTCGGGTAGCAAATAGCGCGCTATGGCATAAACCAATACGTAAAATAAGCCCCAGTACACCACAAAAGAACAAGTTTGGCCAAGTATGAAGCCGAGTTCGTCCCACTTCATAAAAAGCTGGTAGCCAATGACGTATGAAAAGTAAAGTGTGTCGTCCAAAATAAATTTACCGCCGCACCACTGCCCAAGCGCATACCAAACTGATGCAGAATCATAGAAAAAGTACGTTTTAAGGAAGACCAAAGTTCCTATAAAAACATAAACCGCAGCCGCGAAAAGACTCCAAAAGCTATAGGGAGATTCGCGAAAATAGCGATTAAGTATGGCCATAGTAGTCATGTTGGATTTAATTGTTTGGCAGCAAATATATATTTTTCGTCGAATAATAGCTAGTATTCGTCGCTATTTTTTGTAAAATTTCCGATATACAAAATGCTTGGTCTTAAAAATGTTGCCAGCCTTGCGCGTTGATGGTTATATTCTGGCCAGCCCGTGTGGCTAAAGAAACACCTGACTCGGCCTCACGCATATAGCCTATAAAATGTATGTCAGGGTGGTTTTTAAGTTTCTCGTAGTCGCTTTGTTTGATGGTAAAGAGCAGCTCATAATCATCTCCACCGTTAAGTGCGCATGTCAATACACTCATATTCAAGTCATTCGTAGCTGTTTCTATGGTTTGGGCGGCCAGAGGAATGTTCTCTTCAAAGATAACTGCCCCCAGCTTGGATTGTTTACAGATGTGCAGCAACTCCGACGACAAGCCGTCCGAAATATCAATCATACTTGTAGGGACAATATCTAAAGCGGCCAGTTCATGTACCAAATCCATACGGGCCTCTGGCTTGAGATAACGCTCAAGAATGTAACTATAACCGTCCAGTTTGGGCTGTGCGAGAGGTGCGGCCTGATAAACCTGCTTTTCGCGGTTTAGAATTTGTAAACCCACATAAGCACCGCCCAAGTCTCCACTGACGCAGATGACATCGCCTTTTTGGGCAGTATTGCGGCAAACAATACGCTGTGCGGGTGCTTGCCCAATGGCTGTAATGCAAATGGCTAAACCAGAGCGAGAGGAAGTGGTGTCTCCGCCTATTAAGTCCACTTTATAGTCTTGGCAGGCTTTGTGTATGCCTTGGTAAAGTTCTTCAATAGCCTCTACAGAGAATCTACTACTCAAGGCTAAAGCTACGGTTATTTGTGTAGGTATGGCATTCATAGCTGCAATATCTGAAATATTGCAAGTAACTGCCTTATAACCAAGATGTTTCAGTGGATGAAAGGCCAAATCAAAATGCACGTTTTCCATGAGCATATCCGTGGACACCACCATTTGTTCGCCTTCGTGCGGCTGAATGATAGCGGCATCATCGTCTATACCTTTGATACTGCTTTTCTGTTCTAGAGTAAAGTGCTGCTTGAGTTTATTGATGAGCCCAAACTCACCCAACGATGAAATTTCGGTTCTTTCTTTTTTGTCTGACATGAAAACAGATAAGGTTTAGAGAGAGAGGTGCACTTACCAAGCCAGAAAGGACGTTAGTTTTTCTGAAAAATCAAAATTAAAATTGCGTGGTTTGCCTTTAGGTGTATATTTGCATTTATGTGAAGCAGCCCCAACGAACGCCACCAGCTAAGTCTTTTTATAAATGCAGCCTTACAGATTATTGTTATGAAATATTTATGTTTACTTTTTTTAGTGTTGAATCTATGCTCTGCTCTTGCCCAGAAAAAACTGCCTATCATTCAGGCTAGTTCAAAGAGTGTGTCCATAAAAGATGATGGCTATTTGGATACAAGCGCTTGGACACTCTCGCCTGAAGCCAAACCAGATATTTACATGGCTCATCGGTCTTTAAAGCCCAAGTATGTTGTTTTTTATACAGACATTGACTCTATTCAGATAAAAGTTAGGGCGGGCGGAATCTATGATTTCATTATTCTGTATCAGGGGCAAGACAGTTGTTATACTCGGATTGTCAGTTCTAAGTTACAGGAAATTAGAGCCAAAAAGAATGATAAAAAATGTGATACGATTCCTTTTAACCTCACGCAAGAGAATGCGATTCACGTTAAAGGGCTTTTAAACAAACAGGATACGCTCAATTTATATTTTGATATTGGTACAATAGATGTCCGTCTTGACAAAGCGACCCTTGCCAAAAATAAATTAACTGGCCTTGCTAAACTGCAATTAGGCACATTTGTAATAGACTCTCCAAAAATACAAGGGACAAACAATGCGGCTTATGGTATGAATGGTAGATTTGGCTGGCGTATATTTGACGGCAAAATTCTGGAAATTGACTATGAAAAAAGCCATATACTCGTTCACTCAAGGCTACCAAAGATAAAGAAAGGCTTTGTTAAGTCTAGAATCAATTTTGTGCAATCTCTTTTCTGTGTGGAATCTACTATTAAAATGGCTGAAGGGAGCTATCATGGCAACTTTTTGTTTGATACAGGCTCAAACCTTGCTATGATTCTGGATAGCGCCTGGATGAGCAAAAACAACTTTCCAAATGACCAAATAGTGCTAAAAAAATCTGCCCTCACCGACGGAACAGGCCGAAAGTATGAAACTACTATCGTTACGATACCCCACATTGTTCTGAACGGCTTTGATGTCAAGAATGTTGTTACTTCAAAACTTGGTTATAAGAGTCCGGTAGGTTTGGGTATCAACTACTTCGGCAATGCTCTGCTAAAAGGTTTTAATATGTTGATTGATTTGAAAAAAGACAATATTTATTTGAAAACCAACTCTTTGTCGGATTCACCCTAAAGCCGAAATCCCTATTCTAAATTCGGAATAGGCAAAGACCTCGCGTCTTTAATCGTGGATAAAATAACCATCGTTTGCATATTATCTATCTCTTCAATTTCTGCTATTTTGTTCAAAATCAGGCTTTGGTAGTCCTCAATGCTTTTGGCTACCACCTTGAGTAAATAATCACTAGAGCCTGTAATATAATGACATTCAACAACTTCCTCTATTGCTTTTATTTGGTCTATAAACATTTTGTTTTTAGCCTCGTTGTGTTTTGAGAGTTTAATACTCAAAAAAGTAGTTACGCCCAAGCCCATTTTAGTCGCGTTCAGTCGTGCATAATAACCTTCTATATAACCCAGCGTTTCCAATTTTTTAACGCGTTCAAGGGTAGGAGCGGGCGACAGACCCACCTCCCTGGCTAGCTGAGAATTGGTTATTCGTCCGTCTGTCTGCAACAAATGCAGTATCTGCAAATCTATTTGGTCAAGCTTCATATCGCTGATAATGTGTGATGTTACTTTTTAAAGAGCAAACCGCTTAGAGCAAAACAGGGCTTTAGAGCTGAGCCTCTGTTAGGCAAATGTAGCAGATTTTATCAATCAAAAGCAAATATTATTTTAAAATTCTTTATGATAACCATATTTTATTTTGTGAGGCCTATTCAATATTTCTTTGTAAGCCTGTTTAATGAACAATCTTTTGCGTAAAAATATTTCATTATTCCATTTTTATTTATTATTTTTCCGCTAAGGCTATAAAAAATACCAACAACTTTTGTTTTTTTAAACAGGGCTAGAGAGTAAGTCCCACTCCTTAAAATGGCTTGCCATGAGTTAGTCTGATAAGCGCTTTCCCAAGTGTTGGGTTTTTTGCAAAAAAGCGAACGAGGTAGTCAGAAAGGCGCTCGTCCCCAAAAAAACGCTGAATCATGCGCCCTACACGTAAACGCATTGCAAATTGCTCGTCCCACTTTTTCTGATAAGCGCCATACGGAAATTCTTTTTGTTGCGGACTTAAAAAGTGTGTTTTTAGCATACAAGCTAGTATTGTTGCGCTATGCAAGGCCATAGACATACCGTTACCGCAGAGAGGCGTAATCATGCCAACGGCATCGCCGCAGCAAAGCAAGCCTGCTTCATAAAGTGTCTTTTTCTCAAATGAAACTTCGTTGATGATGATGGGCTTATCCCAAACAAATTCAGCCTCACTAAAAATTTTTTCTAAAAATGGGTTCTTTGAAAGTAGTTCTGATTCCATCTGGCGAATGCTTTTATAAGCCTTTTGGTTCTGGCGTGTGGTAAGATAGCAAAGGCAAAACGTCTCATCTTCTACACGTGAAAAGCCACAATAGCCATCTTTAAAGTTATGTAAGGCGATTTGCTTGTCAGACTGTCCGCTCAGTTTTACGTGATGCTTAACAGCCATATAAGGCGTACTTTTTTTGTAAAAAGCGCGGCCTAATCTAGCATCAAGGTTAGAGCGCTTGCCGAATGCCCCCACAATTTGCTCTACCCGTACAATGCCCTGATTGTGTGTATGTATGTCCGCACACTTAGCGTTATGGACTTTTACGTCTAGAACTTGCGTTTTTTGAAAAATCATTACACCCAAATCTGCCGCCCGCTTAACCATCAGAGAATCCAGTAAAAAGCGGCTGATACCAAAACCACCCAAGGGCAATTTTTGTGTCAGAAAACGCCCACTAGGCGCACTCAAGAAAAGCTCTTCAATTCGTACTGCCCCATGTTCAAAGGGTTCTATACCAAGCTTTTGCAAATATGGCAAAGACTCCATAGAAATGTATTCACCGCAAAGTCTGTGAAAAGGGTATTGGTGTTTTTCAAACAGAGCCACCGAAAGACCAGCTTCTGCTAATTCTATGCTCAGCGCTAAGCCCGCTAAACCGCCTCCTATAACGCCAATTTGTTGCATATCAAACAGATTCTTTTTGATAGATGAAGACAGTACGGGTTTCTTTTAAAACTCGTTTTAACCCCATAACTATTAAAAAACGCTTAAACAAATAGAATGGTATTGGTTGTTAAAACACTATCATTTGCGGCTTGTTGGCCAGTACTTCTTCTATGGCTTGCATAACTTCCTCTGTTATTTTAGGCAAGGCAGCTATTGTTTGCATATTTTCTTTAACTTGTTCTGGACGCGAAGCGCCTGTGAGTGCAGTGCTTACATGAGGGTTTTTGAGCACCCACCCCAAGGCAAGTTGCGGCAGGCTAAGCCCCACTTCATGAGCTATTTCGCTCAAGATATTAACCTTTTCTACTTTTTCTTTGGCTTCGTCGCCTACCAATTTTTCGCGCAGCCAACCCATGCCGTCAATTTCGGCGCGTGAACCTTTTGGTGCTACACCGCTATTGTATTTGCCTGTCAGTAAGCCAGATGCCAAAGGCGACCAGATAGTAGTCCCTAAGCCAACATCGGTATAAAGTCGGGAATATTCCACTTCTACGCGCTCACGGTGAAACATATTATATTGCGGCTGTTCCATAGTGGGCGGTACTAGATTGTATTGACGGGCTACGGTATGGGCAGCTTGAATTTCTTGTGCAGACCATTCTGAAGTACCCCAATAAAGGACTTTGCCCTGTGTGATGAGGTCGCTCATAGCGCGTACGGTTTCTTCTATGGGCGTATTCACGTCTGGGCGGTGGCAGAAAAATAGGTCTAAATACTCAACTTGAAGCCTTTTGAGGGCTGCATGGCAGGCTTCTACCACGTGCTTGCGGCTCAAACCTTTTTGATTGGGTTTGTCTCCTCCCCAAAAAACTTTGCTAGAAACTAGATATGAATCGCGCTCCCAGCCTGCCTTTTGAATAACGTTGCCCATGATAATTTCGGACTGCCCGCGTGCATATACTTCGGCGTTATCAAAAAAATTAACACCAGCATCATACGCAAGGTGCATCAATTTTTCGGCATCGGCTTCGCTAATTTGCTTACCAAAAGTTACCCAAGAACCAAAAGAAAGTGCGCTTACTTGCAGGCCAGACTTTCCTAAACGACGGTATTCCATGTTGTTGTATCTAGTCAATTAGTTTGGTACAAATATAGGCAGTTTATCAAAATTAACAAAGTTATAGGAATTTTTCTATCAGACTCCGCACAAAGAAAACTAGGTAGTTTTACGCAAAGACGCAAAAGAAAATAAGTTACAAGTATTTTAAGAAATGTACTGTTTATTGTCAGTTATTCCCCCACCATCACAAAAGCACCCCAGTAGTAAGGCTCTGGAAAGCGTTTTTTGAGGTTCATTTGGGCTGTTTTGAAGGCTTGGCGCTTGCTTTGGCCTTTGAGCAGGGCGGTATAAAATTCGGTCATCAGGGTTTGCGTGGCCTCATCATCTACTTTCCAGAGGCTCATCAGCACGGACTTTGCACCCGCTTGCTGAAAAGCGCGTTGCAAACCAAAAACGCCCTCGCCCGCCTGTATATCGCCTAAGCCCGTTTCGCAAGCGGACATCACGACGAGTTCCGTGTTGTCCAACGTCAAATTCATCACTTCTTCGGCTGTTAAAATGCCGTCCTCTTTGTCTGGGTTGGGTTTTTGGCAGCCAGCCAGCAACAAACCTGAGCGCATAAAAGGGTTTTTCAAAAGATTTCTGTTCATGGCTGTTTGCATATCTTGCACTTCAGAATCCTTGATTTCGGGAATGAAGAAACCATGCGTGGCCACGTGTAAAATGGTGGGGCTTTTGAGGTTTTTAAGGGCTTCTTCGGTGGCGTTTTCGGCCAAAAGCAAGTTTACTTTCAATTTTTTTTGATTGAACAAACCAAATACATTTTCCACTTCCTTTTTTGTTCCGGGCAGCAAGGAAACAGCCCCCGCCACACCCACAGCAGACTGCATACCTGAAAAGCCAAGTGAGCGGTCGCGCTTTTTTTCTGGCTCTTTTTCTGTATTCTCTGCCCCATAAATGGGATAACCGAGCAAATGAGCCTGATAATTCTCGTAGTTTTGGCTCAAATCGCGGCTTTTTTTATTCAGCTCTATCAAATCGCGGCTACTGCCAATGAGCTGAATATTGGCTTCTTCCAAAAGAAATTTGCCTGTTTTAGTATTTTTGAGGGTATTCAGGCTGAGTTGATGAAAAACACCATCTGGCGAAAAATAGATTTTCTTGAAGCCTTTTTTGTTCAAAGTCGATAACTTATCGGCTATAGGCTTCCAGAAGGCGTTGTAAGAAACCGTATCTTCTATTTTGAACTCAATGCAGTTTTTGTAATAGTTCAAGAATTTGTCTTCAAGTTCTTGGGCATTTTTGAAGAGATAAAAAGCTGGATAGTTTTCTGTTTGAGCCGTCAGAAAGAGAGCGATATAAGCAGAATCTGACTTGATGATTTCTATAACCACTTCATTTTTGGCTAATTTGGCTTTCACTTCCTGCCACTTGTAGGATTTTGTTTGCACGTTCTGACCAAAGAGAGCGGATTTTTTGGACAGGTCTTTCTCCAAATCATTGATTTGGTTTTTCATTCCTTCCAAGTCCAAATTTTGCTTTTTTTGTTCTTCAAGGGGCAGTTGGTAGAGTTTGGTGTAGGTTTCGCGCTGCTTTTTCCAGTTGTTGTACTGATTGACAAGAACGGTATCTCCGCTGTTTAGAATGGTATTTTTTATTTTTTGAGTGGAAGAGAAAATAATGCCTTTGGTGAAGAGGGTTTGGTCGTAGAGGTCGGCCATGATGACGGGTTTTTGATTACCATAACTGTTGCAAAATTGTGTAAAGCTCTCAAAACAATAGCGAATAGACCGCCAGTAGGCTTGTTTCTCTTCTTCTGAAAATATTGGAAAAAATAAATTTATTTGCTCTTGTTTATATAGAGTAACATCAAAATAAATCTGCGCTGCTGAATCCATAATATCTTGTAGAAAATACACATTGCCTAATCCGTGGTAAGAATCCATATATGAATCATGTTTTTCACCAAATAAAGACGCTTGTATAGTCATAGCTTCCTTATAATATTGTTCTGCCAAGTCATATTTCTTTTGACGCGTATAGATATTTCCTAAATTTTGGCAAGTTATAGAGTAAAAACGGTTTTTTGTTCCTAATGTCTTTTTCTGTATGGTCTTGACTTCTTCTAAAATTTTTTCGGCTTTTTCGTATAACTTCATGTCGTAATATAGACTTCCTAGATTAGAACAACTCATTGCATATTCAGGATTATTTTTTCCGAAAACAGAGTCTTTTATCTGAATTGCTTCCAAGTAAAACCCCTGTGCTTTTTCATAGAGCTTTTTATTGACGTAAAATACAGCGAGGTTATGGCAGGCTTGCGCATAGTCTGGGTGTTTTTTACCTAAAACCTCTGCTCTGATATTTCTGCCTACCTGCAAAAGTGGCTCTGCTTTATCGTAAAGCCCTTGCGCAAGATACAATCCGCTCAAATTTGATATGGTGCGTGCATACTCAATGTGTTTCTTGCCAAGTGTTTTTTCTTGAATCTTCAGTGTTTCTAAATAGAGCAACTCCCCTTTGTCGTAAAAACCTTGCTCTACATAAATAACTGCTAAATTATTGCACGATAAAGAATAATGTGGATGTTCTTTTCCCACCACCTTCTCTCTTATCTCTTTAGCTTCCAAATAGAGAGGTTCGGCTTTTTCATAGAGACCACGCCGCCAATACAAACTTGCAAGGCCACTAGATATAGTCGCATAATCAAGATTTTTCCTTCCCGCAATGTTCTCCAAAGCACTGATAGACTCCTTAAAAAGTGCTTCTGATTTGTCAAAAATGTCATTGTCACTATAAAAAATGGCTAAGTTTGAACAAGCATGCACGTAAGCAATATTTTTTTTGCCTAATTGCTCGGCATAAATTTTCACAACATCAACCCAAAGCGGTTCTACTCTTTTAAACTGACCTGTATAATAGCATACTACACCTAAGCTCCGTGCCACCTTCGCATAACTCGTATCCTTACCATGCTGCGCCTCTACTTTCTTGAGGGCAATTTGCAAAATAGAGTCTGCCTCTTTGAATTTTTGTTGTTTAGTAAGGGCTTGCCCCAAACTATCTAACTGCTGCCAGGTTTGGGCTTGAGCTAAAGTACTTACAAAGAGTAAGGTGATTGTCAAAAGTATATTTTTCATTTTTTTTATGAGTTAATATTCATTCCCCCACCATCACAAAAGCACCCCAGTAATATGGCTCTGGGAAACGTTTTTTGAGGTTCATTTGGGCTGTTTTGAAGGCTTGGCGCTTGCTTTGGCCTTTGAGCAGGGCGGTATAAAATTCGGTCATCAGGGTTTGCGTGGCCTCATCATCTACTTTCCAGAGGCTCATCAGCACGGACTTTGCACCCGCTTGCTGAAAAGCGCGTTGCAAACCAAAAACGCCCTCGCCCGCCTGTATGTCGCCTAAGCCTGTTTCGCAAGCAGACATCACGACGAGTTCCGTGTTGTCCAACGTCAAATTCATCACTTCTTCGGCCGTCAAAATGCCGTCTTCGCCTTCTGGGTTGGGTTTTTGGCAGCCAGCCAGCAAAAGGCCAGAGCGCATAAAAGGGTTTTTGAGTAAATTTCTATTCATGGCATCTTGTATGCTTTTAACTTCTTTATCAGATATTTCAGGGATAAAAAAACCATGCGTGGCCACGTGTAAAATGGTGGGGCTTTTGAGATTTTTGACGGCCTCTTCGGTGGCGTTTTCGGCCAAAAGCAAGTTTACTTTCAGCTTTTTTTGATTGAACAAACCAAATACATTTTCCACTTCTTTCTTCGTGCCGGGCAGCAAGGAAACAGCCCCCGCCACACCCACAGCAGACTGCATTCCTGAAAAGCCAAGTGAGCGGTCGCGCTTTTTTTCTGGCTCTTTTTCTGTATTCTCTGCCCCATAAATGGGATAACCGAGCAAATGAGCCTGATAATTCTCGTAGTTTTGGCTCAAATCGCGGCTTTTTTTATTCAGCTCTATCAAATCGCGGCTACTGCCAATGAGCTGAATATTGGCTTCTTCCAAAAGAAATTTGCCTGTTTTAGTATTTTTGAGGGTATTCAGGCTGAGTTGATGAAAAACACCATCTGGCGAAAAATAGATTTTCTTGAAGCCTTTTTTGTTCAAAGTCGATAACTTATCGGCTATAGGCTTCCAGAAGGCGTTGTAAGAAACCGTATCTTCTATTTTGAACTCAATGCAGTTTTTGTAATAGTTCAAGAATTTGTCTTCAAGTTCTTGGGCATTTTTGAAGAGATAAAAAGCTGGATAGTTTTCTGTTTGAGCCGTCAGAAAGAGAGCGATATAAGCAGAATCTGACTTGATGATTTCTATAACCACTTCATTTTTGGCTAATTTGGCTTTCACTTCCTGCCACTTGTAGGATTTTGTTTGCACGTTCTGACCAAAGAGAGCGGATTTTTTGGACAGGTCTTTCTCCAAATCATTGATTTGGTTTTTCATTCCTTCCAAGTCCAAATTTTGCTTTTTTTGTTCTTCAAGGGGCAGTTGGTAGAGTTTGGTGTAGCTCTCACGTTGTTTTTTCCAGTTGTTGTACTGATTGACAAGAACGGTATCTCCGCTGTTTAGAATGGTATTTTTTATTTTTTGGGTAGAGGAGAAAATGATGCCTTTGGTGAAGAGGGTTTGGTCGTAGAGGTCGGCCATGATGACGGGATTTTCGTTACCATAACTGTTGCAAAATTGTGTAAAGCTCTCAAAACAATAGCGAATAGACCGCCAGTAGGCTTGTTTCTCTTGCTCAGAGAGGGAGGGAAAGATGTCTAAAATTTCATCTTTTTTTATTCGAGTAGCTAAGCAATAGAACTCTTCAGATTTGCGAGAATCCTTATTCCTCCTGTAGTGTTCGCCAAGCAACCAATATGTATTGACACATTGACTATTTTCAATACCAAAGATTTTTTGGTAAGATTCTAATGAGCTTAGTAGATACTCTTCTGCGCGCTTTTTATCCCCATATTTTTCATGAACATCTGCCTGAATTTGGCGGACACCAATATGGCTTATCATGTCATATTCACCGATTTGGAACATGATAGACTCCGCAATATCAGCAAATTCCTTTGCTTTGTTGATATTTCCTGACAGTAAGTGCAAATTAGCCAAGTTTTGATAACTCCGTACAACACTAGAGTGCTTTTCAGTAAAAGTATTAGTACGGATATCTTTACATTCTTGGAAATATATCTCTGCCTTATCAAATATTTTTTGCTGAAGATAAAGATTTCCCAAGGCTTCGGAACTATTTGCATAGTCAATATGTTTCGTACCAAGTTTATCCAACCTTATTTTCTGTACACGGAGATAATATAATTCTGCCTTATCATAAAGCCCAAAGGCAGCATATAAAATTGCCATATTATTACAAGCATCGGCATATTGCAAATTGTTTTGCCCTAGGTTACTCTCTATTATCTGCATGGCTTCATGATAAAGTTCTTCTACTTTTTTATAATACCCCATTAGTTTATACAAGTTGGCCAAATTATTACAAGAGTTCGCATAAAAAAGGTGTTTTTTGCCATGTAAAGATTCAGTAATATCTTGTGCTTCAAGCAACAATAATTCCGCCTTCCCATACTGCCCTTGTTCACTGTAGAAAATAGCCAAGCTATTACATGAGTTCGCATAGTCTGAATTTCTTTTGCCTAATCTATTTTGCCTAATCGTTTTAGCTTCTAAGTAAAATAGTTCTGCCTTTTTATAATTGCCTAAAACTCTATATAAAATACCCAAGCTATTACATGAAGTGGCATAATCTAGGTTTGTGTTTCCCAAAAGAGCTGCTCTTATGTTCTTAGATTCTAAGAAATGTATTTCTGCTTTTTTATAGTCGGCCATATAAAAATATACCGTCCCTAAGTTCCTAGCCACCTTCGCATAACTGGTATCCTTCCCGTGCTGCGCCTCTACTTTCTTGAGGGCAATTTGCAAAACCGAGTCTGCTGCCTTGAATTTTTGTTTTTTGGTAAGGGCTTGCCCTAAACTATCTAACTGCTGCCAGGTTTGGGCTTGAGCTAAAGTACTCAAAAAGAGCATAATAATAACTAAAAATGTCTTTTTCATTGTGCTTTCTTGGGTTTTAATTCCTGAAATTTTAGGAATTGCTAATCAAAAGATATTTTTATTTTATTCCTATTGTTCAACATATCAATAAGCAAACGAACGCTTAGCTCAATCATTTTAATTTTTTTAGAATAACATTTGGTTTTTCTATGGAAACGTACCAGATAATGCCTAAAAAGGGCATTGTAAGACTCTATGGTGTATGTTTGCAATTTTGAGCGCCTGTGCTTATCGGCTGGGATAAACTTTTGATACACCTCCCAGTGGTCTGTGCAGTACTGTTTACATGGAATATCTTTAATTTTTTCCATAATTTTTGCTGTTTTCAGACCTCTGCATCACAGTTCAAAGGCAAGAATTCGTTTGTTATCATAACAAATTGACAACCAGAGCCATGCTTTTCTTTTTTTTTTGACAATAATGCCACATTTCATTTATTGCCATGACACGAATGGAAAGTGGATTTTCTATTGATGGCATCTGTTCAGCCGCTTTTCTTACCCAGTACAAAACGGAAACATTGCTCACGTTCAGGAACTTTCCAATGGCACGAAAACCTAAACCTAATTGATAAAGCTGAATGGCAGTATTCTTGATATGCAGAGGTTTAGCACGAAGATTTCGCCTATCACCAAGCGTAAAACTGATACCACAACTTCTGCATTTTTAACGTTGTTTGCCGCGAGCAAATCCGAATTGGTGGGTATCCTTTGAAGAACATTTTTTGCACGTTTCCATAAATTGTTTTCGCCTTGAAGAGCCAATTTACAATCTATTCTCAAATATACAAATACTAGCAACCCCAATGTATTTTAATCGAAAACTAAGTGCATATAGCAATAACAGAGAACATTTGGTGATACTAATTCATCAACGCAAGCGCATCGCTAAGTGGCCTAAATTTAGTAATTATAAAAAAAGTGTAACGTTTTTTTTATAATTTAAAAAGTATTTTATACTTTTGTCCCCAAATTAGGATTGTGTTATAAGCAAAACGCATCTCAAGTTATAAACCGCTTTATTTTAAGAAAGCATAAACGTTCAAAAACATGATTGAAATTCGCATCAAAGATAACGAGTCTATTGACAGGGCTTTGAAACGTTTCAAAAAGAAATTTGAAAAGGCTGGCGTTCTCCGCGAACTTCGTGGCCGTTCTTATTTCGAGAAACCCTCAATTTGGAAGCGTGACCTCAAGCTTAAAGCTGCTTATCGTCAACAAATGATTGATAGCCACGCTAATTAATATTGCTTCAGAGCATTCCCTCAAAACCTTGAAAATAAGCACTTTTCAAGGTTTTTTTATTTGAAAGGCTGGCTTTACCTTTCCTCAAAAAGTATGCGGTTTGTGCTGTAACCACTATTTATTCTACTTCACTTATCCTTTATCTTATTATTTGTATGACACTCAATTTATCAGGCTTCTGCTTAATTGCCTTTGTTGCCTTTTGTTTGCCTTTCAGTCTTTATGCGCAGTTCTCAAACGCAGAACTCCCACTAGACCCTAGCATCAGAGCAGGTAAGTTACCCAATGGTATGGTCTATTATATTAAGGCCAACGCTACTCCTAAAAATAGAGTAGAGCTACGCTTAGCAGTTAATGCGGGCTCCCTGCTAGAAGAAGATGATCAGCGCGGCTTGGCGCACTTTACCGAACACATGGCCTTTAATGGCACTAAAAACTTCTCAAAAAATGAAATTGTAAACCTACTACAAAAATTTGGGGTTAAGTTTGGGGCAGACATCAACGCTTACACCAGTTTTGATGAAACAGTTTATCAGCTTCAGCTCCCCACCGACTCTGCCGAAATCCTCAATAAAGGGTTTCAAATTCTGGAAGACTGGGCACATAACGTTAGCTTTGAGGGCGAAGAAATTGATAAAGAACGCGGCATTATCATTGAAGAGTGGCGCTCACGCGACCTCGATGCCAGTGCGCGTATGATGGCTAAAACACTGCCCGTGCTTTACAAAGGCTCAAAATACCCTATGCGAGAACCTATTGGTACTAAAGAAATCATTGAAACCTTCAAGCATGAGCGCATTCGCCAGTTTTACAAAGACTGGTACAGAACAGACCTCATGGCGGTTGTAGTGGTGGGGGATATTAACCCTGACGAAATGGAAAAAAAAGTGAAGGAGCAGTTTGGCAAAATCCCTGCCACGCCTAACCCTAAGCCACGCCCTGTTTTTGACGTACCAGACCATGAAGAAAACCTTGTTGTGGTGGCAGCAGACAAAGAAACCATGATGTCCTCCCTCCAAATCATGTTCAAACGTGCACCAGGTATCTATCAAAGTTTGCAAGACAAGCGCAAGCGTATGGCTACCAATCTGATGACGCAAATGCTCAATGCGCGTTTTGATGAAATACGCTACCAAAGTAATCCGCCTTTTATGTATGCGGGTGCTTTTGATGGCGAAACATGGTCTAGAAACAAAGACGCATTTCAGGTGTATGCGGGTGCTGCCAATGACGACTATCTCAAGGCTATTTCGGCTATTTTCCAAGAGTTTGAGCGCGCCAAACGTTTTGGTTTTACGGCTACGGAACTTGAACGCGCTAAAAAACAAGCCCTTAGCGGTGCAGAAAAAAGTTATAACGAACGCAACACAACGGAGTCCCGTATTTATTGCTACCGCTTGGTGTCCAACTTCTTGGAAAACAACCCTGTTCTCTCGCCTGAAGTGGAATTAGAGACCACTAAAAAATTTGTAAGCGAAGCCACTTTAGAGGAAATCAATAAAATCCTTGCCACGCTCGTAACCGAAAAGAACTGCGCTATGTCGCTGAACGCCGTAGAAAAAGAGGGCATTAAAATTCCTAGCGAAGCAGAAATTCGTGAGGCCATTGCTCAAACAAAAACAATGACTTACACAGCCTATACAGACAAAGTAGTTGCTGCACAGTTACTCAAAACAGAGCCTAAAGCGGGAAAGATTCTAAAATCAGAAACAAACGCAGTTTCTGGCATTACAGAACTGACCCTTTCTAATGGTTTGCGCGTGTTATTGAAACCCACTGAATTTAAGCAAGATGAAATTCTTTTTACCGCATTTAGCAATGGCGGCCAGTCCCTTTATAACGACAAACAATTTATCTCTGCCGCTTATGCTGGCGACATGACAAGCGTTACGGGTATAGGCGATTTTTCACCCGTAGATTTACGCAAGGCTTTGGCTGGCAAAAATGTTTATGTAGCGGCAAGTGTAGGTGTTTATGAGGAAAAACTCTATGCCCAAGCCAAAACGTCGGAGGCTGCCGAACTGATGCAAATTGTTCACCTGAACATGACTGCCCCACGCTATGATGCTGAAGCTGCCAAAAACTTTGTACAAATGCAAATTGATGAGGTAAAGAACCTCATGAATAGCCCCGAAGTACTGATGCAAATTGAATCTGCTGCCATGATGAACAATTATAGCAAGCGTGAAATTATGATACCTACGGAGGCCATCATGAAGCAGTTTGATGCTAAGACTGCTATCAAATTCCACAAAGAGCGTTTCGGTAATGCCTCAGACTTTACCATGCTTTTTGTGGGCAAGTTTGATATGGAGGCCATGAAGCCACTCATTGAAAAATACCTCGCCTCCCTACCAAGCACGCAAAAAGCTGAAAAATTCAAGGATTTGGGCATACGTCCACCCAAGGGCATTCTCAAAAAAGAAATCTTTGTGGGTGTAGATGAAAAAAGCAGCGTGAGCATTAATTTTCACCGCCAAATACCATACAGCCAGAATGCCAATGTCAAACTTCTTGCCCTGGGCGAGCTCATGGACTTGAGACTCACAGAGGTTTTGAGAGAGGACAAAGGCGGAGTTTATTCTCCTTATTGTGGAGCAAGTTTCTCGCGCAGACCTGTAGATATGGCTGAACTGACCATCTTTTTTGACTGCTCGCCTACCAATGCCAAAAACTTGGCAGAAACCACGTTTTCTATTCTTGAGAAAATCCAGAAAGAAGGTCCACAAGAGTCTGATTTACTGAAGGTCAAAGAAGGTATGAAACGCGAATTTGAAGCCAATTTACAACAAAATCGTTTTTGGTTGCGCAGTTTGGAACGCACTTATCTAAACAACGATAAGTTTAATGCGCCCGAAAGCTATTTGGCAGCTGTAGAGGCGCTTACTCTGAGCGATTTGCAAAATGCAGCCAAAGACTATGCACAGTTTAATAGTTACGCTCAGCTTATCAGATACCCCGAGAGCTACAAAAACAAGAAATAAGGTAAATTTTTAGCCAGAACATAAAAAAAGCCTAGGGGTAGAAATTCTCTAGGCTTTTTTATGTTTATAGCAATTCTTTTATGCTAATAAGCCGTCCCTTAAAAAGTACATTCAATAGATGTAAGCTAAATTTAAGGAGGATAGCTTGCCTATTTTGGGAACACCTTGACGGCCTTTGATAGACTTCTCTTCTTTTTGCCTTGATGCAGAACCGAAGCGCGAGCTGAAAGTTCCGACCCTGGGCATTGCAAAAAAATCAAGCCTCGCAAAAGGTCAATTTAGATGAAAAATAACTTTTTTCATCTAAACCAGCGAATGGCTTTTTCTTTGATTCACTCTCTTATAAAACATAATTGCACAGAAAATCTCACCCTCTGACCTTTGCGCCATTCGCTTTTGTCTGATGCGAGGCAGTGCAGGCCGTAAGAAGCCCTTGAGGTTTTATCAGTTTTTTGACAAAATAGGCTAAAATCTAAGAGATTTTAAAGATGAAATGTTTGTTTAATTTACTGACAGTAAATACTTTAGATATATTTTCAGGGAAGACTAATAAGCTCTCCCGTCTTTGCCTTCCATGAAGTTGATAAAGGCGGAGTTGGCTACCCGATTGCCGCCTGCAGTAGGATAGTTGCCCGTAAAATACCAGTCGCCTAAATGCTCTGGGCAAGCCAAATGCAAGTTTTCTACACTTTGGAAAAGCACTTTTACACTCGCTTTCATATCGGCTGGGCGGATAATCTCGGCGACCTTATCCGAGATTTGGCGCTCCGAAAAAGGGGCATAAATGCGCTTGACGTGGTTTTCTATTTGCTCAAGGCGTTGCAAGAGGCTATCTTTACACAAATGATAAACTTCCTGCAAAAGATAAGTGAACTGATGCTCCTTAAGCAGAGCCAGCGCCGCCCTAAAGACCACAAAATCGTGCATTCTGCTCATATCTATGCCGTAGCAGTCAGGATAGCGGATTTGCGGAGCGGAGGAGACAATAATAACCTCTTTGGGGCTTAGACGGTCTAGCATACGCAAAATACTTTTTTCTAGCGTTGTACCACGCACAATGGAGTCGTCAATAACCACGAGCGTATCTTGGTTCTTTTCCACAATTTCGTAAGTGGTATCGTAAACGTGGGCTACGAGGTCGTCGCGGTGGTTATCATCGGTAATAAATGTGCGTAGTTTCGTATCTTTGATGACTAGCTTTTCTGTTCGAGGTCTAAAACTCAAAATTTCATTAATCTTTTCGGTACTGAGCTTGTCGGAATTATCCAGAGATTCCAGTCTTTTTCCAATCAAGTATTCGTCTAGGCCGTCAATCATGCCCATATAGGCAATTTCGGCAGTATTGGGAATATAGGAAAAGACCGTATTCTGAACATCGTGCTTGATTTCTTCCAGAATAGCAGGCACAAGGAGCTTGCCAAGAGTTTTGCGTTCTTTGTAAATGAGGGGGTCAGTGCCCCTTGAAAAATAAATACGCTCAAAACTACAAGAGCGCTTGGGTAGCGCCTTTATAACAGGCACGTGCTCATAGTTGCCGTCTTTGTGAATAATGAGCGCATGGCCAGGCATTATTTCTTGAATTTGATTGTATTCTACGTTAAATGTGGTTTTGATGGCGGGTTTTTCAGAGGCCACAACAACAATTTCTTCGTCGGCATAAAAATAAGCAGGCCTGATGCCGGCAGCGTCTCTAGTAACGAAAGCCGTTCCGTATCCAGTAAGCCCAGCCATGGCGTAGCCACCGTCAAAATCGCGACAGGAGCGCTCTAAAATTCGTGCTATGTCTATCTCGTCTTCCACAAGACGGATAATCTCCTCGTCGGTGTGCATACCTAAGGCATCATAGCGATTGAAGATAGCCAAATGCTCACGCTCCAGAAAGTGGCCTATTTTTTCCAGAACCGCCAGAGTATCGGTGTTGTCTTTGGGGTGTTGGCCAAGCGATTTGAGCTTTTCAAGCATTTCATCAACATTGGTCATATTAAAGTTGCCAGCCATGAGCAAAGTGCGGCTTTTCCAGCTACTGTGCCGCATACGAGGGTGGCAATACTGCACTCCAAGCGCGCCGTGTGTGCCATAGCGCAGGTGTCCGAGCAAAACTTCGCCAGTAAAAGGGACGTTATCCTGCACCCAGAACGCATTTTTGTAATCCTCGGGGTTGGCGCTTTGGGCTTTGTCCAATTTTTTGCCAATTTGTTGAAAAATATCTACAATAGGCTTGGTTGCTACTGAGCGCGTTCTGTCCACGTAGTTTACACCGGGTTTAACGTTCAGCTTAATGCTGCCCAAACCAGCGCCATCTTGGCCACGATTGTGCTGTTTTTCCATTAACAGAAACATTTTGTTGATGGCATAAGAGGGCGAGCCGTAGCGCTCCATGTAGTAGCCTAAGGGCTTGCGCAAGCGCATAAGCGCAATACCGCATTCGTGCTTAATGAGTTCGCTCATGAGGTGAAAAGTGCTGTAATTTAGCCACAAAATTAGCTCTTTTTCAGCAAGGAGCAAATAAAATTAGTATGGCATAACAAGTAATGTTTTTAGCTACCTCTAAGGCTTTGATAATGCTGAAAAAAGGAAAGTGGATAACTAAGAAGCGACCGTGTTTATATCAATAAACCATTGACGACGAACAATGCGTCAATAACGAAATCAAAAGAAGCGTATTATCATGACCAATAAATCGTCATAAATACAGAAGCCCACTTTTTACTACAATCCTGTTTTTCTGCCCAAGGAATGGTTTTGATGAGGAAAAATGATTATTTTTGCCTCCGAAACTGAACAGGAATGGCTAGTCCGAACGGCAAAAAAGGTTCGCAGAAGCACCAAGAGGTGCAAAAGGCGGAGCAGGAAAAAACAAAATTAGAATTTCTGACTGAAGAAGTTAAGGTAGATACAGAAGTGCCTATTTCGACTCCTAACGGCAAGAAAAAAGGGCGTGTGGCAGATGTAGCGGCATTCAGTATGGAAAAGCCTTTAGAGTTTTTCAAAATTGTACAGATTGGAAGAATGGGTAAGGACGGAAAACCTGTCAAACGCGAACAAGAAGCAATAGAGGATATTGAAGCACATTTTAATGTGAAAGTAAATTTTGTGGATTACGAGAACTATTTCAAGCACAAAAAATGGGAAAACAAATTAATTTATACCTACGGCAAATTGATATTGAAAAAGTACAAAAGTACCTACAAGGCCATAGGTTTCTTTTTTTTGCGGATAAAATTAGGCCTGAGCCAAATTTGCTTACAGTCCCCTCATTGATTACGAATGAAAAAGCCTGGGCAAGATTTTTGGCTTTTGAAAATACTTATTTTGACTATCTTACCTTTGAAAAAGAAGGAACATTGCTATTTCGCCCTACAGACGACAAAGCTGAAACGATAACTTTTAGCTATTATGATAGCAAAGACGATGTTTTCCGTGTTCGTTTCTATTATTGCCCCTATTACTTCGAAAATCACGAAAAAAAACATAAAAATCCAGAATTTGGGCTTTGTGTTGACCGTTTTTTTCGTTGGCTGCGCCGCCAATACAAAAGTGTTCCTGATATGCCCACTTTTTACTACAATCCTGTTTTTCCGCCCAAGGAATGGTTTTGATGAGGAAAAATGATTATTTTTGCCTCCGAAACTGAACAGGAATGGCTAGTCCGAACGGCAAAAAAGGTTCGCAGAAGCACCAAGAGGTGCAAAAGGCGGAATTTGAAAAAACTACTTCAGCATACAAAAATCAGCTTCATCTAAAGGTAGAGATGGAGGTGCCTATTGCTACGCCCAACGGCAAGAAAAAGACAAGAGTAGCTGATGTAGCAGCATTTAGTAAGCAAAAGCCGCTGCAATTTTTTAAAATTGTGCAGGTAGGTAAGGTTGATAAAGACGGAAAACCTGTGAAAAGAGAGCAAGAGGCAATCGATGATATTGAATCGCATCTCGATATTTGTGTAAATTTTGTTAATTATGAGAAATATATTTTGGACGAACATGGGAAAGCAGATTAATTTATACATCGCACAAAAAGATATTGAAAAGATACAAAAATATCTTCGTGAAAGAAATTTTGTATTGCTCAAAGACCAGTTATCGTTGCGTCCTGAACCGCTCTATGCACAAAATTTGCTAACTATTTGGGAAAGTACAGGTTATGTTACTTTCAAAACGGCACATATAGCTTACCAAAGTTTTGAACAAGAAGGACAACAAAAATTCCGTATTGATTCATTAAAAAGCGAAATTATGACGTGTACTTTTTTTGATAAAAAGAAAGAAATTTATCGTATGCGTTTTTATTATCCCAATAACTTTATGAATATAGTGGACGAAAAAAAACATAAAAATCCAGAATTTGGGCTTTGTGTTGACCGTTTTTTTCGTTGGCTGCGCCGCCAATACAAAAGTGTTCCTGATATGCCCACTTTTTACTACAATCCTGTTTTTCCGCCCAAGGAATGGTTTTGATGAGGAAAAATGATTATTTTTGCGATATATTTGGGTCAAAAAAACGGTTATTGCCTATGAGCATAGCCCAAAAGTAAAACGCTTTTTAGTAACAACTTTTATTCTTTTTTAGAGTTTTAATTCAAGGCCCTAAAATCCTCATTTAACTTGAATTAGCGTTTGCGGTTTTTATTTTCATAGTCGGTAGGATGTGAGTTAATTCTGAGAGCCAAACTATGGATAAAGGGCTTGCCCAAAGCGACAAACTGTTGTTTTTCTTCAGGAGTCAGTTCAACCTCAATATCATAAACCTCTGTAGTACCACAGACAACGCTCAGAATAAGACGTTCGCCATCTTCATAAAGGCAGTAAAGCCAATGTTCTTGTAAGATTTCTTTCATCTCATCAGTAATCTATATTTGTATCTGTTTTAAAAAAACGCAATACTTCAACAATCTTGTGTTTTGTATTTGTGGGCATCTATGCGGCTGGCAAACTTTTTGAGGCCTTGTATGTTTTCTGGTGTTAAAACACTGCCGATTTGTAAAAAAAGTTTGGCAAGTACTAGAGATTTATAGCCTTGAAGGTAAGTCGTTTAAGCAAATAATACCACAAAACTGATAGGGAGTTTGTGATAGCATTCTGCGATACGCGAGGTGAGGGGGCCTGGTAGTGAATGGGAATTTCAGCACAACGTTTTTTGCGTAACAAGTAGCGCAGTTCGGTCTGATAAAAGTGCGCTTTGGACAAGAGCCTATAGTTTAAAAACTCGCCCACTACCTGCCTGTGGAAGCCTTGAAAGCCTGAGGTCATATCATATAATTTAGTGCCCAACAAGTAGTTAGAAAGAACTGTACCTGCTTTTGAGAGCACACGCCGCTTAAAGGGGGAGTCTGCCATTGAGCCGCCATTGATAAAACGACTGCCAAACGCACAATGGTTGCCTTCGTTCAGAACACGCAAAAACATAGGTAAAGCCTTAGGGTCATGCGAAAGCCCAGCGTCCATTTCAATAATAATTTCGTGGTTTTGCGCATAAGCCTCGCGGTAGCCACGCAGGTAAGCATCTACAACAGAGCGGTTCTCGGGAGCCCAAATTGTACAAAAGCGCTGGTCTTGGCTAGAGAGTTCTTCGCAGAGTTCGCGGGTACGGTCTTTAGAAACATTGTCCACAATCAGGTACACCTTACCTGTTTGAAGTCGGTTTAAAACTGTTCTCAGCTCTTCTATAAATTCTTTGAAATCAGGCTCTTCGTTCGCCATTGGGATAATAACAGCCCAATCGTTGTCGTAATACATAGTTACAGCTCTAATGATAAAAAGGCGCGCAAATATCCGAAATTTTTGTGTTTTTCCATAAAAAAGCTAAAAAGTCGTCCCTTAAAAAGCACATTCAATAGATGTAAGCTAAATTTAAGGAGAATAGCTTGCCTATTTTGGGAACACCTTGACGGCCTTTGATAGACTTCTCTTCTCTACTTTTTGCCTTGATGCAGAACTGAAGCATGAGTTGTAAGTTCCGACCGCAAGGCATAGCAAAAAAATCAAGCCTCGCAAAAGGCCAATTTAGGTGAAAAAATAGCCTTTTTTCATCTAACCCAGCGAATGGCTTTTTCTCTGATTCAATCTCTTACAAAACAAGCTCTTAATTAACCTCTCTGAGAGATGTAAGTTTTGGAAAGCGAATAATTGTACTTTTCTAAGATAGAGGCTTTACTTTTAAAGTACGGCCAACTACGGCTATCATACGGCTATGATACGGCTATGATACGGCTATCCTATAGCTAAGGCAAAATAGGACAAAAGCAATTTTTAGGCATCAAGCGGGTTTGCGACTTTATCTTTTTTTTTGTTATTGAGTACGTCTATTGGCCTGTATTTGCGTTAGAGAGGCGGCGGGTTTAGTGCGTAGCACCGAAGCGAAGCGAAGCCCAAAGACGAACGACCGCGAAGCGGGAACGCCCAATAAATTGTAGAAAAACAATCATTAGTCAAAAAGTTAGATGTAAGGAATTTGACAAAAAGTTATTTGAAAACGCGAGAAAATGGCCTCTACAAAAGTGAAAAGAGGGCAATTGGAACTCAAAAAAGGCTTTTTGACGACTCAAGAGAGGTTAAGTTAAGAGCTTGATTTTGTTAAGAACCCCCGCAACTCTGAGGAAAGCACGGTTTTAATAAATAACTAAGATATTTTGAAGATAAAACGCTTGTTTAATTTACTGATAATAAGCAACTTAGATGTATTTTAAAGGAAAGCTAAAAAGCGTTTTCTAATTCCTTAAGTTCTATTTCAAAATACATGAGCATTAAAAAAAATCGTTGGCAACACCTTATTCTCGTTGAAATATGTGTCTTTGAGTGAAGCTGATGTAGCAGTACCATTTTGTCTATCCATCACAAGGTTTAAAATCAATACGCAATGCCAATTTTATCCTGCCCTTATATCTTTACCACTGACTAATTGTCAGTTTGATATAATAATTTCGTTACTAATAAATTACAACTGCCAGTGCACTGCCAATGCTCAGACTTTTGAGGTATATTTCTTTATACGAATGAATGGGGTCTAATCTTTTCCGTATATTGCTTAGCCTATTAGAGAGAGCCGCTTACCAAATAATCTTTGGCAAGATTAAAACATAACAGCAAGGCTACACAAAATTCGGCACTTTAATTGACTTGACAAGGCCGTAGCATTGACGATAAACACCAAAAAATACACGCATTTGGCTAGCCAAAAAAGACTTTGACTAAGCCCAAACATATTTTGTTTTCTTTTATAATGAACCTAAAAACAACATGGAAGTAGTCAAAAGAGATGGCAGACGTGAAGAAGTGAACGTCCGCAAGATTACCGAAAGGGTGCAGAGGCTTTGCAAGGGCCTGGATATGAACTATATCAAGCCCGAAGACATTACCCAAAGAGTTACGGCTGGCCTATACAATGGCGTTAAGACCGTAGAGCTAGACGACTTGGCCGCTCAGACCGCTGCCTCGATGACCACTCATCACCCTGATTTTGGGATTCTGGCAGCCCGAATTGCGGTTACACGCCTACACAAAGAAACCAGCGACTCATTTTCTGAAACCATTAGCAAGCTCTATCACTACATCAATCCCAAGACAGATAAAAATGCGGCGCTTATTTCTGACCAAGCCTTTGAGGTCGTTAAGCGCTACGGCCCTATTCTGGACAAGGCCATTGATTATAGCCGTGACCTGAACTACGATTATTTTGGTTATAAAACGCTAGAACGCTCTTATTTGCTGCGCATCAACGGCAAAATAGTAGAGCGTCCTCAGCATATGCTCATGCGTGTAGCACTTGGCGTACACTTCAACGACATTGAGGCACTCATAGAAAGTTATCATTTGATGTCTGAAAAATGGTTTACACACGCTACGCCAACCCTTTTTAATGCAGCCACACCCAAGCCTCAAATGAGCAGTTGTTTTTTGTTGATGATGCAAGAGGATAGTGTAGAGGGCATTTATGATACACTCAAGCAGTGCGCAAAAATTTCGCAGTCTGCTGGTGGTATAGGCGTAAACATACACAATGTACGCGCTACAGGCTCGTATATACGCGGCACAAATGGCTACTCAAATGGTATAGTGCCTATGCTCAAGGTTTTCAATGATACTGCTCGCTACATTGACCAAGGCGGCAACAAACGCAAAGGTGCTTTTGCGATGTACCTTGAGCCTTGGCACGCAGACGTATTCGAGTTCTTGGATTTGCGCAAAAACCACGGCAAAGAGGAGATGCGGGCTCGCGACCTTTTTTATGCGCTCTGGATTCCAGACCTTTTTATGAAGCGCGTAGAAGAAGACGGTGAATGGTCGCTCTTTTGCCCAAATGAGGCCCCTGGCCTTTCGGATTGTTATGGCGAAGCCTTTGAAACGCTTTATACTTCTTATGAAGCACAAGGCAGAGCGCGCAAAACCATCAAAGCCCAAGACCTCTGGTTTGCTATTATGGAAGCCCAAATTGAAACAGGCACGCCTTATATGCTCTACAAAGACCACGCGAACAATAAGTCTAACCAGAAGAATCTTGGCACTATCAAATCCTCAAACCTCTGCACAGAAATTCTGGAGTATACGTCTAAAGACGAAGTAGCAGTCTGTAATTTGGCTTCTATTGCCTTACCTAAGTTTGTAAATGAGGAGGTGTTTGACCACCAGAAGCTCTATAATGTGGCCTACCACGTTACTTGCAATTTGAACAAGGTCATTGATGTCAATTATTACCCAATTCCGGAAGCGCGCAATTCCAATATGCGCAATCGCCCAATAGGCATTGGCATACAGGGCCTCGCAGACGCTTTCATTAAACTCAAAATGCCTTTTGACTCGCCCGAGGCCAAGCAACTCAATAAGGATATTTTTGAAACCATTTACTTTGCGGCCATGACAGCCTCTAAGGATTTGGCCATTAAGCATGGGGCTTATCAGAGTTATGCTGGTTCACCTCTCTCGCAAGGGGAGTTTCAATTTGATTTGTGGGGCGTAAAACCTGATTCAGGACGATGGGACTGGGAAACTCTCCGTCAGGAGGTTTTGAAGCACGGGGCTAGAAACTCCTTATTGCTTGCACCAATGCCAACGGCTTCTACCTCCCAAATTTTGGGCAACAACGAATGTTTTGAGCCTTATACCTCCAATATCTATGTGCGGCGTGTGTTGTCGGGCGAGTTTATTGTTGTGAATGCGCATTTAGTGCGTGATTTGATTGGGCTTGGTATCTGGGACGATAAGCTCCGTAACCGCCTGATTGCTGAAAATGGTTCAGTGCAAAACATACAAGAAATTCCTGCTCACATTCGCTCCCTCTATAAAACGGCATGGGAAATTAGCCAGAAAAGCATTATTGATATGGCCGCCGACCGCGGTGCATACATTTGTCAGAGCCAGAGCCTGAACGTACACATGACGAGTGCGAACTTCAACAAACTGACTTCTATGCACTTTTACGCATGGAAGAAAGGCTTGAAAACGGGTATGTATTATCTCCGAACCAAGGCCGCCGCCGATGCCATTAAGTTTACGGTGGAAAAAGAAGCCCTCACACAGGCCAGCACTAATGGTGTAGCGCAATCTTTGGCGCAGCAGCACAGTGCAGCAGAAACAGCGGTCAAAGTAAAAAAAGAAGTGGTGGAAGAAATTTATGGGCCTGCCTGCTCCCCCGACGACCCCGACTGCCTTACTTGCAGCAGCTAGTTGAGCAGAATGAATGCGAGAAGCCTTGCAAAAACAAACGGTTCTGGTAGGGCTTCTGGCATTCATAGTGCTTATGGAAACGCTATGTTATTTAGCCCCAAATACATTCAATTTTATCCTATCATTGCTTTATAAACAAAGAACAATGCAAACAGAAGAAGAAGCCGCCGCCCAAGATTTTTTGCAACTGACAATCCTTAGCGAAGCACTGAGCAAGGAAGGATTCAACAACCGCGTATATACTCCTAACGAAACCGCTGGCTTAGACACAAACATTTTGTCTATAGACATTAACCCTGAAAAAAACCTCTATTTGGTGCTTTCTTTTTTTCCTGTTCCGGAGGAGGATATGCCCGAAATTCAAATTTTGCAACTCTATAGCCAATACCCTAAAGAAGCGGCCAATACTCAACTTGGTGGTCTTTTTAAATTGTTTGTCTATATCAATAACCGTGTTGCTTATGGCTGCATGGGGCTTTCTGAAAATGACAACAAAGCCTATTACAGGCACGTTATGACACTACCGCGCCATCAAGGCCTCCACACGAAGCATTTGGCCGCAGTCATAGACTTTTATTTGTCTTCTTATGATTTTTACTTTTCAGTTATTGATGATTATCTAACGGACAAGATAGACGAGCTTGCTGCTATTAAAAAAGTGATGGCTCTGGGTTAGTTAGTCGTCCATAAAAACCTATATAAGGTGTTTGTTATCAGTAAATTAAACAAGCATTTCAACTTTAAAACCTCTTGGTTTTTAGCCTATTTTGTCAAAAAACTGGCAAAATATTAAGGGCTTTTTAAGTCCTGCACTGCCTCATCTCTTACATCTAGCCTTTTCCATACGTCTTCTTTTTATACAATTCTATTGGGGCGTTCCCGCTTCGCGGTCGTTCGTCTTTGGGCTTCGCTTCGCTTCGGTGCTACGCACTAAACCCGCCGCCTCTCTAACGCAAATACTGGCCAAAAGACGTATCTAATAGCCCGTTTTCTCCTAAATAGTCGTTCCTTAAAAAGTACATTCAATAGATGTAAGCTAAATTTAAGGAGGATAGTCTACCTATTTTGGGAACACCTAGACGGCCTTTGATAGACTTCTCTTCTCTACTTTTTAAGGGACAACTAGTTGTCTTCCACTTCAAACGATGGTATTTCTAACTTGAAAGTAGTGCCCACACCATATTCAGAGTGTGCAGAGACGCTCCCTTTGAGCTTTCGGAGCGTATTGTTTACAATATAAAGCCCTAAGCCAGCGCCTTCGGAGGTTTCTGTTTCGCGGCCAAACATTCTGAACAAGCGCCCCAATGACTTTTCGTGTATGCCTTCACCGTTGTCTTGTATTTCTATATAAGCTCTGCTATCCGAAACGCGTACTCGAACCTTGATAAACTGGTTGGGTTCGTTTGGCTTTTGGTACTTAACCGCATTTGAGAGTAGGTTGTTGAAAATAATAGAGAGTCGCAGTGGGTCGCTCAGAAAAATACTATTTTGTTCTATGCTTATCTCTGTTTTTACGTTTTCCATGTTAGGCATAAAGGCTAAATTTTCTAGTGCGGCTCTTATTTCTTTCTGAAAATCTATGCTCGCAATATTCTCTTCTACTCTTTCATTGCGCGTGTGGGTGAGTAAGCTACCAATCAGTCTATCCAGTTTTTCTACAGAATTTACAATCATTTTGATATAGGCTGTACGATGCTGTTCGGACGTTTCTTTTTCAATGAGCTTCGCAAGCCCCAAAACTGATTTGAGTGGCGAGCGGAGGTCGTGTGAGGCATGGTAAATGAAAGTGTCTAGTTCTTCGTAAGAAACATTCAGCTTATTAAGCATTTCTTTTTGTTCGGTTATATCTTCTATGATGCCATCAATGAACTGTTCATTGGGGTAACGAACTGCCGAAACTGCCAGCCAAACTTTCTTTTTGGAGAGGCTAACCTCAACATCACGGTTTTCTACCACGCTTTCATGCCCCAAATCAGCCATAAACTGGGTAAAGTCTTTGTTGGACTTAGAAAACAGATTCAGTTCTGCTAATGTTGTGAGGTGCAATATCTCTAATAGTTTTTGATTAGCATCATTGAATACTCTTTTGTTCAAGTCGTAACGAAAGATACCCACCAAAGACGTTCTAAAAATATGTTTGTACTTCTCCTCACTTATCTTTAAAGCATTACGGTTTTTCTCTTCG
Organism: Cytophagales bacterium; assembly: GCA_013299045.1. Classification (GTDB taxonomy): domain Bacteria; phylum Bacteroidota; class Bacteroidia; order Cytophagales; family Bernardetiaceae; genus RDZD01. Next base: position 33,155 of record JAAFJX010000017.1, on the reverse strand, counting down.
TCTTTCTGGCTAGCAATCAGCTTCTGAATCATGTTCACAAAAGCTCGGTTCATTTGCCCCATTTCATCTCTGGCCTGGGAGATAGGAAGGCTGACACTTAAATCTCCATCATAAGCTATCTTGGTCATTGAGGCCGTTATGCCATACAGTGTAGCGGCTCGCTTTCTGTTGTTCCAAACAATCACCAAAGCCACTAAGGCCCATGAAAGAAAACTAAAACCGAAGATATTGTTGAGTAGTACGTGAATAAGACTCTCTAACTCTTTGGTGTTTAGAATCAAAATTAGTTTGTGCTTGCTGTACCGAGACGAATGGAGTTGATGTGCCGTTACAATAAAGCTATCGTTTAGCATTTCAGTTGCTGGTACTTTGTCTTCGCTAAATTGGTATTCAAAAGTTGAATTGGTTTCATGATACAAGAGTTTATCATTGACGTATATGGCTATACCCAGTACGTCGCCGCCTAAAAGCACTTTCTGGAGCGCCGTATGCAGTTGAATTTTATCGTTTGCCTCTAGGTGCTTTTGCAGGAGTGGGCTAATGCGCTGTGTATATTGCAGGGCCTTATTGTTCGCGCTAGCTTCTAAATAGTGGTGCGCTTGGTAGTAACAGATTGTACCAAAAAAAGCAAAAAGCAGCAGTAGCAATCCTAAAATTAGGATTGTGTCTTTGAATACAAGGCTATTGAGCAATCTAGAAAAGTAACTTTGCTGCATTCTTAACGACTTAAGCCATAAAACTTACCTCAAATGTACCAATAAATCTGAAAACAATAAAGTACTGAACTAAAAAAGCAAGAACATCTAAGACAAAACAACGCATTGTGGTAACAATAAACGCGGCGCAAGGATTGAATCGTTATTTTCGTTTTAAAAAAAAATCTCCCAAATAAATCAGATACTTGGGAGATTTTTGATAGTTATTGCTATTCCAAGTCTTCTAAACTTTCGTCAAAAAATTCGTTGCCGGAGTAGTCTGCAGCCTCTAGTTCTGGCGGCGCATTTTTACGCTTTTTCTCAAACATTTCTCTGATAAGCCCTTCCACTTCGGCAGTGAGAGCCGGATTCTCTTTGAGATAGTTTTTTACAAAATCGCGGCCTTGTCCTATTTTAGCATCTTTGTAAGAAAACCATGAGCCAGACTTTTTAATAATATTGTGCTCTACGGCTAAATCCAATATCTCGCCGATTTTGGATACACCTTCGCCATAAATGATGTCAAATTCAACTTGCTTGAATGGCGGTGCGAGCTTATTCTTTTGTACTTTGACGCGAGTGCGGTTACCAACCACATTATCGCCGTCCTTGATGGCTGTTATACGCCGAATATCCAAACGAACCGAAGCATAGAATTTGAGCGCATTGCCCCCAGTGGTTGTTTCTGGGTTGCCAAACATAACCCCAATCTTATCGCGCAGCTGATTGATAAAAATGCAGCAGCAATTGGTCTTGTTAATAATACCCGTCATTTTGCGGAGAGCCTGGCTCATCAAACGCGCCTGTAAGCCCATTTTACTCTCACCCATTTCGCCATCTAGCTCTGCCTTAGGCACAAGAGCCGCCACCGAGTCAATGACAATGATATCTATGGCAGAAGAACGAATCAGTTGTTCGGTAATTTCAAGGGCTTGTTCCCCGCTGTCGGGCTGCGACACAAAGAGATTTTGTAAGTCTATACCCAAATTTTCAGCATATTTTCTATCAAATGCGTGTTCCGCATCAATAAAAGCCGCTATACCGCCTTGCTTTTGGCATTCTGCAATGGCATGAAGCGCCAGCGTGGTCTTGCCCGAAGCCTCAGGGCCATAAATTTCAACAACACGGCCACGTGGAAAACCACCTATACCCAAGGCAATATCCACACCCAATGAACCTGTAGAAATACAGGGAACATTCTGAACGTTGTCGTCGCTCATGAGCATAATAGTGCCCTTGCCATAGCTCTTTTCTATTTTGGCAATAGTGCCTTTGAGCATTTCTAATTTTTTCTTTTTGTCTTTATCGTCGGACATTTTCTTGCGATTTTTAAGGATTTAAGCGATATGTAAAGGTAACGAATCATTTTTTGAGCGTTCGGACGTAGGCCGCCACGGCTTGAATATCTGCCTCACTCAGTACTTTTTTGTAAGGGGCCATGGCATTTTTGCCATTGGTGATGATGTTTATACTCTCTTGTTCACTGAGAGCCGAAATCTGTAAATTTTTAGCACCCGAAAGCCCCAGAGCGCCGTCTTGGCCGTGGCAACTTACGCAATATTTGCTATAAACTTCTTGGCCATGCAGTTTGGCATCATAACCAGAAGCAGAGGGGTTTGCAGACGCACCAAGCTCTTGTTTTTCTACTCGCCGACGGCTCACTTCTGCCAAACCGTAAGCCCCTATTATCAAGACCAAAGACAGAACAGCCAGTAGTTTGTTTTCTTTATCTTTTTTAAAACCAATAACTGCCAGCGGGATAGAAACCAAAACGCCCACAATCTTAATCAATAGAAGGGTTTTGGTAGGTTCTGCCATCATAGTCATCATGGCTATGCCTGTACCCAAAAACAGAAAGCTGATAATCATTTCGGGTACTTTGGCAATTTTGCTGAACTTGCCCAAGGTGTCCTTGTTCACAAAAAGGAGTATGGTTTTAGTCAAATAAATCAGCAAAAACAGAATCACAACGGTCTTGTGGGTGTGCAATAGATAGGTGTACATGATTTTTTTGAGGTCTTAGCTTAAATATTGGGCGCAAGTTAAGCAAAAGCAATATCTTTACTCGACTTTACTGACAAAATTTATTTGGGTTGTCTTTACCTATGGTGCTGCATCTACCTCAGAGAATGTCATGTTTCCGTATCAGAGAAAAACTATCTAGACCATCTCTAAAAACGCTTGATTTTTTGCCAACAAATAAGAGTACCCTGGTCGGCAACAAGTAGGGGCATAACCGACCCCGACAGTTCATGGGCAGCTTAGAAAAAACGGTGCATTGCAGACAAACGCCTCTCAGGCCTAGTGTTTTTGAGTTTGGATTCATCTAGCCAGTCAGAAATTTCTGAGGGCAAGGTTTAGCCAAATACACCTGAAATTTTGCAACAAGTGTGGCACAAAAGCGTTATATTTGCAGCCGCAAGTTTGTTGTAATTTGTAGTTGATTACTTTTTTTTGCATTCAAGAAAACACTCAAAAAATGAAATCTTTGTTTTTGATAATAGGCGCATTCATGCTCTTTTGCACTACGGCCAACTCTCCTGTCTATGCACAGACTACAGCCTCTACCAAGAATGTTTGGCAGTCTATCAACATTAAAACGTCTTCGCAATGTGGCGCGTGTAAGGAACGCATAGAAACCACGTTTTATAAGCAAAAGGGCGTAAAGAAAGCTGTTCTGAATCTCAAAACTGATGTTTTGAAGGTGCAATTTAACTCCAACGTAGTAACTGCATTGGCTCTCAAAACAGTTTTACAAAAAATAGGTTATGATGCCGATGAATTGGTGGCCGACCCTGTCGCTTATGAAAAACTACCAGCCTGCTGCAAAAAAGGCGGACACGATTAAGGCTATTCTGACCAACTGCTCTGAACGAAGAACATCATGAATGTCATTTACAACGTTACGGTCAATGTAGAAGAAAGTGTGGCCAATGAGTGGCTGGCTTGGATGCGCCAAACGCATATCCCTGACGTAATGCGGACGGGTATGTTTTTGGATTATAAAATTTTGCGAATTGAAGCCCAGCAACCCGAAGAGACCGGTCAGACCTTTGCTATTCAGTACCGCTGCGAAAGCGCTACGCACTTAGACCTTTACCAAAAAAAATACGCGCCAGCACTCCAAGCAGACCATCAGAAGCGGTATGCCAATAAGTTCGTTGCTTTCAGAACTATTTTGCACGTACTGGACGAAGGTCAGTAAATTTCAACCACTTTTTTATCAACAAATTATGGCTGCTTCATTCCCACTAGGACGAACCTCATGTACGTTTGTCTGGATTTTGCTCTTTTCATTGTTTGGCTCTAGCCTTCAAGCTCAGAATAATTATTTCAAAACACCTGAAGCACTCGGAAAAGCAATTTTTGAGGCCATCAGAGCACAAAATAGTGCGGCTCTCATCAGTTTAAAGCCCAGTAAGGCTGATTTGATAGAAGTGGATACAAAAATGGCGCAAGCACTCGGCTTAGACGAGGCTGCTATTAAGAGCATTGAGACAGAAATAGATGCTAAATGCGCTGAAAAAGCCCAAAAAGCCAACGAGGAACTGACTTTTTTTGCAAATACACGCCTCAAACCTTTTTGTGAACTGATGAGCCGCGAGCAGGGGGTCATTTGGCCGAAGGCAAAGTTTGGTGGGTTGCTTGAACCGGATAAAGACAGATTCTATGGCATAGATACCGAATTTATAGTTAAGTTTACGCATCGTAAAGAAGCGTTCAGCATTAGCTACCGCGCTGCTCAGCTAAAAGCTGGCTGGCTGCTTATAGATTCTAACATTGGTTTTGGTGAGGTTAGCAAATAGATTCTAGCCTACTCTACACTCGTGTAATACAAGCGGAGTCGCAGTCGGTCTGCCATACGCGGGTGTGCATTGTCAAAAAACAACAAGCGATTGGAAGTAGAGGCATTACCGCTTGGCGCAAAAACAAGGCCGTTGTTCTCTATTTTGTTGTTTAGAATATTCTGAACATAGAAGGTCATTTGCGCATTGGTGTAAGCGCGCCCATTCGGCACGTAGAGCATACTTAGAGGCGTAGCTGATGAGGCAGACTCGTTCAGGAGGATATCCAAAGAACCGTCCGAAAATGTAGCAGGGCGGCCATTGGCTGCAAGTTTGATAAACTGTAAGGCGCTGGGGGCCGTCCTGAACTTTGCAATGGCATCGGCATCTGGCGTTAAAAACAGGTCTGCCTTGTTTATCATCATGCGCTTACCAGCAAACATCTGTTTCAAATACGGAAAACGCATTTTTGTGCTGATGCCAACTCCATTCAAAATAAAACCCATATTGCCTGTACTACGCGAATTGATGCTACCACCCGGCACAAGCCCTCTCAAATAGCGCGAGCTAGAAAAGTCATACTTAATGTTCAAAAAGCGGTTAAAATTAAAGCCAAAACCTTTGCTCTTTTTTACGGTAACAAGGCTATCGCGGCCATCTTTTGTTTTGTCTATTCGGGTATAGTGGTAGTGCATAATCATTCCAATATAGGAAATTTGAAGATTTGAGCCACTAGAGCCTCCAAAAGTTGCGGGGAAGCTCAAAATAGCAGCATCGCGCTCACGCGAAGCTACGCGAATGCCTTTGAAGTATTCGCGGAAAAGAGAATCTGTACGCAATTCGCTTTGGCCGCTCTTTGAAAAAATTTCCTTGCCTAGCTCGTCGTTTACCCTTACACGCAAGGAGGGGGCATCATCTTTCAACTTGCTATCTTTGAGTGCGTTCGACATCTGCGTAGGGTACACTGCAGAACCAATCGGTATAGGATTATAGGCCAGTTTACTGAACTGATAATAAGTATCTTTTGCGCCAAGCGTTTCTGTCAGGCGGAATACATCAATGGTTTGCTTTTTGGCAGAGTCGCCATTAACCGTTACAACGGGCAGATAAACGATGAGAGAATCATAAATAGCCAAGTTGCCTTCCTTATCTACAAACTTAATGGAATCATCAAAAAAGCCCAATTCTGCATAAAACTCAAACTGGCTGTTGCCAAAGTCGGGGTCTGTATAGCCGCCAAAGAGTAAATTGGGCGAACTGGTTGTATTGACACTGTCGGCGAGCGTAATTTCAGTATCTATCGTAATAGTATCGGTAAAAGTGGTATTGAGTAGGTCTAAATCAAAGCCTGTGCCTAATTCTTCGGGGCTTTCGCAGGCGAGCAGCAGGGCAGCCAAACCGCAAAAACAGATTTGAAAAAGGCGAAAAAACAGGAGTTTTACTCTATCAGACAAAGGAATGCGCATCATGGTGGTTCTTTTTGGACGCGCAAATTTAGCAAAAAAAGAGAAACAAATAGAGAACGCGCCTGTTTTTTAAATGCAAATATCTAATAGTTCAGCCAGGTCATGTATCTGAAAAGTAGGCTTTTCAGCGCTTGAATTAACTTCTTTATTGGGATTATACCAAACGTTGTGCATCTGGACGGCATTGGCACCGGCAATATCCGTACTCAAATTATCGCCTATCATGATGCTTTCTTGGGCTTTGGCTGCACATTTCTGAAAGGTATGTAAAAAGATACCTTTTTGAGGCTTGCGGTAAGAACAACTTTCGGAAGTAACCAAAACTTGAAAAAAAGTATCTAGATTTGCACAAACAAGTTTTTCGGCCTGTGCGTCCTGAAACCCGTTAGAAATGATGTGCATCTGATAACCGCGTTCTTGCAGGGTTTTTAGAACCAGGCGGGCATTGGGCATCAAATGTGGCTGCTGTCGGCAAATGGTTTGATACTCATCTTCTATGCTAGGCGGCACAAACTTTTCAGAAACACCAAAACGCTTGAACAAACGCGGGAAACGCAATTTTCTTAGTTCATTTTTGTTGATTTGGCTGCTGTTGTAAAGCACCCAAAGTTCATGATTGTTTTTAGAAAACAGCTCGCAAAACCTGTCTGGATTTGTTTGTAGAACTTCTGCTAGGCTGTGCTGCGCAAACAACAAGCGGAGAGTTATATCCGCATTTTTTTCAAAGTCCCAGAGGGTGTGGTCTAAATCCCAAAAAATATGTTTGTAGTTTTTTGTTGTATTCATAGCGGTCGGTCAAGGGCTTGGCATTCGGTCTTAGAGTTTTGGTCATCAAGTATTGTATCCAATAGATTAAGTACTTCCGTCTATAAAACATTCGGCAAATTTACTGTTTTTTCTTCCCTTTTTTTACTTTTTCTTTTGTAAAAATATTGGCAGTGTATTTTTCGTAGAGTTCAAATAAAAATTCCATACGATTGGCTTCACTGGTGAACGGTTGCGGTCTGTAGGCCAAGTCCACGGCTTTGTCTAGCTCGTTGTGTGCTTTTACCAATGCTGGTGGCATTCCATCAAGTTCATACAAATCAGACATTTTACTTTTTGGAAATTGTAATCTTGTGTCTAATACTTTTTTTGCAGCAGTTTCAATAGCTTTGATTTGTTTCTCGGTCGGATTTTCTGGCCAAGGATAGTTGTTGTAAACAATACCATTTGAATATCTAAAATCACTTTTTAATCTTCCGCAAATATTTTTTACCCAAGCCATATGCATTAATGAAGTTAAAACGCCAAAGTGAAAAAGTTCGGCATTAGGTATTATTAAACAAAGGTTACTAGCAATTTCATTAGCTGACATAAAACCAATAGGAATATATTTTCTTCTTTCAGAAGAAACGCTTGGAATTATAATGTATTCAGATTCTTCGTGAGACTTAAAAGCAAATTGTGTTGGTATATCTGCTAGTTTTTGCGTATCCTTTCTTTCACTTTCAAGTCTAAACTTACGAACATTTCCAACTCTCGTCATAAGAAATTTTGAAGATTTTAATTCAGTAGGATTAAAGTTTCCGAACCATAAACAATACCTTATTCTTCCATTAATAAACTCTTCACTGCCATAATATCGTCTAATATATTTTTCAATATATGGTTCTTTTTCTATAGCTTCATTTCTTTCTTGTTCGTCTAAAATTAGCCATCCACCGTCAATAGGTTGATTTCCAAATTTAATTTTTGGAATTTTACAAATTGCATTAGTCTTCTTGGTAATTAAAATATCCTTTGCATCAACCAAATATGGATTGATATTTTTTACTTTCAATTCGTGGGCTTCGCCTTTAATATCTTCATATTCAAAAATACTTTTGTTAATAGTTTCGTAATTAGCAAAACCAATTATTACACAATATACTGCTGCATTTCCTTTGGCTTCATTACTCCATTTAAAAGTGCGATGGGCAAAGTGAATTTTGATTTTGTATTTATTCAGCATCTGCCCCCAAAGTATACTCGTTTGTTCGCCTTGAACAATTGAGTTTGTAGAAACAAACGCAACTTTAATTTTTGTGTCTTGAATAAATTTAGCTGCTTTAATATACCAACCTGTTACATAGTCTAAAACTCCGCTTCCGTCTGCGTTGTCGAACTGTTTTACAATTTGGTCACGTTGGCTTTGCTTCATTATTTTAGAACCAATAAAAGGCGGATTGCCAAGAATAAAAGAAAGGTCATTTTTTGAAACTATATTTTCCCAATCGGTTTCTAATGCATCACCGTGCACAATCTTTGCGGCTTTTTTCAGAGGCAAACGAACAAAGTATTGTCCGAACTCATTGCTTATTTGCATATTCATTTGGTGGTCAATGAGCCACATGGCTACTTCGGCAATTCGTGCAGGAAATTCTTCATATTCAATTCCGCTCATCATATCCACATCAAGCCAAATAATATCGCTAACGTCCATGACTCTTTGTCCTGATTTATATAAGGCTCTTAAAATCTCTAATTCCAACAAACGCAATTCTCTGTATGTAATTACAAGGAAGTTTCCGCAACCACAAGCAGGGTCAAGGAATTTGAGTGTGCTTAGTTTTTTATGAAATTCGGGTAGTTTGTTTTTATTGTCTTTGATACTTTCAAATTCGCTCCAAAGGTCGTCCAAGAAAAGGGGTTTAATCAATTTCAAAATATTGGTTTCGCTTGTGTAATGTGCTCCCAAGTTTCTGCGTTCTTTGGGGTTCATGACGCTTTGAAACATAGAACCGAAAATTGCAGGTGAAATTTTACTCCAATCAATGTAGCAACAGTCTAGCAAGGCTTGTCGCATTTTACTATCGAAACTGGCCGTAGGTAAGTTTTCTTCAAAAAGTTTTCCGTTTACATACGGGAAGTCGGCCAATTGTTCGTCAAGATTTTTAAAACGATTTTCTTTGGGCGTGTTCAGTACTTGAAACAACTCTTGCAATTTGGCAGCAAGGTCGCTTCCGTCTTCATTGGTGCGTTGCTCAATATAATCTTGAAATTGCTGTTTGTTGAAAATGGTGGTGTCTTCGGCAAACAATAAAAATAAAATACGAACCAAGTAAACTTCCAATGGGTGTCCTGTGTAACCAATTTCTTCCAGCCTGTCGTGGAGCTTGCCCATGAGCTCCGCTGCTTTAATGTTTGCTGGGTCTTGTTCTTTATAAACCTTTTTTTGATAACCTAAAATGTAGCCGAAATGCTGAACATTGTTTACAAGGTCATTGAGTTTAAATTCAACTGTTTTAGGATTTTCAATTCCTTGAACGGAATTGTCTTCAAGGTCGTAAAGTCTAAAATTTTCAAAGTCCGATATGAGAATGTATTTCGGTAATTCGTGTTGTTTCAGTCCGTGTGTGTAGTCTTTGGCTTGTTGGTAGGCTTTGTCGAGGTTTTTGCCCCGACTTTTCATTTCAATTAAAATAGTTCCCTTCCAAAGCAGGTCAATGTAGCCGTCTTTGTCGTCCAGTTTTTTCACTCTGTGTTCAAAGGTCGCAACACGCTTACTACTAATGCCAAACACGTTAAAAAACTCAACTAAAAATGGTTTAGCGTCTGCTTCTTCATTTGAAGTGCCAGCCCATTCTTTTGAGAAATTTAATGCTCGGTCTTTTATTTCGTTCCAACTTAATGCCATGTTTTTATTTGTTATTGACTCTCATCTCGGCTATGCTGAAAAAGGCCGTTTCTTTCTCTTTTACCGAATTTAGATTTTTTTTTTGGGGCTGAATACCTTTACAACAAAGTTACAAAGAAACTGTTTAAATCAACTCGTAGGGCTGCAATGTTTATAAAAAATTTAGGAAGCCACTTGCTTCAATCCTTACGGGCAGTAGTAGGCAAATCGTTTGACTGGGAAGCCCCCCGCCGCTATATTCTGCCATAACAGGACGTAACCCTGCCCATTATAGAGCATACTGGGCTTATTGGCGGCCTCACCCACATAAAAATAGTCGCTATCTAGCAAATACTTAGTGCCTGCATAGGGGCTAAGAGCTAGGTTGCTATAAGCCTCAGCGGGTATTGTAAAGGCTTCTTCAGTGCCGTTTGCGTATAAATTTTTCTCGTAAAGTTTGAGGTATGGGTTGCGGCTATAAACATACCAACTTGTGCCTATCACTTGCTTGTCTTTATCAAAAGCAGTGGCGATAATCTCTGTTTTTTCGGTAGAATGGCTGATTTTGTAGTCAATAGATACAAAGCGCTTGTTGCCTGGCATCATAACAATTTCTTCGTTGGCAAGTTCCTCCGAGTCGTTGTAGGTCAAGGCCGTATAGCTCTTCACGGAGTCGCCTGTTATGCCCGAAACCGTGGTTCTGAGAACGAGCCGGCTGCTGTCATTTTTGTAGAGGTAGGTGGTACGCCAGGTGCTCATTTCGGGGTTTGGCAGGTCTTTGGTATTGATAGAAACAACGTTTATGTAATCCAAGCGCTGTTTTGAATCATAAAAATAGAACTTTATTTGCTTATAAACTCCTGTAGAGCCGCTATCCAAGAGGGTTTCTTCTTGCTTAACGAGGCAAGTATGCCTATCATGCAAGGGCACGGGCTTTATGGGGCTGGGATTATCCGCCTTTTGGCAGCCGCAGTAGAGAAGTAGGCAGGCTAAAATGTATGGGAGTTGCTTCATGGTTTTGAGCTATGGCTGAGCGCAAAATAGAGATAAAAAAGCGTTTTCAAAATAAATGGTGGTGTAAGAAGTATAATATTTCTCGAAAAATGACATAGGGGGGGGTATCTCTACATTATCTGCAAGGTCATTGTAAAAATAAAACGACCCATTTTCATAGCGCAAAGGCAAATAAAATGGTTGGGTGAATAAAACAAATGAATATTTTACACAGACTTTCAAGGCATGACTAAATACTTTATAAAGGGCTTAAAACAGGTGCTCTTTCAGAAAGCGACTGACTTCTCTAAAATAATCCACCCAAGGCTGCTCTTGCCATCTTCATTGGGACAGAAACAGGAGGTGTCATACAACCGAGAGCCAATGCCGAATGATTTGATGCAGAAGCCCTATTTTTTTACACATTCTGTTGCTATCAATCAATAAAATAGATATTTTTAGGGCAAGTTTGTATCACTCTGTATCTCTTTAATAAAAAAAATGGCAAGATTAGAACAAGGCAAAAAAGGCCGAGCGGTTGTAAAACTGCAAAAATTATTAAACAAAGTGGGCTACACACTGCCCGAAAATGGCGTTTTTGATGATGCAGTCAGTAAAGCGGTTAAGGATTTTCAAACCCAAAACAGCCTGCCAGCAGACGGCGAGGTAGACCGCGATACCAAAATGATGCTCAAGCGCATGCGCAAAGAAGTAAAGCGCGACACCAACCTCATGCCCATACCTGAACTCACTCCGCTTGGTTTAGAAGCCGCCCTTGATGAACCAGAATTTGATGATGAGTTTACCTTACAGCCTCTCACAGCCAAAGATTTAGATTCTTTTGCAGGCAAAAAATTCAAAACATTGGGCGAAGCCAAAACGCACTACACGCTCCTAGAAAACTTGGACGTTCCTGAAGCTAAGCGCGCTTCTGTGCTGGCCACATTCCGTAAAAAAGCCTTGCTGGACGTTTATGGCGAAGCACCCAGTGTAGCTGATATTGACAAACTACGCGACCTCATTTTTGTAGAAAAATGGCTGCTACCAGAAGGCAACGACGTGTTTATGTACTACATGACCGATAGCCCCAACTACTTCAAAGGTGGGCATCAGCGCGGCACCACCTACTTTGGCTACACCGTAACGCGCCGCCCCAATGCAGATATTTACGACCTCAAGGTGCATGCTGTGCGCAATAACGCCTCTTTTTTGGTCTATGTAACCAGCATCAACGTCGTCAAAAGCGCCACCGCAATTAGTGCAGAAATTTATCAGGGCAAATACGATGGCACACGCTGGAACACTGACAAAGCCTCTGCACTCAAAGCCAACCTTGAAAACGGCAAGGCAGCCATCACTTATGCCGCAACAGGTACTTTGGCCGCACTCAAAGATACCGCACACGGCCAGCCAGCCGCTCAGTTAAGTGCCATAGAAGAAAAAGGCTTTACGGTTAAAAACACTATCAAAACCGCCATCAAAGCCTTGATTCTTGAATACTATAAGGCCATGCGTTGAAAAGTGAATCCCATTTTAGATTCATCAAAAAGAGCAGTAGTGCAATGTTTTCCATCATTTAGCGCTACTGCTCTTTTGGGTTATGAAGGCTTTGATGAGTCAAACAAAATAAAAATGAAAGCACCAAAGTTTTGAATGATGTAAAAAAACTTTACTTTTGAGGCCGTGTGTAGCCTATACACTTTGCACCCCCTCCACTCTACCATTTTCGCTTTTTACTGCTCAATTTCAAGCTGCTTTATGACGCATTGTTTTGCTAAAAATACTGCTTTATGGCTCAATTTTATAGCCATTTTATTGTTCCAGATACCTCTTCAGGCACAAACGCTTGATTACCGCAACGACCCCGCGGACGAACGCGCAAGTTGCTATGCGCTGACGAATGCTACTATATTGGTAGATTATCAAACAAAACTGGAAAAAGCTACGCTCATTCTTCGCAAAGCCAAGATTGAGGCCATAGGTGTTGGCTTAGCCATTCCCAAGGAAGCTATTGTCATTGATTGCAGCAACAAATACATTTATCCCGCTTTCCTAGACCTTTCTAGTGGCTATGGCCTCCCAGCACCCAAAGGCGGACGAGGTGGCTATTATGGTGAGTCCAATTACAAATCCGAAAAACAGAGTATTTATGCTTGGAATGACGCAATCAGGTCAGAATTTGATGCCGTAGAGTATTTTCAGGCCGACACCAGCGCTGCCCAGGGCTACCTAGATGCAGGCTTTGGGGCGGTACTTGCCCACAACAAAGACGGCATTTGTAGAGGTAGCGGAGCGCTAGTGCATTTGGCAAACCTAAAAGCGCACGAGTTGATTGTTAAAGAGCGTGCCTCAGCCCATTATTCTTTTAGCAAAGGCTCTTCTCAACAAAGTTATCCAAGTTCTTTGATGGGCAGCATTGCCCTGCTGCGTCAAACGTATTTGGACGCAAGTTGGTATAGCAAAAATACCCAGAATGGTCTGAATTTAGGCTTAGCCGCATGGAATAGTTTGCAAAGCCTACCCCAGTTTTTTGAGGCGGGAGATAAGAAAAATGCTATCAGAGCGGATAAAATTGGCGATGAGTTTAACAAGCAGTATATTATTCGCGGCAGCGGTAACGAATACCAAAGTATTGAAACCATTAAGGCCACCAAAGCAACTTTCATTCTGCCAGTAAATTTTCCTAAACCTTATGACGTAGAAGACCAACTGGCTGCACACTACGTGGACTTGATGAAGCTCAAACATTGGGAAATGGCACCAGCAAACCCATTTCTTTTGGCACAAGCGGGAGTTAATTTTTGTCTGACTTCGGACAATCTGCCCGACAAAACAATGTTCTTGGCCAATATCCGTAAAGCCATTCAGCATGGCTTAGACCCCACGCTGGCCTTAAAAGCACTCACACAGACTCCTGCCGCCCTGCTGGGTGTAGAAAACCAGTTAGGATGCCTCAAAAAAGGCGCTTTTGCTAACTTCTTGCTCACTTCGCATGACATTTTCAATGAAAAAAATGTCATTTATGAAAACTGGAACGCGGGCAAGAGGCATATTCTAAACGATGCTTTTGCTTATGACCATCGCGGCAATTTTAAGCTCAAAATCGGCCAAAGCGAAGCCTTTGACTTGGCCATTAAAGGGGAAACAGCTACTCAACAGGACTTTGAACTCAAGCAAGATACGCTTAAAATTCCGCTGCAAGCTAAGATAAATGGGCAAACTATCTATTTAAACTTCAACAGAATCAAAACTAAGGCCGACGAGAAGTCCAACGACCTCTGCCGTTTGAGTGGTTGGTACAATACCGATACCAAAACATGGCGTGGTAACGGAACACTTGAAAATGGCTATCCGGTAACATGGGAGGCCAATTTAGCCAGTGCATTTGCACCAAAGAACGAGGCCGATACAAGCAAAAAGCCCAATGAAAAACCAGAATTGGGCAAAATGTACTATCCTTTTGCTGCCTATGGCTTTGAAACGAAGCCCAAAATGACTACGGTGCTTTTCAAAAATGCAACAGTTTGGACAAACGAGGCCGATGGCATTCTGAAAAATACGGACGTTTTGATTGAAAACGGCAAAATAGCCAAGTTAGGCCAGAATATTGCCGCTCCAGCCGGTGCTACTGTTGTGAATGCGGAAGGCAAACACCTGACTGCTGGTATTATTGACGAACACTCACATATAGGCATTAATGGAGGCGTGAATGAATATATTTATAGCTCTAGCGCCGAGTCGCGTATTTCTGATGTTGTTGATAATGAAGATATTGATATTTATCGCCACTTAGCGGGTGGGGTAGTGGCGGTTCAGCAACTGCACGGCTCTGCCAATCCTATTGGCGGTCAGTCCTCAATCATTAAATTGAAGTGGGGAGAAAGCGCAGAGACTATGCGTATGCAGAATGTTCTTCCGCGCATCAAATTTGCACTTGGCGAAAACGTCAAAAATTCTAACTCGGACAACTACGTGCGTTACCCACAAACACGTATGGGTGTAGAGCAGGTTTATGAAGACGCATTCACACGGGCACGGGAGTACGAAAAGGCCAAAAAAGCAAATCCGCTCGGCACGCGCATGGACTTACAGCTAGAGGCTATGCTGATGATTATGAAAGGCGAAATGCTCATTTCATGCCACTCTTACGTGCAGTCCGAAATCAATATGTTGATGAAACTGACAGAGCGTTTTGGGTTCAGAGTCAATACCTTTACACATATTTTGGAAGGTTATAAAGTAGCGGACATCATGGCCAAACATGGTGCTGGTGGTTCTAGCTTCTCGGACTGGTGGTCTTATAAATTTGAAGTAAAAGACGCAATTCCGTACAACGCAACGCTTATGGCGAGCCAAGGCGTGGTGGTGGCCATTAACTCTGACGATGCAGAAATGGCGCGTCGTTTGAACCAAGAAGCGGCTAAATCGGTGAAGTATGGCGGCATGAGCGAAGAGGAGGCTTTTAAAATGGTTACCTTGAACCCCGCCAAACTGCTCAAAATAGAGGCACAAACAGGGAGCATCAAAGTAGGCAAAACCGCTGATGTGGTACTCTGGACGGCCAATCCGCTCTCGGTGTATGCCCGCGCTGCCCAAACTTATATAGAAGGTGTTTGTTATTTTGATATAGAGCGCGATGCGGCTCTGCGCGAAAGTTTGGCCAAGGAGCGTCAGCGTCTTATTATAAAAACGCTTGCTGCCAAAAAAGGCGGGCAGGAAACGCAGCCGTTCCAATTTTCACAAAAGAATTATTGGCACTGCGACACCATTACTGAAGGTGAGTTTCATCAGAAAGGCGGCCATAGTCATTAAGGAGACTATAAGCAATAAGAAAGTTGTGGGATTTTTGAGGTGGTTTAAGTACGCTCTTTTATTCTAGAAATAGCTATCAATATTTTTGATAGGCTTTTCTACTTCAATTTTGGCTTTAAGCGAACTGGAGCTGAATTCAGTAACAGAATTCACCTGAGAATCGTTCTTAGATTCAATAGATGTAAGCTAAATTTAAGGAGAATAGTTTACCTATTTTGGGAACACCTTGACGGCCTTTGATAGACTTCTCTTCTCTACTTTTTGCCTTGATGCAGAACTGAAGCGCGAGCTGAAAGTTCTGGCCATAGGGCATAGCAAAAAATAGAGAGAAAAAGCTGCCCAAAACCATGAGGGTGTTCCTAAAGCAGATAAATCATATCAATCAATTGATGTGCTTGTTCTTATCCAGACTTTTTAAGGGAGGACTAACTAGGTTTTAGTTGCCATTGCATAGAGGGATTAGTTGCACTAGGTACACCGCCAAACAAAGGTGTATTGTTCAAATTAGAATTATCTTTAGGGGCTATTGCGAGTGTCTGCATTGCTGCATTTGCATTTTGAATACAGCCTGCATTTCCAGGTGGTAATATCCACAACTGCCTTCCGTCATTAACACTATGCGTATCTTGTTTGATTTGTAAATCAGTATCCATCATCAAAAACAAACCTGTTTTTACGTTTTGTATCCTGTAATAGCCATCTTCGCGTTTGAGCCACCAATCTGTCGTTTCATTGTTTTCAACGTATCCAACCGCAGCAGCTTTTGGAGTTGGATTGCTATCCGATACGCCTATGTAAAGTGAACCATTGAAAATTTGACATTTATTAATAGTAGGGTCTACTAGCATGAGGTCAAGAAACAGGTCTACACCATGCGCACCTGAAAACGTACCACCCTCTTTGACTAATAGAGAATCGCTCGTTGTTGATGAATTCTCTTCTGACCAATCTAAGTTATTGCTTTTTATGGCTTGTTTAATCTGCTTTCCTGTCAGTACCATATCTCCAATCTTTCCAGATATTTCTAGCAGCATCTGGAATTGTGCAGTTGTACTAGGTGAGTAGTTCAGATAACCTTTATAAACCAAGTTTGTAAAAGTTGGCACGGACACCTTTGTTGAGTAATTATAGGCTTTTGACTCGGTCTGAATCATTGAATTTTCCTTTGTAATAGAGCTTGAAAATGTGATTGTTTCCGAAAATCCCATCGTAAGTATTCCTTTAAAAAATACCCCTGTTAAGTCAAACGTGCTTTCACTGGAAAAAACAGAGTTCGAGGAAAAAGACCATGTAGAACTTTCTTCTACTGCTCTTTGCACCTCAACATTACTCTCAACGGTGGCATAAGTTTGATTGTTTATCTTGCCCTGAGTCAATAATATCTGGTCAAATATAGCCGGGTATTTTACATTGGTATAAGTAATAGAAATTACATTGACTTGCAATACAAAATCTTCCACCGAAAAGAGTTCCCAGAGTTGAGATTGATTTAACACATCTCCTACTGGCTCTTTAGTAACAGGAATACTGCTCCCTGACGAAGAGGTGGCTGCATTTAGCATGGCTTTAGTACCATGATGTCTGACTCCCACATAAACACCTTCTTCCTTGTAGCGTATAATTGTGAAATAGTCATTATCGTCAGGATGGCTTTCTTGACTAACTTCTGAGCTAGAGTCAGTAGCATTATTAGCCGCTAGATAATCATTATTGATTTTTCTGACAAGATAAAACGCGCTTTTATCTTTGTCTTTTTGTCTAGCAATCCACACTTGCTTATCAGGATAATCCTCATCAAATGGTTTTAGGTAGACATTATCACCAGATACATCTCCATCTAAGAAAAAACCAGACGCTCGATGCCTTAAATAATAAGCACGACCATCTATCAACATATTCAATTTATCCATAATTTTAGAGACTTTAAGAATGAATTAAAAAAAGGAAAGATGTTTTATCTTTACAGATAAAATACTAACTGATTCTGTGTTTGGGATTTTTCAAACGTAGCCCACTACATGATATTCTCGGGCTACGTTTGAATGTAAACCATTGTCATCAGACTACCTGTTAGAACTTTGCATATTGAGAATCTCATTGACTCTTTGCATTTGCACTTTGAGTTCTTCCAGTTCGCCAAGTTTGGACTTTAACGCCAGATTGTCCTTTTGCAGGTCTTCTATTTGTGTTTGTTGCTCTTGTATGGCTTTAACCAACACAGGCACAAAAGTAGAATAACGAATGCCATAAATGCCTTCCTGGTCATTACTTGGCCTGTCTATAGCACCAAAATCAAAGTTCATTTCTTTGCAAAGTGCATCAATTTCTTGCGCCATAAACCCAATTTGCCTCATTTGAGTACCTGAACTTTGCGGCATATCTGGCAGGGCAGGATTGCTCTTTTGGTAGAACTTGTGCAAGCCTTCATAGTCAAACTGATAAGTAACAGGATTCAAGCGTTTGATAAAATCAAGCCCCTGAACGTTCTCTTGAACGTTGAATTTGAAGCGTTTGTCAGAGATAACAGTGTAGGCCACTGTACCACCTATAGAAGTGTGTGTAGTACCCCCCAGTCTAATGCGGTTATCGGAATCAACAATCGCATTAGTACCAATAGCTACGGCGTTGCTGCGAGTAGTGCCCGAAGTAGTGGCAGATGTTCCTAAGAAAACATTAAATCCACCAGTAGTAAGTGTACTACCAGCTGAACCACCTATGCCAATATTTTGGTCTCCTACGCTAGAGTTTGATAACGCACTAATGCCTATTGCGACATTAAAATCACCCGAAGTATTGC
Source organism: Cytophagales bacterium (assembly GCA_013299045.1). Lineage (GTDB taxonomy): Bacteria > Bacteroidota > Bacteroidia > Cytophagales > Bernardetiaceae > RDZD01. The sequence goes on along the minus strand of JAAFJX010000017.1, from coordinate 14,970 downwards.
TGTTTAATGCGCTCTGTCCTACGGCTGTATTTGCCCCACCTGTATTATTGCTTGCAAGACAGGCCTTGCCAATAGCAGTATTGCCATCACCTGTTGTTACACTTAAGCCTGCTTGATGCCCAAAGAAGCTATTGTAGTTGGCGCTATTACCAATATAAGCAGCACGCTGGTTATTGATGCGAAACTCCAAAGCGACATCATCAACATTTCCGATAAAGTTAGTACCAGCCACTGTGCCTGTATTGCCTGTAACCCCCCAGTTGGTAACGGTTGCCCATGTGAGAGAGCCAGCGCCGTCATTTCTCAAAAAGGTGTTGGCAGCGCCTTGTACTGTAGGAAAACTTGTAACAACGTTGTTGATACGGGTAATGTTTCCTGTATTATTGACGGTGAACTGATTGGTTGTTCCTATACCCACTGTCCCGTTGTCTTGTACTTGTATGGCATTTACTCCGTTGTCTTGCACCACAAAATCGCCTGTATTTTGCAAATTGATAAGGGTGTTGGCAGTACCATTGTTTGCGAAGGTTAGGTTTTGTGCAGCAGTTTGTGTAATGGTTGTATTGGTTGTTAAGTTGCCGCCCAGCTGAATGTCGTCAACAACTTTAGTGAGGCCGTTTGAGGCTGTTTCGGTTGAGCCACCCGCCGCCGCCGCTGTCCATGAGGTATTGCCCGCGCCGTCTGTGGTCAGCACTTGGCCAGCCGCGCCTCTACCATTAGGGAAAGTTACGGAAGTGAGAGCGCTCTGTGCGTTGTAAGTCAATACACCGGCTGCATCTGTTGCAGTTACTGCGTTACTACCTAAACGGACTTTGTTAGAGGCATTGACAGTAGCGCCCGAACCTATTGCAGTGGCATTGGTTAAGTTATTGGCAGAGGCATTGCTCTGAAAACCTACAAAGGTATTGTTTGTGCCTACTGTGTTGATAAGGCCAGCGCTCCGTCCTATACCTGTATTATTACCACCAGTAGAGGTATTACGTAGAGCATTGTCGCCCAATGCGCTGTTAAAACTACTTGTTGCGGCCGATAAGGCAGCAGAGCCAATGGCAGTATTAAACGCACCCACTATGTTAGCCAATAATGAGGTAGAACCTATGGCCGTATTATCGCTACCTGTTGTTATGGCTAAGCCTGCTTCCTGCCCCATGAGGGTGTTGCCAGCAGCAGTTGTAACAGCCACACCTGCTCTGTATCCAAAGAAAGAGTTGTATTCCGTATTATCTCCAATATAGCCTGAGCGTAGGTTATTGACACGTATTGAAAAAGGAATATTGTCAGTCGTACCAATAAAATTGATAGCGGGGTTTGTTGCTGCGTTGCCTGTCAGCCTCCAGCTAAAGGCATTGCCGTTTGCCCAAGACAAATTGCCTGCACCGTCATTGGTTAGAACGGTGTTAGCAGCCCCTTGTACGGCAGGAAAACTTGTAACAACGTTGTTGATACGGGTCATGTTGCCTGTATTGTCTATTTGGAACTGGTTGGTTGTACCCATGGTGAGCGTTCCATTATCCAGTATCTGAAAGGCATTGACTCCACCGTCAAAAATGCGGAAATCACCTGTGTTTTGTAAATCAATGCTTGTAGCCACTGTACTGTTGTTATTGATTCTGAACTGCTCGGCAGCGTCTTGTGTGATAATCGTAGTAGCAGTTAAATTACCTCCCAGCTGGATGTCATCAACAACTTTAGTGAGGCCGTTTGAGGCTGTTTCGGTTGAGCCGCCCGCCGCTGCTGTTGTCCATGAGGTATTGCCCGCGCCGTCTGTGGTCAAAATTTGGCCAGCTGCGCCTCTACCATTAGGGAAAGTTACGGAAGTGAGAGCGCTCTGTGCGTTATAAGTCAGTACACCGGCTGCATCTGTTTCAGTTACTGCGTTATTGCCTAAGCGTACTTTGTTGGAAGCATCTACGATAGCGGCTTGTCCTATAGCAGTCGCATTGTCCAAGTTATTGACCAAAGCATTGGCATCTGTTCCTACGAAAGTATTATTACTGCCTACGGTATTAGTTCCACCAGCAGTTAAACCCACGCCTACATTGCGAATACCTGTTGAGGTATTAAGCAAAGCATTTACCCCCAATGCACTATTAGCACGCCCTGTGGTATTGTTTCGCAAACTACTTACCCCAACGGCTGAATTGTTGATGGCATCACCAGTGCTGGTAGGTTGGTTAAAAAATAAAGCCCCAGAGCCAACGGCGGTGTTATTCGTGTTCCAAGCCACGCCCCCATTGTTAAAACTTTGAGTTTCTAAGGCACTTAGGCCTATTGCAACGTTGTTACTTGAGGCCGTGTTAGACACCATAGCGCGTTGTCCGATGGCTGTGTTTGAATTACCCACGGTATTTGTAAACATAGCTGCCTCGCCCAAACCTGTGTTGCCAACACCTGTTAGGTTATTGATGCCCGATTGAAAACCCACAAAAGCATTGCGGCTACCTGTTGTGTTTAGTTGGCCGGCCTGAAAGCCCACAAAAACATTTTGGTTAGCTGTCAAGTCGTCATTTTGGCCTGCTCCTTCGCCTAAAAATACAGAACTGCCTGTATTCAAAGTTTCTATTTGTCCTTTGGTAGTAATGCGTGTTCTGGCTATGTTGTTGGTTCTGAGAATCAAAGGCTGATTATCCGTAGTGCCCAGAAAGTTTGTAGCGGGGTTTGTGCTGGCATTGCCAGTGAGTCCCCAATTAAAAAGGCTGCCACTTGTCCATGACAGTAGCCCTGCTCCATTGGTAGTCAATACTTGTCCACTTGTGCCCGCAACGATTGGGTAGGTGTTTCCACCCAAAATTGCTGTTCCGGTGGCGGTTACGTTGTTTGCATTTGTTACGCTATTTCCCGCCAAGTTAAGGTTCATAGTGGCTGTATGATTGCCGAGATTGTCTCCACCCACAATGGCTGTAATAGAAACCCACGCTGTGCCATTGTAGTAGTAAAAGCCTGGTGTGGCATCGGTCTGATAAATAAGCAAGCCTGTAGCAGGGGCAGCAATAGCATTGCGCTGTACCTGCGTCATTCGCGGAATTAGTATACCCTTGTTTGTGCTTTTGACATCAAACATAGCCGAAGGGTCAGGATTACTACCATCTATAGTAACCGAAACCCCGCCCTGACCCAAAAGCTCTGAAGCGCCCAGAATGGTAAATAAAAAAATGAGAGTAAGACTTCTGAATAGAATTTTAAGCATGGTTTTGTCGCGGATTAATTTTTAACTGACTAAATAGAATATATCCGCAATACTATGCTTTTAAGTTCTCTTATATCACTTTCGGGTAGGTAACAAAGGGGTAACAGAATTTTAATTACTTGAAAATGAGATTTTTATACATTAGTCAAAATTGTGATTATTTCGTCTTCGGCCTTCAGTAACAGCTTTTTTTTGAGTCTGTTCCGTGCCATTTTTACAGCATCTATGCTTGTATTCATGAGCATAGCAATCTCTTTTCTGGATAGGCCCATTCTGATATAGGCACAATGACGTAAGTCGTTTGGGGTGAGGTGCGGAAATTTTTGTTTGATATTATCAAAAAAACTGGGGTGAACCTGCTCAAAGTGTTGCCTAAAATTGTCCCAGCTTGTTTCAAAGAAATCATTGTCCCTGATATTGCCTCTGATGATTGTTAGTTGTTTTTTTAGCTCATCTGAAAGTTCACTTTCCCTCAGCAAAGGGCTTATCTCGTGGTTCAACTGTTTAATCAATTCATTTTTCTGAATGATGTGCAGAGTGCTTGTGGCTAACACTCTTGTTTTGGCATCATTTTCAGATTCCAGTTTGTCATTTTCTGTTTCCAATTGGCTATTTGATAACATCTGGTTCTCAATAGTGTTGCTTTGTTCTACTATCTTTTTCTGAGCAATTTTTATTTTTTGTTGTAGCAAAATTCGAATGAATACTGCTAAAATAGCCAGAAAGACCAGTGAAATGACAAGTATAATTATTGACAAATTGCTGACCTGTTGTTGTTGCTCCAACGATTGAATTTGATAGTCTTGCTGCTCTACATCATGCAAAATTTTTAAGCCATTAAGTTGTAGCCTTGAGCCGTTCTGAACAGTACTATCCTTCAATATGATATATTTTTCATAGTATTCTTCCGCCTTATCATAGCTCTTTTTAAGGTTATATAGCTTGGCATAAGCGTAAAAAATATTGGACATATTGGTAGATAACTTTAGGTCTTCGCAAATTGGATAGGCTTCTTGTAGCAGTTGTTCGGCCAAAACGAGCTGGTGCTTGGATAAAATAAGCAGATTGGCTAACTCCACGTATGCAGTGCTCTTGGTAATTTTTCCTGATATTCCCGTTCTGATATCAGGTAGATAGGCTATGAGCGTATCCAAAAAAAACAAACTCATAACCATACCTTGCTTTTTTTGAGCAAAAGCCATTCTAATAGTTGCTGCTCTGGTGTAGTCTTTTAGTTTGGCTTTTCTAAAAGCTTGCTGGGCTTGCTTAGCTGCTTGTTCGGCCTGCTCAAATCTTTTGGTTTGTAAACAAAGGTCTGCCAACTGCATAGAAATCTTGCCCTGTGATAAAAAGTCAGTGGATTCAAGAATAAGTCTCTGTGCTTTTTCTATGTAAGAAATAGACGCTTCGTATTGGTGTAAGTCAATATAAACTGTTGCCAAATTGTGTAATAATTGGCTCTCCATGACTTTGTTTTTGCTGTTATGGACAGCAGGTAATATCTTTTGATACAATTTTATGGCTTCCACAATTTGCTTTCTTTTCTGAAAAACGAGGCCTCTCGTAAATTCAATAGATAGCTGAATATCTTTATCGTTCAATTTATCATTCAAGGCAATTGATTTTTGAAAATAAATTTCCACCGAATCCAGCATATTCTGTCTAAGAAAATAGGTGGTTTTTAAATTGAGATACTCATAAAAAATGGTGTCATTTTGTTGTCTTTCTGACAGACACTTGCCCAGAATTTCTATTTGCTCAATTAATTTAATCTGATTAAGGCTTCCATTTGATTTCATTTGCCTGCATAATTCCGCACAATCAGTGGCAGTGCTTGTTGCTTTTTGCGCGTGAACTGAGATGGAAAGTAGACAAAAATAAATAAGTATTGGTACACAAAACAACTTGGTCATCATTCTTGGATAGGATTCGCTTCTGTAAAATTAAACTATTTAACTGCTTTTATGTTGCTAAAGTAACGTTTTTTTAGATTAATGGTATGAGCACCCAACACAAAGCTCAAGATTTATCTATTGGCGTTCAGATTACTTTGAAGAAAAAAAGGCATTATGAAAAGAGAAGTGCCGTTTAAGACGAGATGAGTCAAACTACCTAAAATAAACACTATTTTCATTCACCATACCAAAAAAAATTCCTTTATTGCATCTCTTTTGAAAAACATAAAGACGTTTTGGGCTACATTGCACAGAACAACACATTCGCCTTATTTACAACATGAAAAAGATAATTTTGATTTTATTAGCCTGCGGTACAATGGCTTGCAGCTCTGGTAATACCACCTCTGAAACAACAAGCGCCGACAATACAGAAACTGCTGCGACAAGTGAGGCTGCTTCTACAGAGAACAAACCTACATTTGAGTACAAGGAACTCGCCAATGTGGACTCAGACCAAGGGCCTAAAACAAAGCTCTATATAGCACTAGACGGCAAAAAGGCTGAAGGGCCTGAAGTCAGCATGGAACTCAAAGATGGGCCTTATCAGTCTGGCGCACCTAATCCCGGTATTCCTAAAACGGCTTTAGCAGTTTGTGGCGGCTTTTGGGCAGGTTTGCAGTTGGACATTTACTTGATGCAAGAAGGCAGTGATTATGTGCTTTATGAATCTGCACAAGATGAAAGCACGACCGAGCCTGTCGTTACCAAGCTAAAAACATTTAAATACTCTGATTTTAAATAACTTTATCCTTAAAGGATATGATGCGCTTTGTTTCGTTTTTTTTGCTAGGGCTTGCGTTCTGCTCACTTTCTGCTTATGCCCAAACAGCCAAGCTCAGTTTTGAGTATGAGGTTCTTGCAGACGCAAATTCTGACGAAGGCCCTCAAACCAAGCTCTATGTGGTACTGAACGGAAAAAAGGCTGAGGCACCTGTTTTCTATATGGAACTCAAGGACGGGCCTTATCAATCTGGCGCACCTAACGTCATTCCGAAGGGTGCTCTGGCTATTTGCGGTGGTTTTTGGGCTGGTTTACAGTTAGATTTATACATCATGCTGAAAAAAGGGGTTTATGTGCTCTATGAGGCAGCCCAAGACGAGAGCACCAAACGCGGCAAGCCCGTGGTTAGGAAAGTACAAACCTTTCAAGCAAGTGATTTTAAATAATCCCAATTTACAATGTTTTCTGTCAATATAGAGTCTGTTTCTAAGGAGCTTCAAACTGCTTTGCAAGAAAAGATAAATCAAAAAACAAAGCCACTAGGCTCTTTGGGGCAGTTAGAACATTTGGCTTTGCAAATAGGCTTAATTCAGAATACACTAAAGCCGCGCCTAAATGCCCCTCATGCGCTTATTTTTGCAGCAGACCATGGCCTTGCAGATTTGGGCTTGAGCCTTTATCCAGCCGAAGTTACTGCTCAAATGGTTCATAATTTTGTGGGTGGCGGCGCGGCTATCAATGTTTTTTGCAAGGCAAACGGCTTAGAACTTTTGGTAGTAGATGCAGGTGTCAGAGCCGATTTGAGCACTTTAGGTGGCATTGTTCACCAAAAAATTGCAAATGGTACACGCTGTGCACTTTATGAACCAGCGATGAGCCAAGAAGAGTGCGAGCAGGCTCTGATTAGAGGTGCAGACCTTGTTGAGGATATTGCCCAGAAACGCTGCAACGTCATCGCCTTTGGCGAAATGGGAATAGGCAATACTTCGTCCGCCGCTTTGCTCATGCAGTGCCTTACCAAAATCCCATTGGCGCTATGTATTGGGCGAGGAACTGGCTTAGACGACGCTGGCCTACAGCATAAAATAGCAATACTCGGCCAGATATTAGAGAACTATACCAAAGATGCGCATGCCCTAGAAACTCTGGCGAATGTAGGCGGTTTTGAAATTGCGCAAATGGTGGGAGCTATGCTTAAAGCCGCAGAGATGCGTATGATTATTGTTGTGGACGGCTTTATTTGCACAGCTGCACTTTTGGTAGCTCATGCCCTAGCCCCGCAAATATTGGATTATTGCGTTTTTGCACATTGTTCTGATGAGAGCGGTCATATACACGCCCTCAATTTTTTGGGTGCGAAACCCTTACTGAAACTCGGTTTGCGTTTGGGCGAAGGCTCAGGAGCGGCTCTGGCTTACCCGCTTTTGGTGGCAGCAGTAGCTTTCTTGAATAACATGGCCAGTTTTGCAAGTGCGGGAGTGAGCAAAGCCCAATAGCTTTATAGCCAGTAAATTTGCAACAGACCTAGTAGAAAAAGAACTTTTAGCCAAAGACTGACCGATTTGAAATCTGTGCTCTTTTTGCTTTTTAGCAACAAATACAGAATGTAAGTATAAGCAGCTATTAGGCTAATAAAGTGTGCTATCAAGATAAAAATGGGGTCTTTTTGGCTCAAGAAAAGGCTAGAACAGATGACACAACCCACCAAGCCTATTGCCATCAAAAACAGACAAAACCATGCGGTAGAGCGTAAACCTATACGTATCGGCAATGTTTTGCCTTTAGTTTGGCTGTCGCCGCTTAGGTCTTCTGCATCTTTGTTGATTTCGCGCACCAAGTTCAGTAGCCATGCAAAACTTACAAAATAAGATTTGATGGAGAGAGGCAGGCTGCTGTTTTCTACTGCCCACCAAACCGCCAAGCCTATCAAACTAGCGACTAGGATATTACCCAAAAGTGCTACACGCTTCCAGTAAGCTGCATAAACCCACAGCAAAACTATTATGAAGGCAGTCAGAAGCCCTTTGGGAAAGGCGCTGAGAGATAGAAATCCGCATAATCCTATGCTGCTTAGTAGTGCATAAAGTCCCCAAAGCCATTTTGGAGGAATGTCCTGCAAAAAAATATTCTGAAAGCGCTGGTTAAGTTTATCTGTTTCTGTGTCGTAGAAATCATTGACTAAATAGCCGCCCTGCATAACTGCAATGACCGTAATCATGCAAAAAAGAAACTGTTTCTGTTCGTTTTCAGGCACATGAGGCCATACTAAGGCATACAAAAAAGCCACCAAAAGCGCGTTTAGTGGCCTGAATGCAAGGATTATCAAACGCCATTTAGGCATGAAGTCATTTAGAATTTATAACCAATGCCAATTTTAGCGGTATTGAACACCATACGCGAGTTGTAAGTCATGCTGGTGGCCTCTTGGCTGCTCATGGCTATTGTGCTTTGTAAATCAAACGTGGCGCGCAGGCGGCTGTTAATTTTGTAAGCACCATGGTAGCCCAAAGAAGCAGTAGGGCTAGTTATAGTTTCTTGGCCGAGTGGGTTTGTTGTGAGTTTGAACTGACCAGCGCTCACCGCTTGCTCGCTGTTCATGTTATCCACAATCCAACTTACACCAGCTCCAGCACCTATGGCGTGCGTCCAATAAGGATTGTCTGCCACCACATATTTTAGCAAAAATGAGGCGTTGGCTACTCTAAAATTGTACTGTGTAGAAAACTCATAACGCCCATACTCAGGGGTCATTTCCATCGTACGTGAGTCTTTTTGATTGGTATTGAAAGCGATTGGCTTAACAGAAATAGCGCTACCCGTTACGAGATAGCTAACCTGAGCGAACTCTGCATTGGCCGAGAGCATGAGGCGTTGGCTCATTGGCGTTTCAAGCGTAATACCCAGCCCTGTTCCTACATTCACGTGTGTAGCGAGGTTGGTGGCAGTCCAATTATCCACAATTTTTGCTTTGAAAAAATTGCCTATGCCTACACCCACTGCCTGAGCGCCCACGTACCAGTTGCGTTTATTCCTATGTTTTTCAGAAGAATTAACAGAGACCGCAGTGGCGAGAAGTTCTTGTTTTTTGAGGTCAGTAACTGGCCATTTAGGAAGTGGCAAAGAGCCTATGGCTATGGGTTCAAGGAAAGCCAACAAAGCCGCATCAGAGGTTTTGAGAGCGGTTTGTAATTGGTTTTCTATTTTATCTTTTGTTTTTGCATCTGCATTCACCTTTTGGGTGTTTGCAAGAGGCAACAAAATATTTATAGAGGATTTTTTAGGCTGTAAATAATTCGCGCTGAGTAGTTTTTCCGTTTTATCAAGCGTCATTTCGGGTTCAGAGCTGATTTCTACTTGCTTTGAGCTTTGACTCAGACGTTCATTTTTAGTTTTTGGGGTATTTCCGAGGGCATAACTTTCTTGGCCTGTTGCGTTAGCTTGCTCCTGAATGCTTTTATCAAGCGTTGAATTTTCTATGTTCTGATTGAGCTTGCCTACTCCTTTTTGCCAACTAAGGTTCTGCTTATCTTCTTGTTTATCATAGAGTTCTATGGAAACAAACATAGCGACAAAAAAGCAAGCCGCAGCGACTGCATAACGCCAGAAGAAAGTTGAAACAGGTGTAGGGTTTTGTGCATTCAGATAGGCCAAAATATTCTTCCAGCCATCTTGGGGCGGTGTGTGTTGATAATCTTTGAATTTACTTTGAATGCTGGCAAGGGTATCTTTCGTATAATAGTGCCCTTCTTGAGCGTCTTGGTAGGCATCAATCGCCTTGTCGTCGAGAATAGAGGCCAACTCTGCCCAAGCGTCGTTGGGTGGAGCTGCCTCAAAGTCCTCAAATCGGGCTTTTAGGTGCTTCTCAAAAGGGTCGTTCAAATCATTTTTCATAGTTGGTGGTAGAATGCTCTTTGTAAAAGATAATAGCCGTTGTTCTAGTACTGTTTGACGTAAGATTGATGCAATAAGGTTTTTAAATGGGCTTTAGCACGCGCCAGCTGGGACTTTGACGTACCTTCGGAAATTCCTAATTGCTCACCAATTTCTTCGTGTGTGTAGCCCTCAATGACGTAGAGGTTAAAGACCATACGATAGCCGTCGGGCAGTTTACTGATGAGGTTCAATAACTCTTCATTACTCAAATTGCTAAGCGCCTCTTCACGAGTTTGCACAAGGTCTTCGGGCACGTCATCGGTGCTGAGGAGCAAGGAACTTTTTTTATTTTTGTTAAAGTGATTGATGGCTGTATTGACTGCTACGCGCCTAATCCAAGAACGGAGTGCTTCGGGGCTTGTAACTTGGTGTATTTTGTCAAAAATACTGATAAAAACTTCTTGCAAAATATCAGCAGCATCGTTTCTTTCGTTGGCATAACGCACACACACCCCCATTACCCTAGAAGCAAACTGCTTATAGAGCATTTCCTGCGCTTTTCGCTGGCCGTTTATGCAGCCTGCTATCAGTTCAGCATCAGTCATGCTGGAATGGGTTTAGTTATTAAGTGCACTCAGAAAAACGCAAATTGTTCTGAATATTGTGCGAACAAAGTATATATAAAGCTAAGACCAGTTGAGTAAGTAAATGGTTGCATCGGCTTTCAAAAAAATATACTTTTGAAGCTTGGTTTCAGAATGCAAAACCAACAATCAGTACGTCGTCAATTTGGTTATAGCCCTCTTTCCAAGCATTAAAAAAGGTTTCTAAACGTTCTTTTTGTTCATCAAATCCTCGTTTATAACCTTCCAGAAAGAGATTTCTTAGGCGTGTGGGTGTTATTCTTTTGTCCAACTCACCTCCAAACTGGTCTTGGTAGCCATCAGTGGCCAAATAAAAAACCATATCTGGCTCTAGTTCTATAGAATGAGCAGTAAATAGATATTCTTTGTCATCATTAAAACGCCTACCACCTATACTTTTGCGGTCGCCTTTTACTCTTACCACTTCACCATTAGCAGCGTAGTGTAGGGAGGTCATAGCTCCGGCAAACTTGAGCACGTGGGTTTCGTGATTATAGACACACACGCCTACGTCCATGCCCTCACGAACGTTCTGGTCGCCTTTTTTGAAAAAATCGGAGAGAAATTGATGCAAATAAAACAGAATATGGTCAGGCAAAAAAACGTTATTATCCAAAATAATTTTATTAAGCAAAGCATTGCCTATCAAGCTCATAAAAGCACCAGGAACGCCGTGCCCGGTGCAATCAGCCACGACAAAAATACTACGGTTCTCTTTTCGATGTATCCAGTAAAAATCGCCACTAACGACGTTTCTAGGTAAATTTAGGATAAAATATTTGTCCGTACAACGCGATATTTCGGCTTTAGCTGGCAGGAAAGAAGATTGTATAACAAAAGCAACATCTATACTCTTTTGAATATCTCTGTGTTGGTGAACCAGTTTTTCTTTTTGATGATGGATAATATCCACCATAGCATTCAGTTCCTCATTGCTCTGCCTTAGCTCTTCCGAAACGACGGCTTCTGCGTTTATCTTATCCTCTAAATGTAAATTTGCTTGATACAACTCCATGCTCTTGGACTCTAACAAACGCTCGGCTTCTTTGCGGAGTGCTCGTTCGCGTTCAAAGCGTTTCTTCCATATATTTTCTTCTTCAAGGGACATAGTGCGGCTTTAGGCCAAAGCAATATAAAAGCGAACAGCGTCGGAGTTTTCTAAGAACTCATAGCGAATATTGAGAGGCTGTTTATAATATTCTGCACAACCCTCCATAAGCCCCCAACCAAAATCTTGCATTTTTCGTGCCGAAAGATAGTCCAAGACCAGTTCTTTTTCGGAGTAAGAAACCGTTATAAACCGTGGCAGTTCTGCACCAGGATAGAGCTTACGGACTTCTATGTGTATATAATCTTCCACAGTAGCAATAAAAGCCAGTGGGTTGCTTTTTCCTTCAGCAAGTTTGGGATAAAGAGCAATAAGACGGTGAAAAAGGTACTTGCCATAAGCCTTTAGTAAGTCTGGCACACTAGTTTGAGTGGCTTGACCCAAAGCCACAACGAGTTTGACCATCTCTTCGTGTGGATAAGTGCCGCCTGCTACATAAAGACCCTCATGTGGTAGTTGGGCGTTGGCAATAATGGTGTCTACCATGTCAAAACCAAATTGGCCTTCTACCATTTCAAAAAATTCAGAAAATACGATGCCTTTCATTCTTTGGTTAGTTTATGTGTGTGTGTTTAAGCTCTGCAAATGTAGAATTTTACAATTATTCTGCCAAACTAGTGAGCAATCTTTTTAAATTTCAGACAATTACTTGTCTATATCGTCTTGGACTGCTTTGAGAATTTTTGTAATGAGTTTGGGGCCTTCATAAACAAAACCTGTGTAGAGTTGGATAAGGTCTGCACCCGCGTCTAGCTTTTCAAGTGCATCATTGGCGCTCATGATTCCGCCCACTCCTATAATGACCTTCCCGCTACCTAAAAGTTGCCGCATTTTTAAAATAATATCGGTGCTTTTTTTGGTCAGCGGCTGCCCGCTCAAACCTCCCGCACCAATTTTTTCTAGCTTGTGGCTGTAAGTATTCAAGCCCTTTCGCTCAATGGTGGTGTTGGTGGCAACAATACCGCGCAGGCTTGTGCTGTGAACAATGTCCGCAATATCTTCTAGCTGTTCTGGTGTGAGGTCTGGCGCTATTTTGAGCAAAATGGGGCGTTTGGCTGGCAGCTTTTCGTTGGCTTCTTGGAGCTTGAGCAACAAATTAGTTAGTGGCTCTTTGTCCTGTAATGCTCTTAAATTGGGCGTATTGGGCGAGCTGACATTAACAACGAAGTAGTCTGCCCATTCATGTAACTCATTGAAACAAAGAAGATAATCTTTGTCTGCCTCTTCGTTTGGTGTATCTTTGTTCTTGCCTATATTGACACCAATGATGGCTGTGGTATCGGGTTTTGCCCTATCTAGTTGGCGTTTGAGCGCTTCCACACCTTTGTTATTGAAGCCCATTCGGTTGATCACAGCGCGGTCTCGGACTAGCCGAAACAGGCGAGGTTTAGGGTTACCCTCCTGCGGACGTGGCGTAACAGTGCCCACCTCAATATGACCAAAACCCAGTGCTTCTAGGCTCAAAATATGTTCACCGTTTTTGTCTAGGCCAGCCGCCAGCCCTATAGGATTTGTAAAAATTAAGCCCATCAACTCGCGCTCTAAACTAGGGTGCGGCAAACCACCTTTAACTCCCATAAAGCTCTCAAAAAGAGGTATTTGGTAAGAAAAATCCAACATTTTGAGGGAAAGATTGTGTGCTTTTTCGGCATCTAGCCCAAATAACAAAGGGCGCACTAAGGACTTATACATAAAGAATTATCATGTTTCTGACTGCAAATTAACGCTGTTTTTCTCTCATTGCCAAAGCGTGATTGGCGCATTTTAAATTCAAACGACACAGTTTTTTAGTCAATTATAAAATTAAGGTAAGGTATTTGAGGACAAAACATCAGAATATTACTTTTGAATACTGATAGCTATAAAATGAAACAATTTATCATGCGAATATTCTTAACGGCCGCTCTCCTCTTTGGGACTATTTTAGTCCATGCTCAAACTTGGCAGCAGTTAGATAGTTTGGGGCAAGCTCTTACCAAACAACAAAAGCTCAAAGAGGCAGACTCTGTTTTGCAAATTGCCCTCAAGAAAGTGGAGGCGCAGCATGGTAAGGATACGAGTTATGCGAAGGTGGCTTTTAATGTCGCCGTTTTGTACTCAAACATAGGCAACTCGCGTAAAGCAGAATCATTATTCATTGAATCTAAGGATATAAGAGCTAACACTTTGGGCACAAAGCACCCTGATTATGCAAGATGCTGTAATAGCTTAGCATTAACTTACTACTTTCAAGGACTTTATCAAAAGGCTGAACCGTTACATTTGGAAGCCAAAGGCATCAGAGAAGAAATATTTGGCAAAAAACACCCAGATTATGCTGCGTCTTGTAATAATCTAGCTATTCTTTATCATGTACAAGGGTTTTATCATAAGGCAGAGCCACTCTATATTGAAGCTAAAGAAATAAAGAAAGAAGTTTTAGGTACAAAACACCCAGATTATGCCACAGCTTGCAATGGTCTGGGAAATCTGTATCATGGGCTAGGGTTTTATGATAAAGCAGAAAAATTTTTTATAGAGGCTAAAAATATTCAAGAAGCAGCTACGGGCAAGAAAAACCTCAGTTATGCTGCCTTTTGCAACAACTTAGCAGGAACTTACCGTGCGCTAGGAATTTCTGAAAAAGCAGAATTATTTTATACAGAGTTTAAGAATATTGTAGAAGAATTTTTTGGGAAAAAGCACCCTGAATATAGCAAAGCTTGTATTAATTTAGCACATCTTTATCAGCAGTTGCGTTCTTATGACAAGGCTGGGGCATTGTTTACTGAAGTTAAAAAAATCAGAGAGGAAATACTTGGCAATAATCACCCAGACTATGCTCTTGCCTGCAACGGCCTTGCATTTTTTTACATAAGTCAAAAGCTATACGGTAGAGCAGATTCATTGTTCCATGAAGCTCAAAAGATTCAAGAGCAAGCGGTCGGTAAAGAACATTATGACTACTGCTATATAAATTATGCTTTAGCTGGCCTTTATCAAACTCAAGGCTTTTATGAGAAAGCTGCTTTTTACTATTCAGAGACAGTTAAACGTAAAAATGAGAGTATCTCAGTTATGTTTCCTAGTTTCTCTGAGCAAGAAAAACAAGCCCATTGGTATTCGGTTAGTTACTATTTTAATGACTTTTACAGCTTTTTTTATCAATATATACCGTTCAAGCCTGCTGTTACTGCTAATCTCTACGACCAGACCCTCTTCACCAAAGGCATCATTTTTTCTTCCACCCAAAAAATGAAAAATACCATTCTGAATAGCGGAGATACGGTTTTGGTCAATCAGTACAACAACTGGAAAAAGCAGCGCGAAACCTACACCAAGCTCTACCAACTGCCCTTAGAAGAACAAAAAAAGCAAAATTTGGACTTGGAAGGAATGAAAAACCAAATCAATGATTTAGAAAAAGACCTGTCCAAAAAGTCTGCTCTCTTTAGCCAGAACGTGCAAACAAAATCCTACAAGTGGCAGGAAGTGAAAGC